>WRLE01000001.1 GCA_009777775.1 Oscillospiraceae bacterium
CCTACTTTTTTGGCTTGCTCGATGAAACGCTCGATTTTTTCTGAACTACCAGTTATTTCCGCTGTTATGAAGTCGCCGCCGAAATCCATCACTCTACCGCCATAATCATTTATTAGCTCGCTGATGGCAGTTTTACCCACATTGGCAACTGTTAGTTTAATTAGCATATGCTCGATGGAAACAGAGTCGTCTTTTTCCAATAAGCGAACCATTTTAACATCGCTCAGTTTTTCCAGTTGCTTTAGAACTTGATTTTTCATATATTCATCGCCAGTGGATACGATGGTCATTCTGGAATACTCGGGGTTTTCGGTTTCTCCCACAGCAAGGCTGTCTATATTATAACCACGCTTTGCATAAAGCCCAGCCACTCGGTTTAGAACTCCGAAATGATTTGACACGATAATTCCCACTGTGAATTTTTCATTTATATTTTCCACAATCTACTCCATTAACATATCTTCAATCCCGCCGTCCAAGGGTATATAGGGCAAGACTTTTTCGTCAATATTTATTATGCAATCTATGACATGAACCCCAGAGCCTTGGATGCCAGCTAATATCGTATCCAGCTGGGATAAATCATCTGCTTTGTATCCGCTGGCTCCGAAGGCTTTTGCTAAAGCACTAAAGTCGGTTTTTCTATTTAAGGTGGTTTGGGAATATCTTTCAGAATAAAACTGAGTTTGCATTTGGCGAACCATACCCAAAGTGCTATTGTTCATTATAACGATGGTGATGGGTATTTCATAGCTCACGGCTGTAGCTAGCTCAATAAGATTCATGCCAAAGCTGCCATCGCCAGTGAATAAGACAACACGTTTTCCCCCGCTTGCTAAAGAAGCTCCGATGGCGGCACCAAGACCAAAACCCATTGCTCCTAAGCCTCCAGAGGTCACAAGCTTTCTGGGTTTTTCAAAGCGATAGTTTTGCGCCACCCACATTTGATGCTGCCCCACATCGGTGGCTATTATAGTATCATCATCGCAATGATTGTTTATTCTCTCAATGATATTTTTTGCTGTGAAATCGTTGCCGCTTGGCACTGTTCCAATGGATACCAATTCATTGATGCGATTGAGCCATTGTTCGTTTTTCTTTGCTTTTAGATTTTTTATGAGTTTCGGCAGGATGTCATTAATGTCTCCCCATAAACCTATATCTGCAACGACATTTTTACCAATTTCTGCCGCATCTATTTCTACATGAATTATAGTGGCGTTTTTTGCATAGGTTTCGATGTTGCATGTTGCCCGATCGGAGAAGCGAACACCCAATGCGATAATCAAGTCGGACTCTGCCTTTGCCATGTTTGAAGCATAACGTCCTTGCATTCCACTCATTCCCAAATTGAGCTCATATGAGTGGGGAATAGAGCCAAGACCCATTAAACTCAGACCTACTGGAGCGTTTATGAGCTTGGATAACTCCACCACCATATCGCCAGCTCTAGCTGCCGAAACACCACCGCCACTATATATAAAAGGACGCTGAGATTTTTCGATGGTTTCAATGGCACGCTGGAAGTTAATGTCGTCCTCTTCCATTGCTGTGATGGGAGCTTTTCCATCTTTTATATCGACGAGTATATCTGATTTCGCTGTCCATTCCCAGGTATCTGTCTGGACACATTTTGGAATATCCACCAAAACGGGACCTTTTCGTCCCGAGCTTGCTATGCGGAAAGCTTCTCTCAATGTATCAGATAGCTGCGCTACATTGCGTACAACATAGCTGTGTTTGACTATGGGTAGGGTCAGTCCCAAGACATCGATTTCCTGAAAGGAGTCTCGCCCCAGCATTGATACAGGAACGTTCCCTGTGATGAAAACCACTGGTATGGAATCGAGATATGCATTGGCTATCCCTGTGACGAGATTAGTGGCACCTGGTCCGCTGGTGGCAATCACCGCTGATGCTCTCCCAGAGATTCGAGCATATGCATCTGCAGCATGGGCGGCTCCTTGCTCATGAGCTGTGAGTATATGCCTGAGCCTATTGCTGTTTTTATATAGTTCATCATATATATCAATAACATTGCCGCCCGGATAACCAAAAACAGTATTCACACCCTGGGCGACAAGTTCCTCAATAACAATCTGAGCACCGCTGAGCATCATATTCCTTGCCTCGTTTCTCCTGGAAGAAAGAATCTGTTAGTAAAGGGGATATCGTATTTGAAGTATACCATATATTAATGTGCATAACAATGATAAAATGATTGTTGTTACCGCTATATATACTGTTTAGATTTTTAGGTTTAGAACTTGATTGGTTCTTCTGTAGTGCTTTGCTCTTTTAGTTAATTGTAAAAATCCTTAACCATTTCGTGTACCTCAAATTAGTTTTGTTGCAACGATTTCACTCATGTGTGCGATATTATTTCCAAATGCAAGTATTTTTGTAGGAAATTGCTTGACATTTTGTTTCTACTTGTGTAGACTCGGGTTAATGAATGCAACGAATGTAGAATTGGAGGCATATCATATGAACATAAAATTACACGATGCAGAGCTTCGCGTTATGGACGTTATTTGGAAGTCTGAAGAAGCAACTGCAAGTCAAATATCAAGTGTTTTAAAAGAGAAGTATGGTTATAGCAAAACAACAACATATACTTTAATTAAGAGATGCATCGACAAAGGCGCAATCAAACGTATTGACCCCGGTTTTCGTTGTTATGCGTTGGTAACACAAGCACAAGCACAAGAACTGGAGACATTAGAGCTTATAAATAAGCTATACGATGGAGCGGCAAATCAGCTTGTTGAGTCTGTTTTAAACAATAAAAAATTCTCGCAAGATGAAATTAAACGCATCAAGAACATTGTTAACGAATGGGGTGACAAAGATTGACGATTTTGCATATGAATGTATGGGCTTCCATTCTTATAATATTGGTTGTACTCATACGTGCTATCATACTGCATAAAATCCCAAAGCTCACTTTCATAATAATGTGGGGTATGTGCCTGCTGAGATTGCTTGCACCGTTTCGATTTAGCATCTACACAAACTCACGATCAACCGAGATTATAATCGCAAGAGTGCTTAACAATGTAGCCAGCGTGCTGACATCATCAGTACAAAAATCCGAAGCAGGAGCTGTCTCGTATATACCTAACATTTCTTGGCCAATTTTTATTTGGATAGTTATCGCAGCTACACTTTTCATATATTTCATAGTAATTCATCTTCGTTGTCGCAATGTTTACAGGTTTGCAGTGCCAATAGAAAATGCATATGTAAATGAATGGCTCTCAATGAATAAGCTAAAGTGGCGTACTGTAAAAATCAAAGTTTCAGCAGATATATCTGCATCACTGACATATGGGTTATTTCGACCTGTTATCCTAATCCCAAAAACGACTGATTGGGAAAACCGCGACCTCTTAAAATACATCCTGACCCATGAAATGATACACATACAGCAGTTTGGTACTCTATGGAAATTGCTATTGCTTATTGTCGCTTGCGTCCATTGGTTCAATCCCTTTGTGTGGGTGATGTATATACTCGCAAATAGAGACTTAGAAATACTTTGCGATGAAGAGGTAGTTCGCACATTTGGTGTAGACAGCAGAGCCGCATATGCTCTAGCTCTCATTGACCTCATAGAAAAGAGGGAAAAAATTACTCCAATAAGCAGCGCGTTTAGTAGGAATGCAATTGAAGAAAGAATTATTTCCATAATGAGCATGAAAAAGTCATCATTTAAGGGTATAGCATTTGCTTTTTTGCTTGTTGTTGGAATCACTACTGTTTATTTTACATCCGCTTTTTCCGCTAATGTAGAAATCGCAATTGGGACGGATGTCTTTGTACTTGAAAGACTATCAGCAACTCAATTGGCGAAACACAATGTTGATAATCAGACTATAACGACCTATCGCATTATTAACAGGATCGAATCTGCTAGTGAATCAATTAGCGGGAGGTTCCTCCAATTTACAACTCTTGATGAAGCAAATAGATTTGCACCGTTTACAATCAAAGCTCCTAGCTTTTTACCAGGTAGCTTAATAAACATGAGCATTGGAGTAACACAACGCTCTGATGCAACAGCAGGCTATGAAGCACTCATTCGATATTCATTAAAAATATTAAACGATCCTGACTGGGAATGCTGGATAAATATGAGCATGGACTATGTAGGACCTGATGCTTACATTGAAGTAGAAACAGGATATAGCATTCGAGCGTTAATGATAAATGATATAGAGGCAATAGCAACATATAGCCATACAATCGATGGTAAAAGTCTGTTTTGGATAAAGGATGGTGTTTTTTATTGTTTATCAGCCTCGTTAGATTGGGATATAATGATCGCAATTGCAGAATCAGTGTAAGCAAATGGAAGCCATATGCATATCTCTGTTTATTTCGTCAATACTGCGCTTTTTAAAGCTCTCTAAGCCTTTCAGGAGAACCTGTTTCGATGATTCACCTTTAGCATATATCATTTCTAAAGATATTAATAGGGTGCAGTATTTGTGGTAAAAAAGCGTATAAATGTGAAAAAGTAGAAAATATAAAAATAGTTATTGACAGATGCAATTCTACTATGGTAGAATTGCATCGTACTATTCTACCGTAGTAGAAACAGTTAGCAGTTGCTTGAATGGGTGACTACGAAAAACTGGAATCGAAATGTGATGCCTTAATGAACATAATAAATCAAGCTTAACAGATGCTCTATCTCGATAACATGCTTTTGAATAATAGAACTGGCTTGTTAAGGAGTTTGTTGATATGAGATTTAAAAAAAATATTGTACTTTGTCTATGTTTACTGTTAGGAATAGTAATAGGAACAGGTGCTGTTTACTCGACATTTGTTATTAGATCTGGGCTTTACTATGATTCAGATTATAATAAGGAACAGAAAGTTAAAAAACCTGATTATGCAATAAATGATAATGGTGAAACATATGGTTCTGTTGTATTGGCTGACTTACCAGATGATGAACCTGACTTAATCGCAGTTCTAGGTGACAACGGAAACCGAGGATATGTCTGGAAAATCGAACTGTATGGTGAATCACCATCTTCTCCAGCAGAAGCTCTAAAAATACAAGAGCAGCGGGTTAGAGATGGCGATTTTTCTCGAATTATAAATGTGTATGATAAAAATGGTAGAATTGTGCTAGATACTTTTACTATAAGTTTCAGTGAAGAAATGATTACATATTATATTAATGCAACGGATTAATAAAGTCGTGAAAGAGGTCACAAATCGAATATAACAATGAAAAATCAAACATAAAAAAACAATAGTGTCATTATTTGTAAAATGCATTTCTCCCGAACGCAAAAAAATCGAATCAATTAATGAGCGAAAATGTAACCCTGTGTTGTGTCTGGTGATATTTTGCTCTACGAAGCAGCTGTTCAATTCTAGGTGTGAAAACTTTAGTACGAGACGGAAATTCACACCAAGAAACGAGGTTGTAAACTGGTTATGCTATACTGGTTCAAGTGTCAAGTGCCTAACTGTTGGTAGCATACTGGTACTAGTAGGTATCGTTTGAAAGCAAATCGAATTCTTTGGAGCGAAATATCTTCCTTAGCATCTTTATAAACGAGCATGTTTCGAAAATATTCTAATATATCTACACATATTATGGAATGCTACAGTGCGGGTGCGATCGCATAGTATACATATCGAGATTAAATATGACTCATGAATCCTGCGGTATCTGAAAAATTTTATGCATGTTTGAATATTAAATAATTAATTTAGAAAAGGAGCATAATTCAATGAAATTTGAAATTACTAGAAAGAATCTATCAAAGGCAATCTGCATCTGTTTCGATGATGCAAATCGAAAACGACCAAATAAAAGTGACCACATATGACAACATCGACATTAATAGCATTCAAGCAGAAGCTGCAGGTGCGTACCTAAGAGCCCAAATCGTCATGGATGAAGCAATCGCTGATTCAAGGAAGCCAGAAGGTGAGCAAGGGTATTTTGAGTATGTGTATTATGGAAATGATGCTACTTGGCTATATGCTGAGAGTTTTGACGGATTGTTTAAAGAATTGCTAGTATTTGATACCCAAATCAATGAATGCGATAGTTTCACTACTATATCAGAGAGTCAGTCTCAAATAATGCGTGGACCCGAAGGTATTTTTGGGAGAGCAATAATTAGCGGTTCGGGAGCCTATATATCCGGAGCTGTAGACCTTCCCAAACCGAGTCAAATTTCAGGTATCAACAATCATCCATATACAAACTATATCTATACTGGTTTTTCTGGTTCAAATGAGTCGGATTTAGGTTTGCAATATGTCGAAGAAATAAACGGTTATTTACATTATGCATTAATTTCTTGTAACAATAATAGTCAGAATCATAATCAAGATCATAATTTTGTATTTGTTAGTCCATATGACCAAATTTGGAATGGAAATTGCTTTTTACCCAGTACAGAAAACACCGTGCGCACTATCTACTTTACTACTTATGCTAATTATAGTAATACAGGAAGAATAAGCACAAAATTAGAGGGATATGCTAGATATGACTCAATATATGGAGGAACTCCTGGAGCATACTGGAAAATATCAATAAGAGAATTACAACACACTATTAGTAGTGTCACTAGTTTCAAGCTTGTTAATTCAATTGCTAAATTTAATTATAATCCTCACCCGAGTGGTTCAAAATCATGGTGCAGGTTTTATGATATAAAAATTGATGGAGTCACTCCTAATGCTAATAAAATCATTACTAGTGTAGATTACGCTTCTGTATCAATCAATCCTAGCAGCGGCTCGCTAAATACTGTGATAATTGAAGTTTCCGGTTCTTGATAATATGACCATGCAATATCTCTCACTATGCAAGTTCTAGTGAGAGATATTGTATTTACATAAAGGAGCTTTACACAATGAACCCGCTTCTGGTGGTGGCTAGGGTTTGCAAACAGAGCAGAGTGATGGTACAATGTGTAAACTAATGGAAAGCATCTGATTAGCACAACCATTCAATGGCTAGTGTAAGTGTAAAGGAGCCTCTGTATCTGGGCTTTCTTGGGTAAATAATATACAGTTCATTATTACAGAGTGCTTTGCAACTGAAGGGAGTATTAGCGAAAACATATGGCTATATACGCCAATAGGAGGATAAGATGAAAAAGAACAAGAACAAGAACAAGAACATATTTATGCTATTAGCAACACAGATAACATTCGTTGTTTTGCTCATGTCAGTGCTGTCCGCATCTGCTATAGCAACTGATAGTGGCATTGGCATATACATCGACGGGTTAAAAGTAAGGGTAGAACCAATTGTACACAGTTTTCCCAGGAGCCAACTTGAACCTGAGAGTCCCGAAACGATAATGGGTAGAATCGAGTACCAAAGTATATATTACATGGATGTGGAGCCAGAGATTGTTTCTGGTAGGGTATTCGTGCCGATTCGAGCGATATCTAATTATTTTGATTGCTATGTTGGTTGGGAAAGACCATATGTGACGCTTACACTTGGTGAAACAACGATCACCCTTGAAATAGGCAGCAATATCATCATGAACAATGAAAGCGAGTCGGTTTTGGAAGCTGCGCCATATCTTAGGAATAACAGGACAATGGTACCTTTGCGTTTCATTAGCGAAGCTTTCGGTTGTACTGTTGACTACATTGACGGAACTGTGTATATCAATACACCGCCGTTCTATATTGATGATATAGAGATAGTTTCATTGCAACAATGGAGCAGGATGACAGTAGGTGGAATATTGTCTGAAATCAAGAGCGATATCTATGCAAAAAAGGTTTACCAATTCATCCAAAATAGCTTAGGTGCTGAAATAACAGTGACAGATGACTTTCATTTTGGAGAGTTTCTACTTACGCCTTACGGTAATTTTTATAATCACCAAGGTCAAGGTGATTACTCCTTCATGGAAACAGTAGGTCTCGGTGGAAAAGTATTGCAGAAATATGAAATATATAGACGCGAAAACGATTCGTTGGAATTGCGTCCTTGGATAACTATTCAAGGTGCAGATTTCGGTAAATGGATAATTTATGATGTAACGAACGACAAGTGGTATCAAGTCAGCAATGACAATTTCTATTACAATTATTTGGACCTAGATAGTCTTTTAGAGTGGGATGATGATGATTGGGAAGTAATTCTTAATAATGTTGTATAGATTACAACCGGTGACATCGCACTCCGCCAAATGATCTACCATTATTTTTTATCATGATGTAATAGATGATTGCTAGTATGAAATCAACGAGGAAAGCATCTATTCTATGATTGCAACTCTTCAACATTATGCATCATACGGATTTAGACCAGTTTATCAGCATGGTATTTTTGATGAAGATACAGATTCGTCATGGAGAAGGTTAGGAGTAGACTCATAAGTGCTGATAAGATGATAAAAAAGCTAATGTGGAGGGACTGACATTCCCCTCATCGCAGTTGGTAGAACCAAAGCGGCAGTCGTGTCAGATTTTCTGCAGTTCACATTAGCTTTTTTATTTGATTTTATTATTCTATATTAAGGAAGAAAGGCAAACAACAAGATTATTGTTGGTGCTCGATAGGATAGAAATCCTCTTTGGCTTACGTCCGAAACGATCTCCACAAAAACCTTGATGTTCGTTTACATACTACCATACAAAGAGTAGTAATGCAACAAAAGCATTGATTATTTTGCTTAATAATGCTAACATGGATACAAGTCATGGGGTAAAAATCCAGTGTCATTCTGAGGGAGCCTGCGACCGAAGAATCTCTATAATTGGTAGTTTGGTGTAATGAGATCTTTCGCTGATGCTCAAGATTACACTGAAAGTGCATACTATGTATGAAATGAATAGCAAGATATAAGATATTAACACCCCAATGACTAGTAACCTAATATGAGCACAGGAGCGATTACGATTAACAGTCCGATAGAACAGGGACACCCACTGATGTTTCACTTGACATTTCTTGTGATTATAGAGCAACCATTAGGGATTTCGGACAACATAACAGTGTGTTATATGACGCAGTAGATAGGCGTATAATGGTTACAGAGAAGGATTAAAGGATACGGAAATTATGAATCCCAAAAATGATGAAAAATTAATAAATGCAATTAGGATGTATATCTCGGAGCATAATCTTTTATTACCTGATAACGCGGAATATGAATACATCATTGATGGTGTTTGGGTATTGGTCGATGATGAGATTGTATTAACAATTGGACTTCCACCTGTGTCAAATTATTCAGTACATGAGACAGAACATACAAATAAATATCTCCGTGTGACTGAAGTTGCTTGAGGACATATAATAATGGTACTAATGCGATTAATTAGCAATGATGCCGAGCAAGTAAAGTATTCATATCAACCAGAATGTGATGGGGAGCCAGGCATATTAGCGTATTGTAAAAAAACAGATACTCCGACAGTTGAAAAACTCGCCGAACGTGATGGAAACTCGGTATTCTATCGAAACCATGCTTTCGCTATGATTAGGGATACTCTATCAGAGCCACCAGAAGAAAGACTGCTAGTTTGGTATTAGGACATATGTGAAAAATTTAAGCATAGATCATTATGAGTAAACATAAATGTCCGTGTTGCTGCAATTATCCCCTTTCTGAACAGGGTAAGTAGAAAACTTGCGACCAGTATTACCGAGTTACTAAGCGACTAGATGCAAATTATGCCTTTGGTCGCTTTTTTGTATGCCATGTATGAGCATAATCAATGTTCGGAATTCTGTGAATAAAAGGTCTGGCTATATTTTCATTATTGGCATAGGGTAAGATGAACTTTGCGTTGTATTGTTTCCAATGTTGATGTATAATGAGCTTATATTTTCAGTGTGTTTTGGCGAGGTAATTGTTATGGAATAAGGACAGTCAATGAAGCTGAGGAGCGGTAGCTGATTGACTGACGTACCAAAGTAGCAAAATATCAGAATACTAAGGGATAGGCATATATGACGGACAAAGAACAACGAGCGGCAGCGGAGAAGTTTGCAGCTGATTGGAAGGATAAAGGATATGAAAAGGGGCAGAGCCAAGCGTTCTGGCTGTCTTTGTTGCGTGATGTATACGGTGTCACCCATCCTGAGCAATTTATACTCTTTGAGGAAAAGGTGCATCTAGATAACACGAGCTTCATTGACGCAACTATCCCCGCTACAAAGGTACTCATCGAGCAAAAGGGTATAGGCAAGGACTTGATGAAACCCATCAGGCAATCGGATGGCACTTTGCTTACGCCATTTCAACAGGCAAAGCGATATATCACTGAACTTCCTTTGTCGCAGCACCCCCGATGGGTGGTCACATGCAATTTCAGCACATTCAACGTATATGACATGGAGCGTCCGGGCGGTGAGCCGGAGGAAATCTTGTTAGAGAACCTTCCGAAAGAGTATTTTCGCCTTTCGTTTTTGACCGACACCGGGAGCGAAGTCCTTAAGCGTGAAATGGAAGTCTCCATCGTAGCGGGCAAGATTGTTGGCTTACTCTATGATGCCTTTTCTTCGCAATATGTCGATTTTAATAATGAGCATTCCCACACAAGTTTAAATATGCTCTGTGTCCGTCTAGTCTTTTGCTTGTATGCGGAGGATTCGGGTATTTTCGGGCGGCATGGGATGTTCCATGACTATTTAAAGCAGCACGAAACAAGGTATCTGCGCAAAGCGATAATGGACTTATTCGAGGTGTTGGACACCCTGCCAGATGATCGTGACCCGTATCTTGACCCAACCCTTGCTGCTTTCCCTTATGTCAATGGCGAACTATTTGCGAGAGAAGATATAGAAATACCGCTTTTCACCGATGAAATCAGAGACTTACTCCTGTACAGAGCCAGCGAGGACTTCAACTGGGCCGAAATCAGCCCAACGATATTCGGCGCTGTCTTTGAGAGTACGCTCAACCCGGAAACACGGCGTTCGGGCGGTATGCACTATACATCCATTGAAAATATACATAAAGTGATAGACCCGCTGTTCCTCGATGGTCTGAAAGTTGAATTTGAAACAATTTGCGATATAAATGTTGAAAAAACCAAAATGTCAAAACTCCGTGAGTTGCAAAAGAAACTCTCGTCCTTGACTTTTTTAGACCCAGCTTGCGGAAGCGGAAATTTCCTCACGGAAACTTACATCTGCCTGCGTCATTTAGAAAATGAAATCCTAAGTCGGTTGCAAAAAGAGCAAATCATCTTTGGTGATGCACAGTATAATCCTATCGAAGTTTCCATCGGGCAGTTTTACGGCATCGAAATCAACGATTTTGCCGTCACTGTGGCGAGGACAGCTTTATGGATAGCGGAAAACCAGATGCTCAAAGAAACTGAATCCATTGTGAATATGCAGCTTGATTACCTGCCGCTCAAAAGCTACGCAAACATCGCTGAGGGGAACGCTCTGCGGATGGATTGGGATAGCGTGATACCAAAGCATAATACCTCATACATCATGGGAAACCCACCCTTTGTGGGTTACTCAAACCAAAACGCAGCACAGAAAGCGGATATGCTGTCTGTCTATGTGGACGATAAAGGCAAACCGTTCAAGACAGCAGGTAAGATAGATTATGTTGCAGGGTGGTATTATAAAGCAGCGCAGTTTTTGGCAGGTACTGGAATCCGCGCAGCATTTGTTTCCACTAACTCTATCACACAGGGTGAACAAGTGGTATCTGTATGGAAACCGCTCTACGATATGTTTGGCATACACATAGACTTTGCCCACCGTACATTCAAGTGGAGCAGCGAAGCCTCGGACAAGGCAGCGGTGCATTGCGTGATTGTTGGATTCAGCGCAGGGCTTGCCGGAGAGAAGATGCTCTACAGCGGAGAGAGAAAGAGGGTTGTACAACGCATCAATCCCTATCTTTTTGAAGCCCCGGATGTTTTTGTGGAAAGCCGAAGAACACCGATTAGTGACGTGCCGATGATGATAACAGGGAATCGGCCTGCTGATGGTGGACACCTAATCATCGAAGATGCAGACTTAGCTGATTTCATAAAAGCAGACCCAAAATCGGAGAAATACATTCGTAGATTTATGGGTTCAGCGGAGTTCATCAACAATAGACTGCGTTGGTGCCTTTGGCTTGTCGATGTTCCTGCAAGCGAGTTGCGGCAAATGCCGGAAGTGATGAAACGAATTGCCGCTTGCAAGCAAGACCGTGAGAATGCGCCAGATGCAGGTAGGCGGAAGCTTGCTGATAGTCCTGCGCTTTTTCGAGAACAGCATTCCTCTGTTGTTGATTATATTGTTGTGCCAAAGGTTTCTTCGGAAAACAGACGCTATGTACCGATAGGTTACGTCCCAGCTGATACGATTGCCAGTGACTTGCTTTTTCTCGTGCTCAACTCGGAATTATATCACTACGGCATACTGACCTCGAATGTCCATATGGCATGGATGCGGGCAGTTTGCGGAAGATTGAAGAGCGATTATCGCTACTCTCGTGACATCGTATACAACACTTTCCCATGGCCTGATGTTTCGGATGAACAAAAGACAGGCATTGAAGCATTAGCTCAAGCAGTTCTTGATGTACGGGAGAAAGAACACGGCAGTCTTGCTGACCTTTATGACCCGATAGCCATGCCACCTGTGTTAATGAACGCCCACCGTGACCTCGACCGCGCTGTAATGGAACTGTACGGATTCTCCGTAAAAGATATGGACGAAGCGGCGTGTGTAGCTGCGCTTATGGAACGATATAAAATTATGACAGGGGGTAAGGGTGAATGAACATAGCAATGCATATTAGCGACTTTATGGAAACGAAGCACTCAGTATTACTATCTTCATGGCAAAGCACAAAAATATGAGTATGTAGAAGCTTTTATTAGCTGAAAAGAGGTATTACTTATGCCAAGTCATTATTCCGATATAGGTTTTACAATCAACAATGTGGAGGAATTCACATCTTTTATTCATCAATTGTATGAAAGTGGTGTAGATGTGCCATCTATTAATGGAACATATCGCAAAGTTGTAATTGATGAAAAAATCGAGTTTTGGATTCAAATAGTAAAGTCAGAGCTATTTGAACGCCAGGCGAGCATAGTAGGAGTTGAATTTCATTTTTCAAGCACTAACATTAACCCATTTAGGTTTGATTATTGGATTGAGCCAAAGGAAAATCTAAGCGGTGAAGCCTATGTTTGGAGCTTATATGATGGCGATGATTCTTTCCCAATGGTTATTAACATACCGAACGCTGATTTGTATGTAGGATTACAAAATGATGATATAATTAATGTTCAACTTGCGTGTTTTGCCGAGGAACTAAACTTATATGATTCAAAAGAAGAATATGAAAAATCACAAACCACAGAGCTAAAATTTAGTGATGAATATTTTATACCATCTGGTACTTTCAATCTCGATGGATCTGATATGACTCCAACATCAGATATTATGTTTAGCGGTTATATTTTATCTATAGAAAAAAGAACGAATAGCTTTACAGGTAACGAATATTTTTATTTTACCGTAAGATGCCAGGGTATTGTCTTTGATGTTCTTGCTGACCCTGCGTTAATAAAAAAAGATCCTAAAATTGAGGGTATATTAAGCGGTTCGTTTTGGGTATCAGGTAAAATTATTTAAATGCTATTTACATGAGTAAAACAACGCAATATTCATGCATAATATGTAATGTGCAATGTATCATAATACAGCAATATAAAAAGAGGAAGGTTTCCAATGGTTGAGCTGGTAGGTAAATTTAATACTGCTAAAATATTTACTGATAATGCAGAGCAGAGTGCTGTTGTGCAGATTCAGCATTTGTTGAACCAAGAGTTTATAGAGGGGAGCAAAATCCGTATAATGCCTGATGCCCATGCTGGTATGGGGTGTACCATCGGCACTACAATGACGATAATCGACAAGCTTGTACCCAATCTGGTGGGTGTGGATATTGGCTGCGGAATGGAAACGGTATTGCTCAAAGATAAACGGCTGGAGCTTAACCAATTGGACAAGGCTATCCATCAATATATACCTGCTGGCTTTGATGTACGTAAAAGCGCGCATCATTATAATGAGCAAATAGATTTAAGTGCATTGCGCTGTGGTAGGAGAGTGAATCTGAAGAGAGCGGTACTCTCCATTGGAACGCTGGGAGGCGGCAATCATTTCATCGAGCTCAATCAAGATGATACAGGGCAGCTGTATCTTGTGGTCCATTCTGGAAGCAGGAATCTAGGCAAGCAAGTCTGCGAATATTATCAAAATAAAGCAGCAGATAGTTTAGGCAGAACCGGCAAGGGAGCAGATAGGGTACTGGCATATTTATCCGGTGAGCTGCTAGAGGATTATCTCCATGATATGGCGATTGTTCAGCATTTTGCAGATTTAAATCGTAAAGCTATAGTGAAAGAATTGGAAAAGCGAGTCAAATTCAAAATTGTGGAGCAATTCATGACTATCCATAATTATATCGACATAGATACCATGATTTTGCGAAAGGGTGCGATTTCGGCTAATAAAGGCGAGAGAATGTTAATTCCTATGAATATGCGAGATGGAAGCTTACTTTGCATTGGAAAGGGAAATGCTGATTGGAATTATTCTGCGCCCCACGGAGCAGGACGCATCATGAGCCGCAATGCAGCAAAGAAGAGCTTCACATTGACCCAATATGAAAAAGCTATGGAGGGTATTTACACTTCAACAGCAAACCGCAGTACCCTCGATGAAGCTCCATTTGCATATAAACCCATGGAGGAAATCGTTGCCAACATCGGAGATACTGCGGATATTTTAAAAGTACTAAAGCCTTTGTATAATTTCAAAGCAGCGGGTGATGATTAATAATAGCTCACTTCTTTACCTTCTTCTCGCAGTGACTTGAAAATTGGGAATTGCAAACTCAGCAAACCGGTTTTTTTGTCGCTGCTTTCTTCTTTGTATTGGACTTCGATTACACGACCTGGCAGGTTTTCTCTGTTTTCCCAAAATAGGCTGCGTTCCTCGTCGGAAATACCTGAGCCCACATTAACTTTGTTGCCTTTGTAATCAACGACAAAGGAACCTAGTTTACCTTTTAATCGTCCTGAACCTTCTTCCACGGATAGGACTTCCAAATCGATAGAGTAGAATTTTTTTACCTTTAATATTCCGTTATGTCTTTTTCGTTGATACTTTCTGTCTCGATTTAGCATTAATCCTTCTTTATCTTGGGATTCCATTATGTCAAGGAAGTAATCGATTTGTGATTGATCTACTCCTGAGTATAGTACATCCACTTGTGCAATGCTTTCTAGATTTTGCTTTTTTGCTTCATTACCAAGGTTATTTAGTGCTTCAAGTCGGTCTTTGTATGTAAGTTCGCTCTCTCCAGCTAGAAACTCGCTTTTAGGGAGCAAATCGAAAACAACGAATCTGATGCTGCTCTTATCGGCATCGTACTTACCCAAGAGTCCGGTTCCAATTCTAAAGTTTTCGTTGTCCGACAAACCATCGCTGTTTATTCTCACTAGCTCTCCGTCTAGTACTGTGTTTTCACTGTCAGCTAGCAATAGAGCTATACTTTCGATAATATGCTCTAAACCGCTAAATTCCTTTCCTTGGCGGCTTATGATGTTGCCTTCAAAATATGTTCCACGAACTCCATTTAATTTTTCTGTGAGGGAAAACCATTCTCCATCTTTCAATGGAGATTTTTCCAAGTTGTATGCTTGCTGCACTTCCCATTGGGGGATGAATTCTTGTCCATATGCTTTATTGACTGATTTTGCATCACAGCCAATGCGTAGGCTTTTCGTAATTATGGATTCGTAAAAGCTGCGCATTTCTTCATTTTGTTTTGATAAAAACCCTCTGATATTAGCTATTACTTCATCTGAGCCTGTATTATTTTCATATATATATTCCATTAGTATGGCGAAATTGGAAAAGTCTCTGCTGGCTTCTTTAGCAGTATCTTTTGCGATTTTTTTTGCTGATATTCCTGTGATTAGGAATGGATTGAGTAAATAATCGAGAAATCGCCATAAATCCTTGTTTTCTATTTCTCCTTGGAGAATGTCTCTTTTAGCAAGAGTTGAGCTGGTACTAGCCAGTAGCGATAGCAGCTCAAAGACTTTTTTGTCGCTGTTGTTGTCGTTGTTTTTGTCATTATTATAATTATCCATTTGTTTACTCTCCATATGCTTATATCGTTATGCTATATTACAATATATTGAGTACAATATCAAGATAGATGTAGGGTGTCTTTGTGTTCACGTTTAATAAGATTGCCACGTCGCTACGTTCCTCGCAATGACACAGCTTGTGCCTGCTGTGAACAAAAGAACCGTCCCTTCGTTCAAAAGAACCGTCCCTTCGTTCAGTGCGTTCTTTGAATGAACAAAAGAACCGTCCCTCCGTTCACAGCTTGTGCCTACTGTGAACAAAAGAACCGTCCCTTCGTTCACATGAACAAAAGAACCGTCCCTCCATTCATTCATGAACAAAAGAACCGTCCCTTTGTTCAAAAGAACCGTCCCTTCGTTCACGTGAAAATTTCTTGTCATTGGTCTGTGGCTGTGGTAGAGTTGGTGTAGGTAAAAGTATAGCTACGATGGTGCGAGGCATTTTATATGGAAACATTGCATGAAAAGGCTCTGGGGCTTGCTGCTCTGCCGGGCGTTTATATAATGAAAGATAAGCATAGCCGCGTTATATATGTGGGGAAAGCGAGCCGATTGAAAAACCGGGTGAGTAGCTATTTTAGCGGTAGTCATGATGGTAAAACTGAGAAAATGGTATCAGCCATCACTGATTTTGATGTAATCATCACCGATTCGGAATTTGAAGCATTGGTGTTGGAAAACTCACTTATCAAGCATCATGTACCCAAATATAATGTGAAACTCCGCGATGATAAAGGCTATCCTTTTATTCGTGTGGATTTACGAGATTCATATCCAAAGTTTGAAATCGTTTCCAGACCATCCAAAGATGCTGCCCAGTATTTAGGACCATATAGCGGAAGAGCCGTCATTAGAGAGGCAATTGGAGCTGTGAGCAAAGCCTTGATGCTTCCAACTTGCGGGAAAGACCTAAAGCGGATAATGGGTAAAGAGAGGCCTTGTCTCAACTTTCATATAGGTACCTGTCGCGGATATTGCCAAGATGCAAAATTGGAAGATGAGCATCGAGAGTCGGTCATGGCTGCAATTGCTGTCTTCACTGGCAAGACTGGAGCTTTGACCTCGCAACTAGCCAGTGAAATGGATGAAGCATCGGAAAACCTTCTCTTTGAAGTTGCAGCCCAAAAGCGAGACCGTCTGAGAGCAGTCCAAAGTCTTGAACAAAAACAACTTGTGGTCTCTGGAGGAATGGCTGACACCGACGTAATCGGCTTTTATCGAGGTGCTGCAAAGAGCTGTTTCACAGTAATGCATTTTATAAAGGGAAAACTAATATCCAAGGATTATGAAATCATAGATAGCCCAATCGAAGAAGATTCTGAAGCAATTTCCGGAGCCATGCGACAATATTACGGTATGCGCGGAGTCTTTCCAGGTACCATATTGCTGCCGGTTATAATGCCAGACAATACTCTTTTGGAGCAATATTTCAGCGAAATGGCTGGGCGGAAGGTGGTTTTGAATACTCCCTTGCGAGGCGACAAACACAAACTAGTTTCTAACGCCAACATCAATGCAAGAGATGAAGTTGAGCGGTCAACGACCCAGGAAGAAAAGACTCTGAAAACTCTAGAATGGCTTAAGCATGCCCTTAGAATCGAGGAAATACCCAATCGCATCGAAGCATATGACATTTCCAACACAAGTGGCTCTGATAGTGTTGCTGCCATGTCTGTTTTTGTGAAGGGAAAGGCATATAAAAAGGACTTTCGCAGGTTCAAAATCAAGACCATATCTGGGCAAGACGATTATGGAAGCATGAGGGAAGTGGTGGAAAGAAGGCTACTTCGATATAAAAACAACGATGGGAGTTTTGGACAATTACCAGACCTATTACTCGTTGATGGCGGCTTCGCCCATGCTTCTGTTGTATCTCAGGTGCTTAAGATAGCTGATGTACAGCTTCCTGTTTTTGGTATGGTGAAAGATGATAAGCACAAAACCCGCGCCCTGGTTTCGCCCCAGGGAGAGGAAATAGGACTTTCGGGGAATCCTGCTGTTTTTGCTTTGATTGGAAACATTCAAGAACAAACCCATAAATATGCTTTGGAGTATCATCAAAGCTTAAGGACAAAAAGTAATACTAAATCAAAACTTGATGGTATAAATGGTGTGGGAGAAAAACGACGAAATGCTTTGCTCAAAGGCTTTGGCAGTATAAAAGCAATTGGAGCTGCAAATATGGAGCAATTGTCGAAAATTGTTCCAGCTAATGTGGCAAAGGCTGTATATGAGCATTTTAATGGTGCGGGTGGGTAATGAACACAGTAGAATCTTATAAATATTAATCGAAGTGGGGAATCAACATTATGCGCATCATCGGTGGAACTGCAAGGGGGAGAAAACTGGCTGATTTAAAAAATGTTTATTTCAAGCCAACCAGCGATATGGTTAAGGAGTCGGTTTTCAACATCGTACAATTTGACATTGAGGGTAGAAGGGTGCTGGATTTGTTCGCTGGTTCAGGTCAGCTTGGACTTGAAACTATATCTCGAGGTGCCAAAAGTGTCGTTTTTGTGGATACTGACCCGGACGCTGTGAGAATTATTCATAAAAATATCAAAATATGCGATTTTTCAGATAAAGCGACTGTACATCGACGTGACGCGCTACGATATATCGAAAACTGTGAATCTTTTGACCTAATTTTCCTTGATCCACCATTCGATTCTACACTTGCCACAACTGCCCTTGAGAAGATAATAGAGTTTGACAAATTGAATACGAATGGTATAATAATTTGCGAGACAAAAGCAGATACTCAGCTTCCGGCGACCCCGCCGCCGTATTTGTTGCAGAAGACATACATATATGGTAATGTGAAGATATCGAGAATCACCCGCGAATAGTTCGTCCATTGAAAGTATTAATAAAATTAAGTTGGTGCAATTATGATTAGAGCAGTCTATCCTGGAAGCTTTGACCCCATTACCCTGGGGCATCTTGACATTATCAAGCGTTCCTTGTCTATTTTCGATGAATTGATTGTTTGCGTGATGGTTAATTCAGGGAAAAGCACGCTTTTCACCATTGAAGAGCGGCTGGAAATGATAAGAAAGACGGTCACTCAATATCCAAATGTGAAGATAGAATCATCCCAAGAACTCTTGGTGGATTTCATGAATAGAATGGACGCCAAAATTGTTGTCAAGGGACTCAGAGCTGTGTCTGACTACGAATGGGAGTTGCAAATGGCATTGGTGAACAAGAAGCTGGCTCCAAACATTGAAACATTATTAATGCCAGCCAGCGAAGAGTATACCTATCTAAGCTCGTCGATTGTCAAAGAAGTTGCCAATTATGGCGTAAACCTGGAAGCTTTTGTGCCAAATGAGATAATAGATGATATTTTAAAGAAAATGTAAGTATATTTATGCATTGTACTTTATATAACAAACTAAATATATCAAACAAAAATAGCAAACAATAGCACCGAGTGGAGGTAATAAACATATGAGCAGCAGAATTCCTGAATTGCTTGAAATGCTTCATACTATGATAACCGAGGCTTGGGGTCTTCCCCTTGGAGCCGAAAAATGCGTAATAGAACGAGATAAAGCCCTGGATCTCCTTGACGAAATCAGGGCTCAGTTTCCCACAGAAATTGCAGAAGCAAAAAGACTGGTTGATGCTCGCGCAGACTTTATAAATAATGCAAAGCGAGAGGCAGATACAG
The DNA here is from genome assembly GCA_009777775.1 of Oscillospiraceae bacterium. Lineage (GTDB taxonomy): Bacteria > Bacillota > Clostridia > Oscillospirales > Oscillospiraceae > WRMH01. Next base: position 19,829 of record WRLE01000001.1, read on the forward strand.
TCAGACGGACTGCAGAAGAAAAGGCAAAGGAACTCATTGATGAGCAAGAGATCATCAAAGCGGCAAGGCAAAAAAGCGAAGAAATGCTTTCGTCCACTGAGGCTTCCACCGCCGAGCTGCGACGAGTGGCAAACGAATACGTGGATGATGCCATGAAACGCACGGAAGAGGCTCTGGCTGCTGCCTTAGGCGAGATACGAGAGTCGCGCTCGAAATTTCGGCAAGCTTCCAGGGCAATGCAATCCGGCAGCTCTTCGCCATCGCCCTATGATGAGGGGGAGGAAGCTACCCAAGGAGAAATGTATTATGATTATGTGGGAGCCGAAGTGGAAGACGAAGAATAACTGAAATAGGAAAAAGTGAATATTTTTTCAAATAGAAATGCGCAAAATGCAAAATTTTGTGCATTTTTTTTCGTTTTCCTATTGCAATTTGGGAAAAATCATTTATAATCAAATCATCTGAGGTGGTGAATAGTGGGTTAAAGTGTTGAATAAACCCATAAATTAACCTTGAAAGGGCGTGAGGGATTTGACAGGTATATATCATCATACAATTGATGCCAAGGGCCGCATTGCCATTCCCGCGCGCCTGAGAGAAGAACTTGGTGAAACATTCTATGTGACCATTTCCATGGAAAAATGCCTCAGCGCATACTCTTTGGAAAGCTGGGAAAGAATCAGAGAAAAAAACAGAGCGATGCCAATGGCGAGTAGGAAAAAAATGCGTCCGATTTTTGCCCATGCGTCTAAATGCGAATTGGACAGCCAAGGGCGGATATTACTCTCCTCTCATTTAAGGGATTTTGCCGAGCTTAAAAAAAACGTGACTGTGGTTGGCGTTGATGAATGTGTAGAATTCTGGGACTCAGAGACTTGGGCGGATGTGGATGTCATAGAAACCACTCCTGAAAACATTAGGGATGTATTAATGGAGCTTGATTTCTAATGGAACACACAGCTGTATTGCTGGAGGAAAGCATCCAAGGGCTCTGCATTAATCCAGATGGTATCTACGTTGACGGCACTCTGGGTAGGGGCGGACATACCGCACAAATTGCAAAAATGCTGTCAAAGGGTAGAATAATCGCCATTGATAGAGATAGGGAAGCGATAGAAGAAAGCACTCAAATCCTCAGCAAATATGAAAACATTATACACTATGTCTACGGAAATTACAAAGATATCACAAAAATACTCGATGAGCTGGGTGTGGAGCTGGTCGATGGAATGCTTTTTGACTTTGGAGTTTCGTCACCACAACTAGATGATATTGAGCGTGGCTTTTCATATATGAATGATGCGCCTTTGGACATGAGGATGGATAGGGAAGATGCTCTAAGCGCTTATGAAGCTATTAATACTTGGTCAGAAGATAGGCTCAGGCAAGTACTTTACGAGTATGGAGAAGAACGATATGCAAGGTCGATAGCGAAAGCGATAGTTGTAAAACGCCAAGTGGAGCAAATTAATACAACCTTTCAGCTAAATGACATTATTATTTCTGCGATGCCAGCAAAAGCCAGGCGAGAAGCACAGCATCCTGCTAAACGCAGCTATCAAGCCTTGCGAATAGCAATAAACGACGAGCTGGAGTCAATAAAAACAATGCTCCAATACGCACCGGACAGGCTTAAGGCAGGTGGACGTATTTGTGCCATCAGCTTTCACTCTTTGGAGGACAGATTAGTCAAGCAGGAATTTAATAATCGGGCTAAAGGCTGTCAATGTCCAAAAAATATGCCGATTTGCGTATGTGGTATTGAAAAAACATTAAAAATAATCACAAAAAAACCCATTACTCCCAGTGAAGAAGAACAAGAGAGAAATCCCCGCTCAAGAAGTGCGAAACTTCGAATAGCGGAAAGAATATAAGGAGGTGCCATATGTCCGCAGAAGCAGTAAGAACAAATGATTACACCAGCAGAGAATACTACAGCTCCGCAGCACCTGCCAGAGTACCAACTTTTACAATACCTGGTACCGCAGCCCAACCCCAAACAAGGATAGAAGAACAAGCAGCTCCGCAAGCTGTAGCTGAAACCGCTGTTGCCACCGCGGGTATATCTCTTTTTGCGGTTTTAGGCTCTTTGATAGCTGCCGTATTGATGGTTTTCGTTGTACTGGCGCAAATTAGCTACAACGAAATAGCCAGCGATATAGTCAGACAAAATAGTCAACTAGATATGCTTTTGGAACAGGAACGCAAGTTTGAAAAAGACTTTGAAAACTCCATTGATATGAAGGAAGTTGAGCGCATTGCCAGAGATGAGCTTGGGATGACAAGACAAAGCCCAGAGTATATTCCCATAACGGCTTTCGTGCCCATTGACAGCGCGCAAATAATAGAAAGCGATGATAAAGGTAGCGCATTGAAAGGATTTGGCTCATTTATATCATCGCTGATAGAATATTTTAAATAGAGGGATATTCATGTCTGAGCAAGTAGCAAATACAACGACACGAGGAAAAAAAAGCAGATCACTCATATTTCGCACATTGTTTTTACAAATACTGTGCGGTATTGCTGCTTTTTCTATTCTGGTTGCTAGGCTATATAATTTGCAAATAACGCAAAATGATTATTATGAGAGCAAGGCTTTACAATTCCAATTGAGCCAAACCTCTTTAAATGCTTCAAGGGGTACGATATTTGATGTAAATGGTAACATCCTTGCCATTAGTGCCAGCACTGTAAATGTGTTCATTAGCCCATATGAAATAGCAAGAGACGGCTATGATATTATGCAAATCGCCAATGGTTTATCTGATATTTTAAATGTTTCGGTTTTGTCGATTGTTGAAATGTCACAGCATACCGATTCCCACTATCAGGTTGTCATGTTTGGCGTGGAGGACCTGGAAGCTCAAATGGTCAGGGAGTTTGTAAGGGGAAACAAATTGGGCGGTGTGTATATGGAGCCGTCCACTAGGAGATATTACCCCAATGACAATCTTGCTGCTCAGGTGCTGGGATTTACAGGAAGAGACAATGTGGGTCTCGACGGTCTAGAGGAGCGTTATGATAGCCAGCTCACTGGAGTCAGCGGGAGGACTATAAATCTTCGGAATGCTTTGGGTAGAAACCTTATGATGTCCCAGTATAACGATTATTATACAGCAAGAAATGGTGATGATATAACCCTTACCATAGATTCAAGTATCCAATATTATATAGAAAAGCATTTAGCACAGGCGATTATTGACTATGATGTGATAAATGGAGCCAGCTGCATTGCCATGGATCCAAGAACAGGTGCCATATTGGGGATGGCGAATTATCCCAGCTTCAATCCCAATGATTTCCTATCGATTGGTGAGCGCGAACTAGAGAGACTAAGCCTCATTACCGATGATGAAGAATATCAAGCAGCCTTGTATCAAGCCCAAGTTCGCCAGTGGAGAAATAGAGCTTTGTCTGATGCATATGAACCTGGATCCGTTTTTAAAATCATGACCCTTGCCATGGCGATTGAAGAAAATGTTGTTTCCCTTAATCATCTTTATGATTGCCAGGGATATATGGAGGTACTAGGGCGAGAAGAAGATGAGCCCCTTCATTGTTGGAATATTTATGGACATGGTGAACAGACCATTGTCCAAGCGATGAAAAACTCCTGCAATATCGTTTGCGTGGAAATGGCACTCCGGGTTAGAGCGCAAACTTTTTATAAATATATCGATGCCTTCGGTTTGTTTGACAGGACTGGACTGGATGATACCGCGGAGAGCCGTAGCTTGTGGTGGGATGAAAGTGTGTTTTTCAACAGAAATAATCAGGCACAGCTTGCTTCTGCTTCCTTTGGTCAGACTTTCAAAGTTACCCCCATACAAATGATTACAGCTGCTGCAGCAACCATCAATGGCGGATATCTCATGGAGCCATATATAGTAAAGCAAATTACCGATGGTAGTGGAAATATCATTGAAGCCGCTGAACCTAGGGTACTTCGTCAGGTTATCAGCGAAGAAACCTCGGCGATAGTACGCAGTATTCTCGAGGAAGTTGTAAGCAGTGGTACTGGACGAAATGCCAGTGTGAGGGGATATAGAGTCGGCGGTAAAACCGGTACATCGGAATTTGTGGAACAATTATCCCAACAAGCGGAGCAAGTTGCTCAAAATGAAATACCGACTGTGGTAAAAGACTATATTGTTTCTTTCATTGGATTCGCTCCTGCAGAAGACCCGCAAATAATCATTCTCTTGCTACTTGATACTCCCAGCCATGAAACAGATGTCATCATAAGTGGTGGAGCGATGGCAGCTCCGGTTGTGGGGAATATGCTGGCTGATATTTTACCACTCAGCCTAGGTATTAAGGCAAAATATAGCGAAGAAGACCTTGGTGATATTAATGTGGATACACCTTCCATAATAAATTGCAGTATTGCTGATGCCCAAGTAATCCTTGATACAATGGGCTTTGAGTATATAGTAATTGGCGATGGAGATGTGGTAACAAACCAACTTCCAGCTCCGAATGCATATGTGGTGTCTGGGACCAGGGTTATGCTCTTTGCTGATGCTGATATACCGGTAGAACCAGTTTTGGTTCCATCCTTGCATGGTATGTCATATGGTGCTGCTAAAGATACACTAGAAGCTATGGGCTTGTTTGTTCGCACCAGCGGAGCGCCAAAGTCGGATAATAGAGCTGAAGTTTCTGTACAATCTCTTCCAGCGGGAGAGCTTCATGCATATGGTTCCATCGTGGAATTGACGCTGATCAACAAGGACGCAATAGCAAGAAATTAGTGTGTAGTATTAGGTGATACAATGCTCTAACAGAGGTGAATTATGCAGCTAAGTGAACTATTAAATAGAGTCGATACTGTGGAAATAAACGCAAAGCAGGATCTGATGATAAAAGGGATTAGTTTTGATTCCAGGACAACAGTAGCTGGTGACATTTTTGTGGCTGTGAGAGGCTATGAAAATGACGGTCACCAATACATTGACGATGCTGTCCAAAAGGGTGCTGTATGTGTAATTTGCGAAGAGAAACCAAATGTAGCTGACTCTTATGTCATTGTTGAGGACTCGCGAATAGCTCTAGCAATAATTTCAGCCGCATGGTTTGGATATCCCGCCGAAAATCTAAAGGTTATTGGCGTTACTGGAACCAACGGTAAGACCACCGTTAGCAATTTAATAAAATGGATAATTGAAAAGGCAAGCGGTAAGAAGGCTGGATTAATTGGAACAAATATGAATATGATTGGTGATGTCGAGTTGGAAACTGATCTCACCACCCCCCAGTCCTATAATATACATGAGCTTTTTAAGATAATGCATGAAAGTGGCTGTGAGTATGCTGTTATGGAAGTGTCCTCACATGCTCTTTATCAGAGCCGTGTACATGGTATTGAGTTTGAAGTTGGAGTTTTCACGAATCTTTCACCAGACCATTTGGATTTTCATAGTTCCTTAGATGAATATGCAAGGGCTAAAGCTATACTATTTGAATTAAGTAAGAACGCAGTGATAAATATAGATGATGAATATGCCCAGCTTATGATAAGTAAAGCAGATTGTCCCATTATTACATATGGAGTTCAATTGGATACCGCCGACCTTTTGGCGAAAAATATTCGTTTTTACCCTGATAAAGTTGATTTCAGTGCACTTGCCATTGGGCGACTGGATAAAATTGAATTGGCAATTCCAGGGATGTTCACAGTTTACAACGCTCTAGCCGCAATATCAGCAGCTATGTTTCTAGGTATAGATATGGAAAGCATTGCCGCTGCTTTAAAAACCAACAAAGGTGTCAAAGGCAGAGCGGAAGTTGTTCCAGTTGGGCAAAACTATACTGTTTTAATCGATTACGCCCATACCCCCGATGCCTTGGAAAACATCATCACCACCTGTAAGGGCTTTGCCAAAGGTAGAGTGGTTACTTTATTCGGTTGCGGTGGTGATCGCGATAGGACGAAACGTCCTATTATGGGCGAAATCGCTGCAAAATATTCAGACTTTGTGATTGTCACTTCGGACAATCCCCGCACTGAACAAGCGGGAGATATAATAAACGAAATCTTGGTGGGTATGGCTGATACAAAAACACCATACAATGTCATTGAAAACAGACGAGAAGCGATTCATTGGGCTCTGGAAAATTCCAAGGAAGATGATGTACTCATACTGGCGGGTAAAGGCCATGAGACATATCAAATTCTGGGCAAAGAAAAGATACACTTCGACGAGCGCGAGGTGGTGGCAGAGTTCTATAATAGCTAAAAAAGAAGGTCACATATGATTAGTAAAATACTGTTTGCATTTATAGTGGCCCTTCTTGTTACCGTCATAGCTGGTCTCGTACTCATACCTGCCCTGCGGAGAGCCAACTTGGGACAAAGCATCAGGGAGGATGGTCCAGTTTGGCACAGCGGAAAAGCAGGTACCCCAACAATGGGGGGCTTTATGTTTGTGATTGGCACGAGCATAGCATGCATTACCGTGGGCTTTTCATCATTTCGCACAGGGGAGTTTCTCCACTTGCAAATTTTCCTCTTTGCTCTAGTATACGGTGTCATCGGGTTTTATGATGATTATAGGAAACTAAAGAAAAAGCAAAATGAAGGATTGACTGCAAGGGGAAAGTTTTTGCTCCAATTGCTAATATCTGTGCTATATATTTTAATAGTGAAAAGCACAGGCAAGCTAAGTGCTATTCTATATATACCATTTGTTAATATAAGCATACCATTACCTAATTGGATATATGTTATATTTTTAGCGTTTGTGGCAATAGGAACTGTGAATGCTGTGAATATAACCGATGGGGTAGATGGACTAGCCACTGGATCGGCTCTACCTGTTGCTATTTGCTTTGGTGCTATTGCCTTTGTGCTATCAAATCCTAGCCTTGGGATTTTTGCTGGTGCCTTAGCTGGTTCTTTAGCTGGATTTCTTGTCTTTAATTTTCATCCTGCAAAGGTTTTTATGGGAGATATTGGGTCACACTTCCTTGGAGGTGCGATATGCGCCATGGCTTATGCCTGCGATATGCCTCTTTTGTTAATTACTGTTGGCATAATATTCGTAATCGAGGCGCTTTCCGATATTATACAAGTCACTTATTTCAAAATAACAAAGGGTAAACGCATCTTTAAAATGGCGCCTTTACATCACCATTTGGAAATGAGTGGCTGGAGCGAGTATAAATTATTCGCAGTTTTTACATCGATATCAACGGTATTTTCAATAATATCGTTTCTAGGGGTATACTCAGCTTTTAGCTGAGCAATTGTTTCGCGAGGAGCGTTTCACATGAGCTTTACTCACAATGCGCGGGGCGCATATGGAAGAAGAAACAACGATGCTGCCGTTGGGAATGGCAGAGAGGAAACTGGCGGGGAACCTCAAATTGGTGGATTACCATTTTGGAAACCACGGGATTTAAGAGGTGAGTACATACCAAATAAGAAATCAAAAACAGGGGTTGATGTACCCTTTATGTTGTTGACTTTACTTATATTGTTAATCGGCGTGGTAATGGTACTTTCAGCAAGTTTTCCAAGAGGATATTATATTTCCGGAGAACCCTTGAAAGTATTCATGCGTCAAGTGGGTTTTGCAAGCAGCGGTATTTTTCTAATGTATATGGCATCGAGATTTAAGCTTAGAACAATTAGTCGGATGGCATATCTACTACTTGCCGCTTCCTTTTTCTTCCTAGTGATTGTCTTGTTTATTGGGATAGAAGTTAATGGCGCACGTAGATGGCTTGGAATTGGTGGTGCTGGGGCTTCAACCACATTCCAACCCTCCGAAATAGCAAAACTTGCTGTTATACTTTCATTTGCTAAATGGATTTGCGCCTGTGGTCCAGCTAAGATGAAAACATTCAAATATGGTATTTTACCCTTTGGAATTGTTATAGGAGCAATGGTTTGGCTGCTGATGAGAGAACCCCATATTTCAGCATCGGTGGTAATATTTGTTTTAGCAGTTATCATGATGTATGCTGGAGGAGTCAAGCTTCGATGGTTTGCAATGGGTGCAGGTATTCTTGCTGTATTGCTTGCCTGTGTATTATTTTTAAATCTCAGGGGAAGCGGTATAAACAGCGACAACTTGAGTATCAGGGAGCAATTATCGCAAATCCAATGGTCATCGGGTAGGCTTGGCTACGCCGATGGTAGAATAGATGCTTGGCTCAACCCAGAAGCCGACCCCCTGGGCAAAGGGTTTCAAATTCGTCAATCATTGTATGCTGTGGGTTCCGGCGGGCTATTGGGGCAAGGTTTGGGTCAAAGTAGACAAAAGTACCTTTATCTACCCGAAGAACACAATGACTATATTTTTGCCATTGTTTGTGAGGAACTGGGATTTATAGGTGCTTTTCTCATACTATTTTTATTTTCAATGCTGATAATTCGCGGTTTTTGGCTCGCTATGAATGCAAAGGATAAATATAGTTGCTTGGTGACCATTGGTATAACGAGCTTATTGGCTATACAGGTGTTTACCAATGTTGCTGTTGTGACCAATCTGTTGCCGGCAACTGGTGTATCTCTGCCATTTTTCAGTTATGGAGGAACAGCATTGTGGGTGCAACTTGTGCAAATTGGTATAGTACTTTCAGTTTCCAGGGAAATTCCATACCCGCAAGAAGCTGTAAATGAAATGCCTGCATCCCAGCAAAATAATAGGCAGAAAAGAGCCGTTTAGTATCGTGATAACTTAGAATGATAAACAAAATACTCAATGGTAAAAAATCCTTTGGAGGATGGATGATGAAATTTCTCTTTGCATGCACAGGAACAGCGGGGCATATTAACCCAGCTCTTGCTATTGCGGAGCAGTTAAAAAAGACTGTGGAAAATTCTAGCTTTCTGTTCGTTGGCGCAGGTAGAGATATGGAGAAACGACTCATCGAAAATGCTGGATATGAGCTGGTAAATATCCAAATGAGCGGACTGCGGCGAAGTTTTAAACCTAAAGATATTGTATATAATCTCAAAGCTGTTTCATATTTGTTTAAGGCAGGTATAGAGGCAAAAAAGATAATAAAGGATTTCAAGCCCGATGCAGTCATAGGCACAGGCGGATATATCTGTTATCCAGTAATAAAAGAAGCCTCAAAACTGGGTATCCCGACCATTGTTCACGAATCAAATGCTGTGCCTGGATTGACTACAAAAATGCTTGCGAAAACTGCAAGCCGAGTATTGGTATCCTTTCCAGGTTTGGAAAATAGCTACAAACGCCCTGAGAATGTAGTTTTCACCGGAACACCGATTAGAGGCGGCTTTGGTCAAAATGTCGATAAGACAAGGGATAAGAACCAATTTGGAAAACCTATTGTATTATCCTTTTGGGGGTCTCTCGGGGCTGAGGGTATGAATGAAATGATGATTGCTTTCATGAAAGCCAATGTGGAAAAGTCTGCTTTTCATCATATTCACGGTGCGGGAAAAAGCGGGGGAGACTTGGAAATACAGCAAGGTCTAATGGAGCTGGGAATAGGGACAGAAGAGTTATCCAATCTAGACATTAGGGAATACATCGATGATATGGAAGCTGTTATGGGCTTGGCGGATTTAGTTTTATGTCGAGCAGGGGGCTCTACCATTGCTGAGTTGACAGCATTGGGTAAACCCGCTGTTCTCGTGCCCTCGCCTTATGTTTCCAACAATGAGCAACATTTCAATGCAGAGCAATTGGCTAAAGCTGGCGGAGCTTTGATTTTAGATGAAAAGAACTGCACAGGAGATATGCTATTTGATATTGTCGTGGATATTCTAAATGATAGCGATAAACTTTCTTCCATGGCAGAAGGACAAATGTCCATAGCAGCTCCAATGGCAGCGGAAACAATCACAGATTTAATACTATCATTGTGCAAGGACGTATACTAATATAGAAAGGAGGATGGACAGTGGAAACAAAAAGAGTTAGGCGGTTTGGCAATAGTACTGCGTTATATATATCCGCTGCCATACTTCTTGTACTTATATTGACCTTTCTTGGCACAAATGTGTTTTTGAAAATTATTACCATAGATGTGCTTGGAGATTCCAGGTATTCTAAATCGGAAATTGTCAAGGTTTCCGGCATCGAAGCGGGAAGCAGCATAATACGCATTGATGAAGCAAGTGCTTCCCAAAGGATTCTTGCTGCAATGCCCTATATAGAAGAAGCTAGTATCACATACAAACTCCCAGATAAAGTATTTATTTCCATAAAAGAAAGCTCCTTACTTTTGTCAATTCAATATAATCAAAATATGTTGATTATAAACCCTCAAGGGAGAGTTGTTGACAATACTGTATATCCTGAGCTAAAGTTGGTGGAAATTATTGGTTTCGTCCCTTTGGAAGCTAACCTGGGTAGTCAAATGAAAGCAAGCATCGATGATGAAACTAAGCTTAGGCATTTACTGGTGGTGCTTTCTGCAATCGATGAGTCTCCTTTGAAAAACTCTGTGGATTACGTTGATATTTCAAACATAAGCAGGGTTATTATAGGGTATAAAGAGCATTTTACCGTTATTATTGGTATTTCCAGCGATACAGCAAGCAAATTAGCCTTGCTTGAGGAAAAAATCGCACAAATTATCGCTTCTGGAAGCTATAATCCCCTTTTTAGATGCATTATTGATGCCAGCGACCCCAGTGAATGGACCTGGGGACAAGAGGCATACTAGCAGGTGGAATGCTACTAAATTCGGTATACAATCTTCAACAATAGAAAAAAAGTCACGAAACTCTTGACCTGAGAGTAAAAAGAGTATAAAATCACTCATATAATATATTGGGGGTACTGAACATGTCGTTTTCATTTGAAAGCGGTCCTGATAATGTCGTGGTAATCAAGGTAGCTGGAGTTGGCGGAGCTGGTAACAATGTCGTCAACAGAATGGTTTCCAGTGGGACACAAGGCGTTGAGTTTATCGCTATAAACACGGACAAACCTGCGCTTTCACATTCGAATGCAGATATCAAAATACAAATCGGCGAAAAGTTGACGATGGGTCAGGGTGCAGGTTCAAATCCTGAAATTGGCAAAAAAGCAGCCGAAGAAAGTCGCAACAATATCGCCAAAGCAATAGAAAACACCGATATGGTCTTCATTGCCAGCGGCATGGGTGGCGGTACCGGTACCGGTGCTTCTCCAATTGTTGCCGATATTGCAAGAGAAGGCGGTGCCCTTACGGTTGGTGTTGTCACAAAACCCTTTGATTTCGAAGGCAAACGGAGGATGGAGCAGGCAGAAGAAGGCATAAAAAATATGCTCGGAAAGGTTGATTCCCTACTGGTTATCCCTAATGATCGTCTAAAAAGCGTATCCGAGCAAAAACTGACCCTTGCCAATGCCTTTGAAATAGCAGATAGTGTACTTCATCAAGCGGTTCTTAGCATATCGGAGCTCATTAAGAATACTGGTTTTATCAATTTGGATTTTGCCGATGTGACATCAATCATGAAGGATGCCGGCTATGCCCATATGGGTGTGGGACACGCAGGAGGAAAAGGCAAGGCTGAAGAAGCTGCCAGAGCTGCTGTGTCCAGTCCGTTAATGGAAACCTCCATTGATGGAGCCAGGGGAGTCTTGGTAAACATTACAGGCTCATATGATATTGGGTTAGAAGATGTGGAAGTGGCTGCCAGCTTGGTGCAAACAGCAGCCCATCCCGATGCCAATATCATCTTCGGAGCGTCCTTCGACCCTGATATGGAAGATGAAATGAGGGTCATCGTAATTGCAACTCGTTTCCAGGAAAATAGCAATAGGGATGCCGCCCAATCCAGGCAAGCTATTTTTACAGGAATGCCAGAGACAAGGGCGAGGACAAACCCTGTAGTGGAGAGCAAAGTCGATGACGATGAGCCGATTCCCGAACCAGAGGATTTGGGGTCTAGCGACGATGATGATCCAGAAGATCCCTTTGATACCATATTCAAAATCTTCAATTCTAAATAATTGTAGCAACATTAAGTGGCTACTGTGGCGGGAGAAGAACCTATATAATGATGGGTTTTCCTCCCGCACATTACATAAATTGAGAGGTATAGTTATTGCTTGACTATCTTAAGCCTTTACCAAGTGGTAAACTTTCCGCAATGTCCACCCTGGGGCTTGCCCATATAGGTGATGCTGTTTTCGAGCTAATGGTGCGTACATATTTAATCGTAAATGGTGTCACTTCTGCAAAACAACTTCACAGCAAGGCTGTGGAACGTGTTTCTGCAAAAGCGCAAGCATCAACAATTTTGCGTTTACTGGATGAGCTGAGCGAAGAGGAGACTCTTATTTACAAAAGGGGACGCAATGCCAATGTCAATACTGTTCCTCGAGGCTCTACAATTGAAGAATATCATATAGCCACTGGAATCGAAACTCTCATTGGTTATCTATATCTCAAAGACGAAAGAGAACGGTTAAATGCTCTATTTACCATCATTATGGAGATGTAGGACACATCACACTAGCATCTTATATAATCACAAATAAAGAAGGTAGGTGGCTTGTTTGCCCCTTGATGCGGTTTTCCTTGATTGCGTTAAAGTAGAATTATCCAATGAAATTGTTGATATGAGAATCGAAAGAATATCACAACCCCAAAGGGATGTTCTTGTATTTTCCGTGCGAGGACTTGGAAAATCACATAAGCTGTTATTATCTGCCGGTCCCAGTGATGGAAGAGTGCATATTACGACCTATCAATTCGAAAATCCTAAGACTGCTCCCATGTTTTGTATGCTCCTTCGTAAGCATCTTTTAGGAGCAAGAATCGTATCCATTGAACAACCTCAATCGGAGCGAGTTTTGATTTTGAACATGGATGCTCCTGATGCTTTAGGTTATGTAGAAAAAAAACAACTAATTGTCGAGTTAATAGGACGTTCTTCAAACATTATCCTAGTGGACAAAGAAGGTTTAATAGTGGATTGCCTCAGGCGTATTGGTGGTGAAATGTCCGATAGGCGTATGGTGCTTCCTGGTTTGTTTTATGCTTATCCACCACCACAGGAGGGGAAGCTCGACCCCATGAGCAATTTTAACGATAAATGGAATGAAGCTTTTGGTAACGCCAAGGAAAAATTTGTTGATAGATGGTTGCTTTCGACTTTTTATGCTTTATCTCCTTTAATCTGCAGAGAACTTTCATATAGAGCATATGGTAGCGTTGATTTTGAAATTGCTGCCATAACCGATGGCGGAGCATCATTGCATGAAGCCTTGGATATGTTGATAATGGAGAGGAAAGCAGCTTTGTCAAAGCCCTGGATGCTTCAATCTTATGATGATGAACCTAAAGATTTTTCATACACGAAAATTAAGCAATACGAGGATAGCTATAATGTAGTGGAAATGGATAGTTTTTCACAATTACTTGACAGTTTCCATACTCGCAGAGCCCAAATGCAACGAATATCTCAAAGTGCAAGCAGTTTGACTAAAAATTTAAAAAATAATCGTGACAGGCTTGTCCGTAAGTTGGAAATGCAGACTCAGGAACTGGGAGACACCATGAAGCGCGATAGAATTAGAGAAACAGCAGACATCATCATGGCGAATTTGCACAGCATGAAACAGGGTGACAGTCAGCTGATAGCTGAGGATTTTTATGATAGCAATAACGAGCTTCGCACAATTTTTCTAGATTCAAAGAAAAGCCCCCAGCAGAACGCAGCCCAATATTACAAAGAATATAATAAAGCAAAAACAGCCCAGACCCATTTAGAAAAACAAATTACCCTCGGGCAAAATGAGCTGGCTTATCTCCAAAGTGTGTTAAGTCAAATTGATTTAGTGGAAAGTGAAAGCGATATGCAGAGCATTCGCGAGGAGCTTATGGAAACAGGCTATCTAAAAGCTCCGAAAAATAAGGGGAAAATTAGAGCAACAAAGGCAACGAATGTTTTTGAAACATCCTCAGGATACAAAGTTTTAGTTGGTAGAAACAACATACAAAACGACCAATTGACTATGAAGACTGCTGACAAATCCGATTTTTGGTTCCATAGCCAGACCCACCAAGGCTCCCATGTGGTTTTGTGCTGTGATGGACAAACTCCAGATGAGCAGTCTGTTTTAGAAGCAGCCACCATTGCTGCATATTTTTCCAGTGCTCGAAGCGAAGATAAAGTATCTGTAGACTATACATTTGTCAAGTTCGTGAAAAAGCCATCGGGATCGCGTCCTGGATTTGTGACATATACAAATTATAAAACTATTATAGTAAAACCAGATGAGGATTTGGTAAATCGTTTACGAAAAGGTTAGGAGAGTTGCATTTGAGTGAAAAAATCATGAGCGTGGACAGGCTGGAAAATATAATAAGTGTATTTGGCTCTTTCGATGAAAATCTCAAACTTATTGAGGAAGAGCTAAAGGTGAAAATTACCGATAGAAATTCTGAATTGTATATTTCAGGGGAAGATGAACAGGTGGAATTTGCTCTGCGAACCATTGGCGGTTTGCTGTCCCTAGCATCAAAAGGTGAACAAATAGATTCCAGGAGCATTAAGTATATCATCAGCTTGGTAAAAGATGGGCAAGATAGTAAAATATCGGAAATTTCACGAGACATTATATGTATTTCAGCCAAGGGACGACCAATAAAGGCGAAAACACTGGGGCAAAAAAAATATGTTGATGCCATAGCTGCTAACACAGTAACCCTTGCCATAGGACCTGCTGGCACGGGAAAGACCTATCTTGCCGTTGCCGCTGCAGTGGCTGCTTTTCGAGAAAAATCCGTCAACAGGATAATTTTGACAAGACCAGCTGTGGAAGCGGGAGAACGCTTGGGATTTTTACCAGGTGATTTACAAAGCAAGGTAGATCCGTATCTGCGTCCATTATACGATGCTTTATACGAATTACTTGGTGCAGACATCTATACAAAATATCTTGAAAAGGGTAATATTGAAGTAGCGCCTCTGGCATACATGAGGGGTAGAACCCTTGATGACTCGTTTATAATATTAGATGAAGCGCAAAACACTTCAAGGGAACAGATGAAGATGTTTCTAACTCGTTTGGGTTTTGGTTCAAAAATTGTGATTACTGGTGATGTTACCCAAATTGATTTGCCTCCCGACAAAACTAGTGGGCTTAGAGACGCTGTTCGCGTTTTGGAAAACATACCCGATATAGCTATATGCAACTTGACCACCGCTGATGTGGTGAGACATGAACTGGTTACGAAGATTATTGAAGCATATGATAAAAAGCCCGAGAGAACTACAAATAGAAATACTGGTGCAACTGGGGCTAGACAGCGGAGACAATAACATGAGCGAGCATAAAATATACGCGCGTCATTATAGAACAATAAAGACTTCAGATAGGCTTCTTGTTCCCCTTATAAAACGATGCATTTTACACGCTCTGCGAGTGGAAAATGTTAGTATGCCCTGTGAAATTTCTGTACTCATCACTGATGATGAAAATATTCGTATTCTCAATAGAGAACACCGAGGACTCGATGAGACGACTGATGTACTCTCTTTTCCCATGTTGGAATATAGCGATGCTGGTTGGGATTTTGCTCAGTATGTTGAAACAGACCCAGAAACAGGCCGTGTGGTGCTTGGCGACATTGTTTTATGTGCCAAGCGAGTTGATATTCAAGCTGTGGAAAATGAGCACTCACGGGAAAGGGAAACTGCATATTTAACCGTTCATTCGATTCTGCATCTTTTGGGTTATGACCATATTGACGAGGGTGAAGATAAAAAATTGATGCGAGAAAAGGAAGAAGCAATCTTAAACGAGCTGAAAATCGATGCCCTTTGGGATTGAGCAGATTTATAAGTAAGACAGGTGAAATATGATAAACAAAGTTGCCATGATTGCCATTATAGGCAGGGCGAATGTTGGAAAATCAACACTAACCAATAGTTTAACCGGAGAGAAAGTTGCCATTGTAACTCCAAAACCCCAAACAACAAGAAATCGTATTTTTGCTGTCTTTAACCATGAAGACACACAAATGATTTTACTTGACACTCCAGGGTTTCACAAGGCAAAGACAAGGCTGGGTGAATATATGGTTGGTGTGGTTAAAAACAGCGTTACCGATGTGGATGCAATAGTTTTAGTGGTGGAGCCCTATGACAATGTTGGTATACAAGAGGAATTGCTAATTGAGCATATTGAAAAGACTTCCATTCCTTCCATTTTGGTTATAAACAAAATAGATACTATTAAAGCTGAAAACATACTGCCAATCATCGAAACATACTCAAAACGTCATAAATTTGATGCTATTATTCCCATATGCGCAAAAAACGGTGACGGCTTACCTGAACTGCTTGATACATTGATTGCTTATGGGAAAACTGGTCAGCAATTATTTCCAGATGGAGTTTCAACGGACCAGCCAGAAAAGCAAATTATCGCTGAAATTATTAGGGAAAAACTGCTTATTTGTCTCGAAGACGAAATCCCCCATGGAACCGCTATAGAAATCGATAAATTTAGCGAAAGAAATTATATAGGAGTAAATGCGTCAAAAGGCAAGAAAGAAAGTGGAAATAAAGCGAGCAATGGTGGTAATCAAGGGGAAAAAGACTCTGAAATCATTGATGATTCCATAGTAATTGATATAGAAGCTGTCATTTATTGTGAGAAAAAGAGCCATAAAGGTATAATTATTGGCAAAAACGGTTCCATGTTAAAAAAAATCGGCAAATATGCCAGAGAAGATATTGAGAACTTCATGGGAGCAAAAGTAAATTTGCAAACATGGGTAAAGGTCAAAGAGAATTGGCGAGATAGCCAAGCTATGATTAGAAATCTGGGATATACATAAAGGTTATATTGCAATATGTATATAAATACAAAAGGAATCATACTAAGGGAAACTGCATACAAAGAGTCCAGCAAAATTTTAACGATTCTTACTGGAGACCAAGGGAAGCTCACCGTTTCTGCTCGCGGTGCTCTTAGGCGCGGGAGCAAACTTGCTGCAGCTACTTCGCTGCTTGTATTTTCTGACATGACGCTTTTTGTGAATAGGGAGAGATGGACCCTTACAGAAGCCAAGACAATAGAGGAATTTCGTGGCTTGAGGGAGGATATTGAAAAGCTAGCACTGGCATCTTATATTGCTGAACTTGCTGAAGCTGTTTCTGATGAGGATAGCAACAGTCCGGAGCTTTTACCTTTGTGTTTAAATACCCTCTTTGCACTTAGCGAGGGGATTCGAGAAGCTAGCTTCATAAAGCCGGCATTTGAACTGCGATTAATGGCTTTATCGGGTTTTGCTCCCCTAGTCACCCATTGTGCTTTGTGTGGCAAGACTGATCTTGATATGGCTAGCTTGGATTTATCTGGAGGTATCCTGACTTGCGTTGATTGTAGTAATGGTGAGGGTATAGATTTGGGTTCTGGAGCGATTAGTGCTGCTCGCTATATTATTAGCTGCGAGCAAAAAAAGTTGTTTTCCTTCTCTTTAGGAGACAGAGCGCAGATTGAATTGGGTATTGCATGTGAAAAATACCTTTTGGCGCAATTGGAAAGACGCTTTAGAACACTTGAATTTTACAAGCAAATAATAAACTAATTCATATACACGCAAGTTATCTATTGATATAGGAGTTATATAATTGTATCAAAAATCTTTAAATACATTGGAGTTACCAGCAATTTTAGAGATGCTGGCATCCCATGCAATTAGCGATGGCGGTAAGGAAATAGCCTTTGCGCTAGTTCCAAGCTCAGATATAGATTCCGTGAAAGCAAAACTCGAAGAAACCACTGCTGCTAAAGATATGATGGTGCTAAAGAGCAATCCACCAATATCGAGTATAAAAGATATACGCCTTAGCGTGAAACGAGCTGGTTTAAGTGGAGTGCTAAATACAAGGGAATTATTGGACATAGCCGCACTTTTGCGCACATCGGCTTCTATGCTTTCTTATTTCGAAAGGGAAAGAGGAGAAAGGGAAAGTGTTGGAACGGCAATAGATTATTTGTTTAATGGCTTAAGAGCGAATAGTCAATTGGAAAACAGTATTTCTTCAGCTATAGTGGCAGAGGATGAAATTTCAGATAATGCCAGCTCAGAACTGGCTAGTATCAGAAGACAAATCCGCTTAAGTGCAGATAAGGTCCGTCAAGCCCTCAACAGAATCATTACATCGCCGAATTATTCAAAAGTATTGCAAGAACCCATCATAACGATGAGAAACGATAGATATGTCGTTCCTGTGAAATCGGAGCAAAAATCATCACTACCTGGGCTTGTCCACGACATATCTTCATCTGGAGCTACGCACTTTATCGAACCAATGGCTGTGGTTCAGATTAATAATGAATTGCGTGAGCTTGCGGCTAGGGAAAAAGCTGAAGTTGATAGGATATTGAGAGAAATATCTGCTTTGGTAGCAGATGATGGCGATAGTATCATAAAAGATTATGAACTTTTGGTAATGCTTGATTTCGTTTTTGCTAAGGCAAAATTATCTTATGCTCTAAAATCCATTAACCCCACCGTGTTAAGTGATATTTCTGTAAACCTCAGAAATGCAAGACATCCGCTCCTAGATCAAAGCGAAGCGGTACCCATTAGCATTTGGCTAGGCGGCGAAATTGATACCCTTATAATCACAGGACCAAATACTGGGGGCAAAACTGTTTCTTTAAAGACCCTTGGTTTGCTTTGTGCAATGGCACAATGTGGTTTGCATATACCAGCAGATGACGGAAGTATGGTACCTGTTTTCGATAAAATACTAGCTGATATTGGCGATGAACAGTCAATTGAGCAGTCTTTATCGACTTTTTCATCTCATATGACTAATATTGTGGATATTTTACATGAATGTAGCAGCGGTGCTTTGCTTTTGTTCGATGAAATGGGAGCTGGTACAGACCCAGTGGAGGGTGCTGCTTTGGCCATTGCCATAATCGAGTTCGCCCGCAGGAAGGGAGCCCTTATTGCTGCGACAACCCATTATTCGGAGTTGAAGACCTTTGCACTAACTACGGAAGGTGTTGTAAATGCATCATGCGAATTTGATGTGGAAACTCTGAAACCCACATACAGGTTAATTATTGGGATTCCTGGTAAATCCAATGCCTTTGCCATTTCAGCAAGGTTGGGTTTACCAGAAGCAATTATCGAAGATGCTGGTAATCGTCTTAATACTGAAAATGCATCATTTGAAGATGCGATTTCGGGCTTGGAAACAATTCGCAAAGCATTGGAGTGGGAGCAAATGGAAACCAAACAGCTTTTAGATGCTGCTAAAGAAGATCGTCGTCTTGCTTTGGAGATAAAAGAACAAATAGACAGGGAGCATGAGAGAGCTGCTGACAATGCGAAAAGGGAAGCCGCGCGAATTTTAGACGATACTCGCCAAAGAGCTGAGTCAGTCATGGATCAACTGCGGGAGCTCCAGAGAAGTGCTGCAAGGGAAGCAAATTGGCAAAAACTCAATGATGGAAAAGCAGAAATATACAGAAACTTAAACGAGGCTGATCTTGAGGTACGCAGCCATACATTTGAGGATATGGAAGAGGTTTCTCTTCGTGAGCCTATTGCCGGCGATAGGGTGAAGCTAAGGGGTTTGGGTACCTATGCTGATGTTGTTTCGGTGAATCGTGATGGACAGCTGACTTTGCAAGCGGGTATTATGAAAATAACAGCGGGTGTTGACGAGGTGGTCTTGGTTGATGATAATGCTCAGATCGCAATAAAAAAGCAGATAAATCAAAGCGATGCGAAGTTAAGGGATATAGTAGCAAAGCCTGAACTTGACATTAGGGGGCTCACTACCCAGGAGGCTATTCCCATTTTAGAAAGCTATCTCGATAATGCGATTATGGCAAAGCTTGTTTCCGTTGTTATTATCCACGGTAGGGGAACAGGTGCCATGAGAAATGCTGTGACTGCGTATCTTCGCAATCATGGAGGTATCAAGTCTTTCCGCCTAGGTACTTTCGGCGAAGGCGAAGATGGAGTTACAATAGTAGAGCTGTAGAGAAATGATGAAAATTAACAAAGTGAATCTTGACGTTGTGCTTTTAAAATGATAAAGTAATGATAGGTGAAAACCACATGAATTTCCATATGGAGGGAAAGCTATGTACGAGAAGAAAGCAACTATTGTGAAGCAAATTGGGCTCCATGCAAGACCTGCTACATTTTTGATTCAAAAAGCCAACGAGTTCAAAAGCAGTATTTGGATAGAGAAAGACGAACGGAGGGTGAATGCAAAAAGCCTTCTAGGGGTTTTATCCCTTGGAGTCGCAAAGGATATGACAATCAATATTATTGCTGACGGTCCCGATGAGGTCACTGCTGTCGATACATTATGTGAATTAATCAGTTCTGATTTTGAAGAATAGATCATGAATGCTCTTTTTTCGAAACAATAAATTAAATAATGAAAAACCGGTGAAGAATAATATTCTCCGCCGGTTTTGTGTTACTGTATTATGCAAAATGATAATTTGATTATTTTGCAGCATCCTCGTATACGGAAACGCATTTGCGATTTTTGCCCATTGGCTCAAAGCGCACTCTTCCGCTTATGAGTGCAAAGAGGGTATCGTCGCGTCCTTTGCCAACATTGTTTCCTGGGTGGATTTTAGTACCCCGTTGGCGAACTAATATGTTTCCAGCAAGGACATATTGACCGTCGGCTCTCTTAAGACCCAGACGTTTTGACTTACTGTCACGACCGTTTTTTGTGGAACCCATACCTTTTTTATGTGCCATCTATCACACCTCCGTTTTAACAATTAATAATTAATGATTAATAATTAATAATTAACTATCTATTTTTTTACTTTGCATCGATTGGGTTTGGGGGCTTATCCTACGATTTTTTCTATTGTGATTTTTGTGTAGGGTTGTCTGTGGCCTTGCTTTCTGCGGTAGCCTTTTCTGCGTTTCATTTTGAAAACGATGATTTTTTTTGCTTTTCCGTTTTTTATAACGGAGGCTTCGACCTTTGCGCCTTCCACATATGGCGTTCCGATTTTCGAATCCTTTTCATCGGTAATGGCGAGAACTTTGTCGAAAGTTACCTTGTCTTCTGCTTCCAGTTGCAGTCTTTCAATGAATAGTTCATCGCCTTCCTTGACTCGATATTGTTTTCCGCCAGTCTCAAAAATGGCTTGTGTCATTAATGCTTTCACCTCATAAATAAGTCTCGCTATCGGAGGCGGAGGATAACCTCGCTTTATTTTACTTAACTATTTGTTAAGCAAAGCCCATTCAAAGCGGTATAAACCTGTGTAAACACAGCAATGGTTAATATACCATCTGTGACTAGTTAAGTCAACATAAAATTTAAGATTTCCATTATTATTGGACAATCGCAACTGTGTCGCGGGCTATTACTAGCTCTTCGTTTGTTGGTACAACGAGAACCTTTATCGTGGTGTTTGGAGAAGTTATATCGACAATCTCACCGTTGTTTCTGAAAATATTTACATTCTCGTCGATTTCGATGCCAAGACATTGCAGGTAGTTGCAAATCATCGCTCGCATGGGTGGGGAGTTTTCGCCGACACCAGCGGTGAAAACAAGGGCATCGAGTCCACCAAGGATAGTAAAGTACGAACCTATGAATTTTGCCACGTTATACGCATAAACTTCTAAAGCAAGCTTTGCGCGCTCGTTTGGAGTAACACCCTCGATCACGCTGCCATCGCTGGAGTTTATTCCAGCTGCTGTGGAAATATCGCGAAAATCCGAAGATACTCCGGAGATTCCTAAGACACCAGATTCTTTATTTAAGATAGTGACTGCATCAGCTGTGGAAATTCCTTCGATATTGGCGATGATTTCCACTATGGCTGGGTCAATGCTCCCTGATCTGGTACCCATGGGAATGCCTTCTAATGGGGTTACACCCAATGATGTGTCAATGGATTTGCCATCCTTAATTGCAGCTAGAGATGCACCATTTCCAAGATGACAAGTGACAATCCTAGTGCCAGCTGCACCTTTGCCGAGATATTCTATTGTTTTTTCTGAAATATAGCGGTGGGAAGTACCGTGAAAACCATAACGTCGTATATCATTTGCTTCGTAATATTTATATGGAATTGGGTAGATATATGCCTGCTGAGGTATTGTGGAATGGAAAGCCGTGTCAAAGACAGCAACCTGGGGAACACCTGGAATAGCATCTATACAAGCATTAATACCCATGAGGTTAGCAGGTATGTGCAAAGGCGCGAGGGTAGTGCATTCGGTAATGGCTTTGAGTACTTCATCGTTAATGAGAATGCTTTCGGTGAACTTTTTTCCGCCGTGAACAACCCTATGACCTACAGCTTTAATTTCATCGAGGCTGTCAACAACGCCATACTCTTCGCTGGTCAGCTTTTCTATGACAGCACTAATTGCTTCTGCGTGGGAGGGAAGATTGACGGGCTCATTGAAGACTTCTTTCCCATTTGACATGGGAGTATGCTTCAAATGGCCATCGATACCAATACGGTCACAAAGCCCCACCGCAATGATTTCTTCGGTTTCCATATTGAACACTTGATACTTCAGCGATGAGCTGCCTGCGTTGATGACTAATACTTTCATAAAAAAATCCCCTTGTGTTTATTAGTAAAGCGAATTAAAATAATAATGTTTATCATTTTAATACACAAAGGACTATTAATCAATGGTTTTATTGAGCTAATTGGAGGAAAATATGAAAACAGTTGGCATAATATGCGAATATAACCCGCTGCACTTAGGTCATATTACCCATATGGAAAAGACAAGAGCCATTTTGGGAGACGATACTGCCATTGTTTGTGCCATGAGTGGAAATTATGTGCAGAGGGGAGACTTTGCAATATTTAGCAAATATGCCAGAGCGAAAGCTGCTGTCAAGTGCGGTGCTGACCTGGTTGTGGAAATCCCATCGCCATATGTTCTCCAATCTGCACAAGGGTATGGAGATGCGGGAATCTATCTCCTTGATAAAATGGGTATTTGCGATTATGTGTCCTTTGGCAGTGAATCAGGTAACATAAAGGAGCTTACCCAGACAGCTGAGTTATTTGAATCGGAAGAGTTTAATACATTTCTACAAAAAGGACTAGGCGAAGGGCTTTCCTATGCTCACGCATACCAAAGAGCTGCTGATGAAATAATGGGAAGCAATTGTATGGTTTTGCAATCTTCAAACAATCTACTTGGTATTGAATATATCAAAGCGATAAAAACGCAAGGTTCTTTGATGGAGCCGATGACGATTAAACGCATTAGGAGCGAAGAACTCAGTGGAAATTCACAGGAAGCATCAAAGATACGCAAACAACTAAAAAATAATGAAGAAGCTTTGGAATTACTACCGGAAGCAGCAATGGAAGTTTTCAAGCTAGAGATGACTAATACCCGAGGACCCATATTCATGGATGATTTTGAACAAGCCATGATGTCTCGTCTACGAACAATGGATGAAAAAGAGGAGCTTTTTGCTGATATTGAGGGTCTAGGACGGCGTTTTATAAAAAATGCTAAGGAAGAAGGAACTATAGAAAAAATCCTCGAAAGCACGAAAAGTAAAAGATATACGATGTCACGAATCAGAAGACTATTACTTTGCGCTTGTTTGGGGTTTTCTCCAGAGGATACACAAAAACCGCCACCTTATGCAAGAATTCTAGCCATGAATAGCACTGGTAAGAAATTGTTGAAAACTGCGAAAACAAATGGGCAGCTACCGATTATCACGAAACCTGCTCAGGCTAAAAAAATTGGCGGAGAGCCACTTCGATTATTTGAAAAAGAAGCTGCTGCTACTGATTTTTATGTCCTTGCCTACCCCAATGCGCAAATGAGGTCAGGAGGACAAGAATGGCGAAGTACACCCTATGTAATTAACGACTGATGCATCAACATCAGTCGTTTTTGTTTATATATACGATTATTGACTCAATTACCTTAGTGAGTATAGTATACTAGCGAGTCTGCTTGTCCTTTGAAATATAGAACGCTTATCGGCTGCGCTCTCTGTCATCCGTTTCCCTTTGCTCCCTTAATCTTTCCCGCACTTCCTTTGCTTCTTTGAGGCGTTTTTGTCGCACATTGTTATATCTCAGGATAAGTGCTATATAACTGGATATCAACATAAATAGTATCCAGGTTAAAAAGCGAGCTGGTGTTGCAGTGAGCATATCATGTAGCAGCATTTTCATATATTCCAATCGATGTAGGCTCACGTTCGTGTTAGCAATCAGCAATACGGTTCCATAGTCCACCCCATTGCGAGTTACCGTCACCTCGCCCAAGATGTCGCCAGAACTAATGGGCGCAAAAAGAGTTTCATTGTTGGCAACGGAGTATATGGTTACTGATCTTACAAACTCCTCTAAAGGCACTTCGTTATCCAAAAGCGCAACAATGGAAGACTGTGGGCGTAAGTTTACAAAATCAGCTCCAGCGCCATTTGTTACGGGAGCTTTGTCAACAAGGTCTGATGATGAAAGCACAGTTCGCCATGAAAATTGTGAAAAACCCCACTCATATAGGCGCATACTTTCGCTTAGATTTCGTAAATCCACTGACTCGTCAGGATTGGTGAGAGCATCGGAACCAAGCACTACAGCAACTAGGGAAAGACCATTGGACTCAGCTAGTGATACTAAGGAATAGCCACCTTCATATGTCGCACTGGCTATACCCGCCGTGCAAGGTCTATAATAATACTTGCTAGTTGAAATAAATAGGGTATTGCTACTGATTAACCTGCGGGAGACCGCTCGGTTTGTAGCTGCTGTATCGTATCTATATGTGCCTGCTATTTCAGCAAACAAAGGGTAGCTCAAGGCTTTGCGGAATATGAGAAATTGGTCATAGGCGCTTGTGTATTGATTTTCGTTGTACTGACCATGGGTGGTGGTGAAGTTTGTGTTTTTGCATCCCAGTTCCACTGCTATTGCATTCATGAGGGAAATAAATGCATCAATATTGCCTGAAACATGCTCGGCTATTAAATTGCACGCTTCATTTCCGTTGCCGACAAAGGCGCAATACATCAAATCTAAAAGATACATTTCCTCGCCGGTTCTGATATTTTGGGTTGTACTTCGAGTGTTTATATCAAAATTCGCTGAATCGGTCATAACAACCAGGTCACCTATCGATACTGAACCATTGTCAATCGCCATGACAGCCAGAAGCAAAGTCATGATTTTAGATAGGGAGTCCGATGGGTGTCTGGTATTCATATTCTGCTCAAATAAAACAGTACCGGTACTAATTTCAACTAAAAGAGCAGTTTGGGCAGCAAGGTTTTCGAATGAATCTACTGCCTTTGCAGGTACTGATGGTACTGTAGATATGAGCATCGCAGACGAAATGATGATTGCCAGGAAAAAATTGTAGTTCCTTGATTTCATGTGTTTCTCCGAATGAAGCATCTAATAAAAACCCCTATTGGGAATTACCGCAAATCCCAAAGCATAATAGGCACGAGTGTTTCGATAGTATATCAGCATCACAATAAAAATGCAAATTGCATTTACATTTCACCACTTTTAGCTAGCATAATGAAAGGATAATTTATATGAGACTAAGAAAGATTGAGTTTTATGTTATAGCTCTCACTTTAGCCTTTGTATTCTTTGTGGGAGGTTATTTCGTTGGAAGCAGAGGAAAAGTGAGCATTGTGGCTGCACCTCAATCGTCGCCACAAAATCTGAGTGTAAGCCAACAACAAATGGCGGCAATGCCTACAAGTATTTCGCAGACATATAGCAACAATGAGGAAATACAAACAAATCAAACAGCTCAGGAGCTAGTAAGTGAGATAGTACCCGAAGATATAGTGCAAATGGAAGAGCTTGTTGAAATAAACGAGGAAATTATAATATACGAAGAAGCACTGCCTGGAGCATTGCGAGGTGGAGACGGAAAAATTAATATCAACACTGCCAGCAAAGGAGAATTGATGGATTTACCTGGAATAGGCGATGTTCTTTCTGGAAGAATTATCGAATATAGAAATCGCTATGGTAATTTTCGTACAATTAGTGATATAATGAATGTGTCAGGAATAGGTGTGAAAAAATATGAAGCCTTGATGGACAAAATCACAGTATAATTAACCCATAATAGATTAAACTAATAGATGGGAGAACATATCATAAAAAAATGAAAATACTTGTTGTAGATGATGAAAAAACCTTGGTAAAAGGTATAAAATTCAACCTTGAAAATGAGGGGTATCAGGTTGATGCTGCTTATGATGGATTGGAAGCTGTTGATTTAATTAGAAGTGGCAACTATGATTTGATTGTTTTAGATGTTATGATGCCAGAGCTTGATGGTCTCGAAGTATGTATGCGAGTGCGTGAGTTTTCAACTGTGCCCATTATACTTCTAACTGCAAGAAGCGAGGATGTTGACAAAATTATCGGATTTGAATATGGTGCCGATGATTATATCACAAAGCCTTTTAATATTCTAGAATTGAAGGCAAGAATCCGAGCCTTATTACGACGCTCCGCTTTGGTTGGGAATGTTTCTGCTGCCAGCTTGATTGTTGGTGATATTACAATCGATGCTGACAAGCGTTTGGCAAAAAAAAGAGATGAAATCATTGAACTCACCGTTAAAGAATTCGATGTGTTTGAATTGCTGGCAAAAAATCCGGGTAGGGTTTATTCTAGGGAGAACTTGTTAAATATAGTTTGGGGTTATGAATATCATGGAGACATCAGGACTGTTGATGTGCATATTCGAAGGCTGCGGGAAAAACTTGAAGACAACCCAGCAGAGCCTGAATACATCATGACGAAATGGGGGGTGGGATATTATCTCAGAGGCTAGAAAACCTGGTTTTTTTAGAAGCATACGGACGAAATTCGCATTAACCTTTTTCGCCGTTATAGCTGCAGTTTTAATATTAATGAACACATTTTTCCTCATTGAATCTAGAAATATGATTTTTCAGTCGAAACAAGCCTTTGTGCAAAATCAAGCCGAAATTATTTCTAAAAGTCTTGAGGATGTTTTCGAGTTGCTCATCGCCGATGATGTGGCTAGGGTTATGGAATACCTTGATGTTGCCGAAGCTCTGAATGTGGTAATCACAGATGCCAATGGAAAACTCCTTTATGGCAGCTCTAGAAATAATATGAACGATGACTTTCCCCCTGAAGAAATGGAAAAGGCAAGGGAAGGTAAGGATTTGTTTTATGCGAAATTCATTGATGGTTCTTTTTTTAGTAGCTCTCTTACCCCTGTGGTGAGTAAAGGAGCTATTATAGGTTTGGTTTATGTCTATGAATCAGATTGGGAGCAAGGTTCTATACTAAAAAATATGCAAAAAACCGTTGGGAACATTTCAATTATTATTATTGCCTTTGCCTTTGCAATGCTATTGTTCATCGTTCGTTCTGTGATAAATAGGATAACTAGCATATTAAATGCGATAAAAACAGTGAGAGAAGGGGAATACAACTATCATGTGGAAATGAGTGGCAAGGATGAGTTGGCTCTCCTTGGCGATGAGTTCAATAGTCTCACCGATAGGCTCAGGGAAACTGACGAAATAAGACAAAGATTCGTAGCAAACGCATCCCATGAGCTTAGGACACCGCTGGCATCAATCAGACTCCTTGCAGATAGTATTTTGCAAAACGAAGGCATGGAGCGAGATACAATGCAGGAATTCATCAGCGATATTGGCACCGAGGCGGAACGCCTCACCAGAACTACAGAAAAGCTGATGACACTAACCAGACTAGATAGCGGGATTTCAGATGAAAAAATCAAGGTGAACATGGGGGAAGCTGTTGCTGCAACACTTAGAATGCTTCGCCCTCTGGCGATGAGCGGAAATCTGAGCATATTCGAGAGCATGGAGGCGGATTGCTATGTATTGGCAACTTCCGATGCAATTCATCAAATAGTGTTCAATTTGATTGAAAATGCCATAAAATATAATAAACCAGAAGGTAGCGTTTCCATCAGTTTGTTTAAAGAAAACGATGATATTGTTTTAAATATCGATGATACCGGAGTTGGAGTCCCAGAGGAGGACCTTTCACAGATTTTCGATCGATTTTATAGGGTTGACAAAGCCCGTTCCCGAGAGGCTGGCGGGAGCGGACTTGGTTTATCTATTGTTCGAGATTCGGTTCGTGACTTGGGTGGAAACGTAACCGCAGAGCCTCGCGTTGATGGCGGTATGCGCTTCCAGGTAAGGTTTAAGCAGTTTAATACTCCTGCTTAAAACTCTTGTATTAAGATATCAATTACAACTAGACGAATATTTCTTCGCCGACAACATGAACCTTCAACATATTAGTTGTGCCTGAGCTTCCTACTGGTACGCCTCCAGTCAAAACTACTAAGTCTCCCTCTTTTACATGACCGCTGGCTAGAGCTACTTCCACGGCATGGGTAAAAAGTACCGATGTATCGGTTTCTTCTTTTGTCAATAAGGGAACAACTCCCCAGACTAAATTTAACTGACGCACACTGACGGGGTCGGGAGTGCAGGCGATTATTGGGCAGTTCGGTCGGTATTTCGCCACATTTCGCGCTGTGTTTCCTGACATAGTTACTGTGAGTATTGCAGCTGTATGTAGTTCGTGAGCCGTGGTCACAGTGGCGTGGGAAATGGCATTTGTTATTGAAGTCTCTGGACTATAATCCTTTTTGTTGAAACGGGCGCGGTAGTCAATGTCCCTTTCTATACGTTCGGCGATTTTTGACATGGTTGCTATAGATTCTGCAGGATATTTTCCAGCAGCGGTTTCGCCTGAGAGCATAATGGCTCCAGTACCATCATAAATAGCATTTGCCACATCGGATACTTCCGCTCGAGTGGGACGAGGGTTAACAATCATTGATTCCAGCATTTGGGTTGCAGTTATCACGGATTTTCCTTGGGCAATCGCTTTGTCGATTAATTCCTTTTGAATTATGGGTAAGTCTTCGTAAGCAACTTCGACACCCAGATCGCCCCTTGCCACCATCAAACCATCTGAAGCTGCAAGGATAGATTCTGCGTTAATTACACCCTGTGCGTTTTCAATTTTCGCTATGATTCTGATTTTGTTTTTACTGTCCACTCGACGAAGCTCCTCGCGAATGAGTCCCACATCTTCGGCTGAGCGAACAAAGGAAGCGGCTATGATGTCGAATTTATTTTCAACAATAAAGCGCAAATCCGTCCTATCTTTAGAACTGATATATGGAAAATCAAGGCTGACACCCGGAACATTTACTCCTTTTCTGTCTGATAGCACACCTCCAGCAATCACGCGACAGGCGATATTTTCACCAGAAACGGACTCTACGATTAGCTCCAGCATTCCGTCGTCAAGGAGTATTGTGGAACCTGGTTTAACTTCCCTGGGTAAATCCGTGTATGAAATGCTAACTTGGGAAGCATTTCCCAAAACAGTATTTGATGTTAGGGTGAAAATGCTCCCAGGTTCAAGCTCAGCCATTCCACCTTCAAACTCGCCCACCCTAATTTCCGGTCCTTTAGTATCGGCAAGCAAAGCAACTGTCTTTCCCATGGATGCTGATATTTCTCGTAGAGCAGTCGCCCTTTCCAAGTGACTATCGTGATCACCGTGGGAAAAATTAAAGCGAGCCACATCAAGACCTGCGTTAATCATTGCCCTGAGGACATCAGGGTCGTCGGAGGCTGGTCCCAGTGTAGCTACTATTTTTGTCTTTCTCATATAAGAGGCTCCTATATATATTGCAGTTTAATCGTTACTGATCGAGGGGCAACAGAATTAAACAGTTTTGTAAAATATCATACGAAATGAGGGTAACAATGTTTTCCATAGACGATGTGAATGATATGCTGGACGAGATAGCAGATGATATGCCCTTGGAGCTATTTCGCCATTTAAATGGAGGAATAAACCTGCTACCTGATGCAAAAAGAAGCAGTGCGGACCCAACTGGCGGTTTGTATACCCTCGGAGAATACCGACAAGACCAAATGGGTAGGTATATCGTGCTTTATTATGGGTCGATTCGCGCAGTCCATGGACATGAAACTCCCAATGAGTTATATAGCAGCCTAAAAAAACTTTTGCTACATGAACTAACCCATCACATTGAAGCCCTAGCAGGGGAACGAAGCTTGGAAATTGAAGATGAAAGAATGATAAGAGAATACTTGAAGAATGAGGAGTTTTGAATTAGTTAGGAGTGAGGAGTTAGGAATTCCTCATTCCTAATTCCTCATTCCTAATTCTAAATTTCCAAATTTATTTATTGTCTACTTTGTAAATGTATTCTGTCAGGTCTAGGACTTTGTTGGAATATGCCCATTCATTGTCGTACCAGGCTAAAACTTTGACAAAGGTATCGGTGAGTTGAATGCCAACTGCTGCATCGAAAATAGCGGTGTGGGCATCGCCGTTGAAATCAGAAGAGACCACAGCTTCATTCGTATATGCCAAAATTCCAGATAGTTCGTTTTCTGATGCACGTTTCATTTCTGCACATATTTCATCGTATGTTGCAGGTTTTTCTAAGTTTACAGTGAGATCGACAACTGAAACGTTTAAAGTGGGCACGCGCATGGACATACCCGTCAGTTTCCCATCGAGGGCGGGGATAACTTTACCCACAGCAGCTGCAGCACCAGTGGATGAAGGAATGATGTTCATGGAAGCAGCTCTGCCACCTCTCCAGTCTTTACTGGAAACACCGTCCACTGTCTTTTGGGTAGCGGTTGTTGCATGGACGGTTGTCATAAGACCAGATGCGATTCCCCATTTGTCGTTAAGGACTTTCGCTATTGGTGCCAAGCAGTTTGTGGTACAGGATGCATTGGAAACAATGTTCATGGAAGTGTCGTATTTACCTTCGTTTACTCCCATGACAAACATGGGTGCATCGGATGATGGAGAGGTGAGAATTACCTTTTTTACACCAGCTTTAAGATGAGCAGAAGCCCTATCTAAAGTGGTGAAAACACCTGTGCCATCTACGAGATAATCAACGCCATGATCTTGCCAAGGAATGGCTTCGGGGTTCATTTCCGAAAATGTGGCGATTTCTTTGCCATTAACTATGATGCTTTTATCAGTATGGGATACCGTGCCTTTGAATGTGCCATGTATGGTGTCATATTTGAGCATATAAGCCATGTAATCGGGTTCCATCAAGTCGTTGATTGCACCGACTTCGATTCCCCGTTCGATGGCAGCTCGAAATACTAGTCTGCCGATTCTTCCAAATCCTGTTATACCTATTTTTAAGCTCATACTTGTCCTCCGATAATAATGAAATTTTTATACTTATGCGAGTAAGTGCGTGTATATTATAACTAATAATTCGGGAAAAACAAAGGTAATATTAAGTAAATAATCTGTAAATTATGAAATAATGTTGAAATAACCCAGTAAAAGTGTTGTATGAAAAGGGCAAATCTGATAATATACATGGTGCTTCAAAACTTTAAATTTGCTCATACTCACGGCGAAAATTAGCAAGCAAAGCTAGGGAAGAAGGAAAAACAATGGATAAAAACGTCGGCATATATATACATATACCTTTTTGCGTCAGCAAATGCGCATATTGCAATTTTTATTCCCTGGCTGGAGCTGAAAAGCTGATGCCAGAATTCCATACCGCAATCTTAAAGCATATCGAGGAATATTCTCCCCAGCTGGATGGTTATCTCATCGATACTGTATATTTTGGCGGCGGAACACCCAGCTATTATGGAGCAGGACGCTTAATCAGCATTTTCAATGCTTTGAAAAAACATGGTCATGTTTTACTGGACGCTGAGGTTACAGCGGAGATAAACCCAGGTAGCATAACAAAAGAGGAACTGCTGAAGCTAAGACGGGCTGGATTTAACAGATTGTCCATTGGCGTACAGTCCAGTGATGACAAGACTTTGAAAAGCCTTGGTAGAACGCATACCTTCGCAGACGCTGAGGAAAGTGTGAAAAACGCAAGGCAGGCTGGCTTTGAAAACATCAGCATCGACATAATTTTCGGATTACCCTCCCAAGATAAGGACTCTTGGGCAGAAACCGTAGCGAAAGCAGCTGCATTAAAAGCGGAGCATATATCTTGTTATGGATTAAAAATTGAAGAAGGAACTCAGCTTTATGTCTTCAAAGACTCACCCTTTCTTCCCGATGATGATACCCAAGCCGATATGTATCTATACGCCATAGAAATGCTTGCTCGATTTGGTTACAAACAATATGAGATTTCCAACTTTGCTCGTAGAGGATTTGAGTCTAAACACAACATGAAATATTGGTTGGGAGAAGACTATATCGGTTTCGGACCAGGTGCTCACTCATATATTGATCGTTGCAGATACAGCTTCATCGAAGACATTGAAAAATACATTGAACGCCTATCATTGGGGCAGGCATTGGTGGAGTATAGCGAAGAAATGTCGGATTTTGAAAACGCCGGAGAGTATCTAATGCTGCGACTCCGAACTGTAAACGGTATTTCCGAAGAAGAGTATTATGGCATATATAGGCTAAAAATGGATTATATAATTGAACTTTTGAAGAAATATGAAGAAAATGGCTGGGCTATCAACAAAGATGGCAGGTGGAGGTTTACACCCAAGGGGTTCATGCTATCCAATACTTTGATAGGCGAGCTGTTGGAAGCGCAAACAAGGCAGCGAACCCTCATAAGCAAGCCTTGGCAGACAGACTCCGAAGACGAAGATAATCAGCTTACTTTGTTCGATAAAAGACCCCTTTCAGCTGAGGTTTTCAGCGGAAATAGAACAGAGCGAATAAGCGGGACAACTTTTGGAAAATAATCTTGTAATAAAACACATAATTCTTACAATATTGATACATTTGATGTGTATTCTTATGTAAATCACATCAAATTCCGATAATTGATTTCAGGTGAAAGTATGGCTAATAATAATTATAAACTCATCAGCGCAAAGGGGAAAAACGCGAACAAACAAAGTGCTGGGCGAAAAAATGCGAAAAAGCGCAATACTCCCATTGTCATATGCACCCTTTTGTTGTTGCTAGTGGCAGCGGCTTGTGTTGGTTTGGGTTTTTATGTAAACACCATCGAAACGATTTATCCCAAAGTACATGCAGGTGGAATCGACTTATCGGGTATGACCATTAGCGAAGCAAGACAAACCCTCATCAGCAGGGGATATGAAAACAATGCGGCTGATGTATCGGCTACTATACATTTCCCCAACGGTAGCAGCTTTATCATCACTGGTGAAGAGGCTGGGTTTTCCCTGGATGCTGAAGATGCAGCGAAAATTGCTTATGATTTCGGCAGACAAGGTTCATTGATAATCAATGGTTTTACCTATCTTAGAAGTCTCATTTTTGGCACAGAGCTTCACAGTCTTGCGCAAATGAATTTCAACGAAACCTTGGTGAGGGAAATAGCTTCTGCCAATACTAAGGAATTTAATAATACCTTGATGGTGGATGCTTATGAAGTGCGGGACGACAGTATTGTTATTAGCAAAGGGTTCACATACGCCCATGCTGTGGAGCAGGATGTACAGGCGTTGACAATAGATACCCTCATGGAAGCCATGGATAGCAAAACGCATCTGTCCGCAAACTATACTCCTGCAGAAGCGGCTCCAAATGATGTTGACCTTAATGTTCTATATGACAGCATATTTATTGAGCCCGTTTCAGCAAGTTATGATCCCGAAACATATGAAGTCTCTCCCAGCGTTACTGGCATCATTTTTGATGTGGAAGCAGCGGCATCAATGCTGGGCAGAGCGGCAATGGGAGAGAGAGTAACAATCCCGCTCATTCAAGTGGAACCTGAAGTAACATCAGAGTACTTGGAAAGTCTTCTTTTCCGCGATGTTCTTGCTGAAGCCAAAACCAATGTTGCTGGCACTTCCAATAGAGTAAACAATGTTAGGCTCTCATCGTCTTCCATTGACGGAACAACACTAAATCCAGGAGATAGATTCTCTTTCAACGAGATTGTTGGTGAAAGGACATCTGAGCGGGGTTATAGGGAAGCGGGAGCGTATGCGGGAAATCTTTTGGTACAAGAAATCGGTGGAGGAATCTGCCAAACATCATCTACGATATATTATGCAGTATTGCAAGCTGACTTGCTTGTTTTGGAAAGGCTACCCCATAATATGATTGTTTCATATTTACCTCTGGGTACTGATGCAACGATAAATTGGGGTACCATCGACCTGAAATTTAGAAACAACACAGACTATCCCATTAGAATAGAAATGGAAATGGAAGGTATTGTTTTAACAGCCAGACTTGTTGGAACAAAATTGGATGATTCCTATGTGAAAGTCACCACCACAGTCATCAGCAGTACAGCATATGAGGTTATAGAGAGGGAAGACGAGAGCATAGCAGAAGGTGAAAGAAAAGTTTTTTCTGAAGGATCTGGAGGTTATGTTGTTGATACATACAAGAATTATTATGATGGAGAGGACAACTTAATAGAAACTGTCTATGTGGGCAGAAGCACATATGTTGTCCAAAACCGCATTATTTTGATACCACCAGCATCGGAAGAAACCGATGATGACGATGAAAATGAACAAGGAGAGTCGGGCGAGCAGGGTGAGCTAGGAGAGCAGAGCGAAGCTGGACAAAACAATGAGCAGGGTGAACAAGGAGAGCAGGGAGAGCAAGGACAGCAAGATGAACTGGGTGAAAATGGTGAAACCTCTGAAAACGAGGAGCATTTTGAGGGACCAACAGAGGAAGAATACCTAGGGCAAATCGTTGACACCACAGTTGATGGCGATGCAATGGAAAGCCAAGAATCTATCCCAGTAGAAAGCACTCAAACACAATCAAACGAAGAATCCGGTTGGGACACAGGCGAATCATCCAATGGACCTGATGAATCTTCGGAAGGATAATCAAAACACAATGTGTCCCATTTGGCATAATTACCTAAAACTAGCATAATTACCAAGAATTTATTGGAGGAAAAAATGAGTTCACAAAACGATATCGTAAGCTACAACAAAAAATCCGTTACAGACATACCCATGGCAGGTAAAAAAGTCCTACTGCGTTGCGACTTCAATGTTCCAATGGACGATGCGGGCAATATTACCGATGAGAGCCGTATCACAGCTTCTCTACCAACCATAAAGTACCTTATTGAACAAGGCGCAGCAATAATAGCTTGTTCCCATTTCGGTAGACCCGATGGGGAATTTAAAGCTGATTTTTCCTTGGCACCCGTTGCAGTGAATCTATCAGGACATCTCGGTCAGAGCGTTAAAATGGCAAAGGATGTAATCGGACCTGATGCCACAAAACTAGCTGCGGAGCTTAAAGCAGGAGAAGTGATGCTTCTGGAAAACACACGTTTTCATAAAGAAGAGGAAGCAAACGACCCAGAGTTTTCAAAAAAGTTAGCTGATATGGCTGATGTATATGTATCCGATGCCTTTGGTAGCGTTCACAGAGCGCACAGCTCTACAGAGGGTGTGGCGAAATTCTTGCCCGCTGTCTCTGGCTTCTTATTAAAGTCAGAACTGGACAATCTGGGAAAGGCAATAGCAGAGCCGATAAGACCCTTCGTATCAATCTTGGGAGGCTCAAAGGTTTCCGACAAACTGGGCGTTATAAAGAATCTAATGAAAAAAGCGGATGTCATACTCATTGGTGGAGGAATGGCTTATACATTCTTCAAAGCCCAAGGAGGATCCATCGGCACATCATTATGCGAAGACAGCCAATTGGAAGCAGTTTTGGAAATGGAAAAAGAAGCAAAAGAGCGTGGAGTCAAGTTGCTTTTACCTAAAGATACTGTTACAGCTTCTGAGTTTTCCAACGACACTGAACCAGTTGTATACGCCGCTGGGGAGATACCAGATAATATGATGGGCTTAGACATCGGACCAATCACAATAGAAGAGTTTAAGGCAGAAATAGCAAAAGCTGGTACGATTGTATGGAACGGGCCCATGGGAGTCTTTGAATTTCCTAAGTATGCAGAAGGAACCCGCGCTGTTGCCAATGCGATGGCTGATTCAGATGCTGTCACAGTTATAGGCGGTGGCGACTCTGCTGCTGCTGTACGCCAATATGGCTTAGAAGAAAAAATAACCCACATTTCCACAGGCGGCGGAGCTTCTCTGGAGTTTCTGGAAGGAAAAGTGCTTCCTGGCATAGCTTGCCTACTTGATGCTTAGGAATTAGGAATTAGGAGTTAGGAATTAGGTATTAAAATATGGATAAACAATACAGGAAAACAATTATTGCCGGGAACTGGAAGATGAATCTTTTAGCTTCTGGAGTGAAGGATTACGCTGATGATCTGCTTACTATGATACCCAATTCCAGTAGCTGGTGCGAAGCTGTGGTTTGCGTACCCTTTGTAATAATTCCTGCTGCATTGAGCGCTTTCGGAAACAGTCATGTATCCGTAGGCGCTCAAAATATGAGTCAGCACGAATCGGGAGCCTTTACAGGAGAGGTTTCAGCATTACAACTCAATGATCTAGGAGCTAAATACGTGATACTCGGTCACAGCGAAAGACGTGAAGTTTTTGGCGAAACTGACGATATTATTAATAAGAAGGTTCAAACAGCTCTCCAGCAAGGACTTTCGCCAATTGTATGTGTTGGGGAGAGTCTTTTACAACGTGAAATCGGCATTACTGACGAGCTTGTTTCATATCAAGTGAAATCTGCATTATATGAAATCGATGCCAAAGACTTTGAAAAAGTGACAATTGCCTATGAACCAATTTGGGCAATCGGCACAGGAATGACAGCCACTCCCGAAGACGCACAAAAAACTTGCGCTGTCATCCGCAATGTAGTGGGCAGCCTATACGGAGCAGATATGGCAAGGGCGACTTCCATACTATATGGAGGCTCGATGAACGATAAAAATGCCAATGAGCTTCTTGCCCAAGTGGACATTGACGGCGGACTAATCGGAGGTGCTTCTCTGAAAGCAGATACCTTTGCCGCAATAATAGATGCAGCGAAGCAATAATGGAGGAAATCGACATCGGAACAAAAAAACAAACAGTATTGGTGATATTGGATGGTTTCGGACTCACTCCGCCATTACCAGGCAGCAATGCAGTTGCAGCTGCTGCAACACCAATACTAGATGAGCTATATGAGACATGCCCCAATACAACGCTTTTGGCATCCGGTGAGGATGTCGGCTTGCCCGATGGTCAAATCGGAAATAGCGAAGTGGGGCATACCAACATCGGGGCAGGTCGGGTGATATACCAAGACTTGCCCAAAATCACCCGTGACATAGAATCGGGTGTGTTTTTTGAAAACGAAGCCTTGCTCCTTGCCATGGACAATTGCGTACAAAACTCAAAACCGCTTCATCTAATGGGCTTGTTATCTCCAGGAGGTGTACATAGCCATATAGAGCATATGTACGGATTATTGGAGCTTGCAAAACGAAAAGGTCTTGATAAGGTATATATTCACGCATTCATGGATGGGCGAGATGTTATGCCCGATTCCGGTAAAGAATCTGTGGAAAACTGCGTAGAAAAATGTCAAGAGCTGGGTATAGGAAAAATCGCCACAATCATTGGGCGTTTCTATGTAATGGACCGAGACAACCGCTGGGAGAGAGTCGAAGAAGCCTACAATGCCTTAGTTTTTGGCGAAGGATTTTATGAAGCAGACCCAGTTTCTGCCATGGAGCAATCCTATGAAGCTGGAGTATATGACGAGTTTGTCAAACCCGTGATATGTGACAGGGATGGAATGATTCGTGAAGGGGATTCGGTAATATTCTACAACTTCCGTCCGGACAGAGCCAGGGAGATTACTCGTGCCTTTGTGGATAAGGATTTCAACGAATTTGATAGAAAAAACGGCTATTTCCCCCTCACTTATGTGTGCATGACTCAATATGATGAAAAAATCACTGGTGTACCCATTGCTTATTTACCGGAAATTCCGGAACAAACTTTCGGTGAAACCATTAGCAAACTGGGATTGCGTCAATTAAGAATAGCTGAAACGGAAAAATATGCCCATGTGACATTCTTTTTTAACGGTGGCTTGGAAGAGCCTTTCCCAGGTGAAGAGCGCATCTTGATTCCGTCACCAAAGGAATTTCCCACATATGACAAAATTCCTGAAATGTCTGCCTATAAAGTAACAGAAGCCGTTTGCAATGAAATCCGAAGCGGGAAGCATGATGTGGTGATTTTGAACTTTG
This sequence comes from Oscillospiraceae bacterium, assembly GCA_009777775.1. Classification (GTDB taxonomy): domain Bacteria; phylum Bacillota; class Clostridia; order Oscillospirales; family Oscillospiraceae; genus WRMH01. The sequence goes on from WRLE01000001.1 coordinate 57,944, forward strand.
CCAATTGTGATATGGTGGGACATACAGGAGATTATGATGCAGCGGTGAAAGCCGTGGAAACTGTGGACGAATGCATTGGCAAAATTCGAGATGCTGTAGTGGAAATGGGTGGATACTTAATCGTTACAGCTGACCATGGAAATGCAGAAACGATGCTCTCAGAAGACGGAAAACAACGCCACACAGCCCATACATTGAACCTGGTGCCTTTTATTCTATTCGGCGCAGGCGAGGGTGTAGAGCTACGCCCAGGAAAACTGGCAAACATAACCCCAACGCTCCTAGACCTAATGGGAATAGAGAAACCGGAGTTAATGACGGAAGAATCCTTGATAGTTAGGAAATAGGAATTAGGAATTACAATAAAGCAACTATGTTTTTAAGGAGAAATAAATGAAAGATTATCTTGAAATCCTCGATGTTACTGCGCGGGAAATATTAGACTCGCGGGGAAACCCCACTGTGGAAGTTGAAGTCTGGCTCGAGGACGGAACAATTGGCAGAGCCGCTGTACCATCTGGTGCATCGACTGGTCAATTTGAAGCTTGCGAGCTTCGAGATGAAGACCCTGAGCGTTATGGAGGAAAAGGCGTACTCACCGCTGTATCAAATGTGAACAACGACATCGCTGAAGCTCTTTTTGGACAAAACGCCATGGACCAAACACTCATCGACAAGCTACTAATCGAGCTTGATGGAACGGCGAATAAATCAAACCTGGGAGCCAACGCTATCCTTGGAGCATCCCTTGCCTGTGCAAGAGCGGTTTCCGAATCGCTCAAATTACCGCTATATCGTTACATAGGCGGAACAGCAGCAAACACACTACCTGTTCCAATGATGAACCTACTAAACGGCGGAGCCCATGCAACAAATAGCGTTGATATACAAGAATTCATGGTAATGCCAGTTTCTGCAGAAAACTTCAGGGAAGCCCTTAGAATGAGTGCAGAAGTGTTTCATGCCTTGAAAAAAATCGTACCACCATCTGGCGTTGGTGATGAAGGTGGATTAGCACCAGATCTCGCAGCCGATGAAGATGCTCTCAGTTCCCTGGTAAAAGCCATCGAAGAAGCAGGATATAAACCTGGTGAAGACTTTATGATTGCCCTTGACCCTGCAGTATCCGATTGGTTCAAAGAAGAAGATGGCTGCTACCATCTGCCAAAGAGAAAGATTGTAATGACACCCCAGGAAATGGTTGATATGTGGGTTGATTTCGTAAACAGGTATCCAATTATATCCATTGAAGACGGTATGGCTGAAGAAGATTGGGAAGGCTGGAAACTCATGACCGATGCCCTAGGCAGCAAAATCCAGCTAGTGGGCGATGATTTGCTTGTGACAAACACCGAGCGTCTGAAGAAAGCCATAGACTTGGGTGTGACAAACTCGATTCTCATTAAAGTAAATCAAATTGGTACACTGACAGAAACCATTGATGCTATTCAAATGGCACACAGAGCCGGATACACCGCTGTTATTTCCCACCGCTCCGGTGAAACAGAAGATACAACTATAGCCGACCTCTCCGTTGCCCTTAACGCAGGGCAAATTAAAACTGGAGCACCTTCTAGGTCAGACAGGGTAGCGAAATATAACCAGCTTCTGAGAATAGAAGAAGAACTGGGCGAAGCCGCACGTTATCTAGGAAGACAAGCATTCTTTAGTATATAGAAGGATATAAATTAAACAGCATAGGTCATCAAAGAAAATGGTGATTTGGCGATGACAAAATTCAAAGAAAAGACGATATTAATTGCGAACATATTATGCGCAGCTTTGTGTATAGAGACAATTATCCGTATGGTATATAACTACCATTTGGCAGCTAATATGCTTCTTGATTCCCTTGGAAAGGAAGAGTTTGCTGCCTCAGCTGTAATTTTCTGGGTACCCCAAATAACTTTGGGAATATGGTCAATGATTGTCAATATCACACTAGCTGCATCCGTTGTCATGTCTCTGCTGCTACTGCTCATTTCTATACTATACAACAAAAAACCGCGAACCCTTTGGATTGTCCTGCACAGCATCTTAGTTTTTCTGCTGTGCGGTATAAACTCAACGGTTCGCGGTTATCTCTATTGGACCTGGGTAGCAACGCTTGTCTTGTATATAATCGATTACCAAGAGAAACGTGCTAATGAGGATGAGGATTGATGTAAAAGCTTCTCACAGCAGAAGCCAATCGGCTTTCGGGAGCGAAGACCTATACAGTCAATGAATTGAAAGAAAGGTTACCATCAACATCGGCATAATCTAAGTCATAACCTGCGTTTGATGTAGTCGGAGATACTTAGCTCGCCATTTACTATATCGATGCAATCTTTTTTAATGGCTGCTGTTATTTCATAGCCTTCCATTGCTGCTGAAGCAAAAGCGGAGGTTAAAAGCTCTTCTCTTGTTTTTGTAGATACTTCATTGTAGCTTAAACGCTCTGTATTAGATTGATCTGCTTCTATTTCATGTATAGCCCATTTCTCTAGTATCTTCTGGTCCAAGAGATATTTTGAAGTCACCAATTCAAAAGGGATTTTCTGTTCTCTTACTAATGCTTTAAGGCTTAAAACAATGTATGTGGTCATGTTCATACCAATGTCGTCGAGCATTTTTTCTGCTTGTTCTTTAACAAATTTATCAACTCTGACGGTTACTGCTTTTGTTTCCATATTTATCAACTCCTTGTCATTGTATGCTATTATACAGCAATTCGATGACATATGCAATACAGTTAATGCAGTATGTTGACTAGTAACACTAGAATAATTAAAATTACAATTTATAAAAATTGATGAAAATACTCCATCAAAAAATCTTCAATTTTGTATTAATAGTGAAAATGCTATGTAGCAATAATATATTATTTTGTAAATACTTATTGACTTTTCTAATTGAATAAATCATCAAGTTGAAAGAGCATGATGTTTCCATTTGTCTTGCTTTGTTCTACGAGTCCATCTGTATACCCGGATTTTGAAAATAATGCATAATGAATGCTATTGAACTCTTTAAACAAGCTTGACCTTCTGATGAGATCGTTAAATATATCTGCGCCGATTTTAGTGCTGCGCCATTTACATTCGCCAAATATTGCCTCGTTACCATTGAATGCAATAAAATCAATTTCTTCCTCACGACGCTCCATAGGGTTGTTCCCCCACCATTTACCAATATTGATAAATGAAATAGGGAGCTTCTCTTCTCTTTGCCAACGCCACATAAAAGAAGCAGCACATTCTTCGAAAGCGCGACCCGTGTGACTGAATATACCTTCCGAAAAGACTTGGTCACACACGCGTTTTCCAAGCCCTGCGGATATGCGACTGATTTCAGGCTTAACGAATCGAAACCAGAAAGCGAACATCCAATCGGCAAGTAGATAGATGGACTTTCTTGAACCCGATTCTGTAATCGGGTGTTCTTTTTTTACAATACCATGGCTAATAAGCGTTGCGAGCATTTTGCTGCATTGGCTGGTTTCGATTCCAACATTTGACGCTATTGTATTGAGCTTACTACATCCATCGGCAATGGCAGCTATGATAGCGTTATATGTTTCGGGAATTTTCAGTTCTTGTTTGAGTAGATTCGCCGGTTCTTCAAAAAAACGACCTGATGTATCAAAAAAAAGCATATTTGCATTTTCTTGAACTGTTAGCTTGCCATCAATTCGCGACAAGTACTCAGGTACTCCACCTGTGATGCTGTATAGGGTGATTTTTTCTTCATTTGTGTAGCCTTGCAGCATCTTTGCACTGTCAAAATAATCGAATGGTAAAATTTTATACTGTGCTGTCCTTCTTCCGTAAAGAGGACTCTCATAACCTAAAACCTGAGTTTCCATGAATGACATACTAGATCCACATAAAATGAGATAGAGCTGGTTATTGTCATGATGCCGGTCGATTGCAGATTGCAATATTGATGAAACCGCATTATCGCTGCCAGCTAAGTAGGGATATTCGTCTATAACGAAAACGATTCGTTCGTTTTTTGACTGCTCAAAAATGTATTCAAAAGCTTCCCTAAAACTAGAAAAAGGGTTTTTGGGACTATTCGGAGCCAAAGTCATAAGGATTTGATCAGATAGTATTTCTAGGTTTTCTTTTGAAGTTGACTGCACAGCAACGAAATATACTGTCTTTTTGTTTTTACAGAATTCATTTATCAATGTGGTTTTGCCTACGCGACGCCTCCCATATATAACCGGAAATTGGAAGCCCGGCTTCTGGTAGCTGTTGTTTAAACTGTCAAGCTCCATTTCTCTGCCTATAAACATTTGCTAACCCTCCAATTAGTAACTGTGTAGTTAGCATACACAGAGCCGATACAAATGTCAAGCCTAATATTGAATTATTTAGTATATAGACCACCGTATAATTTATTACAAAGACGCATGGAAGGTTGTCTGATTATTCTATTGTCTTTACTTAAATGATAATATATGTTACTCTAATTGTAGAAATGATGAAATATACATGATATAAATCATGTATAAAAATAGGTATTGATAAGGAACAAAATGATATGGAAGGAGAATAGTAGTAGACATGAGTAGTATTGAAGAGACACAACAACCAAATAATAAGGAATCAGAAGAGATTAGTATAGGTTTAGTAATCTCTGTAATGGTTTTTATACTAGCTGTCATACCAATAGCTATGATTGCATCGGGTTTCCATGCGGTACAAATCGGCAAAGACCCAACTGTGATTGTTGCTGATGACGAAATAGTCATCGAAGTAATTTACGGGCAAACAACAAAATATTCCGATATCGACAACATTAAACTCATTGAACTTAGCATGAGGGAAATTGGTTTTACACGAAATACTATAACTTCCTATACGACTGGACAAACACGAAGAGGAAACTACACTTTAAATGAGTTAACAGAAGTAATGCTCTTTGTCCAATTAAATGTGTCACCGACTATTAAGATTGAACGAAGAGTTGGGAAGGACATTTACATCAGTTTTATAGATGGAAATATAACAAGAGAAATATACGAAGACTTGTATTCTAAATTTCATGCGTATAACGGTGAAATTAATGATTTATCATATGGATTTTTACATGATAATTTTTATTCCAATTTAATCGCAGCAAATGTAACAAACAGCCGTTTGATAGATGTCGGTAATCAGGAGAGGTTTTCATAATGAGCAGTCCAATAATACGAAAAGCACTCGCAGAAGATGCATATGAATACGCCGCTCTCCATATCGCATGTTGGAAAGCTGCTTACAAAGGTATAATATCGGACGAGTATCTGCAAAATATGTCGGTTGATGAAATGGGAGAACGCACCCAGCAGTATTTACAAAACCCGGGTGATTTTCTCTATTATTGTCTAGAATTTGACGGTTCAATGATTGGCCGCCTCGTTCTCAATAAGAGCCGTGACGATGACAAACCCGATGCAGCTGAAATTGGAGCTATGTATTTACTTGATGCCTATTGGGACAAAGGTCTTGGTAGAAAAATGATGGAGTTTTCCCTCGAGGAATTTCAGCGTATGGGATATTCCGAAATGATACTCTGGGTGCTGGAAGCAAACAACAGAGCAAGACAGTTTTACGAAAAATTTGGTTTTGCTTTCGACGGTACTATGAAAGAAATGTACATAGATAAACCTCATACAGTTCTACGATATACGAAGCGGATTATGTGATAGACGTAGCTATAAGTAGGTATCTGTCGAATCTCTTGAACAAATAAATCCGTCTCCTTGTTCATATGTTCACATGCAAAAATAACTGGTAAATCTTACATAGTTTTAGTATACAATCATCAAGGAAATTATACCTGCATTCTTAAAAGTTATTGAGAGCGCAGGTATTTTTGTTGCTTTGATTAGTTAGACATGATATGATTTAAAAACTTGATATTTTTATACATCCGATATAAGTATCTAGTAAATATATTTTAAAGGAGTGTGACTATGAAAAGTTTCGCTACGTTAGACATTCAATATGCCCATAGATTTTATGGGTTCCAAGGAGAAGCTCAGTATTTGCATGGGCATACAGGTATACTGACGCTTGAAGTTGAGGATACTGTGAACATGGGAGTCAACATGGTATTCCCCTGCAATGAGATTAAAAAAACCGCCTGGGAAGTTTTGCAAAACTTTGACCACGCTCTGATTTTGAGAGAGGATGACCCTTTACTTCCCGCAATTCTTGGTGTTTATGAAGAACAAGGTATTAAAGATGGAGCACCATCCAATCAACAAAAAGGTCCGGCTTTCAAGACTGAGCTAGCCACTGCCTATCCCGAATGCCGTCTGGTTGTTACAAAAGAAACGATGACCGTTGAAGGCATGATAAAAATCGTTCATGAATTGTTAAAAGACAAACTAAATATCGTGAAAATCACGTTTACCAGTGGAGTAAATGGAGCAATTGAAGAATATACACCCGGCGATGAAAAAGATCGTTGTCCCTTGTGTGGTGTTTTATTAAACGAAGACGATGAATGTCCAAAATGCAGATATAAGAAATAACCTAAGCTGATTAAACTAAAGATAAGAGCAGTCAACAATGGTAGTATTATCATTTGGCTGCTCTTTATTTATTAGATAGATTTTTCCCAACAGTTTCCTTATGTTCCATGATATGCAACGTAATATGTGTGAATAATCACGAAATTCCTTTGTAAAATGTGAGAATAATTGCAAAATACGTTTGTAAATCGTGATTGAAGATGGTATACTATTAAAAAAAGGACTAGGAGGATTCTATGCACAGACATGCAATGAGTGAATTAATTAAATGGAAAAATGAACCCGGACGAAAGCCATTACTGCTTCGAGGAGCGCGGCAGGTAGGAAAGACTTGGTTGATGAAGGAGTTTGGACGCAGTCATTTTAAAAAGACCGCCTATATCAACTTTGACGAAAACAGATCTATGGAAGAACTCTTTTCTGGAAGCCTTGATATATCTCGAATCGTAGCGTTTTTACAAATAGAAACAGGTGTAGTTATTACGCCCGAGGACACATTACTAATTTTTGATGAAGTGCAGGAAGTACCTCGCGCTCTCACATCATTAAAATATTTCAATGAAAACGCACCCCAATATGCGATTATTGCTGCCGGCTCTATGCTGGGAGTCGCACTGCACCAAGGCACATCCTTTCCAGTGGGAAAAGTGGAATTTCTTGATTTACATCCAATGAGCTTCACTGAGTTTCTAGAAGCAATAGAACTAGAGCGTTATGCAGACCTTCTAACTAATGCCGAGCTAGATATAGAACTCATTAATGCATTTAAAAGTACATATATAGATGCGCTTAGGCAATATTATTATATTGGAGGGATGCCCGAAGCGGTGTCTGCATTTGTTGACAGAGGGGACTACTCTGAAGTAAGGGCTATCCAAAATCGTATATTATCTGCTTACGAGCAAGATTTTTCAAAATATGCACCCAATGAAACGGTGCCACGCATAAGAATGCTGTGGAATTCTATTGTTCCACAGTTATCCAGGGAGAATCGAAAATTTGTCTATGGACATATTCGTGAGGGAGCTCGCGCAAGGGAATACGAGCTTGCTATGCAATGGCTACTGGACTGCGGGTTGATACATAGAGTGAACCGCATAACGAAACCCGGTATCCCACCAATGGCATATGTAGATATGTCTGCGTTTAAACTGTATATGGTTGATGTGGGACTGATGTCTGCAAAAGCTGATTTAGATATTAAAACAGTTATAAATGGAAACAGTGTATTTCAAGAATTCAAAGGAGCATTAACGGAGCAATATATCTTGCAACAGCTTGTGTCAGAATGTAATATCCGACCATTTTATTGGACAGCAGAGCGAGCGACCGCTGAAGTAGACTTTGTTTTCATGCATGATGGAAATGTTTATCCTCTAGAGGTTAAAGCTGAGGAAAACCTGAAGTCAAAGAGCCTAAAACAGTACCATGATAAATATAGTCCTGAGATTTCTATACGCACATCAATGTCCGATTATCGCAGGGAGAGCTGGCTTGTCAATCTTCCTTTGTACGCTATATGTAGCATAGGTGCAATTGTAGAATTGCATTGAAAATGAATGTAGACGTTTTCAATTACAGTGTAATAGTTGTGAAAAGAGGTGACTCCGATTATGTTAAATTTGGTGTTTTGTACGTATAAGAAGACCTTCTATATTATAAAAGATAAATATCCTAAAAACTAATATGTTGATATATTATACAATTAGGAGTATACTTGATTAAAATATGTAAGAGGTATAATAATTATGAAAAATAAGAAAAATGTGGTGTTGATTGTAGTATTAACGATTCTTTTAGCTTTATCTATTTGTGCATGTAAAAGCGAAAACGCTGATAGTTCGAGTCCTGATGTGACTGTTTCTGAAGGACTAAATAACGATGTAAACAGAACAGATAATGTAGAAACAAATGATAATAATGAAAACCAAGCTGATAATATTGTAGGTATATGGGAACTCATTGATGTGGTGGAAAACATTGATAATTTTGACCCGATGAATTTATCAAACAATCTGAATTTCACGATGCAAATAAATAGATTCATGTTTTTTGAAGAAGGCTTTGTTGAATCAACCAATCGTAGTAACGTGAGATCACCGATTACTCATAGCTCGTGGACAGATGATAACTTCGTGATTTTTCAATGGATGCCGAATTATTTATATTCATTCGTATACTCTATCCATGAATTTGAGAACACTAGCTATCTATTTGTTAAGCAAGACGGATTTAAGCCAGTAGATTATGAAACATATACTATTAGAGAAGGACAACCATATGGCGTGTTTACGAAAATATCGAACATTGCTGAAATAACTGTTAATGATTATGATGACATTAATAATCTTGATGTTCATTTGGTAGACTTTTCGAATTTTGATAGTAACTTCTTTACCCTTACATTCAACGATAGGACAGTTTTTCCAAATGAAACCGAGCGATTACCTCATAATAATATCTACCATCCCGAATATATTTTAGAAGCTGGTAAAAACCCAGGACTAGGAGTTCGCTCATTACACAATATGGGAATTACAGGTATTGGTGTAAATATAGCGATTATAGATAATCAACTCCAGCTTCATCACCCAGAATACTATGATAATATAGCTGAATATATTGAATTTAAAGATATTCAAATTTCAGAGTATATGGGGTCTATGTCTGGATCTGCTATAGTGAGTTTACTAGTGGGAAAAACAATTGGTGTAGCACCTGATGCTAAGGTGTATTATTACTCCGCATACCCTGAACGAGTTGACAATATCGATGCTGAGTTTTTCATCAAAGCTTTAGATCAGATAATTGAAAAAAACAAAGAGTTAGATAATGCTGATAAAATCAGAGCAGTCGTTATATGGGCGAATCCTTTAGCTTGGGCTAATGGCGACCTATACTTGGAAAGTGTTATAAAAGCACAGGAAGCTGGGATACTTGTCCTAGATAGCTCTGAAGAATTAACATTTATAGCTCCTAACGCATATGATTATCTAGACCCTGAAGACGTTTCATTATGTGTTGAAAGACCTACATATCCGAGTATTATGCAATCTAATAAAGATATTATTTATGCACCATCTTCGTACAGGACTGTCGCAGAATCGTACCGCGAAGGTTATTACAATTATCGTTATTTTGGAATGGGTGGAGTAGGATTTACCAGTATCCCTTATGTTGCAGGAGTCCTCGCTTTGGGGTGGCAAGTTCGTCCTGAATTAACATCAGATGAGATTGTTGATATATTATTTCAAACTGCATATGTTGATTTAAATGGCTTAAAGCACATTTATCCTACAGCGTTCATCGATTACTTGCTAGAAAACTAAAGCTAGCTTCATGAGAATGAATGAATGAACAGAGTGAACAGAGGGACGGTTCTTTTGTTCACGGAATGCCGATTAATTGAGCAAGCAATCAGCGACTCCGTGAACAAAAGAAAAGAACCGTCCCTCTGTTCATTTTAGTGTTACGCAGCTTTCTCGAATTGGCTGTTGTAGAGGTCATAGTAGTAGCCGCCTCTAGCTAGGAGTTCTTCGTGGTTGCCGCTTTCCACTATGTCGCCGTCTCTCATGACTAAGATGATATCAGCGTTTCTGATTGTGGAGAGCCTGTGGGCTATGACGAATGATGTTCTACCCTCCATGAGCTTATCCATGGCTTCTTGGACTATGACCTCTGTACGAGTGTCAACGGAGCTTGTTGCTTCGTCAAGAATGAGCAGGGGAGCGTTGACTATCATTGCCCTGGCGACAGTAAGTAGCTGTTTTTGACCTGTGGAAATAGTAGTGTTTTCATCTAAGATGGTATCGTAACCATCAGGGAGAGTCATTATGAAATGGTGGATACCCACAGCGCGGCAAGCGGTTTCCACATCTTGGTCTGAAACCTTTTCTTTGTTATATACGATGTTTTCGCGTATGGTGCCATTAAAAAGCCAAGTATCTTGAAGCACCATACAAAAGAGCTCACGTATGTTTTTTCTCGTAAGTTCGTTTATTGATATACCATCGATGGTGATTTCTCCGCTGTTGAGTTCATAAAAGCGCATCAACAGGTTCACCAATGTGGTCTTACCAGCTCCAGTGGGTCCCACAATCGCGATTTTTTGACCGGCTTTAACTTTAGCAGAAAAGTCGTTGATAATGGGAATGTCAGGGAGGTAACGGAAGTTTACGTTTGTGAATTCCACGTCACCTCTGACGTTATCAAGTTTCTGCGAAATTGCGCTTTCGTCGCTGAGCTCATCTTCATGGAGCAAATCGAACACGCGTTCACCTGATGCTGCGGTTCTTTGCAAGGAGTTTACTGAGTTAGCGATTTGGTTAATTGGTTGGGAGAACTGGCGTATATACATTGTGAATGCTATGATGACTCCAAAGTCGATTTTACCTTGCAAGACCATTACAGCACCAACCACACATACCATTACATAGCCAAGATTTCCAACAAAACTCATGACAGGCATCATCATACCTGAGATAAATTGAGATTTCCATCCGCTGGTTATCATGTCATTGTTAATTTCATCGAACTCTTTTCTAGCTGCCTTGGAAGCATTGTATGCCTTAACAATGTTATGACCTGTGTAGACTTCCTCAATATGTCCGCTCATTTGACCAAGAAGCTGGGTATTTGCATAAACGTATTTTTGAGCTTTTTTTATAAATACTCTACTTAGCAATGCTCCAATTGCGCTTGATATAATTGCAACAATAGCCAATGTTAAGTTTGTCCAGAACATCATAAAGAGTACACCAACTAAAGTGATGGCAGAACGGACTAGTTCAGCGATGCTATTATTTAAGGTCTGTCCTATTGTGTCAACATCATTTGTAATTCTGCTAAGAGTGTCGCCAATTGTAGTTTTATCGAAATATCCCAATGGTATTCTATTAATTTTCGAAGATATTTCTGAACGAAGAGTTTTTCCCATATTTGCAGTGATTGTACCCATAATGAAACTTTGAATATAATTCAATAATGATGATGCTACATAGAATAATATCAGCAATTTTGAGAGTCGTTCCACTTCAAGCATATTCATTTCATTTGTCAAGCCAGTACTTATTTCATTTGTTAAATGTCGAAATAGTTCGGGACCATATACTTGAGCTGCACTACTGATGACTCCGAACAGAAGCGCGAAAACAATAGCTGGAATATATCTCTTTGCGAATCCAAAAATTTGACTCCAAGTTTTTTTTGAGTCTTTAGGTTTTGATACAGAACCGCCAATCATTACTACACCAGGACCGCCAGCTCCACCAGGACCAGCTGGTCCACCGCCAGCTCCACCAGGACCTCCTATTCTATTTTGCACAATCGTTTGTTGGGGTGTACTGGGAGGTGTAGAATCATCTTGCACTGACGATCCTCGAAAGCCCCCAGAAACAGTATTGTTATTTGTACTCATATTATTACTCCATTCAATTTTATACATTAGCATTTGTACTCTTTATTAAATAGCACATAACTTTGCAATATCTTACTTTGTTACTCAATGTGTTGTTATCTAATGTGGCGAACTAAACCAAGTATTTATAGTGACCATAGTTAGCAACAAAGAATACTAGGAATAACGCAAATAAAATACTAGCAATGTTAGCAATATAACACTATTAATTACATATGTCAATAGAAATATGCATAAAAAGCAATAAAAACGTGATAACAATAACTACCAAGAATATCTTATAGTATGATATTAATCAACATGATTTTTCAGAACAGTTCCTTATGAACGCAGAGATATGAACGGAGAGACGGTTTTTTTATTCACAGAAAACCAGTTAATGAACGGAGGGACGGTTCTTTTGTTCACGGAATGTCAATTAATTGAGCAACCAAGCAGCGACACCGTGAACAAAAGAACCGTCCCTCCGTTCAAAAATAGCGATTTCGTGAACAAAAGAACCGTCCCTCCGTTCATTTTCAAAAGAACCGTCCCTCCGTTCATTTTCATCAACAAACAAAAGAACGGTATTTCTACCGTTCTTTTTGTTTGTTTGAATATTGTAATGTTATGCGGCTTCTTCGAATTGGCTGTTGTAGAGGTCTTTGTAGAAACCGCCTCTGGCTAGGAGTTCTTCGTGGCTACCGCTTTCCACTATGTCGCCGCCCCTCATGACTAAGATGATGTCGGCGTTTCTGATTGTGGAGAGTCTGTGGGCTATGACGAAGGATGTTCTACCCACCATGAGTTTATCCATGGCTTCTTGGACTATGACCTCTGTGCGGGTGTCAACGGAGCTTGTTGCTTCGTCCAGTATGAGTAGGGGAGCGTTGACTATCATTGCCCGAGCGACAGTTAGAAGCTGCTTTTGACCAGTGGAAATAGTTGTGTTTTCATCTAAAATGGTATCGTAGCCATCGGGAAGGGTCATGATGAAGTGGTGCATACCGACTGCTCGGCAGGCAGCTTCAACTTCTTCTTCGGTGACATTTTCTTTACTGTAGACGACATTTTGGCGAATGGTGCCGTCAAAGAGCCAGGTGTCTTGAAGTACCATGCAGAAGAGTTCTCTTATGTTTTTCCTAGTAACCTCGTTTATGGGAACTCCGTCTATGGTGATTTGTCCACCGTTAAGCTCGTAAAAGCGCATTAGGAGGTTCACCATCGTTGTTTTACCAGCACCGGTGGGACCAACAATTGCAATTTTTTGACCGGCTTTGACTTTTGCGGAGAAGTCATTGATTATAGGAATGTCGGGGAGATAGCGGAAGTTGACGTTCTTGAACTCCACATCGCCTTTGATGTTTTCGAGTTTTTGCGTAATACCGCTTTCGTCGCTGAGCTCCTCTTCGTGGAGCAGGTCAAAAACGCGCTCGCCGGAAGCCGCAGTCCTCTGCATAGAGTTAACTGTACTGGCGATTTGTTGTATTGGCATGGAGAATTGGCGAATATACATTTGGAAAGCTATGATGGTGCCAAAATCGGTTTTTCCTTGCATAACCAGTGCTGCACCGTATACGCAAACAACCACATAACCGATATTATTGACAAAACCCATGATGGGGCCCATCATACCTGATATGAATTGGGATCTCCAGCCACTGGAAATCATGTCTGTGTTTATTTGCGTGAATTCAGCTTTGGCTGCATGATTTGCATTGTAAGCTTTAACTATGTTGTGTCCTGTATATACTTCCTCGATATGCCCACTCATTTGCCCAAGCAATTGGGTGTTTGCAAAAACATATGGACGAGCCTTTGAGATGAAGAATCGGCTAATTAAAGCACCTATTGCACTTGTGCCTATTGCCACGATTGCGAGGGATAAATTTGTCCAAACCATCATGTATAAAACACCAACCATGGTGATTACTGATCTAACCAGACCAGCGATGCTGTTGTTAAGAGTCGAACCGATGGTGTCAACATCATTGGTAATACGGCTGAGGGTGTCTCCAGTGGTGTTGCTGTCGAAATATTTCAAAGGCATTTTGTTGATTTTTTCTGAAATTTTCGTACGTAAATTCTTGCCCATTCTTGCTGTGATTGTACCCATAATGAAGCTTTGGATATAGCCTAGTAATGACGATGATACATAAAATATTATGAGCATTCTAGCACAATATTCAACCTCTGAGAAGTCAATATTGTTATAGATACCATCTTCATTGGTACCTACCCCAACTTGTATAGAATTGGTAAGGTTTCTGAATAATTCAGGTCCGTACACCTGAACCACATTACTGACGATTCCGAACAAGAGAGCAAAGGCTATAGCGGGGATGTATCTTTTAGCGAAACCGAAAATTTGCCCCCAGGTTTTTCTAGCATCTTTTGGTTTTGCCACGGGTCCTGCGAAAAGACCACCGCGACCACCGCCGCCTCCTCCCATGCGCATTCCACCTCCGCCAGGTCCACCTCTTATAACGGTTTGCTGTTGGGATACTGGCTGCTCTGGTCCGCCTGCGGCTGGAGTTCCGCGAAATCCACCAGAAATGGAGCTTTCTGCGTCAGGAGCTACATAAGGCTCGGCTGGGGCTGCTGCTTGTCCTGGAGGTCCACCTGCTCCGGGTCTACCACCTCCACCTGGACCGCCAGGTCCGCCAGGGCCACCTGGGCCACCTGGACCGCCAGGTCCGCCTGCGCCAGGGGGTCTACCTTGTCCGCCGGCACCACCTGGACCACCAGCACCAGGAGGTCCACCTGGTCCGCCTTGGCTGGCTTGCGGAGGAATATTTCCACCGCTTGTATTTTCATTATTTCTATTCTCACTCATGATGCCAACTCCTCTTCGCTTAGTTGTGATCCTGCAATCTCACGGTAAACGGCGCATGTTTGAAGTAATTCCTTATGTGTACCGATTCCCATGACCATACCTTCGTCCAGAACAACGATCTTATCTGCATCCATTATTGTTCCAATCCTTTGAGCAACTATCAGGCTTGTAGCTCCTGAGGTTTGCTTCTTCAGCTCGCTTCGCAGTTGTCTGTCTGTTCTATAGTCAAGGGCAGAGAATGAATCGTCGAATATAAATATCTCAGGGTCGCGGCATACGGCACGGGCTATTGAAACGCGTTGCTTTTGACCACCAGAGAGGTTTGTTCCGCCTTGGGAGGTCATGCCATCGTATTGTCCATGCATGTTTTCAACAAATTCTTGCCCTTGGGCAACGCGAACAGCTTCCATTACATCGGCATAGGTATAATCTCCTTTACCATTACTGCCGAATGCAACATTGGATGCAACGGTTCCGTTGAAGATTACCGCAGTCTGAGAAACATAACCAATCTTGTTGAGCAATGCTTCTTGATTATAATCTTTCACATTAACGCCATCGACTAAAACCTCACCTTCCGTGACATCATAGAAGCGGGGTATAAGGTATATAAGCGATGATTTTCCGCTACCTGTGGAGCCGATGAAGGCAACTGTTTCGCCTTTCTTTGCCGTAAAGCTGATGTCTTTTAGTACATAGTCGGCGGAATCATGATATTTGAAACTCACATTCCTAAATTCGATCTCACCGAATAAACCGGGTAAACCTTCCATGACATCGCCATCGATGATGGTTGCTTCTGTATCCAGCACCTCATTGATACGGTTTGCAGAAATTTGCGCACGGGGAATCATATTGAATATGTTAATAATAGATGTAAATGAACTGATTACCTGCATTGCATAATTGGTAAAAACCACTAAAGTGGAAAATATAGCGACTTTCTCAACACCCACTGCTGCAGAGATTAGGAAAGCACCTATCCAGTATATTGCTAAGTTGAGTCCGCTACTGACTAGGCTGTTTACCGGCATCATTAATCCCATCATGCGGGTAGTGAAAAGATTCGTTGATGTTAGCTCGTGGTTTGCTTTTTCGAATTTAGCTTCTTCATAAGTTTCTGCATTATATGCCCTAACAACCCTTATGCCATTGAGGTTTTCCCTGGTAACACGATTGAGATTGTCTGTGTAGGTTTGCATCAATCTAAATCTTGGTAGGACGAAACGCATCATGCATATCATACTGACAGTCATTATTGTTGCGGCGATGATTGTTGAATTAGTCCATCGAGCATCGTATCCTATGATTCGGGATAAAGCGATGGCAAAGGTGATCGGTGAGCGCACCAGCATTTGGAGCGCTTGGTTGTATACACCTGTGACTTGTTGCACGTCATTGGTTGTGCGGGTGATTAGGCTGGGAATGGAAAACTTGTTGATTTCCGACATGGAAAAGGATTCGACTTTTCCGTATAGGAGAGCTCTGAGCCTAGATGATATTGATGTGCTAATGCGAGCTGTAAAGTAGCTCATCGCAATGGTAAACAGCATGGAAGCGAAAGCGCAAATGAGCATACTGATACCTGCGCGCCATATTTCGTTTATAGTGCTGTCTGGGGTGTTGATGACTCTGGTTATTTCTGACATATATTTTGGAATTTCCAATTCAAACCATGCGATTATAACAATCAATATGGCTTTGATGAACATCCGCTGCCAGTCTTTTCCTTCGAGGTGCTTGGTTATCTTGATCATACTTCCTCCGTCTTTTCTTATAAAAAATCTAGTATTTGCGCTGTGCTAATAGAAATGTAGTCGCGATGGCTAATATGCTTGAGTTAATTTTTTTCATCAGCTTCATCGCTTGCATTGCTATTATTCATGCTGTTATCCGAAGGGCGCTGCATCGTCGCGAACTTTTTCATAATACGGACATATTCCTTAGCATCGTGCTCACCGAGATGTTTGAGCATATTGGTGGTCTGTTCATAAAGATGCGCTAACTCCTTTGCTGCCTGTTCCTTGCCCGCATCGGTAATTTGCACAAGTATCTTTCTACGGTCCTGGGGGTCTATTTTGCGAGTGATTAAGCTTTTACCTTCTAGGCTGTTGAGGGTTGCTGCGATGCGGGCTGTGCTGATTCTGATGCCTTTGCTGATTTCGCTAGGTAGCACATCCTCGCCATCTTTGTCGAAAACAAACCTAAGCACAGCTCCTTCCCCCCTTGTTGATTCGTCTATTATCCTCTGGGGGCGCTCGCTGCGCATTCTTTGCATATCTTCATTATGCTGTATCAGCTCTTCTGCAAGCTTGCTGAAATCCATTTGGCTATCCTCCTTTCTTGATTCTAGCTAGTTTTTCCTTATTGCTATTGTTGTGTTTTCTGGACTAGCGTAGATAGTTATTATAACTGTTTGCAATGCTGTTTGCTAGAAATAAATTAAGCGAATATCTAATGTTATTAGCAATATAGCATCGTTAGTTATAATTGTCAAGAGTTATTTTGCGTTATTTTACGTTTTTTTTACTCTTGCTTTAGTACGCTACTGTGTTATAATATGGCGAGGTGTTCATCGGTGGCTTAATGCTACTTTTGATGGCGCAACACCTATATTATTATGGAGGAGAATACAATGAAAAGAATAGCAAGCCTTATACTAATCGCAGCCTTTATGTGCTCGATGCTCCTGCTCGCATCTTGCAACAACAACTCTCCCAGCAATTCCCCATCTGCATCAACGGATGCCGACACAGTAGAAGATGATGTTCCTGGTGATGAAAGAGAGCCGCTACCCGTTGTTGGTGGTACACTGGTATGTGGGGTCACTTTATACGAACCCATGAACTTCAGAGACGATGATGGCAATTGGACTGGTTTCGATACTGAATTTGCCACACTCGTTGCTGAAAAGCTGGGCATGGAAGTGGAGTTTCAGGAAATAGAATGGTCAAGTAAATTCATGGAGCTAAACTCTGGTGCGATTACTGCCATATGGAACGGTTTTACTGCCAATACCGAAGAAGGCGACACTGGTATTCAAAGAATCGATTTATGCGACATGACATACAGCTATATGCTCAACCAACAATGTGTAGTGGTGCGGGTAGATAACTTGGATGATTTTGCTGATGTCGAAGATTTGATTGGGCTTACTGTTGCGGCTGAGAGTGGTTCTGCCGGAGAAACAGAAGCGAAAGACTTGGTGGGTGACAGCGGTACTGTTATTGGAACATCAGCACAAATTAATACTTTCTTAGAAGTTAAATCCGGAGCTTCTGACTGTGCTATTGTTGATATATTGCTTGCGCAAAGAATTACTGGTTCTGGAGACTATGCTGATTTGGCTATTGCTCCCATCACACTCAGTCATGAAGTCTATGCCATCGGTCTAAAAGACGACAGTGAACTAACTCCCCTTATTAATCAAGCAATGCTGGAACTCTTTGAAGATGGCATCCTCATGGAGCTAGCAATGAAATACGGTTTGGAAGACAGCCTCTTCATCGACATCAACTACGGTGGCTAACAATAAGAGGATAAGAGGGAAATACCAAAACTAGCTGCTTATCAACACTCAAGGAGAAAAAAGAGCGTATTATTGCACTGAAACTAAGAGCAAATAGGTTACTTGCTATGATAGTTTACCTAAGAAAATAACTCATGTATTGGGAGTCGGGATGAATCCCGGCTCCCAATGCAAAAAGGAACGATTATGAGCTTTACCGCTGTCACTTCCAATTTATGGAATGGATTCCAAACAACACTCTTGCTTTTTGCATTGACTTTGCTTTTTTCACTGCCCTTTGGGCTTCTCATTTCCTTTGGGTCAATGTCGAAAATCAAGCTTTTGCGCTTTTTAACAAAAATCATAGTATGGATTGTCCGCGGTACGCCTCTAATGCTCCAAGTATTCATCGTGTTTTATGTGCCGGGCTTGGTGTTCAACGCTCCTATTGCAACTCGTTTTAACGCCGCTGTGATAGCCTTTTCCTTTAATTATGCTTGCTATTTCAGCGAAATATATCGAGGTGGAATCGAAAGTATATCTCGCAGCCAATACGAAGCTGGCCAAGTCCTGGGGATGACGAAATCCCAGATTTTTTTCCGTATCGTATTGCTTCAGGTTATAAAAAGAATCTTAGCTCCCATGTCAAACGAAGTTATAACACTTGTTAAGGACACTGCTTTGGCAAGGGTTATAATGGTTGTAGAAATCCTAAAGGAAGCAGAAAACCTAACAGCAATAGGCCTAGTATGGCCTCTATTTTACACAGGAGTCTTTTATCTAGCCTTCATCGGCATTTTAACCCTTGTATTTGGCTATACGGAGAAGCGGTTGGGATACTTTGTTTAATTAATGATTAATAATTAATAATGAACAATGAATAATGAACAATGAATAATGAATAATGATTAATTAACGATGTAGTTTTGGTGATGAACAACAAACGATTGTAACAATTGTTCATTGTTAATTGTTCATTGTTCATTAAAAAGAGGTTGGTTTTTCTATGGGTATTCTCGACGTTATTGGGTTAACAAAGTCATATGGTTCTGCTGAGGTGCTTTCTGATGTTTCTTTTTCTTTGGAAGAAGGGGAGTCTTTGGCGATTTTGGGGGCTTCTGGGAGTGGTAAGACTACTTTGCTTCGTTGTTTGAACTTTTTGGAGAGACCTGATAATGGGAGCATATTTCTTCGGGGGCAGCTTATTTACGATGCCAAAGAACACGATAGCTACAATGACGCAAGCATTAGGGAAAAGCGTTTGCATTTCGGTTTTGTTTTTCAGTCATTTAACCTTTTTCCACAATTCACAGCATTTGAAAATGTTGTATTGGCACGTGAACTAGCTGCTAAAAGAGAAGCTGATTTTAGCAATAACAAACAGACTCGCATAGAAGAGATACATAAAGAGGGCTTAGACCTATTGGAGCAAATTGGGCTCTCTTCACGTCGTGACTACTATCCCCACCAACTTTCAGGTGGTCAGCAACAGAGAGTTGCCATTGCAAGGGCTCTCGCCATGAAACCAGACATTTTATGTTTCGACGAACCGACTTCCGCCCTTGATCCTGAGCTGACAGGGGAGGTGCTTCGGGTTATTCGCAGCCTTGCTGATAAAAACACCACAATGCTAATTGTCACCCATGAAATGCAGTTTGCCAGGGAAGTTGCAGATACAATTCTATTTCTAGACGAAGGTGTAAAAATAGAATACGGCAAACCTGAGGATGTAATGGACAAGCCAAAAACCGACCGCATGAAACGCTTCCTAGAACGCTACTCCACGGAGTAGGGTTGACATATGCTTAGTATTATGGTAATTTGTTAGGTAATAATAAGAAGAAGGGGTAGTCCTTATGAAGAGAATTATAACCATCGAAACACGAGACTTGGTTGAGAGTTTGAAAAAGGGTGGTTGCGGGGAGTGTCAGACTTCATGCCAATCTGCCAGTAAGACATCTTGCGCTGTTGTCAACCAAAAATGCGAGAAAATGAAAAAATCGCAAGAAGACAAGTAAACGATTGATATTTCATCTAAGCTAATATTTCGATAATTTGTAGATGCAGCCGAAAGGCTGTTTCTCATTGAAAGGGTGCAAAATGACCCATTTATATAAACTTGCTGGAAATAATATTGTCCTCGACACGGCTAGTGGAGCTATCCACGCTGTGGACGATGTGGCTTGGGATGCCATTAAAATATATGAAAAAGTAGGTAAAGAGCAAATACAAAAACTCCTACTGGAAAAGTATCAGGAGCTAGACGAAAAAGACATTATTGAACTAGTTTCCGAGATTGAAGAGCTGGTGAACGAAGGTAAGCTTTATACTGAAGATACATACCAAGCTGTTATATCAAGCGATTCACAAACATCACTTAAGGCTTTATGCTTGAATGTTTCCCATATGTGCAATATGCGTTGCACATATTGTTTCGCAGGGAAAGGGGAATATGGGAGTCAGGGAGAGCTTATGTCTTTGGAGACCGGTATTCGTGCAATTGATTTTTTAATAGAGAATTCTGGTGAGCATCACACTTTGGATGTGGATTTCTTTGGTGGTGAACCCCTGCTCAACTGGAATGTGGTAAAGGGCATTGTT
Organism: Oscillospiraceae bacterium; assembly: GCA_009777775.1. Lineage (GTDB taxonomy): Bacteria > Bacillota > Clostridia > Oscillospirales > Oscillospiraceae > WRMH01. The sequence goes on from WRLE01000001.1 coordinate 78,795, forward strand.
GAATATGCAAGAAAAGCAGAGCAGGGGAGCGGTAGGGAATTTCGTTTCACACTCACCACCAATGCCTTGTTAATTGACGAGGATGTAATTGAGTTTTCGAATAAGGAAATGTATAATGTTGTCATGAGTTTGGATGGGCGCAAGGATATAAACGATGCCATGCGAATACTCCCAGGGGGTAAAAGCAGTTATGATGAAATTTTACCGAAGATAAAAAAGCTCTCTGAAGCACGAGAGGGGAGAGAGTATTATATAAGGGGAACCTATACAAGAAACAATTTAGATTTTTTTAATGATATAATACATATGGCAGATTTAGGATTTTCGATGCTTTCCCTAGAGCCTGTTGTGGCAATGAATGGACAGGAGCATAGTTTGAGAAGCGATGACTTGCCCATTATCTTTGAGCAGTATGAGCAGCTGGCTTTAGAAATGCTCAAAAGAAACAAAGAGAATCGGGGATTTCATTTTTATCATTATGAGCTTGACTTGACAGGTGGACCTTGTATTTATAAACGGTTGTCTGGCTGCGGCGTTGGAACGGAGTATCTGGCTGTGACACCAAAGGGCGAGCTTTACCCCTGTCATCAGCTTGTGGGGGAAGCTGGTTTTTTTATGGGGGACATTTGGCAAGGTGTCACAAATAGCAAACTCAAAGATGACTTTTACAATAGCAATATATATACCAGAGAAAAGTGTAAAACTTGCTGGGCAAGGCTATACTGTAGCGGTGGTTGCGCTGCCAACGCCTGGCACGATACAGGTGATATTAACGATGTTTATGAACTGGGTTGCGAGCTTTTCAAAAAACGCTTGGAATGTGCGATAATGATGGTGGTTGCTCAAAATCTTGAAAAAAACAGCAATGGACAGTAATAGCCCATTGCTGTTATTCTTATAGTATAGTATTTCTCACGCTAGTGCCGCATGGTGAGAAAAAGACCGGTAGATAGGGATAATTATTTGGTAGCCGAGAACACTAGCTTAACATCATATTATGCTTAATCATATCCATATTCATACTCGTAATCGTATCCGTTCCAATAATTATCCGAATTGTCTTGACTGTTGTAATAATCATCGTATTCCCATGGATCGTAGTAATAGTACAAATCATCGTTTCCATCGTTTGGATCATTTCTATTCTCTGGTTCTGGGGTATAATCAACAACGGGAGTATCGTCAATGACAGGGTCTGTTTCTACGGGTATTTCAACAATTTCAGCCATATAATAAAACTCAACGATATTTCTGGAAGAATCTGCAGTTATTTCGAGAGTTATAGAGTAATCACCAGTTAAAAAATATCCTGTGATTGCCGGTGCTAAAACGGTAATCTCCCTCTCTATGACATTTTTATCTCGGGTTTCGCTTTGGATGACAGCTCCGTTTTCATCGAGGCATCGAATTGTATAATCTGCCAGCTTTACCCCTTCAACGGGACGTATGTAATAGTTCCCTTGGGGGTAAAACGGTTTTACTGGAAGGTCTTTGTGAATGGGAGTCATCAGCCTCCTCCATATTTGAGCTGATGGATTCCCACTACTATCCATAGTGGCTGGCATATCGAAGCCTGTCCATACTGCACAGATATAATATGGAGTGAAGCCCACAAACCAGCGGTCTTTCATATCGGTTGATGTTCCTGTTTTACCCGCTGTGGGCATGGAGCCAAGGTTTGCTTCGCTACCTGTTCCATAAACCACTGCTTCATGGAGCATATCAGTCATCCAATATGCTGTTTCAAGGCTAATGACGCTATTACTATCTGGGCTGTTGTCTAAAAAGACGGTTCCGTTGTCATTATATATAATGTTGTATGTCCTAAGCTCGGAACGCATACCAGCATTGGGGAACATGGTAAAACCTGAAGCCATTTCCCTTACCGTGGCTCCATTGGTTAGCTGACCAGCGGCAAGGGGAGCATAGTTTTCGTCGGCAGGATGGAGATCAAAACCAAGGGCATCCCTTAAAAAACGGAAAGAGACAGCAGGAGATAATTGATCAACAACAACAGCGGGTATTGTGTTTAGAGAGCGCACTATTGCTGTCCGAACATTTACTATGCCGCTGTAACCGAGGTTGGCGTTTCTGGGCATCCAGGTGGTTCCGCTGAGAGTTACTTCATCGCTGTCTTCATATAATGTGCTTGGAGTGAGTATACCCCTGTCCATTGCTGGCGCATATGCGGCAATGGGCTTTAAAGAAGAACCTGGAGGACGCTTTGCCATGGTTGCGCGGTTTAATAACATATTTGAGGTTTTTTCACCCACTCCACCTGACAATGCTTTTATTTCCCCCGTGAAGGGGTCTGCGATTATAACGCCAGATTGGAGCTGGGCAGAAGAGCCAGTGACAACTGGGAATAATTGGGGGTTTTGGTATAAATCGTCAACGATTTGTTGCATTTCAATGTCTAGTGTAGACATTATCTTTAGACCGCCATTGAATAGCCAACGCCTGGCAAGGGGTTCTGAATAACCCTTTTTATCCATAATATCCCTGATGACATCACGAATGACAGCCTCTTCGAACCAGGTGTATATTATCATTTCATAATCTGAATCATCGCCTCTAACAAAGACAAGCTCTTCGTCGACGGATTGACGATATTCCTCTTCAGAATCAAAATATCGAAGCTGGTTCATTCTATATAGTATATCTTCTTGTCGTGTTTTATTTGAGCTTCTGCTGGCATAGGGGCTATATTGGGAAGGGTTGTTGGTTATGCCTATGAGCGCTGCACTTTCTGCTAGGCTTAGTTCGCTGACCTCTTTGCCAAAATAGTAGAAAGATGCAGCTCCTACGCCATAACAACCGTGCCCAAAATATACGAGATTTAAGTATAGCTCAAGGATTTCTTCTTTGTCGTAAACCCTTTCATATTCGATTGCTCTGAAAATTTCCACAAGTTTACGTTGAACAGTAATATCATCTTCATGGGTAAGGTTTTTAATAACCTGCTGAGTAATGGTGGAGCCTCCGAATGTGCTTCTAGTGCTAAGAAACATATTCATAAACGCCATGGCTGTTCTAAACCAATCCACTCCATGGTGTCTGTAGAATCTATGGTCCTCTATGGCTATTAGTGCGTCAATCATGTGGGTGGGTATATTTTCGTAATCAACCCAACGGCGAAACTCAGTGCTTTGGAGCGTTACAAGCTCACGTTCTCGACCAGTCGTGGGGTCTGTATAATAAATTACGCTGGAAAGGCTCATGGAAAAGTCGGCTGGGTCCAAGGAAAGGTCGGTCGTCAAGTTTTCCCTCACATATATAACAAATATGCAAGAAAAAAGAACAGCAGTGGTCAGAGCAATCAAGAGTATTGTTCCCATTGTTTTAATCACTAGGGAGACTATGCTCGATGCAGCATATAGGCTCGTTTTTGCTGTATTCTTATTAAGTATTTTATCTTTAATTGACATAACCAACACCTCGCTATGCAATCATTATATCATTGTTTGTTTAATAGTTGTATAATTTTCATGAATTTCATCTGTGCTATTGATTTTTATAGCCCAATGGGGTATCATAAATCGTATGACATTGGAGGTCTGAAGCATATGAGCGGTTCTTATGGTAACGATTTTATAACCATCACAGATGACGATGGGAATACATATGAATTAGAGCATTTAGATACAGTCAATGTGAGCGGTGAGCTCTATATGGCTTTCGTGCCAGCAGACATGGACGAAGACGATGACGATTATGGGCTTGTTGTCTTAAAAGTTGTAACCCAGGGCACAGAAGAGTCTTTTGTCTCCATTGATGACGATGATGAATTGAACACAATATATGAATTGTTTGTGGAACGGCTCTCTGATGATGATGAAGACGATGATGATTACTTTGATTTTGACGAGGAAGAAGAGTGAAAAGTTCCTCATAATATATGAAGGATTACCATAAAAAGACTAATGAAAATACGAAGCGTTGATATGATATCCCTGCTTTGTTGGTGATGGATCTTTTAAACCCACATTTATAATAAGGGACGCTGGACTCTTCTTGCGTATTGCAGGCCTCCCGGATTGCGCATGACGCGGTTTGGATGTTGGAAGCAGAGCAGCTGGAAGGAGGCAACCCACCTGCAGAGATGTGCAGGTTATAAATGGGTCTACACGGCACGGCGGGGATTTTCTATTTTTAACGATGATTTTTTAGCTTGCATGAGAGTGCTTGTTGAAGTATAATAATCCTCGCCTAGTTTACAATAAAAAAACAGAAGGAATGACACAATATGAGCGGAGTCTTTGATAACAGGACAGATCGAGCCAACCGTCGCGAAGAGAGAAACAAGAGAGAACTTGAAGAACGAAAGAAAAACAAACGCAGGGCAATAATTGTTTTTGTTGTTTTTGTCGCAATTGTCGCAGCATCGACATTTATTAATTCCAAATTCGTGCGACGAAATTTTGCCGCCATCTCTGTCGGCGGGGTTGATTTTTCTGCCTTAGAGTTTGATTACTACTATAATACAGCATACAATAGTTATGCAAGTAAATTGTCAGAAGAATATGGTGAGTATGTGGAATACTTTTTGCCCAGGGAAGGTCAACCTCTTTCTGAACAAATCATTGATTACGAAACAGGGGAGACTTGGGCAGATTTCTTATATGACTATACTATAGAGCAGCTTTCTGAAATGGTACAGGTCTACAATCTTGCCCAGGCTGATGGCTATACCCTACCTGATGATATACGTTCGGCTATTGAAGACGAGCTTGCTTCCATAAAAGAATATGCCAAAACTTATGGCGAAAGCTTTGAGAGTCTTTACTATATGTTTTATGGTGTTTCATATATGAATGAGAATTCCTTGCGGAAAATCATGATTTTTTCCAACACCATCAATTCATACCGCAGGCACATCGCAGAATCATATGAATTTTCCCAAGAAGAAAAGATAAGCTATTATGATGAAAACAGAGATAACTTTGATAATTATACCTTTAGGCTTTTCATCGTTTCACCAGAAAGTGTTTATATAGAAGACTTTGAAGATGACCTTGAATATGATGTGGCATACGAAGCGGCTCAATTGGAAGCGGAAGACTATGCCAAGTCCTTAGTAGCGCAAATACAAAGCGAAGAAGATTTCATCGCTGCCGCATACGAATATGACGATTCATACTATTATGATCCGGATTCCACACTGATAAGCAAGTATACCGGTGCTTTACTTCAGTCTGCTTCCAATGAGGAATTAGCGGAATGGATTCAAGATAGCAATCGCAAAGTTGGCGATTGTACTTATGTTGCTGTGATGCAGGAATACTCCATGCTGGATAGCTATTATGTAATGTATTTCATTGAAAGAGATTCCAACGAGTATCGCTTGACGGAAATGCGCCAAGTGCTTATTATGCCAGAGAATGTGGATTATATGGACTATCTCAGTTTTGATGAGGATGTTTATGATGATTATGATATATATGACGATGACTCATTAGATTACGATTATGATATGGAAAATGATGATATAAACAACGATGAAATTGACGACATCGAAGATAGCAATGACGAAGTTATAAATGATGGTGAAGAAGACCTTGATACCACGGATGCCGAAACAGTTGACAATGTCGAAAATGCTGAAAACACCGAAGCTAACGATGTGGGAGAAGAAATAGAAGCAGAAAACAATGACAATCAAGATGTGGACGAAGACACAGACCTTGAGAATATCGATGATCTCGAAATCAATAATGACGTAAATGACGATGAAACTGAAGACATCGACGATAACGAAGACCTTGGCGACAATGATGTCGCTATATCAGATGATGATGAAAACAATGACAGCGAAAACATTGATGATGTCCTCGACCCCTTTGAAAGCTACATGGCTGCTCTAGAAGCTGCCGAACAAACTGCAAAGGCTAGAGCAGATGAGGTACTGGCACTCTTTGTCGAAGGGGATGCCACTGAAGAAACCCTTTTGGATCTCATAGAGCTGTATTCAGATGAAGACACGGAAGGCGGTTTCTATGGAAATATCCTTCAGGGTATGATGGTCCCGGAAATCGACAGTTGGCTATTTGACGAAAGCAGGCAAGTGGGTGATTGGGAGCTATTGCACACACAATATGGCTATCATCTTGTATATTTTGCGGGCTTTGGTGAGAGGTATTGCGATTATCTTGCCACAGAAGGTGTATATGATATGAATAATCAATATAAAATAGTGAGCGGTCTAAGGGAGGACAAATTCAACGAATGGCTGGAAACCTTAGAGCCTGTGGTTGCTGCTAAAAAATGGGCTTTCTTCCTAACAAGGAGAGTCTAACAATCCTAACAAGAAGAGTATAAATATCTATAGCATGACAGCAAGATAAAACTGCGATGTCTAGATTGCTTCGGTACATTACGACTCGCAATGACAGACTTGATAGACTCTGTTTGTAGACACAAAACCATTCAAACAATCATAGCGAAGTGTTGATTGATGAGTATTCATCATAACACTTCGCTTTATTGTGGAAAATTTCAAATTGTTTGTGTTATTTATTTACCATATCCAGCGGCTTCTAATACCATGTCTTTTACTTTCATTAGTCGCACTTTTGTGGAGCGGTCATTTTCTTCCAGCTTCATTGTTATGTATCTGATACTTTCCTGCATTTCCGGTATCATAACATACTCAAGGGCATTAACTCGTCTGCGAGTGCGCTCGATTTCATCGGCTAAAAGCTGCATGGTTTTTTCGATTTGAGCAAGATCCAGCATATCACGAAAAACAGCTGCTAGGGCAGTAAGAGCATCATCTAGCTCACCTGAGGTTTGTGCCAAACCATAAGGAAAAATAGATGAAGTATCATCTTCCAGTTCTGTTTTAAAGTTATATACAGGAACATTTACAGACATTACGTTTCGAAATGTCATGTCAAACTCAACTCTTTGTCGCGGATACAATAGAGATTGCTCCAACACGTCAGGAGACATTATTGCTGATGAAACAGCTAGAGCGCGATTTGCCACAGAAAGACCTTCGTCTACACGCATTCGCAATTCACGGTTGCGACGAACTATTTCTATGAACTGACGCATGAGCTCATCACGCTTGTCTTTTAGAAGCTTGTGTCCACGTGTAGCGGTAACAAGACGCGTTTTCAAGCGTGTTAATTCCATCCTTGTGGGTGAAACAGTTTTTGTTGCCATTTCAGTTCACCTCGTGTTTTGTAATTTATAAGGGTAGGGAAGACAGCATCGACGATTTTAGCTGTCGGTTTCAGGCATATATTTTTCGAGATATGCGCTTCTGATACGTTTCAGCTCGCCTCGTGGAAGTATAGATAGCAATTCCCAACCGAGGGAGAGGGTTTCTTCTATGGAACGATTATCTTCATATCCCTGAGAAACATAACGCTGCTCGAACTCGTCTGCGAATTTCGCATGGAGTATATCGTCGGGAGTGAGAGCACTTTCGCCGAGTATTGTCATAAGCTCTTTTGCATCTTTGCCTCTGGAATAAGCAGCGAAAAGTTGATTCATTGTATCTGCATGGTCTTCACGGGTCTTGCCATCGCCGATTCCTTTATCTTTCAAACGAGAAAGAGAGGGAAGAACATCAACGGGGGGCATGATACTTTTTCTATATAAGTCACGAGATAGAATTATCTGACCCTCGGTAATATATCCTGTCAAGTCGGGAATGGGATGAGTTTTGTCATCTTCAGGCATAGTTAGTATGGGAATCATAGTAATTGAACCATCTTTTCCTATACGTCTTCCTGCACGTTCATACATAGTGGCAAGGTCAGTGTATAGGTAGCCTGGATAACCGCGGCGTCCGGGGACTTCCTTTCGAGCCGCTGAGACCTCTCGAAGGGCTTCTGCATAGTTTGTTATATCGGTTAGAATAACCAAAACATGCATATCCTTTTCAAAAGCCAAGTATTCTGCAGCAGTAAGTGCCATTCTGGGAGTTGCTATACGCTCAACTGCAGGGTCATCAGCTAGATTTGTGAAAATAACCGAACGGTCGATGGCACCTGTGCGGTTAAACTCCTGAACAAAGTATTCAGACTCCTCAAAGGTTATTCCGATTGCGGCAAAGACAACGGCGAAGTTGTCAGTTTCGCTACCTAAAACCTTTGCTTGACGTGCGATTTGTGCAGCAAGCTGGGCATGGGGGAGTCCTGAACCAGAGAAAATTGGTAGTTTTTGTCCACGAACAAGGGTGTTTAGACCGTCGATTGTTGAAATCCCAGTTTGGATAAATTCGTTGGGATAGTCTCGCGCTGCGGGGTTCATAGGTAATCCGTTAATGTCATTATGTGATTCAGCAAGGACTTCGGGACCTCCGTCAATGGGTTTACCCATTCCGCTGAAGACTCTTCCCAACATGTCGCCGGAAACAGCCAGCTCCAGAGGACGACCGAGAAAACGAACTTTAGAATCTGCGAGATTTATACCCGCAGCACTCTCAAATAACTGAACAACAGCCGAATCACCATCGACTTCGAGAACTTTACATTGACGTACTTCGCCATCTGGAAGCTCTAGTTCAGCAAGTTCGTCATAGGTGACACCTTCGACATTGTTTATAACCATCAGCGGACTGACGATTTCTTGGATAGTGCGGTATTCCCTAATCATAGATCGTCATCTCCTTTTACGATAGCTCCGATTTGTGATTCCATTTCAAGAGCAATGGAATGATATTCATCTTCGTATTGCTCAGGCGGAACTGTTTTAGCACGTCCTATTCTTTCGCGAGCATCAATGTTAAACAATTGCTGCACATCTTCTACACCCTTTGACAAAGCGTCCTTACAAAGATCGTTGTAGTATAGAATCAAAGATAATAGCGTTGCTTGTTTTTCATATGAAGTATAGCTGTCAAGCTCAACATATGCATTTTGTTGTAGGAAGTCTTCGCGAATCATCTTTGCAGTTTCAAGGGTTAGACGATCTGGTGCCGATAATGAGTCCACACCAACCAGTCTGACGATTTCTTGGAGCTCTGCTTCTTCTTGAAGTAGTGACATGGTTGTGGCGCGGTTTACCAAAAAGTCAGTACCGAAGTTTCCGTCAAACCAAGGCTTTAATGTGTCGAGATACAAGGTGTAGCTGTTGAGCCAGTTGATGGCAGGGAAGTGACGCGCATAAGCCAAGGAAGCATCAAGGCCCCAGAACACTTTGACGATACGCATTGTTGCTTGTGAAACAGGCTCGGCGATGTCACCGCCTGGAGGGGAAACAGCTCCGATTGCTGTAAGTGAACCAATGCGTTCACCGCCAAGAACCTCTATAGTACCTGCGCGTTCATAGAATTGAGCGAGGCGGGAAGATAGATAGGCAGGATAACCTTCTTCACCAGGCATTTCTTCAAGTCGTCCTGACATTTCGCGAAGGGCTTCTGCCCAACGAGATGTGGAGTCGGCAATGACTGCGACATCGTATCCCATGTCACGGAAATATTCAGCTATTGTGATACCAGTGTAAATTGAGGCTTCACGGGCAGCAACAGGCATATCTGATGTATTTGCGATGAGGACTGTTCGTTTCATTAAAGGCTCACCGGTACGTGGATCGCTTAGTTCTGGAAATTCCATGAGAACGTCTGTCATTTCGTTTCCACGTTCTCCGCAGCCTATATAGACAACAATATCAACATCCGCCCATTTTGCTAGCTGATGTTGAATTACTGTTTTACCGCTGCCGAAAGGTCCGGGAACTGCTGCAGTACCACCTTTGGCAAGTGGGAAGAGCGTATCGATTATTCTCTGACCAGAAGAAAGGGGAGCACTAGGTGTGAATTTTTTATTATAAGGACGACCAACTCGAACAGGCCATTTTTGCATCATGGAAACATCGTGAACTTCACCATTACTGTCTTTTACTTTGCATATGATTTCTTCAACGGTAAAAGAGCCTGACTGGATGAAATCAATAACACCTGAAATGCCCGGGGGTATCATAATTCGATGCACAACCGCAGTTGTCTCATCAACTGTACCTATGACATTTCCGCCTGTGACCTCATCACCGACAGAAGCTGTGGCAGTGAAATCCCAAATAATGGATTTGTCGAGAGCGGGTACATCCACTCCGCGGGCAATTGTGGAGCCGGTCATTTTACGTATTTCTGAAAGAGGTCGTTGGATTCCGTCGAATATGCCCTCTAAAAGACCAGGACCAAGTTCAACAGAAAGAGGCACTCCTGTTGTGATAACCGAAGCACCTGGACCGAGTCCGCTGGTTTCTTCGTATACTTGTATAGAAGCAGAGTCACCGACCATGGTCAAAATCTCGCCTATAAGATTCTGATTGCCGACGCGAACAACGTCTGCGATATTCGCATCACTTAGTCCATCCGCAACGACAAGAGGACCGGCGACTTTAACGATTCTACCGCTCATATAATATCAATCCTTTCTGGGGATAAATTTCCGGTAATTTGTTATAGGTAAAAGGTAACAGATAAGGTAGTTAACCAAGAATGTCTGTACCGATTGCCCGTATGACAGCATCCTGAAGCGCGGTAAGGCTAAGACCTTGGGAACCATCGCGCCCTGGGATGAGTATTATCGCCGGATAAACCTTATTAGTAAAACGCGAAATTTCGTTAGCCATTTCGAGAGAGAGACGCTCCTCTAAGTAGATGACGGCATAATTTTCTTCAGGAGCAGTAATTTTCGCAAAAACCGCTCTGGCTTCATTTGCATCGGAAACAGGAAATGTGTCGAGTCCAAGCGCCTTGAATCCAATAACTGTGTCTCCACCACCCATTACTGCAATTTTATACATTACACTCACGCAGCCTTTCACGGATAACCTCAGAGGAAATACCTGTATTCTTTCCAGTAAGAATCATCCTAATTATGGTTATCTCCCATTCTATCTTCGCAAAATAAGCGATAACTGGAGCAGAGCCGAATCCGATGGATTTGGTATTTGTGACATAGTGGAGAACGGCATTGTCGCAGGCAAGCTCGAAAGGAGTTTGAGAATTGCCTTCCATTGCAGAAGTTCCAAGGCGAATAGCCAAATCGAGTGCATTGTTATCAAAAGGCAGGGGCTTATCATCTTCCAATGACTTTAACAATTCATCAACCCCGACGCTGCCGTCAGGTATCAAGGTATCTTTTAGAAAATCGCTGTTTCGTCCAATCCGTGATGAACGTACTATTATTTTCAAATTCGCTGTGTCGATGAGCAAACGAACATAGCCGGTAACAAAATCATTTTTTAATTTTTTTGCCAAAGCACTGAGTTCATTAAAATAAAACTTGTCCGTATCAATATCCGACAATTGAGGATTGTCGGTGCGAGACAGTACGCCTGAAGAAGATTCAAATGCTGAAGCAATGGGTTGCGGCAAGTCTTCGAATTGACCTGAAATATAAGCGTCACGTAGTATAGTGGGGTCAATTCGTCCGGAACTAGACAAAAGATGCTCTGCCTCAATGTCAGCTCCTATAGATTTTACCAAAACTTTGACATTGTGATAGTCGTATTTCATCCTAAACAAATCGAGGATGTCTGATACATAGCTATATGCAGACATTTCGCGAAAGAATTCGCTTCTTCGTTCTTCAAGCATCAAATCGATTTCGCTTATGCTCAATTCGGACATATCAGGAAAACCGAAGTCTATCAACTGCTTTACGACATCGGTAAATTCTTCCGAAGCCAACATACGATCGATTCTTTCGCTTCCAAGCATCCTTACTTCTCTAGCGCGGAGCATCGAACCAAGAAAGAGAAAATCCGTATCTTTCATAGTACTCACCTCTCAACTAAAAAGTATCGAAGCAACAGCTGGAGATAGTTCATTTTTATATGCTGAAACAAGAGCGTCAACATCACAGTTTACTTCAATGTCACCGCCCGACAGAATGAGTCCTCCGCGAATATCCGCAACCCGATCAGATAGAGTAAGGGAAGCGGTTTTTCCCAAAGCTCGCAGAGCGGCATTTGCAGCATCAACCGCTGCGACACCTATACGCGCTTTGTCTTTTGCAGAAAGGACGACAGATTCTGTACCTGTGAGCGAAGCCGCACAGGCTTGCTTGGCAAGAAATTGGATGTATTGGCTTTCGGGAAGCTCGAGAATCACCTTCGCCGCATATGCAAAGGCTTCAGATAGCATCTCTTGCTGCGTTACTAGAATTTGTTTTTTTGACTCAAGGATCGCAAGGTTGTTTAATCTTTCTAGTCTTCGCTCGGCTTCAATTGTCCCAGCCTCCATTAAACGGGAATACTCATCTTGTTCAATCGTAGCATATTCGTTGCGTATACGTTCGCATTCCTCGTTTGCCGCAAGTTCGATTGCTTCACATTCCGCATCTGATTCGGACTTGATATGTGTGATAATTTTTTCTATTCCATTCATAAAGTACCAACCTTTTTCTGCTAATTCGGGCGCATTATCATTCGTTTGAGAAGTCCCAGTTGCAATTTTGCATGATTATGCTACTGGCGAAATCCCCTATCCGATATTAGCCGGTCGCCCGTTGTAGTTTATACGGGGAGTGTTTACAAGCCGCGCAGAGCGAGAAGCATAAACAGGGAAACAAGAAGCGAAAGGATGGCATAGAATTCAACAGTGATACAAAGGATCATACCCTTAGCCCAGTCATCGGGCTTTTTGGAAAGAAGATTTATACCGGTAACAGCAACGCGAGCTTGAAATTGTGCAGACCACATACCGATGAAAGCCATGGGAAGACAGGCGGTAAAGTATCTAAACCCGTCTGTGAGAGTCATTCCGACTGCACTGCCGTCCATTGCACCCATAAACAAAATTGCAAGGAAACCGACAACGAAGCCGTAAATGCCTTGAGTACCAGGGATAACTTGCAAAATCATGACTTTACCGAATTGTTCAGGCTGTTCACATAACAGACCGACACCGGCTTCACCAACCATGCCCGTACCTTTTGCGCTACCATAACCGGCGAGTACCACGGAAAGTGCAGCCCCAAATAAAGCCAAAGCAAAGCCTCCATAGGTGTTGAGTAGTTCTAACATTGATTAATTCCTCCTTATTATTGATCACCCTATTGAGTGCTGATCACTAAACTATTTTGTTGTATTTTGTTTTGAAATCGAGAGGTTTGAAAGGTTTTCCCCCATCGACATAGAATTTACCAAAGAATTCTAGAGTTTGTAGTCTCATATCGTGGACGAAGCAACCGAGTAGGTTAAGACCGAAATTAAGACTGTGCCCAAGTAGGAAAACCACAAAGAAAGCGACTATATTCCCGGTCATTGCACCGATTTCGTTGAAAACATTCGCAATAACACCGCCTGCGAGCATGAGAGCCATTACTCTGGAATAAGATAGTATATCACTAAAATAGGCAGATATGTCGTAGAGTTTTCCGACACCACCTATGAGTTTACCAAAGATATTTGGACTATTACGCCCGCCAGTGAGAACAACAACTGCAACGCCTGCAAGAGCAACATTCCAAGTGTAACCGAGGGCACCCATTATGAGACCTGCGAATATTACCCACCACGAACCGATGTCAAGTATGGCATCGAGCAGCTTTCCATCTCGTGCTTGCATATAGAAAGCGACACCCATACCGAAAATGATATGAATTCCGCCGAGAACAAAGGCTCCCACTAGTACCTCGATGGTGTTATTAAGCGGATCGAACAATGGTTTATATGGTAATTCAAAGCTGCCTCCTAGCAGTTTCGATATTTGCGCCGGAGCATCTCCGAAAAAGCCGCCAACCATTATGCCGACGATAAATGTGGATACACCGCATAAAAAGAGAAGGTCGAAAAATGTTTTGGTGCCACCTGTGGGTTTCTTGCTCTTGATTATTATACCGGCTATCATCATTATTAAACCATATCCCATATCAGCCATCATAAGACCGTAGAACAAGACGAAAAAGGGCATCATTACAGGATTTGGGTCAATACTGCCGTATGCTGGCAGGCTGTACATCTCCGTAACCATGGAAACAGGACTGGTGAGAGCATTATTGTTTAGTTTTACCGGAACTTTGGCATACTCATCGGGATCTGGGTCGGTGATATCCCAGGCACAGGTGTATTTAGAAAGGAGTACCAGGAGATCAGGTTCCGACTTTGCTGTGAACCAGCCTGTCATCAGTAATGAATAATCAGTTGCGAGTAGTCTCTGTGTTGCTTCGGCTCTAGCGATTCTAGTACCAACATAATCGTAACATAATCGTAGCAAATCCCTCTGCTGGGCCGCTTCGCTGATTTGTTCTAGGACAGCGGAACGCTCCTCGCTTAGCTGAGTTATACGTTGCGAAGATTCATCAATGTATGACCTTGCAGTACCGTCAAGGTGCCTTAGGGATGTGAGAGAAAAGTTATAGCGGCGAAGTACCTCGTTCACAATTGATTGTTTATCTTTTAAGCAGATAACACAGAGATAATGAAGCTCCTTATTGGATGAAACCAGGAAAATTTCAGATTCTTCTGCCGCTAGCCAAATCTCATCTTGTAGCGTTTCTATGCTTATCGAAGAAGCAACAGCACCTAGGATGAGGGTGCAAGATCGTGTACTGTCTGTGTTTAGAGGCAAGGTGAAATTTCTCCAAGGAGTTAGAGACTCTATCGTGTTTCGCTCGTTTAATTCCTCGGCTTGCAAACGGCGCATTTTATTTTCAAGGCTGTCCAATGTTTGCGCTGTTTCGAGACTTTTTTCAAAATCAGCACCCTCAAGGAGATCCTCGCCGGATATTTCAGGTTTTGCTGCAAACATCCCAGTTTTTACCGGAGCAAATTGATTGATAACATCCAATCCCCTTGCTAAAGTAGAGTAATTGCTACGCCACTTCTCAATGTCAACCGCTTCTCTTGCTATGGTATTAGCAAAATCGGAATCTTCAAGCAACTCATCTGGTTCTGAAATTTCAACACAACCAAAGAGAATGAGTTCGCGCAAAAGATCCTCTCTTTCGGAGCGTGAGACAAAAAGGTTTAATTTTTTCATTTTAACGATTGCCATCAGATATTCACAATCCTTTCGACAATGAGAGCTGATGCTTGTTCGAGCCGGCTTTCGGCTCGCGCACGCAGTGTTGCTTGACGATTTGCAGTTGAGGAAGCCAGTTCAATAGCCTGCTGTGCTGCTTGTTGGTCGGTGTTGCGAATGAGGTTAGCGAGTTCGGATTCTGCACGGTTAATAGCATTGGCAACGGATTCTTTGCCCGCTCTTTCAGCTTCTTCGAGAGCTTCTTGTGATTTTTGCTGTGAGTTGATTCTAGCTTGGCGAGCCTCGTCTTCTGCTTCGCTGATAGTCTTTATCGCTTCCATGGACATCGGACACACCCCCTAAAAGAATATGTTAGCTATTATGTACCAAAAGAATATACATATCTTTTTCATAAAAGACAAGTAAAATATGTAAAAAACAGAGAATTATTACAAAAGAATGATGTATAGTGATAATAATTGCTACTTATATGTTATTTCGTTGAAATCGTGTCATAGCATTAATAAAATGCACGAAACATATTATACGATGATATGTTTTACTCGTCAATAGATGAATATGGCTAAATTATGAAAAATTTATAGTTTTTTTTGTTTCACTATCTTTTGCAAAAAAATGACTCCCCGATAGATGATTATCACCTATTGGGGAGTCGCTTTTTATTGAATTATATTAGTACCCCATCTGTTTGCTGGTAATGCTACTTGTCGTATGCTACGAGTACAATATCGCTGCCTTGTTCTTTCAAAGTCTCTTCAAGTTTTTGAACAAGCTCGAGGGCTTCTGCCGAGAGATCTGCATAACTGGAATATGCCAACAAAATAGCGTTGGTTCCTTGCTCCTTGAGTTCCGCTTCCAGTTTTTGGACTGCTTCGATTGCAGCAGGGGTCAAACTTGCATATTGTGCCATGTTTTCACCTCCTTATCATTAATGGTCTATATTTGTAAGGTTATTTCGTGAATAGACCACTAGTAGCTCATTTATACAATATATCAACATTAATAAAGGGTAATGTTGGTATTTGCATTGAATATTGCTACTTTGGCGATACAATATCATAATACATAATGAATGTCAATCTTCGTAGGGTTTTTCGCCATTTAAGTTGGAGCTTTCTCCTTCACCAAGTAGTTTGTTAAGCTCTATCATGAAAGTATTTATATCTCTAAATTGGCGATACACTGAGGCAAAACGGACATAGGCGACTTCGTCAAGGGTCTTTAGCCTGCTCATCACCATTTCTCCCACATCGGAGCTTTGAATTTCCCGCTGAAGGGAATTTAGCAATTCCAACTCGATTTCATCGGCGACTGCTTGCAAATCCGCCAGAGGAACTGGTCGTTTTTCACAAGCACGTAACATTCCTGTGATGAGTTTTTGCTTATCGAATGTCTGCCTGCGGCCATCTTTTTTTACAACCACCAGCGGTAATTGCTCCATTATTTCATATGTGGTAAATCTCTTTTGACATGATAAGCATTCCCTTCGCCGCCTTATGGTGGCACCTTCTTCTGCTGGGCGAGAATCAACAACCTTGCTTTCGGAAAAACCGCAAAAAGGACACTTCATGATATTATCTCCCTCGTATTGTATTTGCGAGGGTGTTTTGTGTCCTCGCAACCACATAATTTATATCAATTTCCATCATTTTATGCTTCGGAGAACAAAGCAAGAAAGCTTTCTCTGGTAAAAAGCACGTTTAGCACATCGAGCAAAGCATTTGCTGATAAACCAACTGGTAAATCCTGCTCCTTTAAAAACTCTCGTCGTCTCGATGCGCTGTTTGTTCCACCAGATAGGCCAACGACATACATATCTGTTTTGCTGATGGGTTTTTCAATATTTGAGCTTTCTTTTAATTGCATCGTTGCTGTATTTTCATTCTTATTGCTTTTTGACTCGTTTTCTCCTTGGAAGGTCGCTCCAGCGAGTTCCAATGCTTTAATGATAATTTCCGGGGACATCCCTTCGACACCGATTTTATTTTCCTTCGAAGATGATGATTTTCGTTTTTCTTTACCAACCAAGTCGGGGATATATGCATGTTTAATTTTATCATCGTCCAGCATACCACCCAGTTTACCTCGTATGACAAACCCAGCACTATCACTGTCCGTTAGAATAATGAGTCCGCATTTTTCTGATAATTTCCGAATAAGTTTTACTTTGTCCTTATTGGAAAACACGCCAAAACCTGAGGTTTCGATTATTGTTGCGCTAACAGCTTGAGCCACTGCGATTTTATCGTAGCGACCCTCGACAACGATTACTTCTCGAACACTTCGCAATGGACAAAACCTCCAATTTTTGTCATAAAATAACCGTCATTTTCATATTTAATCACTTAGAATATGAAGAAGCAGCTCGATGAGACGAGATTCAGGTTCTGGAGAGCTATTTAGGTCATATGCAGCTTGGGAACAGTAGATAACAGCATTACAGCACTTATCAAGGGTAGTTTTCCTGGCGGTATCCATTAGTATCCTAGCTTGAAAGTCGAATCTAATGGAACAGATTTCCATAAACTCCTTTTGGCTTATACCATTTTCTATACAAACCCTCGCAGTCAAGAGCTGGCGCATTTTTAAAGATATGCTGTAGATAATTTTTTGTGCCGGTTCCCGTAATGAGAAAAGCATTTCCAAAGTGTTTATAGCTAATTGAGCATTGCCTTCCAGCAGTGCATCAGTGAGGGTGTATGCAAATGCGTTTACAACTGGTATGACAACAGCATCGATGTCTGAGCGGCTTATGGTATCATTGTCTGAGTATGCAGATACTTTTTCGATTTCGGAAACAAGGGCAGCCATGTAGCCATCAGTTATATGTGCCATATAGATTGCATCTTGATTGCTTATTCGCTTGCCCAATGCAGAAAAACGCCTGCTTATCCAATTTATTAGCTTCGATTGCTCCTGTATGGGAAACTCAACAACCTGACAATGGCTTTGTATCTCTTTGTCCAGTTTCACCCTGTTGTCAGGTTTGAATTCTAATGTATTATATATAATGACTAAGCATACATACTCAGGTAAATTTGACATGATACTTGCAATTCTTTCTTTGTCGTCTTTACTCTGTGTGGATGTAGATGGTCCGGTACTGTTTTCATTATTGCTGGAGCTTGTCTTTCTTCCTTTGAATAGGTCGAAATCGTGTACTTCGATGAGAGTTCTTTCGGCAAAAGCTGGTAGTGTGTCAATTGCGTTTTCAAAATCATCCAACTGGAGGTCTTTTCCCTCGTATCTTCTATAATTAAAACTCTCAAGACCATCAGGACACATGAGCTGCCTGATGGTGTTTAGACTATGCTCCAAAAGATACCGCTCTTCACCGTGGAAAATATAAAAATTGCCAACCAAGCCGCTAGTCAGTGCGGAATTGAGTTTTTCATAACTTTCGTTGGTGTTTCTTCTAGATGACATAATGCCTCCGAGTATTTATATGGCTAATTACGTAGACTGTCGTGGGGAGCTGGTATCCGTCCACCGCGAGAGATAAAGAGGCTACTGTCTCCTTGGGTGACAGCCATTATTGGAGCTGTTCCCAATAAACCGCCAAAGTCTACTATTTCTCCCACATCCATGCCCGGTACAGGTATAATGCGAACTGCGGTGGTTTTATTATTGATGACTCCAATCGCTGCTTCGTCGGCGATTATTGCTGAGATTGTGGCTGCATCGGTATCACCTGGAATAGCAATCATATCCAAACCCACGGAACAAACGCAACTCATGGCTTCGAGTTTCGATATTGTGAGTATTCCGCTTTGGGCTGCGGCAACCATACCCATATCTTCGGAAACCGGTATAAAGGCTCCAGAAAGCCCACCCACATGGGAAGAAGCCATTACACCGCCTTTTTTTACAGCATCGTTTAATAGTGCAAGGGCGGCAGTAGTTCCATGGGTACCAGCCACGCTCAAGCCCATTTCTTCCAAAATGACAGCAACGCTATCGCCCACAGCGGGGGTGGGAGCCAGTGAAAGGTCAACGATGCCAAAGGGAACACCCAGCCTGCTGGAAGCCTCCTGGGCAACGAGCTGACCCATGCGAGTTATGCGAAAAGCGGTTTTTTTCACAGTTTCAGCCACCACATCGAAGGCTTCGCCTTTCACCTCAGAAAGTGCATGGGCAACGACACCGGGACCCGATACACCGACATTTATAACAGATTCAGGCTCCCCCAAACCGTGGAAAGAACCCGCCATAAAAGGGTTGTCTTCCACAGCATTTGCAAAAACCACAAGCTTTGCGCAAGCGAGTCCACCTCGGGTTGCTGTTAATTGGGCTGCATCTTTAATAATCTTACCCATGTGAGCAACGGCATCCATGTTGATACCTGTTTTTGTCGTTGCTATATTTACGCTTGAGCAAACAAGCTCCGTGGAACTTAGGGCATTGGGTATGGAATCTATAAGTATCCTATCTCCCTTAGTATAGCCTTTATGAACAAGGGAAGAAAAGCCGCCGATGAAGTCTACTCCAGTCACTTTGGCAGCATCATCCAGCGCTTTTGCATATGGGCTGTAATCAAGGGCATCGCTGGCTGAAGCTATGAGGGCTATCGGCGTGACAGATATGCGTTTATTTACGATGGGTATTCCAAATTCGGTTTCAATTTCATCACCGACTTTGACCAGATTCTCGGCAAAGCGAGCTATCTTGTCATATATTTTTTTACATGCTTTTGCCATATCAGAATCAGTGCAATCTAGAAGGGAAATGCCCATAGTTATCGTGCGTATATCAAGATGCTGCCCGTCAATCATTTCATTGGTCTGCATTATTTCATTGACATTAAACATTTTATACAATCCACCTCATATCCTATGCATTGCTGTAAAAATATCTTCCCTCTGAATGCGAATGGAAAGGGATTCGTCCTCTCCTCGTTTTTTGAGGGAATTTGACAATTGGTTGAAAGGAAGAGCGCAAGCGGCGAGATCGACTAGCATTATCATGGTGAAGTATTCTTGCATAATTGTTTGGCTGATGTCAAGGATATTGACACCGCTCTCGGCAAGCAATGAGCAAACGCTGGCGATTATGCCAACTCGATCCTTTCCGATGACAGTTACAATTGCTCGCATTTTTGAGTGCCTCCTTTAATTTGAAGTCAAAATATAATGGGGGGTAGGGGGGGGAGTGAATTTGGGCTGTGTCTATTATAGAAACCTGCATATGTTATGAAGGTGTATGGTAGAAGCCATATACTCACCAGGGGTAACGATATGGGGAATACATAAGCAAGGAGATTCATTACGAATTCTTCGAGTATGTACCAGCCAAGAAAAGATAGGTAGAGGAAACAAAATTCTGCTTTCAAGCCTGTCATCATTTCCTTTGATTCGTTAATACATTCCATTGCACTTTTTTTTGGGTCGTCAAATAAAATATAATATGCTTGTCGATAGCTTATGCTTGCTATTATTCCAGGAATTACAAGTAATAAAGACCAAAGGAGTATCTTGATATTTGTAATGATGTGTATTTGGATAACTTTGCCAAATACATAAAATCCGTTGAAAAGATCAATAATATCAAGGGCTTCGCCCCTTTGTATCCTCAGTGTATGGCTGGTGTAACCAAATCGTACAGCAGCAATTGATAAGGATATAGCGATGGTGAGCAGTATTCTAATTGGATTCAATGTGAGTAGAGAAATAAAACCAAAAATGCTAAGGAGATTTCCAACGAGAAGCTGCTGAAAGTATATGTCAAAGGCATTGTATACTCCCAACAATTTAAATTGGACTTCAATCATTATGCTAGTAATAACAAGGTAAAGTATGCTTACAATGAATATTTTCGGCATATTGGAGCGTATCTGTGCTTTCGCTGTTATTTTTAAATCATTTTCCATCATTTTGAAACCTCGCATATATGCAACACTTCATGCTACCCTCATTTGTTTCGCATAGAGTATACCACAACATGGAAAATTAGCAATATTTACTGCTAAAAATGTTATCTAGTCCTTGCAATGCGTATTGCTTCCTGAGGGTAGCGCAGAATGTCTGTTTTTTAGTTCCTATCGCTCAGTGACGCGTCCATGCGTCAATTCGCGCGCTCCACAGTCCTTGGTTTCGCTTGACGGAACTAAAAAACAGACATTCTGCGCTACCCTCAGGAAGTGACATTTTTCCATATATATCAATTTGTTATTGTTATATTTCCCATTGTGTCTGTTCTATATATAGTAATGGAGTGTTCCTCAAGTCGGCTTAGGGTTTGCTCTGCTGGGT
This sequence comes from Oscillospiraceae bacterium, assembly GCA_009777775.1. GTDB lineage: Bacteria > Bacillota > Clostridia > Oscillospirales > Oscillospiraceae > WRMH01. Next base: position 99,990 of record WRLE01000001.1, read on the forward strand.
GACCATAGTTGTTTTTACCCACTGGTATCACAGCGATTTCGGGTGTGGTTGCTTGGAGTAATTCATATGATGTGGAAAAGCGAGAGCCGTGATGCCCAACTACCAGTACATCAATGTCGGGTAAAAAAGCATATCGTAGTAATGCTCTCTCAGTGGGTGAAGCCATGTCTCCTGTTATCAATGCGCTGGGGCTGCCAAGGCTCAAAATGCTGATACCTTGTTCGTTTTCGCTCATTTCGCCTATGGGTGGATATAGACATATTTCAAAGTTACCAAGGGGTATACGAAGGGAAGTTATGACATATATTATCTCAGTGCCACTCTTTCGTGCAAGGTCGATTATATCCTTTGCCAAATAGGAGTCTTCTGGGTCGGGGATAGCCAGAGTAGAAATATGGGTTCTGGCAAATAGGTACTCAACTCCGTTTGCATGGTCTTCGTGGAAATGGGTGAGTATGAGCAAATCGATGGTGGTTTCACCAAGATTTGATAGGTATTCGTGGGTGATGAAACCTGCATTTTCACCGCTGCTGCTTCCACAATCCACAACTACTGTATGCTCCCTTGAACGCAAGATGACACTCAGCCCTTGCCCAACGTCAAGCACTGTAATGGAATCCACCGTTGCCCTTGGTAAAAGTGGAGAAACCAGCAATATCACGAACAAGAGAACAGCGGATATGCAGCAGGGGTATATATATTGTCGCATTCGTGCTCTAAGTAGGGGTAGAGCAAAAAACATCATATAGACATAGGACAGCCAAAACATGACTAGGGTGTTTGATGAATATACGGCAAAAAAAGGAACTGAAGCAAATGCACGGGCAAGGAAAATGATATATCGTGCAATATAGCTGATGGGATATGCCAAAATAGCACCCAGTGGTAAATAAAGAAAAGCGATTATAGAAGAAAAAAGTCCCAGGGGAAATGCGATGGAAACTGCCCATAAGACGAGAAGATTGCTAATTGGAGCTATAAGGGAAACCATACCAAAATGTATCGCAGACAAAGGGAGGGTGAAAACAAGCGCTCCGATGGTTGTGGATAATGATGCTATGATGAAAGTAAGTAATGATTTTGCTGCTTTATTTTTTATGCTTTTCCTCTCAAAAATATTATCAGAAAGCGCATAATGGATATTGCTGGTGAAAAGAATAATGCCAAGGGTAGAAGCAAAGGAAAGCTGCAGGCTTACCGAAGAGATGGAATATGGATTTGCTGCCAATAAGAGCATCAAAGCAGTGGAAATGGATGTAAGTCCGTCATTTTGCCGTTTGAAAACTCCCGCTGATATTAAGAATAATTGCATTACACCTGCTCGTGTCACAGAAGGGGTAAAGCCAGTCATAGCCATAAATAAGAATAACAGGGGTATAGCGATGTAAGCATATCGACTCTTGTTTTTTACGAAAAGGGAGAGAAAGCCCATCAAAAAGGAGATATGCATACCGGAAATTGCTACTATATGGGAAATGCCAGCTGCTGCCAACGCAGTTGTGAGCATAGAATCGTTGTTGAGTTTATCGCGAACACCCACAAGCAAAGCACTCATAAAAGGTGAAACATCACTGGGGTATAGCTTTTCAATCAAATGGGCAATTATATGGGAAATTTTCAATGGTAGCTGTCTAAACTTACCACTTACGCTTAACACAGAGATTTCGGAAGTGGCATAGGCAGCAAGAAAAGCTCCCTTTGAACTAAGTGCATTTTGTCTATCATCGGAAGTGTCGTCGGTTCTTAGAAATCTCGCCGTAAACTCGATTGTATCTCCAGGTATTAAGTTAGCTTCACCGTTATAATATAATCGTGCAGCCACTGAAAAAGCTTTGTTTTGTGATATTTTTACATCCACCCTATAACCCCTTGCAATGGATTGGGGATAATTTGATACTGTTGCAGTCGCAGTCGCCGTATTCCCATGATAAGTATAGGCGGGCAGCACGTTAATTTGAAAATATAATCGACTCCAAAGTAAAGCTGAAGATATTGACAAAGTGATGATAAATATACGAAGTCTGATGTTAGCCTGGAAGAAAAAAGCGCATAAAGAAACCAGCGCAATCAAAGCACTGCCGAGAAGCAGATGTTCATTGGGAAGTACATATCGCGAGATAAAAATACCTGCTGAAAACGAAAATGCAGCAGTTGCCAGTTTGCGCATAGGTATTTGCTCTCCCTTTTGCCTTTTGATAAATTTATGGCACATATCTGAATGTTCGATACCGTGTTATTATCAGGTATTTTTTCATATGGTCAATGGGCTGTCAAGGGTAGCACTTTTCCTAAAATACTTTGAAAAAAAGGCTATAAACGAAGAATAAAAATGTGCTATTTTTCCTTTCTACAATGATAAGCGATGGGTATAAATTATAAATTCAACGGAAAAAAATTTATTTATTTTCGGAAAAACTTTGTTTTTCCTATTGACTTAGGAAACTATTGGTTGTACAATCATCAAGGCAACGCCCAAAAATGGCACAATATATAGTGTTGCGCTTGTTTATATAAATGTATCCCATAAGCAGGAGCAATGTGCATTTCACTTTATTGCAGACATTTCAAGCATATTTTGAGCATATAGATGAAAATTGATATAGATATAAAACACGAGAGGATGATATTTATGGACATTAGCACTATCAGAAAACGAGATGGCAGGATTGTTGATTTTGACATCAACAAAATATCAGGAGCAATTGGGAAAGCCTTCGATGCCACCCACAGACCAGGTAGCGAAGACTTGGCATTCGCCTTAGCCCAGGAGGTTGTTTCCATACTGGAAATAGAGGGTGAAACCTTGCCTGATGTGGAGCAAATTCAAGATATTGTGGAAAGGGTACTCATGGACAATGGGTATGTTGCCACGGCAAAGGCATATATTTTGTATAGAAGCGAGCGGACTCGTATTCGGCAGATGAATACCCGTTTGATGCAAACATACGAAGAAATAACATTTGCCGATGCCAGGGACAGCGATGTTAAACGGGAAAATGCAAATATAGATGGCGACACAGCCATGGGAGTCATGCTGAAATACGGCTCTGAAGGAGCGAAGCAGTATTACAATATGTTTGTTCTAAAGCCCGACCATGCAAGAGCCCATACGGATGGCGACATCCATATCCATGATTTGGACTTTCTGACCCTCACCACAACCTGCACACAAATCGACATTATAAAACTTTTCAAAGGTGGGTTTTCTACAGGACATGGCAATTTGAGAGAGCCCAATGATATATCTTCATACACTGCCCTTGCCTGCATTGCGATACAATCAAACCAAAACGACCAGCACGGTGGGCAAAGCATAGTGAACTTTGACTATGGTATGGCGGACGGCGTGCGCAAGACCTTTATCAGGCTATATCGGCAAAATCTTTCAAAGGCTCTAATGATATATTTGGATATTCAAGACCCGGAAGATGATATTAGGACAATTATTGCACAAATAAAAGAGGAAACGGGTTATTCCCCGACCTTGGAAGAGAATCAGAACTATCAAAAAACAGAGTTACCCATGCTGGTGGAAATGTTTGGCAATGAGGAAGTGATGAAAAAAGCTCAGGAAGCGGCACATTTTTATGCTGTCAAAGAAACAGACCGAGCCACTTATCAAGCCATGGAAGCGTTTATCCACAATTTAAACACAATGCACTCGAGGGCTGGTGCTCAGACTCCATTTTCAACAATCAACTATGGTATGGACGTTACCCCTGAGGGACGCATGGTGATGAAAAATGTCATGCTGGCAACGGAAGCTGGTTTGGGTAATGGGGAGACGCCGATTTTTCCCATTCATGTATTTCGCGTTAAGGAAGGCATCAACTTTAACGAGGGTGATCCAAACTATGATTTATTCAAGCTTGCCTGCCGCTGTTCGGCTAAACGCCTATTCCCGAATTTTTCCTTTATGGATGCACCATTTAATAGCAAATACTATAAAGAAGGGCAGCCAGAAACCGAAATAGCATATATGGGCTGTCGCACCAGGGTTATTGCCAATACATACGACAGCGAAAACGAAGTGAGCAACGGTAGGGGTAATCTAAGCTTCACTTCCATAAACCTTCCTCGCCTTGCTATCAAAGCTAATGGGGATATTGAAAGATTTTTCGAGGATTTGGACTATAAGCTAGATTTGGTCGTGGAGCAATTGCTGGAGAGATTTGAGATACAATGTAGAAAGCATGTTTATAATTACCCATTTTTAATGGGGCAGGGCGTTTGGCTAGGTTCCGATGAATTGGGTATGTTTGACGAAGTGCGGGAAGTGCTGAAGCATGGAACCCTTACCATTGGTTTCATCGGACTTGCAGAGACCCTTAAAGCTCTCATCGGCGAACACCACGGAGAGAGCGAGAAAGCTCAAAATCTGGGGCTAGAAATTATCAGCTATATGAGAAGTCGCTGTGATAGGGAATCCCAAGAACGTGGCTTGAACTTCACTCTTATTGCAACACCAGCAGAAGGCTTGTCTGGCCGTTTCGTAAAAATCGACAGACAGCGTTTTGGCAATCTTGAAGGCATTACAGACAGAGAGTATTACACAAATAGTTTCCATGTACCAGTATATTACAGCACAAGTGCTTATGATAAAATAAAAATAGAAGCTCCTTATCATGCCCTTACCAATGCTGGACATATCAGTTATATAGAAATGGACGGTGACCCTCTGGATAATCTGGAAGCCTTTGAAAAAATCATTCGCTTCATGCAGCAATCGGGTATGGGCTTCGGCTCTGTAAACCATCCGGTGGACAGAGACCCTGTTTGCGGTTTTACCGGTATCATCGGCGATGAATGTCCGAAATGTGGTCGTCATGAAACAGATGGCGAAGTGGGATTTGAGCGGATAAGGCGCATCACAGGTTATCTCAACAGCACCCTGGACAGATGGAACGATGCCAAACGCGCCGAAGAAGCAGACCGAGTAAAACACTCATTATGAGTGACTACCAATCGTCAATAAAACATAGGAGTATTATCATATATGAGAATAGCGGGCTTGGTTCAAGAATCGATAGTTGATGGTCCTGGTTTTCGTTTTGTTGTCTTTGCTCAAGGTTGTCACAGACGCTGCGAGGGTTGCCATAATCCTGATTCCTTTGACCTTGATGGGGGTGTGGAGGTTTCGGTGGAATACCTTATCACAGCAATGCTAGCTAATCCCTTGACTGATGGACTTACCTTGTCTGGAGGAGAGCCCTTTCTTCAAGCTGCCGATTGTGCAGTTATAGCTAGAGCTGCAAAAGAAAACGGATTGAATGTTTGGACATATACTGGATATACCTTTGAAGAACTGCTTAGGGAAGGCAAAATAGCCAATGAATTTAATGAGCTTTTAGAATTATCCGATGTACTTATAGATGGAGCATTTGATATATCTCAGAGAAGTCTTATGTTAAAATACCGAGGTAGCAAAAATCAAAGAATTATCGATGTGGGAAATAGCCTTGTCAATAATGTAGTTGTTGAGTTATATAGTTAAATGCTACACTCTACAAAGGAGTAGTATATGAATGTTGTAAAAATTAAAGATATGTATAGTAATCTCGAAATGTATGGCGGGATTGAAGTCACTGTTCGAGGTTGGGTGAGAACAATCCGCGATATGAAGGCTTTCGGTTTTGCCCAAATAAACGATGGGAGTAGCTTTAACGATGTCCAAATCGTCATCGAAGAGAGTAAAATCGAAAACTTCAAGGAAGTCTTAAAGCAAAACGTGGGAGCGGCACTGATTGTCACAGGGCAATTCATTTTGACGGAAAGCGCAAAGCAACCATTTGAAATATCAGCCAGCGAAATATTTATAGAAGGGGAGTCCGCACCAGAGTACCCCCTTCAAAAAAAGCGTCATAGCACCGAGTTTTTGCGTACCATTGCCCACTTGCGGCCACGGACCAACCTATTCTCTGCAGTTTTCAAAATTCGTTCAATTGCCGCCCATGGGATACATTGCTTCTTTCAAGAGTCGGGTTTTGTCCATGTTCACACCCCTATTATCACTTGTAGCGATGCTGAAGGCGCAGGGGAGATGTTCACCGTTACTACTATGGATATGAATGCACCCCAACGAAAAGAAGATGGTTCGATAGATTATAGTGGTGACTTTTTTGGCGATAAAGCTGGGCTTACTGTATCAGGACAACTAAATGGCGAAGCATATGCCCTTGCCTTTGGAGCAATATACACATTCGGACCCACCTTTAGAGCGGAGAATTCCAACACCCCACGGCATGCTGCCGAGTTTTGGATGATTGAGCCTGAAATCGCCTTTGCAGATTTAAGCGATGATATGCGTTTGGCAGAGGATATGCTTAAATATGTCATCTCATATGTGCTGGAAAACTGCCCCGATGAGCTGGAATTTCTCAATAGCTTTGTGGATAATGAGCTGCTGGAACGCCTAAAGTCAGTGGTGGATGCGGATTTTGGAAAAGTGACATATACCGAAGCCATAGACATCCTTTTGGCAAGCGGAGAGGAGTTTGCTTTTCCTGTATTCTGGGGTTGCGATTTACAAACAGAACATGAGCGTTATCTATCGGAAAAGCATTTTCAAAAGCCCGTTTTTGTCACAGATTATCCCAAAGACATCAAAGCTTTTTATATGCGCCTCAACGATGATGGAAAAACCGTTGCAGCAATGGATTTGTTGGCACCAGGCATAGGTGAAATCATTGGAGGTAGCCAAAGGGAAGAGCGTTTGGCTGTCTTAGAGGCTCGCCTTGATGAAATGGGTCTGGACAAAGAGCATTACTGGTGGTATCTGGATTTACGCAAATACGGCGGAACAAAGCACGCCGGTTTCGGCCTCGGTTTCGAGAGACTGCTCATGTACCTAACCGGAGTATCAAACATCCGCGACGTAATCCCCTTCCCAAGAACAACAGGAAGCGCGGATTTTTAGCTAGTGAATTTAGTTAATGAATAAATGCAAAACACGCCATCGGGATTGATGGCGTGTTTTTATGTTGCGATTATGTGGCTGGGTGTATCTTGTATTTATAGGATTCACGATGGTGATGGTTATAGTTAGTCTTTTATCCCCAGCATGGCTATTTCTCTGGGCCAGGTTGTGGCATAGGATATGCGCGGAACTATCATGTTGAAGTCTTCTGTGAGGATTCTATATAGCTGTGGATAGCTGGTGATTTCTTCTTCGAACACTTCGCCGTTTATTTTTCTACGATAAATCGTTCCATCAACGGCGATGCTGCCGGTTTCGGTGCGAAGGCGAACTACTCGCCTGTTGCCAAATGATATTTGGGTGCGCTCATTGGGTAAGACAAATTCCAGAAGAGAATGGGGTTTGAGGTATACGCAATAAAAGTCTGATTCCGTACCATCTTGAGCATGCTTCACCAGGGTGATGTCACCGAATTGGGCGCCCTCGTGATGGCGTATGGAAAACATGGAACCAAGAATGTCCTGAATCTCTGGATTGTCGATTTCCACGGGACCTTCGGCGCAGCCAGCACCATAGCCAACATCGCACAAGTATCGTTTTCCGTCGATGGTGACAACGGTGGTACGGTGGCTCATGGGACCATATCTATTGCTGCCGAATAGTAATCGACCGGATAGGGGGAAACATTCGTATCCTAAATCCTCGATAATAGCATGGAAAAAGCCATTGATTTCATAGCAATATCCACCTCTCCGATTGAGGACGAATTTTTCAAAGAGGCTGTCGGGGAAAAAGTCGACCCTGCGAAAATAGTCGCAGCAGTCAAGGGTTTCGTATGGAACAGTCATAATATGAGCAAGCATGATTTTTTGCAGGTTTTCCAAGCTGGGAGAATAGTCGCCATTGGGGTCAAGACCGATGCGCTCCAGTGCCATACCCAGGTCTGGCAAAGGCTTGTAGTACTCTGGGAGACCGATGACATAGTTTCCATCTAGTGACATTATTGTTCTCCTTTTCATATTAAGTGGCTATTTAATTATCGAATACCTGATCGTTATTCTTAAAATATGGCGCAGCTTTGAATACAGTTTTCAAATCGGTGGATTTGCAATCAGGGCAGGCTATGGTTTTTTCGGTTTTTTCAGTTATGGTGGCATTAATAACATACTCTTTTTCACAATGGGGGCAGCGCAAATCATAATATGGCATTTTTTATTCCTCCTTATGATCGATGTGTTATAACCATACAATAATTATATGTGTATATGTTTTGCAATATATCATGAACCTTTAAGTAAAGTCAAACGATTCAATAGTCAAAAATTGCACTTTTGTTAAATATGTCTTGACAAGTTGGTTACTTTCGAGTACCTTAGTAGAAACAGATATTTTCCTGCTTATCCATGGATATTCCTTGTATCTATGCAATTTGTGCTGTATGCACAGTAAACACTATGTCAGCAATACAATGATTGCATGTTGATCATTGTGAAATATATCATCGCAAAACCCATTATTTGCAAAACCCATTCGCAAAACCCATATTATTTTAGGAGGAGACTAATGAACAGAATTCCATTTGATCAAGCAGAAATCGACAATGCTACCGAAGTAACCAATGCCCAAGGCAGGGTTACAAAAACTTACGCATATCCCGTTACTCCCAAAGAGAACTATCGCGCACTCTATGCTCGCGAGCTTCCCTTGTGGATGCCCGTAGGTGGAGATTCATCTTTCATCACCCCGCGCATCGATGCGGACAATGTTGCTCGCTGCTTCAGCTTTGAGGCAAACCCAACTAATGAAGAAGAGAGAAACGAAATCGCAGCCAATGGTTATAAAGACAAGTTCGGCGTTACTTGGGTCTATATCCCGCAAGCCGGCGGTTCCATGGTTCGCCCAGGTGCCCCGACACTAACAGACGCAAACGCATGGAAAGATGTTATTCCTTTCCCAGATGTTGATTCATGGGATTGGGAAGGCAGCAAAACAGCTAATGCCAACTATCTGAACAAAACAAGGTTCATCAGCGTTACCATTCTCTCCGGTTTCTTCGAGAGATTGATCTCCTGGATGGATTTCGAAGGCGCAGCTATGGCTCTCATCGATGATGACCAAAAAGATGCCGTCCATGCAGCATTCGATGCCCTTGCCGATGTTTACATCAAAATGATTGACAAATTCATTTGGGCATATGAGCTCGACCAACTCAGCTTCCACGATGACTGGGGTAGCCAACGCGCGCCGTTCTTCGGTGTAGATACCGTTAAAGAAATGCTCGTTCCTTACATCAAAAAAGTTGCTGACTATTGCCAATCTCGCGGTGTATTCTTTGATTTGCACTCCTGCGGTAAAAACGAGCTACTCGTTCCAGCAATGATCGATGCCAATGTGGTTTCCTGGTCACCGCAACCCATGAATGATGTACGCGCCCTTCGTGAGCAATATGGCGACAAACTCATCTTCGGCGGCATCCCTGGCTTCCTGCCTGCAGTACCCTTTGGCGGACCTCCAATAGAAGACGATGTTGCTATTGCAGCAGCAAAACAATTTGTCGATACATATTGCCAACCCGACGCCTTTGTTGCAAAACCTTTCACTGGCGGCGGTGGCGGATTCGGAGCACCCCCAATTTACACAGAAACAATGTATATTGAAACACGCAAAGCATTCAACCCCTAAAGGATTGTCATTTTTAGTCAATATACACGTGTAATCGTTTAGCGAAAGCATGCAAATTATTTAATAGAAAAAACCCGCACAGCTGTCATTATTGACGCTTGCGGGTTTATCTTTTCTTTTTTTTCATAAGATTGTTTTATCGTGCAAGATGCAGCGAAGAGCAGCAAGTGAAAATACGCTGCACTTGTCAACTTTCCTATTTTTTGTCATTGCTGACCATTGGTGCTGATTTTCTATTTTCGATATCGCGTAAATAAAGCAAATATCTCAGGGTATTCGCCTGCAGCTCCGAGTCAAGGGAGCGAAATACTTCCAAGGCTCTTGTTTCCATTTCCAATGGGGAATTGTTCATGATCTTACTCCTTTCTTTTTAAAGCAATTGCTTCTGATATATATATCGGTAACTTGCTAATGGAAATAAGCATAAAATTGAAATGTCACAAATATTTAATATATATTTATATAAATACTTTAAATGTAACATATTTTTACTGCATAGTAAGGTAATAATTCCACTGTTAGTATGAATTTTAGACATAAAACATAAAAATCCCAGCAGCAAAAAGCTGTTGAGATTTTTTGGTCGGAGTGGTGAGACTCGAACTCACGGCCTCATGGTCCCGAACCATGCACGCTACCACCTGCGCTACACCCCGATGTATTAGCTAGGTTGATTATATTCCATCTGTTTTTTTTTTGCAAGTATAATATTGTGATTTCAATGGTTATGGAGTATAATAAAATTTATCTTATAACACATAATTTAGGAGTACAATTAATGAACGAAGTATATGATAAGCTTATAAAATGTTTAAGTATTGTCCAAAATAAAATTGACCATAAACCAAAAGTTGCTTTGGTTCTCGGGTCGGGTCTTGGCGGGTATGCTGAGCTGGTCGAGGATGCACAAACAATAGATTATTCTCAAATCGAAGGCTTCCCCATAAGCACTGTTGCGGGGCACCATGGTAGATTTGTTTTTGGCTATATAAACGAAGTACCTGTTGTGGTCATGCAAGGGCGGGTACATTATTATGAAGGTTACCCCATCAGCGATGTTGTATTACCCATTAGGCTCATGGGTCTCATGGGAGCAGAGACTCTGTTTTTGACTAATGCAGTGGGGGGTATAAACAAAACATTCGCAGCTGGTGATTTTATGTTGATTTCTGACCATATTCTAGTGAATGTACCATCACCATTACTAGGTCCGAATCTCGACGAACTAGGTACCAGATTCCCTGACATGAGTGAAATTTACGACTTGGATGTCCGAGAAAAAATAAAAGCAGCGGCGAAATCTCTTGATATATCACTTCATGAAGGTGTTTATTTGCAAACATCGGGACCAAATTTTGAAACACCTGCTGAAATCCGTGCTTACGGTACAATGGGTGCTGATGTGGTTGGCATGAGTACAGCTTGTGAAGCCATAGCTGCAAACCATATGGGTATGAAAGTCTGCGGAATATCATGTATTTCCAACCTGGCTTCCGGTATTTCAAAAACACCTCTAACCCATGATGAAGTACAAGAAACCGCTGATATTGCCGCTCCCAAATTTCAAAAACTGCTCACAGAAGTAATTACAAGGATTGGCGCATAAATGGACATAAAGCTAGAACGCATACTTTCCCAAGTGCAAAAACCCGGACGCTACACAGGTGGGGAATATAGACAAATCATCAAGGACAAAAGTAAAGTTGCCATCAGAATCGCATTTTGTTTCCCAGATACATATGAAATTGGAATGTCTAATCTTGGGCTTCGCATTTTATATGGACTGTTAAATGAAATCGAGGATGTTTGGTGCGAACGTGTATTTGCACCTTGGGTGGATATGGAAAATCAAATGAGGGAAGCTGAAATGAGTCTGTATGGACTAGAAAGTGGCGACCCTTTAAAAATGTTCGATATTGTCGCTTTTTCCTTGGGATATGAGCTTTCTTTCACTAATGTCTTCACAATGCTCGATTTATCTGGGATTTCTCTGCGAGCCGATGAAAGAAAAGAGGAAGACCCGCTTATAATAGCAGGGGGGATGTGTTGTTTTAACCCTGAACCCCTGAGCGAGTTTATGGATTTGATGGTTATTGGCGATGGAGAAGATATGATGGTGGATGTCATTAACCAATATCGCCAGTCTAAAAACGAAGGACAAACAAAGAACGAATTTTTAAAAAGTGCTTGCACCATCGGCGGGGTTTATGTACCGTCTTTTTATGATGTGAGCTATAAAAGCGATGGCAAAATCGAGGGCATTTCATCAAATATGGGAGCTATGCTTCCTGTGATGAAAAGAAATGTTGATGATATGGACAATGCATATTTTCCTGTAGAATCTATAATGCCATCCATTGAGCTTGTTCACGATAGGGTTGTCCTGGAGCTTTTTCGCGGTTGTATACGTGGTTGCAGGTTTTGCCAAGCAGGCTATATAGGCAGACCCCATCGCTCCCGTTCCAGCGATATTTTGATAAAGCAAGGTATAGAAGCAGTTAGTCTTTCAGGATACGATGAGCTTGCTCTTTTGTCGCTTAGCACCAGCGATTATGAAGAATTGTTAGAGCTTTGCGATGGTCTACTAAATTGGTGCGAACCTAGAAGCACCAGCATTTCGCTACCATCCCTTCGAGCAGATAATTTCAGCATCGAACTCATGGAGCGTATCCAAAAGGTGCGAAAATCTGGCTTGACCTTCGCTCCTGAAGCTGGTACGCAACGCTTGCGTGATGTAATAAATAAAAACCTCACAGAGGAGGACCTCTTTGAGAGTTGTAAAATTGCTTTCCAAGGTGGTTGGAATGGCGTTAAGCTATATTTCATGCTGGGATTACCCACTGAAACTGATGAAGATGTGCTTGCCATTGCAGCCCTTGCTCAGAAGGTTTATGAAATTTGGAAAGAGCATGGAAAAAATAAAAACAGGGGAGTGCGAATATCTATAAGCACTTCATGCTTCATTCCAAAACCCCATACCCCTTTCCAATGGGAGGAGCAGATTTCAAACGAGGAATACTTGCGGCGAGTGTATTTGCTTCGAGATTCACTAAAAACAAAAGCTATCTCATATAGCTGGCATTCTCCACAGCAAGGGCGAGTAGAAGCTGCCCTTGCGCGAGGCGATAGGCGAATGGGCGATGTATTAGAAACAGCATGGCAGCTGGGAGCTCGCATGGATTCCTGGAGTGAATGCTTTGATTATGATATTTGGATTGAAGCATTTAACCGATGTGGAATTGATATCGATTTTTATGCAGCGAGGGAAAGGGAATATGACGAGATTCTACCATGGAGCCTGGTTTCAGCTGGTGTATCCCAAGAGCATTTTTGGCGTGAAAGAGAGCTGTCACGATTGGGAACAGCATCACCAAATTGCAAAGAAAAATGCGCCAACTGTGGCGTTTGTAGTGTATATAAGAAAACGAAGTCTAATTCTTAATCTATATTTTGTCGTTTTGTACATAGAAAGTTTAAAGTTTATCTGACCAATGGTGTAATAAAATGAGTAAAAAAGTAAAAAAAATATATATAGTATTGGGTTTATTGTTTATTATGTCAATAGTATTATTACCAAAATTCTTTGGAACAGTTAAGTATGTTGGAAATGAAAATAATCTTGATGTCTTAGAATAGAGTAAAAAATTGCTTGTTTATTTCTTGTCCTAATGTTATATTATTGCTAGTTATGTTGTCTAGCAAAATATCTATCTACATAATGTTCATACTAAAAGCTATTTGTATTGTATTTTAAATGCTAAGCTATCATGATTACTTTAACTAGGAAATTACACAAAACTATTAAGAAAGGAGGTTTTGTCATGAAGAAACTCACACTCTATGTTGTACTTGCTGCTTTAATGTTTCTACTACTCGCACCAATTGCTGCACTAGCCAACAATGCTCTTCCAACTCATAATCACAGTTTTGATACAACTGCTACTGAAGAAGAAACGCATGTCGTATGGATAATATCAAATTTTTATCCAAAGACCCCAAATTCTACGATTTATTGTTTTTATTTCGTTTATTTGTCACTGTACGAAGATATTGCTGATTACTACGATTACCTTGCTCACGAAATATATAATAATGTATGTATTTGGTGCGGTCGTGATAGTTGGTAGTATAGTTAAATCAAGTATATTACACAATCGTTTAGTATAGCATTTCCATAACAACTCTTAAATCTTATTACTAATAACTAATCCTAGCTATCGAAATAAAATTCGAAAATGCTTTAGGTGTTTATCTATCTTTAAGCAAAGCAATAGGGTAGCGTAATACGGTTTTTCGAGTTAATGATGGAAACGCTATACTATTGTGGTTTTGACTACACTACGTATTGTTAAATGCGAAGCCTTTAATATATAAAGTATTATTTTATATCATACATGTGTCATAAATTATATATTCATATAAGAAAAAGAGTAAATATTATGAATTTTTTTTCATTACATCGATTATTTTGTTTTTTTATTTTAACAATACTAATTTTTATTATATGTGGATGCACTCAGAGTGATGCATCGAATGATATTGAATACACATATAGTCTTCAAGACTCACCACTCGTTGAAATCCTTAACAACAACCCAAGCAACCTAATTCTAGTTAATGGTTGGTTGTATTACGTAGAAATGACATATAGTGATTTTCTATCAAGTGAAATAGCAGAAGAAACGAATGTCAACTCGCATCTATATCGAATCAATATAGAAGCTAATGTTGTTGAAAAACTTGATAGATACATTCAAAATAATATACCAGAAGGATATCAAGGAGTCGTTTCTATAGGATTCTATGGAGAAGCTCGTGATAGTTTTATATGGCTAATAGAAAGTATTGATTTATATGATATTACCGGGTTATATACTGATACGGTTCGGCAGTTACGGATAATAGATGAGACTGGCAAAGTTTATACTTCAATAAATATGGCGGAGCTACTTGGCTTTAACCCGCACAATGCTTATCTAGCACGAACAGATAGCAATGGAAATCTTGGAATTTTCGCTAATGGAAAACTTCATGTTATTGATACTCAGTTAAAAATAATTCATGAACAAGCATTTGAAGAACAAATTATACAATTGATAAAAGTCGGAAATGGAAATATTGGATTAATAACGCAAAACTCTTTCGGGAATCTAGACCTTATTCTATTCGATACACAATTTGGTAGCAGAAACAATGTTATACACTCTATGCCATCAAACGTTTCAATTTATGACGGTAATAATGACTATGATGTCCTATACTACATTAATGGAATGCTATACTCATATAATCTAAATGAGATGTCAAGTTCAATTATTCACAACCTATTTCTAAGCAATATTTATGACACTCCAGTGGATGTACTTTTTTTACTAAATGATAGCTTTTTAATTACTGTTCTCGAACAAGAAAACGATAACACATTTACTATGAAAAAGTTACATTTAGTTAGAATACCTGTTTCCGAAATGAACGAACGAATCACACTAACTCTAGCAGTTTGCGCGGGAACTGGGATTCCCCTAGATACTGCTATCAAAAATTTCAATAGTATACCAGGAAATCCATACTACATTGAAGTAATACCTTACGAATATTTTGAAAACAACACAGACTATTTAGACGAATTTACAATTAACATGGCTGCTGGTTTTATCCCAGATATGATTGCAACGAATTATTTTCCTATACATCTTTATGTGCAAAATGGGTATATTGAAGATTTATATAAATTTTTGGACAATGATGTGGAGCTAAATCGCAGTTCATTTCACGATAATGTTATTAAATCGTTTGAAATTAATGGCATTTTTGCACATGGTAGCCTTAGTTTTTCTATTATCAGCCTAATCGGAGCAAAATCGAAAATCGAAAGTATATCAAAGTGGAGTCTAGAAGCAATGTCAACAGTAATAAAAGACAATGGAATTTACGGATTTGCTGGTATTAATAAAATTGATTTGTTGTATATCGCATTGTGCTATAATATGCCTCAGTTTATAAGCAGAGACTCAGCTCAATGCAGTTTTGACAGTAATGAATTCAAGTCATTGCTAGCTTTTGTAAATGATTGTCAAATGTTAGAAGGAGACAGCTTAACATATGACGAAATACGTGAAGTATATGAAACTGGAGATACCTTGCTATATAGTACTTTCAACAAGTATGGTTCTTCGTTCTTAGGCTTTCTTTACATTATACCAGCGAAAGAGTTATTTCGTGATGAAGTACTTTTTATTGGGTTTCCAAACGATACTGGATTAGTAGCTTTTATTGAAGCTAGAGACGGTGTAGCTATGACAACATCGTGTAAAGACAAAGATGGTGCATGGCAGTTTATACGATCATTGCTCACAGCTGATGGACAAGATAGTTCGCGCAATTTTAGAAATGTTTCTTCCTTGTCACGTTTTCCCACAAATATTGACAGCATGAACAGACTCATTAATTATTATATGGATCTTGATAATGAAGATGGTATAACTAAAAATGATGTGACAATGATAATTGATGTGATTAATAATGCGCAAGCTTTATCTATGGACCCTAATATTGTTGACATAATATGCGAAACAGCAGCAGCATATTTCATGGGTACAAGAGAAATTGACGAAACAGCGAACATTATACAAAATCGTGTAACTCTTTACTTAAGCGAGCTTTATGGATGGTAGGTAAATTATTTATTGACTTTGGAGAATCTTAACCATGCTGGTTTTCGGGGTATTGACAAAAGCAATTGGAGATATTATACTTTACAAAGTGCTTCGTGGCTGCAGCGGAGCTTTTTATTTATATCTTGGTATAAATGGAAAAATGGAAAAGAAGAAAGGAATTGATGGTTTGGCTGATACAATCAAAGATCCGAAATATAAAATGAGCGAAGAGCGACTTGAGGAATTAAAAGAGGAACTCAGTTTTCTACAAACAGTTCGGGAAAAGGAAGTCGCTGAACTAATCAAAGAAGCTCGAAGCTTTGGCGACCTCAGCGAGAATAGCGAATACGATGAAGCAAAGACAGAACAGGGCAAGCTTTATGCGAAAATAGCCGAGATTAAAAACCTAGTGGAAAACGCCGAAATTGTCATAGCTTCTGAGCAAACAGACCGAGTTGGCATCGGTAGCAAGGTAACTGTTCGTGATATGGGATTTGGCACAGAGGATGTTTACGAAATTGTCGGTTCCCAGGAAGCAGACCCAATAAACGGGAGGATATCCGATGATTCACCTTTAGGAAAAGGACTCATGGACAAAGAACGGGGCGAATCCATAGAAATTGATGCTCCAGCTGGTGTTCAAAAATTCCAAATCGTCGATATTGCATAAGAAAATGTATTTACCCGATGAAAGGTATGATATAAAATGTCCAATGATATTCAAGAAGATAACAGCACTCAAAGTGACGAAAACGAGCTTTCGGAAATACTTCAAATACGCAGAGATAAACTCCAAAAGTTAGTTGAAGAAGGGCGAGACCCCTTTGAAACAACCAAGTTTGTAAGGACAGCATATAGTGTTGATGTCCACGAAAATTATGACACCATGGAAAACACCGATGTATCCATGGCTGGTAGAGTAATGGCAAAAAGGGAAATGGGAAAAGCAATTTTCCTCGATATTGTTGATGACAAAGGTAAAATTCAGCTTTATGTCAGGGAAAACGATGTGGGTGAGTCCGTATTTGCTGATGTAAAAAAAGGCGATATTGGTGATATAATCGGCATTACAGGATTTGTGTTTAAAACAAGGATGGGAGAAGTATCTGTCCATTGTAAAACAATAGCACTGCTGGCAAAATCCCTTCGACCATTACCTGAAAAATACCATGGGCTTACCAATCAAGAGTTAAAATACCGACAACGCTATGTGGACTTAATTATGAATCCCGAAACTCGTAGAACCTTTGAAATTCGTAGTGCTTTTATATCTTATCTTCGCTCTTATTTGGACAACAAAGGTTATATCGAGGTCGAAACTCCAGTTCTCAATACATTAACTGGGGGAGCGACAGCAAGACCTTTTATCACATACCATAATACATTGGGAATTGATTTATATATGCGTATTGCCACCGAACTACATCTGAAGCGACTTATTGTGGGAGGCATGGAGCGTGTATATGAAATTGGGCGCATTTTCCGTAATGAGGGCATGGACACGAAGCATAATCCTGAGTTTACTACGGTGGAGCTTTACGAAGCCTATGCCGATTATTACGATATGATGGATTTGACTGAAGAGTTTTTGTCTACTGCTGCCATGAAAATTATTGGGAGTTATGAGCTGTCTTGGCAAGGAGAAAGGATTGACCTTAGTCCCAGCTGGGAGCGTATGACAATGGCTGGTGCTGTCCTAAAACATACGGGTATTGATTTTTACTCCTTTGAGAGTACAGAAGCTGCCATTAAAGCAGCAGCTGAAATTGGTGTCAAAATGCCAGAAGGAAAAGAAGCCACTTGGGGAGATTTGCTTTATGAGTGCTTTGATCAAAGGGTTGAAGCGGAGCTTATTCAACCAACTTTTATAACAGATCATCCGGTCGAAGTTTCTCCTTTGGCAAAGAGGAAGGCATCTGACCCCAGACTCACAGAGCGTTTTGAATTGTTTATATGTAGAAATGAACTTGCAAATGCCTTTAGCGAGCTCAATGATCCCATAGATCAAAAGCAACGATTTTTACGTCAAGTGGAACTCCGTAGTGCCGGAGATCTGGAAGCAGGCATGATGGATGATGATTACATAAATGCCCTGGAATATGGGATGCCTCCAACTGGTGGTTTGGGAATTGGCATCGATCGTGCAGTCATGATGCTCACGAACAGTTCATCCATCAGGGATGTGCTACTGTTTCCCACAATGAAGCCAATAGACGATTAAGAACAAAAAGTAATATGGAAAAAGGGGGTTAATGCAAAGGTGCAATCTTCCCTCTTTTCCTTGTTTTAGATGACTTTCGGGCAGGGGAGATTATATATGGAAAAAATCAGTAGTAAAAATAATCCCTTGGCAATTCACTATAGAAAACTGGGTACAAGCAGCAATTATCGAGAAAAAAGCGGTGAATTTCTCTGCGAAGGTGAAAAATTGCTGTTAGATGCCCTGGACAGCGATATTGAGGTTTCATCAATACTGACAGCTTCCCATGTAGAAGTCCCTCTTTCTGTGGATACAAAAGTATATTATTGCGAGCAAAAGCTAATCGATAGCATTTCAACCCTTACCACTGCTCAAGAGACACTCTTTGCATGCAAATCGCGAACAATGGAACCAAGGAATTTTCTGACGGGTGTTCATTTACTCCTTGATGAGGTGCAAGACCCAGGAAATGTTGGTACTATAATGAGAACTGCCAATGCTTTTGGTATCGAGAGCATTATACTGACAAAGGGCTGTGCTGACCCATATAACCCAAAAACGATACGCGCTTCTATGGGAGCAATATTTAGGCAGGACTTTTATGTGAAGAGTTTTGAGGAACTTCAAGACATGGAAAGTAGTGGTGCAACATTTTTGGGAGCTGTTCTTGAAGATACCAATATGAACATTGGGGAGATTGGTGGATTTGAATCGATTATCGTCATTGGCAATGAAAGCAGAGGTATTTCTTCTGAAATCTTGTCTTTATGCAAGAAACGGGTAAATATCCCCATATCTCCTTCAAGCGATTCCCTCAATGCTGCCATCGCTGCTGCAATTATCATATGGGAAGCGGCTGGACGGATTGGAAACCGTGAGGAGGAATGACACGGTTTGTACGTACTATGCAAACCGTGACTAACATTACGCATGACTTAAGTAGATTGTGAATAGTAACTCACCAATAGCAATAGGAGCAAAAATTGTATGGATACATTATTATATTGGATATGGTTGTCGGAAGCCAAGGGCATAGGTATAGCAACTGCAAAGGCTCTTTTACTTCATTTCGGCAGCCCCGAAAATATATATAAAGGGAAGACTTACGAATATGGTAATATCGAGGGTGTGAACAAAACTGCAGTCGCTGCCTTGGGCAACAAAAGCTTGGAAAATGCAGACAAAATACTCCAATCATGCAAAAAAATAGCTTGTAGCATACTAACAATAGAAGATATTGAATATCCTGCTAGACTAAAAAATATCTATGACCCCCCACTTTTGCTATATGTACATGGAAATATGCCAAAAATCGATGATGAACCTGTTGTTTCCATCGTGGGTTCTCGAACTTGCACCAATTATGGTTTGAAAATCGCAGAAAAGACAGGCTATGAACTGGCTAAGTCGGGGTTTATCGTTGCCACTGGTTTAGCAAAGGGTATAGATTCAGCAGCTGCAAAAGGTACCCTGCGAGCAGGCGGCAGCGTGATTGGTGTTATAGGCTCAGGACTTGATGTGGTTTATCCACCAGAAAATAGAGAGCTTTTTGTTAAAGTTGCCAAAACAGGAGCTGTGGTTAGCGAATATCCGCCTGGTACGAAAGCACTGGCACATAATTTTCCAGCACGAAACAGGATTATCAGTGGCTTGTCCCTTGGTGTTGCTGTTATAGAAGCTCCAAAAAGAAGTGGAGCATTGATAACAGCTTCTAGGGCTCTGGAGCAAAATCGAGATGTCTTTACCCTTCCAGCCAATGTGGATGCTAAAAGCTCAGAAGGTTCCAATGCATTGCTCAGAGAGGGTGCTATACCCTTTATAACCACCGATGATATCATTAATGAATATGCTGATCTTTTTCCAGATAAAATCAATATCAACACCACCGAGGATGTTGCAAATACTATAAATGACAGTGAGCTAGAAGGTCAATATGCTATTTTCGAGGAAGATTCCGAGTTCGGATATGCAAATGAGAGAGACATTACTACAGGAATTAGAAAAGGGATTGACAACTTATCTGAGGTAGAATATATTGACATAGACGCAATAGCAAATCAGCTGGATGGAAACGAAAAAACCATTGCCCTGGCTATAGGCAATGAAATTCTCCATGTTGATTTAGTTATAACAAGATCGAAGCTTTTAGCATCTGAAGTCTTGACAGCGCTACTGATGATGGAAATAAGCGGTTTCGTTAAAAGGGAAAACGGCAGTTACTACAGACTAAAAAATAGTTCAGATTCATTCGATAATTCACGATAAAAAAAGTGTACAGAGGATTTCGCTGCAGTCTTTTAGATTGCGAACATTTTATGGAAATGGGATAGGGTATATGGCAAAAGAGAAAAGCAACCTTGTAATAGTAGAGTCACCTGCAAAGGCAAAAACCATTGGGAAATACCTTGGTCCTGGTTATACGGTGACAGCTTCCATGGGGCATTTGAGAGACCTTCCAAAAAGTAAACTTGGTGTGGATATCGAAAATGGGTTTATTCCCGACTACCAACCCGTAAAAGCTAGAGAAGATACAATAAAGGCGCTGAAAAGTGCTGCAAAAAAGAGTGAAAACATATATTTAGCAACTGACCCAGATAGGGAAGGTGAAGCAATTTCATGGCATTTAAAAGAACTTTTAGAACTACCCGATGATAAGACTTTCAGGGTAACCTTTAACGAGATAACGCAAAATGTCGTGAGCAATAGCATAGAAAACCCACGGTCGATTGATATGGATCTTGTCAACGCCCAGCAAGCAAGACGCATTCTTGACCGTATAGTGGGTTATCAACTCAGCCCACTCTTGTGGAAAAAAATTAAACGTGGTCTGTCCGCAGGTAGGGTTCAGTCTGTTGCATCTCGAATGGTTGTTGATAGGGAAAACGAAATACGAAACTTCATTCCAAAAGAATACTGGATATTGAGTGTTGACCTGGATTTATCTCCAAAACCAGGAGCATTCACAGCTCTTTTTCATGGCAATGAAAAGAAAAAGATGGAACTGAGAAGCGAAGAAGAAGTGAGAACAGTTGTGGATGCTGTAAAGCAAGCACCCTTTACCGTGCGTTCTGTAAAGAGAACTGATAGAAAACGCTCTCCATCACCTCCTTTTATAACATCGTCTCTCCAACAGGAAGCCTCTCGCAGAATGAACATGACTCCCCAGCGCACAATGGCAATTGCCCAGCAGCTTTACGAAGGCACCGAAATACCAGGTGAAGGAACAATTGGACTCATCACATATATGAGAACAGATTCATTGCGTATCTCAGATGATGCCATGGGAGAAGCGAGAAACTTTATTTCTTCCACATATGGAGATAATTTCATTCCAGACAGCCCCAATAGATTTCGGTCAAGGGCAAATGCTCAAGATGCTCACGAGGCGATTCGCCCCACCAATGTATTCATCACCCCAGATAGAATCAAAGGCTCTGTCACCAACGACCAACTGCGTGTTTACCGACTCATTTGGAGTCGCTATGTTGCCAGCCAAATGGCTCCTGCTATCCTTGATAGCGTAACCGTTGATGTTTTATCAGCTGGTTATGTGTTTCGAGCTAATCACACTGCAGTTAAGTTTCAAGGCTTTATGGCTGTTTATGAAGAAAGCAGCGATGAAGAAGCACCAGTTGCACAATCACCACTGCCTGAAATTGAGCAAGGAGACCCTTTGACACTGAAGGATGTAAAAGAAGAGCAAAAGTTCACCCAACCACCAGGTCGATATACAGAAGCTACACTCATAAGAGCCATGGAGGAAACTGGCGTTGGGAGACCAAGTACATACGCTCCCACAATATCAACAATACTTAATAGGGACTATGTGGTAAAGGAAGGAAAGAACCTTCGTCCAACTCCCTTGGGAGAAGTGGTCACGGAGCTCATGATATCCAGGTTCTCTGATATTGTCGATTTAAAATTTACTGCACGAATGGAAGAGACTCTAGACGGAGTTGAAAAGGGTAACGATGACTGGAAGGATGTTCTCGATGGGTTTTATTCAGGCTTCAAAGGCTCATTGGATAGCGCAGAGAGCGCATTGGAAGGTGAACGCATAAAAGTACCAGACGAAGTATCCGATGAAATATGCGATGAATGTGGCAAGCAAATGGTTGTAAAATCAGGCCGTTTCGGAAGATTCTTAGGTTGTCCGGGATTTCCCGATTGCACATTCACAAAACCCCTGGTAATCGAAATGCCTGGAAAATGCCCAAATTGCGGATTGCGGATATTAAAGAGAACTTCCAGAAATGGTTATACATATTACGCCTGTGAAAAGCTTAAAGAATGTGGTTTTCTCACCTGGGATGTACCTGTGGCGGATAATTGTCCCAAATGCGAAATGACAATGTTCAAGTTGTCGGGAAGAGGAGCTAGGAAACCTTTTTGTATCAACGAAAAGTGTGAGGACTTCCTTCCTGAGGACGCAAGGGGTTATAGAAAAAAACCTGAGGAAGTCGCCCAGGAGACCCAGGAAGTTGTCCAGGAGACTGCAAATAAAGCAAATGATAATGCCACAGCTGCAATTGATGTAATAGATGCAAAAGCGAAAACAAGCCAAAAGGCAGCTGCGGCAACGCAAAAGAGTGCAAAAGCAAGCAATAGCACTGCAAAAACAACTAAAACTGCAACAAAGAAAGCTACAAGCTCCACTAGGAAAACTACAGCGAAAAAATAGCATGGCTATCACGGCTTAAAAGGTGGAATTATGTGAACGTAAAAGTAATCGGAGCAGGTCTCGCTGGTTGCGAAGCCGCATGGCAACTGGCAATACGAGGCATTTCCGTGGAACTGATGGAAATGAAGCCCCATATGCGAAGCCCCGCCCATATTTCGGATGACTTTGCTGAATTGGTTTGTTCAAACTCACTGCGCTCAGACGAACTTAGTAATGCCGTGGGTCTTTTAAAGGAAGAAATGCGCAGGCTCGATAGCATTATCATGATGTGCGCCGATAGGACGAGGGTGCCAGCTGGAAGTGCTTTGGCTGTGGATAGAAAAGTATTTTCATCTATGGTTACATCAATGATACGTGAGCATCCGCTAATTACAATAAGCGAGCGTGAGGTCACAGATATTCCTGATGGAAAAATCATCGTTGCAACGGGACCATTAACATCCGATAAATTGGCAAAAAACCTTGGCTTGCTTTTCGAAAATGATGAAATGCTCAGTTTTTTCGATGCGGCAGCACCGATTGTCACCTTTGAAAGCATCGATATGGAAAACGCTTATTTCGCATCCCGATATGGAAAAGGAGATGCAGATTATATTAATTGCCCAATGAATGAAGAAGAGTACAAAAGCTTTTATTCAGAGCTTATTGGAGCAAGCCTTGCCCAGGTTCGAGATTTTGAAGAAAAGAAAATCTTTGAAGGTTGTATACCCATTGAGGTCATGGCAAGGCGAGGAATAGACACCATGCGCTATGGACCTTTGAAACCAGTGGGGCTTGAAGATCCAAGAACTGGAAAGCAGCCATATGCTGTTGTGCAATTACGCAAAGAAAACATCGAAGGGAGTTTGTATAACCTTGTCGGTTTCCAGACTCATCTAAAGTTTGCAGAACAAAAACGAGTCTTTTCCATGATTCCAGCATTGCGAGAATCAAAATTCGTTAGATATGGGGTAATGCATAGAAACACTTATATTGATTCACCAAAGCTCCTTGATCGATATAATCGATTGAGAAGCAATCCAAAAATTAGTTTTTCAGGACAGATTACCGGTGTTGAAGGCTATGTGGAATCTGCGGCTTCAGGTCTTTTGACTGGAATTGAAACGGCGCGGGAATTATTATCCCAGCCCCCAGCGGATTTTTCAAAACAAACTGCGATTGGTTCTCTTGCATTATATATTTCCCAGGGTGCTGTTTCAAACTTTCAACCTATGAATATTAATTTTGGATTGATTGAACCCTTAGAAAAGAGAGTAAAAAACAAGCGAGATAAAAACCTTGCCATTTCCGACAGGGCATTGTTAGAAATTGATGAATATGTGAAGCAAAGTGGAAAAAGGCGGGATATATAATGAAAATCATCGTTGATGCTATGAGTGGAGACAAAGCTCCACAGGAGATAGTCAGTGGCACCCTTGCTGCAATAAAGCTTCTTGGTGTGAAAGCCGTTCTTTGCGGTAAAGAAGAGGAAATTTTACCTTTACTTGAAAAGATTCCTAAACCAGTCATTGACGAATACTTAGAGATTGTCAATGCGAGCCAAGTGATAGAAATGGAGGATGACCCAGCCAATGCCATCCGTAGCAAAAAGGATTCCTCCATGACTGTTGCTCTGGAGCTTTTGCGAGATGGTGCTGGTGATGCTATGGTTTCTGCAGGAAACACAGGAGCCTTATTAACGGGTGCCACTTTAATTGTGAAGCGTATTAATGGTATACGAAGAGCAGCACTGGCACCAGTGATACCAAATCCCAAAGGTGGTTTTGTCTTAATTGATGCTGGAGCAAATGCACAGTGTACAGTGGAATATCTAGTACAATTCGCATATATGGGCTCTTATTATGCTTCCGATATTTTCGATTTGGAATCAGCACGTATTGGCTTGTTGAATATTGGAACAGAAGCTACAAAGGGAACGGAGCTTCAGTTGGAGACTTATAAAATACTGGAAAGTGCCTCCAGTGCCGGTAGATTAAATTTTGTGGGCAATGTGGAAGCGAAAGAAGCAATGAACGGTGCTTGTGATGTCCTTGTGGCAGATGGGTTCACGGGTAATATTGTCCTAAAGGCACTTGAAGGAACATCTGCTTTTCTCATGGGGGAAATAAAAACGATGTTTAGCAATAACATCAAGACCAAGCTATCAGCACTACTTGTAAAAAAGAACATTAGTGCCATAAAAGATAGATTAAATCCCGATGCCGTTGGCGGTACTGCCTTGTTGGGGATTTCAAAACCAGTTATAAAAGCCCACGGCTCATCAAATGCCCAGGCTATTACAAACGCTATTAGACAAGCAGCGAGGGCAGTCAAAGCTGACATTGCTTCTCGGCTATATGAGAGCGTGGAATATATGAAATTTTAAGTATTGAGGTGATTGCTGTGATTTTTGATAGGCTTCGCATAATAATTGCGATTCAATTTACCATTGACGAATATTCGATTACATTGGACACATCCTTTACAGATGACTTGGGTATTGACTCCCTTGATGCTGTGGATTTGATTATGGCAATCGAGGAAGAGTTCAACATCCCCGAAGTCGATGAAGAGATTGCCAGGGAACTTGTTACAGTTGGCGATGTTGTGCGCTTTTTATCGGATAATATCGACTGACTAGTATACTATATACGAAATACTGGCAGTTGCATAAGGTGGCGATAACTATAAATATAGATAATCTCGAAAAGCTCCAAAATATATTGGAATATAGCTTTAATGATTTGGTATTGCTTGATACTGCTCTTACCCATAGTTCTTATGCTAACGAAAACAGAAAAAGCGGCTCCTCCAGTAATGAAAGATTGGAATTTCTTGGTGATTCTGTCTTGGGGATGACTGTAGCTACGATTATTTACACTGCTGATAAGGATATGCCAGAAGGACAAATGACCAGACTTCGAGCAGAGTTGGTATGTGAAAAAAGCTTAGTATCAATCGCCACTGCAATTGATTTGGGAAGCTGTCTTCATCTTGGTAAAGGTGAGGAAAAGAGTGGCGGACGCTTGCGTCCGTCTATTTTGGCAGATGCTTTGGAAGCTGTTATTGGTGCCATATATCTTGATGGGGGCTTTGAACCGGTATATAGTTTTGTTAGTAACTTCCTTGGAGAAAAAGTATCAGACTTGGAATTTGGGCAAAGTGATTATAAAACGAGGCTTCAGGAAATTATTCAAGAAAAGGCTTGTCAGACCCTTGATTATCGAGTAACAGGTGAAAAGGGTCCGGATCATTTGAAAATATATACTGTTGAGGTTCGCCTCAACCATGTTTCAATTGGGCTCGGCACAGGTAAAAGCAAAAAAGAAGCAGAGCAAGACGCAGCGAGGGTGGCACTGGAGAGTATGGCAAAATGAAAGCAAAAAAACAAATATTGCCTTTTTTTATACCCAATAATGGCTGTAATCATGCTTGTGTTTTTTGCAACCAAAACAAGATATCAGGTGCACAGAAGAGCGCAACTTCAAAGGATGTCATAGATGCCGCAGGTAGTTTTTTCACCACTGACTACCCTGCGGAAATTGCTTTTTATGGAGGAAGCTTCACTGGCATACCAGTTGAAGTTCAAAATGAGCTTTTAGGTGCAGCGTACTCATTCGTAAATGGACATAAAGACAGAAGCATAAGGATTTCCACGCGACCAGACCTCATTGATGGGAGTATCATTGACAGGCTAATCGGTTATGGTGTAGATACAATCGAACTGGGAGCTCAATCTATGTGCGATGATGTGCTACTTTTGTCAAAACGTGGTCACAATGCTTCCCATGTTGATATAGCTGCGAAGCTTATAAAAAAAGCTGGACTTACCCTAGTGTTACAAATGATGACAGGCTTACCAGGCGATAGCATCGAAAAATCCATTTTTACCGCAAAGCGTTTTATTGAAATGGAAGCGGATGCTGTTAGAATCTATCCCACTGTTGTAGTAGCGAACACCCAATTACATGATATGTGGCAAAATGGAGCATATCGTGAGCATACCATTGAGGATGCCATAGAATATTGTGTAGAGCTTTGTGAATTATTCATTGAAGCGAGAGTGCCTATATTGAGGCTTGGATTGAACCCTACGGAGTCTTTGACAGCTGGAGACGCTGTGGCGGGTGCTTATCATCCTGCGTTGGGCGAACTTGTATATTCAAGGATGTATCGTAAAAAGGTTACTGCACTCTTGGAAAGCTTGCCCAAAGGTGAAAATGCTACTATTTTTGTTCCCTTGGGAGCAAGGTCGAAAATGGTGGGGCAGCATCGGAGCAACATAAATTATCTCAAAGAGTATTTTTCATTAAAAAGCATCAAGGTAATTGAAACTACTATGGAATTTGATGATATTTTCATTGAAATTGCTTGAAAAAAAGTATATAATCCTTTGAAAGACAAACATATTATAGGGTTGGTGTTAAAGCTGTACTTAAGATCCATTGAAATGCAGGGATTCAAGTCTTTTCCTGAAAAAACACGTTTGCTTTTCGAAAAGCCCATCACCGGTGTTGTTGGTCCCAACGGCAGCGGTAAATCGAATATTTCCGATGCCATCATGTGGGTCATGGGGGAACAATCAACCAGGTCATTGCGTAGCGGAAAAATGGAGGATGTCATATTCGGCGGCACCCAAAGGCGTTCCCAATTGGGTTTTGCCGAAGTTTCGTTAATTTTAGACAATTCAAGTCAAAGATTTCCCCTTGATAGTAGCGAAGTGATGATAACAAGGCGATATTACCGCTCTGGTGAGAGCGAATACTATATTAACAAAAACCAAGTTAGATTAAGGGATGTTAACGAACTTTTTATGGATACTGGACTGGGACGGGAAGGTTACAGTATTATAGGTCAAGGAAAGATAGCAGATATTTTGTCGTCTAAGAGCAAAGATAGAAGGGAAATATTTGAAGAAGCAGCTGGTATATCAAAACACAGACATAGAAAAGAGGAGTCAGAAAGAAAGCTGTCTCAAACAGATGAGAACCTTTTGAGAATCGGAGATAAAATTTCGGAATTGGAAATGCAAATCGAGCCCCTGCGCGAGCAAGCCGAAATTGCAAAAAAATATTTATTATTACGAGATGAGCTTCGTTCATTGGAAGTTTCGGTGTGGCTACGGGAGCTTGAATCCCTCAAACTGCGAGCTTCTAAGGCAGCTGACGACCATCTCGTTGCACAGCAGTCTTTAGAGGCTGTTTCATTGGAGCTGGAATCTGCTTTTACGCAGCTAGAGGAGCTCACTGCATCCATGCGCCAAAGGGATATAGAAGCGGAAAGCCTAAGGGAGCAAATTGCCTCAGAGGAAGTAAATCTGGGAGAATTGGAAAGTTTTGTAGCTGTTCATTTGTCGCAGATTCAAAGCAATGTGGAGCAAATAGAAAGGATTAACCTGGATGTACAAAACCAAGAGGGTCAACAAGGTGGTGTTGGCGCTCAGATTTTAGACAGGCAAAGCCGTCTATTGGAAATATCCCAAGGTTTATCTAAACTTGACGAAAAAGTAAATGGAGTCCTTAAAGAAATTGAAAAAATCACAGTTTTGGCTGGAGAGCGTTCTAAAGAATTAGCTGACTTAATGAAAAGTGAGGATGATGGAAGAGCAGAATTGGCAGATGCCAGGGGAAAACTATCTGCCTTGGCTATGCAGGCTCAAGAACTCCTCGACTCAGAAAACACAGCAAAACATGAATTGGCAATCTTTGGAACAAGTCTTTTATCATTAAAAGAAGCAGCTGATAATTACGCTGAAAAACTCAATAAAGCAAAAGACGAGCTTATTAGTCAAAATAATGTCATTGCTGGATTACAATTAAAAGTTGATAATAGAGCAGACAAAGCGGCAAAAGCAAATGAAAAATCCCAGCGTCTCCAGAGAGAAAGACAAACACTTCAGTCTAGAAAAAATCTACTTTCGGATTTGGAAAGGGATTACCAAGGTTATTCAAAGGCTGTGAAGTATGTCATGCAGGAGTCATCACGGGGGTCTTTAAAGAATATTTGTGGAACAGTGGCTAGTCTTGTTAAGACAAAAGACAAGTATACAGCAGCGATTGAGACCGCTCTGGGTGCTGCCATGCAAAATATCATAGTGAAAACTGAAGATGATGGAAAAGCAGCTATAAATCAACTCCAGCGAAATGATGAAGGAAGAGCAACTTTTCTGCCAGTTTCCACGATAAATGGTAGAATTATCGACGAAAACGAAGTAAATGGCGACGAAGGATTCCAAGGAGTCGCTGTGAACCTCATCGAATATGATTCCATCTATTCTGGTATTTATGCAAGTCTGCTGGGAAGAGTTATTATTTCCGATGATATTAATAGTGCCCTTCGCATTGCTAGAAAAAATAATTATCGATATAGGGTTGTTAGTTTAGATGGGCAAGTTATCAATGCTGGCGGATCCATGACTGGTGGCTCCACCGCTTCTGCTTCGGGGATTTTATCAAGAGCTAATGAGTTGGAAAGAATCGAAAGTCAGCTGCTTAGACTCTCTGATGATATAAGCACGAGCAGTAGAGAGCAAGAGGACTGCAATCGAGAGCTGAAGGCTTCTGAATACGAACTTGATGTTGCTCGCAACGAATTGCGAACAATTCAAGATGGGCTAATTTTGCTTCAAAGCGAGCTTGATCATCAGAACCAATTATTGGAAATCGCAAGGGGAGATATATCATCACGAGAAAGCGCGCTTAAAGTCATCAATGGGCGTATGGACACAAATTCCAAAGAAACCGAAGAAATAAAAGACTTAATTGTAATATTGGAAAACAAGTGGGACGATATAAAAAAGCAATATGACAAAGCTGCCCAAGGTCAGGAATTATTATCAAAAGAGCGAGAGGCTCTTGGTGATATATTATCGAAACTAGCTGCAGACAAGGCATCCCTTGATGCAGAAAATGCTGCACTTGTTAAAACAATTAATGAATTAAGTGCAATTAGGGATGAAATGGAAGGTAATAGAGAACGCCAACTCCTTACAATTGATGAACTGAAACAAAAAAACGATGAAATTCAACTGCAAATACTGGACAATCAAAGAAAAGCAGTGACAGTCAATGCAGACATTGAAGAGTATAAACAGCGAGTGGCGAAAATCAATACGGAAAAGCTTGAAATTGAAGGTAGCAGGAGTCAGTTAAATAGGGATATACAAAACAAAAACCAAGAGACTTTGAATCTTGAGCGAGAGTGTTCTAGACTGGAACAAAGAAAGCTTGCCGCAGCAATGGAAGAAAAGCAAATCGTCGATAGACTTTGGGACACATATGAACTGACTAGAAGCTCAGCTCTAAACGCTGCAATGCCAATAGATAATTTAACCGATGCACAAAGAAACATAAGGTCGATAAAATCACAAATGAACCAATTGGGCGAGCCAAATATTGGAGCCATCGAGCAATTTTCCCGTATCAATGAACGATATTCTTTTTTGACTTCCCAAAGGGACGATGTGGAAAATGCTAAAAAAGAGCTACTCTCGATTATTTCCGATATTACAACGCATATGCAAGAAATTTTCGTTCGTGAGTTTGCTTTGATTAACGAGAGCTTTGAAAAAACATTCAAAGAGCTCTTTGGTGGCGGGAATGCTTCCTTAATGTTGGAAGAACCGGAAGATATATTATCAAGCGGAATCGAAATCCAAGTTCAACCACCTGGAAAATCTTTAAAAACAATAACTCTACTTTCTGGAGGGGAAAAAGCATTTGTAGCCATTGCGATTTATTTTGCAATTCTCGCTGTTCGACCTCCGCCTTTTGTGGTAATAGATGAAATTGATGCTGCTTTAGATGATGCCAATGTGGCAAGGTTTGCTTCCTATATGCGAAGAATGTCGAATAATACCCAAATGATAGTAATATCCCACAAACGAGCAACAATGGAACAAGCAGATGTCTTATACGGTGTAACAATGCAAGAAATGGGAGTCTCCCGAATCCTCCATCTGGATCTGGAGGAAGCGGAAAAACAATTAACAATTAACAATTAACAATTAACAATTATCCTAAAATGCACCACAATACAATGACACTCGTAGGGCGCGGCATCCCTGACGCGCCGCCTTGGAAACAATGAACGATGAACAATGTATAATTAACAATAAGCTATTGGAATAATTATTCATTATTAATCATTAATTATTAATTAACTGAAAGGTTTTGGTTTGCATTGAGTATATTTACAAAGCTTCGTGAGGGGTTGGCTCGGACTCGGAATAGCTTTTCTCAACGATTGAATAGTGTCTTTTCCTTTATGGGTGCTGTGGGGGAGGATTTTTATGAGGAGTTGGAAGAGACCCTTATAATGGCCGACTTGGGAGTGGCGACCACAACTGTTGCTGTACAGCAATTGAGGGAAACTGTTAGATATAATGGAATAAAGACTGGAGTAGAAGCAAAAGCGGCTCTTGTAAGTATTTTGACGCTGCTTCTCGATGTGGGCGAAACAAGGCTTAGGCTGGATACACAACCCTCAGTTATTTTGGTAATTGGTGTAAATGGAGTTGGGAAGACAACTTCAATAGGGAAGTTGGCGATGAAACTCAACAATGAAGGAAAAAAAACCCTTTTATGTGCCGGTGATACATTTCGCGCCGCTGCTGGAGAGCAGCTTGGTGTTTGGGCAACACGAGTGGGTTCGGAAATAGTCCGCAGGGATGAAGGCGCAGATCCTGCATCGGTCATTTTCGATGGCATAAATGCTGCCAAAGCAAGAGCGGTGGATGTTCTCATTTGTGACACAGCTGGACGTTTACATAACAAATCCAACTTGATGAATGAGCTTTCTAAAATCAGTAGAATCATTCATAGGGAACTTCCAGAATCGAATATTGAAACCTTACTGGTTATCGATGCTACCACAGGTCAAAATGGAGTTATTCAAGCTCGTGAGTTCAATGAAATCGCAGACATCACTGGTATTATTTTAACAAAACTCGATGGTACGGCAAAGGGTGGAATTGTTTATTCCATAGCCGAGCAATTGAAAATTCCTGTAAAACTCGTTGGTGTTGGGGAAAAACTCGATGATTTAATAGAGTTTAATGCTTGGGAATTCACGGAGGCGATTCTTGAATGAATAATGAAAAATTTGTCCTTGCCACCGGAAATATCGGTAAAGTAGCAGAAATGAGCGAAATCCTAGCTGGATATGGTATACAAGCCGTTGGTAGAGTAAAAATGGGACTCAATGTGGATATTGAGGAAACCGGCTTAACATTTATTGAAAATGCAATAATAAAAGCACAAAGTATATGCGATTTGACAAGTCTGGCTTCCATCGGTGATGATTCTGGCTTGGTAGTGGATGCTTTAGGAGACCAGCCCGGAATATATTCAAGCTCCTATGGCGGAGATGAGCTCAGCGACTTGGAACGCTGTATGTATCTACTAGCTAACATGGAACATATTACCCAAAGGGAGGCTAAATTCGTATGCGCTGTGGCTTGCGCTTTTCCCAATGGTGATTTAATCACTGTCACTGGCGAGTGCATTGGGATAATCGTTAAAGAGCCAAGGGGCGAAAACGGCTTTGGCTATGACCCTGTTTTTATGCCCTCGGGAATGGATAAGACAATTGGTGAGTTGTCACCAATTGAAAAAAACGCTATTTCCCACAGGGGGAAGGCTCTCAAGCAACTTGCTGATGCATTGATTGATAGGAATTAGGAATTAGGTGATTGGTATTGAGAATTGGGATATTCGGGGGAACATTTAATCCACCCCATATAGGGCATTTTCGTGGAGCGAAAGCTGCAGTAGATCAGCTTGCGCTTGATAAGCTTATTATCATCCCAGCTGGAATTCCACCCCATAAAAGCCTACCAGAAGATAGTCCCAGTGCTCAAATGCGCCTTCATATGACAAGGGGAGCATTTCAAAACATTGCCCAAGCTGAAATTTCTGATATGGAGATATTTAGTGAAAAGCCAATTTATACTTCACAAACAGTTGCCAAACTAAAAGAACAATATCCTGATGCTCAAATGTTTTTGTTGGTTGGAACAGATATGTATTTAACACTTGAAACATGGAAAGATAGTAGTTATCTTCTTTCAGCTGTAATTCCAGCAGTATTTTCAAGAGGTGCAATGGATTTACAAAGCATATTAGAGCATTCCCAAAAGCTAAAAGATGAATATAACATTGAAACAGAAATAGTTCAAAGCGATGCAGTTGAAATATCTTCTTCCCAATTGCGGCAACAATTCTCCCAACGTGAGGGTATTGGATACATTACCGATACAAATTATTCGTACATTATATCAAATCGGCTTTATGGAGCAAAAGCAGATTGGGACTGGCTTAGGGAGCGTTCATTGGCTAGGCTTGATTCGAGGAGAGTTGCCCATGTCAAAGGCTGTGAAATTGAAGCGATAGCTTTAGCAAAGCGATGGGCTGTGGATATTGATGATGCCAGAGAGGCTGCAATACTTCATGACATCACAAAGATGCTAAGCCTTGAGGAAAACATCAAAGTCTTCTCTGAACATGGAATAACCCCCACTGAAGTGGAAATCGCTGAAGAAAAGCTTATGCATGCGAAAACCGGTGCTCTTTTGGCAAAGTCAGAATTTGGTGTATCAGATGCAGTATTTGATGCGATTTATTGTCACACTACAGGAAAAGTAGACATGTCAGACTTGGAAAAAATCATTTTTATTGCTGATTTTATCGAAGTTGAAAGGGATTTTCCAGGAGTTGAGGAGCTAAGGAAAGTTGCTTATGAAAATCTCAACGAAGCAATGATACTTGGTCTTAAAATAAGTTTACAAGACTTATACGACAATGGAATTACACCGAATCCTTTATCTCAAGAAGCACTTGATTTTTTACTAGGAACATAAATTGTTCACCTTTCAATGAAACCCATAAACTGCCACATAAGCTATAAATATCTGATGCAGTTTAAGTCTATGATAGCTCCAGGAATCTATGCCCAGTGGCATAAAGGGGAGAAATCCAATGAAAATCACCGGAAGCAAAAGAAAGGCACAGCATTTAAGCAAGAATATTTCTGATACAACAAAAGTGCCGCCAGAATCCTTTGATAAAACAGAGGATAATAAAATAAAGGGAAAGACTAGCATAAAAAAAAGAATCGCTGTTATAGTTCTATCTGTAATTGCTATAGCAAGCGTTAGCATATATTTTTATATAAAAACTGCTTTGAGCACGCGACCTCCCGTAAAACTAGAACCCAGACCGGATCGCCCCCCATTGGACGACACAGTAAGCCCAAATCCACAAACTGTAGCAAATGGCGAACAAGCTTTAGCTGCGGGTAATACTGTAAGAGACATGGCAAAATACACTTTTCTCCTTTTAGCAACTGACGCAGAAGGAG
Source organism: Oscillospiraceae bacterium (assembly GCA_009777775.1). Taxonomy (GTDB): domain Bacteria; phylum Bacillota; class Clostridia; order Oscillospirales; family Oscillospiraceae; genus WRMH01. The sequence continues at coordinate 134,462 of WRLE01000001.1, forward strand.
GAAATACCGATGTGATTATGGTGGCTTCTTTTGATACAACAGATGGCAAAATCGATGTGGTCAGTATTCCTAGAGACACCTTGGTTAATGTCAGCTGGAGCTTGAAAAAGGCAAATTCCATTTATTCCAATATGCGCCAGAGACACGGCTGGGAGGAAAAATCCCTCAATGATGGAATGCATGCCACCGTAGAAACATTTGCCGATGTGCTGGGTTTCGAGGTTGATTATTGGGTTTTAGTGGATATGAGGGCATTCGTTGCCCTTGTTGACGCTATTGATGGTGTAGACTTTGAAATTCCTGTTAGTATGAACTATGTTGACGAGGCTGGAGGCTTATCGATTCATTATTCCAGGGGAATGCAACACCTTAGTGGTAGGCAGGCTTTGGAGGTTCTTCGATATAGAGCCGGATACTCTGACCAGGACATAGGTAGGATTAATACACAGCAGAGTTTTTTAATGTCTGCTGCTTCACAAATACTTGCCAAACGAAGCTCATTGAGCGTCAATGAATTAGCCAATATCATCTTAAAATATGTAAAAACAGATATAGACTTGAGCTCTTTAATATGGTTTGCTAATCAATTTTTAAAAATCAATGTTGATGCTATTGAATTTGATGTTATGCCAGGCAATTATCATGATTGGGTTGGCAACCAGTCCTATGTGACCATTTACCTCGATGAATGGCTGGAATTAATCAATGAAAAGTTGAATCCTTTTATTGAATCGGTTACATCGGATAGCGTGAGTATTCTAACTCGCGGAACTGATCGGTATTTATATGCCACCGATGGAAACCGCAGGGGAGATGCCACCTGGGGACAATATAGCACAGGGATAATATCTTCCAGCACTACTAGCACTGATAGCAGCACGTCTAGTTCAAGCAGTTCTGGTGGAAGTGGCAGTGAATATCAGCCTCCCACAAGCAGTACAGTACCACAGGCATCCGATAGTGATGTGGACGAACAAGTGCTTGATATTTCAGAAGATGAAATTGATAATGAACAAAACAATGAATTAGATGAGCTTGATGATATATTAGAAAATATCGATAATTATAACGATGAGGGATATGTTGATTCACCAACTGATGAATATTTTGATAGTAATGGTGAAATAGAGGATTTCGCTAATTCCGATGATGATACAAATGATGAAATACCCATGATAGAGTATCCCATCGAAAATCATGAAGAAGGTCCATCAGATAATTTAAACACAATAGATGGGGGATTAAGCTCCCATGAAACCGAGCCTTCATATGAATGAACATTGTGATTTATTTGAATATAGAAAATCTCATTGAGGGTAATATCATATGAAAATACCAATTAAAAAGGACAGTACAATAATGCTTTCTCCAGATAATGTTGCAAAACTTATAGTAAATGCTCTTGACAGCAAGAACGCCAGAGATATAAAATTACTAAGAACCACAGAGGTAACTACCCTTGCGGACTATTTTGTAATTTGTACCGCAAATTCCACAACTCACCTCAAAACCCTTACCGATGAGGTGGAAAAGATTCTGGAAGAAAACGGTGAAGTGCCAAGGAGACGGGAAGGCGACAGAGCAGGTGGATGGGTGCTGATGGATTATGCCTGTGTTGTTGTCCATCTTTTCCTCGAAGATATACGTTCCTTTTATACCCTTGAACGATTATGGAGCGATGCTGAAGATGTGGAATTAGGATTGGGGAGCGAAGCAACATGAAATATGAATTTTTAGAAATTGAGTCGAAATGGCAAGACATATGGGAAAAGGAAAAACCTTTTCGTGCCATAAACGGAAGTGATAAACCCAAGTTTTTTGCTTTAATAGAGTTTCCCTACCCATCTGGGGAGGGCTTGCACGTCGGACATCCGAGACCTTTTACCGCCATGGACATCGTTTCTAGAAAAAGGCGTAAGCAAGGTTACAATGTCCTTTTCCCCATTGGATTTGACGCTTTCGGGCTTCCAACGGAGAATTATGCAATAAAAAATAAAATGCACCCCGCGGATGTTACCCGGGATAATATAAAGCGTTTCACAGAGCAGCTGAAAATGCTGGGATATGGCTTTGATTGGGATAGATGCGTCGATACAACAGACCCAGATTACTACAAGTGGACTCAATGGATTTTCTTAAAAATGTTTGAACAGGGACTTGCATATAAAGCCCTTATACCTGTCAATTGGTGTACATCATGCCATTGCGTCCTTGCAAATGAAGAAGTCGTTGAGGGAGTATGTGAACGCTGTGGCTCTGAAGTTGTCAGAAGGGAAAAAAGCCAATGGATGCTTCGGATTACCCAATATGCCCAGCGGCTTGTGGATGACCTTGATTTAGTTGATTATCCAGATAGGGTGAAAAGCCAGCAACGAAATTGGATAGGGCGTTCCGTGGGAGCTGAAATAGACTTCAAAACCACAACTGGTGACACTTTGAGGGTGTATACCACCAGACCTGATACCATTTATGGTGCCACTTATATGGTTATCTCGCCGGAGCATAACTTGCTGAAGAATTGGACTGTGGAAAACAGCGATGAAGTTAAAGCATATCAAGATGCAGCTGCGAAAAAGACCGATTTCGAACGCACAGAGCTGGTTCGAGTGAAAACCGGGGTGGAAATAAAAGGTATATGTGCCATTAACCCTGCTACTAATGAAGAAATACCAATTTTTATTTCTGATTATGTATTAGCATCATATGGAACCGGTGCTATTATGGCAGTACCGGGACACGATCAGCGTGACTGGGAGTTTGCTAAACAATTTGATTTACCCATTGTCGAGGTTGTAGCTGGTGGAGACATCGAAAAAGAAGCTTATGAAGACTGCGATGAAGGAATAATGGTGAACTCGGGGATCTTAGACGGATTATCAGTGGAAGAAGCAATCGCTAAGATCACCGATTGGCTAAGGGATGAAAATCTTGGAGAGGAAAAAGTAAATTTCAAACTTCGTGACTGGGTTTTTTCCCGCCAGCGTTATTGGGGAGAGCCAATACCAATAGTCTTCTGCGAAAAATGTGGATATGTTGCCATACCAGAAAGCGAGCTACCACTGGTATTACCCAATGTGGAAAAATATGAGACAACTGAAACAGGAGAGTCACCCCTTGCTGCCATGGAAGAGTGGCTAGAGGCAAGCTGTCCAAAATGCGGAGGTCCTGCCCAGAGAGAAACTGATACCATGCCCCAATGGGCTGGCTCAAGCTGGTATTACTTGCGCTATACAGATTCAGACAATTCAGACACTTTAGCTTCACGGGAAGCATTGGAATATTGGACACCCGTGGATTGGTACAACGGCGGTATGGAGCATACAACCTTGCATTTGCTCTATTCACGCTTTTGGCATAAGTTTCTCTATGATATAGGAGTAGTTCCCACAGTGGAGCCCTATGCAAAGCGCACAAGCCAAGGTATGATTCTTGCCGAAGATGGGCAAAAAATGAGTAAATCTAGGGGCAATGTTATTAATCCTGATGATATCATTAAAGAATTCGGTACTGATACCATGCGCCTGTACATAATGTTCATTGGAGATTTTGAAAAGACGGCACCCTGGTCACAAAGAGCTGTAAGGGGTTGTAAAAGATTTTTAGATCGTTTGTGGAATCTTTCTTGGGAGCTCTTAGATGGTACTGATGAGATTTCCGAGACCCATGAATTGGCTGTGCATAAGGCAATTAAAAAGGTTGGAAATGACATCGAGATCTTGAAATTCAACACAGCAATTGCCACATTAATGGCACTGGTGAATGATTTTTACGATAAAGCTCCCAGCCGTGGCGATGTAAAAGTGCTTTTATCTTTGCTCTCGCCCTTTGCTCCCCATATTGCAGAGGAACTTTGGAAGCTTCAAGGTTTCGAAGGATATGCTGCAGCTTCTCCATGGCCCGAATACGAAGAGAGTAAAACCCAAGAAGCGCAGCGGGAAATTGCAGTGCAAATTGGAGGAAAACTACGAGGTACTGTTGTAGTTGATATGGATATTGAGGACGATACTGTTGTTGAAATTGTAACCAACGATGAAAAAATAAAGAACATCATCGATGGAAAAGAAATTGTTCGGACTATTGTGGTGAAAAATAAGCTTGTTAATTTGATATTGAAATAAATCCAATCAATTGTCAATAATAAACGCCAAGCGGTTATATTACTATAACTGCTTGGCTTTACCATATATGGACAAAAATTGTATAAATAACAGAAAGTATTGACATTTTTTACATATATATTATAGTTATAGTAATTGATTTAATGAGTGAAGAGAAAACTAGGAGGTATTTGTTACGAGATGGAAAAAATTATTTTAGGGATTTTAATGTTAAAAAGACTTACTTTGTATGAGATTCGCAACATCATAAAGACTAGTTTTAAAAGTATGTGTAGCGATAGTAGCGGAAGCATCCAAGCAGCATTGAAGAGGCTATTAACATCAGAAATGGTAACCTACACAGAATTTGTTGAAAACAGCGTAAATAAAAAGCAATATTCCATCACCGATAAAGGACGTGAAATGTTTATTGAGTGGCTTTCCACGCCAGCTGACATGACAAATACAAAAAATATGGAGTTGGGCAAATTTTTATTTATGGGTTTATTGCCTAGTAAAAAGCGTATAGAACTCCTGAATGAAATGCTGGAAAAACTGGAAATGGAGCTTGCATATGTCTCTTTGATTTGGAACAGCGTTGCCACATATGGCTCTACTGATATCCAGCAAGCTCTTAGCGTCTGGATAAATGACCCAGAATACTTGGAAGGTATACTAAAGGCAACAGAATGTTCAGATGCCAATGAAAGCGCAAACAGTATTGAAGATTATCAAAGGCATACCATACAATATGGCATAGATGGTCTTCAATTCAGTGTCGATTGGTTTCGGGCTTTGAGGGATAAAGAAGTAAGTAATATTAAGTCTATGGTTGAGGAGTAGTATTTTTTGTAAGCGAAGGAATTAGTTTTTAACCAGTAAATAACCATGTTTTCTATATTTTATGATGACAAGTCAAAAGGGCTTGTCATCTTTTTTTTGAAAATATACTTGACAATACCTAGTAGATATGTTACTAATAGCAACAATATTAGTAGCCCTATTTCTATAAGGGCAAGTTTGATTAAGTAAGCTCGTAAACCTACAGAAAATATAAACTATCAGGAGGAGCAAGTATGTTTTACAAAAAGTCTATGACACACAGAAAGACAAACAAAGCAATATCAATTATCCTTTCATTATCAATGCTGATGGGTTTATCGATATATGCAGCTTATGCATCATCGGGATCATTTGACCAAATCGTCAGCGGGTCTGGGAGAGCAGCTGATGCTGGAAGCGCTAAAGCAGCATCGACAGTGTTTTGGAACGCTAACGCCCAAGAGGTAACGAATAACCCTACGCTAATTGGTCCTTCGCCAAATAGTATTATTAGCACAAAACAATCAATAAGTGACCTAGACTCTATGGGTAACGTACTTGGAGAAAATGAATTCATAGTCACCATTGAAGTCGAGACCTCATTTAACATCGAGGAAGTTGACTTCTCACCTGATGCAGCGGTTGTTTTAGTTCTTGACATATCTGCTAGCATGACCAGCCCACAAGGTTCTCTAGCAGCAATATCTGGTGTCGATGCATTTCAGCATGTTGATGTTTATCCTGTGCCAAGGAATCCTGAAACCAATGAACCACTACCAGAATCAGCGACTCATCCGGGCGAATATCTTTACTTTGGAGAACAATATGGACTAGGTTCATATTATTATCATCAGCAAACCGGTGTCATATTAAATGATACCGAGGAGTATTGGATTCGCCGTGATTTTAGCACTAGCACAGGTTGGCCGCAGCTTATTAGTCCAGTTGATTATTTATCGATTCCAAAAGCCGACAGCAGAATGGGACATGCGATAGAGGCTGCCAAAGAATTTTTAGGAATATTCGCCAGTGATGCTGGTAGTGCAAAGAGAATGGTATCTATAGTCACTTTCGGAAGAAATGCAGTGCTGGTCAATAGTTGGATCGATATCAACGATCCTACTAATCTTCAGACTCTTATAGACACAATTGACGGTATTAATGCTAGTTCATTTAACTATATAAAATATCAGACGGAGCCAGAAGGGACCTTTATGCAAGGTGGGGTAATGATGGCTAGAAATCTTTATGGTAGTGCAGTTACTGGACCCTATGCTATTGCTCCGAAAACTGCTGATGGGAACGCCATTGGAAACCGCTTTGTTATTCTACTAACCGATGGTGAACCCAACGACCGCAAAGAACAGGGTGGACAACTCGATGTGGGATATACAAATCACGATAATATGAATTATGCAATGATTACAAGATCAAATCTAAGCTCTACTCCATTTGCTGTGCCCTTGGCAAGAAGTGCAGTTTCTCAGATTTCTCAGCAGCTAAAAATGGGAAGTGAAAACTATTTTTACAACGCTCTGTTATATACAGTTGCATATAATACAACCGATGAAGAAACTGATAACCTCACCGCTGTGGATTGGCTCGAGCAACAGGTCGCATTTGACGCTGATTGTGCTTTTTCTTCTGAAACCCAAACGGAGCTGGCTGACAACCTGAGAGCCATAGCTGCTAAAACAACGGAGCTTATTCGATACAGAGCACAGGCTTGGACGCTGAGTGTACCCATGGGTAATTATATCATCTTTGATGAAAACATCGACGGAAGTGGTAAGGTCATAGGAGCTCCATTTGCTTCTTTTGATGCTAATACTTTATCTTTAGACCTTACCGGGATGACACCAGTTGGTATGGGAGCAGCTGGGAGCGAAACGTATATATACAGCTATTCATATAAAATTAAGCTAGATACAGCAGCGAGTGGATTTCCCAGCGATACAGCCTTGGCGACAAATGGAGCAACTATGCTAAAATATGTCATTGTTGATTCTCTGGGTCTAATTACTGCAGAACCGAACCTAATTTCCATAACAAGTCCGCAAGTCATGGGTCGCGTTTTAGTTGCGCCACCGACAACACCGCCTTCAACTCCACCATCTACACCACCATCATCACCACCTGGTGGCGGAGGTGGAGGCGGTGGCGGTGGTGGAATCCAGCCACCGCGAGAAACAACGATTGTGGATGAAGAACCTCCGTTAGTGGAACTTGATATTGAAAACCATTTTGCTTATATGATCGGATATAGCGATGGCACCATTCGTCCAAATAGTTACATCACTCGTGCAGAGGCTTCCACTATATTTTTTAGGCTCCTGTCAGAAGACAGCCGAGCTGCATTATGGAGCACAAGCAACGATTACCCCGATGTGCGAGGAGGAGTTTGGTACAATAATGCTATATCGACACTCACTAGGGGAGCAGTATTGACAGGTTATGAGGACGGAAGCTTTAAACCTGATTCGACGATAACGAGAGCAGAGCTTGCCACCATCGCTGTTAGATTCGATGTGGGAGGAGCATATACATCCACAGCATCTGCTTCTGATGTCTTTTCAGATATTGGTGGTCACTGGGCGGAAAGATATATAGTCAGAGCCAGCGAATTGGGATATGTGAGTGGCTATACTGACGGTAGCTTTAGACCAAATGCTCCCATTACTAGAGCAGAAATGGCGCAGCTTCTCAATAATGTCCTTGAGCGTTATGTAGAGTCTGAAGCTGATATGTTAGAAGACATGAAGACTTTTTCAGACAACCGTCCTGGTGCTTGGTATTACTTCACAATTCAGGAAGCCACAAATTCTCATTATTTCGTCAGAAAATCAGACAGTCTCTTTGAAGTCTGGACAGAGCTTCGAGAAAACCCAAATTGGCAAGCTCTAGAGAAGTCTACATCAAGACCAGGCGATGTGGTTTATGACACAACGGATTAAAAGAGGAGGTGAGATGATGCCAAAGGAAAAGGCGTATAAAATTATATTAGTTTGTTTAGTGGTGTTAATAATTTCATTCGTGGTAATTTTAATATCAGATATTACCAGTCAAAATAAAGTTTCCTTTGTGACAATCGGAAGCATACTTGGAATGATAACATGTCTTACTGCTGTTATATCGACATCTAAGGACAAGGGCAAGTGAAGAAAGGATTTTTCAAATGGTTGATAATAAAAAAACACTTGTAATTTGTTTAATATTAGCTATTATTTCAATATTTATTATAGTTATTTCAGAAATGGGATACCTGGGAGAAATATCTATGATGACATCAGGTGGTATGTTTGGAATATTGATTGCCCTCATTGCTGCTTTCGTATCAACAAAGCATGAGACAAAATGAGTTTAACAAAAATCCTCGGTATATAATATAGCATTTCGGAAACGCAATACTAGTGCCAATTATTTAACAGACAGTACACTATCTAGCATTGTTACTCAATGACTCCATAAAACAAAAATAGCCATTTGTAAATGGCTATTTTTGTTACTAGTCATGGGGTGATAAAATCATATATCTTCTATTCATTGCATACATAGTACGCACTATCAGTGTCATCAGATGCGACAGCGAAAGATCTCATTACACCAAGCTGCTGACTATTGAGAGTCTTCGATCGCAGGCTCCCTCCTAAATGACACTGGATTTTACCAACCGATTTTCACAGGTGTTATTTCCACAACAATGTAAAACCTTGGTGTATATTTTACCAAGTATTCCGTGTCAATGTCTTGGTGATTGCCAATTAGGTTTCCATAGTCCACTTGTGCTGTTAACACATTTTCCATCATAGTTCGAATTTGTTCATACTCATTATCAAGAACATATATATCGACTTGCCTGCTTCTTTCATCGTACACTTGAAAACAACGAAGATTCTTAGGCAAATTTCCACCGCGTGGCACGGGGAGTCTTTCGTTGTATCCAGTACCGCTCAGGGATGAGATTTGTATAGTAGCAAGCTCACCACTTTCCATTGCAGCTATATCTTCAGCAGCCCATTTTCCATACTCTTTTAGCTTATCGCCAGAGCCAATAGCCGTCATTACAGCTATAATAGCAATTGCCGACAATAAGCTTCCCCATATATGCTGAGGACCTATATTTGATGATTTGTTGACCGACAAAACGATAAGCAAATTGAGTATTATCCCTGCAGCAGATAGTATTATAGTTTCATAGAATAGTACATTATACCATTTACGATACCCACTTAGCAGTTCAATTAATGTATTTGTTTTTCCCATAAAAATATCGCTTGATGATATAGAAAAACCAAGGATTGCGATAAAAACAAATATCATAGCCAGCTGCAGCGCAAAGAAGAAATGCCCTTTCTTACCAACGCTCATATTGTATATTAGCCTCATCTTTTATCAAACCTTTCATTAGTATAAGTGCCTATTGAGGGTTTGCGTTGCATATCTTTGATTGGGAATACATTTAAAGAAGAGTATGCATAGCTATACCTAATAGCACCGTAACTAATAGTAACATACAGATAATGGAGCTGTCAAGTATACAATCATTATATAGGATATATTTAGTTGGTATGTAACTGGTAATAGTGGTGCCAGAATTTTTTATAATGGCTATTCATAGTAAACATAGTACGCACTACTAGTGTCATTTAAGAGCGTAGCGAAGAATCTTACTACACCGAAATTTACGACTAATATGATTGCCACGTCGCTTCGCTACTCGCAATGACACTGGATTGTTACCTCGTAACTTGTAACGTTAAATAATCGAAATAGCAAACAATTTTGTGAACACTATTGATAAAGAAACATCATACCAGTATAATAAGTTATCTAGTGTTGTTTACTCAGGTTAATATTGTTAAAAAATTGTGCTGAAATTCATGCTGCGGATATTTGGAGAAACATTTATCACAGACTTAGCAAACAGTGGCGATGCTTTCTTCGGGCTATTAATGAGCAAACTAGGATACAGCATAATACTCTTAATAGCGGTAATGCAATGCGGTAAGTGGGCAAAAGCATTACTTAACGTGATGTAAAGGGAGGTAGGACAACATTAAAAGGTTAAACATTAAAACAACTCGAATAGTGGCAATAGTATCCGCTGTGATACTTGTAGCAGCAATTGTTACAAGCATCGTAAGGCGTAACGCTATATCAAGAGCCGTTGAAGAGGACGAAATAACAGCAATAGAAACCAATAGCCCTGATGTCACGGATATACAGATTAAAGAAACAGAAACCCCAAAGCCAACAGAGGACACCAATAAGGGCATAACAGGTTATTGGTACAGCGATGCGCCTATAATGGAAACATTAACCATACACCCAAATGGAAGCTATACAACAACTGCTTGGGGTGGAATACCCGGAAATTGTGTTGAACAAGAAAACGGCACGGCTATTATGACGGATAGGGGTGGAAATGAACGTACTGCAACACTTATTCAAAACGGAGAAGAGTTTATCTTGCTCACAGAAACTAATGATGAAAGATTGCCAAAGACTTTTTACAGAACAGAAGCGAGATCGCGCGAGGCTTACACGGAAAGTCTACACGAAAACAGCGAGTATCAAGAATATATAAAAGAGGTTGTGTATGACCTGTTAACTGAAAATGTATGGAACTATATATCAGGAGGAACGTTGATATTCACGGACACGGAGTATGAGCTTGTCTTATATGAGTTTAACAAAATACCTGGTGAAGAAATACCCAGAGAAGAGCAATATGGTACGTATGAGGTTATAAGTGCAATTCCAACTGCCGACGAATACGGAAACTTAAAGTATGTAGATATAAGAATGTCAGTAACGCCAAATGGCTCATATAGCAGGACAGAAGAAATAAATTTGCGAATATCGGATTCTGATAGCTTGTCTTTTGCGACGCATATATTTCAAACATCAAGAATCGAATATTACATGATTGAATTTGATATTTACCCAGAAGTACCAACACTTATATTTTCGAGACATAGCGCAGAATATATAATGTTAGAAAGTGAAATGAACAGGATACTAGCAAGCGGAAGATGGAGAAGCGCAGTAGGACAAAAAGGCATAATCATTACAATAACAGACAGAGGTGTGGGGTATTATTTAATTAAAAAAGAGGCTATAAATACAGAAAATGGTAATACTGTAAACGTTGCCTATAGCAGCCAAATATCTACACCTAGAATAGGTGGATTTTCCGTCGATATTGAAGTAACTGCTCCAGGCTATTTTGCAGAATCAAGTATAACCATAGAACCCACCACGGACGGATATAAGCTTACGACGGATATGTTTGAGCCTAATGGCGTGTATTACACTACGTATGAAGAAATGGGCTAGGAACGTAAAACCCAGTATTGGAATATTTATCTAGAAAAAAACAATAATTGCAAAAGAAGAAAACAGAAAAACCAATACTCCTTAGCCCAAGAGACATTGATAAACAAGTTACAAAAGCGAATCTATGCTAGAATTTGTTGAACTTGGTCAACTAAAAAAAACTTGGAAAATTAGACTTACAATCTTCAGAGATGCTTTCTTACGTTTAAACTATTGATTTAAAAACACCATATTAGTATAATATATTATAAAAAGGGTGTGATTGTTTTGGAATGGAAAGATTACATTGTAACTGTAGCACAGCGGTCTAAAAACGATTCAAAATTATGGTTTAGATATCTACGTAAATACATCGATAAATGTGGTTCATTATTCACATTGGAAGATGTGGAAAGCTTGTATCATAATACAATGCTTACACCATTTCAGCGCGTTTCGCTTAGAGCAGCATTCGATAACGGATCAGAAACGCAGCAACACATAATGAGTCTAAACGAAAAAGTGATACCAACAAAACTGCAAATAGTGATGCAATTGAATGAGCGGAATGGTGAATATAATGAACGAAAATAATAATATTACAAACTTTGAGCCAATTTTTGCAATGTTAAATGACGAATTATCAAAGATTGGCTTATCGCTTGTCTTAATATGCGCTGGTGGGTTTGTATTGCAATTACATGGATATAGAGGTACAGCTGACATTGATGCATTCTTTAATACAAGCATAGAGATAAGCCAAGTCATACGAAGAGTTGGCGAAGCTTTCGATATCAATAGACCCGATGAGTTGTGGCTAAACAACTCTATTTCTAACATGAACCCAATACCGCTAGATCAATATTGTGATGTTGTTCACAATTATTCAAACCTTGTTGTTAAGGTGGTAAACCTAGAATACTTAATTGGAATGAAGCTTGTTAGTGCCAGAGTTCAGGATCTAAGAGATTTAGCAGTTATAATCAATGATAACAACGAGATTCAACCTTTAGATTTACTAAATAAACTAAAAGAGATGAAATTCGATATCGATATAGCAATGTTATTAGACGCTTTTGAAGAAGCTCGTGGCATGGATTGGCTTAACACATTTTACCAAGAAAACGAAACAGAATTAAGAAAACTCTTCTAGTGGGGTTCTGCTCTGAATATAGTATCTGGTGTGATATCTATAATAATTGGAAATATCTACAATTCAATTTGTAAGGAGTGAAGCCTATATGAAATGGCTGCATATTTCCGACCTACATTACAATCCTAGCAACAGCAATTTCGACACAAGGCTGCTTTTGACAAAACTTTACGAGTATATAAAGGAAAACATCGATGTTGATGCAGTTGTTTATACCGGCGATTTTCGCTTCGCAAAACAGCAAGAAGCAACGCAGGAAAACGCTCGTTTAGCTGCAGAGAAACTACGTGAAATCGCCAACAACGCAGGAGTATCAGACCCAAGGTATATTCACATCGTCCCAGGAAATCACGATCTGGAACGCGGTGATGTAGCTCTTATTGATCAGGCGTATAAAGAATATGCTAACGGAGCCTTTTCTGGAAGCCTCACGTATAACGGCATAGAATTTCCATGCATCGACTATTTAGCAAGTAGATTCAAGTTTTTCGAAATGGTAGCAGCTGAATTATCTAACCAGGTGTGGGTAGATATTCCAACAGACAATCGCCATAAATACCACCGCATCGCAACAGTCGCCGGTATGTATAATATAATATATCTTAATACAGCTATTGGAAGCGGTAAAAACGGCGAACGCGGCAATCTTCTTGCAGGGTATGAACACATCGCCAATGCTTTTGTTGCGAACGAAAATTACTTACCGACAATTGTACTGGGCCATCACGGGCTTGGCTGCTTCACTCGCCGAGAAAGGGAAAGGATTATTGAGATATTTCGTCAAAAGAACGTTGTGCTATACTTATGCGGAGATGAACATATCGGTGGCATAGATGAATATGACACAATAATACAGCTAACAGCAGGCTGTCTGAATCAGAATGGAACTGGAGTGGAACCGACATTTTATACAGGTGAAATAGACCAAAGCGGATTACCAATAATAACAGCCTATACATATCTAGATGGAGCGTACCCAGGATGGTCAAAATCGGAACCAATGAACAAAAAAATCGATAATTGGATTACTAAATCGTTCCCATCTACTGCGACAGAGATGCTAAGACAAAATTATGAAACAAGCAAATCAGCTTTAGCGATGATTTATGGATGTGAAGATGAAATTAAAGAAATGTCGGAGTTTTTGAAAGAACCACAAGGGAAGACAGCGGAAGTATGGGGTGTAGAAGGTATCGGAAAAACAACAGTATCTATAGAAGTTCAAAAAAAAATTATTAATGACCACATAATTGTGGAAACAAGATACATCATCACCACTACACAAATACAGGAAGATACACTTCCCCTACATGGTATTGGTGTAGGGGAAGCTAACATACATCCAAACGAATTAGCACAGGCAGTGGAGCTGACCAATTCCTTAGGAGACAATCTCAGCTTGCCGAACGTGCTGAGTTCAGTGAGCAACATCGAAAGTTTATATGGTGACAAAGATGCTGCGCTTGGGTACTATTTGCAAGCAGAGGAGCTGTACCGCTCCCTGGGGGACAATCTCGGCTTGTCGGAGGTGCTGTTATCAATGGGCGACCTAGAAAGTTTGTATGGCGACCAAGAGGCAGCACATGTGTACTATTTGCAAGCAGAGAAGCTGTACCGCTCACTAGGAAACAATCTCGGTATAGCGAATGTGATGAGATCAATTGGCGACCTTGAAAGTTTGTCTGACGACGTAGAGACAGCGCGCGGGTACTATGTGCAAGCAGAGGAGCTGTACCGTTTCCTGGGAGATAATCTCGGTTTAGCAAATGCGCTGAGTTCAATTGGCAACCTCGAAAGCATGTCTGGTGACATTGAGACAGCGCGTGGATACTATGAGAAAGCAGAGGAGCTGTACCGTTCCCTGGGAGATAATCTCGGTTTAGCAAATGTGCTGAGTTCAATTGGTGAGCTCGAAAGCATGTCTGGCGACATAGACGTTGCGCACGGGTACTATATGCAAGCAGAGGAGTTGTACCGCTCCCTGGGAGACAATCTCGGTTTGGCGAACGTGCTGAGATCAATTGGCAAGCTCGAAATATTGTATGGAGACATTGATTCATCTATTACTTTTTATGAGGAAGCGCTAAAATTGTACGTTGTTTTAGGAACACCGATAGGGAGTACACAATGCTATGCAGAACTATGTTATGCATACGCCAAAAAAGCTGATGAACATAACTTCATCAAATACGCAAAAGAGACAATTGCATCACTTGATAGGGTAAATAATGATTTCGTTGAATATGCTATAAATTTAGTACACATAGCAATGGAAATAATTGGGTATGAGGGAACAATAATATCGCTGTAAACACAAGAGTGTAACTCATTCCCATTTATCCACGATTTCGTCGAGACAGTCTCGCCAATTCATACCTGCGACTTCCTCGATTGAATAGTATCGTTTGGCTGAAAGTTCGAAAGGAATCTTATTTTCACTAACAATTCTTTTGAAATAGATATTAATCGCTGTGATAAAATCCAGACCGATTTGGTTCAAGACGTTATGGGTCTGTTCTTTCAAGTCTGCATCAATATTAATGTTAAGTCTTGCTTTTTGGCTTATGTAATATCACCTCACTCAGATTATACTTACAAAATATGCCTAATATACACACAAGTTAAATATTTCGCAACACAAGCATAGGATTAATTATTATAGTGATATGTATAATAAGGAGATGAACACGCTTATAGCATCGTGAAAAGATTGCAATAAAGTATTCGAACCGATGAGTACTACAAACGATGCAGTGCTTAAACTGCTTCTAGAAAAGGTCTTTGAATGTGATATATTATATAGAGTAAACTAAAAGCAAGTTGCAACATAGTCAATGGCTGATAGCTAAATGTATGAACCTGAACAAAAAAGTTGTACTAACGAAACTACAGCTCTTGAGGATAAATATGATCAAAATGATAAATAGTATGAACAGCAACGATAACTCATTAATTTTGATCAAAAGTTTTATTTTGCTGAATGACGAATAATACTTTATAAGTTGAGATGTAAATAAAACTATTTAGCAAGGAGTGAAGCCTATATGAAATGGCTGCATATTTCCGACCTACATTACAATCCTAGTAACAGTAATTTTGACACAAGGTTGCTTTTATCAAAACTTAACGAGTATGTAAAAGATAACATCATTGTTGATGAAGTTATTTATACAGGCGATTTCCGCTTTGCAAAAGAGCAAGATGCAACGGAGGAAAATGCTCGTTTAGCAGCAGAGAAGTTGTTTGAAATTGCCAACAACGCAGGAGTATCAGACCCTAGGCACATACACATCGTACCAGGGAATCACGACCTGGAACGCGGTGATGCTGCTCTTATTGATATGGCGTACAGACAATATGCTAACGGAGACTTTACAGGAATTCTCACGTATAACGAAACAGAATTGTCCTGCATCGATTATCTAACAGGGAGATTCAAGTTTTTCGAAATGGTGGCAGCTGAATTATCTAACCAAGTGTGGGTAGATACTTCAACAGACGATCACAATAAATACCACCGCATCGCAACAGTCGCTGGTATGTTTAATGTAGTCTATCTAAATACAGCTATTGGAAGCGGGAAAAATGGCGAGCGTAGCAATCTTCTTGTGGGGTATGAACACATCCACAATATGTTTATTGCGAAGGATAATAACTTACCTACAATTGTACTGGGCCATCACGGGCTTGGCTGCTTCACTCGCAGGGAAAGGGAAAGGATAATTGAGATATTTCGTCAAAACAATGTTTTGCTATACTTATGCGGGGATGAACATATCGGTGGGATAGACGAATATGGCTCAATGATGCAGCTAACATCGGGATGCCTTGACCAGAAGGAAACCGGAGTGGAGCCGACATTTTATACGGGTGAAATTAACCAAAACGGAGTACCAATAATAACAGCCTATACATATCTGAATGGAGCGTACCCAGGGTGGTCAAAATCGGACCCAATGAATGAAAAAATCGAGGATTGGATTGTTAAATCGTTTCCATCTACTGCAACAAAGATTCTAATACGAAATGATGGAACTAGCATATCAGCATCATCAATGATTTTTGGGCGAGAAAATGAAATTAATAAAATCATGGATTTTTTGAAAGCACCACAAGGGAAGATTGTAGAAGTCTGGGGCGTGGCGGGAATTGGAAAAACAACGGTTTGCATGGAAGTACTCAAAAGGATAAACAAAGACCACATAATTGTGGACACAAGGTTCAGCAGTACCACTTTACAAATACAGCGAGACATACTCCGCCAGCTTGGGATTGATGTAGAACAATCGCAAGTGCATCCTAATAACTACGCTGAAATATTGCTCCATGAAGCGAAGAAAATGAATAAATTACTATATCTCGACAATGCAGAGTCACCAATTTTTTATGATCGCTCTGAATTTTCAAAATGGCTTCTTGATTTCGCCGTTAAATCGGGTTGGCGAGTATTTTACACAACGCAAAACCAATTAGAAGCTGCCAATATAGAGTCGATTCCACTGGAACCCATATCTGATGATGATGACGCTAAAAAAATGTTTGTCAGCCGAAGAGGTATAAATTCAATCCTTGAGGAGATGTACGATGTAGATAAAAAAGATATTGAAGAAATTGCTGTGGATTTATTATCAAAACATCCCCTTGCTATTGTTTTATCAACTTCGGTAAGACAGAACAAAAGATCTTTGAAATCAATTATTAATGATTTAAGAGAACAGAAACTCCCAGAGTTGAAAGACGACCACGACAACCCACATCGTTCGATGAAAGCTGCGCTTTCCATGACAATTTCAGGAATTTTGAAAACAAATGAAGCTGATAAGGCTATTGTGTTATGGTCGTTGATAGCCCAATATCCAGGAATATTTTCAGAGGATCTTTATTCGGTTATCTTTGATGAAGATCAAGAATGGGACGAAGCTCGACAGGTACTCAGAGAATATGCTATCTTAGCGGAACAAGACTATACAATGCTCGAACCAATAAAAGCAGTCGTAAGCAGTTTTGAGGAATATTCCAATGAAATTGCAAATAAAATGCTGTTTTATACGCTCGCCACAATATTTGAAAAAGGGGCTAAAGTTTCTTCAACTAACGATGCGAAGTGGCATGATTTATCCCTGCGTTGTTTGAGACCTTCATTGACACTGCTTAATGGAGATAGATACAATAGAATTGAAATGGTTCAAACGCTTGTATATTCTATGCAATACTATTTTCAGTTTTCACCCGAATCATTAAATACATTGTGCAGAATAATGGATAAGCACAATGCAGACTTAGATAAACATAGTTTAGCACTCGTACAAAGATTGTTGGGTGACCTTGAAAGTTCGTACGGAAACAAAGACGTTGCAAGCAGGAACTATGAGCAAGCAGAGGAGCGTTTCCGCTCCCTGGATGACAAGCACGGCCTAGCGAACGTGCTTAGATCAATTGGCGAACTCGAAAGTTTGTATGGAGACAAAGGCGTAGCGCGCGAGTACTATGAGCAAGCAGAGGAGCTATTTCGCTCCCTGGGAGATAATCTAGGCCGAGCGAATGTGTTGCGCGCAATGGGCGATTTTGAAAGATTGTATGGAGACAAAGACGTAGCGCGCGAGTACTATGAGCAAGCAGAGGAGCTATATCGCTCCAGGAAAGACAATCTCGGCTTGGCGAACGTGCTGCTCTTACTTGGCGAGCTCGAAAAATTGTATGGAGACAATAATGTAGCGCACGAGTACTATGAGCAAGCAGAGGAGCTTTTCCACTCCCTGGGAGATAATCTAGGCCTAGCGAACGTGCTGAGATCAATTGGCGAACTTGAAAGATTGTATGGAGACAAAGACATAGCGCGCGAGTATTATGAGCAAGCAGAGGAACTATATCGCTGTAGGGGAGACAATCTTGGCTTAGCGAACGTGCTGCTCTCAATTGGCGAACTCGAAAGTTTGTATGGAGATAATGATGTAGCGCGCGAGTATTATGAGCAAGCAGAGGAGCTATATCGCTATAGGGGAGACAATCTCGGCTTGGCGAACGTGCTGCTCTCAATTGGCGAACTCGAAGGTTTGTATGGAGACAAAGGCGTAGCACGCGAATACTATGAGCAAGCAGAGGAATTGTATCGTTCTATAGAGGGAGACAATCTTGGTTTGGCGAACGTGCTGAGATCAATTGGCAAGCTCGAAATATTGCATGGTGACATTGATTCAGCTATTACTTTTTATGAGGAAGCGCTGGAATTGTATGTTATTTTAGACGTACCGATAGGGAGTACACGATGCTATGCAGAACTATGTTATGCATACGCCAAAAAAGCTGATGAACATAACTTCATTAAACACGCAAAAGAGACAATTGCTTCACTTGATAGGGTAAATAGTGATTTCGTTGAATATGCTATAAATTTAATACGCATAGCAATGGAAATAATTGGGTATGAGGGAACAATAATATCGCTGTAAACACAAGAGTGTAACTCATTCCCATTCATCCACGATTTCGTCGAGATCATCTCGCCAATTCATACCTGCGACTTCCTCGATTGAATAATATCGTTTGGCTGAAAGCTCGAAAGGTATTTTATTATCGCTAACAATTCTTTTGAAGTAGATATTAATCGCTGTGGTAAAATCCAGACCGATTTGGTTTAAGACATTATGGGTCTGTTCTTTCAAGTCTGCATCAATATTAATGTTAAGTCTTGCTTTTTGGCTCATGTTATATCACCTCACTCAGTTTATACTCATATTATACGCCTGATATACACACAAGTCAAATGTTTCGTAACACAAAATTGAACAATCTTGACAGTGGTAGTTTTCAACAAACAGCTCAATGTACCTTCATAATTTATTGCTTAACAATGGGATATATGATAATATGGCATTAATAATAAATTAGCATTTTCAAATATAAATACCGAAAATTTAGCGGTTCCTTACTCGATAAATACTATATATACCATATTTATTTGGAGGATATACTGTGAGAAAACTACCGCTTGGCATTCAAAACTTTCGGCAAATTGTTGAGGAAGATTGTGTTTATATAGACAAAACGGAGCATATCTATAATTTAATTGAGAGAGGGAAGTGCTATTTCCTCTCGCGTCCTCGCAGATTCGGCAAATCGTTGCTCCTGGATACGATTGGTGAAGTGTTTAGCGGTGATAGGGAGCTTTTTAAAGGCTTGTGGATATATGAATCAGATTACGATTTTGCCAAACATCCAGTCATCAGGCTCGACATGAGCAATATTGCAACTGAGACCGCTGATGTATTCAAAAAATCACTTTCAACAGCGTTAGGAAGAATATGTCGATCTGAGGGGGTTAGTGTTATCGATGAATCTCCCTCAGATATGTTTAAGCATTTAATTGAAGAATTGCATAATAAACACAAGCAGCGTGTAGTGGTACTGATTGACGAATACGACAAGCCAATTCTAGACCATATTGACAATTTTAGCACTGCAGACGATAACAGGAGTGTCCTCAGAGGTTTTTATGGTATTTTGAAATCTATGGACCCATACTTGAAATTCACAATGTTTACTGGGGTGTCAAAATTTACAAGGACTTCAATATTCTCAGGACTCAACAACCTGACTGACATAACCATGGTTGAGGATTATGCTGACATTTGTGGGATACCTACAGACAGTCTGGAAGAGCATTTCGGTGAACATATCGAGCAGCTAAAAACCCTCGACAGGTTTAAAAGGTTCGAGAGCATCAGCGAGGAGATTCTTACATGGTACGACGGTTATTCATGGAATGGTGAGACGAAGCTGCTAAACCCATATGGATTGTTGAATTTCTTTTTCGCAAAGGCTTTCAAGAGTTTCTGGTATTCCACTGGAACGCCGAACTTCCTAGTGGAAATGCTCAAAAACAAGCCAGAATCGTATCTAGAGCTGAGTAACTATAGAATAACAGAAGCCATGATGGAGAATTTCGATATAGATTCGATGGTTGCGGAACCTCTACTGTTCCAGACGGGGTATCTAACAGTGAAGGAAGTCTTGTATACGATGGATTCGCCCGTATATGTGGTTGATATACCAAATTACGAAGTTCGAAACGCCTTCAACAGGCAATTGCTTGCTGCTTTTACAGAAAACGATGAAGTCCGCACAGACAATATGCAAATTCGTGTAAAAGAAGCTTTGGAAGAAGGTAGTCTCGATGCAGTATTGGAGATACTTAGGGGTTTCTTCGCTTCGATTCCATATGAGCTCCATGTTAAAGCGGAAGCATATTACCATTCGATATTCTATGCTTTTATGACAATCATCGGCTTCGAGATACTCGTGGAGGTATCGACATCGCGGGGAAGGGTAGACGCTGTACTGGAACGAGGAGACAAAGTATATATAATGGAATTCAAATACGAAGACTGCTCTATAGATGCTAGCTTGGAAAAGAAGAGGGAAGTATTTAATAAAGCTCTCAGCGATGCGATGAATCAGATCAACGAGAAAGGCTATGCCGACAGGTATCAAGGAAGTGGAAAGAGCGTTATAAAAGTCGCCTTCGCTTTTTTGGGCAGAGATGAAATTGAGATGCTTGTTGTGTGAAACCCGTTAGGACGAGTTGATATTGTGTTTATAATGAACAAAAGAACCGTCCCCGTGTTCACATCCGTGTTCATATAATTAACAGAGAGGGGGAGTTTTGATGATTGAGGTTAATGGGGAGTTGATGTCGAAAGACAAGGCTATTGCAGAAATAAGTAATGGTTTAATTATTGGCTACGACCCTGAGCTGCTTCCGCTATTTTTGTTGCGTACCAAGGATTTCGAAGGATGGTTACAAGGTAGAGCCATAGATATGCACCGAACAAACTCACGGATATTGAAAAGAGCTTTACGCCTCACTACTGATGATGATGCTGAGCTTGTATTGAAAGTACATGCAGCTACGATTACCGACACTTATTGGTTTCGGGAGAATGGAAGTTCACTTTCTTATGATGATGTGCGCTTTAAAGCGAATTATTTCGACAAGTTAGCATTAAATGGAGACCCAGATAGTTTTAATCTTGAATACTCACCAACACCAGAGCTTACGAACATCGGGAGTTTCGAGAAATGCTGGAGACTTGAAGACGGAAAATGGTGGATGGTAAAACAAGGTAATAACTTGGAACGATTTTCAGAACTATTCATTGCTAGGCTTGGGCAGGCTCTCGGATTCTCGATGGCGGAATACTATGCGGAAAATGGCACTGTGAAAAGCCCCGATTTCACAGACGGAGCATCTGTAAACTATGAATCAGCTCATGGAATTGTTGGAGATGATGAAGACTATAAACTAAATTTTGATGCGTTTATGGAGTTGTCTCCGATTTTAGCAAAACAGTATCTTGAAATTATATACCTTGATACAATATGTTTTAATATGGACAGGCATACCCGAAATTACGGCATATTGCGAGATGTGGAGACGGGTGATATACTAGGAATGGCGCCTAACTTCGACAACAACATAGCTCTATTCGCCCGAGGTGTCCCAAAAGAAATTGCCAGAAATAACGATAGATTAATTTTATTGTATAGCGACCTTTTGAGAACAGACAAGCAAGCATTCGAGCAAACTAGGACGCTCCCTGTTCCAACGGTAGATATGATAAAGCTATGCACACAAGATATTACGCTGCCCGTTGATATCGAGACTCTAACTGCATTTTTAATGAATGGCAGCAATCACATACAAGCTATGTTGTAAGCAAACATGGTATAAATAATGGTATAAATAAAGGCTATCTCGCGTTTTTGTATTGCGAGATAGCCTTTTATGCGTTTTGAGATAGTTTTTTATTCGTTTTTAAGGGTTTTATGTACAAACTGTGATAACTCTATGTAGCATTGCGGCTGCTTCGGCTCTTGATGTGTTGCCTTTTGGGTCGAAAAGCCCGCCGGGTTTTCCTTCTATTATTTCAGCCATATAGAGCTGGCGGACTGCTTCCTTTGCATAGTCTGAAATGCTGTCGCCATCGTTGAAGTCCGTATAATTTCGAGATTCGGGTAATTCCATGTTGGAGTATTCGGCGTAGCGACATAGTATAGTGGCTAGTTGCTCCCTGGTAATCGGGTCGTTGGGACCAAATGTTTTATTACCATATCCTTCAATTATACCATTGGCAGCTCCCCATTTTACTGCATCAGCATACCAGGCATCATCTGGGACATCGGTAAAGGGATTTGATAAGCTTGATGCATCTGCTTTTCCGCTCATTCTGTGCAAGATTGTAACAATCATTGCCCTTGTGATGCTGGAATTAGGACTAAAAAGCATTGGTTCCAAATGAGTCCCAATCATTAAACCATATGTGTACATATTTATTACATCAGTGTAAAACCAGTTACTTTCAAATACATCATGGAAGGGGTTTACTAAATTTTGCGGCGTTTCTGAAAGGGGAGTGTCTGAATCAGTTATTTTATCTGTCGTTGATTGATCGGTTTGGGGAGTAGTCGTCTGCGTACCGCCACCGATGCTTCCACCACCGCCACCGCCACCACTGCCACTGCCGCTGCCACTACCTGATCCATTTCCGCTATTGCCACCATCACCGTTCCCACTCCCACCATCACCGTTTCCATCTCCATTGTCACCGTCATCGGTGTTTTCTCCATTATCGTCACCATTATCATCATCTATTTCTTCATCATTGTCATCTTCATCGTTGTTATCGTTATTTTCATCGTCATTTTCATCTTCAGGCGGAATAATTTCATCAATCAGCTCATATACATAAATGGTGTTTCTCGATTGAGGACCGAAGGTTAATATATACAAGCGATTTGTAGTACCATCGAAGGTAACGCCTTGTACCCTGACTTGATCGAGAGAGCCGTCCAATGGGTATATCAAATTTGGTAGGTCAAATCTATCGTTGTAAACTGGATCAATTTCATCATGGGGCATCTCACCCTTTGCTACTGTTGCCAAATCCGCTGGGTCGTATATGTACCAAGCGTTGAAAAAGCGACTGCTTCTCACGTTGCCACCGTAATAGACAGTTCCGCAGATTACTCTGTTCGTGTATTCTATCGTCATTTCGGTGCCATCGGAGTAAGTGACCTCTGCACTGTAGCCTGTGATGATAGGGTCTCCATTTAAGTCTTTTGTTAGAGTGATGGTATTATTTTCTATAGAAGATACTGATGCAGCCTCGACTTGATATCCTTTTCTTCCATTATCAAGCCAATTTGTGTTTATGAATATTAAATCGCCTACTCTGATGTCGCCAAGATCAGCAACTTCAATAATATTTCGCCCAATGGCACTGATTATTTTTGTGTCGGCGTTTCCGCTAGGCATATCAGCAAAAACGATGAGACCATGCTTGCTAGTGCTATCAATCCAAACACCGTATTTGCTTGATCCACCATACACATTCCATTCAAGCACATCAACATTCACGGAGTTGAAATTCGCCATTGATGGGTTCACTCTTGCTGCTCGGTCATATCCGAATATATGGGATATCATGCTGATGGATGGTGTGGAAAGCAAACTCATATGGGCTTCGATTTCGGGGTTCGGTGGATTAATGGCATAAAACGCAGGACCCAGGGACACGGCATTCGATACAATCGATTCGCAGCCACCGAAGCCAATGCCAAGCCTGCGTCCGCCTAAATATGCAGATGCGAACCAATCGGGGATAGCTGTCATAGAATATGTCCAACGCCTGCCACCGTTTGGGTTTACATTTACAGGGACTATCCAATTACCCACAGCTTCGCCAGTCTTCGCTTCATCATCCAAAATAGCATAACCAATGCCAGTGTCCGGTTTGTACTGGTTGTCATAAAAGGACACTTTCGTCCAATACATACGCTGGTCTTCCTCGTCCCAAAAGATGCCACTGGGGATTCCAGCATCGCCTAAACCGATACCTGGGTTTTCCGCTGAGTAAGCACCTGTCAGGAGCGTGAGTTTATCTCCGAATATGTCTCCGAAATTTTCATACTCTCTTTGAATTGGGTACGGTTTCACTATCGATAGATTGTCTGGAACTTCGACTTCTATCAAATAACCTCCAGGGGGACGATTCCCATATGGTCCTGCCAATGAATAAAGTTTTAAAACGCCATCGACATAGCGGTGGGTCAAAGCTCTATAAAAATCAAGATAATTTGAGTCGGGGAGTGTGAATGCCCCGATGAATTCAAAATCATCAGGTGTAATTACAGCTTTCTCCAGTTCTGGTGGGACTAAGTTTTCAGCATACGTAACCAGAGGCTTTTTATTTAGCCATTTATTTGGAAAAGACATAGTTTGCACGAACAATGTGAAAATTAGAACAAATACGACAATACGTTTAAGTTTATGATGCTTTGTCAACGTTTTTTTATGTTTCATTAAGCTACTCCTCCAAGCCATCGCATCATATCATTAAGCGTAGCGCAATGCAATAGCGATAAGGTGCAGAGAGTGTTTAAATATTTTACTAAATGTGTTGTGTAAGCCAATTTAATTAACAAAAAAATAAAACTTTTGCGCATTTAATTACCACATCTTACCGATGCGATGGGGGAGTACTAGAAAAAAGCTCATATTGATGATTCAGCAATTTGCAGATTTTTACGATAAATAGTATGTAAAGACATTGGTTTATAATACAAGGGTATTTATATCTCAGGCTCATTAACGAGGTTAAACATGGAATATATTCAATATGAAAAAGACGCTGTTATATGTAATGAAGGAGATCCGATTTCCAATTTATTGTTTATTACAAACGGAAGTGCTATCGCATCTATAGACAAACGAACCTTCCCCTTTGAGCAGGGTGATATGCTAGGAATTTGCGATTTGTCCATTGGGATATATAACGCAACCTATACAGCTACCTCCGATGTGACCATAGCTGCATATCCCTATAAAAACATGAGTGCACTGGAAACACTCTTCCGTGATAAATCCGGTGTCGCTTATTTAATGGTGAGTTCCATGTGTAGAAGGATACTCAGTCTTTTGCAATACAAGATTCTACTAAAAAATGAAGCGGATAAGGCATATGAATCGCTCAAAGAAATATATGGTCATTACGAGGAGTTTTGCACCCAATATGCCTTCACTATAAAAAAGTTAGAAGGAGCATTGGAGGCGAAACCATTTACAGGGCTTGATTTAATTGACGATTGGGTATACACATATTATCTTGAAATTAAAAATCACGATCAATCTACACATAGAGACTTTTTCAGCAATAAACCAGGCATTGCTATGGGCTTTATAAGAAAAGCAGCCGAAGATGCAGATAATGCTATTAATTCCTGCAAAGATTATGAAAAATATCTAGATGGCATAACTGAGGTGTTTTTAAACAATGATGGACATGATTTGTTTGGAATTGTATCTGAATTGCATATTGAGGCTATAGATATCAGAGGAGCTGATACGATAATTAAACCTCTAGTAAATAGATTGACAAAGCTAATGGAGAGCATGACATTTATTGATATCCAATACTATCATCTCAGGGAAGAAGGATACAAACAGAATCTTCTGCTCAAACAATCTACACTTGCAAAATTATCCGCGGGTTTGCAAGGAAACGTCGAACCAGCAGTAGAGTCGGGTTCGGATGCGGATACTCTCGGAGATGCAGTTGTTGGTTCCAGTATAAACCGCAACTTGCTTGATTCTCTAAATGTTATACTTGATTACTCAGAGTGTACCACTGAGCTTTGCAGCACATTCGCTCGTGATATTCGCAAGTATGAACTAATATCTGACAAGGGGAGTGCTGATGATGATGTATACGCTCTACGCAAGCAATTGACATCAGCATTTTACGAAATATACCAAAGAGTATTCGAAAAAAGTCTAGGCGAGCCCACTGTGCCTACGATAATCAAAATGTTTCTCAACTTTGGTTATGTTGATGCGGCTCTTGCTGGACCCGAAAATGCAGACTTTTTATATTCAATAGCTGATTCGCTCAAAGGAAATCCGGAAAAGGGAATATATACCATCAGTGAGTGGCTCACTGCAGTATATAATGGTGATAAAGATCCGTGCAGAAGTGAACTCGATGTGGATTATCCCACATATGTGAAAGGGTTAAAAACTTCAGATAATTTAAGCGACACGGAAGTTAATAGGTTATTGGTGGATTCACAAGGGAAGCTGCGCTTCGAACTGGAAAATGTTTTTCCTGTTACCAATAGGGTGACGTTTGGGTCTGTTTCGACATTTTGCCCAGTGTTTTCCGGTCACAATGTCATAAGACCACTTGATGTCACTATGCTAACTGCATCGGCTGTAGAAAACACTATTAATGATATAAGAAATATAGATTTTTCCGCATATTATCGTCCAATGATGTTTGAATACCCTGAATTAGGTGCTTCACCATCAACGACAAAAGAGACTCTTCATGTTGAGGTTTTACCAGATATAATCCTCATGCCCAATGTGGGTACCCGTGGAATCATGTGGCAGGATATAGAAGGCAGGAGACGAAATACTCCATCACGAATGTTTGTGCCAATGTTTTTGCAAAACGATGTTAAGGCATTATTTATAAAACTCACCAGCGAGTTTCGTTGGGAATTATGTAAACGAATACAAGGTGCCAGATGGAACGATTTGACTGATCCTTCGATTACCAGTGAGTTTTGCGATTATCTACAATTTTATAAAAGCAACCGCGACTTATCAGCTGAAGCGAAAGAAAATATAAAAAGTGTGCTTGTTCGAGCGCGTAACAATTATAAAAGCGTGTTTTCTACATATTATTCAGATTGGATAAATTATGAATCTAATGGTATATCACGCCTAAATAAGCAAGTTCGGAAAATGCTTTTCACATATTGTCCATTCCCAGCGGAAATTCGTGAAAAACTCAAAAGCAATCCCCAATACTTAAATTTGTCGAACCGTTATACATCAAATCAAAAAAAGCGCGAAAAACAATTGACATATATAATGCAAAAGTTCACATCGACAGGTAAACAAGTCCCACAGGAATTGTTTGATGAACAGGAATATATAGCAAAGTAAATGTTTTATAAGGTATAGAGCGGTTCAACGGATTTATGTATTATGAACCTATATAATTTTACTATTGAAACGAGCAAAACATCCATATGGATGCTCTGCTCGTTTTTTATAAATCTGTTTATGTAGTGTTACAAGTCAAAGGAAAAATCCAGTGTCATTTATAAGGGAGCTTGCGACCGTAGAATCTCATAGTCAGCATTTTTGATAAATAAGATCTTTCGCTGTCGCTCAAGATGACATGGGTTGTGCCTTGCAAATACCTCATGACCAGTAACTTTAAAAAGTAATTCCCATTGTTACTAAAATTGTTTCTTGATTATGCATTAAGTCATATGATATTATAATTTTAATAAAAATAACAAATAAAGGAGAACTTGAAATGAAAGTTTACGAAAAAGCGGGTCCCGACAACACCGACGATGCTTGTCGTATTGCCATCGAGCGTGCGATGCTAATGGGAGCTTCAATTGTATCAGCGACTACCCAAGGTGATGCTGGAGTCAGGCTTTGCGATATAGCAAAAGAAATGGCTTATCAAGGGCAGATTGTAATTGTCACCCATGCATATGGTTCGAGGGAACCAGGTACGAATGCACTTAAAGAAGAACACAGAGAAGCTATCAAAGGTCATGGTGCAACTATAGTCACTGCTACCCATGCATTATCAGGAGTCGAGCGTGGAATTAGTTCTCGTCATCAAGGAGCCTACCCAGCGGAAATTATAGCACATTCGCTGCGGATGCTTTCTGCTGGAATAAAAGTCGTTGTTGAAATCAGCTGTATGGCACTTGATGCCGGAGCCATCGAATTTGGAAAAGAAATCGTATGTCTTGGTGGAACTGGAAGAGGTCTAGATACAGCGGTTATTATGACCCCAGCCCATGCAAACAAAATATTCGAAACTAGAATCCACGAGATACTATGTAAGCCTTATTGATTATTTGACATGAAACCTTATTATTGGCTTCTCTTTCACAAACAAACCCACTACATTGAACAAAATCTTTATTTTGTTTAATGAATCGTGAAAATATCGTGAGCACAAGTTCCTAATTGATATGGACAAACCTTTCGATATTAGCTATAATACTATACAAAGCGTCCTCCCTTTGTGTGCGGTAACTCCTGTTTTCGGGTTAATCCACGATTTACAAAATGTGAGGACGCTATTTGTTGATTGAATGTAAAATTTTGTGACTGATACATTTCGATGATAAAGTATTGGTTTTATTAATTACATTGTATAAGGAGCAAAACCCATGGACTACAGGACTGAGTCTCCAGAAATCTTACGTGAGTTTCTTTTTTACCACGAAACTATCAAAGGACACTCGAAGCGCACCATCGACGAGTATTTCCTCGATTTACGTACTTTCCTTCGTTATATGAAGCAACATAAAAACTATGCACCGCAAAACATCGAATTTGACGAGATTTCCATTATGGATGTGGACATAGAACTTGTTAAATCGGTCACATTATCTGATGTTTATGAATACTTGGCATTCTTATCCAGGGACAGACCCATTCGCAAAAACAGTAAAAACACAGAATATGGGTTGAGCGCAAACACAAGAGCGAGAAAAATAGCGGTAATACGGTCTTTCTATAAGTATCTAACACTAAGGTCAAACACATCAAATAGGCTTGAAGAAAACCCTATTTCAGACCTTGACTCCCCGAAATTGCGTAAAGCTCTCCCCCGCTTCCTTAGTCTTGAAGAGAGTGTTAAGCTATTAGATGGTGTGGATGGAATGTACAAAGAGCGAGATTATTGCATATTAACGATATTTCTCAATTGTGGATTGCGAATATCTGAGCTGGCTGGGCTAGATTTGACTGATCTTAGAGCTGACTCAATCAGGGTTTTGGGCAAAGGCGATAAAGAACGCATTGTATTCATAAACGATGCTTGTGCAGATGCTATTAATGATTATTTGTTCATTCGTAAAGACATCGCAGCCATAGACACAAAGGCTCTTTTCCTCTCCAGTCGTCGAACAAGAATCAGTACATCAACAATACATAGCTTGGTGAAAAAGCACCTTCAAGCGGCGGGGCTAGACAGCACTCAGTATTCCTCGCACAAGCTTCGTCACACTGCGGCAACACTACTGCTGAAAAACGGTGTTGATGTCAGGACGCTTCAAGAACTGCTGGGACACGAACACCTGAACACCACACAGATTTACACCCATATAGAAAACAGCAGCCTCCGTGACGCAGCGATGCGCTCCCCCCTCTCAGATCACAAAAAGAGTTAATTATATCAGTTCTGTATAGTCACTTACTTAGTCGCTAATCTGTACGATGTGCGCAATTCCATCAAGCATGTCAAATATTAGATCGAGTAATAGACAGCTTTTCTAGCCAGCCTTTTTCGTATTTAAGCGAGATATATCCCACTGTTGAAATAACAAACGCTCCAGCTGCATCAACGATAAGGTCTTTCATTGTGTCGAGAAGTGCAGCTTTTCCAATCAGGACTTCACCGGTCATAAGTGCGTATCTTTGCATATTTGTGTCTAAATAGAAGTCCATTGAAAACTCGTAAATTTCCCAAATGGCTCCAAGAGAAAGGGCGAAGCAAAATGAAAATAATGCTACGAATACGGGACTCAAAGACAATGGGATAGAATCGGAATTATTCAACAAGCTGATTATAGAAAAGCCTATTGCTGCCAATGCTGCTCCGCTAAACGTATGAAGTATTGTATCCCAATGGGGTATCCTGATGTAAAAAGTCCTCACTTCACCCAGGTATATAGCGCAATATAAAAACAGCGCATAAGCACCCATCATAATCGATGGTATATCTAGCCCTCTCCTATGCTTTAAACGCAATGGAATCATCAGTGCTACAACCCCGATTATGCACCAAGCAAGTAGCCATATATAGTCTCTCTTTATTCTTATTTCAGAATCAGTTGCCACCGCTTCTGTAGGTGCTTGAATAAGCCTGACCAATGCAAATATGATAGTAAAAACGAAAGTGAAAAAAATATATCGAATTAGTCTTCTTTCGGAAAATAGTTTTTTCATTATATAATCACCCCAATTATATACTTTAAGTCAGCTTGCTGAGAAGTCTGCTCCATCAATGCAATTATCGTAAACAAATTGTTTGATCTTACCCATATCACCCAACTCATAAAACTCGATAAGCAAAGTGAAAAACTCGCTTTGCTTGTTTATTGGAATCGAAATAATCCCAAGCCCGTTCGATATCATCACATGGTTCGCAGCAAGCATCGCAGTACGTTTATTTCCATCTACGAAAAGCTGACGGCGCATTAAGTGCAGCATCAGGGTGATTGCTCTGTCTGTTGGGTTTGACATACCAGAGATTTGCAAAAGTTCCTCCTTTACCATCGATTCCGAGGGGATATCGGGCTTCCATTCAGTGCCACCGATGGTGACTGGGATACTGCGTAGATACCCAGCACCATAAATCAGGTTTCCGCTGCCGACTTCCTGGTTGATTTTGCAAATAAACTGGTAATTGGTTTCATAATCCAGCGTATCTAATATGAATCTCCAGGCGTGTTTGAGATTGTTGATTGCCAATATTTCGTCCACGCTGACTCCAGAAACAACCAGACCATTGTAAATGGCATCTGTGTCCGGATATGTCACCGCCAAACCTTCAAGTTTGGCGCTTTTCCATATGTAGTCTACAATATTCCGCTTGGCTAGAAAGACATTCTGTGGGACTGTCATGTTGAATTTATTTGTAATCACGGGTACGCCACGACTCTCACCAACGTGGAGCTGGGGAGCCCTGTCGAAAAGTCCCGTAGAAGTATCTATGGGATTTTGGTATGTCACTTTCAGCGAATTTTCGTTATCTCCTCCGGCAGATTCAGCATTTAGCTTACTCGCGCTCTCCCCTTTTGTATTATTGCTGTTCACCCATTCAACAAGCACCATTCGCACAAGTGATGCCTGGCTTATATATCTTTCCTGTGCTGCCTGTTTCAAGTCATCGTGGAGCTTACTGGGCAGCTTCATGTTGAGTATCTTTTCGTTTGACATAATTAAATCACCACCATACAACAATTATACTACAATAGTTGTTGTATGTCAAGAAATCACTCCATATAATCAAGTGCTTCTTTATTTAGAGTGTCTTTCACTTCACTCCACATTGGCATAAACTTGTCCATCAGCGCTATGAAACCGTCGCCATGTTTTTTTTCAACCAAATGCGCCAGCTCGTGGAGAATAATGTATTCGAGGCATATAAGTGGCTTTTTTGCCAGCTGGAGATTTAGCCATATCTTACCTGTTTTGACATTGCATGACCCCCAACGAGTGGTCATGTATTTCGTTTGCCATCCTGTGCTATATAGTCCGGTTTTTTCCTCCCATTTTGGCAAGAGGCGTGCAATCTCCTCTTTCAAAATTCTTCTGTACCATTCTTTGACAAACTTTTCTCGCTGCTCCAGAGTACTCTCCGTTCGGACTGTAAGGATGGCTTTGTCGCCAGACAGCTCCATGGAGTTCTTTATTCCATAATCAACTTGCAAGAAATACTGCTTCCCCCACACATAAAGAGTCTCCCCTGTCACATATTCTCTCTTTGACAGGCGAGGCTGGTTTTCAAATGCGCTGATATGTTTCCTCAGCCAGCTCATCTTTGTCCGCACGAACCGCTCTATAGCATCGTCGCTCATATGCAGCGGCGCAGAGAGGCTGACTTCCCCATATGGCGGTTTTACATAGAGGTGCATATTTTTTATCTTCTTTTTGGTCACCGAAACGGAAATTCCGGATATATCCATTAACACTTAGTATTCCCCCTGCTCGACGATAATGCTGTAGATACGCTCGACTTCTGATTGAGCTTTTGCATCCGATGCGAATTTCACCAACAAAACAGCATACAAAGCCTGCTTGACTCTTCGTTCCTTGAACTCATTGTGCCTGAAATCGTCCTCGATGCTTTCTCTAACTGCTTTGTCAAGGGCAATAGCAAGGTCAGCGTCTTCGCCACAGTTATCATACAGTGCCCTTAACGCCCCGCTGTGCCTAATATTTTCAGGATAGTGGGGATTGTTTTCCGGATTTTGTGCGTTTTTTACAAGTTCAAGGTAATGCTCCAAAAGCAGTTCGTAAACAATTGCGCCTTCTCGCCTTTCTCTGACTAACTCATCCAGAATTTCTGACATTTTTTCGTAGTATTTAGGATTGATGAGGATCTTTTCCACAATGCTTCTTCGTATGTTGTTTTCTATTGCTTCGGCGGTAGCGGCCTTGCTTTCTCCGTCAAGGTTTTCAGCTTGGGCAATAACAAAATCCAGTAACGTAAAGTCATCGAATTTCCCTATGCTGCGGCTATCATCGGCTTTGATGTAAGTGTCGATTAGCCACCGCATATCAGCTTCATATGCTTTCAAATCGATGAAGTCGCCGCTGGCGAGGGAAATCTCGTCTTTCATATGGGTATAGAAGGATACTTTGTCATCAATAAAAATTTGCTGCGACTGGCTGTAACCAGCTGCATCCATCTCACCTTTTATGTCTGCATAACCGCGGATAAGCCTATTTACAAGGCGATAGAATCTCTGCCTGATGCGAGTACAAAATTCATCATCGATACCTCCAATACCATCAATACCACAAAAATATATTCTATATTCCTCTACTCCCTTTGGTGCAGGGACGCCATCGCATAGTTCATCTAACTCGTCTAGAGTGGCATCAAAGTATCTTCTGCCTTCACTAAGGCGGTCTTTGACAAGTCCATTAACATCCTCATCGTCATATCCTGCAAAAGCATCAGATGTATATTTATTGACAGCACTCGATAATTCTTTAAATAATTCTTTGTAGTCTACTATATATCCGAAGTCTTTATCTTCCCCATCTAATCGGTTGACTCTACATACAGCCTGGAAAAGCCCATGATCATGCATGGATTTGTCAATATATAGATACGTGTATTTTTGTTTGCGCTTTTTTTACTCCGAAATATTGATGGTGTCGGCTGACTTTCTTTGTGCCTAAGTCGAAGACGATAAAATTGTGAATTAAATCAAGAAAGCGTTGCTTTTGAAACATGCTGTAAAGCTGCCAATCGAGCTTATCTGGCAATTCTTTGCATTTTTCCAATATATTCAATGTAAGATTGTCAAGAGGCTGTGCAGTTGTATCTACTTTATCGTTTTTCCATTCCATAAAGTATTTCTCTTTAGTATCGATGACACCATACCGCAGCCCTTCGCTTGTGTTCCCCGCCATGACAAATTGAATAGTTGTGAAAAAAGGTTTGTTAAAATGCTCGCTCTGGTTGGATAGATTTTGCCTGATGCCCTGGGAAACAGATACTGTGGATTTTTTCAATTCTATAACAGCAATTGCGATGCCGTTGATGTAAATAACAAGGTCAGGACGCCTCTCACTTCCGATTTTTATTGTTACCTCCTCGGCAAAGGCAAAATCGTTATTTTGTGAATGCTCCCAATCAATGAAATAGACGGTCTTCTCCGATTCTCCAGGGTTTTCCTGTATTTTTACACCGTATTTCAATAAATCATAGACGTTTTTATTAGCTCTATACAGCCCTTGAGATAGGTTGTTTGCAGTTGCAATTAGCTCGAAAATTGCTTTGTCAGTCAAATCACGGCTGTATCCGCGACTTAATAGCCATGTTGTCAAGACATCGGGCATGATATTGGCATTGTGCTGTGAGCTTAAGTTTCCATAATATTCATAATCTAGGATATTTTTATCCTGGAACAGAGTAACAACATGGTTTTGTGTTACCCGTTCGGCTTCGTTAAGCTTCGCCATTTTTATCCCTCCGTTTCATAGTAATA
Source organism: Oscillospiraceae bacterium (assembly GCA_009777775.1). Taxonomy (GTDB): domain Bacteria; phylum Bacillota; class Clostridia; order Oscillospirales; family Oscillospiraceae; genus WRMH01. Next base: position 168,683 of record WRLE01000001.1, read on the forward strand.
TGAATGGTCAATACCTTTCATATATACTACCCTATTATTGATATCCTCGCTGAGTGCTGATTTCAGCAGCTCCCTGATTTCCAAATCATTGACAGGGCTACGCTCCATTGCCATCAGATATTCCCGCTTGTCCACTTTAGACCAGTCTACACATTTTTTTATGTTTTTTTTCAGCATCAGGTCAAGCCATATGCGTCCGCTTCTACCGTTGCCTTCCATGAATGGGTGAGCAACGTTCATTTCCACATATTTTGAGATTATTTCTTCATATGTGTTCTCTGGCATTTCTTCAATTTTTCGTAGAATTTCGCTCAGATACAATGCGCTAGCAAAGCGAAAATTACCTTTAGAAATGTTTTGGTTTCGTATTTCACCGGCAAATGGGTAAAGACCGTCAAAGAGGTATTTGTGTATTTGCCGCAAGCTCTCAAATGTTCCTACTTCTAAATCATTTATAGCTCCGCTATCAAATAGCTGATATGCTTTTTCCTTGCTATGCTCGTCGATAATTTGAGCCATGTTCAATCTCCCTCCTGTGTAACGGTTGATGGTTTTGCATTGGCATCTGTCTTAGTTGAATTAGTAGGATTGGCTACGCTTCGCAGAGCAGGGTATTCATCATCTGATACATAGGAGTAGTCTGCTTGGGATCCCCCTGCTAGCAGTCTTATACGACCGGTCAGCAGTTCGGACATCATACCTGATATAATATTTTTGAGTTTTTGAAGTTTGCCTGACAGCGCATTGATTTCGGCATCCATTTCGGAGAGTATTGTGGCTATGGCAGTTTGTTCGGTTAGTTGAGGGCATTTTATTTCAATTGAAGATAACGCATTTGCACTAATATGAACAACAGCATCACCTTGACCACGTAAAGCTTTTTGACTCGATATTGTTGACGAATTTAAGTAATAACCCCAGAAAATAGAATCGATTTCTTGTTTTGGGGTTAATATAACTATATCGCTCCCTGGAACATCGATATCGCCATAGGCAACTCCTTTGAATTTGTCTGAAATGTATTTCACAAATAAGAGGGTGAGAATATAATCTTTATATTGCGAGCTGTCCATCCCTCCACGTAAGCTGTCGCAGCTCGCCCAGAGACTAGAATACAGTTCACTCTTTTTCACTGCCATATTAGTCACCTCACTGTGAGTTTTACTTTTATGATGCACTGTTAATATAGTTTTGATAAAATAGTATATGCTTGGTGTGATGCTATTCCTCTTCGACTGTGTCAGATTCATCAGTATCCGACACTTCGAAACAGGCTATTATGCAAGTCAACACTCTATCAAGCAAATCTGCTGGCAGCGACTCCACTACAGTATATTGCCTGCTATTTAAATCAAAGGCTCTTACTTGTTCGCACAATATATCGCCGGACGTAGATGTCCTTTCGTCTAAGGTAACATGAAGCGGGAATTGTCTTACTGTATTCGTAATTGGTGCTATATAGACTAAATTAGTTTTTGTTAATGCAAAATTATTCGATACAACGACAGCTGGACGATAGCCTGTTTGCTCGTGGCCTTGGGTAGGCGAAAAGTCGATTTTGATAATGTCGCCTTGTTTTACCATTCTTCGTCTCCCATTGGCTCTCCCCAATCAAGCTCTTCACTTTCACAACAGCCTTCATTATAGCCATCAAATAGCTCTTGGATGTTTACTCGCTTTTTAACAGCTCTGAGGGTAATTTCGCCTTCTTTCGACGAAAAAATCTCCACATCTGCACCTTCTTCTAGCTTCGCTTCACTGAGCACATTACGCGGTATGCGCACAGCGGCAGAGTTTCCCCACTTTTTTATTGATGATGTCATATTAATCACCCCTTTGTATATACTATTATACCGTATCTACAAAGGGGTGTCAATATTGCTATTGCGTTAATCTGTTTCGATATTATTTTCATCTAGACCTTTGCCTGCTTCGTTACCATTGGGCGTTTGTTCATTTGTTTCGGTTTCTCCATCGATTATTTCCTCAGAATCATCCCAGTCATACGGTTCTATCGACTCATCATTATCAGCTGTTTCGTCAATTTCGTCTAGTTCATTACCATCATCGACTACAAGTTCCATTGTATCGATTATCACTGTGCGGCTCTCTTCTATCCAGTCAACTTCGAAGCCGAAAAGACTACCCAAATCACGCAGGCGGAAATAGTTGCTAGCATCTATCATGTAGACATCCATTTCCTTCTCTTCACCGTCTAAGAGGATGCTGGCTGGAGTGGGAGTGCCTTTTCTAGCAATGCTGTCAAGTTTGATCAGGTTCTGGTCTTCGTCTGAATAGCCAATTCCGGTTGAGAGACTCACTATTTTTAGCTCGTGATGCCAAAAAATATCAAATTGGTTTCCGGTTCCATTTAGTAGTATAGCTATGTCGCGGAGTCTGAAATAATGGCTACCTCCTATTAAATAAGCATAAAGTGGTAATTCTTCTCCATTTAAGATTAGCTTTGATGTCGATGGCCTTGCATTGTAGTCTGATACCACATCACTAGCCACGGCAAAACCATAGTCCAATAATATTTTACTATCTTCAAAGCGGGAGTTCTCATTAGAACCCATGGTCACAGAAATAACTCTCCTAGCATCCCTTTGTGCTGTTCCAGTAAAGCAATAGCCAGCTGCATCGGTGAAACCTGTTTTAAGTCCGTCTATACCCCAATAATCGCCAAGGAGCATGTTTGTGTTTTTATATTCTTTATCATTGAAGGTAACTGATGCTTTAGTAGATATTTCAAGAATTTGTGGGTAATCACGTATAAGTGCTCTTGCTAGCAATGCGATGCCCCTTGGAGAAATGCGGTTGTATTCAGAAACACCATAGCTATCGTAAAAAACACCTTCGATACCCAAGCTGGCGAGTTTGTCGTTCATACGCATCATAAATGCCCACTCAGTTCCACATAGAGCCTCGCCCAAAGCTGCCGTTGCCCCGCAAGCAGATGCAACCAGAACCAAGTCTAGTAGCGTTCCAATGGTAATAGCTGTTCCCCTGGGAAGTGGGACATTAGAATAAGCTAGGTTATTTGAAAGCTGGCTGACAATGGGGCTTATATATGTTACGGTTTCTAGACTAATCTCCCCTGCTTCGATTGCGTCGAATATTACATAAGCAGCCACAAGCTTTATCATACTAGCAGGTGCCATCAAGGTATCTTCGTTATACCCAAATAAAACAAGCCCCGTATCAAAATCAATAACACAAGCCCCACGAGAGGTAATTTCCTGCCCCCCAACGACAGCAGCACTAGCTGAGATTGTCACATGGGATGTTAAAATCACCGCAAGGAGCAAAAATACAACAAGTTGATTTAGTCTATATTTCATAAAAATTCACCTAAATTTTTAAATTTGGATTTCGAATAATGTGTGAGTTTAATGGAGCTTTGTTTTTTGAGTATTCCATAAGTTATTCGCAAAGAGATTCTTCAGTCGCTATGCTCACTCAGAATGACACGGCAGGGTTAGCTCTGCTATTATGTGCAACTTATCGTTCATTGTTCCCGCAGCGGCGCGTCTGGGAAGCCGCGCCCTACGAATATCGTTGATTGTGCATCGGTAATTGTTCATTGTTCATCGTTCATTGTTCATTGTTAATCGTTAATTATTAATCATTCATTATTAATTATTAATCAAAATTGCTCCCATTCCTTGTACTCTTTGGCTTGCTCATATAGGCGGATATAGCTTTCGTGGCGGGTTTTTTGTAAAAGGCCTGCTTCTAGAGCTTCAAGAATGGCGCAGTCTGGTTCTTTTATATGGGCGCAGTCGTGGAAGCGACATTCTTCCACATAGGGGTCAAAGTCGGGAAAAAGATATTGGATGTCTTCCTTTGGAGCGATTCTCTCGGTGTCGAATGCTGAAAAACCAGGTGTGTCTCCTATTACAGCACCACCTGGGAGTTTAAAGAGTTCGACATGGCGGGTTGTATGCTTACCTCTTCCAAGCTTTTGGCTGACCTCATTCACTGCTATTTGAAAACTCGGGTCTAAACGGTTCAAAATACTTGACTTTCCAACACCTGAGTTGCCAGTAAATACACAAACAGCATTGGATATCGTATTTAATAGCTCCATCAAGCCCTCACCTGTTTGAGCACTTGTCCGAATTGTATGAAACCCAGCAGAGCTGTAAATGTCATACAGCTTATCCGCTGGGTCCAAGTCGCATTTATTTAAGCAAATGATAGATTTGCAACCATTGTTTTCAGAAACAACGGACATTCTATCGATGAGAAAAGGATCAGTTACAGGGATTACAGCAGAGGCGATTATTACCATAATGTCAATATTAGCAATCGCTGGTCTGACAAAAATATTTTTTCGTGGATAAATAGCAGTCAAAAACCCTTTTCCAGGCTCTGTTGGAGTATACTCTACCCTGTCACCAACAAAGGGAGACTCCTTTTCCAGTCGAAACTTACCCCTTGCCCTACATTCAACTATTCCTTCTTCTGATTCCACATAATAAAAGCCACTTAGAGCTTTGTAAACTACACCACCAGCCATATCAAGGATCCCATTGGTATTCGTCATTTGATTCCGATGTATCGTTAAATACCTCGCTGCTCGATACATCAGCATCATCGAATGTTTCATATGGGTCTGATGTTTCTGGTGCCTCTTGGGGACCAAGGGAATAATGGACATCTATAGTTGCTGGTACCTTGATTGTTTCCTCGACATATTGAACATATATGATAGTACCAACTGGATAATCGCTGATAAATCCGATGAATATAGGTGTGATCTCGAGACTCCTAAGGGCTACTTCTGCTTGTGATGTTGTGATTCCGATTAGGTTTGGTACCAATACTTCGTTCACAGGAGGACCTAATGAATAGTGTACTTCCAATGTCGCTGGTACACCCACCATTTCACCAAGGCTCTCAATGAATAATATCGTACCTTCCGGCTGCTCATTCTCAAAGCCTTTGAATTCCGGAGTTATATCCAATAGCTTAAATGCAGCCTCCACTTGTGCAACTGATGCTCCCAATAAATCTGGAACTAGCCTTTCAACGATTGTAGGACCACCGCTGTATATTATCGATACTCGATAACCCCTTGCTAGCAAAGCTCCTTCTTCTGGTATGGTGGCGATGACATATCCAGACTCCTCGTTGCTGTTTTCCAGAGTTGTTATTATTTCCAATTCAAGACCAAAGCTATCGAGCTCATTACCCGCTGTGATGTAGTGCTTACCTATTAAGTTGGGCATTACTACAGTAGGTTCAGCACCACGGGAAACGGTTAGTTCCATGTTGACCTTGTTGCCAGGGACAGGAGCATCTACAATCGTATTACCCAGGGGCTTCTGGGCTATGATTAAACCCTCATCCACATCATCGCTATATATATATATGGGTGGGCTAAAATTAAACACTTCATTGTAACCTGAATTGGCGATTACATCCACATATACCCTATTGACAAACATAGGTACCTCAACAGGGTCTCTACTTAAAGGACTGAAAAAGTCTTTTAATAAATAATTCCACATGAATGTGACAACAGCAAGCAAAAACAAACCAATGATGAGTATTCCCACCAGGGTGGATGTTTTTGATGCTCTTTTTCGTGCTGCTCTATATTCATCGGTGGTTAATTCTGGTCTACTACCCCCAGTACGGGTTCTGCGCTGGGGTGGGCTCGGTAGTCTTAACCTACGTGGCGGCGGGCTAGTGACTTCAGCGGTTTGTAGTACTTTTGTTTCCTGTTGAAGTGAAATATCATCGAAATTTCTTTCATTTATACTAGAGCTTGTATAATTAAAGGATATGGATGGGTTTTTGCGAAATTCTTCCAAATCATCAAGCATTTCTTCTGCAGATTCAAAACGCATATTGAGGTCAGATTCCATTGCATGCATGGCAATATCTTCGATGCCTCTGGGAATGTCGGGATTGAGTTCTCTCGGCATGAGAGGAATTGCGCTTATGTGCTGGATGGCTACCGCAACAGCTGAATCACCAACAAAGGGTAAACGATTGGTGAGCATTTCATACATTACAACGCCCAATGAATATATATCTGTTCGTACATCCACTTGGCTACCCTTGGCTTGTTCAGGAGATATGTAATGCACTGAGCCAAGTGCTTCTTGTGTCATGGTATTTTGTACAGATAAAAGCTGGGCTATCCCGAAATCGGCAACTTTTACGCTGCCATCTTTAAGAATCATTACATTATGAGGTTTTATATCCCGATGGATAATTCCTCTGGAATGGGCATGACTGAGAGCTTTTGTGACTTGTGTAGAAAAATGCAGCACTTCTTTCCAATTAAGGATACCTTTTCTGTTGATATATTGTTTTAAAGTGATGCCTTCGATGAGTTCCATCACTATATATTCGGTATTATCTGATCTGCTGACATCATAAACAGCCACGATGTTGGGGTGAGACAGCATAGCGACAGCTTGGGATTCGGTATGAAATCGCCTACGGAATTCATCGTCATTTGCCAATTCATCCTTAAGAATCTTAATGGCAACAAAACGATTAAGCCGATGGCAACGCGCTTTATATACATGAGCCATACCACCTTTGCCGATTAGCTCAAGTATTTCATATCTATTGTCAAGCGTTTGACCGATATATTTATCGTTGCTCTCCATTTACTCTAACCCCAAAACTACTTTTGAAATATTACAATAGTTACATTGTCAGGTGCTCCGCGCAAAAGGGCAATGAGAAGCAGGTTTTCGCAACATTCACGAACACTCAAGCCTCTCTGTAGCTCGATGAGTATTTCATCATCTGATACAACATCGGTTAATCCGTCGGAACATAACAAAATATGCTCTCCGCTTTTTAAGTTGAGATGAAAAATATCTGGAGGATCTATAATGCTTGTTCCAAGTGCTTTGGTTATCAAGTGCTTACTGGGGTGTTCCTTGGCTTGGTCTCGCGTTATTTCACCGCTTGTTACCAAATCCTCTATAACAGTATGGTCTTTCGTTATTTGGGATATTGCCTTTGAAGTAACATGATATGCGCGACTATCGCCGATATTGACAATCACTTCCCCTTGGGTAGTGGAAACAGCAGCGGTCAATGTCGTACCCATTCCAGCATAATCGTATTCGCGAATGCTTTTTTCATATACAGCCATATTCGCAGCGGATACAGCCAATGACATATTATTCGCAATTTCATTAATGGAACCTATCTTGCCAACGTATCTTTCAATGCTTTCCATAAAGGTATCGGCTGCGATTGAGCTGGCTACATTACCAGCCTTTGCGCCTCCTATACCATCGCAGACCACAAGAACATAGACACCCTTTTTCTCGTCATCAAGAAGCTTAAAGACATCCTGGTTGTCAGTTCTAACTTTTCCGCTATCGGTTACTCCCCATTGTTTCATATTGTCTCCTGTTTTGCGCGAAGCTGCCCGCAAGCAGCATCTATGTCAGCTCCAAGTCTGCGCCGAACTGTGCAAGTTATACCATTATCTTCTAGTATTTGTTTGAAAAAATTGACTTTTTTAGTGGAGCTACTTTTAAATGAAGTTCCTGCCACATTGTTAAAAGGTATCAAGTTGACGAGGCTGCTTGAGTTTTTTAGCTTTTTGGCAAGCAGCATCCCATGGGATTGGCTGTCGTTCACTCCATCGATAAGTGTATATTCGTATGATACACGTCTTCCAGTGCTTTTTTGGTATCTTTTACAGGCTGAAATAAGCTCATCCACACCAATATTCTTATTGATAGGTAAAAGCTGGCTGCGTGTCTCATCATCTGGCGCATGGAGGGAAGCTGCCAGTGATAATTTTACATCACTTTTTGCAAGTTTGTCAATGTTTTCTATAATACCAACTGTGGAAACCGTCATATGCCGCGCTCCAATATTTATACCCATAGGATGGTTGGCGAGCCTGATAAATTGAATAACATTATCATAATTGTCAAGGGGTTCGCCAATCCCCATAAGTACGACATTTGAAATTCTTTTTCCACTATCAATTTGCGAGAAGATGAGCTGGTCGAGCATTTCCCCCGCTGTTAGGTTTCGGACAAAACCACCCCTAGTGGAAGCACAGAACCTACAACCCATTCTGCACCCCACTTGGGTCGATATACAAGCAGTAAGCCCATGTTCATATTCCATCAAAACGCTTTCCACCGTATTCCCATCAATCAATCGCCATAAATATTTACAAGTACCGTCATTTGAAGATACCTGTCTCTCCAATAGCTCAGGAGTAGAAAGTATAAATGCGTCATATAGCTGACTACGCAACCCTTCGGATATATTTGACATTTCTGAAAAAGACCCAACCCCCCGATGAAGCCAGCGAAACACCTGCTCCCCCCGATAAGCCGGCTCATTAATTGTCCCAAAATATTCAGCAATCTCAAAGGGCAGCAATGACTTTATATCATTCACCAATTCCTAACTCCTAACTCCAAATTCCTATATGCGCCACCTGGGTTGCGTTGGATGCTCCGCGGCGCGTCAAGGATGCCGCGCCCTACGAAAAATATTGTATTAAGTGCTAAACTTGAACTCCTAACTCCAAATTCCTATATGCGCCGCCTGGGTTGCGTTGGATGCTCTGCGGCGCGTCAAGGATGCCGCGCCCTACGAAAAATATTGTATTAAGTGCTAAACTTGAACTCCTAACTCCAAATTCCTATATGCGCCACCTGGGTTGCGTTGGATGCTCCGCGGCGCGTCAAGGATGCCGCGCCCTACGAAAAACATTGTATTAAGTGCTAAACTTGAACTCCTAATTCCTTCGCATTTTACATATGAAAAACCCATCTGTGCCATGTTTATGAGGCCATAATGTTATCATACCGGAAGAAACATTGCCGATTTCGGGGAGCTCGAAGCTTACTGGTGAAAACTCAGGATGTTCATCTAGAAATGCATTGACAATCTCTTCGTTTTCCTCTTCTAAGACCGTGCATGTAGAATATAATAGTATTCCACCAACTTTTACATATTTAGACACATTGGACAAAATGCTTTTTTGTAAATTAGTCAGAGCAGTAAATGTGATAGGATCTTTATAACGAATATCGGGTTTTTTTCTTATGACACCGATTCCTGAACAAGGGACATCAGCGAGTACAACATCAGCTTTACCCATCAGTTCGCTATGATATGTACTTCCATCCATGACCGATGTTTCCACGATGGTGATGTTTAGGCGATTTTGTCCCTCGTTTATAGCTATGAGTTTTTTTTGATTCAGATCACAAGCTAGTATATGTCCAGTATTTTCCATGGAAATGGCAGCTGCGAATGATTTTCCACCTGGAGATGAACAAGCATCAATTATATAGTCGCCAGGAGCGGGTGCTGCAGCGAGTACCGCAAGCTTAGATGCGGCATCTTGTATATAAATACTCCCATTTAAGAATACATCCAATTCGTTGATTTTGCCTGGGTTAAACAATTCAACACAATTGTGAAGCCATTTGTGCTTTAAAGCTTTGATTCCTTGATTTTCTAGGCTTTCCATTACAGAGTCCAAATCCGATAATAAAGTGTTGACTTGGGCGGTAATGGCTGTTGTGCTACTATTGTTTATTTCCATTAGTGATACAGCATCTTTAATTCCCAATCGCTCACAATAACGAGATACGAGCCACTGGGGATGGCTATATTTTATGGACAGGTTTACTATTTCATCGGAATTGGCTGGTTCGGGTATGATGTTTTCAGCTATACTTTGAGAGATTTTTCGCAACACAGCATTGACAAACGAAGCTGCGCTGGGATTACTGTATTTTTTCGCCAGCTTAACACCTTCATCAACAATAGCGTTGGATGGAACTCTCGTGAGAAAGACTAATTGATATATTGATAGGCGCAATATATCGAGAATCTTGGGATGGAGCTTTTTTAATGCAATATTGGAATAAGATGACGCAATATAATCGCAATATGCCAAATTCTGTATGACACCGTTTAGAATTGAATTAGCTAAAGCGATGTCAGACTTAATTGTTGCATTGTTTATACTAGCTCCTTTAAGGTTTATAGTGGGTACCCTGTTTGTGCGTCTATATTCGCCAATTGCTTTGAGAGCGGCTTCTCGAGCTATCATTTTGTTTCCTCGCCATCAATGTCAAGCCTTTTTCCCCTGAGATACTCTGCTGCTGTCATGCGCCTGCTGCCTGGTGCTTGAAGTTCCTTAATGATAATTGTGCCCTTGGAGCAAAGAATCTCGATGCCTTCAGGACCAGTGGCGATTATGCTGCCTTTTTTACCAGTTATTTCTGATGTCTTTCCAATTTCTACGCTATAAATTTTATGTACAACACCAGCAAGAGCAGTGGTTGCAACAGGCCAGGAATTTAAGCCTCGAACCTTGTTTTTGATGTTCTGGGGCGTATCTGTCCAATCAATTGGTGTAAAATCCTTTAATAATGGAGGAGCAAAAGATGCTGCGCTATGGTCTTGGGGAATACTCTTGATATTTCCAGCTACGAAATCAGATAGGGTTTCGCTTAATAAGTCTGCTCCAAGTATACTTAGGCGGTCATGGAGCATCTCTGTTGTTTCGTCTATTCCAATATTGGTTTCTTTATAAGCAATTATATCGCCAGCGTCAAGCTCTTCGGACATCATCATTGATGTGACTCCTGTTTTTATTTCACCATTCATAATTGCCCAATGTATTGGAGCTGCGCCCCTATATTTTGGTAGGAGAGAAGCATGGATATTTATGCAACCATAAGGGGGTATTTCTAATATGTTTTTTGGTAAAAGCTTCCCATATGCTACTACGACGATTATATCGGCATCAAGTTTCGCAATTGTATCGTGTATTGATTTATTTTTAAGTGACGATGGTTGGTATACAGAGATACCATGAGTAAGTGCGACTTCTTTGACAGGGCTGAAACTGACTTTCATCCCTCTGTTTTGCGCTCTGTCAGGTTGCGTGAACACAGCTATGATTTCGTGACCTTCGCTATATATTCGCTTTAAGGGCGCCAACGCAAACTCTGGTGTGCCCATGAAGATGATTTTCATATATGCATATAACACCTCGATTTTGTTAGAAATGTTTAAATTGTGTCGATATAATAAAATGACTTAGCTTGGGTTATGCTAGCTAGTTTGATTTTCATCGACTTGTTTGTCTTCGACTGTTTTCTCTTCAACTGATTCTTCTTCGTTATTTGCTTCCCTACTGGCGAACATTTCTTCTATTTCCTCTTCTGTGAGATAGCGTTCAACCAGTGTTTTGAATATAACTCCATTTAGATGGTCAACTTCATGACATACTGCGCGAGCGGTAATATTTTCCACCACCATTTCAAAATCTTTACCAAATCTATCTTGGGCGGAGAATTTCACAGTTGCTGGGCGAGTTACGATGCCATATATACCTGGAAAACTCAAACAACCCTCGCTGCTGGAATCCTCCCCTGATTGTTCTAGGATTACGGGATTAATTAATTCGATGATTTGCTCTTCCATATCATCGCTTTCAATATTTATGTCAACGATGAGCACAACCCTGCGTAAGACACCCACTTGCGGAGCTGCGAGGCCCAGTCCATTGGCATCTATTAAGGTTTCTCGCATGTCATCGAGGAGGGTATGGAGACGCTTATCAAAATCCGTCACTTTTCGGCTAGTTTTCAAAAGCGTTGAATCACCATCTTGTAAAATGTTTCTTATTGCCATTTTAAATGTCCTTTCGTGTGATAATAGTCATATTTGCAGGCACTGCATCAATCATAAGCATCGGCATCGGCAAACACTGTAATGCCTTTGCTTTCCTTGGTACGCATGAATTCTTTTACGGTATGCGCTATTATCTGACGTGTGTTTTTATTGTTTTCACAACTGACCATTACTCTGTATCTATATTGGTTTTTCACTTTCATAACTGGAGCTGGAGCTGGACCTAAAAGTTTTGTCTCTCTATCATTGCGAAAGTATTCTTCAAGTGCGTATCGTAGCTTATTACATGAGGCAATTATCATGTTTTCATCAATTCCAGAAACAGTTAGTGAAATTAAATCCTTAAAGGGTGGGCTAGCGAGAGTGCGCCTGTAAAGAATCTCACGTTCATAAAAAGCGAAATAGTCCTGTTTAGAGGCAAGCATTATGACCTCGTGATTCGGGCTGTATGTTTGTATAACAGCTCTTCCCAACTTGTCACCCCGACCTGAGCGTCCCACGACTTGGGTGATGAGTGAAAAAGTCCTTTCGTGGGCGCGAAAATCTCCCATATTCAGCATCGTATCTGCTGAAACAACACCCACCAAGGTTACATTATCAAAGTCGAGACCCTTTGTGACCATTTGCGTGCCTAAAAGTATATTTGCCTTGTTTTCTCTAAAGCGTGACAATAAAACATCGTGGGAATTTTTCCTTGATACTGTATCTGCATCCATTCTTATTATAGAAATGTCGGGAAAGGCTTCCAGCAACTCTGATTCTATCTTTTGAGTTCCAGCCCCGAAGTATTTTAGTTTACCCATGCACTCGGGACAATTTGTCGGCTCGGGTATGGAATAACCGCAATAATGGCAAAGTAAACGTTTATTTGTTAAATGGTAAGTCATTGAAACGCTGCAATAACGGCAATGATAAGTGTAACCGCAATGGTCGCACACTATAAAGGGATTTGTTCCCCGTCGATTTATGAATAAAATGCTCTGTTCATCATTTTTGATGTTTTTATCAAGCTCGTTGACAAGCAAATCGCTAAGAGAGCCCCCATTACCGTTTTTTGCTTCGTCCTTCATATCGATGGTTATTACTGAAGGTAATTCTCTCTCATTATATCTCTTTAGTATTTCCACTAGGGTATAATTATTTGAAAGAGCATTATACATACTATCCACAGAGGGTGTGGCTGAAGATAATAGCAAGAGACCTCCTGCACGGGTCACACGATGCTTGGCGATGTCACGAGCGTGATATCGTGGACTGCTTTCAGATTTGTAAGTATGCTCCTGTTCTTCATCGATAACGATTAAACCTATGTTGGAAATTGGAGCAAATACCGCCAAGCGTGTTCCCACTACGACACGTACTGCCCCTCTACGAATGCGTTTCCATTCATCATAACGCTCGCCAAGGCTAAGAGCACTGTGTAAAACTGCAATAAGATCACCAAAATATGCGGCGAAAATTCCCACTAACTGTGGTGTCAAGGCTATTTCCGGAACCAAAACAATGGCAGTCTTATCAAGGAGAAGTGCAGCTTCAATGAGCTTGATATATACATGGGTCTTTCCGCTACCGGTTACCCCATATAATAACGCTGCCTCCGGCTCATTGCTTTTAAGTAAATCCAGCAATTTATAAAAGGCGGCGCTTTGTTCGTTGTTTAATGTGATATTTTGAGATTTTACATGTGGAGACACTTCAGGTCGTCTGAATTTTTCGTGGTTCTCAATGTATATAAGACCTTGTTTTTCGAGGGTTTTTACCGTAGCGGATGTGGACTGTGTAATGAAACATAGCTCCCTTAGGCTCATACTTTCTGTGGAAGCAAGAAGCTTCATTATTGCAGCTTGCCTCGGTGCGCTTTTTTCTTTTTCATTCGCAAAGGTAATTGCTTCGTCATTACTTATTTTCAAAACAACTACATTAGTGGTAATATCTCCCACCCGCCTGGCACCGCGAAATGACCACATTCCCGCTGGTAACATAACCCGAAGTGCATCGAACACAGTACAAAAGAACCTGTCGCTCATCCACAATGCAAGTCTCAAATTTTCATCGCTATATATGGGTTCATCATCAAGAAAAGATGAAATTGATTTTAGTTTTGTTAATTCGCTGCTTTCGCCAACGGAAAGAATAACACCCGGACTTATTTTGTTACCTTTCCCAAAGGGTACCATCACCCTCATACCAGGAGAAGCTTTATCGATAAACTGTTCTGGTATTATATAGTCATAAGGTTTATCGATGTGGTATGTTGCTGAAGAAACAGCGATTTTAGATATGGCAGGCAAAACCAAACCTCCTCGGTGGATTTACATACTTGACATAGAGTAATAAGCAATTAATACTACTCTTTATTTGTCATTATTAATCGTTTTCATCGAAATCTTCATCATTTTCGGGTATGGTAATCCTCAACTCTCCATCTGCAATTTCTTCTATTGCTCTGGAAACAGGTTTATAATCGAATGTTTCTTCCCTTTCAATGGCTTTTACGGAAATATCTCGAGCGCGCCGGGCAATGATATTAACAAGCAAGTAACGGCTATCGACTTGGTTTAATAGGTCTGAAAGCGATGGGTATAACATATAATCAAATCCTCTCATAATTAGGTTAATATTCGTTTTCTAAAGAGCTTCACGCATCTAAAATGTCCATTATTTCCATAGCTGCTCTGATATAATCGTCGTTTACTACGATATGGGTAAACAAGGAACTTTGGGCAAGCTCCTCTTTTGCACGTTCTAGGCGAGCCGTTAGCTGCTGCTGGGTGTCTGTTCCTCTTCCCCGCAAGCGACGTTCAAGCTCCTCCATGTCGGGAGGTACTATCAATATAGCAAGTATATCATAGTCGAGGCTAAGAATCTGTTTCGCTCCTTGTACCTCTATCTCCAGTATTACATCCTGACCTGCTTCCACTAGATCATAAATGGGTTTTTTTGGTGTTCCATAATACTCTCCAATGTATTCGGCATATTCTAAAAATTCGTCATCCTCTATCATTTCCAAGAAACGTTCACGGCTAACAAAATAATAGGAAACACCATGGAGTTCATCAACTCTCGGTTGGCGCGTTGTCACTGAGATTGATGTATTAATCTCTGGCCGCTGCTGTTTCATGTAGTCTAGTATTGTACCTTTTCCTGTCCCAGACGGAGCAGCTATAACAATTAGTCTTCCCTTTTTATTGTTCATTAGCAACATCCCCTGTATCGCTATCATTTTTGTCGCTTAGTCTTCCGGCAATTGTTTCTGGAAGTATAGCTGATAAAATAATGCAACCATTGTCAGTGACGATGACAGCTCGTGTACGGCGGCCATATGTGGCATCAATGAGCATATTTTTTCCCCGTGCGTCGCTTATTACTCTTTTTATGGGTGCTGATTCTGGACTCACAATGGCAATTATCCTTTCTGCGGAAACAATGTTACCAAAACCAATGTTTATAAGACGCATATGGATTACCCTCGTTTCAAAGTAATAGTGCTACAGAAGACTCATTCGATATTTTGTGCCATTTCGCGAATCTTCTCTATTTCCGCCTTTAAATCGACAATTGTTTTTGACATTTGACCGTCATTTCCCTTTGAGCCTATAGTATTGGCTTCCCGATTAAACTCTTGCAACAAGAAATCGATTTTTCTCCCTATTGGTTCATCGCTTTCAAGGAGCTCTTGGAGCTGCTTTATATGGCTCTTTAACCTTACTATTTCTTCATTGATCGCAACACGGTCAGCAAAAATCGCAACTTCGGTCATGAGCCGTTGCTCATCGATGTCCGATGTTTGTAAAAACTCTCTAAGCTTTTCTTCGAGTCTATTTTTATAGCTATCCACTGTGCGTGGAGAGAGTTCCTCAGCAATCAAAGTGAGTGAAGTAATCTCATCAAGGCGCTTTTTGACATCATCTAAGAGAATGGCACCTTCCCTTTCGCGCATTTGTGAAAAATGGTCTAAGGCTTCCTTTAATACAGAGCATATTTTTTCAGATAATTCCTTTGGGTCGGTTTCTATTTTTTCCGCAGATAGTACATCAGGAAACTTTGCGATGTCAATGACACTTATTTCATCGCTCAATTGGTTGTCTTTTGCTAATTGACGTAAGCTATCAATATATGCTTGGGCAAGATGGCTGTTTACTTTGATTTCAATATCCTTCGACTTTGATGTATCAATGGTGATGAATACATCCACCTTTCCTCTGGAAATGCTCTTGCCCACCATAGACTTTAGTTCCTCTTCGATGGCTAGATACATACGTGGTATCCGTACGGAACACTCTAGATATCTACTGTTTACGCTTTTCAGCTCAATGGAAATATCTATTTGCCCAAAACTACCCTTTGCCATGCCATATCCTGTCATGCTCTTTATCATGTTTATTTTATCCTTTTCGTAGAGACTTGGAAACACGTTCTATATAGAACCAAATTAGCTTAGAGTACCCATAATCGAATAATGCGAAGATACCGCTTGTTAGAACATGAACAATCCATTTATTTGTATTTTTAATTTGTGGCATCATCAATAGATTTTCAAAAAGTAGCATAAAAATGAACAGCGCCAGATTAAAAGATAGAAGCTTCAAAAAGCATCGATAAAAAAGATTGTTTATACGTTCTATTAAGGTTTTTATGATGGGATAGTAGCCAAAAAAGAATATGTAAATGAGTGGTGAAAACTTGTCTGCAGCCAAAAGCATTCCCAATATCGCACTTGCTCCATATATGCAGATACTTTCTAGCATACCAATTTCAATGACCGCTGCAGCGACGAGAATAGATGAAAATGCAACGATGCCTAGCTGTCCCGTAGGGATAAAGCCTGCTATGCATATCACCGTGACGCTAAGGGCAACGAAAATCGACGATAAGGCGAGTTTCCATGTTTTTTTACCCATGTATTCCACCTTGTATATTCAATGGTTAACGGCAGCGACAAAACATATTCATGCACATCATTGCAGTGCAAAGGTCGCAAGGACTCATGCCTCGATTGGCAGTTTGCCAAGCAGCCGGTCTTCTATACATGGAACCACTTTGATTCATCATATTCATGGCATGCCTGTATTCTGGGTTGGATGGGTCCATGCTCACCGCAGTTTGGAAATACCTTCGAGCATCATCCAGCCACCCCTTCCTATAATGAACGCTTCCCATTAAAAAGTTCCATTCGGCGTTTCTTGTGGAAAAGGACTCCAGTAATTGCTCAGCAAGGCGAATGTTTCCGCTATTAATCGCCACGCGTATCCTTGCGCTTTCGTTGGTGGAGCCAGACGAACTGCTATATGCTCCTCCGGTACTCTGCCTATAAAAGTTGCTGCTTCCGCTTCCACTTCCGCTTTCCCGAGACCTCATAATAACATCGTAGGCTTCATTGATTTCCTTCATTTTCTCTTGGGCGAGATCTGCTAAGGGGTTGTTGTGATAATTGTCCGGATGGTATTTCCGCACAAGATCGCGATATGCTTTTTTGACCTCATCGTCAGACGCTCTCGAGGACACACCGAGAATATCATATGGGTCGTTCATCGATCAATTCCATTCCTTGCTTTTGTTTTATGTGGCGGCCAACTTCCATCCATTACGCTATCGGATACATAGGGCATACCTAAATAGATGACATTTCCAACAATCTGGGTCCAAGGATTTTCGGGGAGCAAATCGAATGCCAAACCAATCAGGTTTCCCGAATGAATCAGAGTGGATTTTACAAGGTTTGATGCGTTTTTTGTTAATTTTCCATTCTCGGGAGGATATCTAACTGCTACTGCATTGTAACGATTGCCTTTCAAATCCTTTTCCAAATCATCGCAGGCATCGACGATATAAATCCATCGTCCTAAATGATATAAGAGCTCCTCCATGGGGCGGCTTTTTGTCTCAGGTAAGTCTTCGGCTATTGCAGCAGGAAGTATTTGTGCAAAAAAATCAGCAGCAGCGTCAAGGGAAGTTTCGTCATTGGCTTCATATTGTGCCAATGAGGCGAGGGATTGACGCACTGTGATGTCAAACTGTGGAAAATCTCTAGCAGCTTTTTTGTATGCTCTCCTTAATAAAAAAGAAAAGGCTCTATTGGGTATGCTCTTTAAAAATGATTCGTCTGATATGTTATCTTTTAGTTTCCACCAGGTCAAAATAACATTATATGCTGCACAGCTGTCAAAAGCAGCGCTTTCAGTGCAGTAGTTTTTTTTCTTTATGGGACTAGCAATGCATCTTTTCTTTGAGATTTTTGGCTCCTGCTCGCTATCCCAAAAAAGCATCGATAAAAACACCAATTCATAATTGAGAATAAACCTGGAAATTAAGCCATACTTTTTCTTTAGACAATGGCACAATCCGCAGTAGCAAGCTTTGAAAAGCTCCAGCTCATTGACTCTTAACTCCCCCTCAAAGGGGCGTATATATCCGAACATATATTTACAGTCATTCCCTTACTATATGCATAGTGATAAAGTAACTGCCCACAGCTCCAATGTCAGCATCAATGCCATCGATGATAATCCTTGCAGAGACTTGCTGTGTTCCAGTACTAAGATCAGTGGGGAGATTCGCAATTACACGAATGTTATCTTGGGTTAGATTTTCTAAATCATCTGCTTTTCCACGTATTCTAACATCAAGGCTTTGAGTCCTGATTTCCACGGAGTAACCAGCGGGGACAATGCTACTTTGAATGTTAGTAACGGTAAAATGTTGAATTTCAAGCCCTGTAATCTCCACTTGAACATGGGCTTCTGTTTCTGAAGAAATGTTGGTGAAATTATTAGGTATGACGATGGCATATGTGAAAGTGTTGAAATAATCAACTCTTGTAAGGTCTATGGTTCCCAGGTTGATGCTGTTAAAATTGCGTAACTCCTCAGGCCTACCAGCGACAGTGATTGTCGCTGGTGTGATAGTGATGTTGGTATTTTGCGCAGTGGCACCTGCAGAACCTGGAATTTGGCTTGTATCGATTGTCAGAGCGATTTCTTTCATCACTCTAATCGGTACAGTCACATGGATACGGCTGTCGCTGATTGTCAGCTGGTTTCTTTGCTGGGTATCAAGGGCGTTACCTTCATCGTCAATGAGCACTAGAGGGAGGTCGTCGATGTAAGTAATACTAAGGTTTTCCCTCAGGACATTTACTTGTGCTTTGCTGACTGTAGATACAAGGTCAAAAGGTCCGCTAACAGTTATCGATTGAGGCATAAATTCGATTGGGTCCTGAACAAAACCTTCGGCAGTTCCGCCGGTAAAAACTACTTCCACAGGAATTGTGACCATTTCGAGGCCATCAACATTGACAAAGATTTGCTCCACGGAACCGATATATTCTATAATACTTAAATCGATATCTGAGCTGCTTTCAAGTTGAGGAATGATTGCAGCAGGACCAATTGAATTAATATTGGATAAATCAACGACATAGACAAGGGTCTCTCGGCTGAGTTTTGAGGCATCTATACGTGTACACTCGAATGTAACGGAAACCGACTGGGGACCCAGAGAAGAAAGGAACAACCCTCTATCTTGTAACACTTCTTCATGTCTTGTGACAACCCTCACATTGGAAACTATATGGGTTTGCATATCATTCACGCTGATTTCGATATATACCCACAAAGCAATCGCCACCAAAAGGGAAAAGCAAGTATAAAAAGCTTTACTGGAAAAGAATCGATTGATTCTTTCCCTAATCATGACGCATTACCCTCAATGCTTTTACTACGCTTTGGAGAAGGATCATCAACAAGTAGCTGTTCTCGAAGTAGCTCCTCAAATAAATCATCGGATAGGTTTCGTCTTAACAAGCCATCAATCGCAACGGAAATAGTTCCCAATTCCTCCGATACAATCACAGAGATGGCATCTGAACGTTCTGAAATGCCCACGCCAGCTCTATGACGCATACCCAAGTCTCTACCCAAGCTGATGTTGTTGGACAAAGGTAGCATACAGCTAGCAGCAAGGATTCGACCATCTCTAATAATAAGAGCACCATCATGGAGGGGAGAATTACGAACAAATATATTTGTTAATAGTTCGGGAGATATATCAGCATCTATATTAGTACCATTCATTGCATATTCGTTTAATCCTATTTCCCTCTCAATGATAATCAATGCACCGGTTTTATTGGAAGCCATATATTTTACAGCAGATATTAAGCTTTCCAGTAGATGCTCGGCATTTTCCAGCCTAGATCGTTTTCTTATAAATAAACTAAAACGGCTATTTCCAAGCTGCCCAAATAATCGACGCAGTTCAGGCTGAAACAAAATGGCAAGCACCAATGCACCCATACCAATAGCTTGTCTGAGCAGAAAGTTGACGGCATTCATTTGCATTATATTGGTGAGAGCCGATGCAATCAATAAAAAGACAATCCCTTTGATAACGCTGCTGGCAAAGGTTCTTCTCATGAAAGTAAGCATACGGTAAACTATGAATGCAATAATAAGAATATCGAAGACATCCATTATATCGAATGTCCTTATCAAAATACCAAAGTAGCTCCGAACGATTCCGAAAAAATCTCTAATCGTGTCCATATGGGATTTACTCCAAAATCTATTATTGTTGACTATTATTGTGTGTATTTGTGAAGACTGAATATAACTTATCAATATAGTATATCATACATTGGTACATATGAGAAGAAATAAGAGCAAATTTCGTCTGAATTTTAAGATTGTATAACTAATTGTTTGCTATTTTATTTAAAAGAACAACAGCATAGGATTTCATTCCTAGACCTTCTCCTGTGAAGCCCATTTTTTCTTCTGTGGTACCCTTTATACTTATTTGATTCAAGTCAATATTCAATGCTGTGGCAATTGTCTCTCGCATTTGGTCTACATATGATGCAATGCGAGGTTTTTCCATTACCATGGTAATATCAGCATTGGATAAAGCATAATTATTTTTTCTTATCAAAGCGTATACATGACTTAAAAGTGAAATGCTGTCCGCACCCGAAAAGCTCTCGTCGGTATCTGGAAAATGCTTGCCAATGTCACCTAGAGCAAGGGCACCTAATAGAGCATCCATTAATGCGTGTACTGGAACATCAGCATCAGAATGTCCATCAGGACCAAACTCGCAGGGAATTTCAACGCCACACAGTATGCATTTGCGCCCCAAGACGAATTTGTGGGCATCATAACCGAAACCGACTCGAAACATTAAAAGCTCCTCTCAAAAAGTGATGTTTATATAGGCTATGATTTATATTTATTCAATCATCCTTTGTTAGCATTCGAAAAAGTTGCAGTTTTATTAAGGATTGCCTCCGCAATCGTAAAATCATCCACAGTTGTGAGCTTTATGTTTTTTCTAGAACCATCAACGATGGAAACAATGACACCGAGCTTCTCCACTGCCATGCAATCGTCGGTAATTTCGAGGGATTTGTCCTTGGCGCTGGTAAGAGCAGCTTTGAGTAAATCTGCATTGAAAACTTGCGGTGTTTGAACTTCAAAGAGCTCGTTTCTATCAATTGTTTCCACGATGCTATTTCTTTGAACTTTCTTTATGGTGGAAGTTACAGGGATTGCCGGAGCAGCAGCGTGGCGTTTTTTTGCAGATTCTACGACGCTTTCAATGAGAGCAGTTTCGATACAAGGTCTGGCACCATCATGTATTGCCACTAGCTCAGTATTTGCTGAAATGGCGAGAAGCCCATTGAGGACTGAATCTAGTCTTGTCTCCCCGCCGAAAATAACTTTTGTCACTTTTGTAATTTCGTATTTGTTGCATATATCGTTTATCGCATCAACATTCTCGGGACGAGAAACAATTATTATTTCATCTATAAAAGTGGATTTTTCAAAGGGGATTAAGGTATGTGCCAATACGGGGATGTCTAGGAGCTCATAAAAAAGTTTATCGATTCCAGCCATTCTAGTGGAGCTTCCAGCAGCGGCGATTATTGCTGTGCATTGAACTTTTTTATATGAAACTCTTTTTAAGCTTCTCAATATGGAAGCTGTTGTTTTTTTCATGACAGAGCCTCTTTCGCAAATTAAAGCAACAAAGCAATAAGTAATAAAAAACCATACAGCTTTATGTTACTTATTGCTTATTGTATGTTGATATTGCGGATTATTGTGTTAGAGCTGCATTGATTTGGGACTCTACTTCTTCATAAGTTAGCTTTTTAGACAGAACCAATTCGGAAATCAATATTTGCTTTGCAGAGAGGAGCATTTTTCTCTCGCCAGTGGATAAGCCTTTGGCAACTTCGCGGATGACAAGCCCTTTGACGACTCTAGCGACTTCATGAAGGTCTCCGCTTTTGAGTCTTTGCATGTTTTCACGATAGCGCCTGTTCCAATTGGGCGTCATTTCCGCATCCAGGAAAGGTATCGCCGCCATTAGAGCATCAGCTTGGTCTGGATTAACGATTGGTCTGACACCGATTTGTTCTGTGCTCTCTGTCGGTATCATCACGACCATACCACCTGCTGGCATTTTGAGTATGTAATACTTACGTGTGGCACCGTTCATCTTTCTGTCTTCTATACTGTCAATGACACCCGCTCCGTGCATGGGATGGGCAATCATGTCGCCAACTGAAAACATATCGTATCCCCAATCTAATTCAAATTAACTGGCATAAGCCATTATACACCATTATGGTTTGTAATAGCAAGAACTTTCGATTAAATATATTTTTTTAAGTTTTTTCTTTTTTATTCCGAAACAATATATGGAATACATGATAATTGGAGGATAATTTATATGTTAGAGGAATGGGCGAGGGAAAAATCCAATAGAATTGTTCTGATCATGAACATAATTATCTGCAGCGCATTGACAATTGGCTACTTCATGGACTATCTCAAAGGCAGAAAAACGGTTGTTTTTGTTTTAGTATTTCTCATTGCAACGATAATGCAACTATGCATCAACATTGTTGCATATAAAAAGAAAAAGGATTCGGTATCCTTTAAATATGTAGGTGTAGCTGGGTATTTGGTGGTATATTGCTTTGCTATGTTTTCCAGCGACACTTATTTTACTTATACATATGTGTTTCCAATGCTAGTGCTGTATATCCTATACTATGATGTTTCATTTATCAAAGTTGCAGGCATATCCGCAGTTGCACTCAACATAGGTAAGATAGCATTTCAATTGCTCCATGGACACTTCAGCGATACTGACATAACGTCATACACTGTCCAAATGGCTAGTGTTGTAATTTTCGCAGTGGGCGCATATTTTTTAACTAATATGACTATGCTTCTCAGTCAGAAAAGAATCGACGAGCTGACAGAGACAAACCGGAATGTAACAAATATGGCAGAAAAGGCAAAAGAGTCCAATAAAGCAGAAACAGAACTGGTAAATAGAATAGCCGAAATAATACGGACATTCGTAGCAGGAACAAAGCAAGTTGCAGATGGAGCTCAGTCTTTAGCATATGGGTCTTCAGAACAATCAGCCTCTGTGGATGAATTGACCATATCTGTTTCACAAATAAACAGTATGGCAAAGGAAAACCTCGAAGTGGCAACAGCAGCCTTAAACGAAGTGTTGCAAGCGGGAAACTTGATGACAGCCTGTTCCGATCAAATGGAGCAAATGCTAGCTGCCATGCGCACAATCGATGATAAATCAAAAAGCATTCTTAGAACAACAAAAGTTATTGATGATATAGCCTTTCAAACAAATATCCTAGCATTAAATGCTGCTGTTGAAGCTGCGCGTGCAGGTCAACATGGTAAGGGTTTTGGCGTTGTTGCTGATGAAGTTCGTAGTCTTGCATCAAAATCCGCAGAAGCCGCAAAGGAAACCTCGGATTCATTGACCACCAGTTCTCAGAGCATTGAAGAAGGTAATTTAATTGTTGAAAAAGTCAGTGCTAGTCTCCATGCCATTGTGGAAATAGCCGAAAAAAATGCACAGCAAATCGCAAAAGTTCAATCCATATCCGCTTCCCAAAGTGAAGCCATGGAGCGGGTTAATGCTGGTATAGAAAAGGTTTCAGAAGTTATTAAAGAAAATAATGCCACAGCCCAGGCAAGCGCAGCATCAAGTCAGGAAATGAACACGCAAGCCTATTTGCTGGAGCGACTAATAAACGAGTTTCAAGACAACAATATAAGCACAGTCTCTGAGCAAATAATAGTTGGAAAGTACTAGTATATCAATTGTATTAACACAATAACAAAAGCAATCGCATTTAATTTAGCGATTGCTTTTTAATTTTTATAGAATAGCTAGACATCATACAGAGTGTATAAGAGGCTAAATCAAAGCACAAACACAACTCGCCAATGCCTTGAATGAGAAAATTTATCAGTACATTAAACAGAGTGTACATCAAAGGCACTAACCGTGTCATCTAAGAGCGACAGCGAAGGATCTTACTCCACTAACTAAGTGGTTTCCTCCGATTCAGCATCTTCCTCAAGCTCAACGGTTTCCGCTTCCTCGGCAGTTTCCACTTCCTCAACTGTTTCCACTTCCTCGGCGGCTTCCGTTTCATCAGCAGATTCTTCGGCTTCCACAGGCTCAACAACTGTCTCGACTTCGTCGATTTCTTCTACTTCAACTGCTTCATCAAGCGCATCAGCGACTTCAGCTTCTTCCACGACAACAGCATCATCGCTAGTTTCAATCGCTTCCACGGTAGAGTCATCGGCTGCTTCATCAAATTGAGCATCGTCGATATAATCCGATGGTGAATCGGTGTCAAAAACGATTACAGGCGATCTGTCATCATCGTCTTCTACTGTAGCGGAGCGGATTTCCACATCTGAGATTGGCAAGGAGCC
The DNA here is from genome assembly GCA_009777775.1 of Oscillospiraceae bacterium. Lineage (GTDB taxonomy): Bacteria > Bacillota > Clostridia > Oscillospirales > Oscillospiraceae > WRMH01. Next base: position 193,129 of record WRLE01000001.1, read on the forward strand.
AGGAGATAAAAGTGCGCGAATACTGAGAGAAATCTTTTTTCTGTCATAATCAATTTCGGTGATTTTTACATCGACCTGCTGACCATCTGACAATACTTCCGATGGTAAGCCAATTCTATGGTCGGTTATTTGTGAAATATGAATCAGCCCATCAACTCCAGGATAAACCTCTGCAAAAGCTCCGAAAGGCATCATTTTAACGATTTTTACATTGGCAATATCGCCAACGGAAAAAGCCTCCACAAATTTTGTCCAAGGATTATCTTGCGCCTTTTTGTATCCAAGGGAAATTTTTCTACTTTCTTTATCAAAGGATAATACATAAACAGAAACTTCGTCTCCAATGGACATTACTTCCGAGGGCTGTTTTATGCGAGTCCAACTTAGTTCTGAAATGTGAATCATGCCATCGACTCCGCCGATATCAACAAAGACACCGTAGGAAGTCATGGATTTAACAACACCATCATATTGTTTGCCGACTTCGATTTCCTCCCACAAAAGCTCCGCTTTTTCTCTGCGTTCTTCAGCTTGGACTGCTCGAATAGAACCCACAACTCGCCTTCTTGATTGATTCACTTCGGTGACTATGAGGCGGACATTTGTTCTCACTAGCTCAGTCATGGGAGTAGACTTGGGTAATCCAGTTTGGGAAGCGGGTATAAAGACTCTGACACCCTTGATATTTACTATGACACCGCCTTTGTTCTCTTCGGAAACGACTCCTTCGACGATTGTCCTTGCATCCTTTGCAGCTTCTATATCAGTCCAGTTTCTGATGGCATCGAGACGCTTTTTAGATAGCATCACCATGCCTTCCACATCATTTACTCTCATGACAAAAGACTCTATGGTGTCGCCAATATTTACCATATCCTCCGCATCGGAGTTTTGATCATCAGTAAACTCACTAATGGGAATATAACCTGATTGTTTTGTACCTAAATCGACAGATACTTCTGTAGATGTTATGGATGTGACGACTCCAGTAACTCTTTGTCCAGCTTGGAGGGGTGTAATGATGGATTTTTCCAACATTTCCTCAAATGATTCCTCGTTACCACTGGCATCATCGAAGAATGAATCATCGGAATCAGAGGAAGAATCTGCTATAATAGTTTCTTCATCGATAGTTAAATCGACAGCCTCATCTTGCGAAACTGTATCGGTAGATTCTAAATCATCTGCTAGACCTTCAGCAAGGGGTACTCCATCAGTATCTTCTGAAGTGGATATATCTTGGGCTTGGGGAGCAACCGAATCATCTCCATCATCGCTTTCGTCTACAGTAGGCTCATCGGAAAGCGTTGCTGTATCTTGCATTGACACTTGATCGTCAGTCTCGATTTCCGAATCAACAGAGTCTAAAGCGACACTTGTTTCATCTATTGTAGATTGCTCTTCCTGTGTAGCATCGAGATTCCCATCTTCTTGCCTTACATCATCACTCATTATTTGGTTGACCTCCTTAATAATCCACGCAGGTGTAGATGCACCCGCAGTAATACATATCGTATCACTTTCGCGGATATCCAAACCATCGAGCTGATTTGCACTTTCGATGAAATAAACCCGTTGGCAGAATTTTTCGCTGATATTTGCCAATCTGCGACTGTTTGCGCTGTTAGGGTCTCCAATAACGATGACACAATCCGCTATTTTCGACAACTCCTCAGCCTCTTGCTGGCGTTTGCTTGTAGCGTTGCATATTGTATCAAATACTTTGCTGTTTGTACACTCTTTTTTTATTATTTCCACAATTGAATGATATTCTAAGGAATTGCTCGTTGTTTGAAAGACAAAAGAGAGGGCTTTGTTGGCATTATCATTAGTTTCAAGCCACTTCAACAGCTGTGTTCCACTTTCGAACACTTCATGCTCATCACACCAGCCGCAAATCGCAATCACTTCTGGATGACTTACTTCTCCGATGATAACTGGGATACGATTGTTTTCTGACTCCCGACGGACAATTTCATGAATTTTACTCACATCGGGACAGGTGGCATCTATTATATTCGCTCCAATGGATTCAAGTCTTTCGTAATCTTTTTTTGCGGCTCCATGGGAGCGTATAATAACTGTGGAACCAGGTTTTATTTCATCAATATTATCTACAGCCATTATCCCTAAGTCTTCAAAATGAGAAATAACATGGGAATTATGAATAATGGGACCCAGCGTTACACAATTGTCCCACTTCCCTGCTTCTTTCTCACAAATTGACACAGCTCTGGAAACACCAAAACAAAAGCCAGCTGTCTTTGCGACTATCACATTCATTATCCCATTTTCCTTATTTCGTCAAGAACTTCGATTTTTTCCATTAAGCTTTCAGACAACAAAACATAATCATCGGACTGTCTCTTTTTTTCGGGTTTTTCTAAAAAATACGGTTCTCCTATGATTATTGTAACTTTACGAAATATTGGCTTCTTTCTCGGTATATGTACTGGTATGATGGGGGCAGCTGCACGTTCAGCGAGTTTCACAGCTCCTGATTTTGCCGATATGGAGTCGCCTTGGGAAATACGTCTGCCCTCTGGAAATATCAATACCTTCTCATTGCTCTTTAAATAATTAAGAGTTGCTTTAACAGAGGATGTGTCTAAAACATCTCTATCAACGCTAATCATACCGACTTTTTTTAGTATGGAAGATAAAATTGGTATCTTAAACAGCTGAATTTTTGCGATAATATGCAATTGATGATTTATGCCAAAAGCATAGGCAATGAGAAATGGGTCAATATTGCTCGAATGGTTGGCGCATATGAGTGCAGAACCTTCGGGGATGTTTTCTCTACCATATATCCGTAATCGATAAAATATTCTTATGAAAATATATGTTAATCTATAATAAAAACGATATAGCTTATTTTCGGAGTTCATATGCCAAACCTCTGGGAGATTATTCTAATTAAAGCGTCAAAGCTTTCTTCTAAATCCATGTCGCTGGTATCAAGATTAATGGAATCATCAGCAGCTTTTAGTGGTGAAAACTCTCGATTTGTATCATTTTCATCACGAATTACCATATCTCTAAAAACCTCATCAAAGCTTGTATCGACCCCTCTTTCAGCCAGTTCCACATAGCGCCTTTGAGCCCGCACTTGAGCAGTCGCAGTTAAATAGATTTTTAGACCAGCATTGGGCAGTACCACGGTGCCAATATCTCGACCATCCATTATCACATCATATTTTATTGCCATTTCCCTTTGCATTGACAATAGGAAATCCCGCACCGAAGGCAATGCGGAAACAGCGGAGGCTGCCATGGAGACTTCTGGGGAGCGGATTTCATCTGTGACATCCTCGCTGTTTAGAAACATCCGTTGGCTACCATTATTATCATAACTTAGCTCAATGTCAATATTTTGCAAGTTTTCTTCAACCTTTGATGGAGTGTTTACATCGATGTTATTTCTCAGCATATAAAGGGCAACACAGCGGTAAAGTGCTCCAGTATCCACATAAATATAGTTAAAATGTCCTGCTGCTCTTTTGGCAAGGGTGCTTTTTCCAGCACCGCTGGGACCATCTAAGGCGATGCTTCGTTTCTCCATATATCAGTCTTCCCCTTTATGTTTGTTAAGTGAACTTGCTGCTGCGGTTCCTGCTGCATATGCAGTTGACCACGCTATTTGAAGATTATATCCTCCAGTATATGCATCCGCATCAATAATTTCACCTGCGAAATATAATCCTTTTATGATTTTCGACTCCATTGTTTTTGGGTTTATTTCCTTTAAGTCAATACCTCCTGAGGTAATGACAGCTTCCTCGATAGGTCTTGTACCCTGGATGTCAATTGGAAATGCTTTCAATAATTGGACGAAACTGAGACGCTGTTCCCTTGTGATGGAATTGACTTTTGTCCTTGGTAGAATCTCGGATTTTTCTATTATTGGTATTATTGATAACCTACTCAACAAATCGCCCAATGCGTTTACAAAATCGCGATTGGCATTTTTTTGAAAATCCCTGAGCAAGCGTTGGTCGAGGGTTTGCTCAGAGAGAGCAGGCTTAAAGTCAACATAAGCGCGATATGTTACTTCATCAAAATTTCCCAGATGAGCACTGGCAGACAAAGCCAAAGGACCTGACATTCCATAATGTGTAAAAAGCAATTCCCCGAAATCCTTGAAAATAAGCTTATTTGAATCATCGTATATGGAAAAACCTATATTTCTAAGTGATAAACCTTGCATCTTCGCACATATATTTTCATCGGCAACAATGGGTACTAAGGAAGCTCTAAGTGGTGTAACAGTATGCCCAAGGGAGCTGGCAAAGGTATAACCATCTCCGGTGGATCCGGTTGCAGGATACGAAAGACCTCCTGTGGCAAGAATCACAGCTTCACATTGGTACTGACCAATTGTTGATGAAACATAATTTATATGTTCTTCGCTGGCAAAAACTCCATTTGCTCTTCCCTTTTTTATTTCTACGCCGCTGTTTTGTGCATTCGATTTAAGAGCGTCAACTATTTCTGAAGCTTTATCGGATTCGGGGAACACACGTTTCCCCCTCTCTGTCTTTAACTTCACTCCAAGGGATTCAAAGAACTCGATGCAATCCTTGGGCGTGAATCCATTTATTGCGCTTTGTAGAAAATCACGTCCACTGTTTATATTATCAAGGACTTCGCTTACAGAGCTATCATTGGTTAAGTTGCATCTGCCTTTTCCAGTTATGTTAAGTTTTCTACCTAGTTTTTCATTACGTTCCAATAGCAAAACGCGTGCGCCCTTCTGAGCTGCGACAGCAGAAGCAAGCATCCCAGAAGCTCCACCACCTATAACGACGATATCATAGATTTCATTCACGCTGCAAACGCTCCCTGCTATGAATTGTGCGATTTATCAAGTAATTCCAACTCATTTTTATCTAAATATCTCCATTTGCCAGTTTTTAATGAACCAAGCATCAATTCACCAACGGAAATTCGTTTTAATGAGCGGACTTGAAGATCAGACAATGCGCACATTTTTCTAATTTGTCTATTGCGACCTTCTCTGATGGTGATTTGTAAAATTCCGCTGTTTTCGTTTGAGTTTATAGTTTTCACTGATATCGCTTGAACAGTTGAGTTATCGATTTCCATGGGTAGTTTCAAAAGTCGCACCGCTCTCTTGATATCCCCTGTAACACTTAGCTCATAGGTTTTTTCTATCATGTTTGAGGGGTGCATCATGCGGTTGGCAAAGCTACCATCATTTGTTAAAAGGAGCAAGCCAGAGGAGTTTATATCAAGCCTTCCCACGGGATATACTCTAACTTCGACATCATCCAATAAGCTTATTACTGTCTTTCTTCCCTTTTCATCATTCATAGTACAGACATAACCCAAAGGTTTATTGAGCATTATGTATAATAAGGAAGGTTTTTTTCCCAAAGCTGCTCCATCGATTTCTATTAAATCCTCTTCGGGATTTGCTTGCTGCCCGAGGGTGATTACTACTCCATTTACTTGAACTCGTCCTTCTGAAATCATTTTATCTGCTGCACGCCTTGATGCCAGTCCATATGATGAGATTATTTTCGATACACGTTCTACCATAACTTCTCGCTAGTCGTCATCTTCGTCTTTGTCTTCTTTTCGCTTGTTTACGAAATCGGTTACCTTATCAAAAACCTCTGGTACAGTCTCGATTAATCTGTCTAGAGTTGTCTCCGCAGGTGGAGCAACATGGAGCAGCTTGATACTATCATCTTTTACCACTAGAAAAGCAACGGGGATAATATTAACTCCAGCTCCAATACCGCCGCCAAAAGCATCTGAACTGTCTTGCTTTTTAGGAATATCTGATCCTCCTCCTGCAAATCCAAAGGTCAACTTGGAAACCGGTATGAGAGTTACGCCGTCTTGTGTGACAATTGCTTCTCCGACAATAGTATTGGCATCGACCATTTCTTTGACTTTTTGCATTGTTGTTTCCATTAATTCACTTATTGGGCGCTTATCCATATTTTTCATCCTTTCTGCGAATTATCATCGCATGGTAATTTAATCGTGTTGTATATAATATAACATTTTCTATTCACTTTGGCTTTGCGGAGTCTGGCTATTAGACATTTTCGTAATCTTAACAAGGAGAGGGATTATGGCTAGAGTTACATAAATTATTTCCCAAAGTGCTATGGAAATTGCTGCTTCTACATATATCATGGGTTTTTGTGCGTTAAAATCAGCACTGGCACGAAGGTCTTTGTTTTTAATACGAAAAAAGCGTTCAAAAATTGGTACAATTGTGTGAAAGACAATATTTGAAGCTCCGAAGGCAAAAGCGGTATCAGCTGCGAGGGGGCTTCCTGCGACATAATGAATTATCAATGTCTTAATAAGCAATTTTCGACGAAAACGTCCTAAGAACCTCTTTGCGTCAGGGAGCAAAGCATAAAAATCGCTTAAGCTGCCAGGTAAAGCTCTGACCGATTCTTTTTTTTCCTTTTTCGCTCTTTTTGATTTTTTTTCAGTTTTTATCCTTTTCCTTCTTGGACTTCGCTCCCTTTGTGGATAAACAGAAAAAGTAAGTGGACCCACTTTGAATGCAGCTGTGAAACCATCGATGCCATATTCAAAGGAAAGACCAAATCGTAGCAAAGAAATAACAAGTATAATGGAAGTAATTATGATAAATCCAGTCATTTTAACTCCAGATTAATTGGCTGATTGTTCGTCCAGTAGGTCTGCCATTGGATTTGATTCTATTTGGGCATCATATGCTAACCCATCGGGTTTATCATCCCTTTGTAGAGCAGAAATAGCATTGCGGATGCTTTCCCTTTCATCGCCAGTACTCTCCACTTCAGGTAGCTGGGGTAAATCATCCAAGGATTCGAGACCAAATGTCCTTAAAAAAGTAACAGTAGTACCATAAAGTATGGGGCGACCTGGTACCGCCAGTCTCCCTCTGGATTCTATAAGTTTTCTGTCTTGGAGTAGAGAAACCGTATAGGAGCTGTCAACTGCTCGAATTTGTTCTATATATGCCCTTGTAACTGGTTGAAAGTAAGCGACAATTGCCAAGACTTCCATGGCTGGTTGGGAAAGGCTGGGAGGTTTTCTAGTTTCCAGGGTAAGCCTTATATAATCAGCGTATTCAGAAGATGAACAAAGCTGTATTTCATTGTTTAGTTTTACAAGTCTGATGCCTCGTCTCTCGAAGCTGTACCGATCTCGTAATCTATTTGCTGCAGAATCAATATCAAAATCACTTAAACCTAATACAGCAGCGATTCGAGCAATGGCAACGGGTTCCCCAGATGCAAAGAGAATGCTCTCAATAATGCTTTCCAATTCATTAGCTTCCATTTATGCCAACCTCTTTAAAAATCGCTCAATGTATTATTACAATCAGCTACTGTCAAAGAAACATAGACATCTGATTGTTCACCAGTTAAAAATACGCTTCCAACTCTACAAAGCTCCAATATTGCCACAAGGGTAGCGATGAGTTCCGATCTGTTTCGGCTCTCCTTAAACAATGTCGCCAGGCTGACATGGCTATGTGTTTTCAACCTTTGAAGTACATGGGAGATTTTGTCGGGTATGGCATACTCTTCCCTTTGGGGATATACATCAGTAGATTCATTGATACTTCGCAAATATGCCCCTTCTCTATTTATCAAATTTACCATGGCAGATAATAGCTCGTTGCCCACATGGACATATCCCAGTTGCTTCGGATCTGGCAAATATTCTGGTGGAGAAGCTATGAGCGCAGCACCACGGGTATACATTTCTGATAATGCAAGGGCTGCATCCTTTATTTGTACATACTCCTCACCCCTTTGCAACCTTTCCAAAGAGGATATCAATTCATCGATTTCCGATATTTCTTCGTCTGAGGAAAGGAGCATCCTGGTCTTAATGTAAGCCAAATGGGATGCCATAGCCACAAATTCGCTTGCTGTTTCCAAGTCCTTTTCGGTCATGGTGCCTAAATGCTCCAAATATTGCTCCAATATGAGAGATATGCTGATGTCTCTAATTTCGATTCTATTTCTACTAAGAAGAGTTAATATTAAGGTGAGAGGACCTTCAAAATCAGACATATCGGACTTTGATTTTACCACGCCTTCAAGCCTATAAACTGGAACCTCCATCGGTACAACTCCGTTTTCCCTGTAGATTTATTTACTAGCTAATTTAAAACACGAAGCACTAAATTAATTGCATAAATTGCAATAGAATAAAATTTCATTAAGACAGCTTCCACCATTGCGCGAAAAGTGACGTCGAATATACTAGAGCGTACAAACAGTAAGAGAAAGAGAAAACCAAATCTCTCATAACGCATCAAAATAGCATACTTATCTTGAGATAGCAAGGAAAAGACAATTTTCGAGCCATCTAGAGGTGGAAAAGGAAGTAAATTGAAAACAGCAAGGGAAAGACTGAGAACTGCCGTTCGATCAAGCATTTCCAATATTACATATCGAGTTCTCTCATAATTACCTCCAGGAGCAAGCAGTCGAACGTATAGCAGACCCATGATGAACATTACAATAGCTGCCAATATAAAGTTCATAACTGGTCCAGCCAGTGCGGTGATTGCCATGTCCCGTTTTGGCTTTTTGAAGTTTCTCATATTTACTGGGACAGCCTTTGCCCAGCCAAATTTAAAAACAAGCATGAATAGAAAGCCAATGGGATCAATATGTCGGAGTGGGTTCAAGCTGAGCCTTCCCCTGTCCTTTGCTGTATTGTCTCCCAAACGATATGCAATGAAACCGTGGGCAAGCTCGTGAAGAGTAATACAAAAAAGAGCAGGAATTATTGATTTCATTGCATCAAAAAAATAGTTTCGAGCAGTTACTAAATTATCCATATCGCCTTTGTGCCACAGAGTAGCAGGGATTATATAATCAGCAAAGATTACTGATGTGCTATGGCTGTGACCATTTCTAATAGGATTTCTTTGTTTGTTCCTTTTTCTGCTGAAAAAGGGAGAATTTCAATCTCATCGGGCAAATTAAGTGTTTCTCTTATTTGAAGTAAATTTTTTGAAATTTCGCTTTTTTTCACCTTATCTATTTTATTTGCTAAAACAATGAGGGGACAGTTTGTTGCCATGAACCAATTTGCCATGGTCACATCATCTGCTGTGGGTTTATGTCGAGAATCGACAATCATGACACCCAGACTAATATGATCTGCTGTGGAAAAGAAGGACTCCATTAGCACGGCCCATCTGCCCTTCTCAGTCTTAGAAACCTTCGCATATCCATAACCAGGCAAATCAACAAAATAAGCAATATTGTCGATGCAAAAATAATTGACATGAACAGTCTTGCCTGGGGTATTACTGACCCTGGCAAAGTTTTTTCTATTGAGAAGCTTGTTTATTACCGAAGACTTTCCCACATTGGATTTTCCCGAGAACACTATTTGCGGCAGCCCGTCAATGATAAACTCGCGCGAGGCTGCCGCGGATTTTATAAATTCTACATTATGAATGTTCATATGCAGCACCAACAAAGTAAACTTTATTTTTACCTGATTTTTAAATGTTTACAAGCTCCCTACTGGATTATTGATACATTTGCAGAAACAGGTACATCATCATCTTCTACGATTTCTGTGTCAATGGGAGATGGAGATTCGTCTTCATTTGCCACAGTAAAATCAAATACAACATCTAGTATACCGTCAACATTATCCGTTGTGATGAAATTGAGGGCAGCTCTGACAGTTTGGTCGATTTCTTCAAGATCGGGTTCATTTTCAGCAGGAATAATAACAGTATTCACACCAGCTCGCATGGCAGCCATTGTTTTTTCCTTCAAGCCACCGATGCGCATGATTCTACCCCTTAGAGTGATTTCGCCGGTCATGGCTATATCACGCCTTACTGGGGTTTTTGTAAGGGCAGATATGACAGCTATACACATTGTGATTCCAGCAGAAGGACCATCCTTTGGAATTGCACCCTCTGGGAAATGGATATGAATATCGCAGCTTTTGTAAAAACCAGGGTCTATATCTAGTTTATCAGCTCTGCTCCTAATATATGATACTGCTGCTTGGGCGGATTCTTTCATCACTTCGCCCATATTACCTGTTAGCTCGAGCTTACCCGTTCCAGGTAGGACATTGACCTCTACTTCAAGTACAGATCCGCCTGTGGATGTCCAAGCAAGACCATTTACAAGACCAACTTCCGCCCCCAGTGAAAGGGTTTCTGGAATATATTTTCGTATACCCAGAAAACTCTCTAGGTTGTTTATATCGACTACAATGGATTTTAGCTCTTTGCTTGCCAGTTTTGTGGTGGTTTTTCTACATACTGTGGCTATTTCTCGCTCCAGTATACGAACACCCGATTCCCTTGTATACCCAGAAATCATTGCCAAAAGCGCATCGTCTTTGAATTTCAACTGACGACCATTAATTCCATGCTTTTTGCGCTGTTTGGGGATTAAATGCCGCTTGGCGATTTCCAGCTTTTCCATGTCCGTATAGCTGCTCAGTTCTATGACTTCCATCCTGTCAAGAAGCGGACGAGGAATGGTGGATGTGGTGTTTGCAGTAGTAATGAACATAACTTCCGAAAGATCGAAGGGAACTTCCATATAATTATCGCGAAAAGTGGCGTTTTGTTCGGGGTCCAAGGCTTCAAGGAGGGCTGAAGCTGGGTCTCCCCTATAGTCTTGACCCAGTTTGTCGATTTCGTCAAGAAGCATCAGGGGATTACGGCTACCTGCTTGTCTAAGGGCTGCGATGATTCTACCAGGCATGGCTCCTATGTATGTCTTTCTATGTCCACGAATTTCTGCTTCGTCATGAACACCGCCCAATGCCAAACGAGCAAGCTTGCGGTTTAAAGCCCTTGCTACACTGATGGCAACGGAAGTCTTTCCAACTCCAGGGGGACCCACCAAACAAATGATTGCCCCTTTTATATTTGGCGATTGTTGCCTGACAGACAAAAACTCCAAGATTCTCTCTTTTACCTTGTCTAGACCAAAATGGTCATCATCCAGGATTTTTCGCGCCAGAGCTATGTCGATACGTTCTTTTGTGGTTTTGTTCCAAGGAAGCTCCAAGCAAACATCAAGATAATTGCGGATTACAGCGGACTCGGCGGAACCAGAACTTTGTTTTTCCAGCTTATCCACTTCCTTGAGTATTTTCACCTCAGTGTCCTCTTGAAGTTTGAGGGCAAGGATACGATTTCTGTATTCTTCGGTTTCGCTCATGTCCTCGTTGCGAGCTGCTACACCACCCAATTCAGCTTGAATTATCCGTAGCTGCTCTCTAAGGACGCGTTCTCTATGATTGCTCTCTAAACGCATTCGCAACTTAGAATCGATTTGCCGCTCGATGGAAAGCACTTCAATTTCCCTTGAAAGAAAGTCGCACAGAAGCTCCAAGCGTTTTGTTGGAGAGAGCGTTTCCAATAGCTGCTGTTTCACATTAGGTTTCAGGTATGAGTTTTGAGCAATATAGTCTGCAATTCTCCCCGGTTCCGTGTATGTATAGAGGCTAGCAACCGTCTCCCTTGATATACCTGTTGCCAGGGAAGCGTAATTGTCGAACAACTCAGCACATTTACGTGATAAAGCCTCGATTTTTGCGGTATTTTTGCTTATTTCCTTATCCACAATCGGCTCTACAGTGGCAACTAAAAACCGGCCTTCGGGAGTCATGGAGATAAGTCGAGCGCGCTCCATGCCTTCCACAAGCACTTTCATGCCGCCGTTGGGTATTTTTAACACTTGCTTCACATAGGATATAGTGCCAATATCATACAAATCACGTTTTGTGGGAGTCTCTTTGTTAATGTCTTTTTGGGTTAATAAAAAAATCTTTTTATCGCCATTAAGTGCTGATTCCAAAGCTCTGGTGGAAATTGTCCTCTCCACATCGAAATTTAGCAGCATATGGGGAAAAACTGATAGTCCTCGAAGGGCTAAAAGGGGTAAGGTTTCTGTGTTTTTGTTATCATGAACATCGTTTTCGCTCATTTAATATCTCCATATTATATAGGAGTGATTAGCTGGCAGTAATCACATCTGGGTCAATTTGAGGTTTGTTCCGCCTTGTCAAAACGGGCGGCTTCATCTCCAATACACATTCTTCGGTTATGGTAACTTTCTCAATCCTTCTGTCGGAAGGAATTTCGTACATTATTTGAAGCATTGTTTTTTCCATTATGCTTCGTAAGCCCCTGGCTCCGATTTCCATTTCAATAGCTTTATCTGCAACGGCTTCTAGAGCCCCAGGTGTAAATTCCAATTTAACCTTGTCATATGCCAGCAATGTGGTGTATTGGCGGATGAGAGAGTTCTTCGGTTCGGTGAGAATCCTAATCATATCGTCTCGGGAAAGAGTTTCTAGGGATGCGATTATGGGCATACGACCCACTAGCTCGGGAATAAGACCAAACTTCAACAAATCATGGGGTTGAATATCTTTTAATAAAAGCCCAACGTTTTTTTCGTGTTTGCTTTTGATTTCAGCACCGAAGCCGATGCCTTTTTTATCCATCCTATTTTCGATGATTTTATCTATTCCTTCAAAAGCGCCTCCCAATATGAATAGAATGTTGGTGGTATTTATGCTTATGAATTCTTGGTGTGGGTGTTTTCGACCACCCTGGGGTGGAACACTTGCCACCGTGCCTTCAAGGATTTTCAAAAGAGCCTGCTGAACACCCTCGCCGGAAACATCCCGGGTAATGGATGTGTTCTCGCTCTTCCGAGTTATTTTATCGATTTCGTCCACATATATGATTCCACGCTCTGCGTTTGCAACATCATAGTCGGCTGCTTGTAATAGCCGAAGCAGGATGTTTTCCACATCGTCTCCCACATAGCCTGCTTCAGTGAGAGTTGTTGCGTCTGCAATGGCAAATGGAACTTTCAATGTCCTTGCTAGGGTTTGGGCGAAGAGGGTTTTTCCGCTACCGGTGGGACCTATAAGCAATATATTGCTTTTTTGCAATTCGGTGTCATTGCTTTCCAAATGCAATAATCGTTTATAATGATTATATACAGCGACCGACAGTGCAATTTTTGCATCAACTTGACCGATGACATAATCATCTAAAATTGCTCGAATGTCTGCAGGTTTTGGCAAACGCCCAAAATCAATGCTCATTTCCGAACGCTCATAGACAGGTGGGCGGAAGGGTAACAAATCAGAACCGAGAATTTCAAGACAAGCCATGACACATTCGTTACATATACACGATGAACCTCGACCTGTTATCATTTGTTCTACTTCGTCTTGAGCTTTGCCACAAAAGCTGCAACGTATTTTATTTTCAAATTTTGCCATTATAATCCCCTATCCCAATGAGATTGGTGTAGTCCCATCGTAAAAGTATTAACTTCCGATGGGATAATGACTGGCTGCTCAGGCAATAATGTCAGCAGCCAGTCTAGCTGTATATTATTTATTAGCGTTTACTGATAACATTATCGATAAGACCGAATTCCACAGCTTCAAGAGGTGTCATATAATTATCGCGCTCTGAAGCTTGCCTGATTTCTTCAACGGATTTTCCAGTGTTTTCAGACAGTATCGTGTTGAGTCTTTCTTTGGTTTTCAAGATTTTTTCAGCATGGATTTGGATGTCCGTGGCTTGTCCACTAAAACCTCCTGAGGGCTGGTGAATCATAATGTCAGCATTGGGAAGCGCTATACGTTTTCCCTTTGCGCCGGAGGAAAGCAAAAATGCACCCATGCTTGCAGCCAGACCGATACAAATGGTGGAAACGTCGGCTTTGATATATTGCATTGTGTCGTAAATAGCTAAACCGGAGGTGACAGTTCCGCCTGGGCTATTGATATACATTTGAATATCTTTGTCCGGATCTTGGGACTCCAAATAAAGCAATTGGGCAACCACTATGCTGGCTGTCGTGTCGTCAATGGCATCTCCTATGAAAACGATGCGATCGTTGAGCAATCTGGAAAAAATATCGTATGACCGCTCGCCGCGGGATGTCTGTTCTACTACATATGGGATCAGATTCATGTCTATGTCTCCTTAAATAAAAAATGTTGTATTATAATATGAATCACATGGGTACCCAATTATTGAGTACTGCTGCGAAGCTATTTTAAATAGGGTTACGATTTGTTATTTACCATGTATCAAGTGGCATCTTCGTCCTTTGCCTTTCGGCTTCTACGGCTTGCAGGAGCTTTTTCGGCGATTTCTTCCACCGCTACATTGTCAGTATCCTTTGTGTCGGCTTTTGCCCTTGATGTCCTAGTTGCAGTTTTAGCTGTGCTAGAGCTAGCTTTCGCAGTGCTAGCTTTGGTGGTGCTTGCTTTGGCGGTACTTGCTTTTGAACTCGCCTTTGCAGTGCTAGCTTTTTCGCTGGTGGCTTTTGCCTTTGTGCTGCTCGATTTTGTGGATTTTTTCTCGCTATCGTCAACCTCGTCTGTGGCTTCGGATTTTTTAACTGTTGCTCTTTTCCTTGTGCTTGTTTTCTTCTCCTGCTCTGGAGAATCTTCTATTGTCAAAATTTCCGCCTCAGCCTCGTCTTCTAAAACCTCATCGGAAGGCTCGGGAGGGTCTAAAGCTATTGCACTGTCGATGATGATTTTAGCAGCGCGTTTCATTTTTAGATCATCGGTGAGAGATTCAGAGGAAAGGGTTTCTTTTAGCTTGTCCACTTCCATATTATAGCTTTCTGCTGTTTGCTCATATTCGCTTTCGATGTCTTCTTCAGTGACTTCGATGCCTTCCAGTTCCACGATTTTGTTGAGAGCAAGCATGGTTTTTACTTGCTTTTCGCTGGAAACGCGCAAATTGGCAATCAAATCATCGGCATTTGTGCCAGTCATTTGGAGATAAGTGGCTGGATCCATACCGTAAGAAGCTATTTGCCTGGCGAAATTATTGGTGGCATTTTCCAATTGTAGCTCAATCATCACTTCGGGGATGTCGGCTTCCATGGACTCAATCAATTGTTCCAACAATGAGTTTTCAAAATCAGCATCCGATTGGGACTGTCTTGCGGTGTTGAGCCTTTCTCTAATGCTGGTTTTATATTCCTCCATGGTATCGAATTCGGAAATATCCTTTGCAAACTCATCGTCGATGTCGGGTAAAATTTGCTCCCTTAATTCTTTGAGCTTCACTTTGAAAAGGACATCCTTCCCAGCAAGCTCCTCGGAGTAATCTTCAGGGAATACGAGATCTAAATCACGCTCTTCATCTGGAACCATTCCCAATAGCTTTTCCTCAAAACCAGGTATAAAATTGTTTGAACCCAAAAGCAAGGGGTAGTCCTCCGCTTTTCCGTTTTCAAAAGCAATCTCATCGATGAAACCTTCAAAATCAATTACCACAGTATCGCCGATAATGGCAGGTCTTTCGACCTTTTCGCTTCTAGCATTTCGCAACCTGACAGCTTCAATTTCCTCATCGACTTCCCATTCTTCTATTAGGACCGGCTGTTTTACAGCGGATAAGCCTCTGTACTCAGCCAAGGTAACCTCAGGGTATTCGGCGACATCGATGCTCACATCAAGCCCCCCATCATCCTTAATGTCAACATCAGTGACTTGGGGGTAGCCAACTAGACGTAAATCGGTTTCACCCAAAGCAAACTCCAACACATCGGGAACGATGATGTCCAAGGCATCACTATGAAATATGGATTTACCATACATCGCTTCCACTATTTTCCTTGGAGCCTTGCCCTTGCGAAAACCAGGTATCGAGATGCTGCTTCTCTTTTTTTTGTAGGTATCATTGATTGCTGTGTCAAATTCTTCGTTGCTTACTTCAACAATAAGCTCAACCATGTTGTTTTCTTTTTTCTCGCTGCTTTTGATTAACAATAGTATCTCCTCCAGATAATTAAGCTAGGCATCACCTGATATTTTACCAGAAAAGTCCGCTAATTGCAAATGATATTTATTGGTGTGAAATTCACATAATCCGCCGAGACCATTTGATAGTTTATACCCTCCACCTCACCTTGAATCGCAAACCTGTGACCTTGGCTATGTATATGTCCATACCAGCATCTTTTTACTCCAAATTCATTCATGATATCAATAAAATCAGAGCATATTATGCTTTGATATCTGGGAGGATAATGTATAAAACACAACTTTTGCTTTGTGTCGCCCGCAGCTAGCAATGAGGTGCGAAGCCTAGATGCTTCTCTAGCGATGATTTTTGCGTTTTGCTCCATTTCGTTTACGCTTTGAGGCATCCAACCACGGGTACCGCATATCGCAGTATCATCGTAAAAGAAGGCATTGTTGTGAAGGATATCGATGGTGGTGATTTCGTTTGCTGCAAAAAAAGACTTCATTTTTGATGCAGTTGTCCACCAATAATCGTGATTTCCTTTGAGTATAATCTTTTTTCCCGGTAGTTTGTCAAGGAATATAAAATCAGCGAGACTCTCTTCCAAAGACATTCCCCAAGAAATATCTCCGCAAATTACGCATATGTCATCGGAGTTTAATGCGGAAAAGCCTTCTTGTATTTTATCGATGTATTTATCCCAACCTCCGCCGAAAACATCCATTGCTTTGTTAGATCCTAGAGATAGATGCAAATCGCCGATTACATAAAGAGCCAAAGCCACCATCCCCTAACTTTGCAAAAACTCTCGAACAGCTGCCTGCATATCTGCGACTGCAACGGATTTTTCAAACCTTGGCACAGCATTTCGTATACCAGATAAGGGCATAGGCACTGGGCTCTTAGAAAAGTTAAATAATGAATCAATTAAATCGGCGCCATTCCCAATTGTCTCTTGCCCAAGGGCTATCAGAACGCTTTCGCTGAATTTGTAGGGGCTAGCTGTTGATACTACAACACAAGGCTGCTGTTGATTGTTGCCATCTCTGTATTTTTGTAAAACATTGTATGCCACAGCAGTATGGGTGTCGATTAAATAGTCCTGCTCTTTGAATGCTTTAGCTATACATTCAAGTGTTTCCTCCTCAGAGCAACGACCTGCTGAAAATATATTTGCCAAGGCATCTCTCATATCAGAAGACAACTCATATCGACCGTTTTTAGAAAGCTCAGACATTAAACCTGATACAATCTCGCCGTTTTTGCCAGATAATTCAAATAATAGCCTTTCCAAGTTGCTGGAAATGAGAATATCCATCGAAGGAGAAACTGTGGTATAAAACTGTCTGTTTCGATCGTATACACCTGTATTAATAAAATCAGAAAGGACATCATTTTGGTTAGATGCTAAAATGAGTCTATTAATGGGAAGCCCCATCCTCAGAGCATAATAAGCAGCCAATATATTTCCGAAGTTACCGGTGGGAACACAAAAATCGATTTTATCCCCTAGTTGGATTTCTTTGCTATTTAACAAATCGCAGTACGCAGAAACATAATATGCAATTTGCGGGACCAAACGTCCCCAATTGATGGAGTTTGCAGAGGAAAGGAAAAAACCTTTCTCCCTTGCCCACTCTTTTAAAAATTCATCAGTGAAAATTTCTTTGACACCATTTTGTGCATCATCGAAATTTCCTTCAACAGCAACTACATTTACGTTGCTACCTTGTTGGGAGGTCATTTGCAGTTTTTGCACATCGGACACACCGTCTCTGGGGTAAAAGACCATTACTCTAGTTCCTGGGACATCTCTGAATCCTTCAAGAGCAGCCTTTCCAGTATCTCCCGACGTTGCCACAAGTATGCAAACCTCTTTACTTTCGTTTGTCTTTCGTAGTGATGATGTCAGCAGTCTAGGAAGGATTTGAAGAGCCATATCTTTAAATGCGCTGGTGGGACCATGCCATAATTCTAAAAAAAACGTATCATCGGAGACTTTACGAAGGGGTGCGACCTCTGGAACTGCAAAGCCACCTGAATTGTAAGCCGCATCCGTCTGACTTTCAAGCTCCTCTGGAGTAAAATCGCCTAAATAAACCCCCAATATGTACGCCGCACGTTGGCTATAGGGTTTTGCTGCCAATAGATTTATCACATCCAGCGTAATTTGTGGAAAATGCTCAGGCACATAAAGCCCGCCGTCATCGGACAAGCCCTTGATAATTGCCTCAGAAGAAAGCAGCTTTTCACCGCCACCCCTAGTACTGACATATAACATATGCCCACCCCCGTTTTATATTAGATATAAATCAATAGTTCATATAACATCCTAAGTAGTACTCAGCTTCTGTAGAACGCAGCTCATGCAAAGCGTAGCTCCTGCAGGGCGCGGCTTTCGCAGGGCGCGGCATCCCTGACGCGCTGTAAGCATCCCCCGCAACCCCTTCAACGCACCAAAACACCTCAACAAAAACCAGCTAAGCCTAAAAAGCGTTTTCAATATGTACAATCTGCGGTGTGGAGTTTTCGTTTTCCATATATACTTCGATAACATCGAATCTTGGCTGTAGCTTGGTATGGTGAAATGATAACCAATTATTTGCTGTTGCTTTTATTTTTCGTTGTTTTGTTTTACCCACATATTCCCGTGCGTGGACGAAATTGGCATTTTTCCTAAGTTTTACTTCCACAAAAACCAAAAAATCGCGGTTTCTCACGATTAGGTCAATTTCTCCAAAGCGAGAGCGCCAACCTGTGGCAACTGTGACATAATCCTTCCCATTGAGAAACCTAAGGGCTATGGACTCACCAAGCTTACCTCGCTCTACTGTAGTCATTGTGTTAAAAACCCCCTTGGGTATATATATATAGTTTCATAGGATCCTACTTAAAAATGTCTTACGATGTATTTCGCAAGGACCGTGTTCCTGAAGCGCATTTATATGAGCTTTTGTACCATATCCTTTATGTCGTTCAAAACCATATTCGGGATGGAGTTTTGAGTATTCAATCATCACTCTATCTCTGCTAACCTTAGCAAGAATCGATGCAGCAGCAATGGAAGCCGATAACCCATCTCCACCAATGACGCATTTTGAATTATATGTAATTCCTTGATTGCGGTTTCCGTCAATCAAAGCTAAATCAAACTCCATTGAAAGCTTTTCCATTGCGCGATTCATGGCTAAATATGTGGCATTTAGTATATTATGCTCATCCACCTCAATGTGATCTGCATAAGCTATGCCATATGCCAATGCTTTTGAAATTATTTCATCAAATAGACTTTCCCTGGTCTTTTCTGAGAGTTTTTTTGAATCATCCAGCTTATCAAGTGTTAAACCAAAGGGTAATATGACAGCAGCCGCATAAACAGGACCAGCCAAAGGACCCCGCCCCGCCTCATCGACACCACAAACAATAGTGTGCCCAGAAGCTCTCGCCTCTCGCTCCAAACACCATAAATCCATAAAACCCCAAGCCTAAGATAAATAATTCAACAATCCAATTTAGCAATACGTTCAAAAAAAGAAAACATACAAGCCACTTCGTAGGGCGCGGCTTCCCAGACGCGCCGCATCGCCGATTAGGAAACTATACAAGCCCTGCAGCATATCAAGGATTCCACTCCGCAAACCATGTCCAGCTATTAAACAGACAATACATCAACCACATCTCGCTGTGTATTTACATATTCCAAAGTGACTCTACCCAGCTTTCCTCCACGAAACTCGTCTAAAAAAATCACAGCCATTCGGTTTATATCATACTCCCCTCCTGGCAAAAGAAAGCTTCGTTTTTTAGCTGCTTCTTCCAAAAGCTCAAAGCCGTTTTTTTCGGGATTTGCTTCGATTTTATATCGCTCCAGAAGACGCTCGGGATAAAATTCCACCATACGAACCATAAGATTAGCTGCCAGGGTCTCGGTGTCCATTATTGCATCTCGGATAGCACCTGTGAAGGCAAGGTTTTCTGCAACGGTTTGATCTTCGAATCTAGGCCATAAAATGCCTGGTGTGTCAAAGAGCTCCAAGCTATTGTCCACATTAATCCATTGCTGTCCCCTGGTAACCCCAGGTCTATCCGATGTTTGAGTCGCTTTTCGTTTCGCCACTCTGTTTATGAATGATGACTTGCCCACATTGGGAATTCCAACCACCATCACCCTAAGCTGCCTTCCCTTTTGTCCTTTGGAGATATAGTATGAAATTCGTTCAGCAAGTAATTCTCGAACAGCCTTTGAAAAGTTATTTATACCTTTTCCACTTTTGCTGTCTGTTTCTATGACAGCATATCCACATGAAATGAAATAATCATACCACTCTTTTGTAGCCTCCGGGTCTGCTTGGTCTACCCTATTTAAGGCAATAATACGAGGTTTGTTTCCGGTCATGTCGTCCAAATCAGGATTTCGGCTGGAATATGGAATGCGAGCATCAACAATTTCACAAACAGCATCAACGATTTTCATGCTATCGACAATCATACGTCTTGCCTTTGTCATGTGACCCGGAAACCACTGTATGTTCATTTTTTCACTCATATTTTTCACCAAAAGGGCAATATTATCTAATTAAACCCATCCGTCGCCAATCTCTGGGAGTATATTGATCTTGCCCAGGAACGAGTAAAAACACAACCTTACCCAATATATAACGTGTGTCCACCATGCCTATTCGAGCATCTCGGCTGTCTGCAGAATTGTTACGATTGTCTCCCATAACGAAGACATGACCAGGAGGTACTGTGACCTCGCCTGTGAAATTCATTCTGCTACGAGTTATTTCATTAATATATGAGGATTCGTCCAGCACTTGCCCATCAACAAAAACTTCACCAGTTTCAAAGTTAATATCAACAGTTTGTCCCTCGGTGGCGATGACTCGCTTCACCAACGGAGTCGTTCCATAATAGTCAGTTGGAGCGCGGAAAATGATGATGTCTCCATTCTTTGGCGTATAAAAGAGACTGAGCATTATAACTCTATCATTCCAATGGAGGGTATCAAGCATGGAGTGTCCTTCCACGCCGATTGTCCTGCCGATGAAGACAAAAATGAATATTCCACATAGGATAGCCGAAACAAAACATTGCATCCAATCGTACAAATCCATGGTAGTCTTGTTTTTATCGCTACCCTGGCCATCTGGATTTGTGTCGATTATACTCATGACATCGTCTTCGCTATCGTCATTTTCTAAATCATCATAGTCATCATTTTCGAGTTTAGCAAACTCAGTAGTTTCTACACTTTCCACTGAATCGAAAGACTTAGCTTCTTCGCTTTCATTTTCTTTTTCGTTTTCATTTGTTTGGCTGTCGTTCATATGAATCCAAAGCTCCAAAATATATAATGGTGGATATAATATGCTCCACTTGCGTTCTTACTTCTATTTTACAGAGTATAGACAAAAAAAGCAACAAAAAAAGGAGGGTTTCCCTCCCTTTTAAGTACATTAGTTGTTGCCAAGTCTCTCTTTGACTTTTGCCTTTTTACCAACTCTATCCCTTAGGTAATAAAGCTTTGCTCTTCTCACTTTGCCTCGCCTTACTGTCTCGACGGAGACAATAGACGGTGAATGTACAGGGAATACCTTTTCGCATCCTATATTATACGAGATACGTCTAACGGTGATGGTCTGGTTTATACCGCCATGCTTTTTGGCGATAATAGTGCCTTCAAAAGCCTGGTTTCTCTCCCTGTTACCCTCTTTGATTCGCACTGTGACCCTAACGGTATCGCCAACATTCATAGGTGGCAGTTCAGGTTTCATATATTGTTCGCTGAGCGCTTTTACTAAATCCATTGCTGCTTTCCTCCTTCCCCATCGACGTTCATGCCACAATGTAAATACATTAAAATGACAGCGGACCGCCCTACTAAAAAGCAAAATGCAAAATAAACGCAATAAGAAAAATACCACAACCCACAACAAAAAGCAAGCAAAAGTTTTGTGATATTTGATATTTTTATATGAGACTGCATTCCCAATCGACGCATCTATCTTCAAAAATATCCGTAGGGCGCGGCATCCCTGACGCGCCGCAAGCCTACACAATCCCCCAATAGATGCATTAAAAACGAAACACTCTACAAAAGGGAATAATATCAATCTCTCTAATGATAAAACCTCACTGCACCAATATCCCCAATGCCATCAAAGACAATTCAGCAAGGATTAGACATTTCCCCACAGCAGCGACATCCGCCTCATATGCTGCTTGTGCAAAGGAATAACGCTCAGCGAGCAACTCATACCTACTAATATCACCAACTTTGAAATACGCTTCTGCAACAGAAAGACGCAACTGCAAAGCTTGGTGATTCGCCATAACAGTGACATAATTCTGCTCTGATGAATAAAAGGCGGCATACCTGTTGGCAGCGTGTTTTTCCAAACCATCGGCATATTCAGCCCTTTGAGCGACGGCATAATCAAGCTCAGCTTTCCTAAGCTTGTATAAAGAACTGTTCGAACCCAGAGCCCTTTCCAAGTCGCTGATTAGCTTTTCATAGGTTGCGATTTGTGCATCGTATTCTTTAATAGTCGTATTTCTAGCTAAAAGCCAAGCAGCAAGTTCATCGAGGGAATGCTCAGGTTTTTCAAGAACAGGTACAGGAGTTGAAAAGTCTATGGAAACATTCTTACTATCAAGCATATTAATTAAACTACGTTCAAGGAGCGAAGCCTGCGCTTTTGCCGCATCAAGCTGTTCAGAGAGTGCAAAATAAGAAAGCTCCAGCGCATCCACAGCAGCTTGGGTCGTTTCCGGTACACGGAGTGCTAGCTTTGCCGATTCAATACGCAGCTCCATTTCCAGAAGTTCCAAACGCGAAGCAAGGAGACTAGCTCCCTCAATAGCCAAAAAAGTATTAAAATAAACCCTTTGCAGCTCGTATTCCGCTGTCTTAGTGGCTTTATCAATTTTGTCGGCGATGATTGCTCTACGGTCGGCTATTGAGCGCACTTGATTCGCTAAGGCTATTCGCTGAGCCTCCATGCTTGAAAGCTGCTGCTCATAGTCAGAACGCTGACCAGGAACAGACATGAGCTGGTTGTCGAAATAACCATATTGTGCCGAAAGGGTCTGCATAGCCCTCCTGTAGGCATCCAGTTGGATACCAATCTCGGCACGTATTTCTGCCAGTTGCTCTGAGTTTTCCTCAGTCTCCTCTGGAAGGTTGTTGAGCTGTCCTTCCAAGAGCCTTATATGTCGAGCATATTCATCCATTTGCGCTCTCACAGAATCCCTTTGGGCTGTTAAATAGCTACTTTGCCCAGAGAGCCCGTCGATTGCATCATCATACCTGCGCATCTGCTGCTCCAGCTCATCCAATTGGCTACGGTATTCCCCCTCCTGTGCCTCCAGTAACTTATCCTCAGTTTCCAATACAGCAATGGACACAGGTGGAGACATGAGTGGAAATAGCTCCTCCAAACCCAACCCACTATCCAGCTCATCATTGTCATTGTCATCCTGCTCTAACAAAACATCATTTGCAAGAACCTCTAACTCTACACCAGAAACATCATCAGTCGCATACACAATCAAAGATACTCCAGTAAACACCACCACAAGCAACGCATAGCAAATTGTCTTTTTTAAAGCTCTCGAACCATTTTTCACCATTGAAAACCCCCCATATCCATATGACACAGCACCCCTAAAACACCCTTCGTAGGGCGCGGCATCCCTGACGCGCCGCCAGCCTACGCAATCTCTCAATCGACGCAATGACACCATACACACCGCAAACTACTCATCAAGAAAATTCAACTTATCCAGCACCCAATAAATAATCTTCAGCGTCTTGGTAACCACCCTAGCCTCTGCGACCATCCCAACCCTAATCTGCTCTTCCACACCATTACGACCAACTAAAGTGAAGCCATACAGCTCCCCCTCAACCAGATAATAGCTGTTCCCCGAGCCGTCATATCGAGCATCGGAAGATATCATCGTAATCTGCCCCCTGATTTCGCCGTATTCGTTATGTGGCAATGCCGGAAAACGATATCGGACTTCTTGCCCAATTTGTATCTCCGCTATATCAGCATTGAGAATCGCAAGGGAAACCTTCATTGTACCGTCGGCATCGGGGACAATGGTGGCTATCTCCATCCCCGCTTGAATATAATCTCCAGCAGTCAGCTCCGTATAAAGGTTCAGCACTCCGTCAATGGGAGCATAAACATTGGAGTCAGATATGGACTGCCTAATTTGAACTAAATCTCGATATATCGCATTCAAGCTGTTTTGCAAGCTAAATATACCATCCGAGGCAGCGGTCAGAGCATCCAGCTTATGTTTTTCCGCAAGGAGTGCTTCATCATAACCCATATCGGAAAAAGCAGCGATGGTAGCACTGGCAGTTCGAGACCTGCCATCGAGGTCGCCTATCGCATTCTCTAAGCTCCTGATGTTTTGCTCTATATTCACGATGGTTTCCGCTTCGTATCTGTCACGGTCGATTAATGCGGATTCCAAATCGAATTTAGCAGCTTCCATTTCCCTAGCGGAGATTGCACCTTCGTAATACAATATCTCGGAGCGTTCATATGATTGTTCCAACTGTTCGATGACGCTACCGAAACGCTGCATATTCATAGAGTAGTCCAAATATCTGCTATACTGCTCCCCGCTTGACTCGGGAACAAGGCAGCTCCCTTGGGCAATCGAATCTTTCAAAAGATTCCAGCTCTGGAGATGAGATGCATATCGACCTCTATCAGTACCAGCATTTCCCAATGCAACATTAGCATCTCGTAAAATCCGTTGGAAATCCATATTAGCGTGCCTTAGTTGCTCCAGAGCCAAGTCTCTGTCGGTTATATATTTTTCATATCTGAAGTAGTATTCAGATTCCCCAAGCAAATCCAAGTTAAACAAATTGGTTTCCGAAGTAATACTCTCCCTGAGTTTTTCCAAGCAGGCTATATGGGTGCTTAAAGTATCGTATTGCTCACTCAAAGTCTTTTCCACATTTGCCTGCATCTGAGCATCTATGCGAAAGAGCAATGCTCCACTCTCCACACGGATTCCTTCTTCGAGGAAGGATTCGGCAACCCTGCCGGTATATGAGTTTCGTATGGTGCTGATGGGTTCGTTGGGCCTGACACTCCCCACCGCGCTGACATAATAATCGATTTCTCCAACAAAAGCCCAGATCAAAGCAGTAGCAATGAGGGTTATGAGCAAATATATGAACCATGATATTGACCTGTGAGGTCGTTCGGCAAGTACCTCACGGCTGTCGCTCATGTACTTTAGCTCCAGCGTGTCTTCCCTTCTCATATTACTTGCACCCCCTGGACTTCACTTTGGGATTCGGGGAGCTGCTCCATCCAAAAACGATAATACCGACCTTCGAGAGCCATAAGCTCGTCGTGAGTCCCGCTTTCAGCGATGGAGCCTTTGTCCATGATATATATCCTATCACAACGCATGATTGTACTCAGACGATGGGCAATGACGATGGTTGTAATTCCACTAGTCTGCTCGTCAATCATGCGGCTGATTGCCTTTTCCGTGATACTATCAAGGTTGCTGGTCGCCTCGTCCATAATGAGGATGTCAGGGTTTTTCAAAAGTGCCCTTGTTATCGCCAAACGCTGCTTCTGTCCTCCTGAGAGATTAGCTCCGTTCTCCTCCAGCATGGTCTCGTAGCGTAGTGGCATGGCATTGATGAAGTCGTGGGATTGGGTCATGGTAGCCACCCTGACGACATCTTCCATCGTCGGATCGGACAGCCCCAATGTCAAGTTGTCATAAATCGTACCGCTAAAGAGGAATATGTCCTGGGAAATATATGCAATCTTTTCCCGCAACCACTCCGTGTTGATGTCTTGAATGTTATATTCGCCTATTTTTATCTCGCCCTTCTCCCAAGGGTAAAAGTTCAAAAGCAGTTTCACCAAAGTAGTTTTCCCCGAGCCACTTTCACCCACGAAAGCAACCTTTTCCCCTGCCTTTATGTCGAGATCGATACCTTCCAAGACAAGCTGCCTGGTGCCGTATCTGAAGTCCAGCTCTTTTATTGATATAGGAGCATGGAGAGACGCAGGTGTAATCTTCTTGTCTTCACTCTCACCCTTTTCTGGCTCTAAGTCTAGAATCTCGCCCAGCCTGTCCGAGGCGACCATCGCCGTCTGGAGCATGGGTTGGAGGTTTATGAGGTTCTTCACAGGATTGAGAAAATAGACCAGCAACGCATTGAATGTGAGAAGCTGCCCAATGGTCATATTGCCACGAATAACGGAAACAGCACCCACCCAGAGAATGGCGATGCCACCCACAGAAGATATGAAGCCAGAGAGCGAGCCAGATATGTTATTGAGTACTCCATTTTTGAAAAGGCTACGCTGGAGCCTGACGAACTTCCTCTCTGTTTCTATATTCGCAGAGCGTTCAGAGTTGAAAGCTTTCACCGTTTCTATACCATTGAGAGACTCAATG
Organism: Oscillospiraceae bacterium; assembly: GCA_009777775.1. Taxonomy (GTDB): domain Bacteria; phylum Bacillota; class Clostridia; order Oscillospirales; family Oscillospiraceae; genus WRMH01. The sequence continues at coordinate 219,383 of WRLE01000001.1, forward strand.
AGAAAAGAAGTGAGCTGAGCGTTCTCCTCCATGCTCTTTTTATTAACTTCTCTTAAAGGCTTGTTGAAGGAAAAGACAATGACCCCATACAGGAGTACAACAATAGCCGATACGAAGAACATGGAACTATTTTGCATATAGAGTATAGCTCCGCCAAATAAAGCCATCAGCGTATCAATCATGATGGTCAGAGTAGCCCCAGATATAGCCTCCCTAACCTTGGTGGCATCCATGAAGCGGGAAATAATTTCACCAACCTTCCGAGTGCCAAAGAAGCCCATGGGCAAGCCCAAGACATGGGAATAGTAACCCAATAGAAGATTTATGTCTAGCTTCTGGCTCATGTAAAGAAGCATATGTGAGCGGAAAGCACCCAAAAGTATCTGGAAAAGATACAAAGCAATGACCCCGACTGAAACCACGGTCAAAGTACGCTCCAGTAAATTGGGTAGTATATCATCCATCATCACTTTGAAATAGAAGGATGCTCCTATCCCCAAAACCGTATATACCAGCGAAGCGAAAAATATGTTTATAAGCAACGCCCTCTGTGGAACTAAATAACGCAAAAAGCGCGACCAGATGCTTTTCGTCTGATCGCCTTTTTCAAAGGACTGTGTGGGTGCCATGAGTATGAGAACCCCAGTCCACTCCTGAAAGAACTCTTCTGGTGAAACTTTCCTGATACCCTTGGCAGGGTCAGCTAATATGACTTGCTTCTTGGTGATTTTATGAATAACCACATAATGGAGCAACGACCCATTCACAATGACATGGGCAACAGCAGGCAGCGGAAAAGGAGTAAAAAAAGCTTCCTGATCTCCCCTGACCCCCTTCGCAGAAAAACCAAGACGCTCTGCAGCCTTAATCATACCCAGAGCATTAGTCCCCTGCTTGTCGGTTCCAGCCACCTCACGTATACGAGTAATGGGAGTTTTCAACCCATATTGCCTGCAAATAATAGCAAGGCAAGCAGCCCCACAGTCGGTGATGTCATATTGGAGTATGGAAGCATAACGCGGCATGGGTGATCAGTCCTTTTGTATATATACAATAGCAAATTGCCTTAATACAGTTGTATTACAATGAATAATGAGTTTTATCTATTTATGTGGAACTTAAAAAGTAGAAATTGACAATTACAATTGACAATATATAATCATATTATATAAAGTAGTTATTTTGTTTATGGTGTTCTTTAATTAGTCTATCATGTTCTATATAATCTTGAAGAGTTAATTTGTCGACACCTACAAGCTTATCAGCTTTATATAGTCGAATAAATACTACCTGATCTTGTAATGCATTTTTTGTTTTTTTTACATCAATCAAATTAACATCCTTGTAATGAACGATATATTTTCCTGTGATAAAAAATTCGTTAGTAAATATACATATAAGATCAAAATAAAAAGCTGTGAGAATAAGTTGCAAATAGTAAGCAAATATTATGGAAACTACAAGATATTTTGTCAGTTTCGCTTCATCATAATCGCTACATATGATTAGGATTATTATAGACATAAACACAATCCCAGCATAAGGTGAATAATGCATTATTTTTGATGTTGTTTTGTATTTTTTTTGTGAATATTTTGATTTCATATAACCATTGTTTTCTACTTGAAGCTTTGATAGCTTTTTAGTATATCGAGACCAGAAACAATAGCTTAAAAAAACTAGTACTGAATAAAACCCACCAAGTAGCTTAAGTCTCACAATCGAGTTTTGAATATAAAAATAAAATAGTAAAAAGATACCAAGATAAATAATAATAAAAAGAAGCATTTTATTAAGCAAACTATCCAATGGTTTGCTTCTGGTATGAAAATATCTATTTTTGAATAGTTTTTCTGAAAAAACCATATAAAATTCTCCTAACTCTCAATGCAGATTTGAAATATATTCAAACCTGCATGTAAGAGTTTGTATTTGGCTGAGATGACATTAGCTTTCATTCAATAGATGATTTCGATGACATTGATGTCTTATTATCAGCCTTGACAATTCGATATGGTGGCATAACAAAAGCGGTGATAGCAATGGTAGATAGCATTAATTCCAGCGTAGAATAATTGTTAATATATAACGATACTGGAATCACGAGAGATAGACCACCTAGTACAATTCCTACTATACAAAACGTCCTTATCCATTTTCTCCCACCAATCGATTTATTTTGTTTACAATATTGTGCGACTTTGATTGCGCAATAGACATTCTGAATAACATTCAGACTAGCTAATAAAATGTTAATAACATCGATATTTATGCTCATAGTTTTAGGTGTAAAAGATTTGAGCGATACTTACTGCGGTAATCATATAACCAACAGGACCACCTACCATGGTTCCACCGATGGCAAGTAACGCTTGTCCAATTTTACAGCCAAGGCATCCGCCTTCAATGGATAACAATTCTAAAGTATTTAGTTCGTTAAACTTTTTCATTATAATTCTCCTTAATGAAACATTTGTGATATACCCCAAACTGCGAGTCCCACTGTAACAAAAGCTGCACCAACTGCCATGAATGGTGTAGAAATAATTGCCGTTGCAGCAACTGCAATTGGAGCCCATGCGGCACTAACGACTCCTGCTGTACCAAGAACAGCATTAGCACCGCCATTAACAAGCAGAGTATCCTCTTTGTTCAAATCCGTGAAGCCGTAAGGCTTCGTTGCTATTATGGTTGTCATGATTGCATTCCTCCTATAATTATTTTATATCAAACACTGCTCGCTTTGTCTAGTGTGCACCCATAACATTACAAGCTATGTGATATATGTGTTTATAATATGTTTGGGCTGATTCCTATATAAACATCGACTATCATGTCCTCTACGTCATAAATAGTATTTGCATCTTTGGTTGTTACGTTATAAGCGCATGTAATTGGTTGTAGCTCGTGTTCTTGAATATAAGCCATCAACAAGTTACATGTGTCTTGAAGGGTTGATGGATTTCCAATGTGCCTAATAGAAACTGCATTTGTAACGTGTATCTCTGCTTTACATACACAACCCTCTGGAGGTACGAAAGGCTTATCTAGTGGTATTAGAATTTCGATGTCAAGTAGTTGCACTCCATCCTGCTGTTCAATCGAAAATGTTACTGATACTGTAGGACCAGTCTTGATGTACCCACCTTCTTCGATGAACCTGCCAATATGTTCAGTTTCCTGTTGCAATTCTGCTTGTGTTAGTTTCTTGCGAAAAGACAACACATTTGTCATTCGAAACTCAAGGTTTTCTTGAATGCTCACTCTTATTACCCCCGTAAATAAAGATGGTATTAATTCTTTATGTAACAGACTACGGAAAGTGTTACATAAACGATAAAATACTTGCTATTACAACAGATAGAACGAATCGATTACGATGTATTATTAGTAAGTTGCAAACAAGAAGTTTGGAATAGACAATTGCGATTACAGTAAAAAATCACCCAATGTAACATTTTCCGTAGTCAGTTACATGGATGTTCTTTGGGCGATATATGAGGTATAATAAGTTCATATTAATACTATACTGGAGGACATTACAGTGGCAGTGACACAACCTATAAGGAATAACGAAGACATAATCGCACTTACAAATTATTACCTCAATCTAAAACAGTATCGAAACCATGTGCTAATCGTTTTGTGTATCAATACCGCACTCCGCATTAGTGATATTTTGAGTTTGACTTGGGACGATGTTTATGACTTCAAAAGAGCTTGTTTTCGTAATAGCATCGATATTTTTGAGGGTAAAACCAAGAAATCTAAAATAATTGCTTTAAATCAGTCGGTCACCGATGCGCTAGAACAACTAGCTTTAGAGTTCTTGCATAGCGGTAATCCAATCATCATGAACAAGCGGACAGGATTCGCCATCAGCCGTGTTCATGCTTTTCGCATAGTTCGCTCAGCCGGTGAATTTATAGGGTTACCTTATCATATTTCTCCTCATTCTCTTCGTAAAACCTTGGGGTATCATTCATGGAAAAACAATGTTGGGGAATTGGTGTTATCCGAATTATTCAACCATAGCTCTACTGCAACAACTCGGAGGTATCTTGGTATAACCCAGGATGATTTAGATGCAGTACTGATGGGGCTTGACTATTCTGATTCAAATGTTAATAAATCAAAGAATAAAGAAGTAGAAAAAGAAATAACAATTAATCTAAACTGTGTGCTTGTGATGCTATTATGATTGTGATAACCTGTGATATTGGAGTCAACTTATCATGATTGGTTTTTCTTGTCAATACAAATGTGAAAAAAATGTAGAAACAAATCCAAGTTTGTCAATATTACACAAATATAGTCATTAATACTAGTAAATAATGCCCAATAAACGCCCTAATTACTATCGGTTTATCGTTGGTATTACAGAGTTTCGCCTGCTTTCGTCATATTGCACAAGTTAAATGCTCGTATTATCAAATAATCATAGAAACATAATGATGATGAAATCACTAGGAGTACTCCTATTCATTATTGCAATTAGCAGAAATTCTAAGGCACATATAACATGGACGCAACTTATAATAATTGAAAGAGTCATTTAAAATTTCGTAGCGGGTAAAATAATTTTTTGTGAAGATATAGTTATTTGTTCGTGATTGTTTATACTTGACCTTCTCTCATCAAAAAAGAACAATGCAGTAAATGTTAACTACATTGTTCAAAACTGAATGTTTATTCAATTAAAAATTACTGATTGAACAAATCCGCATGAGTTCCAGTGCCTGAAGCTACTAAAACCAATTCGTCTTCAATGATTCTATAAATGAGTAACCAATCTGGTTCAATATGACACTCACGATATCCTGTCATATCGCCTCTTAAAGGATGATCACGATAGTTTTCTGGTAATTGTCGATCAACGAGTAGTATATTTAAAACAATAGTTAGTTTCGATATGTCTTTTCCACGTTTGCTCATCCGTTTCACATCGCGTTTCATTTTGTTTGTATATTTAATTGAGAGCAACATTAATCCTCCAACATGGAACTTACTGCTTCTTCAGCAGAAGCAAACGGGCCATAAATATTACGGTTCAATCGAATATCATCCATAGCTTCTTGAAGCTCAGTGTTTGGTTTTCTATCACGATAAAGCTTTATTTCAAAGGGAATACCGTTATGTTCAAGAGCAGCAGAAAGAAATATCCTTACAGCAGTAGAGATATCAAGACCTAACGCAGAAAACAATGATTCAGCTTCTGTTTTAATGCTTTCATCTATACGAACTTGTATTGTAGCCATAATCCTGACCTCCAAAAATTATTTTGTATGACCATGGTACCACAATGTATAGCCAATGTCAATCGAATATTATGGTTTGTAATATAAAGTGATGAGTTTAAATTGTTAAACAAAAAGCTGTTAATCATTTTGTTCGATTGCATTGTTTTGCTTTAAATTTTCGGGGCTAAATAAGCTATAGTTAATGTAGCAATGGCAGCACCAGATACTAAGAGTAATATACCCCTGCTACTGACATTACCAGTATATTCTAATACTGACACCCATAGATTTGAGATACAATAAACAGCTCCAGATACACCTAAAACGGCACCAGACTTTCCTCGCATAGTAGATTTTGTTCCTGGTGCAATGGTATTATTTTTATCGTACTTTGTTAATTTGTTATGCTTTATTAAATAATTGAGAAGAAGAAATATATTAATAATTAAACAAATCATTGAACCATAAAGAATAACCACATCTCCTGTGCGTCGATAAATTGTTCTGCATATTGTTGCTATAAATATTAATCTACATATCAATGCTAAATTCTTATCGTTTTGTGTATTCATGTAATAAATCCATTTCCATGATGTGTCTGAGGTGTGAGGGGCATTTTATATACCCCAATAATAACACATTATATCTAGTATTTTTAGCTTAATTCTATTTTTACTTTTTCAGTGGTCTAAATCAAAACATTAGCAGTATTAATTCATGATTCAATAAAAACCGGCACAGCTGCTGGTTGCTTTCGTAAGAGGAAACCACCGACAAGCGTAAAAACGACACCGACGATGATGATATACCATACTACGGTGTCTATGTTATCAACACCAATAAACTGAAGAGAAGCCGCAAAAAAGTTAAATGCCATATGACCAACGATGCAGGGCCAGAGCTTCCTATATCGCAAGTACAGCAAGCCTAGTGCTATCCCTGCGATGCTAGCAGATACTATTTGTAAAGGGGCGATATGAACTAAACCGAAAAGCAATGCTTGAACCACAACAGCTACACCAGGTTTCATCCATGACATGAGCCTGCTAAACACGAAACCTCGAAAACACATTTCTTCTACAATTGGTGCAGCAATCACAACAGAAATAAAATATACTAGATGGTTACCATCTAATGCATTACTTGTGTTGTACTGATCAGAAGTGAGTAGGTTAGACAGCCCCGTTATACTTAGTAAAGTCGCAATTAAAACATTAATACCCATGAACAACATGAATACGCATAAAGCTAAGTTAAGTGGTTTCATCTTATGAACATATTGTGGAAGCTGCTCTTCTGTTTTTTCCCAATCTTTGCGTACACTTAAATAGTAAATGATTCCTGCAATAATATAAGATACATACAAAATGGTTTCCTGGAGATATAGTTGCCATATAGATGTTTTGTTATTTATATCAAGAAAAACATCGTATAATAAAACCGCAGCTGCACCTAACATAGCGGGGACAAATTGGCAGAGATAGTATGCGAATATTGGAGTAATAGAACGCCATACATTGCGAAAAATTGATTGTTTTTCTACCATTTCCATGTTCATCATGCTCCTTTCATTTGTAACACGAACTTATATTCATGCGCCTTTGATGCACCTTTGATATTGGAGTCAATTTATCAGATTTTTTAGAGTTTGTCTACAGCAGTATTTAACTACTCACATATCTTCGTCAACAAATAATATGAACATATTGAAAAATAGAGCATTTCATCAAGAAATATGCATATTTGACAATAATGCTTTTACGATGATAATCTATGCAAAACTTTTTAAGTGCGGGAGCTGATAGATTTGAGCAAATTGTCTTTGAGCGATTTTACTGATGGAATTATAGCTAGCCATGAAACAAGGTTCAACAAAGAGGAGAAAACGCAGTTTCTGGAATATGCAAAACAACGTTTTATGGATCTGGGTTACAACGATTCTGATATTTTAATACAGAAAAGTTTCTTCGGTGGACGAAACCTTATTATAGGATCACCCGATGCAAACATAATAATCACCGCTCATTACGATACACCAGCTCGTAATGGGCGTATTGCTCTGCCTTTTTTCAATATCTTCGGAATGAAACTGTCTTCTGTCCTGTCTCTTGTATATATGATTCCGCTTTTATATTTTTTACATTTGCCTAGTATCTTTGCTCAAAATTTCAGATTTGGTGTAGCAATCGAATTCTATATTAGAAACTTGTGGATATTTCTATTTCTAGCAGCTTTGATGCTTTTTAGGAACAAACACAACCACAACGACAATACCAGTGGTTGCGTTGGCGTGTATGGACTCGCAACGCTCATTTCGGAAAATCCAGAGTTGAAAAGCAAATGCGCTTTTATACTTTTCGACAATGAAGAAAAGGGTTTGTTTGGCTCAATTGCCTATGCAAGTTGGAGAAAAAGGAATTATCCAGGTAAATCAGACTTTCGTGTATATAACCTCGACTGTATCGGCGTTGGCGATATACTTCTCATTGCAGCAAAACAAAACTCTCCAGCTTGGAAGCTTCTTCCTGAGTTGTCAGAGTTTTTCGAAAGCTCGGGTATTAATACTGTTCACAGAACCAGCAATGTCTTTGGTTTCATGGGCGACCATGCAAGTTTCGATTGGGGTGTTGTTTTTACTTTTGTTAAAAACGCAAAGCTAACCGGTCTATATATACCGAATATTCATACTTCGAAAGACACTGTGCTAAACATCGAACCAATTGAGTATCTATGCGCTACGATATTCACGTTTATCAGCGAGCAATAATATAGCTGATAAAGCTGTACTAAGACAATAAGCTAGGCATATTTTGGTTTCATCCACGACATAATACGATTTTGAACAAAACCTCGGAAGCATATTTCTTCCACTATAGGTGCCAAAGTCATATTGAACGAAAAGGTTCTTTCTTATTACTTGTCTAATCGAATACACCAGTATCTATAATTGCACTGACAAGCTTTTCTATCACAGGAATAGACACGCTGTTACCTATCAGCTTCATCCACTTTGACCTTGATTCGGGTAGATGGAAATCATCTGGAAAACCTTGTATCCTACACGCTTCAATTTTGGTGATTTTTCTATAGTTACCCTTTAGGTACACCTTTTCGAGAAAACTTCGTTTATACTCTTCTTCGCCAGTTGCTGTTATTGAAACATTGGTAACATAGTCGTTCGTATCGCTGGCAACGAGAGTTGGAAAAATGCTCGAGCTTGGAAGAAAAATACGACTGACACCATATAAACCTGTGCTTATCTTGCGTTGTTTAAAATCGTAGCGAGTTTCGGAGCAACTAATTATCCCCTTTTGCTCTAACGATTCAATAGTTTCAGACAACTTTATTCTAGCTGACCTTATATCTCTATCCATAAGTAATATATCAGGTATAATTATACCTTTTTCGTGCTTTCCAAGGACAATTGTCTCTTCGGGTGTTATATTAGAGGAACAGTCTTGTACTATTTCATATGCATAGTTCTCTTTTTTTAGAATCCCCATATTTGTTAAATCTTCGATTTCCTCAACGGTAATCTTTTTGTCAAAGAATTGGAAATGTTCAATGGACAAAGGATTTCCGTCTAGGGGTCCGAATTCTTTTTTTCGCCTGTTTTTTAGTAAAATTAGGCATATGTGCTTTTGTCGCTCGGTTGTTTCCATTATGTCCCATGAGTGGATTGTTGTAGACCCGTTTCTTAAATCGTTGAATAGAAAGTAATCATTATGTCCATTGTTGTTTTTCGACAAGCTTGTATATTTTGATGTTGGGGTTGATATATCACCAAACAAATTAGTAGTGGATTCCAAATCGTAGGGTTGCGGCATCTCAACGATTTCATCTTCGATTATGTCTGCTAACCTAATCTTTTCATTAGCTCCATCTGGTATTTTGAAAGCATCACCATAACGTTTATCAAAAAAGCCGATTATATATATCCTGACCCTACTTTGCGGTACTCCGTAATTATATGAGTTGAGCAAATAATGAGCAGCATTGTACCCCGCTTCTCTGATGCGCTCCATTATGAAGCGGAGAGAATCCTTGTTTCTAGGGTCTGCTAGTCCTTTTACATTTTCAAATATAAATGCTTTTGGCTTCGATTGGTTTAACAAATAGAGCGCGTCATTCCACAGTTGCCCACGATCATCATCGAACCCGAGGTTTTTCCCAGCTATTGACCAGCTTTGGCATGGTACTCCAGCGGTTATTAAATCGTTTGGCGGCAAAGTTTTCAAAAGAGTTATATCACCGAGGTTTGTACCGATACTATCGGGGTAATTCAGTTCATATGTGTTTATAGCATCGTTATTTATTTCCGAATACGCTATCGTCCTGCCGCCACATTTATCGATTGCGCTACGAAACCCGCCGATTCCAGCAAATAAGTCAATTGCGGTAAATCTTTTTGACATATATAACTCCTATAGTATAAGGGCTACATACAACGGCTTTTGTGCATGGTGTTTTTCTGGAATAAATGGATCATCGCTAAGGACTCTTTTCAATATTCTTTCCATCATGCTTTGTATTATATTACTAACTGCTTCTGTTACTGCACTGTTGGCATCAGTATTGTTATCCATTCTGTTCTAGCTCCTCCTGTTATTCCATTGATTCTAGCACAAAAAGACAATAATTGCTATTATGAAAATTGAAACTGATTTTACGAAATAGCAAAAATGTTACTAGTCATAGGGCAACAATCCAGTGTCATTTAAGAGGACACCTGCGACCGAAGAATCTCAATAATCGGCAGTTTGGTGTAATGAGATTCTTCGTTGGTGCTCTTAAATGACACTGTTGGTGCGTACTATTTATAAGCTAACTAGCAATGCAAAAGATTCTAGCACCCCCGTGACCAGTGACGCTTGTACATACATTTATTTATGAGTATTAAAGTGTCACCCTTATCAATACAAATATTATGAAATGCATTAGCTATATATTATTTTAGCTGGTGGTTGATTAATTAAAAACACTCCACCAACACCACTTAGGATGACTCCTATAATTAGTATATGGGTTAGTGTCATTTCATAATTACCTATTAAGGGTACAGAACTAACAAGAAAAGCAGGTAAATTCATTGCAGCATGAGCAATAACACATAGACCAGTGTTACGAAAACGTAAATATAGCGACCCTAAAACGATACCAAGTACGAATGAATATATTATTTGAACAAAATGTATATGAATAATACCAAACAACACGGCTTGAATGAGTATTGCAATTTTTGGTTTTGTAATAGATAACAAATAATTTAGCATGAGCCCACGAAAGCACAATTCTTCTACTATTGGTGCATTAAGGATAGTAGAAACGAAATGGATAAATGCATAGTCAAAACTATATGACTTTATATATTCTTCATATTCATAAAGCTCAGTTAATTTAGTTACTCTGATAGTGAAACTAACCAAAAGCATTAAGCCGAACGAAGTAATAGAAACAAGAAATCCTAAAACAATTTTATTGTTATTATGTGTGTATAACGGACTTGTTTTTCGTATTTCTTTTATTTTCGATATATAATAAAACACATAAAGAATTATAAATGTTATGTCAGATATAGTATTAATTACAATTCTGGAATAAACAATAGAAGATGATTTCTCAGAAAAAAAAGCTTCAATTATTTTTTCAAATACTATTCGTATAATGTCTCCGAAAAACTGAGATATTATACCGACTATTAAAAATGCAACTAATGGCTTGACTGTTAGCCAAACTTTGCTCCTCACGGTATAATTTGACATTTGATAATTCTCTCCATTTTAAAAGAAGTGCAATTTAATAACTTCCTGTTTCATATCTGTTTACTCCGATAATACTATATTTAGTGGGAATTACCTTTTTATCAATATGAATATACAATACATTTATACTTATTCCACAGCATTTATTGATTTGCTCTTTACTTGATCATAATACATACTAAATTGTTGTGGTGATACAAGCAGTATTTTTTGTTTATTGCTTTCTGTCCATACAATTTTGATTTTTTTATTGGAAAGTGATAAATAAGAAAATCCTTTTTCGGTAACACTTATTTCAATAATAGATTCATATGGTACAAAATAGCTAAATACTCCAAAGAATTTTATGTAAATTCCACTTTCTTCAAGCTTTGTTATAGAACATAATATTAATATAAATAATGGAGAATAAAATAAAAATGTTATAACTAATACTATTGTTATGTTAGTTAGTGTTATACCAGTTCTATAAAAACATAAAACCCACGAAAAAAACAAAGGGAGTAGTATTGGTATAATATATTTCGGCTCTATACGGTTACGGTAGACCATAAATCATCACCTTGTTATTAATACTCATCATCGGTGCATCAGTTAATACTAGTGATATACATGGGATAGTAGTTGAGCTGTATTACTTGTTTCTTCTACAGTTATATCGTCAATAGGTTGAGCAGCTGGTTGCTTGAGTATAATATATGCTCCAATAAAGGAAAAAGCAGACCCTATGACAAAAATGTGTGTAAGGGTGATTTCGTCTACGACTAATTCAACCAGAGTTAGCAGCCACGAAGCCAGATTTGTATTAAAAACTGCGTGAGCTAAAATGCAGAGCCATAGTTTTCGGAAACGGACATAAAGCAAACCATACACTATACCGGAAAGAGCGGTATATAAAGCTTGGATTAGGTTCATATGAAAAAGTCCAAAGATGATAGCTTGAACTAGAATTGCTACCCATGGCTTTGCCTATGTCATCAAGCGTCCATGTACGACACCGCGTAAACATAATTCCTCGGTAATTGGTGCGACAATAACAGCTGAGATAATAGCCGTGAATGCACTCCAATTGCTAAAGGTTTCTTTAAGGTGAGCGATTGCTATTTAGTTGCTGTAACAGTTTTGCCATTATTTTTAACTTTGGTTGATGGTGACATTTTTATAAGTTTTATGAACACATAAATATCATCTAAAGAGCCACAAAAATTTGCAATGAATAAAAGATACACAATGAAAGCCCATTTTATAGATGATGCTATGTGCAAACATATAAAGACTAGGCTTAAAAATATAACAGGGGTCATCGTTATTACCAGATATGCGTTACGGTTAAAATAATTGCTACTACTCCAGGTACAATTATATATTCGAGACAGTTTAAATTTAACATTCTTACCTCGAAAGAATTTCATAATAATAACATGAAGTAGTTCATGTACAATAATAAGCAAAAAGACTGCAATCATTAGATAAAACGATAAATTTTCCTTCTTATTAGGATTGTAGGTCTCTCTAAAACGTAGCGTATTGAATGGAAAAGTAATATGATATAAATATATTGCTAAGATAATGATGAGGATCTGTAATAAGTAAATCAAATACCTATGTATCCCCTTTACCTCATAATTAATAATACCAACTTCATTTTCCATGTCTACCCCTTCTTAATTATTGGTGATAATTATATTGTTTATCTATGGTGTAGGTGTAACTGCACAGCTGTGGTAGATTTAATTGAATGAATCCGCCGACACAACTCCGTATTTGTCTTTGGTGTAATATTATAGGGTCTTTTATTACTACAAACTAAAGAGTTCCGCAATTTCTGTATACTCACCTTTGATAATGTTTTTCCATTTTTGAGTTTCATTTGGTGGGGATATATCATTTTTAGAGTACACAAGGAGTATTTTCACTTCTCGCATATCTTCGTCAACAAACAATATGCATCTATTTCCAGATGCCTTTGGCGACATACGAGTACCATCAACGGCAAAATCAAGCTTAACTAATTTATAACAACCGGAGATCGATATGAGATCAGCGCGGTTATATAGCAACATATTATCTATACGTTCACAGACCGCAATGATTGTTCGCTCAGTTGCCAGCCATTTGTCTTTGTATGTTTTATAAAACTTATTGATATAGTGTCGTTCTGTAAAAGACTCAAATTGAACTCTATAATTGAATTGGTCCATATACGCGCTCTGGCTCCTCTTGAGTAATAAGGCTGTATGGAATTATTTCACCATCTCTGCAGATTTGCCATGGAAGCTGCTCATGTGTGAAGTTCACAATATCATCAGTAGACTTTCCACTCCATGCTTTACCAATCTTTTCAATAAGATTAAGCTCATCATTTGTCAATCTACTAGCGGGAGCTTCCTTCTCTATTAGTGAAAACAAGATAGCCTTTCCCTTTGGTTCGCGAATTATGGTTCCGTCATCTTCCAATTCGTCCAGTGCGCGAAAATATACATCTGCAACTGGTCCGCGTTGTAATTTACGATAAGTCATGCCAGACATTGGTGAGGAGTTCAGATAATACCATATGAAATCTGCTAAATATACTAGCTTAGCAAGTTTCGTTTTCGTAATTTTTCCATCATCGTCAGCTCCATGTTTGAGAGCGTTTAGAATCATCTGTTTATACTTTTCGGTGGATTTAATAATATCAGAGAATGCCGATGTACCATCAGCTATGCCTAATATGTCATCAAAACTAATACGCAGCATAGAAGATAGAGCTTCTGCTTGACGAATGGTGAGGTCTTTTTTACCAGCCTCGATGTTTATATAGGTGGGACGGCTAACACCTATTGCATGGGCTACTTGCTCCTGTGTATAGCCACGAGCCAAACGAGCTTGTTCAATATTATTTGAAAAGTTCCTATTCATGATTATATTCCCTTCTGATTTGCTAAAACTATTATAGCACACCTACACAAACAAATCAACATCGCATGTTAAAAATATTTACAAATACGAACCTCATGATTGACATGGGTGGCATTGGGAGTATTAATTTACGAATAAGCATGTATTACGATGGCGATGAATGAAATGATAAATTTATAATCAATAAGTGATATAATGATATGCCCTTGAAATAAGGGCATATTTCTATCTGTCATGGGTACATCAGTTCATTTTAGTGATATGCATGGGACAGCAATTGATATACATCATTGAGTTCTTCTTCAATAGCTTCATCAACTGCTTGAGCGGCTGGTTGCTTTAGTAAAATAAATGCTCCAATAATGAAGAAAATAGACCCAATTATTAAAATGTGTGTGAGTGTGATTTCATCGACTACATACGATATCATTTTAATTATCCAATCAGCCAAATACGAATTAAAAACCGCATGGGCTAAAATACAGGGCCATAATTTGCGAAAGCGGACATAAAGCATTCCATAAATAATACCAGAAAGTCCAGCGTATAAAGCCTGAATAGGATTCATGTGGATAATACCAAAGATAATGCTCTGGAGCAGAACAGCAGACCTGGGCTTCATAAATGTCATCAAACGGTTTTGTATAACACCGCGACACAATAGTTCTTCCACTATTGGAGCAACAATTACAGCTCTCACAAACATTTCTAATGTACTTCTATTGTGAAAAGCTTCGATAACAGGCAAATATGTTGGATGCTCCGATAAATAAGTCACATGAAGGAAATAACTAGTTAAAAACTTTATACCGCAGTAAATGATTATAGTGCCAATAGCAAGTATTAAGGGTTTATCTTTATTTATTTGTATAGGCAGCTGCTCTTTCGCTTCTTTCCACATAGGAGTTAGAATATATACGCTGAGTAGTATACAAGCGACAGATGAAATGAGCATACCAATAGTTCCTTGGATAAAAGCATCACTAGATAGTATATCAGTATCAGTAAACGCTCCAAATAAAGTATTTGTGAGCATATTAATAAACATACCGACAATTTCAGCAAAGTTTTTAATAAAATAGAAAATGATAATTGGAATAATCACATACCAAAATTTTCGAGGAATGCTTTGCTTTACCATATCGATAATGCTCCTTTCTTTCTAGATGTGTATATGAACAGATATTGATAATAAGCATTCTTACTTACCAGATGAAACGCTAAGTGGCTGGTAGTTGATATGTGTAAATACACGTTTACTTGAATCAAATAAAGGTACCGATGCAGGTTGTTTTAGCAAGAAAAATCCGCCAATGACAGTGAGTGCCATCCCGATAACGAGGACAGGTACAGGTGTGATTTTAATTTGCATGATTTGTGCAAACTCATGTGAAAACCCAACAAGATTAAAAGCCATATGTCCAATTATACAGGGCCAGAGTTTTTTATATCGCAAATATAATAAGCCAAGTGCGAGACCGGCGATGCTTGCGGCAAGTATATGCAATGGGTCGAGATGAAGTACACCAAATATAATAGCTTGTATAAACAAAGCTATTCCAGGCTTCAACCATGACATGAGCCTGTTGAATACGAAACCTCTTAAACATAATTCCTCCATAATGGGTCCAACTAGCACAGAAGCGACAAAATACAGTATCGGGTTGCCATATAACATGGAATTAAAGCTGTACTTATCGGAAGCCAGCTTATCAGTAAGCCCTGATAAATAAAGAAATGACCAAATGAGAATATTTAACCCTATATATGTGAAAAAAACGCAGATTCCAAGATTTAGGGTTCTCGCCTTGTGCACATACCTTGGTTGATGTGCTTCGTAATTTTTCCAATCTTGGCGAACATTTACATAATACATAATATCAGCTAACATGGGAGTTATTGAGAAGATGGTTCCTCCAATGTACATTTGCCATATTGATGATTTATTGCTTATCTCGTATATTAAATTGTATATAAAAACTATAGAAACTCCAAAAATAATCATTACTAACTGACATAATGAATATGCAAATATCGGGGTAAGAGAACACCATAGGTTTCGAGGTAGAGATTGTTTTTGCATTATTTTACTCCTTTCGCTTATACTAGTGGTCTATTCTCGAAATACCTGTACAAACCTTGCAACATAGCATTCTTGTTTTGTTAATATTTAGTTTAATGACTACGGCTCTTTTATCGGATCTTTCACATTAACATAAATTGGCACAGCTGCTGGAAGCATCAACAACAAAAATCCACCTAATAAGGTTAATACTATACCGAAGACTAAATAATGAAGGTTTGTAAACTCCTCAATGAACCTTGATAAGAAGAGAAGGAAAAAATGCGATGTGCTAAAATTAAACACCATATGAGCGAGGATACAAGGCCATAATTTTCGGAATCTATAATATAATATACCCAGAAAAATTCCAGCGAAAAACGCATATGAAGCTTGGATTAGGTTCATATGAATAATTGCAAAGATGATAGCTTGTACTAAAATTGCTACCCATGGCTTTGCCCACGTCATCAAGCGTCCTTGTACGACACCGCGTAAACATAATTCCTCGGTAATTGGTGCGATGATAACAGCTGATATAATAGCCTTGAATGCACTCCAACTGCTAAAGGTTTCTTTAAGGTGGGCATACGAAGAGTGGTCACGCAATCCAGTCACAGTCATATATTGGTTGGTGAGTAAGTCTATTCCACTGAACATGATAATCGTCGTAATAGCTATTAGAATAGCATTATTCTTTAACAGTTTTGTTGGAGCTTGCTCTTTTGTTTCTTTCCACATTGGTATGAAAACGAATTTGCATAATAATAGAATTATTATTGACTGTATAACAGTTGGTACGTTTCCGTACAATGTTGTAGAAAAATCGAATGATTCTACATCAGCTGAATTTATTGCATTTAATATAATTTGAAAAAGCCCAGCAATCCCATATGCCATATGATTGAGTGTAATTAGCACTATTGGTGGAAAAATAATACCAATGATTTTTTCATATGTGGTAGTATTATCCATATCTCTCCTCCTCTTCTAAATATACAACTATTTCTTTTACTGAAAGCAAAATGATTGCTTACTCAGGTGCAAATCAGCTTGTGTTGCACTGTCATCACGCGATTAAATCTATCATGATGCAAATTCAAAGTCAATGTGCAATTGTAAATATTTGTGGTAAACAATCAATAATTGTAGATTGTTTACCACTTGCTGATTTATTTTTCTGTAATGCATTCTGTGTCCTCGTCATCTTGTAGGTCATGTGGGATTTGAACTGGGGTTGCTTTGGGTTGCTTAATTAATAGGTAGCTGCTGATTATGGTCAGTCCTATAAATAGTAATAGAATTACCATTGAGCCTGTTGGGGAAATACTTTCTTGAATGTCATTAGGTATTATTCGCATTACTACAGCTAAAAAGTTGGCTGCTATATGCGCTAGAATACAAAACCAAAGCTTTCGAAAGCGATAATATAACAAACCTATGGCAAATCCGAGTAGAAATGCGTATATCCCTTGGACTAGGTTCAGGTGAATAATACCGAAGACAGCTGCTTGATATATTATCGCAATCCAAGGCTTCGTCCAGGACAAGAGCCTGTTGAAGATGATACCACGAAAACATAATTCTTCAACGATGGGAGCAACAATGACAGTTACTATAAAAAGTTCAATGATTGTCATCTTGCCGATTAATTCTCTGAAAGCATCATATGATGAATGCTCATTTAATCTAAGCATTGTCATTGCTATATTAAGTAGCAGACTAATACTGAAAAATGAAACAAAGATAAGAGTAGCAGTTATAATAGGCTTGTTTTCGCCAATTTCAAATAGAGTGCTACTTGCTGCTTCTTTCCATTTTGGAGTGAATCGATAAATTGCTAAAACAAGTTGTATAATAGCAGATATTGTTATATATACCAAATCAAATACAATTGCACTCCTAAAGCTTGTACTCGCACCCGCTTCAATAATTGATATATGTATAAATTTTGCCAAGCTTACAACAAAAATCGCAACAATCTGGTATAAAAAATAACCGAGCATAGGAGTAATTGTTTTCCATATACTTTTAAATATCGATTCTTTTTTCATTTAAAAACGAACCTCCATTAGTATAATTCCTCCATTATGGATCCTACTAACACAGAAGTAATAATAATGGAATTTAGACAAAGTGCAAAATTCTTGTGACTCGTCTGGTGTGCATCAGTTCATTTAATGATATGCATGGGACAGTAGTTGATGTGTATATGAATAGATAATGATAATAAGTATACTTACTTACCAGATGAAACGCTAAGTGGCTGGTAGTTGATATGTGTAAATACACGTTTACTTGAATCAAATAAAGGTACTGATGCAGGTTGTTTTAGCAAGAAAAATCCGCCAATGACAGTAAGTGCCATCCCAATAGTGAGGATAGGTACAGGTGTGATTCTAATTTGCATGATTTGTGCAAACTCATGTGAAAATCCAACAAGATTAAATGCCATATGTCCAATTATACAGGGCCAGAGTTTTCTATATCGCAAATACAATAAGCCTAGTGCAAGACCAGCGATGATTGCGGCAAGTATATGTAATGGGTCGAGAAAAAGTAAACCAAATATAATAGCTTGTACAAACAAAGCTATTCCAGGCTTTAACCATGACATAAGCCTGTTGAAAACGAAACCCCTTAAGCATAATTCCTCCATAATGGGTCCTACTAGCACAGAAGCGACAAAATATACTATAGGGTTACCATATAACATGGAATTAAAGCTGTACTTTTCAGAAGCTAATTTCATAGTAAGTCCTGATATGTTGAGAAAAGACCAAAGTAACATATTTATCCCAATATACGTAAAAAAAACGCAAATAGTTAGAGTTGCTGCTTTAATTTTGTGCACATACCTTGGTTGCTGCGCTTCATAATTTATCCAATCTTGGCGTACACTCATATAATATATGATATCAGCTAAAAGAAGAGTCACGCTGAATATGGTTCCCCCGATATATGATTGCCATATTGATGATTTATTGCTAGTTTCGTAAAAAAAATCGTATAAAAACACAACAGCAACACTGAATACAATCAGTATAATATGACAGAAAAAGTACGCAAATATCGGGGTAAGAGAATGCCATATCTTCCGAGGTAGAGATTGTTTTTGCATTTCATTAAACCTTTCCATATGCCATTGATGCACCATTGATATTGGAGTTAATCTATCATGATATTATTACCTTGTCAACAAATGCTTGTAATAATTTGTAGAATATAATCTATTGTTGTAGATTATTACCACGTTTTGTTGATTGATAAGATTGCCACGTCGCAATGCTGCTCGCTATGACACGGGAGTGAGGTCGCAATGCTGCTCGCAATGACACGGGAGTGAGGTCGCAATGCTGCTCGCAATGACACTAGATTGTTACCCCATGACCATTAACCTTCTGTATAATCTATGTAAAATATAATTAGTCAGGTACTTGACAAAGTGCCTTTTTCTTGTTATTGTATGAAAAAAAGCGCAGGATACAAATGAAACTGCGCATTAAACGGAGGTATATATGCCTGATAAATATTATTTGATGTCTAAAGATACTGGGAGTGGTCCCCATCTTATTGGACAACTGAGCCGTTTGGGAAAAGGCGAATACGAGTTTAAGTACCTTATAAATGCAACTGCCTTCCCCCATTGGTTTATGCAAATACCCAGACTGCCTGACATCACTAAGACATATAGAAGCCAGGAGGTTCTGTATTATATCTTATATAGAGTCGTCCCAGAGTCAGATGAATGGGCGGCTGAAGTGCTTATGAATGAATATGGTCTAAAAAACTATGATGAATGGACAATTCTGGAACTGCTCATTAACCAACATTTAATTGATAAGATGGATGGCCAACCCCTGAGTGATTCACAGCAACTCTTTTATTTTTACAGCGAAATTCCCAGCAATGCGCATACATACAACTAGCTTACTAAAATACTTTATATAAACATAAATAGGAGATGTCAATAATGAATTGGTGGGACGATGAAGACTGGATAGACCCGGACGAATGGACCGCTACTGTCGTCGAGGTAGTGGGAACGACATACAGCATGTTTTGGGTCACAAATAAAAAAACCAAGGAAAGAGGACTTTTTAAGCCAGAAAGCAATTGGCGAAGGTCCGCTTTCAACGAATATGCTGCATCAAAAATTGGCAACTGTTTAGGTGTACCTTGTGCTAGGCTACTGGTGGGTAATGTTTTTGGCGGCGGTGGCTGCATCAGCATGGATGTTCGTCAAGGCTATAGCGAGCGCATATTATCTGGAGAGAGCCTTGGCAGAGTGGGTAGCTTGCTCAACTATGAAAAGTCAAAAGATGGAAAGCCTGTTTATGATATGCCCAGAGAAATGTCCTTTGAAGGACTACTCCCCTTTTTACCAAAAGAAGCCGAGCTTGGCATGGTTAAAATGATGTTTTTCGATTCCATAATCAGAAATGCTGGTAGACATGGAAGCAACTTCTCCTTTGCCATTGACGACAATAGGGCTATAACCGCCTTTTTACCCCTTTATGACCAAGGCAACGCAGTTTTGGAAGATACCTCATCCTCAGACTACGGCGGTAGAGGTGGCAGAGGTGGCAGAGGTGGCTGGGGCAGGCGTCGCGGCTCTGCATTTCCTTATTATGGACATGGCGGAATGCACAGACCTTTTCCCTTAGAGGAACTAAACAAATGTATCAAGCGAGACTATCCCGATTTGGTTAGGGAGCTTGTTGCAAAAACGAGAACTGAAGAATTTAGAACAATCACCACTCGCCTAGACTGTTATGAATTGATGATGGACAGAGTAAACGAGTTTATTAATCAATAATGTAAAAAAAATGTATCCAATGTCGTTTTTGTGCTCGATCTGTGGTATACTTATAGTTGCGAATAACTGACTATATGCAGACTATATACCAACTATATGTTATGCGGAGGATAGAACTTGAGAGCCATTAGTAGAGCCATCGAAAGATTTTGTGCAAAGCGTCCGCGCTTTGGCATAAGAAATTTTATGCGGTATGTCATTTTTTTAACCGCTTTTACTTACCTTTTGTTCATGTTGGACATAGGTAATAGATTTTCCCATTACCTGCTTTTTAACCCTGAAGCAATCTTAAAACGTGGTCAAATTTGGCGGCTGGTAACATGGATTTTTATACCAGAAACTTGGAATTTGCTGTACTTAGCCTTGTTTTTGTATTTCTATTATTTTGTTGGAAATGCACTTGAAAGCGAATGGGGTACAGCAAAACTTTCATTTTATTACATGTTGGGAATTATATTAAACATAATTTTCGGCTTTTTGTGCTGGATTGCTCTTGGTGTTCCTGTGGGTATCACTCCAGGTTATTTGAATATGTCTTTGTTTTTTGCCTTTGCTGTTCTCTTTCCTGATTATGAATTACTGGTTTTTTTCGTCATACCTGTTAAAGTCAAGTGGCTAGCACTCATAAATGCTTTTTATTTCCTATACGGTATATATTTTAGAATTTATCTAAAACAATATGCTCTTGCATTGCTCCCAGTTGTTGCTATACTAAATTTTTTCATTATTTGCGGAAACGACTTGCAAAACCGTGTGCGCCCAGTGAAAGCAAGGGCTCAGTCTGCTACTTCGAGAGATGCTATCAATTTCAGGCGAGCTACAAGACAAAATCAAACACAAAATGAATCTGATGATGGAACAGGGTATCGACACAAATGCACTGTATGCAACAAAACCGATGCCGAGCATCCCACATTAGAGTTTCGTTATTGTTCACGCTGCGAAGGCTATCATTGCTACTGTATCGATCATATTAATAGGCACGAGCATATACGATGAGAATGTAAGAACAGCAAAGTGGGTTTAGGTATGGGAAGAAAGAGCGGTATTGGGCAATTTCTTATTGTTGTTTTAATGTTTACCATATTAGTTGGGGTTTTGCTCCACACTAAAGTCACTAACTTTCCATCCCAGGCAATTGGTAACCAATCCGATGAAAATAATAAAAGTGAGCTATTTCCTGGAGATGGGATATATGCTCCATTTACTTTAAACCCTCGTTATAAAATGCGCATTGCTTCAAACTCCAATAGTTCATTAAACGATGATTCTGAAATTAATGGAATCATTGACGATGCTTCTGCCTGGCTGCCCATTTTTGAACCATTTTCGGTGGAGGAAACCAGTCCCGATTTACTGATTTCCTCCACCGGTATTATGTCTCTAGGACAGCAAGTTAGCGAGTATCTCTTTGAATACCCCATAGATTTTGCTTATGGATTTGATTATGGGAGTATAGATGGTATCACCACATTTCGAGGAAACAATTTCCGTGACAGTGCTGCATTTGGTTTTGCCGAGATATACAATGGAAAATTCGGTGGCAGCTGGTTTCGGACAACAAGTAATTACCTATCCCAGGATGAGACCTATTGGTCGGGACATGGTTGGACCGGACAACCATTGATTGTAAATTGGTCCCTAGAAACTAGAAGCGCGATGAATATGTACGACTGGGCAAAAGAGCAAGAGTCTCTTGTGGAGGTTGTTTATCCTGCCATGGATGGATACGTCTATTTCACAGAACTAGAAACTGGGAAACAGACCCGCGAGAATTTATACCTGGGATATACTTTCAAAGGCTCAGGAGCAATCGACCCCAGAGGATATCCCCTTCTCTATGTGGGAGCAGGCTTTGAAGGTGCGAGTGGTGCTCCTGGAATTTTCATCATTAGTTTAGTTGATGGAACAATTTTGCATTCCTTTGGCAATGGTGATGGCTTTGCCCCCCGTGCTTGGTATGCAGCTGATGCCGCTCCCCTTATTGACAGTGAAACAGATACGCTCATATATCCCAGCGAAAACGGGATTATATATTTCATTAAACTAAATAGCGAATTTGATACTCAGAGCGGTTCATTATCCATAAACCCCGATCCACCGGTAAAATGGCGATATAATGGCAAACGTTCCCATGTGGATGGTAAGTTTTGGTTGGGTATGGAAGCAAGCCCAGTCATATGGCGAGGTTATCTTTTCATAGCAGATAATGGCGGACACCTCCTATGTCTTGACATTAACAAGCTCGAATTAGTATGGGTGCGAGACATCCTCGACGATACCAATTGCTCTCCTGTTTTAGCGCTTGAAGATGGTCAACCATTTATATATATTAGCACCTCATTCCACAGTGATTGGCGAGCTTCCGCTGATTCCTCCGCAGTGGTACCCATATGGAAAATCGATGCACGAACTGGAGAAACCGTCTGGCAAGTAGATTATACATGCAGAACCATGACCGAAGTATCTGGTGGTGTCCAAGGCACGATAGCCACGGGTAAATATAATTTAGATAATTTAGTCTTTGTACCCATGGCAAGAACCCCAAACAGTTATGGAGGCATTTTGGCTGCCATTGATAAATATACTGGTCAGATTGTCTGGGAATACAGCACTTCATATTATAGCTGGAGTTCACCTGTTTGCTTTTATGACCAAAACAACAAAGGGTATATAATTTATTGTACAGCAAATGGGTATATGTATATGCTAGATGGTGAAAGCGGAGAGCTTTTGGATACCTTCTTTTTAGGTGGTCTAACAGAGGCTTCTCCAGCGATATATAATAACACCATCGTAATAGGCACTAGAGACATGAGAATTTGGGGCATAACTCTCATATAAATAAAAGTAAAAAAACTAGCCAAACCTTAATATGGCATGGCTAGTTATTTTATCATGCTTTAGCAAAATTGCTAGTGCGATGGCTGTAAACTGATCATCAGTTGTATCTTTTGTTTTTGTTTTTGCGAGCTGCTTCGGACTTCTTTCGACGCTTCACGCTGGGACTTTGATAATACTCTTTCTTTCTCAAATCCGAGAGTACGCCTGACTTGGCACAATTCCGCTTGAATCTTTTCAAAGCGCTGTCCAGAGACTCGTTATCTTTTACATGGACTTCTGACATTTACTTCCCTCCCTCCGATTCGCGCCGCAACTGCAATAAAGTGGCTGTTGCACGAGATATTATAGGGCTACTATCCATTATTGTCAACATTAATTCGGTAATTTTTTCTAATTAAATGGTTTTTATGCTTTTGAAACTGGATATAATGAATATTTCATTGTATAGCCTTTAGTATCATCTTTAATCTCGCCTAAAGTACAATGGTCTTTGAGGTTGGGTCTGGGTTTCATCTCCATCTTGCTTTTCAGCTTCGTCTTCTTTTTCCGAAGCTATTACTGGCATTGATTCTTCCTTTTCGCTTTCGTCCTCATCTTTTGAATCATCGACCTGCTCGTTTTCTTCATTTTGAGCCAAATCCCACTCCCTAAGCGCTTGTGCTATTGTTTTTCTGTTTTCGTCTGCTGCAGTGGCTTGCGAGTCTTCTTGAACCGCTTTTTCCTTGCTTGGCTCTGAAATGACATTGCATAATGTTACATCAGAAATATTAATTGCACTCGATGACTCTAAGATAAGGTCGGACTCACTAATGCTGTCTGGATTCTCAAGCTCGTTAATAACTTGCTCCATCATGGTTTCCGTACGTCGTTTCACATCGGTACATACACAAGCATAAATCATTACAGCTAAAGCTTTGCGGATTCTGAAACGCCCATATAAATCATCATGGTCGAAATCAGCAATAACAGTTTCCACGACAGCTTCTACGCCGCTTTGGGATAAATCATCTGCTTGTCCCAATCTCTGTAACGCTTGACTGAGATAATCGTAAAGCTTGCTTTCCTTAATGATAGCTTTCTTGCCATCATCGCTGCCATTAACATATGACATCAATAATGCGATATGCTCTAGCTTGATACAATCCTTTAAGGCATTTATTATGAGTATCCTTGCAACATGGACATCCTCGTATTTTTTTCCTTTTGGATGTGCCACCCAGCCCCGTTTTACCCAGTTTTGGATAGTTGACCCTTCTAATCCGGTCACAGCGCAAACCTGAGATAAGCTCAATCCGCCGGTCGCTTCTAAAAGCATGGCTATTTTAGCAAAGCTTCTTTCGCCATAGGTAGATTGCGATGACATCGACTCGGGCAGTGGCTTTACTTGATTGTCTACCATAGAAATCAAACTCCTTTTGGTATTTGGATTTAAAAGCACTGCTGTATAGTATTAGTCATTATATCATGGGTTCGTGTGACCCTCAATATATTCATCGACATTTTTAGCAAATGCTTTAGCGATTTCGCAATATTTGTCAAGATTTAAATGAATTTTTCATCATTTCGATAAATCGCCTTAATCCAGTTGTCTTTTTAATTATGCATATACTATCTTATTTACCTATAATAATCAATATAATAATCAAGATAGAAATAAAAAGGGCAGAAATTCTGCCCCTTTTATCGTTTTAGTCGATTTTTATTGAATTTCAACTGTTGCGCCAGCACCAACAAGCTTTTCTTTGAGCTCGTTTGCCTCGTCTTGGCTGATGTCTTCTTTAATCTTAACTGGTACTGATTCAACCAATGCTTTTGCTTCGGCAAGTCCTAGTCCGGTGATTGCACGAACTTCCTTGATGACTTTTACTTTTTCTTCGCCGAAACTGGTCATCATAAGGTCGAATTCGGTTTTTTCTTCAGCGGCGGCGGTAGCAGCACCAGCACCAGCTGCTGGAGCAGCTGCCATTGCAGCAGCAGATACGCCAAATACTTCCTCGAGAGCTTTTACCAATTCGGATAGCTCGATTACTGTTAAAGATTGAATTTCGTCGATTAATGTGGTAAGTTTTTCGCTAGCCATATGTAATTATACCTCCATAATTATATTTGTAATAGTTAATTATTCCTCAGAACTGTCTTCAGCATTATCTTCGTTTTCGGTGTCATCATCAGATGTATCTGATTCTTCAGTAGTCTCTTCCGCTGTGTCATCCGCATTAGCTTCAGCTGCTACATTATCTTCTGCAGTGGCTTCTACTTCTGCTTGTTCAGTCGTTTCCTGAGCGTCTTCTTCAGCCTCTGCTTCTGAAGCAACTTCCTCAGTAGCTTCCGCAGTTGCTTCTGCAGTAGCTTCCTCAGCAGTCTCCTCAGTAGCTTCCGCAGTCGTTTCATCTTCATTCACAGCTGTGGCCTCATCAGGCTGGGAGTTGCTATCTTCGTTGTTGTCTTTTTCAGCAGCAGCACCGACAACCATGGCGAGACTGGCGATGGGAGCCAACATTGTTCCGAGCAATTGCGCTTGCAAGGTCTTTAATGGTGGAATCAGAGCCATTGTAAGCACTTCCTCTATGGATAGTACCTTTCCATCCATAAATCCGCCTTTGATTTCAAAATAACCTTGAAATTTATCAGCAAACTCTTTCACAACCCTGGCAGGAGCTATTGGGTCATCATTGCTGATAGCGAGTGATGTGGTGCCATTGAGTATAGGGTCAAGCTCCTCTAGACCGACTTTATTAATGGCAAATCGCATCAAAGTGTTTTTAATAACGGTATACTGCACATTTGCTTCCCGCATTTTTACACGCATTTCTGTGTCATCATTGACATTTATACCAGAATAGTCGACAAATACGCCAGCAAGGCTGGAAAGCTTTTCGACAAGCTCTTCAACGACAGACATTTTTTCATTGAGAACCTTTTCATTTGGCATAATATCTTTCACCTCCTCATGCTATTTTTCAAGGGATAAAAAAATCCCCTGCGCTCAAAGCGCAAGGAAATAGCAAGCAAAGCCTATGCTATCCTCGGCAGGATTTACGGACTAGCCACCTGCTGTCTTTGGAACGCTGATAGACATTATCAAATAAATATTAATTTGTCAATAGATAATTGAAATTTCTGTTGATAGAAGCTATATAATCGTGTTAAAGTGTAGGGCATATAATAATATTTATGATGATTGTATGGTGATATACCGATGACTAACTGGGAAGAGCTGGAATCTGCTTGTGAAACTTGTAAAAATTGCTCGCTTTGGGAGACAAGGAGCAAGCTTGTATTCGGTGTGGGCAAGTTGTCTGCAGAGGTGCTTTTTATTGGTGAGGGACCAGGAGAAAACGAGGATTTGGAAGGTGAACCTTTTGTTGGGAGGGCTGGTAAGCTACTTGATGATATGCTTCGTATTATAAATCTTGACAGAGAGAAAAACACTTATATTGCAAATATAGTTAAATGCCGACCTCCTAAAAATCGTGACCCATTACCTGAAGAAAGGGAAGCATGTAAACCTTGGCTGTCTGCTCAAATTTCCTTAATTATGCCCAAAATAGTTGTTTGTTTAGGTAGAATTGCAGCGATTGAAATGATAGATCAGAGCTTTAAAGTAACTCAAGACCACGGGAAATGGTACGATATTGATGGTGTCAAATATATGGGTTTATTCCATCCAGCCGCTTTGCTTCGTGACCCAAATCGTAGACCTGAAACCTTTCTAGACTTAAAAGAGCTGGAGAGAGTGATTAAAGAAATATGTAACGATACATATGGAGGAGATAAATGAGTAATACCACGCGTTTTGCCACAAATGAAGACATAGATGATCTTCGGCATATCTGGAAAACCGTTTTCGCAGATTCCGATGAACTGATAAATGCTTTTTTAGATATTTATTTCAGCTCCCATTCGACGATTATTACGCAAATGGATAATATTACAGCAGCAGCTGGATATATTATTCCTGTGGGCGAGTTAGCGTCTAGAGATATTAAAATCCCCTGTGCAATGATTTATTCTATGGCTGTGCTACCTGAATTTCGGGGAAAAGGTTTAGGAAACGCAGTTGTGAATGAGCTTATTTCTTCAGGGCACGCTGCTGGCTTTCCCGCAGTGGTGCTATGTCCCACAAGTGATGATTTATTTTCGTACTATAGCAGCAGAACTCCCTTGACGGATTTTTTTTATGTTGGCGAAAAGCTCTATACGAAAACATTTGGAGAAGAAGATGATTCAGTTTTAGAACAAATAACATCAATCGAATATTTGAAACTGAGAGAAAAGGCTCTGAGCGCTGTCCCCCATATTGCTTTTGATGATAATTCCTTGAAATATCAAAGTTATATATTAAGCCAATATGGAGGCGGCTATTATATGGTAGATACATCGGGCGAAATTTCATGTATTCTAGTGGAAAGGCAAAGTGAAGATACAGTTTGGATAAAGGAATTATATGGTGAAAATATCAAAGAACAATCAATAGTTAATGCAGTGGCGAAACTGTATCCAGCTTCATCATATCTCATTAGAACAGTAGCAAAAAAAACAGGAACAGAAAATGACCTGCGAAGGTTTGGTATGCTTGCCTTTGACAGTAGCACCATAGCAATTACGGAATCGATGGATTCCCTTTTATTTAAACTGGAGTCTTCGCCAATTTACCCTTTATATGGCTTAGCCTTTGATTGATAAAAACGAATTGTTTAAGTAACTTCAAGCATCACTACTTCCCTACTCCCTTCCTAAAACTATAAGTAAGCATATACGACTTTGAACAAAATTAATATTTTCTGCAATCTCTAGATTTTATTTTATCAAACAAAAAAACTTCAAAAATGTTAAAAACTTAATATTTTTGAAATATTTAAATGTATATTACTTAACAACTAATTGTTATTATCATATTGCAGGGTCGCTAAAATTCTTTTTTTTCATTTTATTATCCTCATAATCTGTTTGGTAAATGGGAGTCGCAAGACTCCCATTTACCTTTTTTATTTTGCATATTTCATGTTTTACATATATAATTGTTAGACGAAAAGATATACCCCAAGTATTTAGCAAAGGAAGTTATTAGATGACAAGGATTGAATTTGAAAAGGAATTTATTAACCTACGCACAGAGGCAATAGCTTGTGATTTTCTACATTTAAACGAAGTTCAAAGAAATGCCGCACTGACAACACAAGGTGCTCTTCTCCTACTTGCAGGAGCTGGTAGTGGCAAAACAACAGTGCTAATAAATCGAATAGCTAATATTTTGAAATACGGCAGCGCATCGGATAGTGACTTTGTACCATCTCATATAAATGACGATGACCT
Organism: Oscillospiraceae bacterium; assembly: GCA_009777775.1. Classification (GTDB taxonomy): domain Bacteria; phylum Bacillota; class Clostridia; order Oscillospirales; family Oscillospiraceae; genus WRMH01. The sequence goes on from WRLE01000001.1 coordinate 248,327, forward strand.
CGCATTTTTGAAAAATTATATACAAGAAAGAAAAAATAGTGTAAAAAGCTCAACCGATGATTCATATAATACTGATTTATATATCGCTTCTGATGAAATAATGCAAAGAGTGATTGACTTATGTTCGATAGATCCCACTCCTCCCTGGCGTATCATTGCTATTACTTTCACAAATAAAGCTGCAAGGGAATTAAAGGAACGTCTTGAGAGAATGCTAGGTTCCCAATCGGAAGATATATGGGCTATGACTTTTCATTCTGCTTGCTCTAGAATTCTTCGATCTCATATCGATTATTTAGGTTATAGTCGAGATTTTACAATTTATGATACAGCCGACACAATATCATTAATGAAGCGTATACAAAAAGACCTTGATATAGACGACCGTATAATGCATCATAGAACAATTCTTAATTACATCAGCCAAAGTAAAGACCAAATGCTAATGGCGGATGATTTTTATTATGAAATTGAAAAATCAGGAGATATACGCCAGAAGCTAGTTGCTAGGGCATATTTGGAATATGAAAATAGAATGAAAGCTTCCAATGCACTGGATTTTGATGATTTAATACTTTTGACAGTGCGTTTGCTGCAGGAAAATACTGAAGTATTGCATCTATATCAAAATCGTTTCAAATATGTTTTAATTGATGAATACCAAGATACGAATTATTTGCAATATTTACTGGCATCAGCACTAGCAGGTGGACATGGTAATATATGTGTTGTTGGCGACGATGACCAAAGCATATATAAATTTCGTGGTGCCACTATTGAAAACATACTTAGTTTCGAAAACAATTTCAAAAATGCAAAAACAATCCGACTGGAGCAAAATTACCGCTCAACAGCGAATATACTAAAAGCTGCGGGCGATGTCATACGCAACAATAAAGGACGTAAAGGTAAGGAGCTTTGGACAAATAACGAAGCTGGAACACTGCCTGAACTTCATATAGTATCTGATGAAAGAGCTGAGGCTTCCTTGGTGGCAGATATGATTATTGAAAGCGTTGCCCAAGGGCAAGCTTGGCAAGATCATGCTATTTTATATCGCATGAATGCCCAGTCTAATCAATTTGAGACAGCTTTTAAAAGGGCAGGTATCCCCTATCGGGTTATTGGTGGAACAGGTTTTTATGAAAGAGCAGAAATAAAAGATATGCTCGCCTATTTATGTGTAATAAACAACCCGAATGATGATATACGACTTTTGAGGATTATAAATAAGCCCCCACGTGGAATCGGTAACACAACAATAGCCCGCTTGACGGAGCTTGCGGCAGATATGGGAACAACATTATTTGAAACGATATATCATTCTGCTCGAAACGAAGAGTTGAAATCAGCTGCTGGACGCTTACATATTTTTGCTGATATGATTATCCAGTTGCAAGAAGCCGCTAGAAACACGCCTCTGGATGAACTATATGACCTGCTTCTGAACTTAAGTGGTTATGCGAAAATGCTCAGTGATAAGGATACAATAGAAAATGCCACCCGATTGGAAAATGTGCGGGAGCTCAAGACGAATATTTTAAGTTTTATGAGGGAATACGATAATGAAGGCACACTATTCGACTTCCTTAGCGAAACCGCCCTTTACACAGATCAGGACCAAGATGATAATGAAATAGACAGAGTAAATATTATGACCATGCATAGTGCAAAAGGATTGGAATTTCACACTGTTTTCATAGTTGGTGCTGAAGAAGGAGTTTTTCCAAGTTCCCGTGTTATCGGAAATTATGAGGAAATAGAAGAAGAACGAAGACTTTGCTATGTTGCCATGACCAGAGCGATGCGAAACTTATATTTTGTGAGTGCTTACCGCCGTATGCTCTTTGGTAAAACTTCGTCTGCTCAGACATCAAGATTTGTTGAAGAAATTGGCTCTGGCAATATCGAAATCCAAAGATCGTCATCCTTCTCCTCAAATATTTATGAGGAGCGTTCATATAGTGTGGCAAAAAAGTCAAATGATGTTTTTACAAATGAGGATAGAGCATCAGATAGCGATTCTGAGCTTTTTCCCTTTTCATCATCAAACAATCTGCGTGATAAAGATATTAGACCTTCAAAAGGGCAAAATTCCCAAATATTCACCGATTACAAAAAGGGAGATATGATAAACCATAAGAGCTTCGGAAAAGGTGTAATAACAAAAATCGAAGCTGTGGGTGGCGATGCTTTAGTGGAAATAGCCTTCGATGAAGTGGGTACAAAATATTTCATGTTAAAAGCAGCTGCTGTATTTATGGAAAAAATATAATTCAATTTAACATCAATTTGGGTAGTGCAGGGGGGGTAGCGCAGAGTATAATTTTTTTTAGTTCCTACGCTCAGTGACGCATCCATGCGTCAATTCGCGCGCTCCACCGTCCTTGGTTTCGCTTGACGGAACTAAAAAAATTTATACTCTGCGCTACCCCCCTAGCGACAATTACGAAATCAATATAAAGACTATAGCACAAACAACATTATTGTCGTTTGCGCTATAGTCTGCGGTTTTGCGCAAGCGGGGTAAACTCGCGCTTTTCTATTATAGATTTAGATTAGGTTAGGTTAGTTTTTTGGTGGCAAGATAAAAATCTCGACACCGAAATTTTCTATATAACCACTCCCTTTCCCGCGATTGCCATTTTTTGTCTCACTTAGGCAGATGCCAATCACAAATCTATTTATATTGCAGATTATTACCTGCAACTGCGCTTTACCTTTGTCAAAGCGAAATTGGAAAACAAAACAGTTTATGCGCATATATAATTATTTAATGTAGGTCTTTGCTTAAATAATCCTGCTTTGACTTCCAAGAATAATATAAATAATTCCCAATGCAATAGAAATACCCTAGAACAAGCAATTAAAATCGCATAATACACCCAGTTTGGCGAATATGCGATTAAATGATAAAATATTCATTTTTTTAAAGATTTAATCCATGGAAAATGGGCATCTTTGAATTTATCGTTTGTTTGGAAATCGCCTATTAACCGCGGTTCGAATAAGGGAGCCCTTAGTATTCCCTATCAAATCCTCTCTACCAGCTTCCTTTAATGCTTTTATAACCCTATTTCGGTTTTCAGGTCTTTTCCATTGGAGCAAAGCCCTCTGCATTGCTTTTTCTTCCCGGCTTCGTGGAACATATACAGGCTTCATAGTACGAGGATCAATCCCTGTGTAGTACATACTAGTTGAAAGAGTTCCAGGCGTTGGATAAAAATCCTGTACTTGCTCTGGCTGTTTTCCAGTTTCATTAAGATACGACGCTAAAGAGACGGCATCAGAAATGGTGCTGCCAGGATGGGAAGATATGAGATATGGCACTAAATATTGGTTTTTTCCATAACGCTTATTTAATCTCTTGTATTTATCTGAAAACTTTTCAAAGACTTCGTTTTTTGGCTTTCCCATATAATATAGCACAGAGTTTACGCAATGCTCAGGTGCGACTTTGAGTTGTCCTGAAATATGATTTTTTACCAAATCTGCAAAAAATTCACCATTGCTGTCCAGCATTAAATAATCGAACCTGATGCCGGAACGCACAAAAACTTTTTTGACACCAGCTATACTAGATAGCTTTCTCAGCAATAGCATATAGTCAGTGTGGCTTCCATTGACTTTAGCACAAGGCTCTGGTGTTAAGCAATTTTTATTGACACACATCCCCTGTTTTAGCTGCTGCTGGCAGGATGGCTGCCTGAAGTTGGCAGTGGGACCGCCCACATCATGGACATAACCTTTAAATAGAGGATGCAGGGTAAATCCTTTCACTTCTTCTATGATAGATTCATGACTTCGCACAGTTACCATCCGACCTTGATGAAATGCAAGGGCGCAAAAATTACAAGCACCAAAGCAACCCCTATTATGTATAACGGAAAATCGAACCTCCTCGATTGCTGGAACTCCTCCCAATAAATCGTACATGGGATGTACTTCCCTAGTGAATGGTAAAGCGAAAACTCTGTCCAGCTCTTTTGTATCAAGGGGCTTCATGGGTGGATTAATAACTAGGGACAGACCGTTGTGCTCTTGTACAATAGCTTTGCCTCGTACGGGGTCGTGTTCGTTGTATTGAATCATAGAAGCATTGGCATATGCATTTTTATCCGATGAAACCTTTTCATATGAGGCGCAGTCAATTGTTTTAAAGCGGCTTGTATGAGAGTTGGTTCTTATATACCCAATACCCGCCAAATCCTGAATATTACTAATATCCTCTTTCCCTGATAGCATATTAGCAAGGGCGATGGACGCAGCTTCCCCCATACCGTATACAAGATAATCAGCAGCAGATTCCACTAATATGGATGGCTTTACTTTATCATCCCAATAATCATAATGGGCAAATCTCCTCAGTGATGCTTCCAGCCCGCCTATGACAATGGGCAAATCGGGAAAAGCTTCTCTAACTAGGCGCGTATAGACAATTGTTGCTCGGTCGGGTCTGAGTCCCGCTTTTTTAGCTGGTGAGTAAAAGTCTTCTTTTCGTTTCCGCTTACTTGCCGTATAGTGGGCGACCATGGAGTCAAGGTTGCCAGCAGTTACAAGGGCAGCATACCTGGGCTTTCCCATATTTGCAATCGATTCAGAATCATTAAAAGAGGGTTGAGGACAGATTGCCACCCGATAACCCTCCGCTTCTAGTACTCTGCCGATTACAGCAGCACCGAAGCTGGGATGGTCTATATAGGCATCCCCTGTTATTAGTAAAAAGTCATAATAATACCAACCTCGTTCATGCATTTCCTCGCGAGATACAGGGAGAAACCCCCAGGGTATGGGGGTTTTTGTATTTGTTGACATTTTACTCTGGCTCAATTTTTTATACCTCGGTGACTACTTATGATTTTTATGGATACATCGATATGCTCAAAGAACAGGTGGTACCTTGAGTGTCCATATTGTAAAACCAAAGGTCAATTATATAGGTCTCTCCGGCTTCAAAGTACATAGCAATAATCGCATCTAAACCACCAGCATTATCATCGGCACCTGTGATATATGACGAATCCTGCTTATAAATATATAAAACAGGGTCGTTTTCGTCGATGCTTTGCGTCATAAATATCCATATCCCAGATTGGGATGGGGTGAATGTATAAATGGTATCGCCATTAACAGTAATAGTTTCTTCAGTACCTTGCAATTTTTCTGATGTATAAACAGATAATGTGCAGCTTCCGAATTCTGTATCATAGAAGCTAGCTTCGATATAATAAGTATTCCCTGCTTCGAGGTGTCTGAATATTATTGCGTTAAAATCGCCAACGCCATCATCGTTAACAGCTATTAAATTACCGTTTGCATTGTATAAATAGAGAACAGGGTCGTCATTACCGTTTTCAGAAGTAACAAATATCCATACTCCATCTTGATTAGGCGTAAACTTATAGACAGTTTGGTCTGTCACGAGAACCTCTTCTCCATATGAAGAAAAATCAACACTGTTGCTGGTATCGATGGTTCTTGTATAGCTTCCCCCACTTGAATATAACGGGGGCAGCTGTGACAGAGCATAGATGGTATTGCTATTGTAATTATTTATCAATGGTATTGGTATCGCCATATTTAACGATTCTAAGTATCCATATCGACTTTGCGTTATACCAATGACCTCTCCATATTTATTGATTAATGCTCCACCATTACTCTCACTTGGAATCGGAGCAGTGTATTGGATATAGCTCATCCAGCCATCATTGATATTTGGATTTGAAATAATCCCTTGAGATATTGTGTTTTGTCCTCGAATAGAACCATCAATGACAAAGGCAGACGAAGCGGAGACTACTGAAGCGAAATCTCCAATTTTTAGCGATGGAAAGCCAGAACCATCAACTTTTATGATCGCCCAATCTTCATATTCATCATAATCGAAGTAACCAACGACATTATATTCTTCCCCAGTATCGCTGAGAGTAATTTTTGCATATTGTCCGCTCTCGAGTACGTAGTAAGTGGTCACTGCAATCCCGGAACTATCGATGAAAAATCCGCTGCCAGAATAATATAATAAATCATCTGCATCAAAGACATCGATATGAAATACAGCGGGAGAGCATAGAGCATATATTTCTTCTGCATTTAGTTCGACAGGTCCCATGGGAACATAATTATTAATAGCATCTGATCTATAAACTAAATCGAAGGTTTCTTTAGTAAACACAGCAGCATCAATGAGCCTTTGGGCTAAAGTTTGATTACTATTTTTCAAAGTAACAGCCAAAGATGCATATGATATTACAACAACATCGGCTCTCCAGAAGTTATTAATGTCTATGAAATCCGGTAAAATCCCGATGGTTTTCGCTAAGGTATATGGGTGGCTCCACGTGAAGTCAGCACCATTTGTATCATCGTAGTCCAAGGCTCGCAGTACAAAGGTCAAAAACATTGCTGCACTGGCGCGTCCTGTGCCAAATTGGGTCTCCGAGATTCCGTTTGTGAGATTGTTGGCATAGGCATATCCAACATATGGGTCTGCCCAGCCTGCCACATCGGTAAAGGGATGTGGGTTACTGCTACTTAGTGCTTCAGCCTCCTTGCCCAAGACACGGATAAGCATTACGAGGGCTTCAATGCGGCTAGGTGCTCTGTTTAGGTCAAAGTCAGTGTCAGAGACTCCACGGAACAATCCGAGGGTTTTCAAATCATTTGCCAACATTTCTTCAAAAGTCGTTACACGCCCAGCACCAAATGCGAAAACAGGCATCATGCTGACAAGAATTACAATGCATAGGGTAATGGATATAGCCTTTTTACTAATGTTTTTTCTTCCAATGGTTTTTCCGCCAATGGTTGTTTTCACAAAAATCATCCTTTTTAATATTTTATAGTATTCTTCTTTTAATTATGCCAACTAAAACATTCGGTAATTTCGCCTTACTTTATGATAAATACTTACAAATGTCAAGGAAGAAGCAATTTTTCCGTGACCAGTAACATTTACATCGATAAGCTCAAAGTACCAGTAGCATTATATTGGTAAAACCAAACTTCGATAAGATATGTCTTACCAGCTTCAAAATACATTGATAATACCTCATCATAACCATATGTATCGTTGTCTACAGCATCGATTAAACGGAAGTTTTCATCATATACAAGCAAAACCGGGTCAGCGGAATCATTGCTTGATGTCCTGGCGGTCCATGTTCCAGATTGACTGGGTGTAAAGGTAAAAACGCAATCACCACTTACCCCAACCGTACCACCACCGCTGGGTATGATAATAGAAGGTACTACAGAAAGGGTACATGTCGCTGTTCCATAACCGTAAAAGCTTACCTCTAAATAATATGATTCCCACGAGTTTAGGTAAGTACAAATAACTGCATTATAATTGCCGTCTCCATCATCATCATATGCAATTTCTCTTCCATTACTATCATATAAGGAAAGTACAGGGTCATTATCATCATTATGTGATGTGCGAAATACCCAATAGCCGCTTTGATTTGGCGAAAACTTATAGACAGTTACACCATTTATGCGTACTATATCGCCATTTCCAGCCATTTCTATACTGCTACTGATGTCTCCACTACCACCCATGTTAGGAAATAGAACAGATAGAGAAACCATGTTGTTTCTAGAGTGTCCTGCTGTATATGAAATTGGAAGTGCAAGATTTAGGTTTTGACCAAGGACATATTGTGCGGTGGTAATACCGATGACCTCTCCCAATGTGTTAATGAGAGCTCCCCCGCTACTACCAGGAGAAATAGCTGCTGTAGTTTGAATAAACCTTATTCCGTCTTCCATGCGGTTTGTGTTTGATATTATTCCTTGAGATATTGTGTTTTGTAAACCAAGTGGGCTACCTATGGCATATACAGTTGATGCTCCTATGACTGTTGAAGCATCACCAATTTTTAAGGTGTGAAATCCAGACCCATCAACTTTAATTACTGCCCAATCTTCTAATTCGTTATAATCATAAACTCCCGTTACATCATATACAGCGCTAGTACTAGATATTGTTATTTGTGCACTGTGAGCACCTTCAATGACATGATAATTCGTGATAGCAATTCCATTGCTCTCGATGAAAAACCCGCTGCCTGTTCCAAAGGGCGTTCCATTTGCGTTAAACACTTCAATGAAAAATACCGCTGGGGAGCAAATTTCATATATTTGCTCTGCTGATAATCCATCATATATTATAGGTATATAATTGGGAATTGCATTGGGATCATAGGTGGCATTATAAAGATTTAGGGTAAATACATCTGCAGCTATTAGTTTTTGCGCTAGTGTTTGACTACTGTTTTTCATAGTGACAGCCAATGAAGCATATGAGATGACAACAACATCGGCTCTCCAAAAAGTGCTGATGTTGACAAAATCAGGGAGTATCCCAACAGTTGTCGCCAGAGTAAATGGGTCGTTCCAAGTAAAATCAGCACCATTGGTATCATCGTAATCCAGGGCTCGTAATACAAAAGTCAAATACATTGCTGCACTAGCGCGTCCAGTACCAAATTGCGTATCTGAGATTCCGTTTGTGAGATTGTTGGCATAGGCATATCCCACATACGGGTCTGCCCAGCCTGCCACATCGGTGAAAGGATGTGAATTACTACTACTCAGTGCTTCTGATTCCTTTCCCAACACTCGAATAAGCATAACGAGCGCTTCGACGCGACTGGGTGCTCTGTTTAGGTCAAAGTCAGTATCAGAGACTCCACGAAACAATCCAAGGGTTTTCAAGTCATTTGCCAGCATTTCTTCAAAAGTTGTGACACGTACTTGAGCATAGCCAGTAAGAGGCATCATGCTCATGCATATTACTATGCATAGGGTTATGGATATAGCCTTTTTTCTCATGTTTTTTCCGCCAATGGTTGTTTTCACAAATATCATCCTTTTTCATTTTTTTGAATTATACTTGGATAATTACCAATAAAAACTATCGGTAATCTCCCTTTACTTTATGACAAATACTTACAAATGTCAAGAAAGAAGCAAACGACTAGTTATTTTCAACGCTTCCTGTAATATCTCTGGCAGACTTGATTCCCTTTTGGGATAAATAACTCTTTATACCTTCAATGGTTTTTGGTGAAGCGTATGGGTCAGAAAAGTTGGCAGTACCAATTCCCACTAAGCTAGCTCCAGCTAGCATCATTTCCACAGCATCGTTCCCATTTGTTATACCACCCATACCAAGAATCGGTATACTCACAGCTTGCTTTACCTGCCACACCATTCGCAGGGCAACGGGAAAAACAGCTGGTCCCGACAAACCACCAGTATTGTTATATAGTACTGGTCTTTTTGTGTGTATATCAATACGCATGGCAAGAAGGGTATTAATTAATGATATAGCATCTGCTCCCCCATTCTGAGCGGACAGTGCAATCTCCGCAATATCGGTAACATTGGGAGAGAGCTTCACCATAACTGGTATATTTGATTTGCTTTTTACTGCCCTTGTTACTTCTTCAACTGCGGCGGCTGAAGTGCCAAACTGTATCCCACCCTCTTTCACATTGGGGCAAGAGACATTGACCTCTATCATATCCACAGCAGCATCCGAGAGTTTTTCTGCCATAGATGCATATTCCTCCACAGTATTTCCCGAAATATTGGCTATGATATTGGTATCTATGTCACGCAAAAAGGGTAATTCATTTTCGATAAAGCCATCAACACCTGGATTTTGGAGTCCCACACTGTTTAGCATCCCCATGGGAGTCTCTGCAACCCTGGGCGGTGGGTTACCAAGCCTTTTTGCAGCGGTCAAACCCTTTACACAAATCCCACCAAGGATAGACAAGTCGTAAAATTCGCTATATTCACGCCCGAAACCAAAAGTACCTGAAGCCACTACAACAGGATTCTTAAAATGTACCCCTGCGAAATCGATACCTAAATCAATACCTAAATCAACGCTATTGGTTTTATCGTCCATTTTCATATTCTCCTACATTGTTCGGGCGATTTGCCAATCGCCCCTACATTGTTCGGGCGATTTGCCAACCGCACCTACAATTGTTCATGCAATTGGCAATCGTCCAAATTAGTATAAATTCCTTAATCCCAGCGTATTTGTTCTGCTGGAAATACTGGACCATCTTTGCAAACTCGACTCATGCTTTCTATACCATTGACTATTGTGGCACATGCACAAACTACACAGGCACCCACTCCACATGCCATTCTTTCTTCAAGGGAAAGCTGAACTGCGACTCCCCTGTCCATTGCCAGTTTAGAAATAGCCTTTAGCATGGGAAGGGGTCCGCAAGCAAGGACTGCTTCATATTTTTCTTCCATGAGCAAATCCTCCAGCGGAGCTAAAACATTACCTTTGATTCCGCCACTTCCATCATCTGTGGTAATGAGCACATTATTACAGATTGAGGAAAATTCCTCTGAAAAAATTATTCTGCTCTTGTCTCGAAAGCCCAATATTGCTGTTGCTTCACCCTTCGCAGCTTGTGCAGCATAAAGCAATGGTGGTACACCAATACCACCTCCAACAACAATGAATGGGCTTTCAGGTAGCGTGAAGCCATTACCAAGGGGAGCGAGTATATCAAGTGTTTCGCCAATTTTTCTCTCAGATAGATATTTTGTACCTTCACCCTTTGTTTCAAATATGAATGTTATTTCGTCGTTCTTTATGCTTGAAATACTGATGGGTCTGCGCAAAAGCCGTTCCTCCCCGCATTTTATATTGGCAAACTGTCCAGGTCGGGCTAGTTTTGCCAAAGGAGAGTTCCTTACTTTCATTTGATAAATTGATTCTGCTATTTTTGTGTTTTCAATAATTTCGCATAAGTAAATATCAGCCATACTAAAACCTCTTTTGTTGCTAAAGTAGCTCATTTAATAAGCAGATTAATTGCTATTTTATATCGTAGCCCATTGATTATCAATATATTTTTATTTTGACGTTTGGATTTGTTAAAATTTGTAAGAAAGGTTTTGCTTGAAAAAACCATAATGCTATTATATACTAGCCAACAAAAAGACCAGTCAACATATTAAACTCGATCAAATGATTGCTCAAGTTTAGCATTAATAGATATGAGGGGGAAACATGAAAAAAGTAGCAATAATTATGGGTTCAGATAGCGACTTTCCAGTGGTTTCAGAAGCAATAAAGCAGCTTCACAGTTTCGAGATTCCCTTTGAAGCTCGTGTCATGTCTGCCCACAGAACACCGGTGGATGCAGAACAATTTGCAAAAAATGCAAAAGACAATGGATTCGGAGTTATAATAGCAGCCGCTGGGAAAGCAGCGCATCTAGGGGGCGTTATAGCAGCCTATACAACCCTTCCAGTAATAGGGCTGCCAATGGTTTCGTCCACTATGGACGGTCTTGACAGCTTATTATCAATGGTTCAAATGCCATCTGGGATCCCTGTGGCAACTGTTGCTATTGGGGGCGCGCAAAATGCGGCGATTCTTGCTGCTCAAATTCTCGCAATTGATGACGAACAATTATCAAATAAGCTTTCTCAATTTAAAATTGATATGGAAAACAAAGTTCGAGAAGCAGATAAAGGGATTGCTGAAAAAATCAAAGAAATGATGGGTTAAAATATGGACGAATCAAAATCTGATAGTTATGCTCAAGCTGGAGTTGACATCACAGCGGGTTATGAAGCTGTGGAACTCATGAAGCCGCACATAAACAGCACATTTCGTAAGGGTGTGCTTGGTGGTTTTGGTAGTTTTGGAGGTATGTTCGAGCCTGACATTTCTGGCATGAAGCGCCCAATAGCTGTATCAGGCACCGATGGCGTGGGGACAAAACTAAAAATAGCATTTTTAATGGATAAGCACGACACAATTGGCATTGATTGTGTTGCCATGTGTGTAAATGATATTGTGTGTACAGGCGCCGAGCCGCAATTCTTTTTAGACTATATTGCCATGGGAAAAAATATACCCCAGCGTACAGAGCGCATAGTAGCTGGTGTTGCAGAAGGTTGTAGAATTGCTGGCTGTGCCCTCGTCGGGGGAGAAACTGCAGAGCATCCAGGTTTGATGCCAGAAGATGAATATGACATCGCAGGTTTTTCCGTCGGTTTCGTTGATTATGACGACATTATTGACGGTAGCAAAATCACCCCAGGAGATAATCTCATCGGATTGGCTTCTTCGGGGATACATTCAAATGGATTTTCCCTTGTTCGTAAAGTGTTCGCTGATGAGCTCGGAAATCTGGACCAGCATATGCCCGACTTGGGTACAAGCCTTGGTGAAGAGTTGCTTCGACCCACTAGAATATATGTGAAAACCATTCTTGCTCTTATAAGAGAAAACAAAGACATCATAAAAGGCATTAGCCATATCACAGGAGGGGGGCATTTTGAAAACATCCCCAGGATGCTACCAGAGGGTGTTCGTGCACAAATAGAAACCTCAACCTTTCCGGATATGCCTATTTTTTCTATACTTTCAGAAAAAGGCAATATTCCGAAACGTGATATGTACAACACATTCAATATGGGAATTGGACTTGTGTTGGCTGTTAGTGATAATGATACGAATTCCGTGATTTCGGCTTTAAAAAATATTGGAGAGACACCATTTTTGATAGGTCGAAACATAGCAGGAGAAAAGGGAGTTGACTTGTTATGGTAAAAACCGCTGTACTAGTTTCCGGCGGTGGAACGAATCTACAGGCAATCATCGATGCCCATTTATTCGGTGAAATACAAAACTGCGAGCTTAGGGTTGTTATATCATCCAATCCCGAAGCATATGCCATTGAGCGAGCAAAAAATGCTAATATTCCTGTATATGTGGTTGAAAGGGATATTTTTCCCAACCGAGCCACTTTTACTAAAGCGATGCTGGATATGCTACAGGATCTTGAAATAGAACTAGTTGTTTATGCTGGTTTCAACTATATTCTTGATTCTCCCCTTATAAAGGCATATGAAAATAGAATAATAAACATTCACCCCTCCCTTATACCCTCATTTTGCGGAGCAGGTTATTACGGTCTTCGGGTCCATGAAGCGGTGCTCGCCCACGGAGTTAAGCTTACAGGAGCTACTGCACATTTTGCAACCGAAATCGTCGATGATGGTCCAATTATCCTCCAAAGAGCAGTCGCAATTCAAGAGGGTGATACTCCCCAGCTGCTTCAACAAAGGGTGATGGAAGAAGCGGAATGGAAAATCCTTCCAGAAGCTATCAGCTTATATTGTGAGGGACGACTGGAAGTCGAAGGTAGGATTGTCCATATAAGATAATGGAAAGGATGTTGATATAAAAATGGAAAAAGTAGACCTTTTACAAACTCTGCGCAATAATATATACCCAGGACGTGGAATCATTTTAGCTAGGAGTTATGATGATAAAAGAGCGATAATGGGATATTTTATCATGGGCAGGAGCGAAAACAGCAGAAATCGTATATTTGTTACCACAGATGACGGTATAAAAACACAGGCTCATGATGAGGCGAAAATGGCTGATCCTTCATTGGTAATATACAATCCCGTTCGCCGTTTACAACTAAATGGTGGTGTAATGCATATTGTTACAAATGGTGACCAAACAGATACCATTTACGATTTTTTACTTGATGGTAAAAGCTATCTTGATGCATTAATGACTCGAACATATGAGCCGGATGCTCCAAACAATACCCCTCGTATCTCTGGCATGATATTCCCAACTGGCGCATATATGCTATCAATACTAAAAACATTAGGTGCATATGCTGACTGCTGCCAACGTCAATTCTACCATTATGACAGACCAGAAGCAGGAAGCGGGCATTTTTTGCATACCTATATAGGCGATGGCGATCCTCTTCCTTCATTTGAGGGTGAGCCGTCATTTGTAAACATTCCCCAAGGTGATGGCACAGCTATATGTGAAGCAATATGGGAAGCTCTTAATGCCGATAATAAAGTATCTTTGTATATTTGCGAAATCAACATTGAAACAGGGAATGTGGATTTCGAAATGATAAAAAACAAGAATAGTGGTGATTGATATGACAGAACTAGAATTGAAATACGGATGCAATCCTAACCAAAAACCATCTCGCATTTTTATGGATGAAGGAGATTTGCCTGTCCAAGTATTAAACGGAAATCCAGGATATATTAACTTTCTTGATGCTCTCAATGGATTCCAGCTTGTTTCGGAGCTCAAAAAAGCTACTGGTATAGCTTCTGCTGCTTCATTTAAGCATGTCTCCCCTGCTGGAGCTGCCATTGGATTAGCTTTGAGCGAAATTGAAAAGGAAATTTATTTCGCGAAAAAAACTGATGTATCACCCCTTGCCAGTGCTTATATAAGAGCGAGGGGAGCGGATAGGGTCTGTTCATATGGAGATTGGGCTGCACTATCCGACATCTGCGACGAAGATACTGCATTGGCACTCTTGCCTGAAGTTTCTGATGGAGTTATAGCACCGGACTACACCGAAGCTGCCTTGAAGATTCTTAAAAAGAAAAGAAACGGTGGTTATAACATAGTTCAAATAGACCCTAGTTATTCTCCTAATATATTGGAAAAAAAGGATGTTTATGGTATCACCTTTGAGCAAAATAGAAACAATATTGCAATCGAAGCCGATTTACTGACGAAAATAGTAACGAAAAATAAAGAAATGCCTGATACTGCAGCACGTGATTTGCTAATATCGCTTATTACCTTAAAATACACCCAATCAAACTCTGTTTGTTATGTATACAATGGACAAACCATTGGAGTGGGTGCAGGACAGCAAAGCAGGATTCACTGTACTCGTCTAGCTGGTTCCAAAGCTGATAATTGGTGGCTTCGTCAACATCCAAAAGTTTTGGAATTACCCTTCAGAAGCGACATAGGGCGTGCAGTTCGCGACAACACCATTGATATTTATATTTCCGATGATTTTGATGATGTCATTGGTAACGATGTTTATCAATCCTTTTTCACACAAAAACCAAATGCTCTTTCAAGAGGAGAACGCATGGAGTGGATTTCTACAAAATTAGGAGCGTCTTTGGGCAGCGATGCATTTTTCCCATTCGGAGATAACATCGAGCGCGCTCACAAATCCGGCGTTATCTTTGTTGCACAACCCGGCGGCTCCATCAGAGACGACGACGTTATAAACACCTGCGACAAACACAACATGGTAATGGCATTCACATCAACCCGCTTGTTTCACCACTAATACAATTAATTATTAATTATTAATCCAAAAAGTTGGAGGTTTTATATGGAAGTATTACTCATCGGTAGTGGGGGGCGGGAGCATGCTATTTGTTGGTCTTTGGCTAAGTCTCCTAGGGTAACAAAGCTTTATTGCGCTCCTGGTAATGGGGGGATTTCATCAATTGCTCAATTGGTGGATATTCCTGCAACCGATTTAAACAATATGGTTAATTTTGCCCTTGAGAATAAAATCGATTTTGTGGTTGTCGCACCAGATGACCCCCTTGCCCTTGGTATGGTGGATGCAATGGAGGCAGCTGGTGTAAAAGCCTTTGGTCCTTCAAAAGATGCCGCAAAACTGGAAAGTAGTAAAATATATTCAAAATCAATCATGTCCAAATACAACATACCCACAGCTGCCTATAATGTTTTTACCGATATGGAAGAAGCCAAAGCATATATCAGAGACAATGGTGCGCCTATAGTCGTAAAAGCAGATGGACTTGCTCTGGGAAAAGGAGTTGTGGTAGCCGATGATGTGCAAACGGCAATTGATGCCGTAGATATGATGATGGGCGATAAAAAATTCGGTGATAGCGGCTCTCGGATAGTTGTTGAAGAATTTTTAACAGGTCCCGAAGTCACTGTATTGGTATTCACCGATGGTAAATCTGTTAGACCCATGCCTTCGTCCCAAGACTATAAACGAGCTTATACAGGCGATTTGGGACTAAATACAGGGGGTATGGGAGCTATTTCACCCAGCCCGAACTATACAGAGGAAATTGCGAATATCGCCATGGAAAGCATAATAATGCCTACAATAAAGGCGATGGAAAATGAAGGTGTTCCTTTCAAAGGCGTTTTATATTTTGGACTGATGCTTACAGAAAATGGTCCGAAGGTTATAGAATATAATGCAAGATTCGGCGACCCGGAAGCCCAAGCAGTATTACCCTTATTGGAAACTGATTTACTTGATATTTTCGAGGCTATAACAGAGCAGCGACTGGGTGAAATAGAAATAAACTGGCGAAAAGCCTGCAGCTCTTGCGTTGTGATGGCAAGCGGTGGATATCCCAATGCCTATGAAACTGGTTATGAGATTTTTGGACTAGATGATATACCAGAGGAGATAATTGCATTCCATGCGGGAACGAAGCTAGTGGGAGACAAATATCTGACAAACGGAGGACGAATATTAGCAATCACTGCAATAGCTGATTCATTACAGCTTGCATCTCAAAAAGCATATCAAGGCGTATCATGTGTGGACTTTGAAAATGCACATTTTAGAACTGACATCGGAGAATTAGCAAATAATGGTTGATTTTTTGAAATAGCGTGGTATACTGCAATGAGCAAATGGCGAATGATAAATCAAAAATGCAGATTCATCTATCGCTCTCAACTGTACTTCCGGAGGGAATGAACAATCAAATCCCACCTGGAGATAAATCAAACATATATTATCGGAGGTTAACTATGGCTTACAAAATCAGTGACGAATGTATTTCCTGTGGAATCTGCAAGGACGATTGTCCTGCTGATGCAATTTCTGAAGGCGATACCCAATACCACATCGACCCAGAACTATGCACAGATTGCGGGCTTTGCGCCAGCACATGTCCATCCGAGGCGATAACGGATTAGTAAGAAATTGCGTAAAAAAAACAAATTTGGGCGGATGGTTTCATCCGCCCTGATTTTTACTCCGAAAAGAGATAATTATAGTGGAAATGATATTATGGGAAGATGGTCCTGTTATAAAATATGAAAAAACGCATTTTATGCCATCCATGGACTCTGCGCTTCTAGTAGATTTTGCGAAAAAGGCAATGGAAAAAAAAGGTACCCACGTCATGGATCTTGGTTGCGGCATGGGATTAATACCCATTATTATAGCTTGGGACTTACCCCATATGCATATAGATGGTATCGAAATATTAACCGAAGCGGCTCATTTGGCACAGGATAATATTGAGCATAATGGTTTGTCTGATAGAATAGACATCATTAATGGCGATATAAGAAAGCATAAGGAATTGTTTAGTCCAGGTTTTTATGATTATGTAATCTCGAACCCTCCCTATTATGCTCAAGATAGAGGGAAGGCTTCTTCTAATATAAATCTGCGCCTAGCGCGAAGCGACGAAAATTGTTCACTGGATGAAATTATTCAAGCAGCAAAGTATTTAACTAAAACAAGCGGAGCATTTTTTATGGTTTTCAAACCCGAACGGCTCAATGAGCTTTTCCATAATTTGTCAAAGCATGGATTTGAGCCAAAGCGTCTTCGTTTTGTTCAGCATGATAGCAATTTCAGCCCAAGTCTTGTTTTATTGGAGAGTCGCCGAAGCGGTAAACCCGGTCTTACCATTGAAGCGCCCTTGCTGTTAAATTGCAATGGGATAGAATCAGATGAAATTAGAGCTATATATAAACGATGAATAAAGGAGCAAAAATATGTCTGGTACGCTTTATATAGTGGCAACACCCATCGGTAACCTTGGCGATTTGTCTCAGCGCGCCTCGGAAATTATGAGCGATGTTGACTTCATCGCAGCCGAGGACACTCGAGTGAGTCGCAAGCTTCTAGAGTATTTGAAGATAAAAAAGGAACTCGTGAGCTATCACGAGCACAATAGCAAAGAAAGTGGCGATAAAATCACCAGCCGTATATTGGCTGGTGAAAGTTGTGCTTTGGTAACAGATGCTGGAACACCTGGCATTAGCGACCCTGGAGAAAGGCTCATATCCAAATGTGCAGACCTTGACATCAACATAGTATCTATTCCAGGACCCTGTGCTGCTATTGCAGCTCTTGTATTATCTGCATTACCCATTGGTCGCTTCACTTTTGAAGGCTTCTTATCCACATCTAAAAAGAGTCGTTTTGCCCATTTAGATGAGCTAAAAACAGAAAAACGAACTATGGTTTTTTATGAAGCACCCCATAAAATAAAGCGCACTTTAAATGATATGCTCACTGTATTTGGCGATAGACGCATCTCAATATCCAGAGAAATCACCAAGATATACGAAGAGACAATTCGCTTATCTTTGAGTGAAGCTGTGCTTTTGTTTGAGGAAAAAATCCCCAAGGGCGAATATGTGCTTATTGTGGAAGGAATATCTGAAAGTAAAGATACACAGGAAGACTTTAATCAAGTGCTAGAAAAAGCAACTTTATATGTCAGTGATGGTATGTCTTTAATGGATGCTGCTAAAAAGGCAGCAGAGGAAAGCGGAGTGTCAAAAAACAAACTATATAATGCAATACTGAAAGGACAACAAGCTTAATTATCTACGACCCCTTACTATGCAAGTGGCTTCAACACCACCAACGCTGACAGTAAGTGTTGCATCGCCGACACCAGTTATAATAACTTCTGCCGACGTGCCCTCAATGGTTTGTTTTACAACATCAAAGACGCTGGTGTTGCTGCTTCGCCAATATATTTCTTCATCGAATTCCACACCAGCTGGTTCCACTTTTGCAACAAGGCGTATTCTATCGTTTATATTAGCGGTGAAGTCGTTGTTGGGACTACCAGCATATGTGATGGTTACTGATTGAATCTGAATCGGAACTGGGTCAGGAGATGGCGGTTCGCTGGAAATATCTGGTGTATCGGAAACATTGGGGCTGTTGTTTGTCACAGAAACATTCCCCGTTTCATCAAGAGCTCCCAAACCTGGAGATTCTGTTTCTTCCCCTGTGGGCGGAGCACTGCTGATGGTGGTCGAATCATCGGGTCTGGTGGAAAAAAGAAGCACAGCAGCGGCAACAACCAGAACAGACATAATCAGAATTCCGATTATCATTTTACCTCTGGAATTGTCTCCCTCTTCCGAATATTTACCGCTTCCGATTCTACGAGCTCCGCAGTAGGGGCAGCGGCTTCTGACACCAGAATACTTACGATCGCATCTGGCGCATTTGACTTCAGAAATAATACTCATGTATCATCACCTTCCATTATACTTTTAGATATTACAACGAATTACCCATTTAGTCAACTTTTTTGATGAATTCTTCAGATAGCGCAATGAATTCGGAAAGGCCCATGGTCTCACCTCTGGCAATGGGGTTGTGACCGGATTTTTTTATTAATGCTATTAAATCCTCTTTATCCATTATATCGCCAAAGGCTCCATAAAGAGCGTTTGCCAAGGTCTTTCTACGCTGGGCGAAGGCTGCTCGTAGGACTTTGAAAAATGCAGACTCATGACTAGCGTCTAGTAAAGGTTCAGGTCTTATTTTTAAGTGAATAACCGATGACCATACTTTTGGTTTTGGCATAAAACAATCTGGGGGTACATCAAAGAGGATTTGAGGTATTGAATGATAATTAACATACACTGTAAAAGAGCCATATTCCTTGCTACCCGGCTGGGCACAAATACGCCTTGCCACTTCCCTTTGAACCATCACAGTTATTGTCTCAAAGAGCCTCGAGTCCAAAAAAGCTGATATTACAGGTGATGTTATATTATAGGGAAGATTCGCACACACATGGCTGCTATATCCAGAAAGCTTTTCTCCCACTAGCTGTTGTAAGTCGAGTTTTAAAATATCTCCATGGAGAATCTCCACATTTTCTCGATTTTGAAACAAATCATCAAGTATTGGAATTAGGCGTTTGTCGAGCTCAACAGCTATGACTTTTCCTGCTACTAGAGAAAGTTTTTCTGTCAAAGAACCGAAACCGGGACCAACTTCAAGGACTCCACTAGTTTTATTAATACCGGAAAGTCTTACGATTTTATCAGTTATGTTTCCATCAATGAGGAAGTTTTGCCCCATTGCCTTTGAAGGACTAAGACCATAATTATTTAAAATATCTAAAATTGCATTTCTCCCGAAACGCTCCATATCATTTTACCCCATTATTTAACCCTGTTGATGTTTCTATATTGTATCTTGGACGCTGCTTTGTTTCAAAAAATGTTCGTCCCACATATTCACCCACAACACCCAAAGACAGTGTGACCACTCCTCCAACGAACCATATAGAAAGTACAGCTGGTACCCAATCAAAGAGAAGCTTTCTTTGAAACAGAAGCACTATTGAACAGATAGATATAATAGCGGCAAATATGAGCATTATTACCCCTATAGATAGTATAATACGAATTGGTCGCAGGCTCAAAGATAGTAGTCCGTCCATGGCTAGACTCAACATTCTCTTTAAGGGGTATTTGCTCTCTCCTACTTCTCGAATCCCCCTTGTATACTCCACAATTGAAGTTTTGTAACCCAAAAGCGGTATTATTCCCCTTAAAAATAATCTTTGTTCAGAATATTCCGATAATTCATTTAGGGCGCGACTACTCATTAGTCGGTAATCGGCATGATTGAAAACTATATCACAGCCAAGAGAGCGCAAAAACTTATAATAGCCTTCTGCTGTTGCTCGTTTAAAGAAGCTGTCGCTTTCGCGGTTTGAGCGAACGCCATAAACAATATCATTTCCATTTATATATTGCAAAACCATTTTATCGATGGTCTCAATATCGTCTTGTAAGTCAGCATCGATGGATATGACCATGTCAGCCTCTTCTCGCACGGTCATAAGCCCTGCAAATAATGCGCTCTGATGCCCTCTGTTGCGAGCAAGCTTTATACCAGCGAATATACTGTCCCTTTCACAGAGGCTTGAAATAATATCCCAAGTACTGTCTCGAGAACCATCGTCCACAAAGACAACCTTGCTCTCAGTGGAAATATAGCCTTTTTCTTTCAAACTTGTGACTTTATTTTGAAGCCTACTTGCTGTTGTGTCCAGTACTGCCTCTTCGTTATAGCAAGGAACAACTATATATAATACGTTATTCAGTTCCCGCACCTCCCACCATATACCGATACCTCGCAGACTGTTCATAGTATATACAATATAAAGAATATATGCAAATGTTTTACGAGTGCATTTACACATAACTTTTAATAATCACAATTTCAATAATTTAGCTTGAAAGAATAAATTTCATGTGATAAAATACCCTACGGTTGCATGATAAACATCGCCAATGGGGAATGGAGGAACATATCATGAGTATTGAATCATTTGCGGACATCAACGAAATCCACATGGATGTATTGAAGGAAATAGCCAATATTGGTTCTGGAAATGCTGCATCTTCCCTATCGCGAATGCTAGATCACCAAGTCAATGTGTCAATCCCATACATTGGAATCAAAGGATTCAACGAATCGACTGAAGCCTTAGGTGGTCCTGAGGCAGTCATGATAGGCACATTATTATTCCTGGCTGCCGATTTAGAAGGAATGATGATGTTTTTGCTCCCCGTTGAAACAGCTTGCGATCTTGTTAATATGCTCATGTTCACAGACATAAAGGATTATAAAGAAATTGACGAAGTTGGTTTCTCCGCCATCAATGAAATTTCCAACATCATGTCAGCTTCTTTTGTCGGCGCCATTGCAGATATGTCGGAATTAACCATTGATATATCTCCTCCAGAGGCAACCCTCGATATGCTTGGTTCAATAATGAGCGTACCTTCAATTTATTTTGCAAAAATGAGCGACACCTTGCTCCTCATTCAAACGGAGATGGAAATTGCTGGAAAAACCACCAAAACAAGCATCCTTCTCCTTCCAGATATGCCCTCCTTAGGAAAGCTTTTGAGTAGCTTGGGTATCGAAATATAATCTATTGTTATATTGCAAATATCAAAATAATAAGCCGCCGTGGTGGAATTAGGTAGACACAAGGGACTTAAAATCCCTCGATAGAAATATCGTGCCGGTTCGATTCCGGCTGGCGGCACCAACATAGCATTACATATGCTATATTTAGCAGCTTACCCACAATTAGGGTAGGCTGCTAATATTTTATCCATAATTGTGGTCTATTCTCAAAAAATAAAGGAGATTTTAAAAGCTTATATTGGATACACCATACTAGCTACTATTAAGAATTGCCATATATATACCGAAAATACAATAAGTATACTAAATATATAATGCATAAAGGAGCCCATATTCCATGAGCATAAAAATGAAAATAGTGATACCAATGAGTATAATAATCCTCTGTGCCATGGCAGCTTTGCTGATTTCTAACATTGTTGCCTTTTCCAACACCCTAGATGATGAAATAATGGACTCGTTAAGTATTGCTTCAGATTCCCTTGATGAGCATGTGGAGGGGCTAAAAAATAACGCTTATGTCGCTTCAATGTACATAGCATCAGACCCGGCAATCATAAGAGCAATCGAAGTACGTGATCTGGAGGGATTGTTAAACCGAGCCAATCAATTGGATGAAGAAACCGGAATGGATTTTTGCATATTTGTTGATATTTCTGCAAAAGCAATTTTACGTACCCATGCACCTACGGTTTTTGATGATGATGTTTCTTATATGCAAACGGTACGAGGCGCCTTGGCGGGAAACACCAATTCATCCATTGAAGAAGCAGAAATTGTAAAAATCTCAGCCAGCGCAGCATCGCCAATTCGAAATGCTCAAGGCAGGATAATCGCTGCAGTTGTAACTGGTTACCGCATGGATACAGATGCTTTCGTGGATACCATGAAAAGGACATTTAACGTGGAAGTTACTGTTTTCAAAGGAGACACCCGCCTCGCTACAACCATTATACAAGAAAATGGTGCAAGAGCCGTGGGAACAAAAGCGGCAGAAAATGTCAGTCAAAGCGTTTTGACAGGAACATCCTATAGTGGCGAAGCAAAAATTCTTGATAAGGATGCCTTCGTAAAATATATACCAATTCGTTCTACAGATGGAAAAATATTGGGAATGCTCTTTGTGGGACGCTATACGACCCATAAAACTGATGTACTAAACAGGTTTATTATCATAGGGATAGCCATATTTATCGTCACTTTGGCTATTGGGTCCACGTGTATAATTGTAATAACCCGTAAAGTCATGGCACCCCTTGTACCTCTCACCGCCTTTATGTCAAAAGCAAGTTCAACAGGTGACCTTAGCCTCAATCAAGCTGACATGGAAATCATCAACAAAATGGCCCAGGGGAAAGACGAGATAGCTCAAACTATAAATTCTTCTGCAGCATTCGTTGGGCGTATAACTGAAATCAGCGAATTACTAACCACAATAGCCAGCGGGGATCTTAGGGTGGATACCAATCTGCTATCAGAAAAAGACACCATGGGCTTAGCAATAGTAAATATGATGAAAAACCTCAACGGTATGTTTGGCGATATTAACTCGTCAGCCAACCAAGTATCTGCAGGTTCAAGGCAAGTTGCAGATGGAGCTCAGTCCCTTGCCCAGGGTGCTACAGAGCAAGCTGCTTCTATCCAGCAATTGGCTAGTTCCATCTCCGAAATAGCCAATAGCACTAAGGAAAATGCAACAATAGCGGAGCAAACATCGAAGCTTGCAGATACCATAAAAGCCAATGCTGAAAAAGGAAGCTCCCAAATGGATGAAATGGTGAAAGCTGTGGAAGATATAAATGATGCAAGTCAATCAATTAGCAAAGTAATAAAAACAATTGATGACATAGCCTTTCAAACAAATATCCTTGCCCTTAATGCTGCGGTGGAAGCTGCTCGCGCTGGTACCCATGGAAAAGGCTTTGCTGTTGTAGCTGAGGAAGTTCGTAGCTTGGCGGCAAAAAGTGCCGAAGCGGCTAAGGAAACTGGTAGCTTGATAGAAAACTCCATGGACAAAGCATCTTTGGGAGTTCGCATAGCTGGTGAAACCGCCGAAAGCCTGAGCGAGATAGTGTCTGGCATCAATGAAAGCACGCATCTAATCGAAGAAATAGCAAGATCATCAGAAGCGCAGTCAATAGGCATTGCTCAAATCAATGTGGGTATCGATCAAGTTGCCCAAGTTGTGCAGCAAAACAGCGCAACGGCGCAAGAGAGCGCAGCAGCTTCTGAGCAAATGAGTGGTCAATCCGATATGCTCCAAGAACTTATTTCCCAATTTAAACTAAAAAGTAGCAATCCAGTATTGGACAGCTTTAACAAGTCTGATACAAATTACCAAAACACCAAGGAAACATCGATTGAAAGCGAGTATACTGCGACAAACGTAAGCAGAGGAGATTTCGGGAAGTATTAAGATATTTTCTAATTATTCCGATATACCAAATGATAGGATTTAGGTAGGGTACTATTTTGATAAGATATGTGTATGCATTATCTTTATCATCAAGCTATTTGGGTAGCTTTGAAAAGACCTGCCTTTTTTCTATTTGCTTATTTATGGGTGAAGATACTTTTTCATCCACAATAATGATATATGCTTTGGAGGTCTCCGAATGGAAAATTTAAGAGTTCGTACTAAATTACTGGTGAGTTTTGCAATTATTTTGTTGTTTTCAACAATCATCGGAACGATAGGCATTACCACTTCCATGATGTTTATTAATAAAGTAGATAAATTGCATAAGCTCAACAACGAAAATGAAGGTATTATTAGAGTTACAGAAGCCCATTATGTATGGAGGCATAATTTGCTTGTTGCTGCTGCAACTGGTACACAATTCACCGGCTCCATAGATCCTGATAGCTGTGCTTTAGGTGACTGGCTTCGCGGTGATGTGGCACGGAATATCGAAGATAGTGTAATTTTGCAAATGCTAAACGATGTCGCCGTTCCACACACCTTTATACACAGGGAAGCCGAACGAGTTATTTCATATATTGAAAATAACGATCATGATGCCGCTTTGGCTTTGGTCACATCTTCCATATTACCAAAAACCCAGGAAGTGATAGATACCCTAAACAGCTCGGAACGAAGATTTGCCGTACTCATAGATGAGCTGGATTCTGAAATCGCCAACCTCAGTAGGATGGTTGCTGTGGTAACGTCCATAGCCTTGGCAGCAGCGGTGGTTTTATCAGTATGGCTTGCAATCTATATATCAGGAATCATCAGCAAGCCTCTTATTGTCTTGTCAGGCTTTATGAAGCAAGCTGGAACCGAAGGAAACATTCGTTTAAGGGAAGAAGATGCAAAATTAATCGGCGATACAGCAACTATAAAATGTGAAATCGGACAAGCGATTAGCAATGCAGCCCTATTCGTTGGTCATATATCAACAATAGCTGAAAAAATGGAAGCTGTGGCAAACGGTGATTTGTCTGTTGAAGTTGAAGTCCTGTCAAACGAAGATGTAATGGGTATAACCCTGAAGCAAGTCATTGAAAATTTAAATGGCATGTTTGCAGAAATTAATCAATCAACCACCCAGGTGACTACTGGTGCCAAGCAAATTGCCGAAGGTGCTCAATCCCTAGCACAAGGGGCAACAGAGCAAGCCGCTTCGGTGGAGCAACTTGCTAGCTCAATAGCAGACATAGCTCATAGCACAAAGGAAAACGCAGCCATAGCAGAAGAAACAGCAAAACTAGCAGATACGATTAAAGTCAATGCTGAAAAAGGCTCTAGACAAATGGATGAAATGATGGTTGCTGTGGGCGATATAAACGATGCAAGTCAGTCCATCAGCAAAGTGATTAAGACTATAGACGATATTGCATTTCAAACAAATATCTTGGCACTAAATGCTGCCGTTGAGGCAGCAAGGGCAGGAACCCACGGTAAAGGCTTCGCCGTTGTCGCTGAGGAAGTTCGTAACCTTGCTGCAAAAAGCGCAGAAGCAGCCAAAGAAACGGGCAGTTTAATAGAAAACTCAATGGATAAAGCTACTTTAGGAGTGCGAATAGCAGGAGAAACAGCAGAGAGCTTGACGGAAATCGTCACTGGTATTAACGAGAGCAGTAAACTCATTGATGAAATTGCCAGATCCTCAGAAGCCCAATCCATTGGAATTGCGCAAGTGAACATTGGCATAGACCAAGTAGCCCAAGTGGTATCTCAAAATAGTGCAACGGCAGAAGAAAGTGCTGCTGCATCAGAGCAAATGAGCGGTCAATCCGATATGCTCCAAGAGCTCATTTCCCAATTTAAATTGAGGTCTGACCCCAAATTACGTAATCTTCCAGCAGCTGGCAACTCCCCATATAGTTTTAATTCCTCAGCTCTAGATGATGAGTTTACTACAATTGGTTCTGGCAGCAGTGGCGGATTCGGTAAATACTAAAATTCTACATGCTAAGAAAACACCCTCTCGAATCGTACGGCTCGCTAACATAATGCAAAACCCAGCAGTTTTGGCTGCTGGGTTTTGTATTTTAAAGGTCTCCCCTATTATAATAATGAAACCATTTACTTTGTTCCAAATATTCTATCTCCAGCATCTCCCAAGCCAGGAACAATGTAGCCATGTTCATTGAGTATGCTGTCGATGGCGCATGTATAGACTTCCACATCAGGGTGTTCTTGTTGCATTTTTTCCACTCCAGGAGGTGCTGAAAGGATGGTGAGTAGCTTAATGGAGCGAGCTCCTGCTTCTTTCAAGTATTGGCAGGCTGCTGCAGCTGTACCTCCCGTTGCCAGCATGGGATCGAGGACGAAACAGTCACGTTCCATGATGTCAGGAGGTAATTTGCAATAATACTCAACTGGTTCCAGGGTATCAGGATCACGATATATTCCGATATGGGCAACTTTTGCAGAAGGTATCAAATTTAGAAGTCCATCCACCATTCCCAATCCTGCGCGCAAAATCGGCACCAAAGCAAGCTTTTTCCCAGAAACAGTCTTGCTTGTCGCTGCTGCTATGGGAGTAATAATTTCAATGTCTTCCAAAGGTAGACTTCGTGTTGCTTCATAGCACATAAGCATTGCTATTTCACCAACCACTTCTCGAAATACTTTCACACCTGTATCTTTGTCACGTAAAATTGTGAGTTTATGCTGTATAAGAGGGTGGGTTAAAACATTAATAGGCATACTTATTTCTCCTTATTTTGTTAATATTTTCAATGCAACATCGAATTAATCACGTAATACGGATATTGCTAATAAAATTTGCGGGTCATCTTCCAGTTGCAGATTTCCAGAAATATATTGGCTATACTCCTCGCTGGAGTGGGATAATTCATAATCCGGTGTCAATCCTCCCACATCGTAAAGGGCTACACGATTCTTTGTAAAATATTGACCGGTTGATATGTGCAAAGCACCGCCATTGGGCAATAGTATTGTGGTTTGGGAGCGACTTTTTCCAGTTGTTTGCTCACCGACGATTTTTGCATATTCGTATTCTCGCAGGAGCGCAGCAAAGTATTCAGCAGCACTATATGAGTACCTATTAACTATCACAACAGCGGGATAATTATGCATCCTAGCATCGGATCTGGTTATTGTCTCTCTTCCAGTTTTATTCACTGAAATAAATATTTCACCAGCTGGGAGCAAAAAATCAAGGATTTCAGTCATTTCGTGAACCATTCCACCGCCATTGTCACGAACATCGTATATAAAAGAAACGGCACCCATTTCCAGCAACTCTTCAATTGCAGATACAAAGCTTTTCCCAGAATTTCCTTCAAAATTTGATATGGACACATAGCCAATATCACTTCCTATTAGTTCAAAGGAAACAGGATTCGAAAAAACTATATCATAGGCAACAGTTATCTCTTCCAAGTTGCCGTCAGCTCTTATAACATCAAGAAGAGCGGTATCTCCAATAGGGCGAGAAAGCAAAACACGCATTTCAGATATTGTGAACCCACGTATATCATTTCCATCTATAGATATAATAACATCGCCTTGGCTAAGACCGGCAATTTCAGCAGGAGAATCTTTGTATGTGTATAAAACCTCCATGCCCCCTGTTGATTCGTGGATCGCTACACCAACACCAATACCAGTGAATTGATTACTGGAACTCATCAGATATTCTGCATATTCGTTCGCTGTCATATAAAATGACCATCTATCACCCAGAGAGGAGACAATGGCTCTCATGGCGGCATCAGTAACTCCTTCGATGTCAAAATCGCCAATATATACATCATCGATTAATTGAATCAAGGCAACATAATCCTGAGCATATGCTTCTATATCATAAGCTCTGGGAGTACTTCGATTATGAAAATTTCTACTGAGTATCAAGGTCAACGCTGATGCCAACAGCATCAGCGCAAGTGTATCTATAAAGCGAAATGTTTTATGTTTCATATATCATTGTGCCTTACTATAGATATCTTTCTGGATCGACTTTTACTCCATCAACGGAAACTTCAAAATGCAAATGAGGTCCTGTGGAAACTCCAGTTGATCCGATATATCCTAAAACCTCACCCTTGCGGATTGTATCACCCACGCTAACAGCACGAGAACTCAAATGCGCATATAGGGTTGTCATATTTCCATGGCTTATTACCACATAATGCCCATAACTGGAATTGTATTCAGAAATAATAACGGTTCCAGTATCCGCAGCTATGACATTTTTACCATAATCTGCAGCAATGTCTATACCTAAATGGGTTCTATATACTTTATATACAGGATGGAGTCTGGTACCGAATTGGCTGGTAATGTTACTGCTTGAAGGTACAGGCCACATCAGCTCACCAGTCCCCCTGACTCGGGCTGCATTTTGTGCCGCTTCCTGGGCTCGAAGTTCCTCTATCTTTTTATTAATTTCGTTTTGGATTCTTTCTGCTTCTGCAGATTCGGCAGCATAGAGAGCACTTTCAGTTTCTAGGTTGTCTTCTATTTGCTGTATTAGCTGATTAGCTTGTTCCACCTGGTCGGCAAGCTCCAAAAGTTTCTTTTCCATGAGAACTTTTTCGTTTTCCATTTCGATTTTGGCAATTTCCAAATCTTCTTTAGCTTTTATGGTTCTTTCTCGAGCAGCGATTAAATCGAAATATGTTTTTTCATCGGCTTGCATAATATCGCTGACAAAATCGATGCGAGCCAATAAATCGGCAAAACTTGTGGAGTCGAATATGATTTCCAAATATGTTATGACACCGTTTTCTTCCATGTCGCGAACACGATTTTTATATATATTGAATTGCTCCTCTTCCATGTTGATTGCATCTAGAACTTCTAATTCCTTTTCTGCTATAAGCAAAACATAATTTTCGATGATATTTTCCATGTTTTCGATTTCTAGACCAGTAATATAAATTCTATCATCTAGGACATTCTTTTTTGCAACCTCGGTCATTCGTTCAAATTCTATGGTGTTGATTCTGGAAAGAATTTCAAGCTTTCTTCTTTCGTATTCTCTCATTTCTTCCCTGAGCCTGTCGATTTCACTCTGGGTAACATAGGCCCCAGCTGTTAATGCATCGATGGCGACAATAATCAAAGACAATGCCATTATAAGCACTAAAAGAAGAGCTATGAATCTGGTTGTGCGTTTGTTTTTCATTATTTGCTATAACTCCCATGAACTGAAATATCAAAATTAGACATTTAAATATCTATTGAGAACCATTCCGCTACCACCGACTCCAACACCGAAACCAATGGAAACGAACATCATAAACATACGAAAAGAAACGCTGGTAAAGGGTAAAACGCTGATGAAGCCGATGCCAATATCCATTATGCTATTTGATACCAAGCCATACAAACCCCATATGGAGGCAAAGGCAGCAATTGAGCCGATTGTACCCAATAAGAAACCTTCCAGTATAAAGGGCCATCGGATAAAACCGTTGGTTGCACCCACCATCTTCATGATTGCGATTTCTTCCCTTCGTTCATAGGTGGAAAGTTTAATAGTATTAGACATAATGAAGACGGAAATAGCTAATAATATAGAAACCATACCAATGGACACTCTGCTGACAATGTTTCTAACTGTTACCAAACCTTTTGCTATGGTGAGGTTGGCATTTACTTTAACGATTCCATGTACTTCGCTAACATCAATTTGGGTTTGAGCTAAAAGTGCAACATCATTCACATGAATCTCGAATCTATGTCTAAACCAATCTGGTTTAACATCCTCGTAACGGCTATTGTCCTCATATCTACCAAGAAAAGACTCCATTGCTTGATTTACAGATATAAAATTGACGCTGGAAACATTGGGCAATACTCGAAGAGATTGTCTTAAGTCTCTGGCATCTTGTTCAGAGTAACTTTCGTCCACATAAGCAAGGAGCACATTTTCATTTTCAAGTTTTCCCACTAAAGCGTTTATATTCAATGCCAATAGAGAAAAACCACCCATAATAACAAGAAAAGCGACAATGATGCAAACGGATGCGAAAGACATCAGACTATGGGTAAAAATACTGATAAATCCCTCTTTAATATAGTAGCCGAGTCGATTACTGTTCAACTTCATAGTTGTAATACCCATCTATTCCATCGCTGATTATTCTACCGCCATCGATTGCGATGACACGTTGGGAAAATCTGTCAACGAGAGGTTTTTCATGGGTAACCACCAAAACAGTGGTTCCCAATTCATTGATTTTTTGAAGAAGCGTCAATATTTCCAAGCTTCGGGCGGGGTCTAGGTTGCCCGTTGGCTCGTCGGCGACAATCAATGCTGGATTGTTTATTAATGCTCTAGCCACGACGACCCTTTGCTGCTCTCCACCAGATAGCTCAGCGGGTTTCACTTTTGCCTTTTTTTCCAATCCAACCAATTCCAAAACATAGGGGACGCGATCTTTAATTTCTTTACTGGATGCACCGACAACGTGCATGGCAAAGGCAATATTGTCATAGACTGTTTTGTTGTCAA
This sequence comes from Oscillospiraceae bacterium, assembly GCA_009777775.1. Taxonomy (GTDB): domain Bacteria; phylum Bacillota; class Clostridia; order Oscillospirales; family Oscillospiraceae; genus WRMH01. The sequence goes on from WRLE01000001.1 coordinate 279,078, forward strand.
TAAGGCGAAAATCCTGGAAAATAACTCCCACAGTACGCCTGAGAAAAGGCATTTGCTTCATCTTTATCAGATTCATGTCATGACCATTTACAATTACCTGACCATCGGTTGCTGCGATTTCCCCGGTTACCAGTTTAATAACAGTAGATTTTCCAGAACCAGAGGGTCCCACTAGAAAGGCAAATTCACCAGAATTCAAAGAAAAAGTAACACCTTTAAGTGCTCTTGTACCATTTGCATAAACTTTGAAAACGTCTATCATTTGTATCATTAGCGTTTTGACTCCAGAGAAACAAGATATTTTTTGACCATGAGAGCAACTTTGAAAATGATGGCATGGTCGAACTCGCGTAAATCAAGTCCAGTTATTTTCTTGATTTTATCCAGTCTATAAACTAGGGTATTTCTATGAACAAACAGTTTTCGCGATGTTTCCGAAACATTGAGGCTGTTTTCAAAAAATTTGTCGATGGTGAAAAGAGTTTCCTTGTCCAGTGCTTCTATGGGATTTATTTTGAAAACCTCAGACATGAACATTTCGCATAGGGTTGTTGGCATTTGATAAATTAGTCTACCAATACCAAGTGTTTCATAACAAAGAATTGATTCTTCAGATTCAAATACCCTTCCCACTTCCAAAGCAGTCAAAGCCTCTTTATATCTAATTGGGAGCTCTATCATATTTTGTGCTATAGCTCCGATACCGATGACAGTTGCTGTGGGTAGAATCTTTTCAAGGGTTTCTTTGATATTCTTTGCAAAAGCGTAAATTTTTTCGTTATCAATGGAAGAGTCAAGTTCAAGTATAATTGCAATATCGGTATCATTGAGAGAAATGGCAAAATCCTTTTGTTTATCTGGTAAAAACTCAACTAAAAGCTCGACAACTGCTGCACTTACACCAGCGTTACGAACAACGAATATTGCTCTGGGAGTATCAATATCAAGGTTTTGTTCATTTGCTCTAACTGCCAAATCCAAAGGTAATACATTTTCTGAAAGTAAATGCCTTAAAAAAGTTCGTTTATCATGGCTGACTTCATAAAAAATACCAGCTTCGTTAATTGCAACGGCAGCCATTTTGCATATTGTCTTTGAAAACTCGTCTTCTCCTTCGACAAAAAGGATATAATCATCGCTGGCGCCAGTGCCAAGGGCTTTGAAAGTTTTACCACCAAATTTTATTATTTTTTCAATGTCATCTCCAAAGAAAGGAGGTACAAAGCCAGCACTAATTCCAACATATGATAGTTCGCTGCTGGCAACAATCATTCCGTTTGGATCGATTACACCGATGGACAATGTGGTCGCATCTTTCAATTGGGCAATTATGCTTTGAAATATCCTACTTGACACTTAATCGTCCCTCCGAGTATCCCCGCTTTTATTTTCGCTAAAAATGACCTACAGCTATGCATTTTACACTAAAATCACGCCTTTTTCAATAGAAATTGCAAAACTTTCCCTAAAAGGTGCATATTCAAGCCAACTAGTCATGGGGTATTACGTAGGCACAAACCGTGTCATCCTGAGCCAGGATGTCACAAAACTAATTTCAAATCTATGAAATACAACCAGCATTCACGCGGCGTCTCGCCCTTGAAATTACCAGTATACTTGTTGCTACCTTCGCCCCACCCGCCCTCGAGCCGCCGCTGCTCCTCCTTAGCACCACACCTTCAATACCATG
>WRLE01000002.1 GCA_009777775.1 Oscillospiraceae bacterium
AAGCAATATTATCAGTTTCTAGGTAAGCTCCCTGCGCGACTTCAAAGGTGCCATACATGCCGGCGCCGGTCAAGTGGATCAAGTAGGTGGGCGGCGAGCCGGTAAATTCGGCTTTCCAAATGACGGTGACATCGGGGTCAATGCGCAAGTCAAGCCTTTCTGTCACTCCTGTGACGTTTCCGGTAACAGTGACTGTATTGCCGGATGCTGTGGCGGTGAGAGTTCCCGTACCGCCGTGGGGGAAACTGTTGATTTGCCCCGCGAGTTCTGATGCGTTCGCCGCGCTTGCTGTAATGGTCATTGCCGCGAACATGGCAAATACCATCGCGAGGACGAGAACTGCCGATAGGGTTTTCCTTGATGCTGTTTTCATGATAATATCTTCCTCCATAATTTGAATATTTAAAAATTTGATTGGTAAATTTATCTCTCGTAATACTACATGAACCATTCGTAGGGCGCGGCATCCTTGACGCGCCGTTTGGGTTGCGTTGGATGCCTTGGGTGGTGCGCTGCCTAGGGTTGCCGTGGATGCCTCGCGGCGCGTCTGGGAAGCCGCGCCCTACAGAAGCCGCGCCCTACAGAAGCCGCGCCCTACAGAAGCCGCGCCCTACGAAAGACTTTGTTTTAAGTGCAAAACTTAAACTCCTAGCTAACTCCTAATTCCTAACTCCTAATTCCTAACTCACCCGTAGGTTCTGCCGCTGAATCTTTCGCTCGGCAATATGACACGGCTGATTATCGCTGCGGCTTCTGCTCTTGTTATATTGTTGCCTGGGTTGAATGTGCCGGCTGTGTCGCTGCCGCCGATTACTCCTGCTTCATATAGCATAAATATGGAGCTGGAATGTGTAGTTGAAACACTCACGTCAGGTAGAGAGTTCACCGTGTTTTGTTTAGTAAACTCTGATTTAGGAAGTGCATTGGCGAATATATATGCCATCTCCCTGCGGGTGGCTAGCTGGTTGAAGGTAGTAAAATCAGAAGCATATATAATACCATTTGATATGGCATAATCGATATAGACCTGGAACCAGGGTATACCCTGAACAAAATCATCCGCTCCCGTAGTATATATTCTGTGTACCCTTGCCGCCACCGTTATGGCTTCTGCAACCGTAATGTTCCCAGTGGGTCTAAAGGTGTTGTCCGGGTAGCCAGACATCAAACCGTATTCATAGGCGTTTGCTACTGCTTTTTCCTTATTATAGCCGTACCAAGCGTCTTCATTTATGTCATTAAACATCCCTGCGGTATAATCTCTCGACTTTTGGAAATTGTCCATGGAGCCTGTTTCAGCTAGACTTGCTCCACCTGATGTTGATGCTTCCCATTTCGCATATAGGGTGAGGTTTGCTGTAACAGCAGTGTCGAAATTGTATGGGGTAGTCAATGCAGCGTTGCTGAACCAGCCTGCGAATGTATTTCCGCTTTTAGTCGGGTCTGCAGGTTTTGTCACCTTACCACCCGTTGCGACTGTCTGGCTTGTAACTGCGCTACCGCCGTTGGAATTGAAAGTAACTGTGAATGTGGTGGGAGCGGTATCCCATTTAGCGTAAAGGGTGATATTCGCAGTTACGTTTGCGTTGAAGTCATAAGCATTGGTGAGCTCCGAGTCCGAATACCACCCGCCGAAGGTGGAATCTGTCTTCGTCGGGTCTGAGGGTTTGGTCACCTTGCCACCCGCTGCGACAGTCTGGCTCGCAACTGAGCTCCCACCATTGGAGTTGAATGTGACTGTGTGTTCTGCTATCACTTCCTCCTCGATAACTTTTATTCCTTCAATTTCGAAAAAGCCTTCATTACCATTATACGAATATCTGATACCATAGGTTTTGACGGTGCTCGGACGTACGAAAGATGTTGATGACACAGCACCAAATGGTAATCCTGGTATGATGAGTGGTGGTCTCACGAAACTTTCTTCAATCGCCCACTGGACAGTAGCTTCTTCTGGATAAACTTTTAAATCAGTGGATGTATCGATTATATACTCATCTTTGCCAGCAGAATTGTCCCAAGCGCAGACCACAGCAGGGCTGTCGATAATTGAATATTCGCCGTTCATGCGAACTACAGCAGATCCCAAATATGCTGATTCCGTTATCACAGTATCATTACCCTGGGCGAATATAAATCCGCCATTTATAAACCATTGGGCTTGCTCATTGCCATTTGTAATGGCATAACCAGAATTTGCACTGATGGTGCCACCTGTGATACCTAGCATATGGGTGTTGTAAATTCCATTACCCGCTCCTGTGTTCCTGATAATACCATCGCTCATAGATAAGGAAGGTGCACGAACAGTAGCATCATTAGCAGAGCTCCCCGATGATTCCAATAGTCCGCCGGTTATTGTGACAGAGTTATTCGCAGCTATTGCACAATCTGCTCCTCTTACTACACCGTTGCTTATTGTAATTTGGGAATCATTATTGCCTTCTATTGCTGTTCCATTTGCTGAGATAACAATACCTCCAGAAATGTTTATGCTTCCACTTGTGGCAATAGCAGAGCGAATGCCTTCGCACTCCACCCTACCGCCTGTTACTTCTACATCGCCGCCGTTAATACATATGGAATCCTTCGAGCGCACTGTGCCGCCTGTAACCTTTACAGTAGCTGCCGCTGATCCCCGTATAACATCCCCGCCGGCCCCCTCCAAATTTTCTATAAGTCCTCCCGTTGGTATTTCCAGAGTACCCCAAGCAAACATATGGATGAGGTAGGTGGCGTTCCTCCCACTAAATGAAGCACTCCATTTTACCGTAACTCCATCATGAAGGTATAAGGTAAGCGCATTTGTTGCATCGGCGACATTTCCAGTCACAGTAACAGTGTTTCCATTGACGGATGCGCTAAATTGCCCTGTCTTAGCTCCTCCATTACCTGGATCGAAGATGTTAATAACATGCGCAACCTGCGAAGCGGTCATTGCGCTGGCGCTGGCAGTCATTGGTAGCGCCAGTAGCATCCCCATTACCATTGCTATAGCAAGCAAAGTAGCCAGTGGTCTTCTCGTTTTTCTATTCATTACAATGTTCTTCCTCTCATAATACGAATATATTTTAATTGCTAAATTCTTCTCTCGTAATATTACACGAACCATTCGTAGGGCGCGGCATCCTTGACGCGCCGTTTGGGGTGCGTTGGGTGTTGGTTCACCGCCTGGGGTGCCGTGGAGGCTTGCGGCGCGTCTGGGAAGCCGCGCCCTACAGAAGCCGCGCCCTACATTTATTTTCATGTCATAGGGTGTAACTGTTCCAGCCATATTGATACCAGCCGCCGTTGCCTTGTGTATCTATTTTGATTTTTATTTTACCATCGACGTGCAAGTCACTTACGTCAAGATAAACATCGACCCACATCTCTTCTCTGGCTTCGGCTACAGCTGTTGCTGCTACCGCTGGTACATAAATACTTATTGTCGCTTTATAAGTGTCGGTAGCCACGGCATTCACTAATGTCCCGCGATTAAACCATTCCGTTTGCAAATATCCGAAGTCTATTGCAAAAGTTCCTCCGCTGTATGTAAACCCAACAAATTGATTATCGGTCGCCGTCCAGTATCCACGTAGACGATCCCAGATGATGTCAAGGGCATCACTCCTGGGTAAGTTCGCAATCGATCCAGATAGACCGTTATCAATAGAATCATCAGGTACTACGGTAGTGGGTATGGGTGCTGGTATATCCCTTTCCCGAGGTATTCTTGGAGTTTCTCTCACCTCAAAATTCCGAGGTATTTCAAATGGTATCCTATCATTTTGTGGTGTTGTAGGTGAAGCTTCAGCAGAATCATCAGTACCCCGCGGATTCACCACTGTTATTTCACTTTGTATTATTCCAAATGGTGCTGGCGTGGTAGTTGCTATCTCCATATGAGGAATAAAGTCCTGGTTAATATCCGTTGCTTCGTTGTCATCAGTCGGTGCATCACTCTCCACCACCCTTTGATGTTGGCTGTCTGTTTGCGTTTCATCACTTTCCGATTCATCTGTTGCATCATCATCTGAAGCCACACCTTCCGTTGTCGGAGCATCGCTTGGAATTGTATCAATAATTGTATCAATAGAAGAGTCATCAGTTTGTATTGTCTCAGTTGATGGCGCTTCATCTGGCTGTATAACAGGCAGCAAGGAGTCTAAGGGAGATGGTGCTGGTGAAGAGATAATATCTTCATCTGAAATGGTATCATTATCTACTATGTCCTCTTCTTGCGAATCAATAGTGCTATTGTTATCTCCTAGATAGTTTTCTTCATGTTCATCGATGCTTTCAATGGGATTTATTTGCTCTATGTCATCATCTATATCGTCTGTATATGGTTCTTCTCCAGGAGCAGATATATCTGTTTCTTCCTCTTGGTCTATATCGATGTTAATGGCTCTTTCCATTATCACTGTATCATCTACACTGCTTATGTCATCATCGTTGTCTAGAACATCACCCTGATTCATGTTGGAAAAGAACACTATCAATAATACCGCCACAGTACCGACTACTGCGATAATTGATACCCATGCAGCGATTTTCAATTTAGGTGATGTTGTTTTTTTTGCTTCGCCTGTCACATTGGTCTTCGATGTTTCCAAGGGTATTGATGGCGCAGATGATGCAGACAAGCTGGTTGCGCTAGTCCCGCCGACTGCGCTGCTCCCGTTGGCTGCGGTGTTCCCACTGGTTGCACTGTTCCCGCCGGCAGCGGTGCTCCCGCTGGTTGCGGTACTCCCGCTGGCTGCACTGTTCCCGCTGGCAGCGGTGCTCCCGCTGGTTGCGCCGTTCCCGCCGGCTGCGGTGCTCCCGCTGGTTGCGCCGTTCCCGCTGGAAATAAATTGCGTTATCGCTCCCTTTGTTCCTTCAATCACACTTTGCCCCAAAGAGAGAGTTTCAATATGACTTTTGAAAACCACCCCAAAGGAAAGCATTAGTATTCCTGTAACACCATACAACTTCTCTCCAGATTTGCGTTCCTGTTCTTCTATTTCAGACTTTATTGCTTTTCTGGCGAGAAATAGGCGCGTTTTTACTGTGTTTGCGCTACACTCCATAACCTCTGCTATTTCGTCCACGGACATTTCATTAAAATAATATAGCACTATTGCTTGTCTCTGGACTTCTGACAAACTTTCAATTATCATACCAAGCCGTTCTTTTAAGTCTTCTCTTTCTGCGTAGGCTGCTGGCAGCAGTTCATCTGATTCCATTGAACTAAGACTCTCGACTTCTTGCTCAGCATCAAGCAATATGGCGACATTCTTCTTTCGCAGTTGCATATTGCATAGATTCTTTGCGATGACCTGTATCCAGACCGAAAATGTTGCTGGAGTCTTTAATGTCTCCAGTTTTTGCCAAGCGGTGATGAATGCTTCCTGCAGAACATCCTCTGCGTCGCTGGCATTTCTCATAATCATTCTGGCGAATGCATATACTTTATCGCAAAATATATCATACAACATTTCAAAGCTATCAGTATCCCCGCTTTGTGCAGAAATTACAAGGTCTGTCTCTTGCTGTGTCATTGCCATATTTGCTTCCTCCAGTATCTATATCAATTGAGGCTTTCATAATATAGATGCATATTTTGTTATATTGGTTTTATGTTTTATGAAATTTTTTCGTTTGTGGTGTAGCCTTCGAATAGTATTTGGTGATACTACGTATTTTGGCAGATTACCAAAACCGTTCGTAGGGCGCGGCATCCTTGACGCGCCGTTTGGGGTGCGTTGGATGTTGGTTCACCGCCTGGGGTGCTGTGGAGGCTTGCGGCGCGTCTGGGAAGCCGCGCCCTACAGAAGCCGCGCCCTACGAAAGACTTTGTTTTAAGTGCAAAACTTGAACTCCTAGCTCACTCCTAACTCCTCACTCCTCATTCCTAATTCCTAACTCAGCCATAGGTTCTGCCGCTGAATCTTTCGCTCGGCAATATGACACGGCTGATTATCGCAGCGGCTTCTGCTCTTGTTATATTGTTGCCGGGGTTGAATGTGCCGGCTGTGTCGCTGCCTCCGATTATGCCTGCTTCATATAGCATGATTATGGATTGTGAATATGGAGTTGCATTGTTTACATCAGGTAGGGAATTCACCGTGTTCTGTTTGGTAAACTCTGATTTTGGGAGTGCATTGGCGAATATATACGCCATTTCCCTGCGGGTGGCTAGCTGGTTGAATGTAGCAAAATCGGTTGACGATATTATCCCATTGCTTATTGCATAATCGATGTACACCTGGAACCAGGGGGTACCCTGGACGAAATCATCCGTTCCCGTGGTATATATTCTGTGTACCCTTGCCGCCACCGTTATGGCTTCTGCAACCGTAATGTTGCCGGTGGGTCTAAAGGTGTTGTCAGGATAGCCAGACATCAAACCGTAGTCATAGGCGTTTGCTACGGCTTTTTCCTTATTATAGCCGTACCAAGCGTCTTCGTTTATGTCGTTGAACATCCCTGGGGTGTATGTCCTGGACTGGAGGAAGTTTTCCATAGAGCCTGTTTCTGCTGGACTTGTTCCACCTGATGTTGATGCTTCCCATTTCGCATATAGGGTGATGTTCGCCGTCACAGCTGTGTCGAAATTGTATGCGGTAGACAATGCGCTGTTGCTGAACCAGCCTGCGAATGTATAACCGCTTCTAGTCGGGTCTGCAGGTTTTGTCACCTTGTCACCCGTTGCGACTGTCTGGCTCGCTACTGCACTCCCGCCATTGGAGTTGAATGTGACGGTGTGTTCTGCTATCACTTCCTCCTCGATAACTTTTATTCCTTCAATTTCGAAAAAGCCTTCATTGCCTTTATACGAATATCTGATACCATAGGTTTTGAAGGTGCTCGGACGTACGAAAGAGCTTGATGACACAGCACCAAATGGTAATCCTGGTACTATGAATGATGGTCTCATGAAGCTTTCTTCAATATCCCACTGGACCGTGGCGTCTTCTGGGTATACTGTCAGATCTGTCGAAGTGCCAGCTGTGTACTCATCTTTGCTCGGTGAATAGTTCCATTCGCAAATTATGGCATCGCTATCAGGGGAAACAAAGAAATTCGTGTTGATATTCGATTGGACTGCTCCATGTGACGAAATTTCATTTACGCCATAGGCAAATATAAAGCCACCAGTCATTCGCAATTGCGTTCCATTGCAGAAAACAGCACATCCAGACTTCGCACTGATGGTACCACCTGTAATCTCCATCTCATGGGTGTTGTAAATTCCATGACCTATTCCTGTGTTCCTGATAATACCTCCGCTCATCGTTATGTTAGATGCATCAACAGTAGCAGTATAGATTCCCGATGATTCCAATAGTCCGCCAGTTATCGTGACGGTGCTTCCAGTGCCATATGAGTTAATCGCATACATTACTCCTCTCACTACGCCATTGCTTATTGTAATATGAGAATTACCACTATATCCATATATTGCTGCTCCCATTGCAGAGACAACAATACCTCCAGAAATGTTTATGGTATTACTTGAGCAAATAGCATTGTAATCGACTCCGTCTTCGCACTCCATCTCCACCCTACCGCCTGTTACTTCCACGTTGCCACCGCTGATAGCATGTCCGTTATTCGCACGCACTGTGCCACCTGTAACCTTGACTGTGTTTGTATCTCTTGCATCTATAGCGTTCCCATAAATAGACGAATTTTCTATGAGTCCTCCCGATGGTATTTCCAGAGTACCCTGACCTTCCAAATCGATGCAATTTGACCCACTAAATGAAGCACTCCATATTACCGTCACTCCATTGTCAAGGTTTAATCTTAGCATATTTTTCGCATCGGCAACAGTTCCTGTCACAGTGACAGTGCTTCCATCGACAGATGCGCTAAATTGCCCTGTCATCGCTCCGCCGTTACCTGGATCGAAGTTGATGATGTGCATCATCAGTTCCTCCGCTGTCATTACTGCTCTCGCCGTTGTACCCGGTATTGCCGTCATTAAGCTGAACACGATCGCAATGGCGAGAAGTGCCGATAGGGTTTTCTTTGATGTTGTTTTCATGATACTGTCTTCCTCCATAATACGAATATTTAATTGATAAATCCATCTCTCGTAATATTAGCAGAACCGTTCGTAGGGCGCGGCATCCTTGACGCGCCGTTTGGGTGCGTTGGATGCCTTGGGTGGTGCGCCGCCTGGGGTTACTGTGGAGGTTTGCGGCGCGTCAGGGAAGCCGCGCCCTACAGAAGCCGCGCCCTACAGAAGCCGCGCCCTACGAAAGACTTTGTTTTAAGTGCAAAACTTGAACTCCTAGCTAACTCCTCATTCCTAACTCCTCACTCCTAACTCACCCATAGGTTCTGCCGCTGAAGCGTTCGCTCGGTAATATGACACGGCTGATTATCGCTGCGGCTTCTGCTCTTGTTATATTGTTGCCGGGGTTGAATGTGCCGGCTGTGTCACTACCTCCGATTATGCCTGCTTCATATAGCATGATTATGGATTGTGAATATGGAGTTGCATTGTTTACGTCAGGTAGGGAATTCACCGTGTTTTGTTTGGTAAACTCTGATTTTGGGAGTGCATTGGCGAATATATATGCCATCTCCCTGCGGGTGGCTAGCTGGTTGAATGTAGCAAAATCAGAAGCATATATGATCCCATTGCTTATGGCATAATCGACATAGACCTGGAACCAGGGGGTTCCCTGAACGAAATCGTCTGCTCCTGTGGTATAAATGCGGTGTACCCTTGCCGCCACCGTTATGGCTTCGGCTATTGTAATATTGCCAGTGGGTCTAAAGGTGTTGTCAGGATAGCCAGACATCAAACCGTATTCATAGGCGTTTGCTACGGCTTTTTCCTTATTATAGCCGTACCAAGCGTCTTCGTTTATGTCGCTGAACATCCCTGGGGTGTATGTCCTGGACTGGAGGAAGTTTTCCATAGAGCCTGTTGCCGCTGGGTTCGTTCCAGCTGATGTTGATGCTTCCCATTTGGCATATAGGTTGATATTTGCTGTAACCGCAGTATCGAAATTGTATGCGGTAGTTAGTGCGCTGTTGCTGTACCAGCCTGCGAATGTATAACCGCTTCTCGTCGGGTCTGTGGGTTTTGTTACTTTGCCACCTGTCGCGACTGTCTGGCTTGTAACCGCGCTACCGCCGTTGGAGTTGAAGGTGACGGTAAATGTGGTAGGGGCGGTATCCCATTTGGCGTAAAGGGTTATATTCGCAGTTACGTTTGCGTTGAAGTCATAAGCATTGGTGAGCTCCGAGTCCGAGTACCACCCTCCGAAGGTGGAATCTGTCTTTGTCGGGTCTGCGGGTATGGTTGCCTTGCCACCCGCCGCGACTGTCTGGCTCGCTACTGAGCTCCCACCATTGGAGTTGAATGTGACAGTGTGTTCTGCTACCACTTCTTCCTCGATAACTGTGACACCTTCTACCGCGAAGAATCCTTCGTTTGCTCCGTTTTTATAATGAATGCCACTTTGAGAGTCATCGTAGTCCCAATAGACACTCGCGTCGGAGTTTGTTTGCAAGTCGGTCGATGTGTCCTCGTCATATGTCGGTGCTCCGTCCGGCTTGTCCCAGGCGACGACGACCGCGTTGCCTCCGATTGAGACGGAACTGTTTCTGTCGTGGTCGATCACCTTATTAGTACCCGATCCCGCTATTTCTGTTCCAACGCCAAATATAAACCCGCCGGTCACATTGATGTCGCCAACGAGAATACCGGAATCTATCGCAGCTCTGCCGTATGAGGCTACTATTCCTCCGCTTACCTCGACGATGCTTCGTGTATTTGCAACGTATATAGCTGCTTGCTCTCTTGCCAGTACGGCGCCGCCGCTAATTGTGACTTCAGATGAAGCAAATATCGCATGAATAGCCGATGCCACTGTGCCGCCGCTAACCGTGACAGTTGCTGTTCCGAACATTGTGCTTATTGCAAACTTAGTTGACTCTATACTGCCCACCGCTCCGCCACTCACGTTGATGCCACCTCCAAACGAAGATGACTCTATAGAATCTACCGCTCCGCCGCTCACGTTGATTGTCGTGCCCGTTCCTCCCGAATATATACGATCTACCGAGCCGCCTCTAACAGTTATCGTAGCGTTCGCACCGTAAGAACTGACTGCATCTCCACTCCCGCTTTGCGTGATGGACCCTCCCTCGGCGACTTCGAAAGTCCCGCTGCCGGTAAGTTCGATGAGCGGGCCGTTCATGTCTCCGGAGTAGCTTGCCCCCCATAGCACTGTCACCCCAGAGTCAATGTTCAACTCAAGCATGTTAGACGCGCCCGTGACCTCGCCGGTGACGATTACGACGGGCCTGCCCGTAATCCGGAGAACATCCAGATTATTCGTGCTGCCGTCTCCCGGGTCGAAGTTTAAGATGTGCGTCCTCAGTTCCCCCACTGTCATAGCAACTGCTGTAGTGGGTATTGCCGTCATTAGGCCAAGTACGAGCGCGATAGCGAGTAGTACCGATAGGGTTTTCTTTGATGTTGTTTTCATTATAATGTTCTTCCTCTCATAATTCGAATATTTTGATTTATATTGAATAAATAGGATTAATCCTAGCAATTAACAAACATATCAGCATATTGATATACTATCGTTTGACATTTCTACTACTTTATGCTATCATTTTGATGTGATATGAAGAAATGGAGAAATTATATGTCAAAGATGAAGTTTTTATCTATTAGAGAGTTACAACAGCAAGGCAGTGGAATAAAGGAAATTCTTGTTAATGACGGTCGAATCGTTATCACGAGTAACGGTAAGCCCATTGGTCTTGCAGTTGGTGTTGACGAGGATTCATTTGAAGAAATTCTTGAAGACTGGAAAAGAGTTAGGGAACTTAGGCATCAGCGTTTCATAGACCAAAAGCTCGATGAATCTGAAAATCTTGCAACTGAACCGAATGCCCAATGGATAGACGAGGATATTTTCTGGTCAGAAGCAGAGGATAGTAGATGAAATACACCGTTAAATACTTCCAAACTGCACGAACCGTTCGTAGGGCGCGGCATCCTTGACGCGCCGCATTGGGTGCGTTGGATGCCTTGGGTGGTGCGCCGCCTGGGGTTGCTGTGGAGGCTTGCGGCGAGCTTGGTGCGCTGCCGATGTTACCGTGGATACCTGCGGCGCGTCTGGGAAGCCGCGCCCTACGAAATTCATTGTTTTAAGGGTTAAACTTGAACTCTTAGCTCACTCCTAACTCCTCACTCCTCATTCCTAACTCATCCATAAGTTCTGCCGCTGAAGCGTTCGCTCGGTAATATCACTCTGCTAATAATCGCTGCGGCTTCTGCTCTTGTTATATTGTTGCCGGGGTTGAATGTGCCGGCTGTGTCGCTACCTCCTATGACTCCTGCTTCATATAGCATAAATATGGAGCTGGAATGTGTAGTTGAAACGCTCACATCAGGTAGGGAGTTCACGGTGTTCTGTTTGGTAAACTCTGATTTTGGGAGTGCATTGGCGAATATATATGCCATCTCCCTGCGGGTGGCTAGCTGGTTGAATGTAGCAAAATCAGAAGCATATATGATCCCATTGCTTATGGCATAATCGACATAGACCTGGAACCAGGGGGTACCCTGGACGAAATCATCCGCTCCTGTGGTATATATGCGATGTACCCTTGCTGCCACTGTTATTGCTTCGGCTATCGTAATATTACCGGTGGGCCTAAAGGTGTTGTCAGGATAACCAGACATCAAACCATATTCATAGGCGTTTGCTACGGCTTTTTCCTTATTATAGCCATACCAAGCGTCTTCGTTTATGTCGTTGAACATCCCTGGGGTGTATGTCCTAGACTGGAGGAAATTGTCCATGGAGCCTGTTTCAGCTAGACTTGCTCCACCTGATGTTGAAGCTTCCCATTTCGCATACAGGGTGAGGTTTGCTGTAACAGCAGTGTCGAAATTGTATGCGGTAGTCAATGCAGCGTTGCTGAACCAGCCTGCGAATGTATTTCCGCTTTTAGTCGGGTCTGTGGGTTTAGTTACTTTGCCACCTGTCGCGACTGTCTGGCTTGTAACCGCGCTACCGCCGTTGGAGTTGAAGGTGACGGTGAATGTGGTAGGGGTGGTATCCCATTTGGCGTAAAGGGTGATATTCGCAGTAACGTTTGCATTGAAGTCATAAGCATTGGTGAGCTCCGAGTCCGAGTACCACCCGCCAAAGGTGGAATCTGTCTTCGTCGGGTCTGCGGGTTTGGTTGCCTTGCCACCCGCCGCGACTGTCTGGCTTGCTACAGAGCTCCCGCCATTGGAATTAAATGTGACAGTGTGTTCTACTATCACTTCCTCCTCGATAACTTTTATTCCTTCAATTTCGAAAAAGCCTTCATTGCCTTTATACGAATAGCTGATACCATAGGTTTTGAAGCTGCTCGGAGGACGTACGAAAGATGCTGATGACACAGTACCAAATGGTAATCCTGGTATGATGAGTGGTGGTCTCACGAAGCTTTCTTCAATATCCCACTGGACCGTGGCATCTTCCGGATATACTTTTAAATCAGTGGATGTACCTGCTTCATACTCATCTTTGCCAGCGGAATTGTCCCAAGCGCAAATTATGGCATCGCCGCCGACATTAATTGATGAATATTCGCCGTTAATGCGAACTACAGCAGATCCAATATATGCTGATTCAGTTATCACAGTATCATTACCCTGGGCGAATATAAATCCGCCATTTATAATCCATTCGGCAGGCACACTGCTATTTCCATTTGTAATAGCATAACCAGAATTTGCGCTGATGGTGCCACCTGTGATACCTAGCATATGGGTGTTGTAAATTCCATTACCCGCTCCAGTGTTTCTGATAATACCGCCGCTCATCGATAAGTAAGATGCATCAACAGTAGCATACCCAGATGATTCCAATAGTCCACCAGTTATAGAGACGGTGCCAACGGAAGAAATTGCATTATATGCGCTTCTTACTACACCGTTGCTTATTGTAATGTGAGAATCAGTCCTGCCATTTATTGCTGTACCTTCTGGAGAGACAACAATACCTCCAGAAATGTTTATGCTTCCATTTGTGTCAATAGCGTAGCCGTCGTATGGGCTCTCCACTCTTCCGCCTGTAACTTCCACATTTCCGTCCATGATACCAGTGTAACTACCTCGCACTGTTCCGCCTGTTACCCTGACTGTGGTTGTAGCTCCTGCAGCTATAGCGAACCCTATTCCCCAACTTTCTATAAGTCCTCCCGATGGTATTTCCAGAGTACCCTGACCATCCAACTGAATGGCACAGGAATCATTTGTCGCACTAAATGAAGCCCTCCATATTACCGTCACTCCATTGTTGAGGTTTAAGCTGAGCCCTTTTTTTGCATCGGCAACATTTCCTGTCACAGTGACAGTGTTTCCCTCGACAGCTGCGCTTAACTGCCCTGTCTCCGCTCCGCCGTTACCTGGATTGAAGTATCTTATATAATTTCCAATCTGCGAAGCGGTTGATGCGCTGGCAGTCATTGGTAGCACCAGTATCATCCCCATTACCATTGCTATAGCAAGCAAAGTAGCCAGTGGTCTTCTCGTTTTTCTATTCATTACAATGTTCTTCCTCTCATAATACGAATATTTTGATTTATATTGAATAAATAGGATTAATCCTAGTAATCAAAAAATGTGTCAGCATATTGATAAATTCGTCCCTCGTAATATTACACGAACCGT
This sequence comes from Oscillospiraceae bacterium, assembly GCA_009777775.1. Lineage (GTDB taxonomy): Bacteria > Bacillota > Clostridia > Oscillospirales > Oscillospiraceae > WRMH01. The sequence goes on from WRLE01000002.1 coordinate 13,679, forward strand.
TTGTTGAGCCGCCTAGGGTGCCGTGGATGCTTTGCGGCGCGTCTGGGAAGCCGCGCCCTACGAAAGACTTTGTTTTAAGGGCTAGACTTGAACTCCTAGCTCATTCCTTTTTTCATAGCTGCGATTTGTGGTCGTTTGCGCCTGTTTTGTGGTCGTCTGACCGCATCGTATTTCAGAAAGCAGCTGAAATGCTTACTACTTCCCAATATTTTCGCTATTCTATCAAAGATTCACCCTTTTGTAACCTATCCCAAGGATAGGTTTTTGTAAAAAATATGAAAAAAAGTAGAAAAAAGATGAAACAAACTTAAAATTTGAGTTTGTTTCATCTATATAACAAATCGTTTCACCAGTCTGTCACCCTGTTGCTCACACAACAAGTTCCGTTGCTCTGCGTAACACTATGTTATTCTTGAATTTCGGCATTTTGCATCATGCTTGCTAAAAGGAGCAGCTCTGCACGAGAGCCAATGTTCAATTTTGTATATATATTTCTATTATGAAACTTAACAGTGCTGAGGGAAATATTTCGCTGATCGGCTATTTCCATTGCTGTCATGCCTTCTATATAACAGTCAAATACTTCTCTCTCCCTTGAGGTCAATGTGTCTAGACTGGACATGAAACTTGAATAATTAGCAACCACTGGTGAGCTTTCCTCCACTTTTATACCTTTCTTTTCTCTCATCGCATCTTGTTCTGCAAGGAAATCTAAAAGGTCATCGATTTCCGGAATATTCGTCCGCTCTGTGCCACCTTTCCTAATCATGGCTAGACCAGCTGTAATTGGTTGGACATAGCGAATACTGAGCAAAATTGATGCTAGCACTGAAACAGCGGTCACTAGCACAAGCAAAAGATAAATTAGCAACCTTTGATCTCTAGTTTGTGCATTATATTCTGATTCCAAAACCATTACGGTGATTTCCCATTTGTTATCACCATCCAATGGAGATAGTTGGATTTTTTCCCCAATTCCAATAAAATTATCCAAACCATCTGAATAGCTTGTCAACACACCCTTAGGTTTTGCCAGCAATATGCTATCAGATACACTTACAGACTGTCTACCATATGCACCGCTTTCGAGCCCTTTATCCGAGCGCAACTTATCTTCTTCCCGCAACGACAGCAAGCCAGAAATGTTGGAAAACTCGGAGGCACTGAGAGTATGAGCGTGCATGAAAAACACTTTGCTGATTTCAAATCCGCAGACTCCAAAAAACTCTCCATCTGATCCATATATGGGAACCGCAACGAAGGCAGCATCGTCCCAAGTCAAAGGTAGGTCGATAACTGGTGAAACATACCAGTTTTTTACCAAGTTTTCATCAGAATTTTCTTTAATTATATCAAAAAAATCATATTCTTTTGTACTAAACTCGGGTTTCCAATGATTATGATGTATGATTTCATGCTGCCATGCAAGTTCTGCTGCTCCTCTGAAAAGATACAAAGGAGGATTTATCGGATTTGGATTGTTTACGCTTCCAATTTTAATATGCATACCGCTCTTGTTTAATTCCGCATTTTCTATCTTTGTGTTTGCTGTCACATCAAGTATAAAGAAAACGCCGCTGGCAGAAACCCCATACAAAGACTGCTCTGCAATCCCATATACTTTGTTTTCAAGCTCCGCTATCCCTTTCGGGTCATCATTGAGATTACTAAAACTTATGCCCTTTGCTTCCAATTCGCTTTCTATAAGTGTAGAGACATTTCTGGAAAAGCGGATACTTTGCGCTGCCACTCCATCGAAGTATTCTTTTACTTTCAATGAATAATCACTAAGATATGCATTCAAGAGCGTTTCTGTTTTTGACTCCACGCTCCATATTAACCCAGTAATATTTAAGAACACAAATACAGCTGTCAGAAGGATTCCAAGCACCGGTATTAGAAATAATATGAGACGACTGCTCATTTTACTGAGAAATCGGTTTTTTGTTAGCATTTCCCCTGCCAGAACCTTCACCTTCTCTCTTCTTTGCCAGCCAACTAGCTTGCTAGCTCCCCATAATTATACCCTAATACATATCAGCTTCTCGTTGTCGTAACACCTCGAATAGCTTGCTTTGAAAAGCTTGTTCCTAGAAAAGCTTGCCTAAAATGGCTTGCCTAAAATGCTTACGCATGAAAAAACCGTAAAAATAATCGTAAGGTTTATCCACCGAGCCTATTTTCAAGTTCAATCCATGTGTCGTTCCCAACTGTATCCAGGTCAATTGTGCCAGCGGTTTGATAAGGGCGCAGTATTTCCCTCATTTCTACAACATAATCATCATGAAGCTGTCCATAATCATCGAATAGGGGAGATGGGTAAAAGCTGTAATCCCTATACATAATGGCTATGCTCTCGAAAAGGGAACGCTGGTCAGCGGCTTCGATTTGCTCAAATCCTCCTGCAAAGAATGCTTCATATGCTGCATTTTTCACAGGCATATAACCCATTCTCAAACAAAACTCAGTGTTTGCTTCTATACCGGTAAACCATCTGACGAATTCAGCTGCCGCTTCTTCCTTTGCCTTGTCACCTGCAATCGCACATAAACCTGTACCCCGTTGAACCGCTGATTTTTCAGCATCACGGAAAACTGGGAAAGGTACCACCACCACTTCTAAGGGGTCTGTGGTATTATCGGAATAAATGACGGTTTCACTGAAATATGCTATGGAAGCTGTTGAACCAATTTCGCAAAGTGCTTCCCCTGTCATAATCTGTGTGGTGCCGTATCCATATTGGAGGTTTATATGTCCAGCTGCAGCTGCCTTTGCCCACAAGCTCCAAGCTTCCTTTGCTATTGGGTCATCAAAAGCAATTTTATCATCTTGGAAAAATGACCCCCCCAGCTGTCTAGCTGTAAATTGGACGAAATTAAAGGGCGAATCATAAAACATAAATGCTTTCCCATCATATGGTGCATTTGGTGTTTTTTCATCAGTCCAATTATAGTATTCCTCCATGACTTCAAACATACCTTCCCAGGTGAGCAAGTCGTCAAGGGTATATCCTGTATCAGCGGAAAATCGTCTAAAAACAGTGTTGTTTATGAAGCAAACTTCCGACGATTTTGCCATGGGAAATACAATTTGCTCACCGTCAATAATTCCTTCTTCCACAAATGCCGGCAAATATTCGCTCATTTCTTCTTGAGTAAAGTATTCATTCCAGTCCAGAAGCAAATCAGTTCCAATTACAACAGCGGTTTTAGGGTAAGCTAAAAATATGTCTGGCAGGCTTCCCGCTCCAGGAACTCCATTGGCGGCATCCACTAGGGCAGTATGGATGTAGTCAGAGTTGGCAAGCATGGTTACTTGAATGGTGATTCCTTTGTCTTTTCCCACAGTTTTGTTGAATTCATCCACCAATTCATTCATATCCGAATCTGTTTGGTTGCCATAAACATGCCACATAGTAAGCAAAACCGGCTCCTTCGGTGTTTTTGAACAAGAAGAAAGCAATAATGTCATTATTAATGAGATTACGAGCAATAAACTAATACTTTTTTTCAATGGATACCCCTCCCAATTCCTAATCTATATGCGCCGAATATGACACAAATTGTTTTATAACGGTGCGCTTGGGATGCTGCGCATGGAACGCGGCGCGTCAAGGATGCCGCGCCCTACAGAATTTCTAATTCAATAAGTTCTGCTACTAAATCTACTTTCAGGGCGAATCACTCGGCTAATGATCGCTGCGGCTTCTGCCCTTGTGATGTTATTATCTGGGTGAAAGGTTCCCAATTCATCGCTTCCACCGATAACCCCAGCTTCATATAACATTAGAATGAAACTGTAATATGGTGTTGCTGCTCTCACATCTGGAAGAGAGTTCACAGTATTTTGTTTATTAAACTCGGATTGAGGTAATGCGCTGACGAATATATATGCCATTTCTGCACGGGTTGCAGAGCGATTATATACGCTAAAATCCTCAGCATGAATTATTCCATTAGCAATGGCATAGTCCACATAAACTTGATACCAGATACTTCCTTGGACAAAATCGTCTTCACCTGTAACATATATTTTATGTACTCGTGCTGCTATTGTAATCGCTTCGGCTAGAGATATGTTCCCATTGGGTCTGAAGCTGTCATCGGGATAGCCTGACATGAGCCCATACACATATGCGTTTTCCACAGCTTTTTCCCTATTGCTACCATACCAGAAGTCTTCGTTCACATCTATGAACATTGCTGGTATATATGTCCCAGTCTTCTGGAAATTATCCAAGGACGCATTCTGGGGTAGTGGCGATGATGACGGCGATGTTGACGGTGATGTCGAAGGAGCTGTTGATGTTGGAGGCGAAGTCGATGGCGATGGCGAACTGCTGGTCGAACTTTCCCATTTCGCATACAATGTAATGTTCCCATTTACTGCTGCTCCGAAATTATATGCTGTTGTCAAGCTTTGGTTAGTATACCAACCGGAAAACAAATAGCCAGATCTCGTTGGAACTTGTGGGACAGTTGCCTTTTCCCCTGCATTAATTGTTTGAGAAGGTACCGCGCTACCACCGTTGCTGTCAAAACTGATGGTGTAGCTAATTTGAGTGGCATTATCGATGCTAATGCCGCTTATTGGATAAAATCCTGAGTTTCCACCATTGGAGTAATCAATTCCAGCAGCGGAATTATTCCTAGCCCATTTTGCGCTCGCTCCAGTATTGACACGAAGATAATTTGACGAAGCTTCGTTATATGTCATTCCACCAGCGTTTTTATCCCAGGCTACAACCACAGCACTTCCTCCGATACTTGGTGTGACACTACCATGGTTGATGGTTGCATTCCCCATTCCTGTAACACTGCTACCAATTCCGAATATGAAACCTCCAATTATGCTAGCAGACGAGTTTCCAGAGCTTACTATCGCACTGTGGTCACTGGATGTAATGACACCACCCGTTATAATGAGTTGGGGTCCCAATATGCCAACTGCAACATCATCTATTGCACTAATTATTCCTCCACTTATATTCACCGTACCAGTATCTGTAAAGTTTACGGCACCAAAAGCCAAACCGCTTTCAGAGAATATCGTACCGCCACTAATGCCGACATTACATGAGTCTCCGCTTATACTCACAGCACCATAACCATCATATACTCCATCGCGATACACTTCTCCACCGCTCATATTGAAAATATGGGAGTTTCCATTTACAACAATCGGTGATGGACCTGTGATATATCCACCATAAATATTTAGACTGTTATTAGCACCATTATCGAAAATGGCAATACCAGCAGGAGATGCTGCACTAAGGCTTGCTCCTTCAACATCAACTGTTAAATTAGTTCCACTTAGGGCTATAACAATTCCTCCTGGAGTAGAATTGTCCACCGTACCATCGCTCAGAATCAATGTGGTTCCAACACCAGAAAGGAGAATCGATGCACCGCTTCCAGACTTTGACAAAGAGCCGCCCTGGGATAAGCGAAATATACCATTACCAGTTAAGCCAATCATAGTTCCATCGGTGTTTTTTGAATAGCTCGCTGCCCACTCGACGCTCACATTAGCGTCTATGTCTAACATAAGAGAATTTGTTGCATCCGTTACCGAGCCGCTTACCGTAACAATATTTCCAGAAGCAACTGCATTCAATGTGCCAATGCCTCCATGGTCAAAGGCTTCTATTTCCAGTGCGATTTGGTCAGCATCAGCAGCTGATGTGGTGATAGGTAGCGCAGCGAAAACTCCGATTAAAAGCGTAAATACCAGCAGTGTCGATAATGCTTTCTTTGTTATGTTATTCATGAATGTGTCCTCCAAAACTATACTACACTTACTTTAACAAGACTGGTTTCGGTTTTTATTTCCTTTAGCTATATGATTATAACAGGAAGTTATGGACATGGCTATAATTATATAAATTTTACATAAGAAAAAATCACCCCTCACCATGTCAAAGCGTAATAGTAAGGAGTGACTTTATATTATCTTATGAATAAAGTCTATTCATTATTTTTTTATTTACCACGGCTTCTGCCATCGTATGGATTTCTGTAACCATTGTTATCTCTGCGATTGTTACGTCTCTCATATGACGGTCTATAATGAGACATAAAAGCAGCCATGACTCTGCGACGTTCGTCAAAATCCTCATCGGGGAATTGCTCTTCATATTGTTTAATGATTTTATCAAGATACTCGCTGAAGTTTTTTAGTTCATCATCATTTAGACAATCGAGGATTTTTGTTGACTCAGAACCGTTTTCTTCCATTTCTTCAGCAGTTTTCATTCCTTCATCAGTTAATTTTATCATGATTACGCGCTTATCTTCTTGGGAAGGTTCTCTTGTTATATAGCCGCTCTTTTCGAGTTTTGCCAATAGTTCAGCCAGGGATTGTTTGCTCATTCCGAGTAGATAGTTCAACTCTCTTTGGCTTATTTCCGGTTTCATTTTCAGCATTGCCAATACGCGACCCTGTCCTCGAAGGGGACTGCGGCTCTCTGCGCTGCTTACCAATCTTCTCAAGGACATACGCTGCATCAAGGTTTGGAGCTGTTGAAGTTGCTCGGTGATAATCGTTTTTAATTCATTCATGTTTTCACTCCTTTCTATTGTAAATACATTAAGCTATTTTACAACTTGAAGTGCGATAATTTGTTGCACCATTTATATACAATTAGGCTAGGATGTTCCATCTTCTAAGCGTTAGCGTACACGGTGGGTTCATACATCCATTCAGGTGGCGCAATATGTAATAATTAATCGTCAGGTGCTTGACCAATTTGATTTTAACATAGACCGGAAATATTGTCAAGTACCTGACTAATTTGTAATTGTGAACATTTTGTTAACAAGTCTATTTCAGTCTGCGCTAGCGCATTGGCATATGGTATACTTCCTTGATTACCCAATGACAACACAAGGAGGGTATTGCTAAAATGGCAAAAATCAGAACAACATGCCACATATGTAGATACAGCGAAAAGGGTAAAACGGCTCTAAAAGTCTGCTACAGGTGTAAAACGAATCTAGTTAATCCAGATGAGGAATTGTTGAAATATACCCAATGCACATATGCATGGGGAAAAGACTCTATATCGGGAGATGGTTGCTCACTATACCTGACAAATAAACGGCTAATTATAGTTCATCATTTTTCATCAATGACTTATAGCGGAGGGATAATCGGGGAATTAATAGCAAGCGCAAAATCCAGACATGAGAATAAAATGGATTCAGTGTCTCTCGAAGACATCGTTTCATATGGCAAGAGTATTCTAGGTGTGATGGTTCCTGCGTTCACCATTAACTTAAAAGATAAGAAGCTCCTTCGATTGAGCGCAAGACCCGCCCAAGAATGGATTGATGCCATAAAAGAAGCCAAAGCGGATTTTTCCAACGCCAAAAAAAAGCGTCCGAAAGTTTCAAGCAGCAATGATGATGGCTCTGATGACGTTTCCGAAATCTCTTCTGATAGAATCTTGGAGATAAGCTCGGAACTTCGCACTGAAATTAATGCAACAAAAAACTCCGATAATAGTTCTGAGATAAACTCAGAAGAATCTTGAAAAAACAGTTCTACTTAAAAAGGTATTGCCATATTATCGCTGCGGCTTCCCTGAAATGGTAAAGTATGCGAAGGCTTATGTAGGGTGTTTTCGCAGCTACTCCGATTACATTATAGCCAAAGCTTTCTGCGATATGCTTTGCTCTGTACAGATGAAATTCATTGGTGACAATGGCGATGGTCAAATGCTCTTTGTCCAAATCCTTGTCTTCAATGAGTGCAAAAGAAAAAGCAAGGTTCTCCAGCGTTGTTGTGGATTTGTCTTCTTTCCATATTTTATCTTCAGCTATATCGTGGAGACGCAAATAACGAAACATCGCTTCTGCCTCTGTTATGCTTTCACCTTGACCCTGTCCTCCGGTGACAATAATTATCGGTGTCTTTTCTCTGCTTTTTGCATATTCTAGGGCTGCATCAAGACGGGTTAGTAGCACAGCGCTGGGTGTTTCACCGTGAATACCGGCACCTAACACTATGACAATATCTGCTTGCGCATCTTCGCTGCGAGCTGCTGACATTATCATGATTTGTAAGAAGATAAAACATCCCACAGAAAGAATAATCCCTATCATATAGCATCGGTAAATGAAATTTGCAAATCTTTTGAATTTATCCCTTTGCCGAAGTATAGACAACAATCGATAGACCCAGAGTAAACCGGTGATGCCCAATGTCAAAACAAAGGCTATGTTCATAGCGGGATAGCCAACTAGCATCAATATAAAACATAATATACAAAGCAGCGAAGAAGCAATGCAAAAGAACAAAGCAAGGCTTCTTCCTTTTGTTTTGTTTGCTTTGATATTAATTGAGTTTTCATCAGTCTGTATGTCCATATTTTATCCCCTTTGGGTTTTGGCTCCAGTAGAATATCGTATATATTTTCATTCGTTTACACTATAAATCATCTTCGTATCCATTAAGTATCATATAATTTTTAAGGGGTGACATTATCTGAAGTTATTCTACACATATAGTTATGTTTCCTTGACAGATTGCTAAATATCAATTATCCTTTGAATATACTAACGACATGCGAATAAAAACACAAATGCGAGGAAACAAATATTATTGATAGGAGTGGCTTAGATGAAATACGAGAGACCGAAATACCAAGACCCCAGCATAAAAGTGAAAAAAACCCAATCTACTTTTGGCGGCGGTTCCGATGTGCCTGTTCCTGATTATCCCATAAGCGCCATCGAAAACTTCCGCAGAGCAGCGAAACGAGACAATCCCATATGGGTACCCAACTCCATGACTGATCTCCAATCATTTTTCACCCGCGGACCTCTATTTGGTGAACAAAGTGGAGTCGTCCATGTTCGTGATTTGAAAAACGGCGACAGGTACATAGACTGGTTTGGTGGAGATTGGACATGGGTTTCTGAAGCAGGCGGACCTATGCTGACCCCAGGAACCAGCAGGCTCGACGATATCACAAAATGGGAGACAGAGTTGAAGTTCCCAGACATATCTAGCCTTGACTGGAAATCCCAGGCAGAGGATTTTATGGAAAACAGATATGACCCTGATAAAGCAATGTGTGTAAACATTGGACCTGGTTGTACTGAGCGTCTAGTGGCAATCCTCGATGGTTATGGCGAAGCCATGTCCGCTCTAGCCATAGAGCCGGAAGCGGTATTAGCCTTCTTCCATGCTTATGCTGATTTCTTCATTTCTGCCATTGATAGAATCTACGAGTTGTTCCCTGTTGATATGGTAACCATGCACGACGACTGGGGCACCGAAAGGGAAGCTTTCTTTTCCGAAAAGATGATGGAAGAGCTGGTCTTCGAGCCAACTAAAAAAATCGTCCAACATGTGAAATCCAAAGGCGGTATTTTCGAGCTTCACAGCTGCGGCAATGTCACCCGTTTCGTTCCATATATGATCGACATGGGCATAGACTTTATGCAATTACAACGTAGAGCGGTGGATGTACCAAAACTAAAAGAGCTATACGGCGACAAAATCGGTGTCAACGCCGGTGGCTTAGAAGGTGTCTCTATGGCAGCTCCGCTTACAAATGAACAATACCTCGAAGCCTTACGCAAAACGGTGGATATCTACGCAAAAGGCGGCGGCTACATCACCTCCACCATGCGCAGAGAGCCCGAAGAATTATGGGATGCCATATTCGAACTCTACTGCTACAGCAGAGAGTATTACGAAAACGAGTAAATCACTAAAGTAAAAAGCGGGAGCGGTTGTTCGCTCCTGCTTTTTTGTTATGCGTTTTTATGTTTTACCAAGATGCTGCTAGTCCGCCTCCCGAATAATCGCCTACTAAACGGCAAGTTTTGTTGTATGAGTTGTATTGGCTAGTAAGCACATCAAGGCTACTCGCATAAGCACCTTTATAAAGCAATCCGCTATTATCATAAACTTCTATTACAAAACCACATGATGCAGCGCCAGAATAATAACTTTTATTATAGAGTATTATGCGCCTATAGCTCGATACGAGAGCAAGCTGTTCACCATTCCATGCAATTATAGGTGTATCTATGTTCAAATAGTTTTCAAAAGATAACAGATAGTTGCGCTCTCCTTCCAGCACCAGATGATAGGTATTATCAGCTTCCTCTTCCAGTAAAATGAAACGTCCATCACCTAAAGCCACATAAAGAAGACCACCTGTATAAACTGGATCGAGAACATAAGTATCACCAGCATCCTCATAGAGCAGTAGCTTTTGCAATAGGGTCATAGTAGCAATATCGATAACAGTGAGATAGCAGGAGTTATCTTCTAGGGCTATAAGGTTTATGCATAAGCCATCCTCTGAAATGCTAAGGTCTCTGACGATTTTCGATTCGTATTCGTCTTTAATTTTATCATTAGGAAATACTTTAGAAATATTATCATATTCTAGTATCTTGTATTCATTATTATTTTCACCAATAAAATATGATATGGGTATAAAACATATCATGAAGTCATTATTACCAGAGTCATTATTAAATGCGCTTTCTCGTGATATTGCTAGATATATACCATTCTCAGCTTCAAAACTGCTAGTATGCAAAAAAACATCGGTTTCCAGACTATAATTTACTTCCACTACATTTCCAGCACTATCTTTCCCTATAGTAACAATAATTTTTTGAGCATCTTCAGCCTCGAGCATAAAAAAGTCTGAAAATTTTTTATTCATCCTTGAATTAGACAAATTAGATATGTGCTGCATTTCTCCATCGTATTTTTCATAGTATCCTCCAAAGCGCATATGTGTTGAAATTCGATAATAATTTGTATAATCAGTATATTTATGGGTTTCTGTATAGTTCTCACCATTTTTTGTACGAGAAGCAACATCTCTAATTAAATCATGTAATCCTTCAAATTCCATCGAAACATGACCAAAATCTACATTATCATCATTTAGTTCAATTCCGATTGGAGAATGGGTTGAAACATTGCTATTAATTGTTAAAAATATTGGTCCTTGTGGAGACTCAATCATGGATTGATACTCAGTATAAAAAAATGTAAATTCAGTGTGAGTCTGAGGAGGGTCTCCAAACTTGTGCATCGTCTCCCAAAACAAATGATAGTCCAAATGAGCATCTACAGATACAGAAAGCCCGTCTGCTGCTTTTACATCGCCGACTTCTTCCACCATTGTGAAACTGACATTGTATTGCGCATCGCTAAGGCTGATATGTCCATAACACATCCCACCTAGGCTTAAAACAAGAAGGAGCATAAAAATCACAAAAGACTTTTTCATATATACTACTCCTCTCCAGCAATGCTTTCTATGGCTCGGCTGACTCTGTCTGCTCGGTAATCGTATTTCTCTTTGACAAAGCTGACCAAGTCGTTACCTTGCTCTTCTAAATCCATGATATATACATCGTCCACAATGATTCCTCTTTGCAACAGGAGAGCGCGGCTAATAAAGCCAGAAACCTCCTCAATCAAATGGGTGGACAGTAATACAGTTTCTGTGGGTTCAAGTATTCCCATGAGCATTTTATAGAAATCCTCACGGTTGAAAATATCATTTCCCGCAAAGGGCTCATCCATGAGAATATAATCAGCTCCTTGGGATAATGCCATTATCACTTCGAACTGGTTTTTTTGTCCAGATGAAAAGGAGCGCAAGCTTTTTTTCATTGGGAGCTCAAAAAATTCCATTAGCCCAGTAAACCTTCTATCATTATAATTCGGGAAATGCTCACCATAAAACTCCCCATGGGCTTTTGGTGTCAGATTTGGAAAAAACGAGTGTTCACTGGTGGCAAATGACAAGCGCGCAATATTTTTACGTGTAATTGGCTCTCCATCCAATGTGATTGTTCCGCTATACTTTAAAAGTCCCAGTACACATTTCATCAGTGTAGTTTTCCCTGCACCGTTTTCTCCGAATAATCCGACGATTTCACCTTGTGGGAGAGAAAACTCCACTCCCGACAATGCCTGCGTAGTTCTATATTTTTTGCTTAGACTTTTTATTTCGATCATTTTATTGACCTCCATATCTTTTCCCATTGATTAGGTGCCAGACAGGCAGCTGGTGTAAGTTTCATGTATATGAAATAGAATATTAGTAAAATTATAATCGCTGTTAAAATGAAAATAAATGCGAATATCAGCGGCATGATCAGACAGCGTTTGTAAAGCTCCGAACCGTTGGGTAGTCGTCTCATGAGATAAATGTTTTTGCTTTCATGATAGAAGAACAGATAATGAGCTACCATTACAAATATAAACACAATTAATGCGAAATGCAGCAGCATACTGAAACCATAACTTAAAAAATCTACGAAGTCGGGCATAACTTTATCAACATCAAGAATCATATCTATTCCAAATCGAGTATATAGCCGCTGTTTCGCATCAAAGAATCTGTATAGAAAAGCCCACACTACCGAAGCAACTACGAAAATATACGAAACTAAAAATGCAACTATTTCCTTTTTATGTGAATATCCAGGGGGAAAGTTTCGACTAATAAATTTATTCATCTGTACCCTCCTCGAATGCACGGAAAACAGAATACACAGAGACAGCTAACATTAGCGATAAAAACACATAGTATGTAATATAATTACCTATATCGAAACCTATTGCAAATGCTGAAGTTAACCATACAAAAAAACCGTATTGAAAACCAGCGTTATTTCCTTTATTTATTCGCATTGAATAACTAGCTGAAGCTATAGCAAAAATTATCATGTATAGAACATGGTACAGAATCAAACCATAGTCCTTCAATGGAAGGAGCTGGTGCAGATAATTATTTGAATAAAAAACCAGCATAACCGCTTGAGGTTGTGGATATAACCTCATGTAAACAGAACATAGAGCATATAAAAGGCAGAATAGTATTGCTCGAAAGAGAATTATAAAACAACTATTAACTATACTGTGCCAAATAAAAACCATTTTTCGAGTTATTCTTAATCTAGATAATGTATATTCGATTTTTATACGACTTTCAGTATCTGCTGTACCAATAAATATCCACAGTAAAGCTATAGCAAAGCGAAATATGATTTCCAAGCGTGAATTATTCATTATGGTGTCTAATCCATACAATCCTTCTGCATTACGAAAGGCAATTGCGAAAAACACGCTTTGCACCACTGCCATTACAAGGACGAGCAATATAAATTTGTACAATATGCTTCGCACATATAACATCATCACCGATAGATGCTTTTTCATAATGAGTCATTCCCTTTCGCATTTTTAGCATATTCATAAATGCATCTTCATAATTCTGGCAATAGACAATAATCTCTACATGGAGATTCTTTAACCGTTTACACCAGCTTGTATACCAGTTTTTATACAATGTTTCTATTCGGCTGATTAATAATCGTTCATATACGAATATTCTTAGACTTTTAATACTAGTTTTGATTTAATGCTATTTGTCAGACATTACATTAATTCCAGTTTTGTTCAATTAGCGAGAGTGCTTCTTCCAAAGTCAATCCCGATTGCTTTAGCGCAGCTATGACAGACAAAATATCGCTTTCCAACAACTCCGAGCGTATGCGCTCTATATCGGCATTATCCAGAGCTATAACGCTTTTCGCTCCGGAGCGAGATTCGATTAAGCCCTCGTCTTCGAGCATTTTATATGCCTTTTGGACTGTATTCGGGTTTATACCTAGCAATGATGAAAGCACCCTACGGCTGGGTAGCTCGTCCCCATTTACAATAATACCCGAAACTATCCCCCGCATGATAAAACGCAGTATCTGTGCATAAATCGGGCTTCCATTTTCAATTGAAAATAAATCAAAAGATATCATAAATACACTCTCACAAATCACAAAACCGTATTAGCCATATAATACAGTGTAACTGTACTATACAACTAATACGGTTCCTTGTCAAGGGTTTTTTAAATTATTTTTTACCACTAGATTCAGTTACATAAAATCTCCAATAATAACTTGGACTGTTCATGCTACAAACAAAAGCAATTATGATGACAATAGATAGAAAAACAAGAATAAGACATAGTGTTTTGAAAAACTTCATATAAGTTTCTCCTAAGTATTTATATCATAAAAAACGCAAAGCCAGATGCATGGTGGTTCGGTTGAGGTATAAGTGACCTTGTGTTTTTCGTGGGGTAGTATTAATAATGTGTCACCTTTTGTGAAGGAAACTCTTCGGTTATTTTCAAATTCTATTTCTGCATTACCTTCGAGAAGCACGATAAACTCAGTTTCATTTTGGTCATACCAATCGGATACTTGCCCAGTACTAACAATCCGCTCAATGCGGACATTATCGCTTTGGGCGAGAATTGTTACTAATTCATCTGGCAATGGCAGCGATGGTAAATCATATATATTCATTGCAATCACACATTATCAAAACAATACTATATCAAGTACTTTGATAATAATTTCATTAATGATCCAATAGCTTTACCTTTGCGATTGGAGCAGACAAGCCACGACCGCCGTGGTATATCGCATAAGCATGGTAGATACCTGTAGCATCACAAAAGACGAAGCCTTCAGAATACATCGTACCTATGTCTTGGTTTGCAAAATTGACCACTGTACCTTGTGGTAGCTGCTCCAGTTCGTAGATTATGCCTTCCTGGTTATAAAAGCGTAAAATATCATCATCAGTAAATTCCAGTTCAAACACAACTATTTTGAAATCATACAAATCGCCGTCATATGACAATACATAGTTGTCACCGTATGCACCAGGACTCGTCACATATATGACATCAGATTCCGAGTATATACCTTCCACATCTGATTGATAGTCAATAAACAAAGGAACACCAAGAATGACATCAACCGGACAATGAAGTTTCCAAAAAGTTTTGCCATCTATCGAAATGACTTCTTGCCCCTCTGTTGAAACTATATATTCAATTTGGAGCTGCACAGTCGTTTCACCTGAGTTATCGACAATATATTCATCTCCATCCCATTCCACATGTGAAAATGTGAGAAGATTATCATTTTCGAGTTCCCAAATTCCCATGTAAAGGGTTCCATCATCACTGGTATAATCGACTTCACCATAATCGTAAAATCTATATGACTCTTTGAATCCATCAGAAAAATCCGATGCACTGTGCCAAAATCCAAGCAAAGATACAGGCTCAGCAATTTGGTTGCTCTCCACAGTTTTTAATATATCCTTAGTTTGTTCCAGAGTAGAATCATTATTTGTGTCTGTAATATTCTCATTGAGTACTCTCGCATAGGTTGCTCTGTCGCCATCTTGATCGACTAGAGTTAAGAGGTCATCGGAAAATGAATAGGTAAACTCAAAAGGTCCCTCAACAATTCCACCAGTATCCTCATGTCCGCTTTCACCCAGTAATGTAAAACTACCTTCTCCATGGAATACTATTGTTGCATATTTGTCACAGCAGCTTTCATATACACGCTTATCAGGAAAAAACTCGATAACAGTCGGAGAACAAAAATACCACAGTGGTACCCCTCTAACCGTTTCCCAAGTACCAACAAACTGGTCATAGAAATCATCGTTATTCTCACTAATTGTCTCCGATAATTCACGTATATACTCAGACATTGCGACATCGCTAACACTTGCACTAGGCTGAGCCGGACTCTGCACTTCATCTCCACAAGCGCATAAGCCCAATATTAGCATCGATAATATGACTGCATATAATCCTAGTTTTCTACTCATCACTATTTCTCCAATATTGATATTGTTATGGTGAGACTTTCAGAATCCCATTTTATATCTGCACCATAACATTCGGCTATAACTCGTAATGGGACGAGAGTTCTTCCATTTACAATTTTCGCCAACACATCTAGTTTGATTTCTTCTGTACCCATTAGTAGTATATCGCTACCAATAGTTAATCTAATCGTTCCGATATATCTATCTTCAATTCCAGCATTGAGAGCAGTTATTGTTTGAGTAGATTCATTCCAGTATACCGATGCACCGAAAGCTTCGAAAATTGAACGAAATGGCACAAGTGTACGCCCGTTTTCGATTATCGGCGGTTGATCAAAAGCAAGTAGGTTACCGTCTAAATAAACTCGGATAATATCTGAAGGTGGATTTATAAGCGTTGATGTATCAGCTTGAAGCTTTACATCATATAAAATTATTTCAGGCTCAATTCTATCATTGTTTTCAATAAGCATATCCCAATCCCATATGGTAATTTTTCCATCACCAAGGTTGCCATTAAGATTTGCTCCCCAGGACCATAAGCTGCCATTAGTCTTAACTGCGAGGCTGTGCCATGCGCCTGCTGATACAATTGCCACATCGCTCATAATCCGTATTGGTGTATTTTTAGCTCTATTCACCCCGCCCGTGTCTGTTTGCCTTGTATAGTCACCCCAAGCCCATAAATTACCATCTATCCTGATAGCAAAGCTGTGATCTCCTCCCGCTGAGGCATAAATTACATCATCCAATACTTTTACTGGACTAAGTCTATTGTATTTTCCACTAGAATCGTGTGAATAACCTGTGCCATCACCAAGCTTTCCATGATTATTATCTCCCCAAGCCCATAAACTCCCATCATTTTTAATCGCTAAGTTGTGACTATATCCCGCAGAAATAAAAACTACATCTTCCATGATTCTAACAGGAGTTGGTCTAGCATTGTCTTGCACAATATTATAACTGGCATCTTTTACAGAAATCGAACCATCTCCAATCTCCCCATATTCATTATTTCCCCAGGACCAGAGACTTCCATCAGACTTTATCGCCAAATTGTGAATGCTCCCCGCTGAAATAGCGACCACGTCGTCCATAATTTTCACAGGAATGCTTTTGTCATTATTTTCCTTTGTTTCCAAATTATCATTGTAGTCAAGATCCAGCCAATAACCTTTATCTAAATAAGTTGTTCTTGTACCGTCACCAAGCTGCCCATACGCATTGTTGCCAAATGACCAAAGACTTCCGTCCTCTTTAAGTACAAGGCTGTGGTAAGAACCAGCTGAAATAGCAACGACATTATCCATTATTTTTACTGGTTCGTATCTGTCAATATTTGTACCATCGCCGAGTTGTCCAAATTTGTTCCAGCCAAAAGCCCATAAACTACCGTCAGACTTTATAACAAGAGAATGAGTTCCACTGGCTGCAACAGAAACTACATCCTCCATGACTTTGGTAGGAATCAGCTTGTCATGATCTTCTATTATTATTCTTGGATAAGCATCATTCCTAATTGTAACAGTACCATCACCATGCTCACCAGCTACATTTCTCCCCCAAACCCATAAACTACCGTCTTCTGTAATAGCGAAGTTGTGTCCATTTCCCGCCGAAATTGTTTCCCAAGTACCAACTTGCTTGAAGTATGAATCATCGTTATACTCATTATGCGTCTCCGTTAAGTCACGAGAAGACTCTGACAATATATCATGACTTTCATCATTATTAGCTTCTTGCAAAATCAACCCAGATACAGCATCTAGCATGGATAAAAAGTCCTCGCTATTCGTATCATCTGAGAATATTGTTGCATATGAGATATAACCATTATCATAACTAATCATAATAATAGTGATATATAAGTACTCGTCTTCTGGAATTGTTTTTCCAACCAATGAAGCATCGGTTAATATGCAGTAAACTCCATACCCATTATCAACGACTAATTCAAAAGCTTCCACGGTATCTTCAACCGCTCTTGGTAACAAATATGATGTTCTTGAGGAGTATAATCTATCAAAATTTTCAGTCGAAAGCGGAGCTTCCATAACACTTTTACCAATAGTAATTTTACAAAAATCTTTCTTTCCAACTGGAGGAGTGATTCTCAGGTCATTAGATACTATTAATCCAAAAATAACCGTACCATCTTCAGAGGTTACCTCCCAACCATCTGGTATAACAATACTCACTGTCCCTATCTCGATTTGAATAACAGTAGGTTCATATGTTTCGACATTTTCACCAGTATTGTTTTGAAATTGCAACTGCGTTTCTGTTCCACAAGCACATAAGCTCAAGACTAGCATCGATAATATGACTGCATATAATCCTAGTTTTCTTCTCATCACTATTCCTCCTGAACTATTATTTTTCCAGTACCTATATAATTAAGTTTATATATCAAGTGTATCTAAAATGTATAGCATAAAACACAAAGCGGTGTAGTTTCAACCGCTTTGTTAATATTGTTTATATGC
Source organism: Oscillospiraceae bacterium (assembly GCA_009777775.1). Lineage (GTDB taxonomy): Bacteria > Bacillota > Clostridia > Oscillospirales > Oscillospiraceae > WRMH01. The sequence goes on from WRLE01000002.1 coordinate 31,864, forward strand.
ACCATTACGACTGCATCTCGAAAGCCTGACTGCATGCTGACCACAAAAAGTATTGACGCTATTTATTTCTCATTTGTACGACACTGACAGCAATAAAGATTGTTCCGAGTAAAGCAACAGGTATCGAAAGCCAGTTATGTTGCCAATTAGACAATACTCTCATAAGGACAACACCTGCCGAATTCAGGACTATTCCAATATAGAACAAAGGCGGCATTTTCTTTTTCATCTGCTATCCTCCAAAATTATTGTATTCTTTTTTTTAGTAAAACCCCTATGCTTTGAAAAATCATCCTTGATACAAGACAGGGATAACCGCTGGTGACACGGTACAGCTCATCTGCAATCAAGGAAATGTCCATATTGCTTGCTTTGTTATCTTTACACCATAACGTCAAAAATTTGTTTTCCGTTCCACTCGACCCATTGAGCGATTGGAGTTTTGCTTTCCCCTTTGCGAAAATCGAAAGTTAGTAGATAACCTGTATCTGTACCCTTGTGGTCGAGATATCCCCATAGCTGATCGTAGGCTTTGCTATGTTCGGATTCGCCTTTCCATAGCTTTAGCTCAAGAATGAATTGATTGCTGCCAAAATCCACCACTATGTCCATCCGGCGCAAATCAGTAAACTGGCTTTCGATGTGATAAAAGCCTTGCCCATTAATTAATGGTTTCAAATATGACAGAAACAGCAAACGCCCTTCGCGTTCGATAAAATCTGCATCTCGCTCGCTGAAAATCTCTGAGTAGTGAGCTGCGAATTTTTTTAGGCAAAGCTCCATGTCGAATCGCCCGCCATTTAAAACATCGTTTTGCAAAACACCCGTTATTCGTTTACTTGATGTAGCATTTTTTGATACGAAGTAGTTATACATACGTGTTTCAAAAATAGTATTCGTAACCTTCGCTCTTCTACGGTCTCCAGATTTTATGAACCCATACATAGAACCAAGTTCGATTACTGGATCATCTGTATTATACTCGTACTCTTTGCCAATAAATAGCAAATTGTAAATGAAATCATAAAGATTTTTGTTGTTTTCCAGATTTTTTGTCATGTCGTCAAATAGGGTGCTTTTTTCAAATAGTACAAATTGGACAGCTTCTTGTATGCCAGCCAGCGTCCAGTTTTTTTCAAGCTTTTCGTCTATGTGCTTGCATATCCTTGATACAAGATAGGGATAACCGCTGGTGACACGGTATAGCTCATCAGCAATCAAGGAAATGTCCATATTGCTTGCCTTGTCCGCATCATATTGCGCCAGCATGGTGGCTATCTCAGCTGAGGAAAAAGACAAATCCACATCAAAATCAGCAGCGATATTCCAAGGCGAATTGTACAGCCTGTTTTCTGTCGCTTCTGTAGTGATGGCACCTTCGGTAATCATCTTAAGCTTAATGTTCTTAATATCATACACTCCTGCAAGAATGACGCTATGGAAAGTTATATCCATGTTTTGCTCTCGTTTTAGGTACTTATCTCGAAGCATTCCAAGAAAATGAAGGTATGTCCTGTTGTCGCTTGTTTTATCGACTTCATCAATCATCAGGACGAATTTTTTGTCCTTACACATTTCTGTGATATGAAAACCAAGAGCATCAAAGTCATCTACATCGCTGTTATACCATCTTTCCCTATACTCTGCCGATACATCAGCGAACTCCAACGCTCTTTGAATTAGCTTCATAAAAGTCTCGCAAAAGTTGGAAGCTGAAGCGAAAGTTTTGTCACCAAGACCCTCGAAGCTGATTGAAGCGACAACATACTCGTCCTTTAAAGTAGTCCTCAGAAGTGATAAGGTTGTGGTTTTACCATATTGTCTTGCGCGATTTATAGTAAAATAATCGCCATAATCGACCATTGCTTTAATTTTAGTCAGTTTTTCGCTTATATCGACCATATAATGCTTTTCGGGCACACAAACCCCCGTCACATTGAATCTCCGCATATTATCACCTCATTTGCGAAATATTGCTAATTCACACTTTGTTAGATTTGACGTATTGGCATCTTTATTTTGTCAAAACAGCAAATTATAATCTGATAAATAAACGTCCATATCGTAATGCTTTCTAAAGCTTAAATTACATATCGAATGCAATTTCATGAATTCCTCTTTGAAGTATAATTAATTCGCTATTCGTCGACGCTAAATAGCGAGTGTATACCACGCAACGTATCATTCATCATCTTCTATCTCATACTTAGCTTTAATGCGTTTTTCGATATCTTCTGCTGATGGCAGTGTATCAACTAGTTCGGCAGGAACGAAATCCGACAACTTGTACTCGCTCACACCGATTGGTTTGTTGATGTCCCTCAAAGCATATTCAGCAGTCAGCTTCTTTCGTTCTTTGCACAATATAATTCCTATTGTGGGATTATATCTTCTCGGTTTTCAATAAAATCAAAAACAAACGGACTTTTAAGCGTATCCAGTACAAGCTCGTTTTGCGGTGTAGGAAGCCTTTCGTGATAATTTGTGGCTTTGTCCAACGTTGCCTGTCGCTGATATGTTTTCGTCTCAATCCTGTATTCCAGTTTACTGAGTGATAAATTATCTCGGATTATCTCATCGGCATACCACAGATATTCAGCGAGGCTCTTTGTCTTATCCATCAAAGCTGTATTATGTGACTAGCTAAAAAGTGCAGACACTCTCTGCACAATTTCAGGATCATCAATGAACTCGGCAAATTTACGCATATATTTGAGATTTCGTGATGAGTATCCCCTGATTCCGGGGAACGCCAATTTAATGTCTCTAGCAAGGTTATCAATAAATTTATTGCCCCACTTGCTATTTGCAATTATCGTTTTTCCGATATTCCAGTTAAGAACTATTTGCTCTCGGTTGGCACCTAAGACCGCTTTATATTGGGCGGCTCTAATGCGTGTGTTTATATCTTCCAGTATTTCAAAATACTCATTATCATTAATCTACATCATTCATCACCGCCAGCCATTTGATATAGGGTTTCTTTCAGCTTGCTGCTAATCGGAGAGTTTGGGTCGAAACACATTTCAACGAAATCGCGCCATTCCTTTGTGTCGCTGTATTTACGCACTATATCACTTCCAGGGTATAATATTTTCGCACGTAAAAATTCAGATTGCTTCATTCCTCTCACCACCTTTCGTTGAGATTTTAGCTATTGTTCAAGTGGAAACACTACCGCGAACACCTCCCCGACAAAAAAGAATCGGGGAGAGTTCGCATTAGTTCCTATTGGCGGAAGAGGTGGGATTCGAACCCACGGTAGGTTGCCCTACACCGCATTTCGAGTGCGGCTCGTTATGACCACTTCGATACTCTTCCATGTATGTTGCACTTTTGTGCTTGTGATTTCAAGAATACAAGATTATAATGCAACTGTCAATATCAATCGCTCGGATTGGTAATTGTCATTATAAATCAATTGCATACCATGGGGAGGTGGAGTATATGTCTGGGAAGCTGCGCGAGGTTGATATTAAGTCTGATAAACCTACTGTTGACGATGCTATTCGGAGAATGACCTATAATATAAAGAATGGAAAAGCTCTCGGGGCTGATGTGGTTAAGTTTATCCATGGTTATGGTGCTTCTGGAAAGGGTGGTGCGATTCGGGTAGAGGCGCGCAAGTATTTGGATCGCCAAGTGGCAAGTAGGCAAATTAGCTACTATATTAAAGGGGAGGATTTTTCCATTTTTGATGACAATACTCGCAAGGCTTTCACTGTTTGTGATGAATTACGCAGAGATAGCGACCTGGAAAGGCACAATAATGGTATCACCATTGTTGTTTTGTGAATAGTTTCTAGCACCCTCGTACCTTGTAATGTTTCTGCGTTTGTAGCTATGAGCGATTTTCATGCTTATTGTTATTTTTGATGAAAACATATATACTGTTGTCTGGTGGATGCTTCGGCGGCGCGTCTGGGAAGCCGCGCCCTACAAAAGATATGGTTACATCGCAGCGCATATTGGAAGCTGCGCAATACAAATGACGTTGTATGTTGACTGAAGTATGTATATCTTGTCAAGTGCGAAATTTTAGTTTGCTACTGGAAAGGTTTGTAATAATGAATGCAATCGTAGCTGTTAATAGTGATTGGGGGATTGGTTATAATAATACCCAATCTATTGTAATAGATGAAGATAGGAAATTTTTTAAGACTACAACAGATGGTGGAACTGTTATTGTTGGTAGAACGACATTTGAGGATTTTGGCAGCCCATTGCCCAACAGAAGAAATATCGTTATGACCAGAGATGAAGACTTTACTGCAGAAGGAATATTCGTCGCTCATACAATAGATGAAGTCCTTGCGCTGGTGGCAAATGACGACCCCGATAAGGTGTTTGTCATCGGCGGAGGTAGCATATATAATATGTTTCTGCATTTATGTTCATATGCATATATCACAAAAATTGATGCAGCTCCATTGTCCAATGTTTTCTTTCCAAACCTTGACGAGTTGCCCGATTGGACAGTTGATATCAAAGGCGAGACCCTCGAGTCAGTTGGTGTGAAATACTCCTTTGACCGATATGTAAATACTTCAATTCGCTAAGTACAATGACATGAGTTATTACTCATATGTATCGAAAATTACAAGTAACAATTGCAATTTCTTTAACATTTTTTTATAGCGATACTCCCAAAATTGGAGGTTTATTTCATGTTTGAATTATTTGTAATGGGTGAATCCCTTTCTGAAGCATATCACAAGGCTTTGGTAATCTTACACGAAAACAATGATGAATTACCATGCCCTGATTACGATACTAGGCAAAAGGAGGCATCGGTAACTTTTGTTGCAACAAACCCCTTTGCCGAACCTATGATTAGCAGACTTTTTATTGGCGACCCTCGCTCCCTTGAACAATACTGTCAAGAAATGTTAGACGGAATACTCGACTTTGAAGTGGGGTTGGGTAACTGGGACTATACATATCATCAACGCATGGAGTCACAGATTCCTTGGGTTATACAAGAGCTCACTCGAAACCCCGAGTCCCGTCGCGCTGCAATTTCCATACGCAGCGATGATGACCAAACCACGGGGTCTCCAGCTTGTTTACAGCATCTTCAATACTTCATTAGAAACGATGCGCTCCATTGCAAGGTGCTTTTTCGTTCCAACGATGCTACAAAGGCTTCTTTCATGAATGCTTTTGCCTTAGTTATGCTACAAAAGAGAATTGCTGATGCCCTTTCTATGCCAGTTGGTTCATATACTCATCGAGCAAATAGTTATCATGTATATGAGCGAGATTACGATATGTTCGATGGATATGTAAGGCGAATAAAAGCCGGTGGCGAGCTTGCTTATCACTATGTTGGAGACTGGGAAGAGCAAATGGAAGATGCCAAAGCGGAAATTTCAAAAATGGTACAGGAATTGATAGCTAGGAGCGCGGAGTAGGGGCGAATAGCATTCGCCCGACCAGGAATTAGGAGTTAGATGTAATGAGTATAAATTTTTCCGTTCCTTGCCTTTTTGGGCTGGAGGGGCTTTGTGCGGATGAGCTTCGGCGACTTCGCATGGAAGATGTCAAGGCTGAAAATGGGCGGGTTCTGTTTACAGGAAACCTCGTTGATATAGCAAGAGCGAACATTGCCCTTCGCACAGGCGAGAGGGTTTTGTTGATAATCGGAGAAACAAAAGCACATAGCTTCGATGAATTGTTTGAAGGCGTTCGCGCCATGGACTGGGATAACTATATCACCATAGATGGCGCTTTTCCCGTTAAAGGATATTCTCTAAATTCTCAGCTTCATTCAATCCCAGACTGCCAAAGTATCATTAAAAAAGCGATTGCAGAACAGTTAAAAAGTAAATATAAACTTGAATGGTTCCAGGAGACAGGAGCTAAATTCCAAGTTCAATTTGCCATTAGAGATGATATTGCAACATTATATATTGACACTTCAGGAGCTGGTTTGCACAAGCGAGGTTACAGACCCAGCAGTAATGTCGCACCTTTGAGAGAGACCCTTGCGGCTGCCATAGTAACCCTTTCCAGATACAAAGGTAAACAACAGGTTTGCGACCCATTTTGCGGTTCTGGAACCATCGCCATTGAAGCTGCGCTAATGGCTCTAAATCGAGCTCCAGGTCTAAACCGCAATTTTGCTGCGATGCATTGGGATTGGCTGGAGCAAGAATTATGGGAATCTAGCAAATCAGAGGCGAAAGATCGTGAATACACAGGTGATTACGAAATATGGGGTGGTGATATAGACGAAAAAAGCATAGAAATTGCAATTGAAAATGGGAAACGCGCTGGTGTCTCAGATATAGTCCGATTTGAAACAGCTGATGCCACAAAATTTCAAAGAGATCTATCAGGTGGAATAATAATGACAAATCCACCCTATGGGATGCGTGTTTCTGACAAGAAAGAAGCAGAGGCTCTTTATCGCGCATTTGGCAGTGCAGTGGAAAAACTTGAGGGATGGAATATGTATATTTTATCATCCCATACTGAATTTGAGCGAAATTTTGGTAAAACAGCAACTAAAAAAAGAAAGCTCTACAATGGTATGATAAAATGTGATTTATTCATGTATTTTTAACCTTTGCAGGGAATAATGGGAGTAATTCGGCGTTATTGTCCGTTTCGTGGAGATATATTGCCATAATTCATCGACATTCCCATATATCCGAATATTTGTGTGTTATTTACTAATTATTCCAGTTGCGAAAAATAATGAGTTCAATTATTATTAATGAAACGTTAGCACTCGTTACTTGAGAGTGCTAATACAGTTCATAGTATAGTATTTAGCTTGCGACTATTATGTATATAAGTTCAACTTGTTTGTATAATTGCTGAAGCTATACTTTTATATTGTATTTTTTTAAGGAGGTTATGCGCAATGATATTGAAGCCATTGGCTGATCGCGTTATCATCAAGCAAATCGAAGCGGAGGAAACAACTAAATCCGGCATTATTCTAACCAGTGCCGCTCAGGAAAAGCCACAAGTTTTTGAAGTGATTGAAGTGGGTCCTGGAGGCATGATCGATGGCTATGAAGTAATCATGGTAGTTAAAAAAGGCGACAAGGTCATCACAGGCAAATACAGCGGTACAGAAGTGAAAATCGATGAAGACGAAATGACCATAGTACGTCAGAGCGACATTCTAGCAATTGTTGAATAGTACAACTAATACTTTCTGGAGGATATAACTATATGGCTAAACAAATTATATATGGCGAAGAAGCTCGCAGAGCTTTAGAAAGAGGCGTGAATCAACTTGCTGATACTGTTCGCCTGACAATCGGCCCAAAGGGCAGAAATGTAGTGTTGGCAAAAAAGTTCGGCAACCCACTTATCATTAACGATGGCGTTACAATAGCTAAGGAAATTGAATTACTTGATCCCTTTGAGAATATGGGCGCCCAATTGGTAAGGGAAGTTGCATCAAAGACTAACGATATTGCTGGCGATGGTACAACAACAGCAACTCTTCTTGCACAAACCATGGTTCGTGAAGGTCTAAAGAATGTTGCTGCAGGAGCCAATCCCATGGTAATGAGAAGAGGAATCGAAAAAGCTGTGGCAATTGCAGTAGAGGCAATAAAATCAAATTCCACCCCAGTTGCCGGTTCCGAAGATATTGCCCGTGTTGGGTCGGTTTCATCCGGTGATGAGACAATCGGTAATCTGATTGCAGAAGCTATGGAAAAGGTATCTCGCGATGGTGTTATTACCATCGAAGACTCCAAAACCGCAGAGACATATACCGAGGTCGTTGAAGGTATGCAATTTGACCGCGGCTATATCACACCTTATTTAATTACTGACAGCGAAAAAATGGAAGCTGTCATGGATGATCCCTATATTCTCATGACAGATAAAAAAATATCCACCATTCAAGAAGTGCTACCCATCCTCGAGCAGGTTGTCAGCGCTGGGCGTAAATTGGTGATATTTGCAGAGGATGTTGAGGGAGAAGCCCTTGCCACCATTATACTTAACAAAATGCGTGGCACATTCGCTTGCCTTTGCGTAAAAGCTCCTGGATTCGGCGATAGGCGACGTGAAATGCTCAGAGATATTGCTGCTTTGACAGGTGGCGAGCTTGTATCCAGCGAACTGGGCATAGAGCTCAAGGAAGTCACTTTGGATATGCTGGGTAATGCAAGGCAAGTAAAGTCCAACAAAGACTTCACCATTATAGTCGAAGGTGCGGGAACCGAGGAAGAAATCAAGAAAAGAATGAGCGAAATCCAAAGCGAAATAGAAATCACAACTTCCGAATATGATACGGAAAAACTTCAAGAACGCTTGGCAAAGCTCTCCGGCGGTGTCGCTGTCATTAAAGTCGGCGCAGCAACTGAAGTTGAAATGAAAGAGAAGAAGCTCCGCATGGAAGACGCGCTCAACGCAACTCGTGCCGCTGTTGAAGAAGGCATCGTAGCAGGTGGCGGAACAATCTATGTCACGGCTGCCAAGGCTGTGGAAAAAATGCTTGACAGTGTTTCCGGCGATGAAAAGACTGGTATGCAGCTTGTGGCGAAAGCCCTAGAATCTCCCGTTGTGCAAATTGCCACAAATGCAGGACTCGAAGGTGCTGTCGTACTCGATAAGGTAAAAGCTTCTACCGATGTAACCTTCGGTTTTGATGCAGCAAAACAAGAGTATTGCGACCTTATGAAGGCTGGTATAGTAGACCCAGCTAAGGTTTGCCGCTCCGCCTTAGAAAATGCTGCTTCAATTGCAGCGATGGTGCTAACAACGGAATCCCTCGTTGCTGACATTCCAGAACCACCAGCTCCCATTATTGCAGGTGGAGACCAAATGTCTGGTATGTATTAATAACTTCTTTAATAAATATTTTGCCAATATACACTTTGTACTGGTAAGAAAACTAGCAAAAAATAACATAAACAGACGAGTTAGCATAAGGCTTCCTCGTCTGTTTTGTTATTATTAATTAATTTATCGCTAGAAGCCGCTTTACCGCTAAGAGCCGCTTTGTCTCTCCTTTTTTCTTATCCTTTTATGGGCATACATTCGTTCATCGGCAATACTGAGTACATCACTGGAGGACATTTCGTTTTTTTCATCAAGGGCAACCACACCAAAACTGATGCTATAGTACATATCTTTTCCTTCAAGATATTCATCTGTTTGGATTATATGTTGCAACTCCTCCATGCGCATATGTGCCAAATCGTAACCCGACTCTGGAGCAAGGAGCATAAATTCATCTCCGCCAATACGGCAGACAACGGTATCCGCAGAAAAGGCTTGCAAATGCTTGGCTATTTTTGTGATATACACATCGCCCTCACCATGTCCATATTTATCATTGACAAATTTTAGGTTGTCTAAATCCACAAATATCAGAACAAATCGCTTTTTAGCAAGAAGCCATTCATTGAGAGTCAACAGCCCATAAAAACGATTAAATGCATTGGTTAATGCATCACGATATGCAAAGTCTTCCAGCTCTTTTATCTGCTTCTTTTCATCACTCACATCGTTGATAATGAGAGCTAATGAGTTTTCTCCATGCCATTCGATTTTATATGTGTTTACCACAAGATAACGGTCAGAATTATTTTGCTCAAATTGAATGTCAAAGGAACCGCTATACACAGACTCGTCCGCAGGTAGCAATTCCATAAGTTTTGATATGTATTTCTGGTCTTTGTTAATCTCTTCTTGGGCAAGGTCATTGCTTAAAAATACTTCATGTTCATTCATCGAAACAACAAATATTTGCTCGGGTATATGGCGAGTCAGTTCTGTGAGAAGGATGTTACTCATTTCCATCGCTTGTGCATGTTTTCTGCTGGTGGTGATTTCATTTTCCAGCATTTGTTGTCGGTCGGATAGCTGATTTACCATTGTGTTGAACGCATCGGCAAATTCACCTAAAAAATCCACCCTTTGCTTGTAATCGCCCTTTGCCACTTGCTGCGTCTGCCAGGTGAGATGCTTTAGGTTTGCCTGTAGTGTTTTAAGGGGTGCAGCTAGTTCATTAGCCGATGTTGGGGGTACAACACTAAGGTCTCCGCGAGCTAAGGCGCGAGCGAAATCATTATGCTCCCCTATGCATTGGGCAAAGTACATCAAACCTTTTGCAAACAGCACAAAATCTTCCTCGATGTCATCAATGTTAATTTCTGCATTTGATGCATCGAAGAATACACTGCGTAGATATGTAAACAACAAATCAGCTGTTTCGCTCATATGCGAACCTCAACGAAGAGAAAATGATTAAGGGGAGAAACAATAGTTTCATCTCTCCCCTCGTTGCCAACGCTCTGCTGGGACATGGTAAATAGTCTATGAAAGACTCTTTCGTAGTCTGCGACGAGTTGGGCTTTATTTAACGATTATGAGGTTTGTGTAGCGGAAACTGTAACCGGAACAGCACTAAATCTGCAAACCCTGTCTCCGCTAGCCCAGCAATCGGTCTCCCGCACCTCATACACGGTTCCTGTATATGCTTCTAGAATTCCTGAAATGAAGCCTTCGTCATAGACACAAACATTTTCGTTTGTAATAGGCAGTCCGCTACAATCCAGGTCTTCGGCGACGGTGAGAACTATGGAACCGTCCTCGGCATTGTATGACTCCATACGGAGTATCCCGATTTTTAATGTTTTTAACTGCTCCTGTAAATGTGAAACAAAGCTGTCAAAATCCATATCAAGGGTTAGCACATTTTGGGCAAATTCCGTTCCCGCTTTATATCCAGCAGTACGGAAAAATTCATTAGCCTTTTCCAACCCCAGTTCGCTGCTGAGGGCATCAAGTAGGGTAAATTGCATGAGCCTATAAACGATAACTGGCATTTCAATGCCCAAGTCTCCGCGACCGTGCTTGATATCGCCCAGCCCTTCCCACTTAAATTCCTTCCTCGTTTCATCGCTAAATACATTGAATACGTTTTCCATGGTTCTCTCCCCCTTTTATAAGGTATTTTTATTAAGGGGTATCACATAAGCATCAGCTTCGTGGGCAATTTCCACTTGCAAAACCTGCTTGCTGCGCCTAGCTTTAGCAATTATTATGGGAGCAGAGCTCCCAACCCCTTTTTTGCAGTATAGTCATTTTTTGTTACTTTGTCAAGTAAATGCACTCCCAAATTAGGAGTGCTGTTACTGGTCATGGGTAATTTCGTAGGCACTAACCGTGTCATCTAAGAGCGATAGCGAAGGATCTTACTACGCTGTAATTGCTGTCTATTAAGATTGCCACGTCGCAACGCTGCTCGCAATGACACTGGATTATTCCCCCCGTGACTAGTAATGGAGTGTTTTTGCCTTTTTAGTTGGAAACTGTGTTTATATTATATATTATTTGCGCCACTTGCGCCCTTGTTGCAGGGCTGTTTGGTAATAATTTTCCATTTGAACCATTGATTATGCCTCGGGCAACAGCCCAACTCATTGCAGCTATAGCATACTCGGAAATATCACCCGCATCTGGAAACAACATAAATCCAAGCCCTTCGATGGTGACATCGCCTCCTCGGTATGCGCTGTATCTATACAAAATGGCTGCCATTTGCTCCCTTGTTATTGGAGCATTGGGTCGAAATGTCATATCGTTATATCCCAGCACAATATTATTTTCACTTGCCCAGTTAGACGCATTGTAGTAATATAGTTGTGTGTCTTGGACATCAGAAAATTCCAACTCATTAGTCGCCTCCGGTTCACCATCCATTCTATAAAGCACAGTCACAAACATCCCCCTTGTCATGGTAAGCCCTGGGGAAAATGCTATATTAGATGTACCTTGGAACAAGCCCCTTTCAAATACATAGTCCACCGCTTGATAATACCAGTCTTTTTCACGAACATCCCTAAAGACAGCATGGGGTTTGTTTTGGCTATCTGCGCTAACTAAATAATATCCATCCACCAGAGCAGTTGATGATTCCATGATGACTACCTTTGCAATTGTGTCCTCAGTGGAAAAATAACGTTGGCTTAATTGGACTGCGGTTCCAGATTCCACTTCCTGCCCGGTTGTTATATTGACCACAGTGCCGCTTTCGATGATAATGCTCGCACTGCCAGAATGTAAAATAAGACTAGCTCCAAAAGGTATTTGTACAGCATCGCCTTGGGAAAGGGTAAGACGCAGGAAACTTGGAGTAAAACTATAGCTATCAAATTGCCCCAATAAAGTGTTTAATGCATTTTCAGCATCATTTTCTACATTTCCTAAAATATCTCTCATTTCCGATTCCACGGATTTCAAAAAAGCACCTTCCAAATAGCTCAGCGTGATTAGCGGGTTATCAGCAGAGCCTGCAAGGGATGCCGAGGCAGTCAGCGTGAAGATGAATAAAAGCGATATAATGCTGGCAACAGCATTTCTTTTCATAATACTTTTCATTCCCTAAATAGGTTTATTAACTGAGATCCTTAGTGTTATGCTACCACAAATGAGAAAACATTACAATAAATTCACGCATAATACAGTATTTTATCCAGGTTTTTCACGAGTAAACAAAGGGTAAACTGCTAATATATAAATGAGAAAAGATAACAATGCTTAAAAAAGCCTTGACATACGAAGCGGATTTGCATAGAATTAATCCAAATAAAAAAACGCTACATGATTTGTGCAGGTATTTCAAAAAATGGACTACTTGATTAGCTTTATCGGCGCAGCTATGACAATGATTGTCAAACTGGGAGGATTGCGGCATGCCGGAAAAAGAAAATGAAAATAAGCTCATGGCAATGCTGGAACGCAGAGGCATTGTTCGGAAAGCAGGTTCCGAAGATGAAGAGCAAAGCGAACTCGATTCTGTCTCCGAAAAAGATAGCTCGCAAAACGAAACCGATGTGGCTGCTTCGATAGGTTCCACCCAAAGCGAAGCTGTTCGAGTCACACCTGCTGCTCGTCAGCCTGTACCAGGGATGGCTACGCCAATATTATCTGGAGAACAGCCACAAAATACAGCCAGGGAAGAGCCACAGCATCTTGGCTCCGTTGTGATTGAGCTTAAAGACCCCGATTTATCCCAGGGAGAGAATATGGAAACAACGAGTCTCCAGGATGCGGAAGACGAAATTACTAATGTATTGCTTGATGATGAAATTAACGATGATATAAAAGAACCCATTTTCGATGACTTGGATGATATAGAATACGATTTAGATGAAATTTTAGATGAAGATTTTTCCGTAACATCGATTCCTTTGACATTTCCCGGTGGGTTTCAGACCTTTTCCAGCGATACAGCACAAAATGAAGAGATAGATACCATGGAATTATCCCCACCCAATGAATATCAACAGCAATCAACTCCAGACGACCATACCAATAGATTTATCGATATAGAAGATTTATATGAATTGCTCGCACTAAAATCCAACAGGACTGAAACAATTTATCTAGTTGAGGAATACTTGAAATCCCTTCCTGATTCACTTCCTGATGAATCTCGCCGAGACATAGTAACAAAAATAGTCGCTGCCTCAGGTTTCGATTACGACTTGCTCATGGGCGATGGTGTTTTGCGGGTAAAAATGCTCAAAGATTACGCCGAAAGGTTTGCAAGCCGAACAGATGAATATGTTGCCAGTCGCCAAGCAGAACTGGATGAACTTGACAAGCAAATACAGCGAATCCGTGGTCTCATCGAAGACCGCCGTGAGCTTCATAAAAGACAATTTTTCGCAATAGAAGCTGAGGCTCAAAGACTAAAGGAAATACTCGAATTTCTCGCAGGTTGAGTATATTAGGCTTCATGACACTTTATGAGGGGGTTTTCTGTGCAGAAATATGAATTAACCGAACGCGGAAAAATCCTGGTAGTTAGCATTGTGGTTGTTATTTTATTGGTCTTGTCTGCAATATTAATGATTAGAGCAAACGCAAACCAATCTCCCATCGATACCAGTCCTTCTACTAGCGAGCAAACACCCATGGATACGACACCCATGGATACTGCCTCGCCTATTTCAGATACATCAGAAAGTCCGCCGCCAAGTGGCGGCGGTTTTGGTGATGATGAAAATATTGCTCCATCTGACGAAAATGGTGATGACGATGAAATCGTTCCATCACACGATAATAGCAATGACGATAATAACAACGATGAAACCAATGATGAGACTAACGATGACCTAACAGACATTTCAAATGAAAACGATGATAATAGCGTAGTCAGCTCTCCACCAATAGATGATGACATCATTAATATCATCCAAATTACCGGTCCCACTGGAGGAAATCCTAAGGCTGGTACCCTTATATTTCTCTTTGCGCCAGATTATCAAAATGAAATTGATTCTCAGACACAATTGCTGCTTTCAGATTTTTTGCTCGCATCGAGCAATAATGAAAACAGCACTATAGCCATTGAGACTCCGTTACTATCCGCAGAGCACAGCCAAGTTCTAATGACCGCTATGGTTGATGCTTTTGCTCAGAATGACATTCCCGAGTACCGTATATCCCATATTCAAAGGGAGACCCCAGATGAAGTCAAAGATGAAGAAACAACCATTGATGGGGTAACAATAATTGAGGTCAGTCTTTATTATATTACTTCTGGTGGGAAATAAATTAAGAATTTACATTTTTTCCAATATTGGCAGCAACTCTTCAAACATCATTCCATGTGACGCTTTTACAAGAACAGCGTCGCCTTTTTTTATTAAATTAGGTAGAGCAGCCATTAGGCTCGCTTTGCTGGAATAGTATTTTGCCAAATCCCCTCCTGCTGACAAATACTCATCATATATAAACTTTGCTTTTTCACCACAGCAAATCAAACTATCCACTCCCTTTTCCCAGGCGAAAGCACCTATTCTTCCATGGAGTTCGTCTGATTGTTCTCCTAAATCCAGCATATCGCCTAAAATGGCAACTCGACGTTGGTTGAGCATGGAAAGTGATGTCAAAGCTGCCATTACCGAATTTGGATTGGCATTATAGCAATCATCGATGAGGGTGATATATGCGGTATCTTTTATATTTGACCTACCATCCAGTGGAGCATATGTCATCAGCCCTTTTTGTATTTCCTCATTCGATAGGCCGAGTATGCGACCCGCTGCCACTGCCGCCAACGCAGCCATAGGCAGGTGGCTGCCATATGATGCAATTTTAACATCGAAGCTTCCAAAATCGCCAAGTACATCAAATTTTACTTTTTCTGTACCGATTTGCGTTATATTTTCCGCACGAACATCATTATGCTCACCCATACCAAAGAATGTTGTGCTCATACCAGTGTTGGCATTTTTTAGCAGCTCATTATCACCGTTTAATATGGCTTTGCCGTTAGGATTCATAAAAGCAAAAACTTCGCTCTTGGCTTCCAGCACGCCTTTCAAGCTTCCAAGGGTTTCCAAGTGGGAATATCCGATTTGTGTAATTATGCATATATCGGGTTTTACCATTTGTGCCAGTCTACTCATTTCACCGAAATCGCTGATACCCATTTCGATTACTGCTGCATCATGACTTTCATCTAGTAATAAAAGCGTCAAGGGTACACCCAGTTCATTATTGAGGTTGTCTGGGGTTTTTAAAACATTAAACTTCGATTCCAGCACAGTAGCAGTCATTTCTTTTGTGGTTGTTTTACCCACACTGCCTGTTATTCCTATAATTGGGATGTTAAAAAGGCTCCTGTGATACTCACCAACTTTTTTAATGGCTTCCAAGGTGGAAGAGACCAACACATATGGACCTTGAGCATCGGGAATTGTTTTTTGCGCCAAACAGCAAGCGGCACCTGACTCAAAAGCATTATTGGCGAAAGAATGCCCATCTGCGTTAGTTCCTTCAATGCAGACAAAGAGATTCCCTGCTTTTACCTCCCTGCTGTCTCTAACAGCTCCAGAAATGGGATTATTAAAATCATCAGGATTCCCTATAACTTCACCATTTGTAATATTCGCAATTATTTTAGGCGTTAAGTGCTCCATATCGAATTATCTCCTCCACAATAAATTTTTTCACTGTATATTTTTCACCCCAGCAGTATACACCGATTAGTTTATTTGTTCAACAATGCTGTGAAGATTGCCACGTTGCAACGCTGCTCGCAATGACACGGGGGGGGTTAGGCTCCCTTTGAAATTGGCACTACATTTCTCATTTAATTTGCTATTTCAACATTTTCTATTGACCAAGCGGCTTTGCTGTGATTAAATGCGTCCATACAGGCGCGGTTTTGCTGCATACCATAAAACGCCTCAAAATAATACATCAGCCCAATATGAGAGGAGTCAAACCAATGGCGAGAATTACACCAAAGGAAAACTTTTTGAAACTGGCAGGCGGAGGTCATCCGGAGTATGTGCCCTACTACACATTCATGGGCAATGAACCCATACCAGAAATATCCACCAAGGGAGCATCTCCAAACATTTTTGTTCCCAATCCACCCAATGCCGATGGGAGTTACACAAGCGTATGGGGAGTGACCAACTACCCCAATCAAGATACAGCAGGTTCATCGATGCCAGAACCGAATGTATTTATCCTTGAAGATATTACGAAATGGCGAGATGCAATCAGAATCCCCACACTGAAAGACGACCTGGATTTTGAAGCGATGGCAAAGGCGGACTTTGAGCGCATCGGCATTGATCGTAATGAAACAGCACTGAGAACTGGCTTCGGATTCGGTCCTTGGATGTCCTTGGTATCCTTCATGGGCTTCGAGGGAGCCTTGCTTGCCATGGCTGAGGAGCCTGAATATGTAAAGGAACTCTTTGACTGGATGGCATCTTTTTATGAGCCCTATATCACCCAAGTCTTGGATGCATATCAGCCTGATATTTGGAGCTTAAGCGATGATACCTGCACCGAACGGGGTCCTTTCTTTTCTGTGGATATGTATAAAGACCTTATGAAGCCATACTATTCTCGTTTTTCAAAGCTTGCTAAAGAAAGGGGAATTCCCATTATTTTCCATATTTGCGGAAATGTTGAGCCTTTTATCCCCGATATGATTGACCTTGGTGTCAAATATATTGAGCCTGCGCAAGAAACAAACGATATTATGGCTTTGAAGGAGCAATACAAGGGTCAAATGTCATATCTTGGTGCCCATGATTGGGGTAAGCACCTTCCGAAAAATTATCCAGATTACGACGAAGAAGAAGTGCGAGCCGATGTTCGAGCGACAATTGATAAATATAGTCCAGGCGGTGCTTTTGGTACTCTTATCTGGCCCGTTAGCTTTGTGGGAGACCCACATATAGACGACTTGAAAAAGCTAATATGGAACGAAGCATACGAGTATGGTAAAAAAGCTTACGGATATACAGAATAAAGAATAAAATCTCTTTATTTGATATTGACAAATGGGCGTTGGGTGGGTTATAATCAAGCCCGCTCAACTCTTTGGCGGCATAGCTCAGTTGGCTAGAGCACACGGTTCATACCCGTGGTGTCACTGGTTCAAATCCAGTTGCCGCTACCAAGGCGCACAGTTACAAAAACCTGCGCCAATCGCCGCCTTTGGCGGCGCGAGGCCCGTTGGTCAAGCGGTTAAGACTCCGCCCTTTCACGGCGGCAACACGGGTTCGAGTCCCGTACGGGTCACCAAAAATGAAAATCCCAAAAAATTATTTTTATGGGGTTTTCTTTTTTTCTGCATTTATCACTTTGCATTTTTCGCTTTGCATTTATTACTATGCATTTATTACTATGCATTTATTACTATGCATTTATTACATTGTCTATATATCATTAAGCCAATTGATGAAATAAACCGATAAATTATAACGAGGCTAAAATTTTCGACATATTTCACCCATTTTCAACATATTTTTCACATTTTGGGGTGTAAGAATTGCGTATGCTATATGGTTTAATATGAAAAATTCGACATATTTTATGTATAACGACCATATGAATAAATAATATAATAATTTTTGGAGGAACCATATGAAAAAATGGATCGCTTTGCTGGCAATGGCTGCAATGATATTCAGCCTTTGCGCATGCAACAACTCACAAGGAGGCACAAACAATAGCAACTCAAGCCCTAGCGACTCAACTAATGATACGAATGTACCAGCGGTTACGCTGAAAGTATGGGCAGCGCAGGAGGACCAGGCATTAACTCGAGAAATAGCCGACAGATTTATTGCCCAATACACAGATTTTGATGTCACCATCGAATTTGGTGTGGTTGGCGAACCGGATGCTTACAAAACATTTAGCGAAGACCCTGAAGCAGCTGCTGACATATTTTTCTTTCCCAACGACCAACTACGAAGCTTCTATGATGCTGGCGGCTTATATGAAATCACCCGCAACAAAGACGATATTGTTGCTCGAAACGTTGAAGGTTCAATAAATTCCGCAACAATCGACGGAAGACTCTATGGATATCCGGTAACTGCTGACAATGGGTATTTTCTATACTATGACAAGTCTATACTCAGTGAAGACGATGTTTTGACTCTTGACAGATTATTGGAAGTTTCCCAAGACGCGGGAAAAAGAGTGCTGATGAATCTCGATAATAACGGATTTTATGTCGCATCATTCTTCTTTGGTGCTGGTTGTACATTGTCCATTGATAATAACGGAAATCAAATGTGCGACTTCAATAATGCAAATGGCTTAGCAGCTGCTGCATCAATGCAAGCATTTGCAGCCCATCCAGCCTTCATTGAAGGCAACGATGATGTATTGAAAGGCGGCATTGGTGGCAGTATAGCAGCTGGGGTTTCTGGCTCCTGGAATGCTTCTGATATTTCAGCAAAACTCGGTGAAAACTATGCAGCGACAAAATTACCCACTTTTACTATGAATGGACAACAGGTGCAAATGGGTTCCTTTGGCGGTTATAAGCTGGTTGGAATCAATGCCATGATTTCTGATCCTATGAAATTAGTGGCAGCCATGGATTTTGCCGATTTCTTGACAAATGAAGAGAACCAAGTCATTCGCTATATCGCTCGTGAAATGGGTCCATCGAATTTAAATGCAGCTGCCAATCCAGCTGTTTCGGAAAATGTAGCATTAAATGCACTGGCGAAACAAGCACCTTATGCAGTTTCTCAAAACGAAGTCCTCAATAGCTATTGGTATCCAGCCGGTGCCTTTGGTACCGCAATGGTGAATCTGGATAGCACCAATCTACAGACATTACTGGATAATATGGTGGCTCAGATTCAATCATAGTTTAGGTATATTTCGGGGTGGGGTTTTCCCACCCCAAATGTCTTTATAAAGCGAGGTGAAAAAGTTGGAAGAAAGACAGGTAAAGCATAAAGACAAAGAAGAAATATCAACAATCAATGCCATTGCCTATGGTAACTGGGCAACGAAATTAACGTTGCTAGTCTCTGGTTTTGGCAATATATATCACAAGCAATTTGTAAAAGGACTGATTTTTCTCTCCATGCAAATATCCGCAATTCTACTGTTCTTTACATTTGGTTGGCAATACGTTTCCAACATGAATACCCTTGGTACCCATACAATGCGCAGCGAAATTGACCCTACATATGGGATTGCAGTCAATGTACCTGGTGATAACTCATTGCAAATCCTACTCTTTTCCATATTTGCAATCGCCATCATGTTGCTTGCCTTTGCCATACATTTAGCAGCAGTTAGATCGTCATATGCAGCAGAAATCGATATAAAACGTGGTAGACAGCCCACAAGCTTTATCACAGATTTACGCAATATGCTAGACAAAAACATACATACTGCCATGCTCGGTTTACCTACCCTTGGCGTTCTCGCATTTACTGTCATACCCATTGTATTCATGATTCTACTGGCTTTCACCAACTTCGACCGCCTACATCAACCGCCAGGCAATCTATTCACTTGGGTGGGCTTGAGAAACTTTTTCGATACCCTTTCATTCAACGGAATCATGGGCCATACCTTTACCAAGGTTTTAGGTTGGACGCTTATATGGGCTGTATTTGCTACTTTTCTCAATTACTTTTTAGGCATGACTGTTGCTCTTATGATTAATAAAAAGGGAATTCATCTAAAATCATTATGGCGTACATGCTTTGTTATATCCATCGCTGTACCAGGCTTTGTCACATTGCTTTTCATGAGACAAATGCTAGCAGATACGGGATCTATCAATGAGCTACTCAAAAGCGATTTTGCTCAAAGGCTGGGATTATCGACGGTGCAATTTCTCAGAGACCCGGCAATTGCGCGTGTGACTGTAATAATTGTAAATTTATGGATTGGTATACCATATACCATGCTTATAACTTCCGGAATTCTAATGAATATACCAGAAGACCTTTATGAAGCCGCTCGCATTGATGGTGCTGGACCAGCGAAGCAATTTCAAGCAATCACCCTTCCATATATGCTTACCATTACAGCACCCTATTTGATTACCCAATTCATTGGGAACATAAACAATTTCAACGCAATATACTTTCTAACCGCAGGGGGACCCCCTGCCACAGACTATTACAATGCAGGAAAAACAGACCTTTTAGTTACATGGCTGTATAAACTGACAGTTACCCATGGCGACTATAACCTCGCCAGTGTCATCGGTATTTTCGCTTTCATAATTAGTGCCATAATAGCCCTTGTAACTTTCAACATAACTGCTTCCGCACAAAAGGAGGAGACATTCAGATGAAGAGCATGAAAACAAGACGAACCCTCGCCAATATCACCATTTATGTCCTGCTGATTGTTTTATCCATATTATGGCTATTACCCATTGTTTACTTAGTTATAACATCATTTCGTGGTGAACCTGGTGCTTGGCTCGATGGCTATGTCATACCAAAGGAGTGGACAATCGGAAACTACACAAGGCTGTTTACTGACACAAGCCAATTCAATTATCCCCTATGGTTTAAAAATACCTTGGTTGTGGCGATCTTAAGCTGCATCATTTCTACAATATTTGTTCTATTCACCTCCTATGCATTTTCCCGCTTGCGTTTCAAAATGAGACGCCCAATGATGAACATCGTATTGGTACTGGGTATGTTTCCAGGATTCATGAGTGTCATCGCAATATATCATTTGGTGAAACTCATAGGACTTGATCAGTCTTTATCTGCTTTAGTGTTGATTTATTCTGGTTCTGCTGGCTTGTCTTATTATATAATGAAAGGCTTTTTCGATACGATTCCAAGGGAACTGGACGAATCTGCCAACTTAGATGGCTGCACCAACTGGCAAATATTCACAAAAATAACCATTCCTCTATCTCGTCCGGTAATAACATACACAGTAATGACAACCTTCAGCGCACCATGGGTGGATTTCATCATTGCCAGCGTTATAATGAAAGATAATTACAGCAATTATACCATTGCTCTGGGACTCTTTCGGATGCTAGAGAGGGAAAGCGTGACCCAGTGGTGGACTGCCTTTTGCGCTGGAGCGGTTCTTGTTTCCATTCCAATTGCAACTCTGTTTCTCCTAATGCAAAAGAACTATGTTGAAGGCATAACCGGAGGAAGCGTAAAAGGATAAAAAATCCCATCTTGACAATCCAGCTAGTGAGCATTATAATCAAACGAAGTGAGAGTCGTGACCGAGCTAGCTCGGTCATGACCGAATGAGTGAAGATTACAACGAAGTTTTAATCAAACGAAATGAGAGTCGTGACCGAGCTAGCTCGGTCATGACCGAATGAGTGAAGATTACAACGAAGTTTTTACTAATGAAAACTCGGCTTTGCATTAATGTAAGCTCATTGGGAGGCTTAGCTCAGCTGGTTAGAGCGCTCGCCTCACACGCGAGAGGTCGATGGTTCGAGTCCATTAGTCTCCACCAGAAATTGCAAACCGAATCCAGCGTGTTATACTAGCGAGTGAAGATATTCACAGATTAATTGCGCTCACTGGTATTTGTAATGGGTTCGGTTTGTACTATTGACCCCTTTGTACGATTGACCCCATAATAGAGATATTGCATTTGAGGTGTACCATTTTATGGACGAGCTTTCAGGGACTAAAGAACGCATATTTGACACATTCATCGAAATGGTCAGCGTCTTGGGCTATGAAAATGTCACAATCCGCGAAATAGCTAAAAGCATAGACATCAATGCAGCTTCGATATACTATCATTACGAGAGCAAAGAGCGGATACTGGAGCATATATACGAATACTATTCCCATCATTATTTCGACACTCGCATTCCTGTTGAATCTATGAAAACCTTGGTGGAAACCGCAAATCCAGAAGAATTTATTTTTGCGATTGCTCGAAATTATGTTTCAGACGATGAAAAGAAGCATATGCGTATGATACTCATTACGAAAATCATATATATGCGGCTTTTTCAAGATAATACTGCAAATACCATGTTTCGGGAGCATAATGCCAACGACTATCAATATGTATCCGAAATATTGCAACATGGCATAGATGTGGGAAGAATACAGCCGGATTTCGATTTGGAAATATTCGCTCGCGTTATAACCGGTGCTATGATGGCTATGGGCATCGAAGCCTTTGCCAATCCAGATTATTCCGTTGGTTTGCTTGACCATGAAGCCAGGGTCAGGTCTATGCTTGGCAGGCTATTTGATTCTGCACTACTGTAATATACAAACCAGTGGTGTTTTATTATGTGAAAATATTACACTTTGCACATAGAAATGTTACAATTTGAACATATATATTCTTGCAAAAGCTCAATAATAATGTTAATATTTATGAGTTATATACTCTAAAAACCAAATCATGAAAGGAACGCGTTATGAAATACGAATGTGTTTGCGGCTATGTTTACGATGAAGCTGAAGGCGACCCCGACAATGGCATAGCTCCTGGAACAAAATGGGAGGATCTCCCAGATGATTACACCTGCCCATTATGCGGCTTGGAAAAAGACTCATTTACAAAACAATAAAAAAGGAGCGATAAATGAATAGTAGACAAAAATTTTACATCTGCAAAAAATGTGGAAACTTACTCGGGTTAATTGAAGATAAGGGAGTTCCCCTTGTATGCTGCGGCGAGAATATGCACGAGCTTGTACCCAATACTGAAGATGCCAGCAACGAAAAGCACTTGCCTTTCGTAACAGCTAGTAACGATGGTATCGAAGTACAAGTGGGAAGCGAATTGCATCCAATGGAGGAAGCCCACTATATATCTTTTGTTTATGTGGAAACTGAGTCCGGTGGACAGCGCAAAATTCTAAAAATTGGCGAAACACCAAAGACATCATTTTGCTTTGTGAACGACAAGCCTATTGCGGTATATGCTTATTGCAATCTACATGGGCTTTGGAAAACTGAATTATAAACAAAATCCATATTTTACTTGACTACTAATACTTAACCCGCAGATTTCCTCTGCGGGTTTAAGTTCATTATAATTTGTAAGGAGAATGTATATGCATTGTACCAGAAAGATATCAGACGATTTATTGTGGGTTGGTGCCAATGATAGGCGTTTAGCCATGTTCGAGGGAGTATATAGCGTTCCAAAAGGCGTATCATATAACTCATATTTGTTATCCGATGAAAAAACAGTCCTCTTTGACACTGTTGATAAGGCAGTTCGGGAGAGGTTTTTGGAAAATCTCAGTTATGGTTTAGGTAATAGGGATCTCGATTATCTCGTGGTGCAGCATATGGAGCCCGACCATTCTGCTGCTTTGATGGACTTAATCATCAGGTATCCCAATATGACAATAGTATGCAACAGTAGAACCCAAGCATTTATAACCCAGTTTCACGGAATCGATGTTGAGTCTCGTGCCATAATCGTCAAAGAGGGCGATACCCTCAATACTGGTAAACATGATTTGCTGTTTCACATGGCTCCCATGGTTCATTGGCCCGAGGTCATGGTAACTTATGATAAAACAGATAAAATTCTCTTTTCTGCTGATGCCTTCGGCTCCTTCGGTGCTCTCAATGGTGCTCTTTTTGCAGATGAAGTGGATTTTGATAGAGATTATTTAGATGAAGCAAGACGTTACTATGCAAATATAGTTGGGAAATACGGTACCCAGACAAAAGCTCTACTGGATAAAGCTTCTGCCTTAGAAATTGAAATGATATGCCCCCTTCACGGTTTCGTCTGGCGTAATAATTTAGAGCGTATGTTCTCCATATACGAGCTTTGGAGCAGATATGAGCCCGAGGACAAAGGTGTGTTAATTGCATATGCCTCTGTTTATGGCAATACGGAAAATGCAGCAGAGCTTTTAGCTTGTCGGCTCAGGGAGCAAGGCATCAAAACTGTCATGTTTGATGTTTCGGTTACTGCTGCCTCTGAAATCGTGGCTGCTGCTTTTAAATGGAGTCATTTAGCAATCGCTTCCACCACATATAATGCTGGTATCTTCGTGACTATGGAAGCTTTTTTGAATGACCTTGTTTCCCACAATATTCAAAACCGTACAGTGGCTATTATTGAAAATGGCTCATGGGCTGCAGCTAGTGGAGGCTTAATCCGCGAAATTTTCGAGAAATGTAAAAATATCGCCTTTGTGCGCGATATCCTTAGCATAAAATCCAGCCTAACCAATTCCCAGCTGGAGGAAATAGATTCTCTAGCTGCTGCTCTAGTTGCTACTCTTTGATTATTATTCACTTTAGTGGCTAAATACTAAATAAATGAGATTACTACTGGCAAAGCTTTATACACAACTCATTGATAGATATTTTCAAACATATCTCCACCTATACGGTCTTCTCCCACGGTGCTTCTTGCTAGACCAAAAACATGGCCCGAGGGACCTATGCGGGGTACCGAGTATCCGAAATCTTGTAATGAGCGGTAACAATCCAGACCTATGGCAGCTACTTCAATCGCCGTTGCTCCATCGAAATTTGGCAGAGCGAAGTCCCAATTCATAGTTATCGTGCTAATCCAGTATAAATGCAAATACAGTTTCGGTGTATCCCATGTACCATATTTTTCATATGACTCCACATGATATGTACTATCTGCAGCGTTTTCCACAGCTTTTAGCAATGCTTGAGCATTGAGCATATGGGTACCATTGCCGTATTCGCCATTTAGGTCATGCCCCAATGCAACCTTCGGTTTGAATCTGCGTAAAAGCTCAACATGATATTCCAATACATTTTCATATCCATATAGGTCTATGGCCGCTTCATAACTTGGTGCATCATGGCTGTCAAAGATGCCTATATGTGGATAGTTTCGCAAGCCCACAGTCCATAAGCCCTCTAGCATTTCGTGCATCCTAGGCATATCGTCCCAGTGGTGGACGAGGTATGCAACTTGCACTTTATATCCCAGCATCCCAGCATAATATGGCAACACTCCAAGAAAGCATAGATACTCATCCTTCCCATGTGTGGGAATCATCAGCATATCCGCTTCAGACAATGGCGGATTCCATTCTTGCACCCATTCTGGAGGAGTTCCTTCACCGAAAGCATATATATCACACAATATGGCATCAGATGGAAATGAAAGTATAATTTCATTGTTTGGCTCTTCAATGGCGATAAATTCGTGTAAAAATCCATATGCTCCACCCACTTGGGGCTGTCCATCAATCTCTGGGGAGCTACTTGACAAATAATAAGTCTCAGCAGGCATATCCCATATAAAATAGAGTGAATAGATTGTCTCAGGAGAGCTGATTGATATTGTTCCTCCCGCTTCTATCAGGAGATTCGTCTCATAATCGCCATCGAACACTACATCCAGCGATTCGTATTCGAAGTTCCCATCAAGGACACTAGCTTCCATAAGCTCCGTTATTTCATTGGCAAATATTTCAGGAACAATGGGCGTATCTCTGATGGGTCTTTGCGGGATTGTTGGCTCCTCTGATTCTATTGGCAAATCATCAGACTCCTCGGGAATATCATCAAAGGGTTCGAAGCTTTCTATTGTCATATCTGTATGGAGGTCAATATCCATATCCTCATCGGCTTCGATTGATGATACATAGGGACTACGCAAAGACACCAAAAGCACCAGGGCAAGGGTGAGCACTATTATAGCATTGAGCATTATGTTCCTGTTTTTTCCCATTATAAACCACCTAAATGCATATGACTGGAGAAAATCGAGAATAAGCGGAAACCTATACTTTACACCGCTTCGATGACATAGTTGAGATCATATATTCCTGCTACTTTTTTACCAGGATCCACTGTGAGAAATCTGTCCTCATCCCAATCTCCATCGACAAGGGCTTTTAGCAGGGAAATGCTACCCTCCACTGTACGCAGCTCAACGCCAAGCCTTTCCATGGCGGCTTTGTATTTTTCATAGGAGTCCGAATATTCATATCCATCGATATTAATGTAAATGGATTCGTGGGATTCAATTTTGGGATGCAGGGTCTCCCATAAGTATTCCGCTGTTTCTTCGTCATATTTTTCCAAATAGCTCATATATTCCCTTGATGTTTTATAGTTTTCCATTTGGTCGGAATAGGAATAATCACTCATTCTTGCGCCTGTGCGCTCGAAGTATCCAGTTGTGCTCCATCGGGCACTGAAGGAATTATTAAACTCTTGCATAAATCTCTCTTTGCTCCCCATAAAAATAGTACAGCAATCATGGGCGCGAGGTATAATCATGGGTATTGGACTAGATAAGCCGATAATCGCGTTCCCACACAAGCCGAAACCTAGAATAATAGCATCGTATCTGCGGCCTGTTTGGTTATTTGTAGTGTTGCTTATTTTTTCTTCGATTAGCATTCTAAGGTTATCGGGTTCCACATGGGCTAGCATGGGAACAAATTCCAAATCTATAATATTGGGTGATTTTGCCACCAAATCACAAGCTATTCGGGTGAAGACATCACAGCAAATAAATTTTAAGAACATATAATACACCAACCTTACTATTTTTTCAGTTTAATACTGCCAAGTTTTATCAAGTATACTATACTATATGCGTAAAATCCATATATTTTTCCTTTTGAGCTAATCGGCTTGTAATAATTTGTTACTATCCAGAAGTTCCATATACATAATTTGCTTATTTGATGAAAAGTTGTATAATAAAGGCAATACATAAGCCTGTCTCAGCAGAGACAATGAGTGAAGGAATTGATTTGAATATGAAACGTAAAAACATAAATATCGTCTTGTTGCTGGTTTTAGCATTAATGCTCACCGCTTGTTCCAAGACAGCTGATGAGGTTTCCACACAATATACTCCCTTTCAAATAGCGGGAGCTATTATAACTTCTTTAGATGAAGTTGCTGCTCGTGAACCTGTGTATTATAACGATGATTATTTCCAGGAATATATCACAGACAAATATAATATTGAAACAGAAGCTATTCTTGATGGAATAATCCTGTATTCCGCTGGAATGCGAGCCGATGAAATAGCTGTTTTTCTCACAGACGACTCTGCTGATGAAACTGCAATCGGTGTTTTACTCGAAGACTATATCGCAAGACGCGCCGATGCTTTTAGGGGATACGCACCAGAGCAAGCAGCCATATTGGAAAATAGCATAGTAGTAGTCCATGGTAATTATGTCGCATTGCTTATATGCGAGGATATTGGCATGGCTCAAAGGATTTTTCTACAGTGTTTTAGCGATAATCCTCCTCCAATTGATACAAGCTTCATAAATTCAAATGTTCATCAAGACAACGATGAGCTTGATGGGGATGAGCTTGATGAAGACGATGATTTTATTGATGAAGATAATATGGAAACAGACCTGGATGATGAGCTTAATTTAGATGATGACGAGTCTAATAACGATGATACCAGCGAATCTGAAAATACTAACAATAATGAAACCGATAATGAGAACACAATCGACAAAGAATCAGATACCGAGATCGACAAGGACATCAATGACACAGTTGACGACATGGAAAGCAATGCCATTGAAAACGGCAAGGAAACAAATCAAGAAGATACATCCAACTCAAATGATGATGAAAACAGCTCGGATGATGAAATATTCATAAACTCTGACCCAGCAGACCCCAATGATTTATACAATCCTTCCTCAATACTTGCTGCCTGGCATAGCGGTGATAGATCTGGACTAACGCCAAAAAACCTTCGTATTTTTGATGCTTGCATCGATATAATCGAAAGCTATATAAGAGACGATATGAGCGATTACGATAAGGAGCTAGCTATCCACGACTGGATTATTGACTGGGTCAGTTATGATGAAGAATCCATTAGCAATGCTCCTGACGCTTCACCAGACCCCAACAATAATAATCCCTATGGAGCGATATTTAGTCAAGTATCAATATGTTCCGGATATACATCCACCTTTCAACTATTCATGGATATGCTTGGTATCGAATGTATAACCGTAAACGGTATCTATACAGCAACGGGTGGAGAACACGCTTGGAACATGGTTAGAATTGATGGTAATTGGTATTGCGTCGATGTCACATGGAATGACCCAATTACTTCCAACCCAACTAGAGCTATCCAACATCGATTCTTCAATGTGACCACAGCTTTCATGATAGTGACAGGTCACGAATGGGACCAAGACTCGACCCCTATGGCAGATTCTGAAAAGCTCTATTTTGGCTAATCAAAAAAAAGAGACAGCTTTCTCTGATGAATGACAACATGTATTTGTACAAGGAATTAGCATGAATAATGGATAAGAAAACCGCTTCCTTTCGTAATCTACTGACAACTATTGTTTTCGCTGCTTTCATTTGCGGTTTCTTTTTCGTGAGTATAGTTATCTCGCCTCCAGCGGTTTTGTTCAGTGAACGCCGTCTACCGGCGAGATTTCCATCTCTATCTATGAAAACAGTCCTCTCCGGGGAGTTTATGGATAGATTCAATACCTATGCAGCAGATAACTTCCCCCTTCGTGATGGTTTTCGAGGTATTAACTCCTTCATGGTATTTTACCTCTACTTCCAGAGGGATAAAAACGGTCTTTATATTGACGATTATGGAATTGGCGAATATTCTAAAACCAACACAGAGTCCCTTGTTTTGCTATCTGAAAAAATATCATCAATATCAACAAGTCTTGTAGATATTAACTTGTATATATCAATTATTCCCGATAAGAGCATCTATTCAAATAGGTTTTACCCGGGTTACGATGGAATTCTAGTCGAAAAAACAATTTTAAACCACTTTGACACCAGCAAGTATCATTTCATTGACCTTGGCGATGTGTTGGATGCTGGAAGTTATTATGGGAGCGATTTGCATTGGAACCAAGTGGAGCTTCTGCCAGTAATAGAAAAACTTGGTATTGAAATGGGTTTTGATATGGATTCTTCACAATACGATATGAAATCATATGGTGAATTTTATGGTGTATATGCAGGACAACTGGCATTGGCAACTTTCCCAGATGAGCTGAGTGTTTTGTTAAATCCAAGTATTAAAGCAATGTATCTAAACGAACTTACCATGGAGCTGGAACCTGGTCTTGTATACGACGAGAGTAAACTAGAAGGTCTCGACAAATATGATATTTTTCTCGCTGGAGCGAATCCTCTAATCGTTCTTATTAATGAAGACTCGACGAGTGAACGTGTGCTATACTTGTTTCGAGACTCCTTTTCCTCCAGCTTGGCTCCCCTCCTTGCAAATGCATACTTTAAAGTTTATTTAATTGATTTACGATACATAGATATGAGGACATTAAGCAGGTATATTGAGTTCCAACCTGGCTCTGATGCACTCTTTTTATACAGCACATTGATAGTAAACAATCCACACATACTACAAATAAACTAAACATTTACCAATGCTCACCAGGGTAAACAATCCAAGGTAAATGAGCCATGATTTGGGGTGTAGTTTGTGCATTTGATTTCGGCTTTCGGGTTGATGATTTTTTCTGTTAAAATGATAAAATATTATGGAAAACATGGAGAAAGCGAGATTTATATATGGAAAGCATACAAGCAAAAGCAAATTTTCAAACCATTAACGAAGCACAAGCAAAAGAAATGATGGAGGATGGCGATTCCTTTATTCTCCTTGATGTGCGCAGCGAAGAAGAATATAAAGATCAACGTATAGATGGAGCGATTTCTATCCCTCTGGACATCATTGAAAGCGCAGCGGTATCGAAACTACCAGATAAAGATGCTCGCATTTTGGTTCATTGCCAAAGTGGAAGACGCAGTGCAGAAGCAGCTAGCATTTTAGTCGGTTTTGGATATAGCAATATATACAGCTTTGGCGGAATAGCCAACTGGAAATATGGCACGATAAGCGGATAATCCGCATAAAGGTCTGTTATATGGTTGATGTAATAATAATCGGTGGTGGAACGGCTGGACTGACTGCTGCGATTTTTCTACAAAGAAGCGCAATGGAATGCCTTGTTATCGAAGCTGAAGAGTTTGGAGGTCGAATATTCCCCACTTTGGCAATCGATAATTATCCAGGAATGCCAGGCATTAGCGGATATGAGTTTTCCGAGGTACTCCGTGGGCAAGCTTCATCCCTTGGAGCGAATCTAATAGCAGCGAGCGTAGAATCCATTAAACTCAACAAGGATACATGGGAAGTCACAGCCAAAGACTCCATATACACAGCTAAGGCTCTCATATATGCAGCAGGTGAAAAGCAACGTCTCCTGGGTGTTTCTGGTGAAATCGAGCTGCTCGGACGTGGAGTAGCCACATGCGCAGCTTGCGATGGCGCTTTTTTCCGCAAGCAAACTGTGGCTATTGTTGGCGGCGGAGACAAGGCTTTAGACGATGCTATAACCTTGTCTAGGCTCTGCACAAGGGTTCACCTTATCCATAGGCGAGATGAATTTCGTGCAGCAGGCAGCACCGTTTTAAAGATGCAGCAAACACCCAATATACAGCAGCATTTAAATACCAATATAATTAGCATAAATGGGAGTAGCCGTGTTGAAAGCGTATCTTTGAGCAATACAAAGGGAGAAGAGACAACACTAGATGTGGCAGGTGTTTTCATTGCAGTTGGCTCCATTCCCCAATCGACATTGTGTGCTGATTTTGCACAAATTGACAACGAAGGCTATGTCATAGCGGGAGAAGATTGCAAAACATCCACCCCAGGATTCTTCGTAGCCGGCGATGTCAGGAAAAAACCCCTCCGTCAGCTAGTGACAGCAGCAGCTGATGGCGCAGTTGCTGCGACATCGGCAGTAGAATATATTATACATAATAAATAACGAGGTAAAAAACAATGATTAAAACACTTGATAGCAATAGTTTCGAAGACGCATTACGTAGCAATAAAACAATCGTAGTGGATTTTATGACAGATTGGTGTCCTTATTGCAAGCTACTTTCACCAATTCTAGAGGAAGTTGCCCAAGAACACTCCAATGAAATAGAAGTATATTATCTAAACACAGATGACCATCCCGACATCGCCGACAAATACGAAATAATGGCTGTACCCACTGTTTTTGTATTTTCTGAAGGCGATGTGATAGCAAACGCTGTCAATCCACGGACAAAAGACGCATTATTAGACTTGGTACTGGCGTAAACAACATTAAAAAAACATAACATAGGGGAAATATATGAGCAAAAAAACAATAGGAATTATGGTGGGAAGCCTCCGTCGTGATTCATATAGCAAAAAGGTTGCAAAGTTCATCGGTGAACAGTTAGAGGACAGATACACACTATTGTATTTGGATATTGCGCCCTTGGTCATGTACAATCAGGATCTGGACAATGAAGAGAATTTACCCCAGGAGTGGCGACGTTTCAGGGAAGAAGTCAAGTCAATTGATGCTATACTTTTCGTCACCCCGGAATACAACCGCTCGATTCCACCTGTTTTGAAAAACGCCCTGGACATTGCATCTCGTCCAACGACTGATAATGCATGGAACGAAAAGCCTGGTGCCATCGTCAGCGTTACTCCTGGAAGTATAGGAGGTTTCGGTGCCAGTAACCATTTACGACAGTCTGCTGCTTGTTTGAATATACATATGATGCAAGTGCCTGAAGCGTACATCGGCGGAATTACTGCTTCTGTGGACGATGATGGTGTTTCCAATCAAAGTCTAAAGGATTTTTTAAGTCGCTACGCAGATGCCTTTTCATCGTGGGTGGAAAGATTTTAGTATATTATTGCCATTTTCTCTATTTTTATAGTATACTGTGAAAAATATGAACTTCAGTTTAGCGAGGGTTGTTTTTCCTGGTTTGTATACTCAAAAAAAGTGGTGAATTTCGTGGAAAATCCAAAAGAACGCATCCAGATAATCGATGCAGTGCGTGGAATAGCTATTATTTTAATGGTTATCCACCACTTCTTTTACGATTTAGTCTATTATCTGGATGCTCCACCATGGTTATATGAAAACCCTGTTTTCAATGTCCTCCATTACATTTTTGCAGGGTTGTTTGTTTTTATATCAGGGATTTCTTCCCGATTTTCCCGGGGGAACATAAAGCGCGGTTTCATCACTCTCGCCTTTGCAATGGGAATAACAATCGTGACATATTTCATGGGAACACCAGTCTGGTTCGGAATACTACATTTATTAGGTTTATCCATGTTGTTTTTCGGTCTAACGAAAAAAATATGGGACAAAATCCCCCGCAAACTCACTCTGGCATTGCTCATCAAATTGCTGCTGACAGTACTAGTGGCTCTAAAAGCATATAAACCGCAGTTTGAGCAAATTGCACTCATAAACATTATTTCCGTCCTTGGTTGGCCTCAGCCTGGCTTTATCAGTTATGATTACTTCCCGATATTTCCATGGGTAATCATATTTCTGTTTGGAACATGGGCGGGTATATACATCATCGAAAAAAAGCTGCCGTCTTGGTTCTACACCATGAGCTTACCCTTCTTTCCCAAAGTTGGTAGGAACTCATTGCTCATATATATATTACATCAACCGATACTTTACGTTTTTATACTGGTAATTGGACGTTTTTTACCCATCTAATCCAATTTCTTTTTACCAATAAATTAATATTTTGTTCTTATATCCCCCTATCCTGTGGCTAAAGATTTACATCAAAAATCACGATAAACTCTATGTGACAAGGTATATCTTTTCACGAAAGTAGATTTAGTCAGGGTGCTGCCAAGGGGGTTTTGTTGTGCAAAAAACTATATTTGTTGTCGATGACAGCATAACGAATCTTTCCGTGGCTGAACAGACATTGGAAAACTATTATAATGTCATTACTATGACTTCAGCAATCAGGATGTTTGTCTTTTTGGAAAAAATCATCCCAGATTTAATCCTTATGGATGTGGCAATGCCGGAAATGAGCGGCTTTGATGCAATGATTAAGCTGAAGTCAAACACTCTTTTTTCTGATATTCCCGTTATCTTTCTAACTGCCCTTGCAGATTCGTACAATGAAGCATATGGCATCGAATTAGGCGCCGTGGATTTCATCATGAAACCATTTTCGGAAGCTGTGCTGCTCCATAGAATTAGGCATCATTTAAGCATTGACGATTTAATAAAAGAACGCACGGTAAAACTTGAAGAGGCAATCAGCGCAAGCAGCGCAAAAAGTGATTATCTATCAAACATGAGTCACGAAATGCGTACCCCCCTCAATGCCATTATCGGCATGACCACAGTGGGAAAAAATGCGAATGATATAAATGAAAAAAACCGCGCGTTGGGCGTTATTGGAAATGCATCGACTCATTTGCTCGGTGTTATCAATAATGTGCTTGATATGGCGAAAATCGAAGCAAAAAAATTCGAGCTCTCACCCATTGAGTTTAGTTTCGATTCCATGCTTCAAAAAGTCCTATCTATTATCAACTATCGAATTGATGAAAAGAAACAAACACTTACCATTGTATCCGATAGCAAAATGCCCAACTTCATAATTGCCGATGAACAGCGTTTGATTCAAGTTCTCACTAACCTTTTATCAAATGCCACAAAGTTCACTCCGGAATACGGCAGCATCTCCCTTGAAGTAGCTTTGGAAAGCGAGACAGAGGAGGACTGCTTATTAAGAATTGATGTGGTGGATAATGGCATCGGCATATCAAAGGAACAGCAATCCAGTCTGTTCGAGTCTTTCGTTCAAGCTGAAAGCAAAATAAGCCGCGATTATGGAGGCTCCGGTCTCGGATTAACCATTTCCAAGTGCATAGTGGAGTTGATGGACGGAGGCATTCATATTGAATCGGAGTTGGGAAAGGGTACAAGAATAAGCATATTGGTAAAGGCGGGGCGCAGCGAGAAAAAATTGCTATCTTTGTTATCTACTCGTTTAAACCTGGATGCCTTGCGCATACTTGTGGTTGACGACAGCGAAGAAACCCGAAGCCAATTTCACGATGTGCTAAGTCAGCTTAACATCAAATTCGATTTGGCTCCCAGTAGTTACGATGCTTTTCGCTACATAGGTGAAAAGGGTGCCTATGATATGTACTTTATAGGATGGCGAGTATCGGAAATTGATGGGGTTGAGCTTGCAGACAGGCTCACCACGGGAAAGGAAACTCCTGCTCCTGTTGTGATTATGTACTCTGCTTCCCAGTGGGTAATGCGAGAGGACGAAGCCAGTGCGAACAAAATTGCAAAGGCATTGCAAAAGCCGTTTTTTTCAACAGAAATCGTTGAATGCATCAACGATTGTCTATGCAAAGCACAGGGTGTAGATGATACAAGGGAAGATACTTTAAACTTCGCAGGTAAAAAACTGCTACTGGTGGAAGATCAGGAAATAAACAGGGAGATTCTCATTGCGCTACTGGAAAGCACTTGTATCGACATCGACTGTGCTGAAGATGGTGAAGTAGCACTAAATATGGTTAGCCAAACTCCCGATAAGTATGACATTATTTTCATGGATGTTAAAATGCCACGGATGGATGGTCTTGAAGCCACACGGCATATACGGGCGTTGCCGTCTGTTGCTTCCCTTTCTTTGCCAATCATAGCAATGACTGCAAATGTTTTTGCAGAGGATATTAGAGAATGTCTCAATGCGGGAATGGACGATCACCTAGGCAAGCCCCTTGAAGTAGACAGAATTCACCAAATACTCAATAAATATCTGTCCTAAGGCGGTGATTGTTTCCCATGATAAGAGTTAGAGCCTTCCTAGTTATTTTCCTCATTACCCTTCTCATAGTTTCATTTAGCATATTTGTTGGTATTTATACTGTAAAAAACCAACTGGAGACCTCCCAAGAAACAGAGCTTATACTGCTTTCCGACATTGCTGACCATTATATCAGCAGCGAAATCAGCACAATCAAAGCAAAAGCCAATGGAATAGCCTCTTTGATGTCGGTTAGCGAAGAGGCGAGTTGGGAAAGCATACTGTCTCGTATAGAGAGCCAGCATCAGGAGTTTATCGGAGCTGCTGTTTTTGACGAGCAGCAAAAACTACTGGCAACTGCTGGCACATTCCCTGGCAGCAATGACTTAATTGAAGATTCGTTTATGCATCAAAGTCTATCTGGAGATGGCGTGTTGTCCTCCATCATTCAGACGGATTTTGGTGCTGTTTTTTATTTGGCAACAGCATTTAGTGGATTTTCAAACAATGAAAACCATATACTAGTTTTGACGCTTCCTGGTTCATATTTTTCGGATTTGTTATCCAGTTTCGTCATTTGGGAAACTGGACATATTTTCCTTGATGACACAAAGGGCCACCTAGTTGCAAATCCCCGCTATGAATGGGTCGAAAATAAAGTTGATTTTACCCAGATGGCGCAAATTGATAAAGAAAACGATATTACCGTTTATGAGCTTAGGCAAAAACAAAACCAGGATGTAACAATAATAAACTATTCAATCGCAAATGTACCAAGATTATGCGCCTACCGACCAGTTAGCGGTTCAGCGGAAGGCTGGTTGATGGGTGTCGTTGCCCCCTTACCCGAAAGCCCATATAGATTCATAGATCGTGGTTTAATCAGCGTTGGGCTAGTCAGCATACTACTTGGCTTAATTGCAGCTATCATCGGTTCCGTATTTATCAAGAGACCATTTATTGAAATCGAAGCATTGAAAGAAGAAGCGGAAGCTGCGAAAATAGAGGCACTTGCATCAAAAGAAGAAGCTGTCGAGGCTAAGGAAGAAGCTGTTGCTGCAAAGGAAGAAGCAGAAGCCGCATCGAAACATAAAAGCGACTTCTTGGCAAACATGAGCCATGAAATAAGGACTCCAATGAATTCCATATTGGGTATTGCAGAAATTTTAAGACGTGACGAGAAATTATCTGACAGCGCCAATGTGTGGATAGAAAAAATACAAAGCTCTGGGAACCTGCTACTTAATATAATAAATGATATATTGGATTTATCAAAAATCGAAGCTGGAAAGGTGGAGCTATCACCGCTTATATACGAAACCGCAAGCCTAATAAACGACACATCCGCCTTTCATATGATATCCATAGAAAGCAAACCAATAGAATTTAAGATTAATGTTGACGAAAAGCTGCCTCAATTGATGCTTGGCGATGAGCTTCATATAAAGAAAATTCTCAACAATCTATTGTCAAACGCTTTTAAATATACTGAAAACGGCGAGGTTATCTTATCTTTCACCGCTTTGACTGATATTTATGAAGTGGACGAAGAAATTGGCTTGGAAATACGCGTTTCTGATACAGGCCGTGGAATGACAAAGGAGCAGATCAATGAGCTCTTTAATCGATATACCCGCTTCAATACCGATAGTGGCAAGACAATCGAAGGTACTGGCATAGGAATGAGCATCACTCAGAGCCTCATCGATTTGATGAATGGACAAATAACTGTGGAAAGTGAGCCTGACGTTGGTTCGGTATTCACTGTAACCATTCCCCAAGGCATTGCTGGTTCAGAAATACTGGGAAGAGATCTGGCAAATAGTCTGCAAAACTTCAAACAAAGTGGTATACGGCAGTTGCAAAAGGCGCAAATAGTCTATGAACCCATGCCCTATGGCAGCATTTTAATTGTGGACGATGTGGAATCAAATCTACTTATTGCTACAGGTTTGATGCTCCCATATGAGCTTACCATGGAAACTGCCACAAGTGGATTTCAAGCAATCGATCTCGTTTCCAATGGTAATGTTTACGACATTATTTTTATGGATCATATGATGCCTAAAATGGATGGTATCCAAGCCTTGGCAGAAATTCGCAAGCTGGGATATGAAGGTCCCGTTGTCGCATTAACTGCAAACGCTGTAAAAGGACAAAAGGAAGTGTTCCTTACCCATGGTTTCGATGGTTTCGTATCAAAACCCATCGACGTAAGGGAGCTTAATACTGTTTTGAAAAAATTTATCAGAGATAAACAACCTCCTGAAGTCATCGATGCCGCTCGGCGCGAGTCCTTAATTATTAAAAATAGCGATGAAGCTACAACACAAATATCAACTTCAATTCCCGATAGATTGGCTGAAGCTTTCATGTTGGACGCTCAGAGGACAAAGGAGATACTCCAGGAGCTCATGGACAAGAGCGGAGCGCTTACACAAGAGGATTTGGAGGCATATACCACTGCCACCCATGGTATAAAGAGCGCATTGGCGAATATTGGGGAGTTGGAATTGTCTGAATTTGCCGCCAAACTTGAACAAGCAGGAAAAAGTGGTATGAAAACTATGATATTCACCGAAACTCCAACTTTTATTGACAAGCTAAATATGGTGATAGAAATGCAAATACCGCTCATGATTGATGATGGTTATGATGACTTAGAAGATGGTAATTTAACCCTTTTGCATAGTTCAATGCTAACTATTAGAGATGCCTGTGAGTCCTTAGATAGAAAAACTGTTAAAGATATAGTTAATCTGCTTCAGGAAACCAAATGGGAATCCCCAGTAAAAGAGCTTCTATCAGCCATATTAGACTATCTATTAGTCGGCGATTTCGACGAAGTCCTCTCCGCAGCAGAGACAATTATAGATTATTGCACAAATATATTGGCATAAATTGGGCAAAATCGCAAAAAAAGTTGTTGACAGATATTTTACATTGTGATATTGTTGCAGTCGGAGATTTAGTTTAGCACCAAGTCTCCAATATTTTTTTAGGAGGGCCATCTAAATATGGGCGGAAAACCTAGTTTTGCGGACAGAATGCGAAAGTACTACAGTTTATTGCCAGACACAAATGCGGCACTGGAACGTGTCGGTCTCGGCGGCGTAGAGATTCCCCTCACAAAAGAAGGAATCGACACACTGCAGTGGTCAACCCTAACATCGGTACCCTTTGAAAACATCGACCTTTTCGATTATGACATCATGGTTGATTGGGGAGCCGATGACCTCTTCGACAAAATCGTAACTAGAAGAAGAGGTGGATATTGCTTCGAACTCAACGCTTTCTTCATGCTCCTTGCTAAAGGTGTCGGCTTTGATGCCCACGCCATCGCCGGGCGTATCATGCCTGCTGACCCCATCGTGGGTTTTGAAGACTACATCCCCGCTGTTGCCCATCGCATGACAATAGTAACCATAGGCGGACTGCGCTATGTCGCTGATGTCGGTTATGGCAAAACCACCGCATTCGCTGTTCCAATTTGCGTTGACACCACTGAAGAACAAGACATCAGAGGCGAAACTTTCTTCGTAAAAGATGCACCCTACAACCACAAGATAGTGATGCAACAAACCGCAGATGGACCAAAACAACGCTTTATGTTTAACCCTGACCCCCATCCAGTCATGGATTTCGTGACATTCAACAGCAACATGGCAAGAACCGGTTTTCGCATCAAGCGCATAGCAAATCTTCGCACCAACGAAGGCTCTATTTCCGTAGATGGCAACATTTTCCGCGAAACCGTCAACGGCGAGCGCAAAGAGACTCCAATCCCCACAGCAGAAGATGCTTTCAAAATACTCACCGAAACTTACGGTATGGTACTCGACCCCAACGTGCCACTGAGTGCCGAAGGCGACAGAACCCCACCGCCTCCGCCTCCACAGGCATAAATACTCAGCAAAGCTATTAGCACCCTATAGCCCGTAAGTTTTGTAAAAGCGAAGCTACGGGCTATTATTTATTAGATTTATACGATTTGAACAATTCAAATACTGCATTATTATTCATAAATAATGAATAATAATGCAGTATTTCGCTTATTTCAGACATTCTGTTTTTCTATCATAAGCTGCTCATTGTTTATAGTAATCCTGACAGCTCAATGTATTTACTTAAATATTATTTACATTTTTTCAAAATTTTACTTGCATAATAATTCGTTTTATGTTTTAATGGACTTCATTAACTTTTTCAAACTATTAAGATAGGAGTGTGCATCCAGTTGAAAGCAAAGATTTTCATTGATGGGCAAGAAGGCACCACGGGGCTTCAGATATATGAACGCCTTGGTGGAAGAGAAGACATTGAGCTGCTTTTGATAGACAGCGAAAAACGCAAGGACGTTTCAGAGCGACGAAGGCTTATCAATAGTGCTGATTTGGTGTTTTTATGCTTGCCGGACGAAGCTGCAATCGAATCTGCCTCTCTGGTGGAAAATAGCAATACACGCATAATCGATGCCTCAACAGCACACCGTACAAATCCAGATTGGGTTTATGGCTTTCCAGAGTTTAACAAAGAGCAGCGGGGGAAAATAGCAACCGCTCAAAAGGTAGCAAACCCTGGATGCCACGCAACAGGTGTTATCTCAGCAACATATCCCCTTATTCATTATGGACTACTCCCTATAGATTATCCCCTGACTTGCGTTTCATTAACCGGCTACTCAGGCGGTGGGAAATCCATGATTAATGATTACGAAAATGAAAAAACACCACAAATGTTTGCGCCCAGAATGTATGGGCTCAATCTCAAACATAAGCATTTACCGGAAATTATTTATATGACAGGTCTGACTCGCCCACCCGTTTTTCTCCCTGTGGTTGATGATTACTACGCTGGCATTGCTGCTAGTATATCTCTCCACAACGATATGCTCATTGGTGCTCCAACTGCAAATGATATTTTGGAGAAACTACTGGAGTATTACGATGGAGAAGAATATATCACAGTTAATCCAAAATTGGGTGACGGAATGTTGGAGAGCAATTGGGGAGAGGGTACAAACAACCTCGAACTAACAGTTAGCGGATACGATGATCTCACCCTTGTCACCGCACGCTTTGACAATCTGGGCAAAGGTGCTTCCGGTGCAGCGGTACAAAATATGGAAATAATGTTAAATTTGGAGGTTATAAAATGAATTTTATAGATGGTGGAGTCTGTGCCCCTAAGGGATTTCAGGCTGCAGGAATACATGTGGGAGTAAAAACCAACAGACTGGAAAAAAAGGATCTAGCGATTATCCTATCAGATGTGCAGTGCTCCGCAGCAGCAGTATACACTAAAAACGTGGTGAAAGCAGCACCACTATATATAACAAAAGAAAACCTTGCCAATGGTCGCGCACGAGCTGTGCTGGCAAATAGCGGAAACGCCAACGCTTGCGCTCCCAATGGCGAGGAAGCCTCTCGCCGCTCCTGCCTTGCTGCAGCAGCAGCTCTCGGAATTGATGCGTCTGATATAATCGTCGCTTCAACAGGGGTGATAGGGCAGGAGTTTCCGGTGGAAGTCGTGGAAAATGGTATGGCAGAGCTTGTATCAAAGCTGGCTTATGATAATTCCAAAGACGCAGCGGCTGCCATAATGACCACGGACTTGACTATGAAAGAACTGGCAATAGAGTTTGAACTTGATGGAAAAACAATCAGCATCGGTGGAATAACTAAAGGTAGCGGAATGATTCACCCAAATATGGGAACAATGCTTGCCTTTTTAACCACAGACTGTGCAATAAGCTCAGATATGATTAGCAAGGCTTTAATAGACGCTACAAAGGTCAGTTTTAACCGCATTTCTGTGGATGGCGATACTTCCACAAACGATATGATGTCCCTTATGGCAAATGGGATGGCAGGAAACGATGAAATAACTGCAGTTGGAGCCCACTACGATACTTTCACCCAAGCTTTGAATATGCTTTGTGTTGAATTGGCAAAAATGATAGCTTCCGATGGCGAGGGTGCTACTCACCTAATAACTTGCTTTGTCCACGGTGCGGTCAGCGAGAGTGAAGCTGAAACAATGTCCATGTCGGTGATTTCTTCCAGTTTGACAAAAGCTGCCATATTCGGCGCAGATGCTAACTGGGGCCGCATACTTTGCGCCATGGGATATTCTGGCGTTGAATTTGACCCCGATAAAGTGGATGTCGCTTTTGAATCAAGC
Source organism: Oscillospiraceae bacterium (assembly GCA_009777775.1). Taxonomy (GTDB): domain Bacteria; phylum Bacillota; class Clostridia; order Oscillospirales; family Oscillospiraceae; genus WRMH01. The sequence goes on from WRLE01000002.1 coordinate 72,927, forward strand.
GTTGGGCGCATTTTGGTATGCGAAAAAGGTCGAGGGCTTGCCTTTGATGAAGATTTTGCAAAAAAGATTCTCACCGAGAGAGATGTCATAATCGATATCGACATGAACAGCGGCGATGCCCACTGCACTTGCTGGGGTTGTGACTTAACCTATGATTATGTAAAAATCAACGGCGACTATCGCTCTTAATCAAGGAGACAGAATAACTTCTGTACAAGCCTATTATAATTTGAACGTTGGTACTTGAAGTGTCATCCAGAACGAAGTGAAGGATCTTAATCCACCGAAGTATGAATTATTATGATACTACGGTCACTAACACTAAATGAATGACAAATTAGAGATACCTAATGTACAGTAACTAGTAACAGAAATGGAGAATTACAATGCTAAACAATTTTGAACGCGCTCAAACCCTTGTGGAAGCGTTACCATATATTCAAGCTTTTTCTGGAAAGGTCGTTGTCATAAAATACGGTGGCAACGCCATGATTAGCGAAGAATTATTCGATGCGGTAATCGATGATATTATTTTATTGCAGCACGTTGGCATTCATGTGGTGCTAGTCCACGGCGGAGGTCCCGAAATAAACGATATGCTGGACAGATTGGGTATGGAATCTCGCTTCGTCAATGGCTTGCGCTATACAGACAGAGATACAATGGACATTGTGCAAAGCGTCCTATGTGGTAAAGTGAATAAAGACCTTGTTGCAACAATTATGCGAAAAGGCGGTAGTGCCGTGGGCCTTTGTGGACTGGATGGAAGGCTCTTTGAAGCCATTAGAATGGGTGGCGAGGATTATGGCTATGTTGGTGATGTTAAAAATGTAAACCCGCAAGTCATACACCAAGCCATCGAAAATGGGCATATACCTGTTGTTGCAACTGTTGCGTTCGGCATAGACGAAGACACACCATATAACGTGAACGCCGACACAGCAGCCGCCCAGCTCGCCATTGCCATGAAAGCGGAGAAGCTGATACTTCTAACAAATACACGAGGTGTCCTACGTGACGAAAAAGACGAAGATTCGCTAATCGGTCAAATTAAAGCCAGCGAAATACCAGCATTAATGGAGCAGGGTATCATAACAGGTGGTATGATACCAAAAATCGAATGTTGCGCCGATGCCATAGCTGGCGGAGTACGACGAACACACATCCTCGACGGGAGGATTCCCCACTCTATCCTCATCGAAATGCTTACAGATGAAGGCTCAGGTACTATGATTGATTAGTCAATGAACAATGAACAATTAATAATTACACTAATAGAAAGGTATACTAATGAATAGTTTAGATATTAAGGCGTTGGATGCTCAGAATGTTATGCAGACTTATGGGCGGTTTGACGCAGTTATTGAGCGGGGCGAAGGTGCCACGCTATATAGTCCGGAAGGTAAAGAATATGTTGATTTTACCAGTGGGATTGGAGTCAATTCCATTGGTTATGGAAATAAAAAATGGGCGGAAGCTATCTATGAACAGGCTTTGAAGCTCCAGCATATTTCCAACCTTTATTACACAGAACCCTATGTGAAACTGGGAAAAGAACTCACTTCCCGTAGCGGGATGAAAAATGTCTTTTTCGCCAATGCTGGTGGAGAAGCAAACGAAGGTATGATAAAGCTTGCCAGAAAATATTCCTTTGATAAGTATGGCATGGGTAGAAGCACCATTGTGTCTCTAGTACAAAGCTTCCACGGCAGAACGATTACCACCCTTGCTGCCACGGGGCAGGAGAGTTTCCACAATTACTTCTTCCCCTTTACAGAAGGCTTTGTCCACGTACCTGCAAACGACATCAAAGCTCTGGAGACTTTGCTAGCTTCCCAAGCTATGGGAGCTGTATCTATAGACGGGACAGCCGCTCTGAAAGCAGATACAACCAATAGTGGAATATGCGCTGTAATGATTGAGCTTATACAGGGTGAGGGAGGCGTACTCCCCCTTGATAAAGACTATGTACTTGAATTATCAAAGCTTTGCGAAAGCCATGATATATTGCTGCTCATCGATGAGGTGCAAACCGGTATAGGCAGAACAGGTACACTTTTCGCTTATCAACAATATGGTATCATTCCTGATGTCATCAGCTTTGCTAAGGGTATCGCTGGTGGTTTACCCATGGGTGGCATTATGGCAAACGAAAAATGCTCACAAGTACTGACCCCCGGCACCCACGCCACCACATTTGGCGGCAACCCCATTGCAGCAGCAGGAGCTCTGGAAGTATTAAGTCAGCTTAATGACTCCGCTTTGGAAGAAGTCGTAAAAAAAGGTGAATATATCACAAATACGGTCAATGGTTGGAATCTCCCAGTCGTGGCTGAAGTCAGAGGCAGAGGACTGATGATTGGCATTTCCCTAAACAATGCTGTTCCCAGGGAGCTGGCGGTAAAATGTATTGAAAATGGTTTGCTAATACTCACAGCTGGTTCAGATGCCCTACGGATGCTACCCCCCTTGACTATATCATACGAGGAAATTGATAAAGGCTTAAAAATCCTCAAAGGAATATTGGAGGATGCGTAGAAATTATGGATAAGGATCTTTTGAAACTACTAGATTTGTCCACCCAAGACATATTAAGCATACTCGACACAGCAGACAGACTCAAAGCAGAAACCAAAGCTGGAGAAAAACACGATTTTCCTTCCGGAAAAATCCTCGCTATGATTTTTGCGAAAAATTCCACTCGCACACGAGTCTCCTTTGAAGCGGGCATATATCAGCTTGGTGGACATGGGGTATTTTTGTCAAACAGCGACAGCCAGCTCAGTCGTGGCGAACCCATATCTGATACCGCTCGCGTCCTGAGCCGTTACTGCGACTGTATAATGATACGCACCTATGAGCAAGAAGAAGTTGAGGAACTGGCAAAATATGCAACCGTTCCTGTTATAAACGGCTTGACGGATTTCGCCCACCCCTGCCAGATATTGGGGGACTTGATGACCATCAGGGAACACAAGGGTAAACTTGAAGGTCTCAAAGCCACCTTCATAGGGGATGGCAACAATGTGGCAAACTCAATGATAGTAGGTTGCTTGAAAGTTGGAATGAAAGTCTCCATCGCCAGTCCGGAGGGTTATCACCCAGACCAAAAGGTGCTTGACTTCGCTGCAGCATACGGAGATGACATTTTTCAGCTGTTCGATGACCCTAAACTAGCTGCAGCTGGTGCCGATGTGATATTTACCGATGTATGGGCATCAATGGGTCAAGAAAGCGAGGCAGAAAAGCGTAGAATTGCTTTTGAAGGCTACCAGGTAAACGATGAGTTAATGGCACTGGCAAATCCCAATTGCATGATACAGCATTGCCTCCCTGCACATAAAGGTGAAGAAATAACAGAAAAAGTCTTCGAAGACCACGCAGATGAAATTTTCGACGAAGCAGAAAACCGTCTCCATGTGCAAAAAGCAGTGATGTATATACTGATGAAAAGATGAATAACACCCCGGCATATTCGATGATAAATACATTGAAATAAAAATAATGTCGCTTGGTCGCACTAAAAGGTGAGCCAAGCGACATTCCAATGCATAGTATTATTTTACAAACATATTAACCGCTCTATAGTAGCATCTTGCGTTTTACTATGGTATAATTCCGATAATTTATACAAATGACAATCACCATATGGAAAGCGAGCAATCATTTATGCAAATACGAAATATCATCAGTCTGGCTGATATAACTATGGAGTGGTGGGAATCTCTTTATGCTCAATGTTGTGAAATCATTGAGCATCCAGCGGATTATACCGATGCTTGTAAAGGCAAGGTATTGGCAACGATGTTTTTTGAGCCTAGCACTCGAACAAGCTTCTCCTTCCAAGCAGCTGTACAAAGGCTCGGTGGTGGAACAATTGGTTTTTCCGACCCATTGGGGACATCAGCATCAAAGGGAGAAACCTTGGCTGATACCACCAAAGTCATATCACAATATTCCGACACCATCGTCATCAGAAGCCCATTGGAAGGATCTGCCACTGCTGCTGCCATGTATTCTGATGTGCCTGTCATCAACGCAGGAGATGGTGGTCACTTCCACCCAACACAAACCTTAGCAGACCTTGCCACAATAGCTCAAAAGAGAGGGAAAATCGAAAATCTCCGCATTGGTTTATGCGGAGATTTAAAATATGGGCGCACTGTCCATTCCATCGTAGAAGCCATGTCCATTTTTCCAGGGATAAGTTTTCACTTGATATCACCTCAGGAACTTCGTATGCCCGATTATATCCTCTCGCAAATGCGCTCCCGAAACCAAGACTTCATCGAGTCTGAGGATTTTGTCCAAACCATACCAGAATTGGATATTCTTTATATGACCCGAATCCAAAGGGAGCGGTTTCATAGTTCAGCGGAGTATAGGCGTTTAAGGGGGATTTTCATTTTGACAAATGAGCTCTTGAAGCAGGCAAAACCCGATATGCTCATCATGCATCCCCTACCAAGATACGGAGAAATTGACCCCCAGGTGGACAGTGACCCTAGGGCAGCGTATTTTGACCAGGTACGAAATGGGATGTTTATTCGGATGGCATTGTTACTAAACCTGATGCACTCACCTAGACAAGCTCCGCCACCCTTATTGGGCAACAATGAAATAAAGTGTGAAAACCCAGCTTGCGTAAGCCAAACAGAGACATATTTACTTCAGCTTGACTCTGAAACTTCCACAAAGTTTTGTAGATATTGTGATAGAGAATTGTAATTTCGCACTTTATTTTACAAAAATAGTATGATACTATACCTTTGTAAATAACAATAATATTACAAAGGAGGACAAGCTATGCTCAGTATGAAAGAAAATTTTATGAGAACCTTAAGTGGCGAAATACCTGAATATGTACCCACATATAGCATATTTTGGGGCGTTCGGCCATCTATCCTTTCCGGCAACCGCACAGGTGGAGGAGGCACAGACATTTATGGAGTTGAATGGACAAGCGAGGGCAGTGCTGTCGCTGCAGCATTACCAAAGCCTGGCGTTTTCATTATGGACGATGTTCGTAAATGGCGCGATATTGTCAAATTCCCCGATTTTTCCGATGTGAATTGGGAAGCAATGGCAAAAGCTGATTTGGAAAACCGTGACCCGGAAATCCCAAGAGGTGGCGGAACAGCTTCTGGTGGCTTTTTCCAAGCTGTGATGAATTTCATGGGCTTCAACGAGGGGCTAATGGCTTGCTTTGAAGAGCCTGATGAAGTTAAAGCATTGGTGAACTATCTATGCGATAACTTTTTGGATCTGGGTGATAATTTCCTTAAGTATTACAAGCCTGATTATGTTTCATTTGGAGATGATATCGCCCATGAATATCATCCCTTTATATCAACGGAAATGTTCCATGATATATTTGAGCCCGTATGGCGACGCTATATCAAGTTTTTCAAAGACAGGGGTTATTTGGCTATGCATCACAACTGTGGTCGAGTGGAAGACTTCCTCGATGATGTTGTTGATATGGGCTTCAACGGTTGGGACCCAGCTCAGGTTTCAAATGACCTAGTGGGTATAAAAGAGAAATTCGGAAGAAAGTTTGTCATATGTGGCGGTTTTGATTCTAGACCTTTTCTCCCCTTTAATGAAGCCACAGAAGAGCAAATTCGCTCAGCTGTTAAAAAAGTCTTAGATGAATTGGCTCCAGGCGGAGGCTTTGCATACTTTGGCGGTGTTGGTGGCGATGATCCCATCTCCAGGCAACGCAACGAATGGGTGCAAGACGAGTTCAATAAGCTCAGATACACCTATTATCAATAAAATCTCAAGTATAGCGTTTCATTCTCAAAATGATATAAAGAACCAAGACTTATATTCTTGGTTCTTTATTTTTTAACTCTACCAATCACTTAATCCCGAAAAACCTTTTACCGTTTTCCATTGTCAGCTTTGCAACTTCATCTATACCAATGCCTCGAATTTCAGCTATTTTTGCAGCAATATGTGGAAGATTCATGGATGTATTTTGCTTTCCCCTTACAGGTTCTGGAGATAAATAAGGGCTGTCTGTCTCTATCATGATTCTATCAGCTGGTATCTTTTCCACAGCATCCAATGCCTTTCGAGCATTTTTATATGTTATAACACCTGTGAAGGACAAGTACCAACCACAATCTAGTATAATTTTCGCCGTTTCCCAGCTACCAGAAAAACAATGAACAACACCAACAAGGTCCCGAAACTCCCTAATCATATCCAGCGTATCCACCAATGCTTCCCTTTCGTGGACTATGACAGGTTTATTTATTTCACGAGCTAGCTCCAGCTGCTCACGAAACCTGTTTTTTTGTATGTCTCTAGGCGAATAATCATAATGATAGTCAAGGCCAATCTCACCCACTGCCATCGCTTTAGGGTGCTTTAACATTTCATTGAGATTCGTGATTGAATCATCATTCATGGTTTTTGCATCATGGGGATGAACTCCTATGGAAGCGTATATAAATTCATATTTATCAGCTAGTTCAATGCATATTTCCGCTGATTCTTCGCTGCTCGCTGCATTGAGAATGAGCGATATTCCAGCACTTTCCATTATATCGAGTACTTCCATACGATTATCATTAAATTGTTTATCATCATAATGGGCATGGGTATCAAAATACATCTTGCACCTCCTGCTGGAAAAATTGCAAAACTGGGTAAATTTTGCTTGCTTCTGCTATATGAATGTGTTATTATTTTTGATACACCTTAGTGAGCGATATTCACATTTATTGATATATGTTTAAATACTATATTGTTATTTTCGTAACTCACCTATGAAAGGATAATACTTTTATGTTTATAAAAACAGCACTCGTGGTTATTCATCTCATTCTATGTTTAGCAATCGTTGCAATTGTCATTCTCCAGTCTGGTAAAGCCTCTGGACTTACTGGTGCCCTTAGCGGCAGCACGGAAACCTTTTTATCAAAAAACAAATCAAAAACCTTAGACGCTCGATTGGCACGCGCCACCAAATGGTTTGCTGGAGCATTCGTTATTTTGACAATTGTGTTGAATCTGATATAGGCGATAGTTGAAGCGCTTGTGTGGTGTTATTTCGGAAATACTATACTTGTCGCCACAATGCAAAAACTGAAAAACTAGATTGATGTATACAAAGCAGACGAGGGGAGTTATCTCACCCTCGTCTTTACTTTATTAATTATCCTAGATGATTATTTCGCCCATGACATTGGCAGCGGTGATTGCTGCTGCATTGATTTCATCATAATCAATGTGCATATATGTGGCATGATCCGGTCCTGTGCGAGCAAGGACTTCATCGAATATGAGTGCTCTTTCACCAACTACCTTTACCTTAACAATTTGCTTGTCTTTGATGCCAAATCTTTCTGCATCTGCGGGAGCAAGGTGCACATGGCGTTTCATAACGATGACACCTTCTTTTATTTCCACTTCCCCTTCTGGTCCAATAAGCTTGCAACCAGGGCTTCCTGCAACATCACCACTTTCCCGAATTGGGAGGTCAAAGCCCAGGGAGCGAGCATCTGTGAAAGAAAGCTCAACTTGGTCGGCTTTCCTGCATGGTCCCACGATGGAAAGCTCCGTACTTCCGCGAGGGCCTTCCATGGTAAGCCTTTGCTCTGCAACAAATTGTCCCGGTTGAGTCAGCATCCTACGGATGTCTAGCTCAAAGTCTTTACCGAAAAGAATGTCCTGGGTTTCCCTCGTCAAATGGCAATGCTTGCCTGAGCCTTCAATTTCTATCATCATTTCTGACATAATAATATTCCTTTCATAATACATTTTGGTATCTTTATGTGATTAACACATAAAAAACATAAAAACCTAGCTTTAACATTGATCTCTACAATTACTTTGTGTTATCTTCATTGCTTTTATATATACCTCTTTACAACATAGTGTTAGAAGAATGCGGTCGATTCGAGCTTTGGCTCGTATCGACCGTATTTACGCCGATTGTATATATTATTAGATGAAAGTAGCTGGGATTGGTGTCAGTTCAATTGTCGTCAGAAGGTCTTCCAACAGAAGATACTGCTGACCTTACAATTTGAATGCGAACCCTATCTTCGCTTGTCTCAAATGTGAGTTTTTCACTGTCTATCCTGACAATTTTCCCTATCATTCCACCCACAGTGGTTATTGTATCTCCCACAGAAAGGGCATCATGCATCTTGGCTTGTTCCTTTTTCTTTTTGTTATCTGGACGAACTGTGGTAAAATAAGTCATCGCTGCCAAAGCAACAAACATAAATATAAGCGATGGGTTCATAACAATCTCTCCATAATCGTAATCATCTTCCTGTCATTTAAACAGGACTAGCTTTATTATACTTGCGCAACCAACAAAATGCAAGAATAAATTTGCAAATGGAGCTCATTACACCAAGCTGCTGACTATTGAGACATAGATACCAAGTCAGCTAGAAATTCATCTACTATGCTCTCGGGAGTTGCCCAGGAGGTGACGATTCGGACAGCAGTCGTTTCACCAAAGGATTCCCAATCATAAAAGCCATACAATTGTTGGAGTTTTTCTGCAATATATTTCGGAAATATGGGAATAATAAGATTCGTTTGGGGCGGGTACAAAAAATTGTATCCGCATTTTATTATTCCCTCTGCCATTTTAAGTGCCATGTTATTGGATTTTTGTGCTAGTTCATCATATAAGCCATTTTCAAACAAGCTTGAAAACTGTATACCAAGGGCAGCTCCCTTTGCCAACAAAGCTCCCCTTTGTTTCATATAACTACGAAATTCTACCTTTAAGTTTTCATTGACTATAACAACTGCTTCTCCAAAAAGCGCGCCGTTTTTCGTTCCACCTATATAAAAGACATCGGCGAGTTTTGGTATATCAGTATAAGTTAAATCGTTATAAGGACTATTGAGTGCAGCTCCCAATCTAGCTCCGTCCAAAAAGAGATAAAGCTTATTCTCTTTGCAATAGTTAGAAATTTCAGTCAATTCAGCTTTGCTATATATCGTACCACATTCTGTAGTATGGGAAATATAAACCAAGCGAGGATTTACCATATGCTCATCATCATGGGCAGCGACAATATCTTCTATATCGGAAACGCTGATTTTACCATTTTCCCCTTTTACAGTGATGATTTTATGTCCGGTAGCTTCGATGGCACCTGTTTCGTGAACGAAAATATGCCCAGTCTCTACGGCAATAACAGCTTCATGGGGTCGCAAGGCAGCCGATATCACCACTAGATTTGCATGTGTGCCACCAGCGATAAAATGGACATCCGCAGTGGGTTCATTTATTTTTGCCTTAATTAAGTCAGCCGCTTTTAGACAATACTCATCCAACCCATATCCTTCAAATTGCCGTGTTCCTTGCGCCAAAATCGCTTCCATTATACGCGGATGAGCAAACTCGCTGTAATCGTTTTTGAAACTATATTTAATCATAGTTTCCATATTTACCACTCCTATTATGAAATTTGCAATACGCTGGGGTTGTTTAATATTTGCGAGCCATATAGAAAGAGTACATCGGAATTCTGGGTGAAATTTATGAACATATCCAGAAGCTGAAAGTTCATGTAACGAAGGTCGATAACATAGATTTTTGCATAATACGGCGTTAAGAGAGGGGCAAAGCTGCTGCCGAAGGAATCGCGAAATAGATAAAGCTCCTTGTTTGGTGCTGATTCATTTTCCAGTATTATAAGCGGTTGTGGTCCTCTGAGGAAAAAGTCATATGGGTCGATACTCTTGAGTCGCTCTAAATCATACATTGGGCCAGGTTCAAATTCAAGTGTTTTTTCATTTAAATAGCTTACTTTGATTGTAGATAAATCTAAAATCATCTGTGTGTCTCCACTATTTAAATTAATATCAGTAACAAAGGACATATTATCAAAGCTCACAGGAAGCGCAAGTTGTCCAGCATATAATCCGTGAAACTCACCAGCGAGACTGTCGATGTATACATTGCGCTGCTGGGGCATACCCATTGATTTGGCTATATGCTCGGCGATGGGTGCAATTTTGCTTTGATCCCAGTGCAAATCCGTCATATAATAATCAGCTCCACTCAGTAAAGGCGATATGGGTATATACACCAATTCATCCAAAACCTCAGCGAGGATTTTTTCCGCCAATTCCAAGTCAAAACCAGGCATATAATATTCCGCATATATGCTTTTGTCAGGTATAAGTGAAAAATACACATTCATATTATAGCTCTGAAGCTGCTCCGCAACTGTGCTTATCTTCTCTACTGAAGCACGAAAAGATGAAGCTTCTGTCTTGCGAAACTCTCCTAAGCCGATAGTCTTGTTTCGATACAAGCCAGATATGTCTCCTTGCATGAGTAGATCAAACACCATAAAAGAATTGATGCCACGGAAAACATCCCGAAAAACGAAGTTGTCAGCGGCATACTCATCGAACTTGCCCATGAAGCTACCTGATAAAATAGTGTTCGTATTAAGCTCTGGAAACTTCGCTGGAATACGCCGCTCTGCAACAAGCACAGTCGGATTTGGTATAATTAGATTGAGGATAAACAAGCCTCCAACAAATAGTGCAAACACAGTAATATTCGCTTTTTCTTTATAGCTTATTCTATTTTTAAACATATTGGTATTCCTAAGCTTATCATTCACGATTTAATGTACGCAAACTGATAATGTATGCAAACTGATATTAAAATCTAAAATAGATAAATGGGTTAAATGAACCATCTACCATTTTTGCAGTTGAAGCAATGAGCAAGAGCAATATCACAATTGGTTCGAGTACTGTTATGACTCCTTGCCTATCTTCGAGTCGACTAGCTATTTTTTTCATCAAAGGAGTAGCTCCGATGACACCAAAGACAATGGAAACTGCATAGCTTCGAAAATAATAAAACGATTCCAAGCCAAAAACAGCATTTGCTCCGATACCGAACATCATGCCTATTGTTTGAAAAGCATTTCGCCAGCTTGACGCATCGAAAAATACCCAGCTAATAAGCACAATGAGTAAAACATAAATATGTCGAAGCAGCTTTGGCATTTTTTCTAACACTTTGCTGACAAAAAACCTTTCAATGAGCAAAATTATGCCAAAAAATCCACCCCAGAGGATAAAATTCCAATCAGCTCCATGCCAAAAGCCGGTTAGCATCCATACTGTCAAAATATTAAAAATATATCGTCTGGTACTGACCCGATTTCCACCCAATGGGATATAGACATAATCGCGAAACCAGCTAGATAGGGACATATGCCATCTGCGCCAAAAGTTTGTGATGCTGTCTGCAATATAGGGATAATCGAAGTTTTCCAGAAACTTGAAGCCCAGCATATCACCAAGACCAATCGCCATATCGCTGTATGCTGAAAAATCAAAATATATCTGCAAGGCATATGCTATGACATAAAGCCAGGTGAATAATATGGTATTTTCGCCACTTTTTTTATACATTGAAACTAATTCCCCAAAAACATTCGCCAAAAGCATCTTTTTTGCTAAACCGAAAACAAACCTACGAGAACCCTTTGCGAAATTTGCCAATGTATGTTCGCGGTTTTCGATTTCCCTTGCAACATCCACATATCTGACAATCGGACCAGCAATCAATTGTGGAAACAATATTACATACATGGAAAAATACATCGGATTTTTTTGGACTTCCGTGTTACCTCTATACAAGTCAAATGTATAACTGAGTATTTGGAATGTGTAAAAACTGATACCGATGGGCATGACAATTTTAATTTGTGAAATACCAGCGTCTGTAAAACTATTGATATTTTCAATGAAAAAGTTTGTGTACTTAAAAAAGAGCAAGCCTGATAAAGTAACAATCGTTGATGCTATCATCAAAACTTTTGATGAAGCATTCCCTCGCTGTTTGTCGATAAGCAGCCCAAATGCCCAGGCACTCAGGCACTGGGCAATCATTAAAATGACATATTTCGGCTCGCCCCATGCATAGAAAATGAAGCTCATCACAAAGAGCGTAAGGTTTCTGTATCGGGGTGACTTATTCGGCATTGGGGTAAGATAATATAAAATTAAGGTAATGGGTAAAAAATAGAAAAGAAACGATGGGTTGGAAAAAACCATATAAGTTCCCCACAGTAGCGCACCTAACTTCTCAGGCACATTTGTTTGTGTTTCGCATATTATAAAACAATGATATTCAGACTCATCATTACGAAGAGCGAAAAGCTAAATTAAAAATGTCATTTTCAACCAGCAGCATGCTCCCAGAAAACAACGGCATCTCCAGCATCGCTCAATAACTCACAAAATATTTCCACAGCAAGCTCAGCAACATCGACATATGAAGCTACAAGCAACACATAAACACCAGCTTCAATGGCAACGACCTTTTCCGGATAAACACATATCCATTTTTCAGGGTCATATCCGCCACTTGAAGATACCAGCGTTTTCACTTGTGTTGCTGCAGCTGCATCCACACATTGAAATACGATGATTTGGTGAGCTTGGGTGGTGATACCCGCCATTGAGTGAGCATCTGTAATGACATATTGCTCATAGTCGGCATCGCTTAATCCGATGGCATTGTGACGCTCGCTCAGAGGAGCTGAAGATATGGGCATAGACATGGGCATCCAAACTTCCGCAGCTTTAATTTCATCGATTATATATGCAAGCATATCAGCAGCTGTCTCGATTTCCTCATTACCGTTCTCTGTAGAATTGGTATTATCGCCAGGTTCGGTAGAGACTTCATTTTCGTCTTCGTCTGTTGATGGACTCTCATTGGGTATCGATTCTTGACTTGACGATTCATCATCATCAGCACCCTCATCTATCGTGCTACTTTCCCCTGGTGTGTTATTAACTGAATCGTCACCATCAAGATTACCATTTTCGCTTATTTCAGGACTCTCGCTGTTTGGTGTTCCGCTTTCGCTCCCATTATTGCTTGAAGCGCAAGCGCACAAAGTGCAAACTATTACAATTATCGTTACTATACTAATTAATTTTAAGTTTCTCATAAATTCCACCTAATAAAAAAGTAAGGGACTCCTGCAACAACAATAGCCCCTGTCGATATATATTATATGTAGATATATAGCAATAGTCAATATGAACAGTAGAAACAAACTGTGAATAATAAGGAAAAACTCCTTATAAACACGATTACTTTTCATGTTTACAAGGAGTTTTGATTTTTATAGCGGTTTAGTTATAATATGAAAACTTCAGCTTTTCGAATTCGTCTCTGACCCAGGCACCGTATTTTGCCATGGGTGTTTGTGGGATTTCAACACCTGGAGGTGGAGCTGGTGGAATAGACATTAACAGTCCGCCACCGGGGGCAAGCCTGTCTAAAGTATATTTGACATGAGCTCGAACTTCCTCCTCTGAAGCTTCATTGCCATACCATTCTTGGGGGTACCGCATACCAGTGCATAAACCGAGCTTGCTGCCAAATTTTTCTTTTATTGCAAATACATCATTTGAATTTTGTATAGGATCCCATGCATTGATACCAACTGCCACAAAATCATCTAACAAAGGCTCGCAAAAACCACAGTCGTGGTGTTCCACGGGAAGTCCCGCTTCTTGGAATACGTCAATATAGCGTTTCCAGGTTGGTGCAAAGAGATCTCTGAACATTTCCGCAGAAACAAAGGGCATACGCTCATGGGCTATGTCGTCGGGGTATGAGCCAAAATCTGGTTCGTAATATTTTATGAAAAGTTTTGCATTGGTAACCGCCCAATCGCACATGTATTCCATTAGAGCCTTCACTTCATCAGGTTCGGTATGGCAGGCAGTCAAACCTTCTGTGAAGCCCATAAAAGATATCATCGCTTGGAAAAAGCCTTGGGCACAAGACGCTGTTCCGCCGCCAAAAGGTCTAGAAGGGTCCCAGTTTTCCTTGTCTTTTTTCGCCATGGCTTCCCAGTCAAGACCAGTGAAGTCTGGAGTGACTATGACATCCCGCCATTTTCTTATATCATCAAGGATAAAAATATCTGACCTTGGTATGGCACCTTGGATTGCGCTGCCTTCATTAATCCATTCCACCCCAAATAGGTCTATACCTGAATTGTCAGGTCCTCTACCCTCGATATAACAAGATGGCTTGAAAAATGTGCCGTACATAATGCTATATATAGGTATATACTCAGGAACTTCACCACGCATCGTGCGAACTAGGTTTTCTCTCTCTGATAACATTTTATTCCTCTCCTTTAATAATTTATGCGATATTTACCAATAACATACTTTAATATAGGAGCAAAGTCAACCAAATAAATCTGAATGTGTACCAGTTCTAGTTAAATAGAGCAGAAGCTCATCATTATCAACTCTATAAATCAGAAGCCAATCAGGAGCAATGTGACATTCCCTATATCCCAACCAGTTTCCTGTTAATGCATGGTCTTGTTTTTCTGCAGGTAGAGGCTCTTGGTCTACTAAAAGCTTAATAATATCATCAATTAGCGTCATATTATATCCACGTTTTAACATTAATTGATAGTTTTTTTAAATCGCGTCGTTACTATCGGTTTCAGCAAGTAACCACTCCTTTGCTTCTGACCAATTATCGAATTTTATTCCAACTGCATCTTCGTCATCCGGTTTCATATTAGTCCAGTCGTGAGAATATTCATGGGTGCATACATACTTACTGCTTACCAACTCAAATGGAATCCTTTGCTGGATAGCTACTTGATTAAGTAGCATATTAAAGAGTTCTGAAGCTGATATCCCCATTTCATTCAATACTACCATTGCTTTTTCTTTCACATCAGGGTTAACTCTAATGTGCATATTAGCTGACTTGGTGTTTTTTTCCATCTCTATCACCGCCTTTTGTTTATTGTAGACAATTCGTACACATTTGTCAAGTTATTACTTAGATTCATTGCATTGAGTACGGTGATAAAATTAACGACATATCAAAGTAACTACATTTGTTATTCTATTCCCTATAGATGACAAGTTTGTATAATAAAAAGTTCCAGCAGCAAGCGGCACCTGTGACTAGTATTTTTCCGATGACAGGATCGATGCCAAAATGGTCTCCGAGAGCATATAGCATTAGATTAGTTATCAGAAGGTTGATAAAATACAAAATTGTATATCGAGCGAGCTGTCTTTTGAAATTCCCTCTGCTTTGAAAATTAATAAATTTATTTGCCAAAAAAACCAGCCAATACATGAGGGTATAAATAATGATATTTGCAATAATATAATGGATTCGTTTTCGTAACAAACGAAACAATGTAATTTCTATGACAAAGGAAGTCCCGCCAATAATGAGGTACTTGATAAAATTCCAAAGTGTCTCTTTGTTAAGTTTTAATTTTTCCATAAACACCACACATTAGTATTGAAGTTGCCTGTGTTCGTTTGCGATATTATAAGCACTCTAACATACTGTGTGATATATATCAAATATTTATTCCCCATCCTGGCATTATTAAAAGATAAATACTCTACAATAAAAGGCTATTGCATTTTTTGTCATTTGCTGTAAAATAGGCGGTGAGTTTGCAATGGCTTTGCTTTTGCATACAAAAAATTAGGAGGAAAATTTAATGAAAAAGACCCTTGCACTATTGTTAGCGGCTATGATGCTTCTTGCTTTATTAGCAGGCTGCTCAAGCTCTAACCAACCAGATGGCGAAGAAGAACTGGAAACAATCTTAATCGGCGTATTTGAACCCGCTTCCGGTGACAACGGAGCAGGAGGAAAACAGGAGACTTTAGGAATCCAATTTGCCAACTTTGAGACTCCAACGGTGGAAATTGCTGGAGTAAAGTACAAAGTGGAGCTATCCATCGTTGACAACCAATCTTCAACAACAGTGGCTACATCAGCGGCGCAACAATTGGTCTCTGACGGCGTTTCCCTCGTCCTTGGCTCTTATGGTTCCGCAGTCTGCATAGCCGCTTCCGATGTCTTTGGAGATGCTGGAATGGCAGCAATCGGCGTGACCTGCACCAACCCTGCAGTTACCCTAGGTAATGACCATTATTTCCGCATTTGCTTCCTTGACCCCTTCCAGGGTACGGTTTTGGCAAACTTTGCAAAGGATGAATTCGATGCTGGCTCTGCTTATGTCCTTGCTAAATTGGGAGATGATTACTCCGTGGGTCTGGCAAACTACTTCATGGAAGCCTTCGGTCCTGAAAACTGCATCTATGAGACATTCCCAGACGGCACATCCGACTTCACCACCTATGTGACAAACGCTAAACTCAGCGGAGCTGATGTGTTCTTTTCCCCTGTTTCCACAGAGGCTGCTGCGTTAATCATCGACCAAGCAGCGACCCAGGATTTAGGTATTCCCATCCTCGCTGGCGATACATGGGATTCCAATGTCATTCTCAATGCAGCAATGGGAACTGATGTGCAAGTATTTGTCACCACATTCTACCAAGAGGGCGGAGCTCCCACCTTCGACAGCGGCATCAAAGCATGGATTAACAGCGATGCCGATGCGATGACCAACAACGGTGGTGACGACAAAATCGCCGCTGTTACAGCCATGGGCTACGATGCCTATTATATGGCATTGGAAGCTTTAAAGACTGCCGAATCAACTGAACCTGCTGATGTCTTGGCGATTCTATCCGATGTTACTTACACAGGTGTTTCCGGGCTCATCGCTTTTGATGAAAATGGCGATGCAATCCGTAATACCGCCTTTGTGAAAGTCTGCGACAATGAAACAGGCGAATGGGTATTTGTTGCCCAACAAGGCATAGACTAAAATCTGGTGTCTTGTACAGATACGAACAGGACTTTTTACCATTAAAACGTATGCGGTTGTTGCGGTAGGGGTAAAGCTCATATAATTTGACTCCTACTGCAGCTCCGCAGTTTATGAACTAGCAGAAGCTTAGATTCATCAGCTTTCATAGAAGCATCAAAACAAGGAGCAGCCAGTGAGTATATTAGATATTATAATGCCATATGCTCTCTCGGGCATTTCCGTGGGAGGTCAGTATGCACTCATCGCCATCGGGTATACCATGGTATATGGTGTCCTTCGGCTTATAAACTTCGCCCATGGGGATGTCTTTATGGTGGCTGGATTAATAATGGTTCACATAGCCGCCATTGTTCCATTGTATTTAGCTATTCCCCTTGTAATTTTATTCACCGTATTACTTAACTATTTCATAGAAAAAGTCGCATATAAGCCTTTACGAACTGCTCCCAGGATGTCCTCGATGATATCCGCCATCGGTGTGAGCTATCTTTTACAAAATCTCGCTCTTTACATCACTGGTGGTCTCAACAAAAATTATCCCAGCATACCATGGATATCTGATTCCATAAGTGTAATGGGGGTCACCACTAAGAGAGTAACTGTTGTTACTCCATTTTTAGTTGTGGCGATTGTTTGTGCTTTAGTTTGGCTTATCCACCATACAAAAACCGGAATCGCCATGCGTGCTGTGGCAAGGGATTTTGAAACTAGCCAATTGATGGGTATAAAAATCAACACAGTTATATCATTAACCTTTATAATCGGTTCATTTTTAGCAGCCATCGGTTCAATATTGTATTTTTCCAATTACCCTGGTGTTGTACCCACTTCTGGGTCAATGCCTGGGTTAAAAGCTTTTGTGGCGGCGGTTTTTGGTGGAATTGGTTCTATCCCCGGTGCCATGCTGGGTGGGTTTCTAATTGGTATTTGCGAAAGCTTAATAAAAGGCTTTGATACCATCTTGGGGCAATCTGGCATTGGCTTGCTCCGAAAGCCTTTGGAGCTGGCTACTTTTTCCGATGCTTTCACATTTGTATTATTGATAATTATCCTTGTCTTTAGACCGACTGGTCTATTTGGTGAAAAGACCACCGAAAAAGTTTGACTTGCTAAAAGTATGAGCGAATTGTTTATTTAACGGCAGTTTCGGTGAAATAAGATTCTTCGCTTCGCTCAGAATGACACGGTTAGTGCCTACGATGGTATGTTTTATATATATATGTCATGTTTATACTTAATACCAGGTTTTTATGTATGTATCAGTTATTACATACTGTATTGTTTAGACATATATGAGTAACATGAACAATAAACTTAGAAATGGGGGCAGCGTACATTGAGCAAAGATGATACTAGCAACAGCCGTAAATTCATAATAACCGCTATCATTCTAGTATGCTTTTTTGCGCTGCTTGTTTATTTAGAGTGGTCAATAAAACCCACCAGTCGTATGTCCATGCTCCTTACAGTGTTGAAAAAAAGCTCCATATACGCATTGGTGGCAGTATCCATGAACCTTCTCAACGGCTTTACTGGATTATTCTCCTTGGGGCAAGCCGGATTTATGCTCATTGGCGCATATGTTTATGCCATATTTACTATACCACAAGCAGAAAGAGCTTCCGTATACAGGTATTACGATAGCGTGATAAATATCTCTTTTCCTGAAATTCTCGAAAAATCCATGGGAAGCTTTGGAATGATTCTTGGTGTCCTCATTGCTATTATCTTATCAGGAATAATAGTCGCCTGCATAGCATATCTCATCGGGCTTCCCGTTTTACGCCTTAAAAGCGACTATTTGGCAATAGCAACCCTTGGTTTTGCAGAGATCATCCGTGCTGTCTTTCAATGGGGTAAACTGGGACCCATCACCAATGGCTCTAACCCCCTGAGAAACTATGTGAGGCAAAACGCCTTTGTAATAAATATTGGCAATTTTTCCATTGGTCTTAGTTCATTCTTTCTCGTGCTTATCACAACAATATGCATTGGAATCATTGTACTTCTCATAAATTCCTCATATGGTAGAGTATTCAAAGCAATAAGAGAAGATGAAATAGCCGCTGAAGCAATGGGGTTAAACCTATATAAAAACAAGCAACTGTCCTTTTGTATCAGCTCTTTTTTCACTGGCATAGGCGGTGCTTTGCTGGCAATATTCATGGGGACGGTGACAGCCAGTAATTTCAGAGCAGCTATGACATATGAGCTTTTACTCATTGTAGTATTGGGCGGCATCGGTTCGATTTCAGGAAGCGTAATCGGTGCTGTTCTTTTCGTGTTTTCATCGGAATGGTGGCTGAGGGGTTTAGATTCCGGTACCTTTTTGGGAATAAGCAGCCCGCTGTTTCGCAATGGTTTTCGCCTTGTAGTTTTCTCCATTATCATAATGTTGGTTGTTTTGTTTTTTAGAAGGGGTATCATGGGTGACAAGGAACTACCTTATGTTCTGGGACAAATAAAAGATAAATTGTCTTCAAAGGAAAATAAAGATCAAAAGCAGGTGAAGTAAATGACCGAGACTGTTCTTCGTCTCGAGGATATAACAATGCAGTTTCAAGGCGTTGTTGCGGTGGACAATGTTTCATTGGAAGTGAACAAGGGTGAAATCGTAGCTCTTATTGGACCCAATGGAGCTGGCAAAACCACTGCATTTAATTGTATAACAGGCATTTACGAACCCACTAATGGTCGAATAACACTTAACAATGAAATAATTGTTGAAAACTTTCCCCAAGGGAAAATGAAGAATCAATATAAAGGTGAAAATCAGGGTAAATATACCAAATCGGTGGTATATTCCCCAGATAAAATCACATTGCGGGGTATTGCTCGTACTTTCCAAAATATCCGTTTATTTAAGGCTCTCACAGTCTTTGATAATGTGATGATTGCAAAACATATGAGAGCAAAACAAAATGTGTTTTCAGCTGTGTTCCGCTTAAACTCCAAGGAAGAGCGGCGTATGAGGGAAGAAACCATGGCTCTTTTGAAAGAGCAAAACCTTGACCAATACAAAGACCATATCGCCTCCAGTTTACCCTATGGTCTTCAAAGACGCTTGGAAATAGCCAGGGCTCTTGCAACACAACCTAGCCTTTTGCTTCTTGACGAGCCAGCAGCTGGTATGAATCCACAAGAGTCGCAGGAATTGGCTGATTTCATCAGAGACATACGTCAGCGTTACAATTTAACCATATTATTAATTGAGCATCACATGGATCTTGTAATGGAAATTTCTGACAGGATATATGTGCTGGATTTCGGCAAGATGATTTCCCAGGGTGTTCCCGATGAAATAAAAAATGACCAAAAGGTCATCGATGCATATTTAGGGGTAGTGGAAGATGCTGAGTATTCGTGATTTGTATGTAAATTACGGCGGAATTGAAGCTGTGAAAGGTGTCAGCATTGATGTTCCCCAGGGAGAGATTGTCACCTTGATTGGCGCAAACGGTGCTGGAAAATCTACGATATTGCGCACTGTGGCAGGACTTATCAAACCAGCTTCTGGAAGCGTATCATTGGGAGAAGAAGACATCACCAATATTTCGCCAGACCGGATTGTATCCAAGGGTATTACCATGGTACCAGAAGGTCGTAAGGTGTTTTCCGATTTGACAGTTTTGGAAAATCTGAAAATCGGTGCTTTTTTGCGAAAAGACAAAATAGATGACGACATATCATGGGTATATGAGCTTTTTCCCCGATTGAAGGAACGTGCGTGGCAAAGTGCAGGTACTTTATCCGGCGGTGAGCAACAAATGCTAGCTGTGGGTAGAGCATTGATGAGCAGACCAAAGCTCATGATGATGGATGAACCCTCCCTCGGGTTGGCTCCGATTATTGTAAAAGGAATTTTTGAGATAATAAAAGAAATAAATCGTCAAGGAGTGACGATTTTACTAGTGGAACAAAATGCTAATATGGCGCTAATGACCGCCGATACCGCTTATGTGCTTGAAACTGGGCGTATGACCATATCGGGTACTGGCAAGGAGTTACAAAAAAACGAAGCGGTGAAGAAAGCATATTTGGGTTAAATCGAATATATAGCAGCATCATATTATCTGTATGTTATATGACTAGCTTGCTGCGCTTTATGGTCATATAGCATTTAATGTTATATAACATTATATTGTTGTATGACATTAATCCATTTTGGAATATGTAATGCGGTTTCTTCCTTCTTGTTTTGATTTATACAGCATTTCATCTGCTCGCAAAATAAGTGCATCGCTACTGACGGGATGGGAAATACGTCCTGTTGCAGCACCAATGGAGACTGTGATGTGGTCTGCCACTTCGCTTTTTTTATGGGGGATTTTCAAGTCTTGCACATATAAAAGCAACCTTTCGGCAACAACCTTAGCTCCTGGAGCATCGGTATAGGGTAAAACAGCCACAAATTCTTCTCCGCCATACCTTGCTACAAAGTCCTCTTGTCTAGATATTCCCTTTGTAAGTGCTTCTGCAACAGCCTTTAGGCAATTGTCCCCTGCCTTGTGTCCATACGCATCGTTATAGTATTTAAAATAATCGATATCAATCATTAAAAGGCTGAGTTCACCATCACCCCGCGACATGGTTCGCAACACCCGCTCAAAATTTTCATCGAAAAATCTTCGATTATATATGCCAGTCAAAGCATCATAATAAATCTTCGCCACTTCCACTTCAAGCCTTCTCACTTGAGTCACATCGTGGGCGATGGCACCAATGTCGTTTGTATCGGTAACAAAACCTGTGAAAGATAATATCCTCACATCCTGGTCCTTTTGCACCATATGCACCTCGCAGGCTGAAGTTCCATATTCCAATGTGTTCGGAATAAGTATATCTTTAATATCACTCACAGTTTGATTGTCGAAAATCAATTCCAAGCCTTTTTCTCTGATTTCTCCTTCGCTGTAACCTGTCATTTTTATGGCTGCGGGATTTAGGTAGCTTACATTACCCTCTGTGGTTAGATAAAAAATAAAGAAAGGCGAGTGTTCAACAATTGATGATTGTTTTACCATATTTATTTGTTGTAATATTTTTATTTGATTTTGCACTCGTAATTTGACAATTGCAGGATTAAAGGGCTTCGCTATATAATCAACAGCACCCAATGCAAGCCCTTTTTCTTCGTCTTCCGCATCGATTAGCGCAGTTATGATAATAATGGGAATGTCCTTCGTTCTATCCATACTTTTAAGCGCAGTGATAACAGCATACCCATCCAGCTCTGGCATGATAATGTCTAGGAGTATCACATCAGGTCTCGTTTCCTCTGCCATTTCTATTGCTTTGCGTCCATTTTCCGCTACGCTGATATTGTATTGGTCGCTTAAAATGTTTGTTAGGACATGAATATTTAAAAGAGAGTCGTCCACAATCAATACGCTATATTCAAAAGCATCGATTTTCTCACCATCGTTGCTTTTTTCATTGTCCGGTAAATTCTTTATAGTATTTTCCGACATAAGTCCTGCCCCATAGGAAATCTAAATAGTTTTAGCTTCGCATTAATATATTCGGAGTATTAGTCTACTCTACATCAATAACAAAGATTCATCGTATATATCATCGTTATAATTCACATTCCAATTGATAGTTAAACTACATTCTTTTATTGTTTTCCATCCTCATTTGCACTGCAAACCTTGTTACGCCCTGTTTGTTTTGCCAAATATAGAGCCTTGTCAGCACCATTTACAAAGATGTCGCTAGGTTCGTTCCTTTGCGGCACAACAGTATTTGTACCTACGCTGACTGTTATTTGCGTTGGTGTTCCGTCGGCGCAAAGGATGGTTTCACCTTCCACATTTTTTCTAATGATTTCCGCAATATGCAACGCTCCAGCATGGTTCGTGCTGGGTAGAAGCACAGCAAATTCTTCTCCACCCCAACGTGCGGCAAAGTCACCTGGTCGGTTCAATGACTGGGAAATGGTTTTGGCTATGATTTGCAAAACAACATCCCCTTGTTGATGTCCATATGTATCATTATATAGTTTAAACATATCCACATCAATCATTAAAATACTGATAAATGTCCCCTCCCTGATGGCGCGTATCCATTCCAAACTGAATCGATTATCAAATCCACGCCTATTGGGAATGGAAGTCAATTGATCCACTAGGGACAACAATTCGATTGTACGCAATTGGTTAATAATTTTGATTTGATTTGCAATACGAAGCTTCACGATTCCAGGGATAAAAGGTTTGCTAATATAGTCAGCAGCACCCAGTGCCAACCCTTTTTCCTCGTCTTCGAAATTACTGAGTCCTGAAATAAAAATAACAGGTATATCTTGAGTAATGCTGGAACTCTTCAAGCTGGCTATCAATGCATATCCATCCATTTCCGGCATAATGATATCGAGCAATATAACATCGGGTTTGTGTTTTTCTGCGGCTTCCAACGCTTTTTCCCCTGTCTTTGCTGCATAAATCATATACTCTGAGCCAAGTATGTGCGTCAGTGCCATAATGTTGGAATTCTCATCATCCACAATTAATATGCTGTTCTTTTTTAGATCTTCCAATTGCTCACATCCCATTTCTTTTTAGTTTCATCAAGACCTTTAATGCCCCATCAAAATCATAGTCTTCCATCAACGAACAAAGCTCCTCTGTTCCTTCAATGCTTTTGATTTCATCGAGCATATCTACGCATTGGGGGTTGATGTTTTCTAGCATAATGCGTAGGCGCTCAAAAATTATTTCCTTTTCTTGGGCATTCATATCAAAATGCCCAAGAAGAGCAACAGCTTCTTCGTACTGTGGTTTTAGTTCAGAAAGAATATGATTAAGTTCAGCTTCCAACATACTCCATTGTGGCATTGTGGGCGCGACTTCATTAATAAGTGCAGCCTCAATGGTGGCAGCCGTATTGCGCAATTTTGTTTTTCCAATCATTCCTGCATTCGTTTTGAGTGTATGGGCAAGCCTATGAGCTAAAGTGTAATCCTTTGCATTAATTGCGGAGATTATTTCGTTGAATTTAAATTGATTGTCTCTAAAGAAAGTTATTTTCAGCTTGTTCATCAAATCATCTTGATCATCGGTACTATCCACTGATAGATTCACTGGATTCATATGTTTTAGTAGTATTTGCCATAATTCCTGTGAGGTAAATGGCTTGCTTAAATAGTCGGACATGCCATGGGCTAGATAATTGTCTATTTCCCCTGACATAATATTTGCAGTGACCACAACGATAGGAGTTCCTGTGTCAAGTTCGGATATTTTTAAAGCAGCTTCCATCCCATCCATAACCGGCATAAAAACATCCATAAAAATCATGTCAAATGGTACAAATCCGTTTTCCATGCGTTCTTTCACAATATCTAAGCCGATTTTCCCATTTTCAGCAATGGTTGTATTGAGCCCAACACGCACCAAGTGCTCGCGCATAACCTGCTGATTCATAATATTGTCTTCGCATATCAAAACATTGCCATCGAAATGAGGTCTTTCGATGGTCTCGGAGATAATCTGTTCTGAGTAGTCTTCGGCTGCATCTATCGTTTCAAATGTTAGCTCAAAACTAAATGTGCTGCCAACGCCTTGGACGCTGTCAACGGTTAATACACCACCCATTAATTCCACAAGGTTTTTAGTGATTGTCAAGCCAAGGCCTGTTCCACCATAGGTCCTGGTTGTGCTTGAATCAGCTTGGGTAAAGGGTTCGATGGCTTTTTCGATTTGTTCCTCGGACATCCCGATGCCACTGTCTTTCACCTCAAAATATACAGTTGCACGATCATTTTCCACTTTTTTTATTGAAGATTGCATCCGCACGGAGCCCCTGTTGGTAAACTTGACAGCATTGGAGAGCAGATTCATTAGAGCTTGATATAATTTTACTGAATCTCCAAGGAGCTTCTTACCAGTGGAAGGCTCAGAATATACATACAATTCCAACCCCTTTTCCTGTGCATCAGGCAATATAACAGATCGGCAACGCATAAAAACGCTATTTAGGTCAAATGGTACTTTTTCCAAGTCCATCCTACCAGATTCAATTTTCGAGATGTCAAGTATGTCGTTGACAATTTCCAAAAGCCATTTTGTGCTATCTATTATTCTGGTCAAGTAGTCCCTGAGCTGGGGAGACAATTCATTGTCCAAGGATAGTTCAGCAAAACCCATTATGCTATTCATGGGGGTGCGTATTTCATGGCTCATATTCGCCAAAAATACTGATTTTGCTAGATTTGCTGCTCTAGCTTCTTCCATAGCTACCCAGAGAAGCTCATCTCGCCTCACCAATTCCCTTTCCCTTTCCCGGGCATTGGTCAAGTCCATCAAATAACCAACTATGGCAAAACTGTCTCCATATGGAATACGCCGCAATTCTGTATCCACAATCCTAATGCGTCCGTTCATATTAAGCTCTGTTTCATACTTTACATATCCATCCCTTACTGCCATATCTAACCATTGTGATATGGGTACAGTTGGATTCCCATCGGATTGATATTTGAGAACGCTCATTTCCATGGAGCTGTAATAATTTTCCAGTAAATCTTGCTTTGTTTCAAAGCCCATAAAGATATGTGCTGCGGGATTACAATCAATTACTTTGAAATTACTGTCAAACATTATGTTCATATGGGGATTACTCATAAATATCGCCGTTACAGTTTGCTGTGCAGATTCTATTGCCACAATTGAGGCTTCGGCTTTTTTGTTTTCACTAACATATATTTTCGTTTGAAAAACAACAATAGACCCCATAAAAATTCCAACAATAAAAATAGACTGTATTTGGTCTATAAACATCTCATATGTACTGAGTCCTCCTGGCGGAAATGTCTCCCAATGGAAAAAAAGGGTAGTAGAATAGCATAAAATAATTACAAAGGATGTTAAAACAAGGGCAATAATGCGTGTTCTTCCTTTTAGTAAGACAAAGTTGAGTATGACTGCCAGAGCAAAATATGCAACCATGCCAGAACCGAACCCACCAATTGTGAAATAAAATGTGGGCCAAAACACAAGGCTGAGGGCAAAAACTAGAATTGTGGTCAATGTGGTTGCATGCCTGGCTCCTTTTACAGAGGAAATAAACAAACTTGTTATTCCAACGATTAGCAAAAGAATCGGTGCTATGGAAACGAAAGGCATTCCAGCCACCAAGCGAGCAAGCAACGCAGCAAGAGCAGCAAGAATCCCACAAATACAAACAAAATTAAGGGTTCGCAATTCAAAGGTCATTTCATCGTTATCGAATAGTTTATATGCTATAGCTTTTATCCAGTTCATTTCACTCCTTGCTTTGTGGTTTTGCCGAAACAATTAACTCTATACTTCAGGCTTTTCCATCACCACAGTTTAAATATTTTCTTTTTGATTATTTTAATCACTTTAACATCAATTGTCAAGATGCTCCTTGCTGACCAGAGACTTCATATCAACTTTTTTTACCCATTGCCGTTATCGGATTTTCGTGTTACACTAGTTATATACCATAAGACGAAGAAGATTGTAAAAAGCTACAAATTTCAAGGAGGCTATGTCATGAAAAAAATTGCGATTTACGGCAAGGGTGGCATTGGCAAATCCACTGTTGTGGCAAACATATCCGTCGCTCTTGCACAAATGGGTCTGACGGTCATGCAAATTGGCTGCGACCCGAAATCAGATTCAACACGAAACCTGACAGGAGGAACAAGAATCCTCACAGTACTAGATTGTATGAGAGAACAAGGAGACGTTGAGCTGGAAGACATCGTCATTAAAGGCGATTCCGGAGTTCTATGTGTGGAATCAGGTGGTCCAATTCCAGGAGTGGGCTGCGCCGGCAGAGGCATTATAACTGCCTTTGAAAAATTAGAAGAACTGGACGCATACGAAGCATATAAGCCCGATTTCATTTTTTATGATGTATTGGGAGACGTGGTATGCGGAGGCTTCGCCATGCCCATTCGGGGAGGATATGCAGACGAGGTTTGCATCGTTACATCTGGAGAAATGATGTCCCTTTATGCAGCATCTAATATCTCCCATGCTGTTAAAAGCTTTGGGAAGCGTGGCTACGCATCGCTGAAAGGGCTTATATTCAATGCAAAAAATATCGATGGCGAAGAGGAATTAGTGGACAAAGCAGCCGTAGAAATCGGCACCGATGTTATATACAGACTCCCCAGGGACGGGCAAATCCAAGTTGCAGAAGCAATGGGTAAAACAGTTGTGGAAGCCTTTCCAGATTGCGAAATGTCCAAGCATTTTCGTGAATTAGCAAAGGTGGTTATGGAGGATAATGCAATATGACAGTTGAGCTTCGCCATCTAAAGAAGCTTTCGACGATTCGTTCTGGTAAAAATATCAAGTTCCTCACCCCTGCTGTATATTCTGGTGGATACTGCCCCATGCGTATTGCTTGCAATATCGTTGAGAACACAGAAGGTTTGTCATACCTTTTGGTGGGAATGCCCGAATGTGCAACCCATTCCAGAGGAATGAACTCATCTCCTGATGGTCTCCAAGGAGAGCTGCGCTGGCTATATACCTTGGACGAAAACGAAGTGATTTTCGGTTGTCGCGAAGGGGTCATCGACGCTTTGCGACAAATGAACGATGAAGGCGCAAAGGCAATCATGATCATCGCCACCTGCGTCACAGATCTCATAGGAGAGGATCTTGATGGAATAATTGAAGAGCTTCAGCCTCAAATAAACGCTAGATTATCCTTTGTCACCCTTGGGCAATTTAAAAACTTCGGCACCCCCATTGGAACCTGGAAAACAGCCGAAGCCCTCGGTACATTGATGATGCCGAAGGAGCGTATCGACAATAAAGCAAATGCATTGTTCATCGAACCCTGGCGTTATAATAACGACCCTGTGAACTTCCCCCTTGTCATTAGTGCCATGGAAGATCGAGGTGTGGATATCCGTCGCTTATCTCGTGGAGCTACCCTGGAAGACTACTTCGATGCTCCCGATGCCTCGATGAATCTTGTGCTATCCTCATATACCCAACCCCTAGCGCAAAAAATGCAAGAGCGTTTCGATTTGCCCTATGCGCCGCTCCACAACGCATTCTCCGTTTCTCAAGTGGATGAGGTTTATGCCGATATAGCAAAGGCTTTCCAAATAGATTTTTCCAATTGCTTTGATAAATGGAGAGATAAGGCACTGGAGCTAGAAGAGCGAGCGCACAAAGATTTACCTGGTCTGAAATATGCTTTTCTAACAGGGGTTGATATGCCTGTTGCATTGGCTAGGTATTTATCGGCTTTTCAAATGGAACCTTTGCTAATGCATATCCAAGATTTCCATAACGAAGACATCGGATATGCAAAGGAAATGAAAACATTGGGTTATGACCCTCCAGCGTGCCGCATAATGCATAGGGATAAAGATTTGGAAATTATCAAGGCAATGAAGCCCGATATAAGTTTTGGCTCAATTCCCAGAGATTTCGAAGGTTTACGGGTGGCTGAGGAAATGGGAGACTACTTCGGCATGACTGGCTACGAGCGGACTGTTAGCCTACTGACACGTATATTCAATGTACTGGAAACCGGAAAAACCGGAGAAAGGATGGATGTTTATGGGTCTGTACCGTTTTAAACCCATGCCCTCTGGTCGCATGGGTATTTTTTGGACATTATCAGGCATAAAAGAATCAGCCATAATCGAGTTTGGCTGCATGGGCCATAATCTATACAGCGGTGCTGATCTTCGTCGAGCTGGTATATATGAAGGTTTTGGAGCTCCTTTGTACACCACCTACATTGATGAAACAGACATCTCACTAGGCGATACTTCACGCCTAGATGCCACAATCAAGCAGGTTATTATAAATGATGCTCCAAAAGTCATTTTTCTCCAACCTTCAGCTGTGCCGGAAGTCATTGGCACCGATTTGTTTGCAGTTGCCAATGAACTACAGTTTGATTTTCCCGAAACGCGCCTCATTCCAATTGGACACGGCAGCTTTGCGATTACCCAGCATAAAGGTGTCGAGGAGGCTCTTCTTGCACTTTCCAAAACTCTACCCTTAGACATCGCCTTATCAGATGCTCCCACATACAACATCATCGGTTCTTGTCCCGATCTTTTCCGCTACAAAGCCGATGCCGTTGAAATAACTAGGCTCATGGAAGGTGCGTTCGGCATGGATCCTTGCTGTATATTATCATCGGATACCAGCATAAGCGCAATCGAAAAAATGGGTAGTGCCCATGTGAACCTTGTTATTCGCAGGGAAGGCATACCCGCCGCACAGCTTCTGGAAAAGCGTTTTGGAACTCCCTATGTCGTAGGCCGACCATATGGCATTAAGGGTACAAACCAGTGGCTGGAGGATGTGGGAAACACCCTCAATCGTTCACAAAATAAAGCTTTTACCAATTTCGAGACTGAGCTTGTTCTGGAACAAATTGACCAAGCATATAATACCCTTGAAGGCAATGCCTGGTCATATCCTCAGGAAGCTGCCATTTCCATAGGTGGTCATGCTGACGTGGTGAAGGGTGTTTTAGATTTTGCCACTAAGGAAATGCCCTTAAAAGTCGGCTCTTGCTGGTGCGACTGCCCAGAAATGGGAACTGATGAGATACCCTATTTTTCCGAAAAGCAGTGGATACCCATAGTGAAAAACCACGACAAGGGCTATCTAATGTTCAGCGGTGAAGCTTTGAAATGGGCTGGTAAGAATACTTCGCTCCAGATTTCCAACCCAGACATCGGCTGGCGTATTCACCCATACGAACCACCCTTTGTAGGCTATAGAGGAGCAGTCAACCTGGTTAATCTCTGGGTCAACGAATACGCACTAACACATTAAAGCTTAAATATGAGCAATGGGGGTTTCCGATTCTCCTCATTGCTCATTTTCATCTTACTTAATCTTGCTTTAGTTGATTATTTTAATATGACGTGTTATTATGTAATTGTTCAACAAATTCACAGACAAATACATCATAAACGAAAGTTTTATAATTATACTAATGACAAATCTGTTGGTTGTCGTAATCTATACAGTTCTAATTGTAATAGTTGCGCTTACTATATTTTTCGCATATATCAGAGACAGAAGTAAGTTAATAACAATATATCTGATTCGCTTGTGCCTCATAACAATAGGTTGGCAAGTCTTTGCTGCTTTACATTTTCTTGTAAAAAGTGAAAAATTTGCTTTATGGATTTTTGATGCGAAACTCGTTTTCGTTGCTTTTGCACCCGTGCAACTGCTCTTGCTCAGCTACCAATTCTACAGCGTTAAATTTTCACGAAAAATAACGCTGCTTTTTTGTTTTTTATCAATTATTCCAACCATCACAGCAATCTTGGCGATATTTTCACCAATGCACAACTTAATACGTGCTGAGATATACTTCTTGCAATTCGAACCATTGCGAATCCTTCACAATGTTAGAGGAACTTGGTTTTGGATTCATTCTGGATATTCATATGTAATGATGATTTCTGCCATTATAACTGTCATTTATTATCACACAAAACTACCCAGAGGATTTCGTGCACCCTCTTGGCTTCTTGCAGTTGGAAGTGCGATTGCGCTCTTGAGCAATGCAATCGTTTTATTTTCACCATTTTCACAAAATGTGGACTTAACCTTGGTAGGTCTTAGCATTGCCTTGGTATTCACCTATGCAGGTATTACAAAATCAGATGAAAGCAATTTGTTGATACAAGCCCTCGACAATATTTTCACCTATCTTGAAGACTACATTTTCATACTTAACAACAGCCGAATGATTGTTGAAATGAACCCATCCGCTCGCAAATGGATATCTGTGCTGGAGCTTCGAGACCCATACATTTCATTTGATGAATTTCTACTAAACTTGGAAAAAAATACAACAGATGTTTCAAGGGTAGTGGGAACAGGCGACCAGGATTTTCACTTAATGATTGACCAGCAAGTATCCCATTACAACTTAAATGAACGACCCATAACCGACGAAATTGGTAGAAACATAGGCACTTTTGCAATTTTTTCAGACATTACCAGATACCGCCTACTCATTGACCGAATCGAGGAATCAGCAGGAATCGACCCCCTCACCAACCTGGGTAATAGGCGCAGCTATGAACAGGCGTTAAGAAACTTAGATGAACCGTCATCTCTACCCTTTTCTGTTATT
The DNA here is from genome assembly GCA_009777775.1 of Oscillospiraceae bacterium. Lineage (GTDB taxonomy): Bacteria > Bacillota > Clostridia > Oscillospirales > Oscillospiraceae > WRMH01. The sequence continues at coordinate 103,760 of WRLE01000002.1, forward strand.
TTAGGCGATGTAAATGGTCTAAAAGTTGTAAACGATAGCATAGGACATTCTGCTGGAGATAGCTTGCTTATTATTATCGCACAAATACTCAGAGATGCCTGTCCAGTAGGTATGCACGCTTATCGAATCGGCGGTGACGAGTTTGTCATACTCATGCCAAACACTTCATCAGCTGATGCGGCTGTCCATGTGGCAGCTATCAGAGAAGTCGTAGCAAAGAAAAATACCGATGGCACACCATTTAATGTGTCCATCGCCCTTGGAATAGCAACAAAAGAAGAAGAAGAACAAAATTTGATAGAATGTATAACAATAGCAGACCAGAATATGTATCTGGATAAGGCAAACGACCGACGTAGCAGATGAAAGGATTGATATATTATGACACGAGAGCAAGAATTACACCAAGCATTATCTGACGCAGTGCTCGATATGGATGAGGACTTGACAGAAGAACTAGCTAAAAAAGTCATCGAAGAAGGCTTCGATGCATATGCTGCCATAGACGCAGGACTCGCCGATGGAATGGAGCGAGCAGGCGTATTATTTGAAGATGGCGAATACTTTGTCCCCGAACTAATACTATGTGCCGATGCCATGTACAGGGCGCTCGATGTCTTGAAACCCCACATAAAAGTCGAAGAACAAGCTGTGAAACCACGGGCGATAATCGGCGTTGTGGAGGGCGATACCCACGACATCGGAAAGAACCTAGTTAGAATAATGACCGAAGCAGGTGGCTTTGAAATAATCGACATTGGGCGCGATGTTCCTCCCAATGTCTTTATAGACCGTGCCATTGAGGAAAACGCAGAAATAATCATGATTTCCACATTAATGACAACAACGATGACAAATATGGCGAAGGTTATCGAATTGCTAAATGAGCGGGGATTACGTGATAAATTCAAGGTCATGGTTGGCGGAGGACCTATTTCCCAAGCATATGCAGACAGAATCGGTGCAGATGGGTATTCTAAAAATGCCGCTGAAGCCGTAAGGCTTGCAAAGTCATTGCTGGGAATGGAGGTTGCAAAATGAGTGCCACAGCACGTGAAGTAATGGACTCGGTGATTAATCGGATTCCACCTGAACGCTTTCCCACTACAGCCAGTGTCTTCTCTGTGAGTTCTCGAGCAGCAGGCTACACTTATGAACAATTTGCAAATCTCGACCCCCTGGAGCAGGCTCAATTTGAATACAATGTGGTGAGCAAAAACGGCACCGACCATCTCAGTGGCTCTATGAGCGGAACCCTCCTACCGGAAGCCCTGGGCGGTAAAATAAAGTTTCGAGAGCACGGTTCTCCAGATGTGGATGAACCCATGATAGAAAACATATCGGATATTGATAAAATCGATCTAAGCCGTATACGCAACTATCACCATTATCAAAAATCTTTGGAATCGGCTCGATATTTATTCGACATGGGTAATGGTGTATATAACAACTATGTTCACACTTGGGGTGTGTTTACCCAAGCTGGCTTGTTTTATGGTGAAGAAAAGCTCATGCGAGCCTGTCTTCGAGATAAACCAGCTGTGAACGCTCTGTTGGAATTCACATTTGAAGTATTCAAATATACACAAGATGAATTCATCGACATAGGTGCCACCATCGGCAGCTGTGCAGACCCAACAGCGTCAGGTGACATGATTTCTAAACGTGTCTTCGAAGAGTTCGCTGCGCCCTATTTGAAAAAAGTATATGATTGGTACAAATCAAGAGGGCTTCACACTTCACTACACATATGTGGAAACATCGATGACCGTATTGACTTGATTGCAAATACCAATGTGGATATTCTTTCCGTTGACCACAAAGTTGACATAGTAAAAGCTGCCCAAGTGTTAAATGGTAGAGCAGTTATAGGCGGAAATGCCGACCCAGTAAGCGTGATACTCGACCAGACACCCGCTGATGTTCGGGCATTTTACGAGGATCTCGTTGTAAAGCTGGATGGATACCCATATGCAATAATGCCAGGTTGCAGCGTTCCCACCAGCACTCCCATAGCAAATGTTTTGGCAATGGTGGAAGTGGCACACGCTCACAAACCTGGGAAGTACAATTAGGAGTGAGGAATTAGGAGTTAGAAATTAAGACTCAGCAATAGGAATTAAGACTCAGCAAATCGAAAGGAAAAATATCAATGACAAATGATTTATATACACCAAAAGAGCGCTTGCTCCGTAAGCTTCGGGGAGAAAGTGCCGATAGAGCTCCCGTCATATGTCCTGGGGGTATGCTCAATTCAGCCATCGTTGAAGTGATGGAACATACAGGTCATGTATTGCCCGATGGACATACCGATGCCGAGTTGATGGCTCTCCTCGCAAAAGACATAGCAGAGCTAACGGGATTTGAAAATTACGGTGTCCCCTTTTGCATGACAGTGGAAGCGGAAGCTCTAGGTAGCATCATCGATTTAGGCTCCCTTGTTTGCGAGCCAAAAATAAACAAGGAACGCTTCGCCTCTGTTTCTGAAGCACTCATTGAATTACCAGAAACAGCAGGAGACAACCCTCGAGTTGCAGTAACTGCATCAGCGATACATATGCTCTCCGGCGGCGATATGCCAGTTATAGGCAGTATCACCGGTCCCATATCAACAGCTGCTTCCCTTGTAGACCCCATGACTTTTTTAAAGGAATTGCGAAAAGACAAGGATAACGCCCACAAAGTTCTCACAGCCATCACAGATTGGCTCATCAGTTATGCCCTCGTACTCAGGGAGAGCGGTGCTGACATAATATGCATCGCAGACCCCACGGCAACTGGAGAGATACTAGGTCCTCGCTTTTTCGAGGAATATGCCGTTACTTATATAAACAAGCTCGCAGATGGTATAAGAGCAACTGGCACACCAGTCATCGTCCATATCTGTGGACAGCTGTCCAGCGTATCCCAACACGTTTCCGAAATAAAAAGCGATGCCATCAGCACCGATGCAATGGTTAATCTTCGTAACTTAAAAAGCAAATACCCCGAACTTACCACCATGGGCAACCTGAGTACCATTAGATTGGAACAAGGCAACCCCGAAGGTGTAATACGCAACACAGACATCCTGCTTCGCTACGGTATCGACATCTTAGCCCCAGCTTGCGGCTTAGGTACTGCAACACCTCTAAAGAACATAGCCGCTTTCACCCAACGTGCTAAACTAGGTATTGGGAGTTAGGGCTTGGGAATTAGGAATTAGGAGTTAGGAGTTAGGAATTGGTAAAGGCTATTTTTGTTAACGAAGGCATCGAAATAGAAGTACCTCTGGGAACAACGATAATGGAGGCTGCGAGGCTTTGTGAAGTATATCTTGAATCTCCCTGCAATGGTACTGGCACTTGTGGGAAGTGCGAAGTTAGTGTGAATGATGAAATAGTATTAGCTTGCGAAACGGAGCTTTTGATTGATACAGAGATTCACACCTTGATGAACCAAGCTCAGAATCGAAGCTTGCAAATTCTTTCATCGGGACGAAGCTTCCAATATGATTTGAAACCCATGTTTGACAGCGGTTACGGTCTCGTAGTGGACATCGGTACCACTACATTGGTTGTTTCTTTGGTAAACCTAACAACAGGTGAAGAAGAAGCAAGCGAAAGCCTACTGAACCCGCAAGCGCAATATGCCCAGGATGTATTATCTCGCATTCAATTAGCAGGAGAAGGCGATTCCCTTGACACCCTTTATTTTGCATTGACAGATGCTCTAAACGATGTGCTTATGCGGTTGTCAGCGGAAATAGGTATTTCCAACGACGACATCAAAGATGCCGTCTACAGCGGAAACACCACCATGCTCCATTTAGCAGTCCGCAAAGACCCCACCTCGCTGGGTAAATACCCCTATACACCAGCTCTAACAGGTGGCAGATACCAAGAAGCGGACAGCCTACGCATCGGTGGCGACATTTATCTGCCCCCATTTATTTCTGCCTTTGTGGGAGCAGACATCACTTCGGGCATACTGGCATCAGGGCTTTCCCATACAGCAGAAACAACGCTTTTCATAGACATCGGAACAAATGGCGAAATGGTCCTTGCCATGAATGGAGAGCTGGTTGCCACAAGCACAGCAGCGGGTCCCGCTTTCGAGGGAATGAATATTTCCCAAGGAATGCGAGCATCAAAGGGTGCCATCGACCGTTTTCAATTCAATGATGACGGCACATTTATATACTCCACCATAAACAACGCTCCCGCTGTGGGAATATGTGGCAGTGGGCTTTTAGATGCCATAGGCGAGCTTGTGCGAGTGGGTATCATTGGTAAGACAGGTCGTTTCAGCGATAAATCTAAAGAGTTCCATATCACAGAAAATGTGGCAATCACACAAAATGACATTCGCCAATTGCAACTGGCAAAGGGAGCCGTTCGCACCGGTATCGATGCCATGTTGATGGCACGGAATATAAGCCCAGATGATATAGAGCGGGTGGAAATAGCAGGTTCTTTTGGCTATCATCTAAAAGAGAGCAGCCTGCTGGATTTGAAAATGCTCCCAGAGTCTTTTCGTGGAAAAGTCAGTTTTGTGGGCAACACCTCCCATTCCGGCGGTGCTGCATTGCTCCTTAACACAGACCTACGTGCCCAAATGGAAAAAGTAGTAAAATCCGTCCAAGCCATCGAACTAGCAGACGACGACGACTTCCAAAAAATGTTTATAAATTCCCTGGGTTTTTAATACCCCAGTACCACCAAATTCTACGCACACAGCTGCTATTTCTACGACACGGCAAACGCAGCGAAATAAGAAGGAAAAATTTATATAATGCTGAAACTAAGGTTTTTACCCCCTGTTTCAGCATTTTATATTTCCACAGAATATACACGGGGACGGTACTTTTGTTCAAAAATGAACAAAAGCACCGTCCCCGCGTTCATGAAACTCTGTTTGAAATTAGTCTTGCTGTCTCATCCATCGATTAGGTCGTGCATATTTACTTCTGCTTGCGCTGTGCTGGCATATTTACCTGGTTTCACTCCGTATGTGGTCACCATGGTAAGGTGCAGAGCTTTTTTTGTTTTTGTTGCACTACGAAACGCCTCGACTTTGTTCCTTAGCTCAAGGTCATATGAGCTTGTTATTTCATACTGCCCCACTGCAAACTTCATTTCGCATAGGTTTATAACTCTATCGTTTCGATCTATGACTAAATCAATCTGCGCTCCTTTTCCGTTTCCTCGACTTACCCATGATGACACATCAGTATGAACACCAGTAATCCCCAGTGCCTTCTTAATTTGATTTATATGAGCAAGGCATACCTGCTCAAAGGCATATCCACTCCACGCTCGATGTCTCGCATTATCGATAAACGAACTCCAAAATTTTTCGCTATTTGTACTACGCATAAACGTCAGGTGAAAAGAAGTAAAAAAGTCGACCAAATGGTATATTGCATCTTTCTTTCCAGTACCAAATGGTTTGTATTTGCGTATGAACCCACTCTCTTCCAATTCTAACAAGATTCTAGTCAAGTTCCCACCATTTCCGAAATTTATGGAGTTAGAAATGGCTTCACGAGTTAAACCTTGCTTTTTCGCGAATAAAGCTTCAAGTATTTCAATATGCTTACCTGGAGTGGAAAATAATGTGTCCATCAACCGTTCAAACTCGTACCGCAGGGGAGCATCTTCGGAAAAGCAAATATTATCAACATTCAATGCCAAACTGTAACGTCTTTCTAACAACCTTAGATAATAGGGTATACCTCCAAATATCATATAGCTTTCAATAATATCCTGGGTATTCATCGAAATGCCCCTGCTTTCATAGTATTCACGACATTCGGCTAATGTAAATGGCTTTAACGAAATCTGCCGTGTCGTCCTATTATATAGTCCACCTTTGTTTCTGAATATTTTTTTGGTAATCCATGATGCAGCCGACCCACATATTATCAACATTATATGTTTATGCCCCGATGCCCAACCATTCCAAAAGTTTTCCAGTGCTGGAACAAAATCTGACTTTTTATTATCCATCCAGGGCAGTTCATCAATGAAAATCAAAATCCGTTCTTTAATACTGGCAGCTGATATAAAATCCCGCAGAGCATCAAATGCGTTAAACCAATTTTTTGATGCATCGAAACCATCATCTTTTGAGACCCACCCATGTTCTTTAAGTGCTTTAACAAATTCGCTCCTTTGCTGATGCGCTTTTATATTAGCAATGCCGGTGTAACTGAAAAAAAACTCGTTGTTAAATGTTTCACGAACAAGGTAAGTCTTCCCCACTCGTCTGCGTCCATATACAACAACAAACTCCGATTCTCCGCTCATCGCCAACTCATTTAAAACACTCTGCTCTTCAACTCTGCCAATCATGTTATACCTCACATATTATATAATGCTGAAACTAGTGTTTTTAACCCATGTTTCAGCATTATATAATATTTCAATTAATGTGTCAAGCATTGCAGTTACTAGTTTATTACTATTCTACGATAATTATATAATGCTGGAACTAAGGTTCTTACCCCCTGTTTCAGCATTTTATAATTATATTAGTAATGCTAATAAAGCAAAAAAAAGCATCGCTGACTTTCTGGTCTGCATTGCTGTTTGCTGTTATTCGGTTGTTTGCTATGTTATTCGCTTGCTAACCTATTATGCTGCCATAGAAAGGTATTGCAATAATTGCATTTGCATTGGATGCTGCTCCCATTTCAATGGCTCTGTAGTAATCCATTGCTATTTCATAAACATATGCGCTGCGCTTTTCGTTGTTGCCTTTAGCCAGCCTTCATAGGTATGCGCCAATACCTATGCCCATTTCTTGTTTATATCTACTCCTCCCTTGCATTATATCAAAATATAACATATACTCTATTCAGATTTCGCATAAATTATTTGGAGGTACGATGTATGGAATACAAACGTTATGATTATGGAGACCCTGACGCTCCGAAATATACTGTAACAAGCCCTTTCGGTGAAACAACTTATCCCAAGTTTGATTACCCCATATCTATCATCGAAAACTATAAACGCTCTGCACAGCTCAATAAACCAATGTGGGTTCCATTGCGCGCCATGGAGGTTCAATCCATCAGCCCCAACGATATGATACGACCAACAGACGCAGTAAAAGGACAAAGCGTAGCAATGGACTTCACCAGTCCAAAAACCGGTGACTACACATTCACAGATTGGTTCGAAACAGAGTGGACATATGTGCATTCCGCAGGAGGACCGATGCTCACTCCAGGTTTTGTCCAATGTGAGGATGTAACCGATTGGGAAAAATGTGTAAAATTTCCAAATTTCGATGATTGGGATTGGACAACATTTCACGAAGATTACATGAAAAATAGATATGACCCCAACAAGGTGTTAGCTGTTGACATAGGCTTAGGATGCACAGAACGCTTCGTCTCTATAATGGGTGGCTATACAGAAGCTATGATAGCTTTCGCTACAGAGCCAGAAGCTTGTAAAGCCTTTTTCGAAGCATTCATTGACCACGAAATTGAACAATTCGACAGGCTAATGGCACTGTATCCCATAAATCATCTAACTTATCACGATGATTGGAGTAATGAAAAAGATACATTTTTCTCTCCAGCTATGTTGGAAGATATGCTAATGGAGCCAACCAAAAGGTTCATCGACCATGTGAAGTCAAAGGATGTGGTTTTCGATTTTCATATTTGCGGAAACATGATGCGCTTTGCTCCATACTTTGCACAGCTGGGTGTAAATCTGATGCAACTTCAACGTAGAGCAATTGATGCTGTGGCATTGAAAAAGGAATATGGCAATTACTTCGGTTTCGGTGGTGGTATCGAAGGTCTCACCATGGGTACCACACCCACGAAGGAGGAGCTTGTTAAGCTGGTGAGAGCCACCGTTGACCTGTTCGCTCCCAAAGGCGGTTTTTACGCATCTGTAAACGCTCGCGACCCCGAAGTCTTCTGGAATGGTATCACCGAATTCTACGCATACAGCCGCGAATTCTACGACAAAGAAAACGCAACCATATAAGAAATAGACAATTATAAAATGCTGAAACTAGGGTTTTTATCCCTTGTTTCAGCATTTTATTTTTCCACAGAGTATATGTTTAATCATAAGTAAATGCTATAAAGCCCCATTTTGCAGTTGACATATCGTATGAATCGGGAGAATCGAAAACCGCTACTGCTGCTACATTGCCGAATCTCTGCCATTAATGAAGTCTCCTACGTTTTCTAAAATCAAGTGACCCTATATCTATCAGCTCTGTTCGCTCAAGAAGATTGAAACTCTGTTTGAAATTAGCCTTGCTGTTTCTTCAGCACTCCGCTCGTCGCAGAAATACAGAGCTGCTATGTCCATGATAATTTCCAACAAATAGTTGTTGTGCCTCGATACCCTATCCAGCGAGTATACCAGATCCCTTACTTGAATTGTTTCCTCCAGCGTTGCATCGGTGTATATAACCTCAAAATAGTCGTTGCCAGTGCTGTACCGCACTCCCGAACCGCTTTCGTAGTAGTCTGCTGAGTTTTCAAGCTTGTCCTCCAAGGCTGACAAGTTTGATGGGAAGTAGGAGGTCTGGCTCTTCTGGTAGCTTTCCTCGTAGAACCCTCGCAAGAGCTCCCAGCAAACATCCTTGTGTTCCGAGTACTCCGATATCGATGTACTCCTTTGGATGAGAAACGAGTTTCCGCGTCCATAAGAGGTCGGGTATCCAATGAAAGTAACCTCCCCCAGAAAGTTGGCTTTGAATTTCTGGATATCGGACACTTTCGCAATGGTATTGCGGTATAGGTACTGCCTGCCATCGGCTATCAAATCAACGGACAATCCATAATCAGCGTTCTCTTCCAGTACCTGCGTCTTGCAGAATTTCAGCAGCTCCACAAAACCCTCAGTCTCGAAATTGCAGCTTCCTGCGGCCCAGTCTATGTATTCGTCCGAATTGTTCACCAGAAACATATACAGCAAGGATTCCGCGCCCGCTCCGAAAGCGATATCGGCATCGGAGCGTTTCTCGTGCTCTTGGAAAAACTCCTCCAAGGTCCAGCTGTCCAGCCCGATTTCGTCTCTCCCGCACGCCAGCACTCGCGCTATAAACTCAATAGGCAGCTCATATAGAGCACCCTCGGATGTTTCCACCGCTTCCAGCAGGTTCGGCAAAAACGATTCCCTCGCGAGGTCTGCATCTCCATCGAGATATTCGTAAATATCAGCGAACACGCCCTTGCTCATGTACACAGAGGGGTTGAAGCCAGTCATGTTTGCAGTCTGACCCCATATGAATATATCAGGTGTGTTCCCTGTAATAATGTCCAAGTTCAGCCTGAATATGGCTCCGTATATGTTGTTTGCATTATCGTACTTGCTGTAGTCCACAATCTCAAGCTTGTATTCTCCATTACTCTGGTTATAATCGCTCGCCCATTGGGCGAACGCCGGCTCTGTCGCATATGTCGCCACTGTGATAACTGTTCGATTGGCTTCGTCATCACCACCGTTTCCTTCGTTTAAGCTCAGCTTCACCACCCTGCTCTGTAGGAGGGCATATAGTTCGCCGTCAGGAGTGTATACAAGATCACTATAATTATATGAGGGCGCCTCGTCAGTACAGTCTGCTATAACTATTTTTTCACCCGTAACGAGGTCAAGCATATGGATGCGCTGGTTTTCCGTGAGGTAAATAGTGTTCTCAGAGCCTGCTAATATTTCGTTAAAAGAGGTTTCTCCAAAATCGAACAGCAGCTCCAGCTCTCCATTGTAAAGCCTATATATTTTCGCATCATTAAGTATAAGCACGGTTCCGTCAACAAGGCTCGCCACACGCAATACAAACGAGAATTCATAATCTACTGCGACTGACATTTCTGCCTCTTTATTAATAACATAAAGGATTGTAGGTTCTGTTTGGGCACGCGATTTATACGGATTGGTTAAGTATGCATTCCCCTCGTTATCTATACCAATAAGCCTAAAATTGTCTCCAAATGATTCTAGCATATTTATCGTAAAGACTTCAGCACCATTACCATCGAAGTACCTGAGGTATTCAGGGTCTCCGTGCCCATCATAGGATCTTTCCGTCAACCAAAAACCTCCATCTGACGTGAGATATACCTGGAGAAACCCCAATTTATTGCCCTCGAGGTATAGCTCATAATCTATATTTTTAACAAATTCCAAATTATGATCAAATATTTCGAAGCATCTTTTTTCCCTGTTTGTCACATCATCATCAACATCAAATTGTATTAGCATAATTATATCGTTATTTCCTGCCATTTTGTATATGTTGTTTATACCCATTTGTTCCATAGAGTACCCCACAGCAACAATTTCTGATCGAGGTCTAGTGGAATTATCGATTAATTCGATTAGGTTATTACATCCTGTCGCTATTATAGTCATGCTTAACAACATAGCTATGTACATATGTTTCAATTTCACAATGATTCACCCCTTTAATTCGTATACAATGTTATTTATACTATCGTTTTAGATCAACCGTTCCAGTAATAGAGTGATATGCGCACCCCATTAAAATCGTACTCGAGATGCGCACATCATTTCAGAGCTATAGCCTTTACTTAGCATCACATACACTAGGAAACATAAATGCTGCCTTTGGCTGATATTGGAAAAAGTCCGGTTGACAATAATGCTGCTGTGTTTTTCGTCCGCATTACTGAAACCATTGTATACCCAGGACTCAATAAAAGATCAGCATCATCAAACTCACCTTCAAACGCTATAAATATGTAAGTAACTGGGTATCCAACTTTATTTTCTGAAAAAGCAAAATAACCTTCCCTATTTCCAGACCACGATCCTTCAAAATTAGCTATAAGTGCTCTAGCCGAAGCTGTTATCATCACGCTTGTTGCAAGTGCAACAACAACAATTATGAATGTTAAGATTCTCATTTTCTTTTTCCACAGAGTATATATTTAATCATAAGTAAATGCTATAAAGCCCCATTTTGCAGTTGACATATCGTATGAATCGGGAGAATCGAAAACCGCTACTGCTGCAACATTGCCGAAGCTTCTATATACTACTATATCATATGGTAGCTCTGCTATTACATTGCCAGATGCATCTATTAGCATGAAATCACCTAGTACACCATAAGCTCCTTTGCCATTAACCACTACAATTGCTGCACCATTGTAAAAAGAGCTAGCATTGTCATATACGAATGGTAACACTTCATTTCCATCAAAGTCTATATATCCGTATTTTCCTTCAACGTTAACCACAGCAACACCATTATCAAAACTATATGCATCGTCATATATGAATGGCAGAATCTCTTCACCGTTTTTGTCAATATACCCCCATTTACCATTTGACACTATAGGAAGTCTACTGCTAGAAGGATCATGAGCAAGCCAGGTTGCTGTTATCCCATCATCCGTAAAATCTGTAACCCAATCATATATTGGTGCAATAACTTCATTGCCTTCTTTATCGATAAAACCCCATTTTTTATCAAGGGAAACCGAAGCTCTGCCATTAACAAAGTCACCTGCGTTTTCATAATCTAATGACAATATCACATTTCCCGAAGCATCAATATAGCTGATTTTGCCCAATCCTTCCCTTTCTTGGAAAGCTACTCGAGCCAATCCTTCTGAAAATGATCCAAGTGGCAACACATCGTTAATCGCATATTCAAAAGCGATTACCACATCACCATTTATATCGATGTAGCTCCACTCTCCATTGAGCAAAACAGCAGCCAGCCCTTCAGAAAAAGGATGTGCCCAGTCATATGTTAATGGTATAATCACATCACCTTTCTTATCAATGAAGCCCCATTTACCATCAAGTTGCACAGCAGCATAACCTTCTGAAAAATTATGCGCCCAATCATAAATAGTTGGAATAACTAATGTTCCACTTTCGTCAACGAATCCAAATGTAGATTCTGACAAATCATTCGGGTTACCCACTATGACAGCACACATACCATCGGAAAAAGCCATTGTTTGGTTGTACGTCAGCGCAACCAGCTCAACATATCCTGTCACCTGTCTATCAAAACCTGATGAACCAACACTAGTGCTTTCTTGCGAGTTATCTGGCGAACTATTTGATACTGCAGGTGAGCTATTACATGCAGACAGTACACCAATCATCAACGATAACATAAGAAATAGTATAATTAGTTTTTTCATTATTACCTCCATATCTTATATCACATTTACCATAGTGAACGAAACTGATAACTAGACTGCTAGCCATTGTATCAGTTATCGTCCACTTTGGCAAATGATGCCATTTTATATGCAATGATAGTTAAATAACTATCACATCTCCCCATAAGAACCATCACTTTTTCACACTCCTTTCTAAGATATATGTAAGTTATGCTATATAGAAAAATAATACTTACCCAATGTACATCTCTTACATATGCTTCCCTCTTCGTATGGCATGATGATAGCACGTTAAATAATTTCAATGTGAATTTCGGCACGAATTAGATGAAAAATGTCGCGAACGGTAAAACAATTACCATTCGCGCTATAATAGCTACCATTCGCACCATAATTAACATATTGCTAGCACTTTTTGCTATATTGACACTGTCAAGTAAAAGCATTATAAATATGAAAGGAATATATCCATGAAAAAGAAAATCAACAAATTAGTAGCAAAACTTATTCTCAATACAGCAACACTAGGCGCAGGGTTAGCAAGTATGTATGGATGGTATCAACCGCTGATACCTCACAAACTAACAAAATGATACTTTATCCGCAACTCTGCACCACAGTACATCAACATATAGAAACTACTGACAGTGGTTTCTATATGTTGCGTTCTATAATATGACCAATATCTGTATAATAATTTTATCCTATCACTCTTAGATAACTCTGTGTTGCGAGGTGCTGTGCTTTTCGAAGCCAAACGCTGTATTTTTTAATCGACAAACAAATCAAAAGTGCTTATTTATAGTATGAATAGGTTTCATACATAATTCTGGAGTTATATTATGAATCTAAAATGGATACTCATTGAATCTCTAGCTGTCATGATCGAATCAAGTGCCCATATATATTTTATCGACCATCGTTTTACAAAAAAGACAGCTAATTCAAAATCAGCTTTTCCTGCTCTGGTCTGTTTTATTATATGGGGGTTATTAGCTACTTTTTTGTATCTCCCATTTTATGATATTATACTGTTCTCGATTATGTTTATATACATTTTTACTATAATGAAAGAACCATTTTGGCAAAAATTATTTGGTATTGTACTCATTTGGGGAGTATCCTTGGGTACCTCACTAGCTGGAGCGGGATTAGCTTCCATTGCTATTGGAACAAGCATAGAATACACTATAATATATCAAGAGGACGCACGGTTTTTAGCTATCATTTTAATAAAAGCATTGCAAGTTGTAATATTTTATATCCTTTCAAAAAAACACTTTAGCTTTCGAAATATAAAAACATTACCAACCTTGATATTAATTGTGGCTGCAGTCATTACATGGATATGCCTTATATTTCTCTACAGTAATATACCTCTTTTAGGAGTTGAAGGAAACAGCATTGCAACTTGGCTAGCTCTTGGTCTTTTGTTGCTAATCATCGTTGTTTTCACTATATACGAGCTCTTTGTGAAAGAAGAATCAAGAAACATAGAGCTTAATACTCGACTCCAACGGCTGGAGCTTGAATCTAGATTTTTTGCAGAAATTGATACTGTATATTCCGATATACGCCAATGGCGTCACGACTATTTTAATAATATGACTGCTCTTCGAAGTTTGGTAGAAAATGGACTAATAGAGCAATCTCTAAATTATATTGACAATATAGCCGATGTTCCAATTCGAGCAGAAGCTACTTTGCAAACAGGTAACCTCGTACTTGACTCTGTTGTAAGTTCAAAACTTTGGCTTGCTCAGTCTCTTGATATTCAAATCAGCATCCATGCTGTATATCCAGAAGGAAACCTAATCGATGCCAATGACTTATGCGCCATTGCTGGGAATCTGCTCGATAATGCAATTGAAGCTTGCCAGCGAATGACAGAATCTGATCAACCTATGTTCATACATTTTTCTCTCCTTGTAAAAGGAAAAAACCTAGTACTTTCCATAAAAAATAGTTTTAACGGAGAGCTTAAAAGAGATGGAGATAAATTTTTGACAGTGAAACAGAGCGGTCGCCACGGTATGGGACTTTCATATGTGGAATCCATAGTGGCAAAATATCATGGCATAATAAAAAGCGATGGAAGAAACGGAGTTTTTGAAACTCATGTTATACTTCCATTCGTATCAGCAAACGAACTTAGCAACAGCTCCACCAACAATTGATATTGTAGTCACTAGCCTACTGTTTAGGAGGTATAATAATGCGCATAGTTATCTGCGAGGATGAAGAACCCATCCAAACTCAAATATCTGATGCTATACATGACTGGGCAAAAGAACGAAGTGTTCATGTGGAAATATCTTGCTTCGCTAGTGCTGAAGCTTTTCTCATGGTTTGGGAAAATGGTATTTACGATCTCGCTATACTAGACATCGAGTTAAAGGAGCTTACTGGTATTGACCTAGCAACAATTATCCGAAAAACCGATAAATCAATTCAACTTCTCTTTTTAACATCGCATAAACAGTATTCTTTAAGTGGCTATGATGTTGATGCCTTACATTATCTGATTAAGCCTCTATCTGTGACTGCTTTCATTCCGATTCTGGAAAAAGCATTATCATTAATGGGTACAAGATTCACCCCTGGCTTATTCATCAGTAACGATTCTATAACTACAACAATTCCGTACATACATATCCATTACATAGAAAAGCAGTCTCATTTCGCTTACATACATACAGAATATGAAACCATTAGTATCCGCAAGACTATTACCGAGCTACTTGATGAGCTACCAGCTGATAGCTTCATTCTATGTCATCGGTCTTATATCGTTAATTTATTAAAAATCGATTGCATATATAGCGACCATTTGCTCTTGTCAAGTGGAATTAAGATCCCTCTCAGTCGTAACAATGTAAAACCAGTAAAAAATGCATATGTACGGTTATACACAAGCTGATAGCATATTTAAAAGGGGTTGTATAGAAATGCAAAAAGTAATAGACAAAGCCGTTGACAATTGGTGCGAAGCTGGAATAATTGATACTAGCGTTCAGGATGACACTTTTTGTTTTGAAACGCATCCTGTCATCAGATTAGACATGAGCAGGGTATCTAACAAATCGCCTGAAGTGCTGGAAAGCTCCATTTTGGAGCATTTGAGTACAATGTATAGCGAAGAAGGCTTTGACATGGATATGGAGGTATCGGTATCCAGAGGTAGAGTTGACGCTGTGCTGGAGCTTGAAGATAAAGTCTATGTAATGTAGTTTAAGTACAAGAGTCCGCCCACTGCTGAGATAAATACAAATGAGATACAAGCATTGTTTGATGCTACCTTAGACGAAGCAATGACACAAATCGTCGAGAGGGGCTACAGTGATAGCTACATCGGTCGTGGCAAAACAATATATCATACAGCATTCGCTTTTCTCGGTAGAGATAGCATCGAAATGCGAGTGGAGGTAGTCAAACATTAGAATCTAGCTGAACACAGTTTGAAATATAGCGCGAACGGTAGTTATGCTACCATTCGCGCTTGATATATTTCGACCTTATTCACTATCTCTTCCTGGAAGCAAATGCACATACTCTTCTATATTAATGAAAGTTGGAATAAGTGCAATTCTAATAAACATTGTTACAGTTCCATCATGATTAAGCAAATAAATCGTATCCTCATTTTGTTGATAAATATGTTTACTATACTCTTCTCCATCAGATACCAATAAACCGATAATCCTCTCTTGTATTGAAAAAGTACCTATTTCAATTAATTCAAACTGCCTATACAAGACATAATAGTTATCTGTTGTTTCGATTACTAGATAGATCGCATTAGGTGAGAGCTGGTCTCCCGCAATATATGTACCACGAGATAATGATACGTCTTCTACTCTCAATATAAATTTATTTGTCAGTAGCCCAAGACCTATTCCAATTATCAAAGTAATCAGCAATGCTACATACAGCAGTTTTCGAGTGATATTATACTTTTTTTGCATAACCTGAGCAACTTATTTCAACTGTTGTTGAACCAGAAGACCATACCTGCCATGCATCATTTGTATCTAACAATCTGTACCAAACTACATATGGTTGTACTTGAACTGTTTTATCAATCCATAGCTTAAAATAGTTTGTGTTGTCAGGCACATTGTAAAACTGACCAGATGCTCCGTTAACGCCTAGATTGATACTAAAAGATATTGATATAAAATTCCATGGAAAGGGAAGCGGTACAGAAATACTACCAGTCGGTTTTGGTCCCCCAGAATTCGTGTGAAAGAAACCACCACCTGTAGGAAATTGATATCCTCCTGAGAGTTGATTCCCAGCTTCACCTGATAATGTCTTTAATACTGATGAAAAGTATTCATAATAATACTCATATTCAACACCTCTTCCGTTTAATTCATTTTCAAGTTCTGCAATATGTTTGACTTTAATATCAGCAAAATCTTGGTCAATTTCATTTTGTGATCTAGTTGTGGTAAAAAGGTGCGTATATTCGCTAGTTTCTATCGCATTGTCCGTATCTAGATTGTCTGGTATTGTAGTGTTTGCTGATGTAATTGAACCAGAAGCTCCGACAATAATTGTAATAACAAGACATAAAGTAACGATTTTTTTCATTGTGTTTCTCCTAAATACTTTAAATTGAATGTATATTAATTAAAACTATATTAATACATCATTTATCTGCTGATTGCTTTATCAATTTTCAAACTAATATTTGACAAATTAACTCCATACTACTCATTCCATAGGCATCACTCATCTATGCTCCTTTCTTGGTTAGTTAGTTTAGCTCAATTTTAATAAAATTCGCTTAATCTCCGAATGCTTTTTTTCCTTGCATACTGATGATAGCATAGTTATATCGTACTGTGTACGTTTCAACGCAAATGGTTGCTATTATGGCACGAATTGTGGCAGTATTACCATTCGCGCCATAATAGCAACCATTTGCATCATCATAGCGATTGTTTTATAAATAAGCTATATGCTCTGATTTTATCGTTTATTCTTTGCTACCCAACACTAAATTTCGCTGCTATTAGTAAAAAGGCGAAAAATGCGCCGATTGATACGCAGATTGCTCGAAAGCCTAGGTCGATTTCTTTTATGCGTTTTAGTAGGGAGCTTTTTAGTACAAAATATTTGTATATAAAGTATCCTACAACAACGCTAGCTACAAAGTAGGCAACCTTTTGTAAGTAGCCAGCGGCATCTACGCTCACCTGCACATTGAACAAAAACTCGATAAATTCCTCGCCCAGTATGCCGCCAACAAAGCATAACAAGCCGAGTATGAATATTGACAGTTGCTTATTTATGCTGATTTTCACAGCCTCTCCTGCAAAATCCGATTTACCGTATAGCATCGTTGAGTATTTAATAAAAGACACAATTGTACCTAAATTGATGAATGTCAGCGCAAAACTGGTGATACGATTCGTGCCAGACATTATGAAGTATTTTGATATACTTCCATTGAACAGGGGTGCTCCGGTTATTCCTAATATAGCCATTGCAGTTGCCATTCCAACCAGAGGAAATCGCTTGAATACCCCCCTTATTTCATATACATTCCGAGTGCCATACGCTTCATATATAACCCCTGCGCTGAGAAACAACGCTGCTTTGAATAAGGCATGGTTGATGGCGTGATACAAACCACCCATATACGAGTAGCTGTCTCCTATGCTAAGACTGGCGACTATCATTCCGATTTGGGATATTGTATGATAAGCAAGAACCAGTTTAATATCCGATTGGGACATGGCAAATATAAAACCCACAATTCCCGTTAGTATACCAGCCCATAGGAAAAACCATGAAGCATCAATATTTTGGAATATCGGTATAATCCGCATAAAAAGATAAACACCGGATTTGATATGCACTCCAGATAGAAGCGCAGATATGGCAGACGGCGCTCCTGCTGTACCATGGGCTTTGGGAAGCCAGCTATATAAAGGAACCAGAGCGCATTTGAGTCCAACAGCTGTCATAATCAAGGCAAATGGCAATATCAACGATGATTTATCTATTTCGGAAAGAACCAGAGCAGCAGCTTCCATATCAAGGACACCGGTTAGTTTATATACATAACCCACTCCAAAGAGATAAAATTGCATGACAACAATGTTTACCATGAGGAAAAACATCCCATCATACATGGAGCGGTTGTCGCGGTTAAACATGATTAGTATAGAAACAACAACCATGGCTACTTCCATCAAAACAAAAACATTGAACAGGTCTCGCGTGAGAAAAATTCCTATTAGCAAGCCTTCCCATATGAAGAGAAGTAACCAAAAGAGCTTGTTTTGTTGTTCGTTTAGACTATATAGAGCTGCTATAAAAAAAGCGAATGTCACCAGCACTACGAAAACAGATGATAATGTGTCCGCTCTCAAAGTGATACCCAGTACACTTTCGTAGTTGCCGATTGTTGTTATTATATCTCCTTTTTTACACAGAAAAAAGAGCTGCGTCGCAAAACTAGCTAAAATAGCTTGGGCTATAATGGCTATTATTCTTACAATTTTTGCAGATGAAAACACATATAAAAATACCGCAGTCAATAAGGGTACGATGACAAAATAAGTCAGCAAGCTTCTTCTCCTATATATTTTTATTAAATTCAGGATGAGTACGGTCTTTCAATATATCCCATTCCGTTGCATTGAATTCCCGCTTTAAAGATATGAGCATAGTCAGGTTCACCGCTGTTAGAGCTACGCCGATTATAATGGCAGTGATGACCAGAGCTTGGGGTAATGGGTCTGCTGCGTTCACTATTTCTTGCCCGATTGGCGGTTTTATTCCCTTTTCATAACCGAAGCTTAAGAAAAATACGACAATTGACACTTCCATAATTCCGATGGATATGATGGATTTTATAACTCCCCTGCTGGTGATGAGTCCATAAAAGCTTATAAAAAACACAGTAATGGCAGTTAGTTCAATAATATTTCCCAGCATTTTATCTCCTTTCAAAGGCTATGTACCTGTAAAATATCACCATGAATCCGCAGGCAACTTTCATTCCAATTAAGGAATTCATCAATATGAGGTAAAGCTGCTTCATTTGTGGGAAGTGTATGTGAATACCCATTAGTATAAAGCTGGTAGCAAGTAAAATTATTGCAGCGAAAATGAGCTTTTCCACTATCATCAGAGTCTTGTATTGCATATCATCTATATTATGTATAAGATATTTGCATACAAAGAAGCTTGCCACAGCGACACCTCCTTGAAATCCACCCCCTGGAGAAATATGTCCATTGAAAATGAGATAAATTCCAAATAATAAAATCCCGGAGCAAACTATTCGAACAGTGTAAATGGCTATTTTGTCAGACTTGCTTACACCACGAAGCTGGCTTGCATTGTCAGGGAGTGATTCATTAAACATGGACATATGGGTGACGGCGACCACGCTCACCAAGAGCATGAGGGCTTCAAAGAGAGTATCATACATTCTATAGCCGAGATATATTGCGGTGACTGAGTTTTCGCCTCCAACATCATTCATGAAAGATGCGATATATTTGTCCTTGACGAATGTATTTGCAGGTGAGTTGGGTATAAAGAATATGAATAATGCACAGATAACAAGGGTAAAAGCCACTGCAACACCACGTTTCTTAAGCTTGGCTATGATTGGGTTTTCCTGTGGTGGTTCATAGTTTACAGTTGTCACCAGGCTGAAGTATTTTTCAAAGCATATGATAAGGAATACCGTTGAAAAGGTACTGACCGCAGCTTCTGCCATTGCCACATCCGGTGCTCCAAGCAGTAGAAAGCAAACAGCTGAAATCATCGAAAAAACTCCGAGATATACTATCATCCCGAGGATTTTTTTCTCATTTATTGCTAGTATTGCACTTATTACCCAAAAGGCTAGTAGTACGTAAATCATTATTTTCTATACTCCGCCATATCCGTCATCGTACTCGTCTGACATTTTGCTATCGCTGGCATATGCCGAACGAGCGATAATGTGTCCGCTCAGTGGGTTGAGCACGAGGAGCAGTACCATTATAACTAGTAGTTTTAAGGTAAAAAAGCTCCAGCCATGTTTTATCATCAATCCAATAATCAGCGTTATTGCTCCCACTGTGTCGATTTTTGCTGACACAAGAATCCTGGGATAAAATTCTTTGAAACGAAACAATCCAACAACACCGAAGAGCATAAATACAAGCCCTGCTATTATTATGATATTCGCCACTATCATCATTTTTATCAACTCCTATCTATATATAGGTTTATTATTGTCATTCCTCGGCTTGCTTATTGTCTTTTACTCTGTTTAAGATAAATGCTGTTATGAAATATGTGCTGATGAAGCCAAAAAGGATATAAATTATTGCAAAATCTAGAATATATGCTGTGTTTACCATTGAGGCAAATACAATGATGATAATGATAAGTTTTGTGGAAATAAGCGTTAATCCAAGTATTCGGTCCCATACTGAGGGTCCTATAATTGTACGAATCAATATCATAAATAAAAATGCAAACAATACCCAAATTACATACATATTCATTCCCTCACAATTGTGCTTTTTGCAGCTGTTTTTCCAGCTTGCCTTTGATTAGTTCATCTGCATTTTCCAAATCCGCTGGGTCATCATCTTTTCCTCTAAGCCAAAGTACATGAATTTCTTGTTCATTAAGCTCCAGTGACAATGTCCCTGGAGTTAGTGTTATGGAATTAGCTAGCATGACATTGAAAAAATCATTGTCGCTGTTGGTCTTGACTTTTACAATATCCACATTAGCTCCTTTTATAGTTAGTTTCATTGCAGCGAAACCAGCCATATATATTTGTCCGATGAGATAAAAAAAATAGAGAAACAACCGCCATATTTTGATGCCGGTAATGCTCTCTATTGGAAATAGTTTATTAAAACAAGCCACACAGGCTGTGCTAACGGTTAATCCAACTATAGCTTGGGTAAGACTAAGATTTTCTGTGAGTATAATCCATATGATAGTCAGAAGGAGTACTGAAAATATGTAGTTTTTCTTCAATCGATTCCACCTTTATTTGGACAAATGGTTGCATTAAGCATATCTTTTGAAAATCTGCATTGCCGATGCATTTTCCGTTACTTCGCATTTTCCGTTAGTATCTTTTATAGTATGGGTTACGAATTTATACCCTCACTATATTTTATCGCGCAATTCGCTGCGCAGCATAATATATTTTGCATCATCCATGACTTTATTTAATTGTCTTGCGTTATATGTGCCTTCCTTCACAAAGGTAAAACCGCATTTTTCAATGACTCGCTGGGATTGATGATTATCAAGAAAATGGCATACAGTAAGAGCATCGATATCCACATTGGTAAAAGTCCAGTCAATCAATGCTTTTGCAGCTTCAGGAGTCAAGCCTTGTCCCCAATAGTCCTTTGATAGTGTGTATCCAATGTCCTTGACCTTTAGGTGCTGGTAATCGGGGTCTTCGTTTGCCCAGGATGTATGAAATCCTATGGAACCTATTACTTTGTTGTTTTCAATAAGTTCCATGGCAAATACATTTTTTCCTTCGATGAATAATTGCAATACTTGCCTTGTTGTCCTCTTGAATCTATGGTGAGGCCAGCCTGCCATTTCACCCACACCGGGAACGGAGGCATATTCATAAAAATCATCAAGGTCGCTTGTTAGCCAAGGGCGTAGTATCAAGCGTTCTGTGATAATATATACTTTGGAAACATCAATAAAAATATCCATATTCATAACCTTATCTAATGGTATAATAGAAACTGTATGTGCAGATGACATAAAATGAACAGTAACATATTATTCAAATTTTTCAGTATTATACCAGACCAGCTAAAATGGGTCAAATTTATGTATAGAATTAAGCGAGAAACCCGCCAAATACTGACGGGTTTCTCCTTTTAGAGGAATGCTGAGATTCGCGTGTTACAATTGCACTTGCTTCACTCGATTGTATTGTAACTTATTTTAATCTCCATGTTTCGTATCCATCGGCGCCTCTGATAAAGTCGTGGTCATTTGATGCTTCAACTATTGCGGTATAGGCCCAATGGGTAGTATTTATGTCATTGAATACTTTTATTCCTGTTGGGATGTCTTCTAATCTGACTTTTCTATCGAGCATTTTATTCACTACAGTGACCACTTCAGCACGGTTAATGTTTTGCTGAGGTCTGAATGTACCATCGGGATATCCGCTGATCCAGCCTTTGGCATATGATGAGTTTATGACGCTCACTGCCCAGTGGTTTGCAATGTCGGTGAAAGCATTTGTATACGTTTCAGCTAGATTGTCGAACCTGGATGCCATTGCAGCAAACTCCGCTCTGGTGATTGGTTGGTCAGGGCGGAAAGTGCCATCTGGATAACCTGTGATAATTCGAATGCTTGCCAGATAACTCACCGCTTGGGAATACCAAACGCCTTCTCTAATGTCAGAGAAAACCGATGGAAGTGGATAGTCTTTATCTATTGCACTCAGAAGCCTGAAGAATATTGATGCTGCTTCTGCTCTAGTAATCGGGTGGTTCGGTCTGACGGAGTTGTCGGGGTAACCGTTTAGATATGGAACATGGTCTGCTAGAAATCCTGCTAGTGGGGGAGGTGTCGAAGGGATAGTAGTGGTTCCGCCGCTCGGGTTGCCACCACCAGGGGTGCTAGGGGATGGTCTTGTAACAACTGTGATAGATACAGTATTACTATCTTGCATTCCACTTTGTGTCTGCCAGCCTGTTATGACATTATTTGTTAAAAGCGTTGTGCCTGAGGGAATACTTACTGCCCAAGTACCAGTTGCTGTAACTGTTGCAGTTACTATAGTATTGTTCGGCATCCTGACATTAATGGTGGCTCCAGATGTCCCAGTTCCGCTAATACTGGTATCTCCTGCATATACCGTGTTTATCGTTGGTGTGGAAAGTTTCGACAATGTTACTGGCGGCGTTACTATGCGGTCATTCCCATCTTCTTTAACTTCCTTGATAATATCATCAGCATCGCTATTGGGTCCATCTTTTCCTGTGACCTTTACAAAATTTGATATGTTTTGATTTAAAGCATTACTTGCTACTGTTACATTAAATACGATTGTCCTAATTTCACCTTTTACTATATTACCAAGCTGGGCTGTCAGCGTTCGTGTCGTGCTATCATAATCAATCGTCCCTGACCCTGATGGTTGTATAGAGGCAGAACCTGCAACATAGTTCACATATTGATTAAGTGTATCAGTCATGACTGCATTTACCCATATTGAACCATCTAATCCAGTATTTGAAATAGTAATGGTGTATATCAGCTCATCACCAACTTGAGTTGTGCCATCGTTTCTCGTGTTGTTTACAACACCAATTTTTCTAACGGATGGTACAACAGAGTCAGCCTCCCAAGGACCTTGAATTACGAAGGCTTCTGGTTTTACATAAGTATTGGGAGATTGAATATTATCGTTACTTGATTGTAAAAATGTCGTCCCATTACCAATCCAAGCAGAAAGTCTAAGAAATGCTTCTTGTACATGAGTAAATTCATACCGAAACATATCTTTGTCAAGCATTTGTCCATTAAGCGGCATAAAGTAATACTCAGCGATATCAACAGTTTGACCTGCCTTTATTTCGATGGTTTCACCATCTTTTGCACATGATATTTTAGCTCCTAGGTACCTGCCATTTGCATCGTTTTGAATAGCAGTTGACCCTATACTGTCAAATCCAGACATTAGAGCTTTTACGTATTTATTAAATAATGGAATATCTCCAATGCTTTTTCCTGTGAAATATGGGTTTAATTCGCCTGGAGAGTACGGTGCAACCCTATTGTCAAATGATATCTGTAATCCTACACCGCTAATCATAAGGGAGTCTTTTTCGATACCAGCATGATGTATCTGTATTGTAGCAGTGATAAGCTTTGTTGACGGATCTTGCATAAAGGACGTAATATACTGAGTGCCTTCATCTGCTACTAGCACTTCAGTTATCGAATTATAGAGAGGCAATCCTGTTGCTTGAGCTGCGTAAACCATACCAATTGGCATTAATGTCAAGCTGAGTACTAGAATAAGTACTGTAGCTAATAATTGTTTTATCTTTTTCATGGGAATACATCCTTTCTGTTGCTTTATGGAGGTATATCACATACCCACCTTGAACGCCTGTGGCGCTCTTGGCGGGGGATTTGGGTTTACCCCCGCCTTATATTACGCAACATATCCAGTAGTGGGTACGATCCCAAATCTGAATCACATAGATATATGTAATAAATACCATATATCTTTCATTATTTTTCGTGTTTCCGCCTGTGAGAGCTGATGTATTGCAATCAGCTCTCATAAGCATTTTTAAAGTGTGCTAACTAAAGAAATCTACGGTTTCTGCACCTGGGTATTCACTGGCATATCTGTTCCAGCGTTCTAGAATCATCATGATATCCTCGTTATCTATGAGTGCATCAGCATTCATATCGCAATGCGGATTATAGAACTGATGCGTTGCATTAACTCCCAGCTCCATGAGTTCTAGAACCATCATGATGTCTTCGTTGTCGATTCTGAAGTCATCGTTACAGTCGCCCCACCAGAGGTTGAAGATACCATTTTCAGCTGTACCAGGAGAAGTAAGGGTTTTCAGGTCTGGGTCAGAAGGTGATATGGTAACATTCATCGCACGAATAAGGAAACCTGGACGTTTGATAGTCAAGACATAATTGCCAAAGGGTACATTCTCTATGGTGAATCGGCCTGTCGGTGTACCTGGAATCAAAACAGCAACTGTTCTGAGAGCTGGATCTGCGGCTGTTCTGAATGTTGCTCTAAGCTCAACCACTATGTTATGTTTATCCAAGAATGATTGTCCTAATTGCATATCATTAAATTCTTGTGGCCAGACTATACCTGTTACAGCACGATATGTTTTATCAAGTACTGTGACTATTACTTCATCACTTGGGTCTTTATCGGGCTCAATTTGAACGACTTTAATGGTATCACCTGTGTCTGGCTCTTTGCCATTGGGGATGTCGGCTTGCCATTTGCCATCGTTACCCACTTCGGTTTCGATTTTGGTGCCATCGTCGAGGGTAACGATAATATCGGCTCCAGGTTCGCCTGTACCTGTGATTATTTTGTCATCCCTTGTCACTGGGTCAACTGTGGGTTCATCTGACTTAATAATGACGGTACGATCGCCTTCTTCATCTTCTATTTCTTCTTTTACATCAGGACCTGTTGGAATGTTATCTTTACCTTCTATGGTTGCTACATTCTTGAAGGTTTTGCCATGGGCATCGGCATCAACGGTGACATAGAAAGTAACTACTCTCGTTTCGCCGCCTCTAACTCCGCCATCAATTCTAACAACAAGCTCCCTTGTGCTGATGTTATAAAAGCTATAAGTTGGTATTTGATTATCAAGGCGCGCACTACCAGTTTCATATGTTAAGCCTTCAGGAATTGTGTCAAATACTCTAGGTTCATACCAGAGAGACTTGTCAGAACCATCGTTACTAATCTCTATGGTGTAGAGAATCCTGTCGTTTACCCTTGTTTTGTCATCTGAGCTTGTTTCATTCTCAGCATATTTTATGGAATTAGGAATAACATTTTTCTTTCCTTCAACTTTTACCACAACAGGTAGACTGGGGTCTAAGCTGCCAACTATTTGTACTACGCTGACTTCATCATCTTCGATGAGGTTTACAGCAATGGGAACATTCACAGACCAATTGCCATTATTTCCTACTGTTGCTATACCTTTGGTGATAAAGTTGGGGAATGTGACTTCAATGCGAGCACCAGGTACGCCTGTTCCTGTTACTATTCTATCGCCATCATTGATTTCATCCACATTGGGTTGGGGAGAACGATCTACCACATCTGGTTTTTCGTCATCATCTTCCTCATAGGGGTCTCCATCAATGAGAGCTGTGTTCTTAAAGGTTTTGCCATATGCGGTTTCATTGATTGTTGCTTGGAATGTGAGAGTTCTTGTAACTCCACCAGCTATGTCGCCAAGGTCAACTGTCAATGTACCATTGGCAAAGCTTGCAGCTGCACCAGCGGGAAGATTGTCAATCCTTGCACTATTGGCAACATAAGTGACTTCGGTGGGGAGTGTATCTTCAACAATGACATTTTCCCATAAAGACTTGGCAGGTCCATCGTTTCTGGCAACTACTGTATACTCAACGATGTCTCCCACACGCCATGTACCATCGGTTCTGCTAGTGTTTCTAGATGTTTTCAAGCCATACTTGATCACTGCAGGTCTTCCGCCGACTATGGCAGTCACTTCTTCGCTGGGGTCTTTACCGGTTTCATTTTGGACGACTTTGATTTCGTTACCTGTCAGCAGATTCACACCAGCTGGTACGTTAAATGTCCATGTTCCACCCGCTGCAACTGTAACATTGCTAGCTGCGCCATTGGGGAGGGTGACTGTGATTTGAGCTCCAGCCACACCGGTACCTGTTATGGTTCTATCGCCTTCGGTGATGTCATCAACTGTGGGTGTACCCGAACGGTCTCTGATTGTGTGACCAGAGCCATCTTCATCGACTGTTTTGTCAAGGTCATCACCATCAATGCCGTCTTTACCGAATACACTTACACTATTTTTAACATTCACTCCATATGCATCGGAGTTTACAGTTACATCGAATCTGATATCTACTTGTGTACCCCCTGCTATGTTACCCAGAGGTACTGTCAGAGTGTTTCCAGCGAAAGTATAGTCGGTTCCTTGAACCAAAGCTTGAGTACCACGGTATACATTACCAGCAAATGTTACGCCAGCAGGAATCACGTCAACCATCATAGCATTTGCCCATGTTGACAATGGATGTCCATCATTTTTCGCAACTACTGTGTAACGTAGGGTATCGTTTACTCGTGTGGTGCCATCGTTTCTTGTTACGTTTACCGATGTTTTGTTTAGGCTAACATCATTGGCAGCGGAAAAGAAGTTGGGATCAAAGGATACCACTGTGGGTGCGCTTGCCAAGTATCTTTTGTAATTATTATATTCTGGATCATTTCCACTATATGGGGTTGCTGCATATCTGATATTATATGTAGCACCATCATCAGAAACTATCGGAACACCACTTTGATAAGGTCCATTTGGTCCATTCACAGACCATTCCATGGTTGCTGCATTATATCCATTTATAACTCTGTTTGTTGTATCAGCGGTAACAAGTGGTGCTCTTTGCTCGAAATCGATTTTAAAAGCTTGTGGAGCATGCACCCATGTCGCTGTGCTGGTGGGGTAGTTTCTGCTAGAAACCATAAAACGCGTACCATTAGCAATCCAAGTGCTTAGCCTTATCATTCTCGATGGGTAAGTAGACCATTGATAGCTGAACATATTAATATCAAGTAAATCTTGTCCATTAGTTGGCATGAAGTACATATGAGCTACTATCGTTGATTCTCCTGGTGCCAAGGAAATTGTCAAATGGTCTTCTACTGTTGATATTTTTGCTCCAATAAATCTACCTGCTGCGTTGTTTTGAATTGTTGATGAACCAACTGTATCAAATCCAAATCTTGGTGCATAAACATACTTTTTAAAATCGTCGATAGAATCGTTGGGACCACCTGAATACAGACGTAAGGCATTGTATATGTGATCTGTGTGAATAGTTGGATTGTACTCAAATGGTGATATCCTACTGTCGAAGGACAATTGTACACCAACACCCGAAATAACTATTGGTACAGCACCAACTCCAGTACTAGCATTTGTAATAGTGAATGTTGCTGTAATCAATTTGGTAGCGGGATCTTGCACAATGCTAGTTGTGTACTGTGTACTTCCATTCGCAACTATATCAGTACCATTTAAGGCTATCAGAGGAAAAGTGGTTTCTCCTGTGCCTGGTGATGCAAATACAGCTGGAATCGTGGAGAAAAGCATGACCAGAGTTAACAACAAGGTCAGCGCTTTTCTAGTTAGTTTGCTTCTCTTCATGTTTTTACTTCACTCCATAACATTATTTTTTATGCTGTAATAATTTTGGGGTTGCTCCCCGGGGAAAGTATGCCATCGGGCATGGGTTTTCGTCTGCGTTGTTTATTTCCTTTCTTGCCAAAATCATAACATTCTCCGAAGAGCATCACCTCTTTTGTTTAATAATAACCCCTTAACAATACTGCTTATTTAGTTAAAGGGATTCACACCATTTGAACCGGGATAATCCAGCAGCATCCTATTCCACATTTCCAGCACCATTTGGATGTCTTCATTGTCAATTAGTCCATCGCTGTTGAAGTCACAGCCAGAGTAGTAATAAGGATGATTTGCATTTACACCCAGATTCATGAGTTCCAATATCATCATTACGTCTTCATTGTCGATTCTACCGTCATCGTTGCTGTCTCCCCACCAGAGTCTAAACACGCCACCCTCTGCTATGCCAGGAGGTGAAAGGGTAATCACAGCGGGAGAAGCCTCACTCACCGAAACAAGCATTGCCCTCGTCAGATACCCAGGACGGTCAATGTGCAATACATAATTACCATATGGAACATTCTCAAAAGTAAACTCTCCCAAACCGCTGCTGTCTACCAGCACGGCCTTTGTGCTAAGGTTGGCGGGGGCTGGTGTTAGGAAGGTGCTTCTCAGCTCAACTGTTATATCATGGCTTCTTACAAAAGCTTCACCCAAGCCCCATATGTCATTTGCTAACATGGGCCATACACGTCCTGTGACTGTTGGGTACTCAGGCGGAGTGTAGAAGATGCCTTGATCCACCCATACTGCTGGATATATAAGTCCATATCCGAAAGCATGATTGTTGGGTAGGTTACCCGATGGCGTATTTAATACATCAAGCTCATGGCAATAGCCGTCGCTGAGCATTGCGCTTTGCGTGGCTGAATGATTACCAGGTGAGCGGAGCCACATGGCAAAATAGTAACCAACAGATGACTGAGCTGGGAGGTTAATCTTGCCAAAATTCGCTACTGCCTCAGGTGGACTTAGATAAGTGGTTGAATTGGCTCCGGGGAAATTACGAGTTAAAGAAACAAATCCTGCAGCTTCGCTATAGCTAAGACAAAAAGCTATGTTATTGCCGACTCCAACTTGATAGATAGTTGGTATGCTTAGCCCATCAACCAAGTTCGTGGAGGAATAGCGAGTACCAAGGGTAGATAATGCATTATGCTGCATTGTGAAATCCCGCAAGCGAGCATTTTCGGGAAGGACATCATAATATGTGTTTATACCTTGGGGGTCTGGTATGACTTCAAAGAAGTTAAACCAGCAATTGATGACACGGCTAACATTGTCCCTGGTGTATCCCACATTGGAGGTGCCGTCCTTTGGAGTTTGCCACCTTGCGCTTTGCCAGAGCGGGTCACCGTAATTAAAGGATTGCAAATTTAGAAAATTTGCTCGGACTATGAGTGAATAGTTGCCGTATTGGGCTATCTCCACCCAATTACTAATGTCTCCAGTCATTTCTGGTGTCAGGATTCTACCATCGACCACTGTGGGGTAGGGTTGTGGTGGAGGTCCTCCGCTACCTCCGCCTGGTGATGCCATCGCATATCCCATAGGCATCACTAAACCTACTGCGATAAGCAGTGTTAATACGATTGCCCATATCTTTGCGCTTGCATTGTTTTTTGAAAGCATATTGGTCACTTCCTCTTCATAATCTATTAATCAAAACTGTATGCTTGTATCAGTGTATCTGCTTTCGGTAAAAAAATAATAAGAATCCGGTGCTTTTCTATAAAACAGTGTCAATCATCTAAATGGGTCAACGCCGTTGGAGCCAGGATAATCCAGTAACATCCTGTTCCACATTTCCAGCACCATTTGGATGTCTTCGTTGTCTATGAGTCCATCACCATTAAAATCGCAACCAGCGTAATACAGTGGGCTATTTGCATTTACACTCAAATTCATGAGTTCTAATATCATCATGACATCTTCGTTGTCTACTCTTCCGTCATCGTTGCTATCTCCCCACCACAGACGAAATACTCCGCCATCAGCTATACCAGGTGGCGATAGATTAATAACACTGGGTGATGACTCTGTAACGGAAACCAACATAGCCCTAGTTAAATACCCTGGTCGGTTGATATGCAAGATATATTCACCCACAGGAACATTTTCAAATGTAAACTCACCCAAACCACTGCTATCTACTAATACAGCTCTTGTGCTAAACTGAGAGGGTGCTGGTGTCAAAAATGTCGATCTCAGCTCAACTATCACATCGTGGCTTCTTACAAAAGCTTCTCCAATACCCCAAATATCACCAGCAAGCATGGGCCACACGCGACCTGTGACTGTACCTCTATATTCAAAAATTCGCGAATCCACCCACAGAGCAGGATAAACGAAACCATTGGAGACATTCATAACCGGACCCATTTGGAAAACCCTGCCTATGCATGTGGGTGTTTCATAACTCAAACAGCCAGCCGTATTAGCCACATCGCCTGGGGAACGCAGCCACATATAATGCACATATTCCTGAGGAATATATATTTTATTGTAGTTGGCAATCGCTTCGGAAGAGCTTATCTGATTGGCTATGGAGAGTTCCCGCATAAAGTATAATTGGGAACAAAAGTTCGCCGCTTCGCTATAGCTCAGAGCAAAAGCAATATCGTTTCCTATACCCACTTGGTATTGGCTTGGAGTGCTGAGACCATCTGTCAATGATTTGTTAGGATTACAGGTGGTTCCTATCATATTAATGGCATTATTTTGCATGGTGTAGCTTCGTAGACGAGCATTTGTAGGTAGCCTGTCTGCTTCTCCAGTGGCTGTGCCATTGAACCAATCGTTTATCTTGTTTCGGACAGTGGATGTAGAGTAAGAAGTTGACGAGCCAAATGGGGTTTTTTGCCATGTATAGTTTCCTTTTGTGCCGGTATATACATTGATGTCAATAAATATAGACCGTACTATCAGCGAATAACCTCCGCTTTGTGCAATTTCCACCCAATCGGCAGTATCGCCAGTCTCTTCGGGTGTTAGTATCCTACCATCGACAACATAAGGTGTATTAGATGGTGAGGCATAAGCATTGAGCGGTGTTAGCAGTCCCACTAAGAATAAAAGGGATAGGACTATGGAAAATAGTTTTGAGCATTTTGTGTTTATATAGGACATAGTTGCTTTCCTCTCTGACTAGTCATATTGTCTGCGCAAAGCAGTTTTTCACCAACAAATTATTTCGATGAAACTGCTTTGCGCAGTTATCTCTGACTTAATTAAAGGGATCTACACCATTGGTACCAGAATAATCAAGGAGCATACGATTCCACATTTCAAGCACCATTTGGATGTCTTCATTGTCTATAAGACCATCGCCGTTAAAGTCGCAACCTGCATAGTAATAGGGGTGGTTGGCATTAACGCTCAAGTCCATGAGTTCAAGTATCATCATTACATCTTCGTTATCTATTCTGCCATCGTCATTACTGTCTCCCCACCACAAACGAAATACACCATTTTCATTTAAAGCGGGCGGTGACAAGGTGATGATATTCGCATCATTCTCTGAAACTGTGACAAGCATTGACCTGACAAGGTATCCTGGACGCCTTATGTGGAGGACATAGTTGCCATATGGAACATATTCAAAGGTAAACTCACCAAGTCCGGTGGAATCGAGCAACACAGCCTTTGTACTCAAATCCGGATGGGCAGGTGTCAGAAAAGTCGGTCTGAGCTCAACTACAACATCATGACTTTCAATGAAGCTTTTTCCAATACTCCATATGTCATCTGTCAGCATTGGCCACACTTGTCCTTTTACCGTCCTGCCTAGGTCGTACATATATGTGATATATTTCGTCTCTCCACCTTGTATCGTACCTTGGGGAGCATCGCTTCCACTAGCCAGATACCCGCTCCGGTATCCATAAATATCAACTGGAGCATAGGGTCCGTAATTACCCGCATCGACAGTAAGTGTGAGCGGACTGCCAGCAAGGTTTCCTCCGGTTTTGCTATCTTTATATGTAATTACAATGGTAGCGTGTTTGACATATTGGTAGGTGATGTTAATTACTTGTCCACCGTTTATAGTGCCTGAAGCAGGATCGCTGCCTGGTGCCAACACTCCCTGTCCATAGCCAGCAACATTAATCGCTTGGTATGGTCCGTATGAACCAGGACTTACTATATGATGCTCAGGTGTAACGAGATTTGCTAGGGTATCGCGGTCTATGTGTCGGACATTTATTGTCGCTTGCCTGGAGTATTGATAAGTAATAGTTATAACTTGTCCACCGCTTATTGTACCTGAAGCGGGGTCGCTGCCTGGTGCCAATACTCCCGGTCCATAACCAGCAACACTAATCGCTTGGTAGGGTCCGTATGAACCAGGATTTACTATATGATGCTCAGGTGTGACGAGATTTGCTAATGTATCTCGGTCTATGTGTCGGACATTTATTGTCGCTTGCCTGGAGTATTGATAAGTGATGGTTATAACTTGTCCACCGCTTATTGTACCTGAAGCGGGGTCGCTGCCTGGTGCCAATACTCCCTGTCCATAACCAGCAACACTAATTGCTTGGTAGGGTCCGTATGAACCTGGATTTACTATGTGGTGCTCAGGTGTGACGAGATTTGCTAATGTATCTCGGTCTATGTGTCGGACATTTATTGTCGCTTGCCTGGAATAACGATATGTGATGGTAATTGTCTGTCCAGCACTAATTGTGCCTGAAGCGGGTGCGCTACCTGGTGCCAATGTTCCCTGTCCGTAGCCAGAGATACTGACCGCAGGGTAGGGCCCATATGAGCCTGGGTTTACTTTGTGGCTAGCAGGTGTAACGAGATCTGCCCCAGTATTCATATCTATATGCCTAACATTGATGGTAGCTTGGGCAGGTTGAGAGCTGTCAGCATATTTCACCCAAACAGCAGGAGCTAGACCAAGTGTACTATTGGTGGTGGTGGTCTGATGATAATGGGTTGACGATGCGTACATTGCTGTCGAAGTGCTACTTCCAGGATATGTTTGTAAATTATGACTCCTGAGCCAAAATGCCGATTTCGCCCCGACTAAAGTGCTGTAGGCAATTCCGTTTTCAGGATAAGTAACCCTATCAACATCGTGGTGGGAAAGGGCAAAGAATATGCTATTTGTTCGACTTCCTGCCATTGTGGCAGTAGGTGCTGAACCGATACCAGGAGTTTGAGGAAGATTGCTTGTGACTCCTTGCCAACCTTCGGCAGTCAAGTTGGGAACCACCGCAATTGTTTTCATTTGAGTAGTTTGTGAATATGCCGAATCCATCGCCGCTTGCAAGGTATTTCCTCCAAGGGTTGCTGATCCCCCATCTGCGCGAAATTGGGTTTTGCTATAACTGTCTCCATAAATAATCAACATGGCATAAGATTGTTGATTAATTGTACGTTTTTCAATAACAGTCCAGTTTTTTCCATCTATAACAACGTTGGAGCCAAGGTTTGTTCTACCGATTGTGTCTGCTATGTCTTGTGGATTTGATGGGCTTGCGCTTGCTTGAATAAATAAACCCGATAGCAATATTAATACAATCAAAATCGTTATCAGGCGTGCTACACCTTTGGTATTTTGCAACATAGGGAATTCCTCTCTTTACTTTATGCCTTTTTTGCTATGGAAAAATGTTGCTATTCATAGGATAATAACCCATTTCATTTAAGAGGTAACTAGCGAACGAGAAGTCTTGATAATCGTCAGTTTCGATACCTGGATTAATTCCGTGAAATCTAGCAGATTTATATGCTTTTATTCGACCCCAATCCCAATTGCCGCAGTGTTCGGCATTTGGTTGGGTGAATTTTTAATTAGATGCCTAAGTTTGATTTTGCCAATGTTATTATACTTTTCGTTTTTGATGTGCTTAGTTGTGTTTCGCTCTTCAATAATATCGCATTTGTAGTTGTAGTTTCACTCTTCTTCTTGTATAGATACTGTTATTCTATACTATAAATTTTATTCGCTGCTCTTTCGATGCTCTTTTATGATCTTCGCTCTTCAATTATTTTTTAAGGTTTCGTTTCGCTGTGTTTTGATATACTACTTTGCTAAGGTGTCTGCAGCTTTGTTATTTGATTTCTTTTTCTTTTCATAGCTGCCATTATTGGCTGTTTCCAAGCCAAGTGATAGTAGACAGCGGTAAAGCTCGGAATAAGGTTTGTTGTAAAATAATTTTCGCTTTAATTCGTCCGCTCCGGCTTCAATGTCAGGTGTGATATACAGCATGAACCGCTTCATATCATTAGGCATAATCATCCCCCCTCTCTCATACATTGCATTTTACAATGCTTTGACTATGCTTTATCGTAATGGTGTATGAGTGTATCAGGCATACTGTCGTAATTATAGTGCATTACTGATACACCTGTCAAGTACAATTTTCTACTTCTTTTGTATGTTATTCCATCTTTTGCAATTTTCATCATTATTTTTTCGTCTTTTCTTTAACACTTCTCTTTACATCGGTGATACACTGTGGTATCATGTACACCGAGGTGATTACGTATGGCTACCAAAAAACCCAGATATATGATTTCCGTGACTACTGAAATGTTTGAGCAAATCGAGGATTTTCGTTTCAACAATCGTTTTCAAACACGTTCAGAGGCGACAACGGAACTCTTGCGTATTGGTATCGAAGTGCTAAAAAAACAGCAAGAAGACGAAGAAAAAGCCGAAAAAACTAAAAATATTGAAAAAAACAAAAAATAAATCTAAAGTTGATGTTAATTAGTACGATAACTATATAAGTTGATGAATTTAGTAGAGTTAACCGAGTCATAGGAGTAAACTCTTATCGCTTTCCATGCCCAACATGGTAACAAGCGCTAATTTTCTACATTTATTGTAGAATTGTTTGTAATAAATGTAGAAAATGCTGAATTTGAGTTGACAATTGCGCAAAAATACATTACCATATATGATGGTGAGTTATCGCGTCGAATGTATAATTCTGATAAAAAAATATATAATGCAAGTTGTGAAACCTACACCGGAATGACTAAGGGGTATAGTAATAACGGAAAGGCAGAAGATGAAAATTTCGACACAAACAAGGTATGCAGTACGTTTTTTGCTGGAGCTTTCCAACACGGAAACCAAAGAAAAACCAACGACATTGCATCAAATTGCGGAAAAACAGGGTATCAGCGATAATTATTTAGAATCGATTGCCACTAAGCTAAAGAAAAATGGGTATTTACGTAGCTATAAAGGCAGCGGTGGAGGATATTGTCTCTCACGAGATATAGACGATATCACATTGGGTGAAATAATGCGTTTAATGGAGTCCACGTATTTCCAAGTCCATTGCACCCCCGATGCGAAAACTACCTGCGTAAATTATGAGACTTGCCAAATTGCCAACGCATGGGATTTGCTGGAACAGCATATTTCCGATTTGGTAAACAATCTCAAACTATCACAATTGGTGTGCGAAGACTAGACTGTAGTTATACAGTAGCACCAATCATAGATACATAAAAATTATGAAGATAATAAGAAGATAAATTATCTAATTTTTATCTAATTTTGTCCATTGAACAAATGCAGCAGTACCAAGGCTTTGGTACTGCTCGTTATTTTTATTTGGCTCATTTGCTCATGTCTATTATTCGCTTTCCTAATCTCCATACAAATGTAGCACATTTCACCCATGTTTGTCAAGGAAAAATGCATAATGTCAAAGTCAAAATGAATACTAAAAAATCACCAATATCTGGCGTCGGCTGGCATGGTTGCGTAGGCGTTGAGGTCCATACTGGCGCGGGTGCCTGCTATATATTCATAATATCCTTGGCAAGCTATCATGGCAGCATTGTCACCGCATAAGCGAAGTGGTGGTATATATAATGTTTTCCCCATTGCTTGTGCTGCCAATGTCAAGTCCTTTTGTATACGAGTATTTGCAGCTACTCCACCAGCAATGGCGATATTATCCCGATTATATTCCTTTGCTGCCTCCATGATCCTTGGAACAAGAATATCGCTCACCGCTGCAGCGAATGACGCAGCTAGGGATGCTTTGTCAAGGGTTTCGTTTCTTTGCTGCCCATTGTGGACAATGTTTGCAACTGCTGTCTTGAGTCCAGAAAATGACATATCATATGGATACCCATCAATCACAGGGCGAGGCAGATTATATACTGTGTCATCACCCCCCCTTTGTGCAAGCTCATCGAGAGCCGCACCACCAGGGTATCCCAATCCGAGCAGACGCGCGACTTTATCAAAGCATTCACCAGCAGCATCATCCCTAGATCGACCTATTATACCGATGTCTGTGTAACTGCGAACATCTGCAATGATGCTATTTCCCCCTGATACTATGGCACATAAAAAAGGCGGCTCCAGCTCAGGATAAGCGATATAATTAGCAGCTATATGACCCATTATATGATGCACAGGTATGAGAGGTATATCAAGAGCCATTGCTAGACCCTTTGCAAAGTTTACGCCAACAAGAAGGGCGCCGATTAGTCCCGGCGCATAGGTAACCGCAATGGCATCAAGTTGCGATTTCACTAGACCAGCTTTTTCCAATGTGGACGAAGCAAGCTTACCAATATGAGCAACATGGTTTCTAGAAGCAATCTCTGGAACAACGCCTCCATACAATGCGTGCATTTCCCCTTGGGAAAATATCGTTTCCGAAAGAAGCTCTCGCCCATTTCTTGATATGGCAACTGCTGTCTCATCGCAGGAGGTTTCGATAGATAAGATAATCATTTAATCACCTGCGACTCTCCGCTCCATCGTGAGCGCATCTTCCGTTGGTAATATATAGTAATCCTTTCGTCTACCAATTTCGACAAAACCAAATTTAACATACAAAGACTTCGCTGCTTCATTACTAACTCGCACTTCGAGAAACACCCTGGTCACATTATGAGTAATAGCCCATTCAAACACCGCTTCGAGTAGAGCTGTGGCAGCACCCTGCCGTTGATATTCGCTAGCAACGGCAATTTGGAGAAGCTCGCCATCGTTTCCAGTTTTTCGTATTATAGCGAAACCCATGATTATATCATTGTCCACCGCCATTGGAAAAAAAGAATTAATATTGTTAAGTTCCGCCACCAAGCCCCCCTGAGTCCAGGGGAAGGAAAATGCTTCCCTTTCAATATCCATAATTCGCTGTATATCATTTTCACTTGCCATCACAATATCCATTTTTCCATTCTCATTTCTCATTTTACATCATACCAACTTTTACCGATTCTTGTATCTGCTACCAAAGGAACAAGCAATTGAGCAGCACTTTCCATTTCTTCACGCAATACAACACTTAAACCAAGTGCTTCATCTTCTGGACATTCTGCAATTAATTCATCGTGGACTTGTAATATTAAGCACCCTTTATACCCTTCTTTTTCAATGCGTTTGGACACATTGATCATGGCAATTTTTATAATATCAGCAGCCGTACCTTGTATCGGCATATTCAGTGCCACCCTCTCACCAAAGGAGCGTGTATTAAAGTTGGAGGATTTCAGTTCCGGTAGGTATCTGATACGTCCGAAAAGGGTGGAAACGAAACCTTGAGCTTTTGCGATTTCCACAATCATTGCCATATACTCCCTGACACCAGAGTATTTGTCCAAATAGCTATCCATATAAGCCTTTGCTTCCCTAGGTAAAACACCTATATCATTTGCTAAAGAAAAGGACGAAATACCATATACTATGCCGAAATTAACAGCCTTTGCTCGTCCTCGCTGCTCCGATGTGACATTCTCCAGAGGCACCCCGAATACTTGGGAAGCGGTCACGGCATGTATATCGTCTCCCCTATGGAATGCCTCCAGCATAACGGGGTCTTGGGCAATGTGCGCCAATACTCGCAATTCGATTTGGGAATAATCCGCTCCAATGAGCATCTTGCCTTCTTGGGCAACAAACATTTTTCGGATTTCTTCTCCCGTTTCTTTTCTCACTGGAATATTCTGGAGATTGGGTTCTATCGACGATAAGCGTCCGGTTGCTGTCACAGTCATCTGGAAATGTGTATGTATGCGTCCACTGGGTTTAATTTCTTTCAATAAACCATCGATATATGTTGATTTTAACTTTGTTAATTCCCTATATTCTTTTATGTATTCTATAATCGGATGTTTACCCGACAAACTATCTAGCACCTCTATATTTGTGGAATATCCTGTTTTCGTTTTTCTAGGTGCTGGGAGCATAAGTTTTTCAAAAAGTATAACACCTAGCTGTTTAGGTGAATTTATATTAAATGTCTCTTCTCCCAAATTATATATCTGCTGTTGGGCATCTTCAATGCCTTCGGAGAGTGTTTTTCCATACTCCACCAGAGCTTCCTTATCGACCATGAAACCTTTTTGTTCCATTTTCGCCAACACATAGCAAAGGGGTATTTCCACATCATTATATAATTTAAATAACTCCATATCGTTAAGTGTTTTCGTGAGTGGCTCCACGAGTAAAGATATTGCATATGCACTTTGTGCCAATGAATTAGAATTGTCAGAATGCAAAGACATTTGTCCCGATTCTTCATCATCTTCATACTGGAACATATAAGCACTGTATTTTTCTGCTATTCGTTTAAGTTCATATTTGTTATCGGTGGGAGATATAAGGTAAGCTGCCAGCGCAGTGTCAAATATCCATCCAGCTGTGTCTATTCCGCAATCATTACTTGTGCGGATAATATCTTTGATATCATGGGAGGCTTTTTTAATCTCCTCTCCCATTAGCATGGCAAAGGTTTTATCAAATTCTTCGCTTATGCCTCGCTTTATAATATATGCAGTATTATCTCCAGACATTACTACAGCTATTGCATCGAAATATTCCAAATCCAAGCTTATCGCAACGATTTCCGCACTTTTTGCAGCATCTAGCATACTTTCCACATCGCTTTTATCTCGCAGTTCAATTATACTTACGCTCTGTACCGCCTCCATTTGGCTTGCTCCACCACCGGGTTGCTTTAAGCCATACTGAATAATCATTCGCGAAAAGCCAAGCCGTTTAAATATAGCAAAAAGCTTATCATTTGATGGTTCTTGGCATAGTGCTTCTTCAGGCTCAATTTCCACAGGAGCATCAACTCTGATGGTTGCCAACATATGGGATAACTGGGCTCTATCCCTTCCTGTTTCAAGTTTATTGCGAACGGAGTCTCTTATGTCGATTGTATCAAGGGTGGCATATATATCCTCTATCCCTCCGAATCTTTGAACCAGCTCCATTGCTGTTTTTTCACCAACGCCTGCTACTCCTGGAATATTGTCGGAAGAATCTCCCATGAGGGCTTTCAAGTCAATCATCCGCTCCGGAGTAAATCCATATTCATCGAAAAACACGCTGGGTGTATAATTAATGGTTTCCGTTTGTCCTTTGCTGGTTTTTACCAGCTTTACCCTTGTTGTCTCCGAAACAAGTTGCAATGTGTCCTTGTCTCCAGTAACGATGACACATTCCCAATCCACAGCTTCACATTTTTTCGCTATTGCGCCTAAAAGGTCATCGGCTTCCCAACCAGACATTTCCACACTTGGTATATTCATGGCTTCCAGCACTTCCTTTAAAATGGGAAGCTGGACTCGCAATTCATCGGGCATGGGTCTACGATGGGCTTTGTACTGGTCATATTGCTCATGTCGAAATGTGGGAGCAGGAAAATCGAAAGTCACGCACAATGCATCAGGCATTTCCTCTGAAATAAGCTTTTGCAATATATTGAGAAACCCGTATATGGCATTCGTAGGTGTTCCATCACTGGCATTGAGCATACGTATTCCATAAAACGCACGATTTATCACACTATTACCATCAAGAGTCATCAGTTTCATAAAATATTTCCATTTCTCAGTTTAATATGTGAGATTTTTTGTTAGTTTACACACATTATCAGCATTGTCACTAGGAAAGTCAATAAAAATTGTCAAACAATAATGCAATCAAAAGCCCTGCTCTTGCAGGGCTATAAGTGTCATTGAGCATTATTTGGTGCATAAATATTATCATTATGCATTATCAATCGAAATCAGCATATCTGAAACACTTTTTGCTATGTGCCAAAACATAACAGGAGCGATTGCATTTCCAATCTGTCTGTATGCATCAAGATCGCTGCCTGCAAAAAGAAACGACTCAGGAAATGATTGAATCCTTGCTGCTTCTCTTGGTGTAAAACGACGATAGAGTTCCTTTGATGGGTCAACAAGAAGAACCGGATCACGAGAATTTAAACTTGCTTTTGCTAGATGGCTTGTAACAGTTAAGCATGGTTCGTCGAGTTTTTGAGCTAGTCCACGTTTCATATTATTTTTTGCATTCTTCATTCCTTGGACAGCCTTTTGAGAAAAATAGTATTTTTCTTCAACATTAATTAAATCAGGAATCGCTACCGATAAAGGAACAGGTATATCAACAGTAGTCGGAGATGGAAATTTATACTTCGTATCAATGTCTTTGCGTAAACCTACCAAGAAAACCCTTTCGCGCTTTTGTGGTACACCATAATCAGCTGCATTTAGTAATGCAGTTGATACATTATAACCAGCATTAGAAAACTCATCTCTTACCCTTTGTATTATTGAACCTTTTTTTAAAGTCATGAAACCCTTTACATTTTCAGCAATAAATACCTTTGGTTGCTTTGCTTGAACAATTCTTACCATTTCTTTATATAAGTTTGCTCTATCGTCATATGGGTCTTTGTTTGGATTCACAGTGCTAAAAGATTGGCAAGGAAATCCTCCGATTAGTATATCATGATCAGGTATAGCATCCTCATGAATATCACATATATCAGAAACAACAACATTCTCACATTCGAAATTTAGTTTATAGGTATCAATAGCCTTTTTATCGATATCAGTTGCATATACAATTTCATATGGCAACTCCATATAAGATATCTCGTTAAAAGTAAAACTTCCAAGCAACCCGCACTCTGCACCACCACATCCTGAAAATAGAGAAGCAACCTTAAACATCGGTTACCTCACCTCCATTTGTAATTAT
This sequence comes from Oscillospiraceae bacterium, assembly GCA_009777775.1. Taxonomy (GTDB): domain Bacteria; phylum Bacillota; class Clostridia; order Oscillospirales; family Oscillospiraceae; genus WRMH01. Next base: position 144,888 of record WRLE01000002.1, read on the forward strand.
TGAATCTATTGCATTATTCTTAAAATCAACCCTATATGTTGTTGGTATAGCTGTAATAATATCACTTTCATGTTTACTAGCAATATCAGATATTATGAATATTATAACAGAATCTCTAGTAAAGTAAACTCTGAATATCTGGTAAGAGGCGCCATGCTGCTGAGCAGCTATCCATTCATTTCGAGTGACATTTAATGTATCAATCCATGATGTGTCTGAAATATCAGGAGCAGTAACACGCTTTGTTGATTTTACTTCGATATACTTAACGAATTCTACATCCTCACCTGGTTGTGCAACAACAGATTGTATGTCATATCCAAGACCGCGAGTTTTTCCAAAATGTATCACTTTCCCAGCAAGCCGAGCATTAAAATCGCTAACTCTTTGTTTTTCATATTCATACACATATCGCTCTCCCTCATCACCAATATCAAGAGTTGATAAAGTATTATTTGCTTCAACATTAGGTTCTAGCGGATCTTTTGGTATACCAAGAGCCTCTATAGAAGTATCGAACATTCCATAAGCATCCGACAATTGAGAAAAATAGTACTCCCAGACAGAAAAAAACATCTGTCTCGATGACGCTTTTGTTAAATCAAATGAATACACATCAAATTCCGGTTTTTCATTATATTTTTCTGCAAACACTTCGATGAGTTCCATCTCACCAGAGTTTAAAACTACTTCATTCCCATTTATAATAACAAGATTTGCTAGTGCAAGGAGGTTAATTTGTTCATTTATATGCTGCCAGTCCCAAGACCTCCCTTTGTTTGGAGTGTTTATATCACGCTCTACACCATTTCTTTTGTCTGCAACAATTGTATCATACACTTCGAGCGGATTGGCTATTCCTTGTAAAACATCGAGGGAGTTAAGCATATAGTAACCAATGTCTTTTTTTGTTAGCTTTAAATTTCCGTTCTTTGCTAGAAGCATGACTTTTAATATGAATGGGTATTGGCGAATATTTAGTTTATTGTCAATGTGTATTTTTAGATCACGAGTGCTTTGTCCATTCGGAAACTGCATTTTGTAACAAATGTCTTTGAAAAAAGCGGGTGTATCGCTATCCTCGATAAATTTCAAGGTACGTTCAGATGCATAAATACATCCATCATCAGCAGCATAAAACATTCCAAATAATGTACCAGCTATTTCAGTTCTATGATTGTCGAGCGTCTTTTGTGATACAGCCTTGGTCAATCCTGCATTGAAAGCATTATCAAAAGCTAGAGTGAAACTATCAGCATCACATGGACATATGTCAACGATGATTTTTGCATATAAAGGCAACAGATTGTCGGTTGCTTTTTGTGATTTGCCTCTAATTATACTGCACCGATATTGGTTATAATGATTATACATAGCATTTATCCTTCATTAAGTACAGACATAATGCTGTTCGCTATAACTTCAGCAAGCAGTGGAGGAACAGCATTCCCAACTTGCTTTAATTGACTTGTTTTGTTTCCAATAAACTCAAAAATATCAGGAAAAGATTGTATTCTAGCTGATTCTCTAACTGTTGGAACTCTATTAGCTCTATAATGAAAATGATGGTTATGTCCAGTATCAATTGTAAAACATGGTTTATTACTATCCATGCGAGTCCACGCTATATTTACTTTTCGAGTATCCCATAATTCCTTTGGAAGTGATTTATAATTACCACCATCAGGAACCATGGCGATGATTTCTTTTGTCTTTGGTTTATGTAAAGTTATGGTATGGTTGAGTACACTTGGACTAGCTTCTCGCATCATTACTTGATATTCATTTTCTGCATTTATTTGGTATTCTATATCTTCGCCTAGAACATAGTCATCTGGTACGAAGTCCAAATCAGATATAGCTTCTTTTGATGTAATTTTCGCTTTACCAAAATCATTTCCATGTGTCGGTAAAGGGAACAAAAACTTAGTAGTATTCCGAATTTTTTCACTGTTTAATCCAACAAAAAAGACTCGGCGACGCTGTTGTGGAACTCCATATGCATCCGCAGACAATGTTTCGTATGATAAATTATACCCAATTTCCGTAAAATCGGATAAAACACTTTTAACTGCATTTCCGCTAAAGAGACGGACAATACCTGGTACATTTTCCATTATGAATATTTTTGGCTTTATTACATCAACAAATCTAACAAATGATTTATAGAGTTCATTTCGAGGATCAAATTCGTTTCTTTTCCCAGACACAGAGAATCCCTGGCAGGGGGGACCACCAACAATAACATCAATATCTTCGTTATTTAGGTTGAGTTTCTTTGTTAACAAAGCTGGATCATAAATAGATATATCTTCATTTAGTGTTATCGAATTTGGAAAATTTCTTTGAAATGTAGCCAACGCATCATCCCATATGTCAATTCCCATACATATATTAAATCCTGCTCGCAGAAATCCATGAGAAAAGCCCCCGCATCCACAAAACAAATCTATAACATTGTATTTACTTTCTGACACTAAAAAACCTCCAACACCAAAACGCATTAACAAGTTTTGTTACCCAAGTTAATATGATTATATACTAAACGACGATACAATACAATACTTGTTTTCCCGATATTGCGTCAATTATCAGCTTTGTTCCCAATCATAGGAATATCATTCAATTATTGCTCGTCATTTTGGCATAAATGAGTACCTAACCAAGCATTTATAAGCTTCTAGCATAGTGGATGAGAATGATAACACTTTACAAAGACAGCAGGTCAAAAACGTAAAAAGAAAAACAATTATTATCATTGGAGTAATATATGTGGTTATTGCTGCTTCTGTTTTTCTAATATTGAATAATTCCAAATCTAGTAAGTTGGTAAAAACAACCTACTACAATGCAGCTGGCTTTGTTACTGGTTGGGACAATCATGACTACAATGAAATTGGTAATAGGAAAACAACCAAGCATGATGCTGCTGGTGCGATTATTGGTTGGTCAGAAACACAGTTTGAAAACGATAAAGCTATTGAAATATACACATTTAACATTGATGGTTCTTTCAATCAATACCAATTAAACGAGTACAATAGTTCAAATCTGCGGTGTAGATAGGTTGCTTCTTCGACATGGCGTTGCATCCTTTTCTTTCTTGCCCCATTCTAACCGTTCAACCTTTTTCTGTCCAGTTTTGTATAACCTATTCAGGCTGCACACGATACTGTCGAGTCCTCTTTACAAAGTCAAGATGATTACGATGTAGTAGCACATCTAGTAAATGATGAAAGGACAGCTGCTAAGAAGCAAAATCCCTTCAAAACTACCGCCTAATGTAATCGTTGCGAATAAAACAGGTGAGCTTGATGATGTTGAAAATGATATAGGTATTATTTTTACAGAAAATGATGCATTTGCTATAGTCGTCCTTACATCAAAAGTACGAAATACATCAGCAATTCGTTCTGCTATTGCAGACTTTGCACTTGCTGCATATAATTTTATTCAACTAGACATAGAATAACTAACCTAGCTTGCTTTTATATATGTTATACCTTGTGCTGTTGGCAGCGTTTAGGGCTGTTTCCAGGTGGTCTTTGGCTGTTTCGAGTTGATTTAGTTCTTGGTGGTAGAGACATAGGTTGAAATATGCTTCGTGGCAGACCTTTGGGGGGCAATAAGTGCATTTGGCGGCATTGTTTATTGCCTCCTCAAAATGAGCGAGTGCTTTCTTATTGTTTCCCAGTCCCATATAGCAGCTGCCGATTTTGGCATTAGTACAAGCATCGAGGGTTTTTTTGAGATACATTTTCAAAGCCTTACGGAAATCCTTTACCGCTTTTTTCTTTTCCCCCAGTTTTTTATATGTCTCTGCACGAGCTAAAAAGCAGTCAGGGTCACCAGCATCTGCACTAATCGCTCTATGAAACCATTCAAGTGCCTCCTTATAATCATCATTCCAATAATGAATATATCCAATGGAAATCAAAGCATTGGCATATTCACTATTCCACTCCAGCGCTAGGTTGAAATATTCAAGTGCTGTCTCGTCATCGTTGAGAAAAACCCTATATGTATGCCCAAGGGAATAATAAATACCTTCAACACTCCAAGACGCTCTTAGTGCATTGGTATCGCTGAGAGCCTTTAGGAAATCCTGCACCGCCTCCTGTTGCTTATTCATGTTTTTATATATATAACCGCGCCGAGCAAATAGGCTCACATTATCTGGATTTTGATTTATATTCTCATTTAGTAAATCTATCGCCTCATCATATTTACCAAGACAGCTGAGACAGTCTCCTATGCTCTCGATGATATTCGGCCATCGAGGTTCCATATCTAAAATAGCATAATATTGGTCCAGAGCACTTTGATAATCATCTCGAATGTCAATATAGCAATAAGCTAACCTTTGTCGTAAGCGTTCGCTCGTGGGAAACTCATCAATTGATTTTTCCAGATGGGCTATCGCATCCTCGCCTTTGTTAAGATTGATTAAAACTCGCCCTTTAATATTTCGACTCTCTGCGCTATCGAAACTATTAATTAAGCGTTCTGCCCAATTAAGAGCATCATAGTGCAAATTTCTGTTTGAATATATAGAAATTATCCAATCATAATCGCCTTCTTGACAGATGTCCATTTTTGCTGCCGATTCAAATGATTTCTTCGCCAACCTGAGTTGGTCTATTTGTAAATATGTCTCTCCCCGATCGATATATGGAGCTGTTCCAAAACTTTCTTCTTTTATTAGGCGATTAAATATCTTGATAGCTTTCGAATATTCCATATGCTTTCTATATAACCTACCAAGATGCAACTCCCAAATAAGATGGCTCCCTTTTGAATCATATGCGATTGCCTTTTGAATATATTCGATCGCTAGCCCAAATTCTTCTCGCATTTCACAAACATAAGCCATTTCTCTATAAACGCGTGGTTTATAACTTTCTTCGATGGCTTCTTCAGATGATATAAGCTCAAGAAGTATAGTCCAAGACTGCTCATGACTTCCAATCGCTGCCAATGCAGTTGCTTTGTAATACTGTGCCCATGGGTGTTCGCTAAGTCCATATGTCGCTATATCCTCAATAATATTGAGGATATTGTTATAATTCCCTGTTGAGAGATATATCTCTATAATAATTACATAGGGTTCTGGGTTATATGGAAGTATTTGAATTGCAAGAGCGCAGCAGTCTATAGCTTCGGCATACATACCTAAGTCTCTGTATACATACGCTTTGCCAGTATATAGTATAACCACTTGATCATTTACTTCTAAACCCACATCAAATTCAACAAGAGCTTCTTGTTGTTTTTCCAATTTATGTAGTGCCATACCCTTTGAATAATGGAGGTTCGCTTTTGAAGCTGTATCGTTGTCATCTATGGCAAGTCCTTCGTCCGCATATATTATTGCATCATCATAAGACTCCATAGCATTATAAGCAGATACCAATATAACGTAGTTTCTAGACTTTTTTTGAAGGGAGACATCCTTTTGCAAAAACTCCAAGGCTCTTTCCGTTTCTCCCATATGTACTAGACATTCGCCCATGAATTCATAATATCGAAGTTGACTTTCTGCTTCATCGTATTTTCCAAGTAGCTCATAACAGTCATCGTATCTAGCTCTATTGAGATAATGCTTTGCGAGAGTAAATGCGATTTCGATATCATCAGGGCTATTTCGATGCAAAGCCTCGTACCTTTCAATCAGCATTTCGCTAACATGCTGAAAAGACATAAGCACGAAAGCACTTGATGGATATTTATCAAACAATACAAGCAAACGCTCCCGGGCTTCTTCATATTCTTCAAGACTTATCAGGCATTCAATAAGCCCCTTTACGGCACCAAAATGTGAAGGTAGCTCATCCAACAATCCTTTAAAAACTACCAGTGCATCTTGAGCATTTTCCATCCCTTGAAGCGCAATGGCATATGCGAAGCGAGAGTTGACATCATCGGAATATTGCAAAAATGCTTCCCTTGCATATACCAATGCATTTTCTTTTTCTCCCCGAGCCAAAGCAAGCTTTGATTTTAAATGGAGCAAGCATGGATGATTTATCCCTGTTTGCTCCATTTCGTCTATCAGCAGATCAACATCATCGAGTTCATTTCTACCAACTAAACCATCGGCTTCATAAAGTAAATATATAAAGCGGTCAGGACTAATGTCTATGGGGAATTGGTCGTAGCTCGGATATTCTGATACTATCTGGTTTTCCATATACTCGAAGAATCCGGCAGGTATTGTCATTGTCAACGCTGCTTTTTTTTGAAGCCAAGCAAAGCGATCATTAAGTATTTGCAATACTGCTGATGGTAAATACCAATGATCAAGCAAGAATATCAGTATTACATTGCTTGCCGCGTCTTCAGTTGCCAACTGTACACACACATCCTCTTTGAGAAGCTCTTTCCAGCTCTGTACCGATATGCGCTGGGAAAAATCCCCATATAATAATTCCAATTTCTTTTTAAAAAGCCCCATGGGGGTATCGTCTGCAACCGCATCAATTGTCTCAAGAATTTCCTCATATGCAGCCCTGACTCTTTGAAATCCTTCCGGGTCATCTTCTGGGTTGTGTTTGGCAATAGCAACCATATATGCTCGTCTTATGGCATCTTTATCATCAGTTTCTTCTAGGTTTAATACCAACCAAGGATTCACGATTATCAAAATCCCCTTTCAAATTCCATTTGGTCTAATTTTTCTTTGAATGTAACACAAAAATCCCGTATTTTACGCTCGTCCTGCGTGTCCAATACATCATCAAAGGCTTGGAGTTCCTTTTCCATGATTTGACGCTGGCTCCCTATGCTTTCCTCATACATTCGTTCCCCGCGCGCCTTTAAATAACGGTATTCTTCCTTGTCTCTGGGATGTATTTTTATGCTTGCTAACTCACTAATTTTTTGTTCTATTTCATCTTTTGTTAATACCCCAGGATTTTTTTCGATGACTAGGGTTTTTTTCTCCGAAGTGGAAACCACAACTACCTCCACTTCGAGAATTCCATTTATATTATAAGTATACCTGACATCAACAGCTTCTTTGCCCGCTGGGGCTCGAGGTACTGATATTTCTATTTCTCCCAATGGAATGTTATCATCTGCTTTTCGACTCTCGCCTTGTAGAATTTTCACTAGTATTGTCGCTTGGTTATCATTGAGGGTGTACAGTCTCTCTGTGCGAGAAATAGGTATAACTGAATTTCTTTCAATAATAGGGAAGTAATGACCTGAGGAATAAAACCCATTTGGTCTATACACAGCGATACTGGTTCCTAGGGTGTATGGACAAACATCGGTGAGTACAACCTCAGACAAAGCCTCATTTCGAGCTTTAATGGCAGAGAGAATCGCTGCACCAAGGGCAACAACCTCATCAGGATTGATACTGGCAGCTGGATTTCGCCCAAACAACTTTTCAACAAAATCCTTGATAATGTCAAGTTTTGTTGCTCCTCCAACCAATAGTATGGTGTCAATGTCTTCGATGTTCACAGCAGCATCGGAAACCGCACGTTTTAGCGGGTCATATAGCCTTCTGAATAAAGCTTCGCAACAAAGCTCGTATTCATCAATATCTACTGTTGTCTCATAAAGACAGTTTCTCAAAAAGCAACTAATGGTAACAATTCGTGATTTTGAAAATGCATACTTGGCATTTTCTGCACTTTTATATATCATAGCAGACTCGCTGCGAGTGAGATTATATAAATCATTTCTTTGTATGAATAACTCAGCCAATACTTCGGTGAAATCCTCTCCACCTAAATAATTATCTCCAGCAACCGCTCGAATTTCCATTACATTGTTATATTTTTCCAATATGGAAACATCAAAGGTGCCGCCACCCAAGTCAAATACTAGGTATTTTGTATAGTCTCTTTTTTCATGCAAACCATATGCAATCGCAGCAGCAGTCGGCTCATTAACAATACGTTCGACTTTAAGCCCTGCCAGTTCTCCAGCAATCTTCGTGTTTCGTCTTTGGGCATCGCTGAAATAAGCAGGGACTGAGACAACGGCTTCCTCCACCGTTTCACCCAGATAGAGTTCGGCATCTTCTTTGAGCTTTTTGATAATCATTGAAGATAGTTCCTCGGGCAAAAAGGTTTTATCGCCGAGAATATATTCCTTTTTGGAACCCATATTGCGCTTGAATACAGCTGCTGTTTGATTTGGATGTGAAATTAAACGCTCTTTTGCAATTTTTCCCACAAAAATATTACCATCATCATCTACGCTTACAACAGATGGTGTGAGGTTTTCTTTGTAAACATTTGGGATGATGATGGGTCCATCACTGGAAAAATATGCGGCAAGACTATTTGTAGTCCCTAAATCAATACCTATTATCGCCATGGTAAACTGACAATCCCCCTAATTCCTAAATCCTATTTTAATTTAACTCCTAACTTCTAATTCCTAACTCCTAACTCCTAACTCCTAACTCAGCTAATCCGTTCTTCGCTTTCTTTATCGAATAAATAAAGCTTCTCACAATCTATTGCAAGGCGAACATCGCTTCCGGGTCTGGCTGCTGCGTTGACCGGGAGAGTGGCGATTAATTGAGTACTGCCGGAACTAACATATAAATACACTCCAGCACCCATTAATTCTGACAGCTCGACTTTTGCCTCGATAACACCAGGGTAGCTTATACTATTCTTTTCGCTTTCGAGATATAAGCTCTCTGGTCTTATACCTACTATTATATCCTTGCCAATATATCTGTCAATAGTGTCCGAAGCGAAACGCGAATTTGGTAGCATAAGCTCTCCGCCATCGAAGGAAATCCATAAACTTCCATCTCTATATAATAATGTAGCATCGAAGGTATTCATCTGGGGTGAACCTATAAAACCAGCTACAAAAAGATTGCAAGGGAAGTCGTAAAGGTTTTGTGGAGAATCAACCTGTTGGATAAATCCGTCTTTCATCACCACAAGCCTTTCTCCCATGGTCATGGCTTCCGTTTGATCATGGGTGACATATACAAAGGTTGTGCCAAGACTAATGTGCAGCTTCGTAATTTCCGAGCGCATTTGGGTACGTAGCTTGGCATCTAGATTCGACAAAGGTTCATCCAACAAAAAGACAGCAGGGTCTCTCACTATTGCTCTACCCAAGGCTACACGTTGCCGTTGTCCACCAGACAAGGCTCTCGGTTTTCTTTGCAAAAGATCGCTTAAATCAAGTATTTTCGCCACTTCTTCGACTTTTTCCTTGATTATCTTTTTTGGGATTTTTCGCAGCTTTAATCCATATGCAATATTATTATATACAGTCATATGGGGAAAAAGAGCATAGTTTTGAAACACCATGGCTATGTCCCTGTCCTTTGGTGCAACATTATTAATGAGCCTATCGTCGAGATATAGCTCCCCATCGCTTATTTCTTCAAGCCCTGCTATCATACGCAGGGTTGTAGATTTTCCACAACCAGAAGGTCCCACTAGCACAACAAATTCTCCATCCATTATTTCCATGGAGAAATCATCGACGGCTACAACACCGCCTGGGTATATTTTTTTAACATTTTTAAAAGTTATGCTTGCCATTTGTCGTCCAATCTGAGCAAGGTCATTTTACAGCTAGCTAAAATGTCCATTGCTCTACTTATGTGCATTAAATAGGTTTTATTGTGGGTTTCTTATTTCGCGTTCTTCTTGTACTTCCCTTACTATCGCTTCGATGCCAGGAATGATAAGCTTTTCCATATTTGCTATCCTGTATTCCTCTGCCTTTCGATCGTGCTTTTCATCGATTTTTCTTTTAATAATTGATATGCACAATTTCACCAAATAGATGATTAGCTTTCTTCCATATACCAAAGTGCAGATGATGGGAAAGACCGCACAGACAATTGTGAGAATCATTAACAGGGCAAGCCAGTCTTCGATGACGATGGCAGCATTTTCCCAATATGGTAACACTTGCCCATCAATGCGCATACTCCGCTGTCCATATGACTTTATAGTATCAAAAATCCTTGATAGTGCATATCGTTCGCTGTTTTCCACAATCGTTTCCCTGCTTGAGAAGTTATTAGTCATAATATTCATCGCAAAGCCACTTATGGGATTTGGCATGACGATTTCATATGATATTATTTCTGCGCTACCTCCATTTATTTCGCTAAGTGCTTCATATGACATATATATGGCTGCTGAGCCCGTGTAAGCTTTTTCGCTGGCAAAATCGCTTTCGCGGGAAACAACGCCAGCTATATAGTATGGTATATTATTTATGCTCACTTGAAGTCCTTCAAGGTAGACTGAGCCAAAAAGCCTCCAGGCAAGCTCTTCATCCAAAAGTACTCTGTCTTTCATCAAGTCATTGGGAGAAAAATAGCTCCCATCACGTAGATATAAAGGATGAAAAAGGAAATAGTCTCCACCGACAGCGAAGACTTGCGCTGCGGTAGTTCCTGTATTGCCAACAACGTTTACAGTCCCCGTAGCCGACCATGCATCAGTATAAAGTCTTCTGTCGTCTGTAGTAGATATTGACGCTTCAACCAGAGCTTTTTCCACATTTTCCCGAATACTGCGAATCATATATTCGCTAAAGCCAGACCCTTGGGGTAGAAATACTGATATTTGAGAAAAATGCTCACCGCTTTGCCCTGCCCATGCCTTTGCCGCCTGTTGGCTTCTAAGCATATTTTTAAAAGAAGCCGATATGAGGAAACAAATGATAACCGCAGTTGTCAATAGCATATTCACAACAATGAGTATAATTGCGTTTTTTGACAGGGTTCTTTTTTTGCTCCGCATTTTGGTTTTGCTCCTATTGTTTTTGGGGGGTGCTGTGTGAGCGGGCGGCGCGTCAGGGATGCCGCGCCCTACGAAAAGGGGGGGTAGTGTTTAATTTATGAATCTTACTTGCATGCCGGGTTCTATGGGTCTGTTGGCTGTGGTTATTACGTAGTTTGAGCGATCTAGGGCGCCGGATACTGCACTTTGGGTGTCGTCTGAGGCTATTATGTTTACATCAACGCGAGTGGCGACATAACGGTTACCCAAGGGGCTTCTATTTGTTTCTATAACCAACACGAAATCACCGTTTGTATCTGAGCGCAATGCGCTATTGGGAACGATGGTCGGATAGTTTTGGCTTCTTTGTCCAATGCTTATACTAAGGGAAGTACCGCTTTCCACGTTACCTGAAACATCAAAGACCAAAATCCTTCCATTTACCGGATTTTGCGGGTCGTTTCTGATGGTGGATAGTATAATCCGCAAATCTCCACCCCAATAGGAATATCTATCAAGTTCCGCAATGTCCCCTATTGCCACTTGCCGGCTTTGTTCCAGGGTGACGGGAATACTCATGGAGTACCCTCTATCGGTTAATTCAATGGTTATGAGCGTTGAACCAGGCTGGGTTTGGTCACCTGCTGATATGTTTATGGCTCTTATAATGCCGCTCACAGGCGATGTGACCACAGCACCAGTTCCATCGGATTCCAGCTTTGCTATTTCGCTTCTTTTTATGCTTATTTGATTACGTTGCTCTGCCATGTTTAGAGACTGTAACTCGCTGGCTATTCCATCCTTTTTTTGCTGTTCGCTGAGATTAAAGAGCAGTTCATCAATGGACATTTCCTGAGATTTTATGGCATCATCCGCTTGCCGCTGGATAGTTAATAAATTTTCTTCTTTGAGCTTCAGTTCATTTTCTGCTGCTGTGAATTCAGTTTTCGCTTTGTCCCTGTCCGTTAGAGCTTCATCCCTGTCTTTTTTCACAGCGGCGAGGGCTGTTTCCAAATCTTCTAGAGCTTCCGTTGCTTTTGTCAAATCACTTTTAGCATTTCTCTCCGCTGTTTGTGCATTTTCCAGCATCCTTGTACGGCGTTCATGTTCATATGAATTGTTACCACCAAGGAGACCATTGCGCTCCCTTTCCAACTGGAGCAAATCGTCTTCTAGCTTCGATAGCTCGCCATCTAATTTAGTAAGTGTGCTGTAGGCAATATAATTTGGATCCGCGGTGCTACTACTATCAACATAAAATTGCCCATATGCAGCCAAATACGCCGCTCTTCTCACCATATCGTCCCAAGCTTCAGGCGGGGTGAGAACCAGAGGGGATGATGGGTCCGAGGGGTCGGATAGCTCCATGGTGGAAAAATGGTCAAAAGCATCAGTTACAAAGTCATCGTAATTTGATTGATGCATGATTTTCGCCACGTTGATTTCAGCGATTTTATTTGATATTTCTTCGTTTTTATTGTTAATCCTCCGATTGACATCACTTGTGTCGCTACCTGAGTTGAGTCCACCAAGTTCCGATAAGTATCTTTGCGCATCTGCGACTGCTTCTGTGGCAGTAGTTAGCTTTGTTTGAGCTAGTTTCACTTGTTCCTGGGCAGTATCTCTAGAGCCTTCAGCAGTGGCATATCTTGTTTCTAAGCGACGCAATTCATCTTCCGCAGAGTCAAGGGTAAGCCTAGCTATTTCTAATTCCTCTTTTGCTTTGGCTATTTCTTCCTCACCCTTTTGAACTGCTTCGATTTTATTGGCTTCCAACTCTTCCAATTTCTCATTGGCTAGCCTAATACTGCGCTCTTGAGATGAGTAATCTCCATCCAGACTGGCATTTATAACAGCTCTTTCGTATTCAAGAGTCAATCTTCGTAGTTCCTCCCTGGCAGAAGACAGTTGGGTGCTTTCGGAGTCTGCAAGGGTGAAGAGGATGTCTCCTGTTTCCACTTGATTTCCAAGGCGCACATTTACAGAGCTTATTGTCCTAGTTTGCTCCATTTTTACTTCATAACTGTTGTTTGCCGTTACCGTTGCTGTACCCCTTATTCTAGCATTAATTGTACCGGAACTGGTATAGCGTGCCGCCACTTCAGGCAAAGAGCGGTTCATAATAGTATTTGAGAAAAATGTCAATACGAGCAAAACAGCAAGAAACACGATTGCCGCATTTTTTACCCAATCTCTTTTTCGCACATTTTCTTCATTCATTTACTTTACGACTCCGATCTAACTTTGATTTATTAACGATATTTGAGTACTGTACAGATGATAATAACTCATTGTCTATGCTAGATGACTCATTCGTGTCGATTCCCAATAGTCGGTTATATTACCCTTTCACAGAGCCTGAATGGGTGATGCCTTCCACCAGAGCTTCTTCGCCGTGGAGGAAGAGCAAAAGGGGTGGAATCATGTATACAACTGCTATAGCGAAAGCGACACCGACTTCCCCTGCGTTAATGACGGAAAGATACACCGACAAGGGTTGCTTATCAGCTTCATTTAACATTATGATGGGTAATTCCACCATATTCCAATAGTCAATAAATACCAATATTACAATGGAATACAGAGCACTCCTACATTGGGGTAGGCACACTCCTGTGAATATCTGCCATTCACTGGCACCATCGAGTTTTGCTGCTTCAATGAGGGAAACGGGGATGCGCCGCATAAACTTCGTAAGTAGAAACACAGAAAATGGAGCAAAAGCACCTGGGAAGATGACTGCCCATCTTGTGTTAATGAGCCCAGTCCAATTGGCAACAAGATAATTTGGTACGGTGGTGACTTGATATGGCATAAGCATTAGTATTATATATGAAAAGAATATCACATTCTTAAAGCGGCTTTGATATCGGGAAAAGCTGTATGCAGCAAAGGAGGCTATTCCCACTTGGGCGATGACTATGGGTAAAACTAAAATTATGGAGTTCCAAAGCTTTAATATATAGTCTGGACTGCGAAATAGCACAACAATATATTGAATGAAGCTCACCTTGTCGGGTATCAGCTTTAGATTCACACTATCTGAAACATAAGCATTTCCGCTGCTTTGCCTCGCATCACGGAAAACCATTCCATAATTAGAGTCAATTTCGCTTTGAGCCATAAAGGAGTTTGACAAGGTGAGTACAGTGGGCATTAGAAAACCTACAGCAAAGACTGCTGCAAGTAAAAACAAGATAGTGCGTCCTATGTATCTTTTTTTACCCATTTTACTGTTAGTCCTCCTTTAACATCATAAACTTGTCGCTCATTGAGCTCTAGCTAGCACTCCCAAGGTCATATTCCGCAAAGACCATCTACATTGCTTTAGCCTTCCACATCCTTGCCGAAATAATTTTCAGCAACGAATAGAATCGCAATGATTATCACCATTGCCACTGCCATGACAATGGCAGCTGAAGCCAGCCTTTGATAATCCAGATTTCGGAAGATATTATTCATGAAATGCTGGAGCATATACAATCTCCCAACGGGATAACTCCCTGTGAGCAGATAGATTTCTCTGAAAACTTTAAACGAACTGATAAGGGATAATATGGTAACAAAGAGAATGGTTGGTGATAAATAGCGCAGCTTAATGGAAAAAAACTTATTGATTGGACTTGCACCTTCCACATCAGCCACCTCCAACAATTCTCGTGGGATGTTGCTCAGTGCAGCCATAAACAATATCATATTATATCCCAATGTTTTCCAAAGATAGAGAACCGCAATTACAACTTGATTATATTGAGATTGTATCCAGTCGATTTTACCAATATCGAAGTATGCAAGTACTTCATTTATAGCTCCATTATAGTCAAATAGCACTCGCCATATTAAAACAATAGATGCAACGGGCACCATCAGCGGGCTTAGGAAAAATGTCCGAAATTGGCTTTTGAGTGGTATACGCGCTTCAAGGAGCAAAGCAAGGAGCAGTGCAAGTATCACCGCCAAAGGCACTGCCACCACGGAAAAGGATATGGTGTTTTTTGCTGCTGCTTGAAAAGCGTCATTTCGAAAGAGTGCTTTGAAATTATCTAGAAAAACGAAGTTGCGGCGCAGCGGGCTGTCTATCATAGAATAGTAGAGAATAACGCCAAAGGGAACGATATAAAATATGGAAACACCCAGAAAGCTTGGCGCAAGCCAAAGCATACTGTTGAGTTTTTCTCGTATGCGCAGCTTTCTGGAGCCTTTGCCTACTTTCCCTTTGCTGCGTTTTTCTTTAATATTTCTTACAATATTCAACCGCTGCACCTTAACTTAATTCTGATATGTAGATTGCTACTCGGCTTTGTATCACCCTGGCTGCATCGGCTGCGCTGGCGCGACCTTGGAAATAATCATCGGCACCTTCTGTGATGATATTTATAAGGTTTTCGTCATAGCCCCCAGCAACACCACTTATAGAATCGATGAGCTGATAAATCTGGTCTGCTTGCTCCTGGGTCATGGCGTATATATAAATCATTTCACCCATATCCCTGGGATACATAGCTCCCCCCATCGTTGCAACGCTGGTGACTACACTTGAACTAGAGCGATAACCAAAGCTATCTGCATTAAAAATTGTATATCCGCCGTTTTCTGGATAATACCCCGCCTTGGGTACTGGCTGTTCTTCATCATCTTCATCTGTATAATATTCTTGAGTCATCATCTCCTCAAACATGGCATCAAGCTTGCTTTTTTCAAGGGGGAATCCGAACATACGTGGTCCCATGGTTTGACCTTCTCCCAAAATTATCTCTCGCATAAATTCCCAAGCACCATCTTTATCTATGCAGCTTGTGGTCATAGCCATGCTTCCTATCATGGTGATGACATTTCCAGCTCCGCTAGCTGTCGGGAACCCTTTATATACAACCTCGCCACCGAATCTTTCCTTGTCGATCATCGTGTTTAGCAAATCATATATGATACCAAACCTCATGATTTGTTCCCCTGAACTTATCAATTGCTCTTCGCTGACCCAATTCTCAAAATCATAATCAACTTCATCGGGTATGGTACTGGCAAATTCCAAAAGCTTTATAAAATCATCTGTATCGAAATTAGCTGTTCCCGCTCCCCAGTCGATATAGCTATCCATGCCAAGCATAATTGCTTGCTGTAAGAAAGAACTCTTGGTCATATAGTAGCCTATCGGTGATGTGGCTTGGGGGTTGGCATTTATAACATCCATGAACTCTTCCATTGTCCAACTGGTTTTGTCTCCCAGAATAGCTGGGTTACCCCACAAGGAAAATACATAGAAATTGGAAAACAACTGGTATAGTTTGCCATCAACTTCAGCCGCCCGCAAGGCTCCCTCAACTAAATCGGAGCGGCTCAAGCCTGGGTCAGCATCAATAAAGGGATTTAAGTCCTCTATTAAGCCTCTGGAAATATATTGGTTGAGCGGTAGCCCATTCGTAATTATCAAATCAGGAACCTCACCAGAAATAATTTCTGTGGAAAGCTTGGTTAAACCAGCCATGTAATCATCTTGTGTGCTATATACTGAGTAGTCATTAACAAAAATCCGATATTTTTGATTTGTCCTGTTGAAGTTTACGATGGTGCTGCGTAAAGTCCAGTCGATATTCATACAAGCTAGTGTAAGTACGATTCTTGGAGGAACACTGTCTACGGGCACTTTGTTGAGAATTATTACCTCATATGTGGGTCCTGCAGACATATTACTATAATCGTATGAATATGTTAAAGTAAATACATTGTCATTTGGTAACATAAACACATTGTTCATAGACATGCCGCCCACGCCGCTGTTAATCCAGTTGAGTAATAGCGTACTCTCGCCAGTCTCATCATCGATACCATAAAGATTGTTGTTGTCTGAAAAAATTAAAGCATACTCACCTGCACTGGGAAATATATTATATGCATTGTCGGGCAACGGCACTTGCTCGCCCCAGTCACCAGTGACTACATCAATTTTTCGCATACCTCGATACATCCCACGAGTGGTAGTTGAATCCATTATCCATCCCAGATGAGCAATGTCACCATCAGGTAGTTTCACAAGTGTATCAATCCAGTTGTCCACATCAACGGAAAACTTTTGATTACCTTTATCATCGAGGACATAAATTGTTGTAGAAACAGCTATATAAATGTTGCCATCGTCGTCCATGTTTATAGCTTGAATATAGAAATAATCCAAACCTTCTGCAAAATCACTAAGGTCGATTGAATCCAGCTCTGCTCCTGTATTATCTAATTTACGAAGCACAGTACTACTACCTAAATCCTGGTAATAAGCGTACATACCATACATATCTTCTTCTTCATCAAAATCATCCGGCAGGTCGAAATAGTAGAAGTTAGCTCTTTGTGCTATCCAAATGTTTCCTTCTCCATCAGCAAACATTCCCATGATGTCTGTCGTGCTTTCTGCATTTTCCGGCGCATTCTCAGGCAGGCTCATAGGTACATAATTCTCAAGCAATGCCAAGTCATCGCCTTCGAAACTCATTGTATAAAGCGACATGGTTGACTCATAGGTTTCTTCATCAAATGTATATGATGTTAAAACAAATTTGTCTCCTATCATTGTCATATTTCCAATGTTGCTAATGCCTTCCGGTAGAGTCTTGAACTCAGGGACATAAACATACTCAGAGCTACCCATGACTGAGTTATCGTCGTCATCACTATTGCTGTTGCAAGCTGCCAATAATGAGACTGCCATAATAATCGCCAATAAAGCAGCTGTTTTGCGAATAATACTTTTTTTCATCGTTTTCTATTCTCCTCATAATCTTGTTTAGTTTATAGCTATTATATCATCAATGCAAATTCCGTCAACAACATATCCCATCAACTTTGTTCGGCTATGTAGATGGATACGCGGCTTTGGATTACCCTTGCTGCATCGGCGGCTATGGCTCTGCCGTTAAAAAAGCTTTCTGCACCCTCTTGGATAATTTCCATCAAGCTCTCATCATAAACACCGGAAACAACATTCACTGTATCGAATATCTCAAGGATTTGGTCTGCCTGTTCCTGGGTCATGACATAAATATATTGAAAATCGGCATAATTCATACCATAATAGGATTCCGCTCCATTTTCCTTGATATATTCATATACATATCCATAATAATCAACATCAAAATATGTCCAACCACCATCGGGATATATTCCTATTTTAGGAACAGGGATTTCGTTACCTTCTGTATCCGTATAGTATTCCTGGGTCATGACTCCATCGAGCATTCTATCGAAAGCTGCTTTATTGATGGGAAAGCCATAACTATAAAATGTATACGCGTTATAGTCTGAGGTATCGTTATCGGCTAATACATCCCGCATGAAATTCCATGCGGCTTCTTTGTCTTTACATGCACTCGTCATTGATATGCCATTTGTCATTGATATGGTGTGCCCATTGTCATTGTTGGTGGGAAAACCTTTAAATACCAAATCACCACCAAAGGTTGCATACTCAGCTAGTGGATACATAAAATCATAAATCGTACCAATACGCATAATTTGTTGCCCATTTTTAATGAGCTCATCTTCGCTGACCCAGTTTTCGTAATCATACTCAATTTCATCAGGAATGGTGAGTGCATATTCCAATAGTCCTATAAACTCATCAGTTTCAAAGTTTGCAGTACCATTTGCCCAATCGATGTAACGATCCATCCCCATATAGACGGCTAGATATATAAATCTATTTCTATCTAAATAAAATCCCATGGGTGAAGTAGCTTGGGGGTTGTCCATGATAACTTGATTGAATTCCTCCATGCTCCAATGGGAATCATATCCAAGAACATTAGGATTTCCCCATACAGAGAATATATAGTAACTGGGAAATATTTGGTATAATTTACCATCAAGCTCAGCGGCGCGAAGGACTCCCTCAACCAGCTTTGTACGATTGTAATCGGGGTCGGCATCAATATATGGATACAAGTCTTCCAACAATCCTCTGGCTCCATATCTAGCAATGGGTAAGTTGCTGGTGAGTATCATATCAGGAATATCCCCAGATATGATTTCTGTATTTAATCTGGTTAAACCTGCATAATAATCATTTGCAAGGGCATAAGTGGAGTAATCGTTTACATGTATGCCATATTCCAAGTTTGTTTTATTATAATTAAGTATAACTCTGCGTATATTCCAATCCAAACCATAACAGGCCAAGGTGAGGATGGTTTTTGGAGGAATGCTATCAGCCGGCACTTTTGATAGTATTGCAATTTCGAAATTTGCTCGACTACTCATACCAGTATAATCCCAATTATAGGTGGCAAACATGATTTTATCTTCAGGAAGCATGACTAGTGTCATCAGATTGTCTGCATCGATACCATCATTGACCCAATTGAGCAGTTCTTCGTTTTCTCCACTTTCTATGACAAATCCCATTAAGCTTATACCATTTGAATGAACAAAGTCATATTTTCCAATTCCTGGATATATATTGTACGCATTATTTGGAATGGGAATCGCCTCTCCCAAACTCCTTGTGGAAATGTCAATTATTTGCAAAACACGGCCACCATATTCTTGAGACCAACCCATATATGCAACCGAACCATCTGATGTTTTGAATAATCTATCTACCCAATCAATGATGTCCAAGGAAAAGAGTCTATTCCCATTTTTATCAAAGACAAAAATACTTTGTTGAACTGATATGTAAACATTTAAATCATCATCTATACTCATACCATTTACCCAAAAATATTCAACGGATTCTTCTAGGCTTTTCAAGTCTATCCTCATTATTTCGGCACCGGTATTATCAAGCCTTCGCACTATGGTAGTGTTGCCAAACTCCTGATAATACGCATACATCCCCCACTCATCTTCGGCATCAGGGTCGTAATCATCTGGTAAATCGAAAAAATAGAAATATCCATTCTCCAAGATCCATATGTTTTCTTCGATGTCTGAATACATACCATTTATATACATGGAACCCATTGTATTTTCTGGAGCACCCTCTGGTTTTATATCCATTGAATAGTTTTCCAATTCTTGCAAATCATCACCATCAAAACTCATGGAATATAGTTTGGTGACGGATTCATTTCTTTCGTCGTCATAAGTACTTGAGGAGAAAACCAATCTGTCTCCCACTACAATCATGTTTTGCATATCTGTGACTTTTTCATCAACACTGATATATTCAGGAATATAGACAAAACCATTGTTTCCTTGCGCTTCGCTTCTATCATCGCCATTATTCCCATTTTGGTTGCAAGCAGCTAAAAGGCTTGTCAGCAAAAGCGTTGCAAGCAGCGTAGCAATGGCTCGTTTTGATGTGTTTTTCATTTCATTTTCCTCCATTTTGCCAGATACTAAATAATGCGGTTTTATGATAATACCATACCACTAGCGAATGGTACACCCAGCTTGTATATGACTTGTATACAATAGATTAAGTTCCCCTTAAGGAAGTCAAATGACACCAATTTCATATAGTCCAGTAACTGGATTACGTAGTGTTGCGTCCACGTAAATCATGTCTCCGGAAATCAGCACCGCTGCTTCATCTTTATGGATATTTCTACCCAATCGAGAAGTTGCAAGCTGCACTGCTTCTTTATGACGCTTATCGCGAATTTTAAGAAAAGCGGGCATATTTCTTCCCTTCACCATACCGAGCCAGTCAAAAATCATTGAATCTTTTAACAAATCAGGCTTAACAGCTGGTAACGCTTTCAAACAATCATATATTTTTCCAGCATACATATCAAGGGGCATACCATGATTTTGAACATACTCACCCAATATTCGATATAACTCAAAGGGGCTCAGTCTCGTAACTTCCAGTACATAGCTAAGTGTTTTTAGAAACCTTCCTTTATTATATGTCCGCTGCAGAGCGTTTTCAGCTATTTTCAACATGCTCAATTCCTCTGAACTGAGCCAAGGGCTACTCACAATTTCATATGGCGGCTCTTTTATAAAGCTGATACCTAGATCCTCGGCTTGCTCCCTAAGGACGCTGCCATGGAGTAGTTTCAAAAATCCAAGCTGCAGGGTGTGAGCTCCCAGAGCATAGGCACGATTAAAGCTATTTTGAAACTCATTGAAATCCTCATATGGTAAGCCTGCGATTAAATCCACATGGATATGGATATTCCCATATTCCAAGAGCTTGCGTATATTTTTTTCCGCTTTTATCAAATCAGTCTTTCTCGAGGAAGCCAAAAGTGCAGCTTCGAAATAACTTTGCAGTCCCGCTTCCAATTGTATACGCCCTGCTATAGCTGTACCCAGCAATTTCAAGCTTTCTTCGTCAAACAAATCGGCTGCCACTTCAAAATGAAAGCAGCAATCTGTGTCCATAGCAATTACATATTCAAATAGTTCATAGGCTCGTTTTCCATCGCAATTAAATGTTCTATCCACAAATTTGATGGTTTTCGTCCCAGATTTCGACAGCTTATCCAATTGCTCCTTTGCCAATTCCAAGGGGAAATATTTTACAGAGCTTTCACCAGATAGACAAAAAGCACAACGAAAAGGGCAGCCTCTGGATGTTTCGATGTAGGCTATCCTTGCTCCCAATGCATTCATGTATTCATCGTTATATGGGTTTATGGGTCTTTGGTTTAGTAATGAAGCCTTGATTATTCTCGGCGCAGCTATTTTCTCCTCCAATGCATCCAATAGCATTGGCAAACTTTCTTCCCCTTCACCGCAGATTACATGGTCAGCACCTTGCCCAATCCAATGCTCCGCATTATATGATGCTTCGGGACCGCCTAAAACAATAACAACAGCAGGCAGTGCTTCTTTCAAAGACACCATCAACTGCTGTAGTTTACCAACATTCCATATGTAAGTGGAAATCCCCACCACCTGGGGTTTATTTTCCACTATTTTTTCAATAATTTCATTGTTATTCTGCTTAATCGTAGCTTCAACAATGGATACATCATGGGACAACCGAGAGTTTTGCGATATCCCTGCTGATAATAGCCACACAGCCAAAGAAGAGTGGACATATTTCGCATTAATAGCCAATAGCGTTACTTTACTCATTGCCGTATATTATCACAATAATACACTCTAGTGCAACAACAAGTAACAACAAACTATCAGCTCATGAAGTTACCAGCCCATGATTTTAGTTTTTGCAATACGCTCAAGGGAGCGATTACCCGTTCTCCTTCGGTGATATTCTCTGTGTAGTCACGAATTTGCTCCACTTGCATTTGTTGGGAATCCACAGCTAAATCTGAATCCGAAGTACGCAATACATAGCGACCATCGCTTTGTTGGTCCCAAGCTTTAACATTATCGGAAAGCATAAGCTCAATTAGCCCAAAAATCCGCTCTTTGATGTCCGGATCCAAAATCGGACAAGCTACCTCAACGCGCCTTTCAGTATTTCTCGTCATCAAATCCGCCGATGAAATATATAACTTCCTATCCACACCTTCACCAAAGGCAAAAATCCTCGAGTGTTCCAAAAAAGTGCCAACAATACTGATGACGCTGATATTATCAGTATATCCCGAAATTTGTGGAATAAGGCAACATATGCCACGAACTATCATCGTAATTTTCACACCGCTTTGGGAGGCTTCTATGAGCTTGACTATAATTTCCCTATCGGTGAGTGAGTTGCATTTGATGAAAATATTACCCGCCGCTCCCCTTTGAGCTTTTCTTTTTTCCACTTCAATGCATTCCATAATTTCATCCTTGAAGTGATTAGGAGCAACCCACAAGTGGGAATAATCATTATCCATGTTATTGAGTAGCAAATTATTGAAAAACTTAGCGGAATCTTCCCCAATTTGTTGATTTGCAGTAATAAAGGAAAGGTCTGTATATAGCTTGGCGGTCTTTTCGTTGTAATTGCCAGTGCCGATTTGAGTTATATAGTTGATTCTTCCGTGATCATTTCTAGTTATTAAACATATTTTAGAATGCATCTTATACTCCGCAGGACCATATATGACTCTGCAACCCGCTTCATATAAACGTTTTCCCCAAGTAATGTTGTTTTCTTCATCGAATCTGGCTCGTAGCTCGACTGCCGCAATGACTTCCTTCCCATTTTCAGCAGCGCGGATAAGTGTTTCTGCAAGCTTTGATTGCATATCAATCCTATACAGGGTAATTTTTATGGACATAACGCTAGGGTCTTCCGCTGCTTGTCTGATTAGTTCAAAAAATGTGGAAATTCCTTCATATGGATATGAAAGGAGTAAATCCTTTCGACTTATCATTCGCATGAGCTGATTTCTCTGGGAGAGGGGAGTTATGTCCAGGGGAACATGGGATTGTTTCACAAGATGGGTGTCACCAATGGAGCGTGCTTCATCTTCCAACACATAGCAATAGGAAAGGTCAAGGGGTGCTGTGGACATAAACAAATGCCTATTATCCAGCTTAAGTTTGCCCAAGAAAAACTCCTTAAAAGCATCTCTGACTTCGTATTGAAATTCCAAGCGCACAGGAGCAAGTCTCAGCCTTTTCTTTAAAAGCTTTTGCATCAGCTGGCTATATTCGATGTCTTCGTCCATGGCATTTATTTCTTCGATGCTTGTGTCGGCATTTCTTGTTACCGCCATTATAGTTTTTTCCACCACAACATATGGCTTGAAAACAAGATGGGAAAAGTGGCAAATAATGTCTTCCAGCAACACAAAGCGACGATAATTGTCATCCATAAAGTAGATTCTATCCAATGCTGTTGGCATAGGTATTAGTCCAAATGTTGGCTTGCTTTTATGTTCGATGGAGACTGCGATATGCAATCTTTTATTGTCAATATGGGGAAAAGGATCACGGTTATCTATGATTTGGGGTGACAACAATGGCAAAATATTTCTAGTAAAATACTTTTCCAAGCTTTTTAGCTCGCTGAAGTCTAATTCATCCATTTTTAAGTGATATACACCCTTTTCCCTTAGCTGTTCCACTAGGGATGTGAAATATTTATCTTTAATTTGGTTCAACGAACTTGTTTGTTGATATATCGCATCAAGCTGTTCTTGGGCGGTCATCCAAGTCTTGTTATCATAATAATCTGGAGCATAAAGCACATAGTCAGTTAAGCTGCCAACTCTGACCATGAAAAATTCATCCATATTACTACAGAATATGGCAACGAACTTTAGCCGCTCCAAGAGCGGATTGGGTGCATATGTGGATTCTTCTAAAACTCTCTCATTGAATTTTAGCCATGAGAGTTCTCGATTTTGCATACAAATGCCATATTCGTCGATTGTAGTGATTTCTTCCGGGTCAAAATCATCAATCTTCAAATCTATGGCTGATGACATATTGATCACCTGTACCTAATATTCTCTCTATCAAATAGCCTTCCCTAACACCGAAATTGCTAACAGAAATGGTCTCGCAATCAAACACCTTGATAGCACGCTTCAAAATCGCCAGACCTGTGGAAATGGTCATGAGCCTATCAGGAACTGTTCTATATACTTTTAAGTATATATTGTCTTTGTTTCTGGCGAGATGCTTTGCAATCGTATCAATTTGCCTAGGAAATACTGTGTAATCTTCTTCGGAAATGTCGAAAAGCACACGAGATAGAGCGAGAGTTGCCCTTACCGTTCCGCCTGTACCCACCAATACGGGTTGTTTTGTCTGATTTGCCCATTTTACTTTGGCAAATTGCTCTTTTACTGTTTCGTCTATTCTTTCCCGTTCCTTTAGGTTGGGAAGGATTTCACCCACATGCTTGACATAAAGATTCAAGCAACCAATGGGTAAGCTTTCAAGTCGTTCGGGTACCCCATTTTTAAAGAGTACCAGCTCCGTGCTTGCCCCACCGATGTCAATCATCACACCGTTGCTGCAGTCAATAAATCGTGATGTTCCTGCATAACCCAAAGCTGCTTCTTCATCTCCGCTCAATATGACGGGACTTAAGCCCGTTTCTTGGAATATGATTTCTACAGCTTTTTCGCCATTGCTTACATTCCTTAGAGACGCTGATGCAAAAACATGAATATTTTCGATCTGGGTAAACTTCAACGCCAATGACTTAAAATATCTCAAAATGCTACTTGCTTTATTTATCCCCACCATGTCAAGTTCATCGTTTGAGATGTATCCAGCCAAACCAGCCATGGACTTGTCGCTGAATGTCTTTTGCAAGTTGAGTCCATCACGCTCATATACGGATAGGCGAATGGAGTTTGAGCCCAGGTCAATGACTGCGTAGTGCATGATCGATCACTTCTTCCTCGGGGTTTGCGTTGCAGTCGAATTCACCTTTATACCCTATATAAACGAGTGAAACATCAACAGTTTTACGCATATTCAATTCAACTATACTACAAAGTATGTTAAATCTTCAAGGTTTTATGGGTAAAAATTATGTAAAATTAGTGTTAAGACGCATTTAGACCAAGTATTTATGCATGATTCCTATTAACTCCTCTAAGTTAATGGGTTTACCAACATGGTCACTCATGCCCACAGAGATGCATTTTTCGATGTCTTCACGAAATACATTGGCAGTCATAGCGACAATGGGAATAGTTGAGGCATTTATTGCATTGATGGAACGAATCCTGCGAGTTGCTTCATAACCATCCATTTCAGGCATTTGCACATCCATGAATATCAAATCATATAAATCTGGCGATTCACCGAAACGTCGCACCGCTTCAAGACCATTTTCAACACAATCAATCAGAGACAATGTAGGTTCCAGCAATGTTGTAACAATCTCCCTGTTTATCTCCATATCTTCCACCAGCAAAATACGCCGTCCTTCGAAAATCCCTGAAATATCCTTTTGGGTTTCCTCGCTTTCCTTATGTGAAACCCCTAGACATTCATTGATGGAATCAATTATCGCAGAGGGGAATAATGGCTTAGATAAAAAGGCTTTCACACCAGCTTCCACAGCATCTTTTTCAATCAAGTCCCAATCCACTGAGGAAATCATTATAACAACGCCATTGTTGTTGTGTTTACTTTTTTTCAAAGCTCGCGCCAAGTCGATGCCATTCATCCCAGGCATTTTCCAGTCCACGAAATATACATTATATGCACCATTCTTTTCGATTGTTGCAAGGGCTGATTCGCCACATGATGCCACATCGCAGTATGTTCCCGTTCCTTGCATAACCGCTTTAAAATAAGCAAGCACATC
Source organism: Oscillospiraceae bacterium (assembly GCA_009777775.1). Classification (GTDB taxonomy): domain Bacteria; phylum Bacillota; class Clostridia; order Oscillospirales; family Oscillospiraceae; genus WRMH01. The sequence goes on from WRLE01000002.1 coordinate 170,739, forward strand.
GGGGTCGTCATCAACAACCAAGACTCGAATATCATTTCTCAGGACATTTCTATCCATACTGGTATTTTTTCCTTTTCCTCGCTTCACTTGGAAAGTAAATGAAAATGTGGAGCCTTTACCAAGTTCAGATTCCACCCAAATACGTCCGCCCATCAGCTCCACAATACTCTTTGAAATGGAAAGGCCCAATCCGGTACCTCCGAACTTGCGGGAAGTATCATTCATGGCTTGTTCAAAGGGGTTAAACAAGCTTCTTCGCTGTTCTTTGCTTATGCCGATTCCAGTATCGGATACGGAGATTTTTATTGTGCATTTACCGTTTTCTTCACCTAAAAACCAGGTTCCTATCCTTATGGATCCTTCAGTAGGGGTGAATTTTATGGCATTGCCCACTAGATTGGTTATCACCTGCGCTAGAGCTTGATCATCGCCATACAGTGCATCTGGAATGTAATTGTCGATACTAACCGATAAATTTTGCTGTTTTTCCTCGGCTTTGAAGCCTATCACATTGATGACCCTTTGTAACATTCTTTCGAAGCTAAACTCAATTGGCGAGAGTTCCAGCTTCCCTGCTTCAATTTTCGACATATCCAATATATCGTTGATTATACCCAAAAGATGTTGGGCAGCATCATCGATTTTTTTAAAGCTGTAATTTTTCCTTTCGATGTCTGCAGAGGATTTTCCGATTGTCACCATTCCAATTATTGCATTCATTGGTGTGCGAATCTCATGGCTCATATTTGCCAAAAAGTCGCTTTTCGCTCTGCTTGCCAAGTTCACTTCATTCAAAAGAGCCGCAAGCTTGTCCTGTAGCTCAATGAGCTCTGTTAGGTCGTCAATGCTACCCACAACACTCATCGCTTCACCATTTGCATCATATACTGGGACAGTTCTCGAGTGGTATTTTTTCCCATCAATTTCAGTAATCCATTCCTGAGGACCTTCTTCAAAGGTTTTATTTACATTATCAATGATGTCCAAATGACGCCCCATTGCCTTGGCAGTGCTCAATTGCTTACCTTCCACGAAGCTAGGTTCTATACCAAGGGATTTGAGATACAAACCATCAAAGAGGGTTATTGTACCATCTTTATCAACGCTCCATATAACACCCGAATAGTTGCTAATAACAGCATTCAGACGAGCATTGGATGCATTAATTTTTTCTGTCATTTCATTTTTATGGATTGCATTAGATATCAAAAGACCAACGGAGCGCAGCATATGCATCTCCTCATCCTGGAGAACTCTCTCCCTTTGGCAGTCATCTAAACTGAATAGTCCCCAAAATTGACCATTAAGATATAAGGGGATAAGGACAACGGACTTTATATCAAAGGAACCGAAATAATCCTTTTGATACTCTGCCATTTGGGAAATGGGACCATTGATATATCCTTTATTGGAAATGATTTCAACCCATTCAGGCTTGTCTCCCAGGGGAAACTCCAAGCGAGTTGGTACTTTTGCCTTCTTTTTTCCAACATCGCTGAGCCAAACATGCCTTTGGGCAAAATGATCGAGACCAGCAATTGTCACGCTTCTCCAGATATGCAATCTATCCACTTCCATATACTTGCCTATCATTTCAAAACACTCTGTAAGGCATTTCGTAAACTCATCTTCAGCATTTGCCATTAGCAAAATAGAGGAAACATGATTTGTCATATTAAGTAAAGAATCGCGCTTTTCAATGATTTGGATTATCTGCGTATACTCATCCAAAACCTTTGTATGAAGCTCAGCTACGCTTTCCTTGCTATTTTGACTAAATATGAAATTGTTATTAACGGCATTGGCGTAATTATCAGGTTCATGCATATTTATATAAGTATTTTCACATGATTGAGCTTCTTTTTTAGGCACAATAGCACAAAGCTCATTTTTTCTATTTATATTTGAATTATCAATTCTTAACATTTTTCTATACCATCCATATTCAATAATTACCCTTACTATACTTTGTCGGTATAGAATCTGAAATCCCCTGGAATAGGAAAAAAATATCGCATAATACACCCAAATTGAGAATATTCACTTTTTATGCATTAATTATAACTGCAAATCATCAACCTTTGTCAAAGCATAAAATTAATTACACTGAAATTTAAGAAAATACACAAAAAAACCTACAAACCAATGGGAAAGCTTCCCAATTAGGTTTGTAGGTCTAATATTATTGTCTCTCTATCAAAAACGCATTAACACGAGCTAATCGTCCAGTTTTATGGCTCCACTTCAACGATTTCGATGATTTCTATCACATCGGTGAAGACCCTGGGCATGGTAACGCCAACGCTGGTCATGGTGATGCGTTTGCCGGTCACATCGAAATAGTGGTTGGAAATCCTGCTGATTGCCGCAATGAATGAGCCACTGGAGCTCTTTTCATCAAAGAGTCTGTCAACCACATTGGGGCGAAACAGGTATTCGCTATCAGTGAGAAACACAGAGCCATATCTTGTGCTTTCTATATATGTACACTGTGCCCAAGCGTCCATCAATGCGAATATGTCATCATCGATGATGTCATATTCTGTGCCATTAACTTTGATTTGTTTCGCTTCGCGGTTTACATCCTCTGTCCTGATGTCTGCAATATTGTAAAGATGCACTCCGGAACACATCAGCCAGAATACCAAGCTGTCTCTAACATATCTATTGTGATATGATCCGTATTCGTCCTTTACGGAATACAGAATCTCTTTAATTATGTCTGGTTTGTTTACCCTCATCAATAACCCTCCTCATTAGCTTAAAGCTTTTTTGCGCTTTATCATCTTACCACAATCATTTCGCTTGTCAATATGTAAGTAGCATAGTATATACCCTTTTTACAACGGAATTTTTTACGGAAACATTAGTATTTTAAAAAAAGTATAGATTTACTAGTGCTTTTGCTTATTAAAAGCAAGGTTTTAGTAATAAACGATGAATTATTACAATAATATTACGCAGACAAATGGACTATGTAGAATTATATGAATAAATATTTATTAAATGTGTATAAATATGAGTAATTATTCAATATTTATAAATTTGCAAAAAATAATGCTTGACAAGTGTTCTTTCGCCGAGTATATTATGCTAAACCGTTGAGGCGGGGGTAACGGCAAAGGCGCACCATACAGAGAGCCTGGGTAGCTGAGAACTGGGCAGGGAATGCGGATTGTCAAATGGGCCGCTGAGGGCATGGTCAAAGGCATATTATGCCAAGTATTCCATGACGCGTGGGCATGCGTTAGTTGCCGGGAGTATGTTGGTACTTCGCAAAGAGCACGAATTATCGTGAATCAGGGTGGCACCGCGGATTATATTCGCCCCTGACAAAGCTATTTGCTTTGTCAGGGGTTTTTATATTTATCAGAAATAGGAGATGAGATCATGGAAAACGGAAGATTCGGGATTTATGGGGGACAATATATCCCCGAGACATTGATGAGTGCTATAAGGGAATTGGCACTTTCATATGAGCGATGGCGAAGAGATCCTGACTTCATTGAGGAACTGGACTCACTTCTGAAAAACTATGCTGGAAGACCCTCCCTTCTCTATTTCGCCGAAAAGATGACCAATGACCTTGGCGGTGGGAAGGTTTACCTAAAACGAGAGGACTTAAACCACACTGGTTCCCATAAAATCAACAATGTGTTGGGGCAGGCGCTCCTTGCCCAGAGAATGGGAAAGACTCGCCTGATAGCTGAAACTGGAGCCGGTCAGCATGGAGTGGCAACTGCCACCGCCGCTGCTCTCTTGGGAATGGATTGCGAGGTATTCATGGGTGAGGAAGATATGGAACGCCAAGCATTAAATGTTTATCGTATGAGACTAATGGGCGCAATAGTAACTTCCGTCACTTCTGGAACAAAAACCCTAAAGGACGCTGTGAACGCCACAATGAGAGAGTGGGCAGGACGCATGGACGACACCCATTATTGCTTGGGTTCTGTGATGGGACCCCATCCATTTCCAACGATGGTTCGTGATTTCCAAGCTGTCATCGGCAAGGAAATAAAAGAACAGCTCCTCTCAATGGAAAACAAGCTACCAAATGCGATTATCGCCTGCGTTGGCGGAGGCAGCAATGCCATCGGTTCTTTCTACGAGTTTATCGATGATTCAAGTGTTGCTCTCATCGGTTGCGAAGCCGCTGGAAAAGGCGCGGACACCGAGGAAAACGCTGCAACCATAACCAATGGCTCTGTGGGCGTGTTCCATGGTATGAAGTCATACTTTTGCCAAGACGAGTTTGGACAAATCGCACCCGTCTACTCTATATCTGCTGGTTTGGATTATCCCGGCATAGGACCGGAGCATGCGATGCTTTTTGACAATGGCAGGGTGCGATATGAAGCAATCACCGATGATGAGGCTGTTGACGCATTCGAGTATCTATCCCGCACAGAGGGAATAATTCCAGCAATCGAAAGTGCTCACGCACTGGCATATGCCATGGAATATGTACCTAGTTTGGAAAAAGACCAGATTGTCGTCATCACTCTATCTGGACGTGGCGATAAGGATGTGGCAGCAATTGCCAGATATAAGGGGGTCATGCTCAGTGAATAAAATACAGCAAGCCTTTATAAAAGGAAAAGCTTTCATTCCATACATAACAGGGGGAGACCCTGATATGGAAACTACAGAAAAACTCATTTATGCCCTTGCCGAGGCTGGGGCTGACATAATCGAAATCGGCATACCCTTTTCAGACCCCATTGCTGAAGGGCCTGTCATAGAAGCCGCCAGCGCAAGAGCTTTGGAGGCAGGATGCACGACAGACAAACTCTTTGAGCTTGTTTCTCGCGTATCCTCTCGGGTGGATATACCCTTGCTCTTTATGACTTATTACAATCCGGTTTTTGTTTATGGACTCTCCCGATTCACCGATATGTGCTCTCAAGTTGGCATTGACGGTTTGATTGTTCCAGATTTACCCTTTGAAGAAAGAGAGGAGCTACTTAAGCCATGCCAAAGCTGCGGATTGGAGCTCATATCCCTCATCGCACCCACATCCGTGGAGCGGATAAACAATATCGCATCAAACTCCAGCGGCTTTCTCTATTGCGTTTCTTCCTTGGGTGTGACAGGAGTCCGTACTTCCCTTCACGATTACGCAGCAAATATGATTTCCCAAGTGAAGGAAGTCAGCGACATCCCCTGTGCAGTGGGTTTTGGAATATCTACACCCCAGCAAGCAAAGGAGATAGCAACGTTCGCTGATGGGGTAATCGTTGGCAGTGCCATTGTATCCATTATCGAAGAGCATGGGAGAGATAGTATATCTCCAGTGAGTAGCTATGTTTCTACGATGGTAGAAGCGATGCGAACATAGTAATTATATTAAAAGAAATTGAGGTCAAACATGAAAAAAGCTATAGTTCCATACATCGGGAGCGGACTGCTGACCTTGCTTGCCATTTTGCTTATGGTGACAAAGCCACTGTCCGCAAGCCTTGACAATACCGCCCAATATATGCTCGGCGGACTCCTAATAACCCTTAGTGTATGGATTTTCAAACCATTTAATCTATCATATTCCGCAGGGGGAATGCTCCTTGCCTTCTTTGCCCTGGTTCTAGGGCTCAGACCAGCCGTTGTCTTTTCCGGCTTCACCCAATCAGCAATTTGGACTTTGATACCCGCACTTTTCTTCGGCTTCACCTTGCAAAAAACCGGACTGGGAAATCGGATAGCCCTTGGCATAATCAAACTTTTCAAACCGTCTTATGCATCTTTGGTTTTTGCTTGGGTGCTAATCGGTTTAATTCTCAGTATACTTACACCTTCCATCACTGTGCGAGTTGCAATTGTAATGCCCATCGCTGTTCAGTGCTGTGAATTGTGCAAACTGGAAAAAGGCTCAAAAGGCAACTCACTAATACTGCTCACAGCCTTTGGCATGGCACTCATCCCTGGCTCTGGTTGGCTCAGCGGCGCTTTATGGGGACCCATCATATCAGGTATGATCAATGCTCTTCCCGAAACGGCAGGCTTGGTGACCTTTGATAGCTGGTTTAGCGTATTATTCGTACCAATGATACTAACAACAGTATTAATGATAATCGGAAGCCTAATCCTTCTCAAACCTTCTGATAAATTATCGGAAGATGCCATTGACGTGATAAAGAATCAAAAAAGCGAAAAAATGAGTCATCACGAAATCATCGCCGCAATCATTCTCGTGGGAGTTTTCATGCTACTTCTAACAGGGAGATACCACGGAATGCCTGATGCTGCGCTTTGCCTAATAGGAGTCTTTGCTTTCTTCCTTTTTGGCGTTTTGGAACCAAGGGATTTTAATGTAAGCATCAATTGGGATTTAGTGGTCTTTACAGCCATGGCTCTAGGTCTTGGATCTGTATTCACGGAAACAGGTATTTCAAAATGGCTAGCAGACATTATCATTCCAGCGATAGCTCCAATATCAAGCAATCCATGGATTTTTATGTTTACTGCAATGGCATTTATGTTCCTATGGAGATTTTTCGACGTTGCCATACTTGTACCCACTATGGCTATCATGGTGCCGGTTTTGCCAGCAATTTATGATGCTTATCAAATCAGCCCCCTTGTATGGCTCGCTATCTTTGTAATGGCAGCTAATTGCTTCTTCATGGCTTTTCAAAATATGTGGGCTATGCTGGGTGTCTCCATTGCTGGAGATAGAGCATGGACTAGTTCCCACTTGGGTGCATACGGTACGATTTACTTCGGTTCTTGCCTGTTGTCGTTGCTTGTGGCAATACCCATGTGGGTCAATGCTGGACTCTTTGGTTGAGTGTTGTTTTGCACTGCGTTGTAATTGGCGCGGTGGAGACTTGCGGCGCGTCAGGGATGCCGCGCCCTACGGTGGGGGATTGCATCCTTGACATGTCGTATGAAATTTGATATTGCGTTGTATTTGGCGCGGTGGAGACTTGCGGCGCGTCAGGGATGCCGCGCCCTACGAAAAAAACTTTTTGAGATGCGGTTTTCTATGAAGGCGGCGTGAGACATGATAAAAATTTTAAGGAGAAGAATAAATGATACGTGAAGCTATAATTACCTTGTCTAAGAAACAGGATTTAACATATGAAGCGGCAGAAGCGGTGATGGATGAAATAATGACTGGCGAAGCCACCTTGGTGCAAATGAGCGCGTATTTAACAGCTTTGAGCCTGAAAGGTGAAACCATCGATGAAATCACAGCCTCTGCATTTGGGATGCGTAAGCATTGCGTTCGATTATTACACAATGTTGACGCATTGGAAATCGTTGGCACAGGCGGAGATAACTCTAATTCATTTAATATATCAACAACAGCTGCGATTATAGCAGCGGCAGCGGGAGTTCCCGTTGCAAAGCACGGCAATAGAGGAGCTTCCAGCCTTTGCGGAGCAGCGGATGTGCTAGAAGCACTGGGAGTAAACATCAACCTTCCACCAGAAAGAAGCACAGAACTTCTCCATGACATCGGCATTTGCTTCCTCTTTGCACAAAATTACCACATTGCCATGAAGTATGTTGCTCCTGTGCGTAAAGAGTTGGGTATTCGCACGGTTTTTAATGTCCTGGGACCACTTACCAATCCCGCAGGAGCTAACATGGAACTCATGGGGGTTTATGATAGGGAGCTGGTGGAGCCCCTTGCTAAAGTCCTCATGAACCTCGGTGTGACAAATGCAATTGTTGTCCATGGAGTAGACGGTTTAGATGAAATATCCATGAGCGCAGCCACTTTACTTTGCGAATTAAAAAACGGTTGGATTCGCACTTACGAAATCACCCCTGAAGAATTCGGATTCCGCCGTTGCGAAAAATCAGAGCTGGTTGGTGGCACCCCCGAAGAAAACGCTAAAATACTACGAGCCGTGCTTGATGGAGAAAAGGGAGCAAAGCGAGATGCTGCAGTACTAAATGCAGCAGCAGCTCTATACATTTCGGGGAAGCAAGACTCGATACAGGAAGGAATTATTGTTGCCCAAAACATCATTGACAGCGGGCAAGCAACGAGCAAACTGGATGAGTTTATTCGCTGTTCCAATATGGAGGGCTAGCAATTGAGCATTCTTGACGAAATCGTTGCGGCGACAAAGCTAAGGGTACAAAGGGAAAAAGCAGCATCTGATACTGCATTTGCACCTGCCCCTACTTCTGCTCCTATGGCTACAACCGCTAGTTCCGCATATCCCTTTGAAGCGGCTTTGCGAAAACCTGGTTTTCACTTTATATGCGAAGTAAAAAAAGCTTCCCCTTCAAAGGGGATTATAGCAGAGGATTATCCATATCTCGAAATCGCCAAAGAATATGAAACAGCAGGAGCGACTGCCATATCAGTACTGACGGAAACAGATTTTTTTCTTGGAAGCCCACAACACCTGTCAGAGATTCGCAACATTGTCAACATCCCCTTACTCCGCAAGGATTTCATCATTGACCTCTATCAAGTTGAGCAAGCTGCTCTGATGGGTGCCGATGCAATCTTGCTAATATGTGCAATCCTCAATCAATCTCAATTAGCCGAGTTTATCGAGACCGCAGATACATATGGCATGTCTTCCTTGGTGGAAGTCCATGATGAGTCTGAACTGAAAAACGCACTCCAAGCCAGAGCTCGCATAATCGGAGCAAATAATAGAGACTTGAATACCTTTGAGGTAGACATGGAGAATAGCATTAAGCTTCGTAAGCTTGCTCCTGATAATGTGCTTTTCGTATCTGAAAGCGGAATCCAAACGCCCGAAGACATAGCAAAATTAAAAGAAAATGGAATTAATGCTGTCCTCATTGGGGAAACCCTAATGCGAGCCAAAGATAAAAAAGAGGCTTTATCGAAACTAGGTGGCATTATATGAGTAAAGTAAAAATTTGCGGTTTACGCAGTTTTGAAGACATCGCTGCAGTCAATAGTGCCATGCCAGATTATATCGGTTTTGTCTTTGCAGAAAGCCGCCGACGGATAGATTTCGAAACCGCTACAATGTTGAAAAACCGCCTTGATGGAAATATCAAGGCGGTGGGCGTTTTTGTAAATGAAAATGCAGAGATTATTATTGATTTATGTAATCATGGTGTGATTGATATGATACAGCTCCATGGCGATGAAGATGGGAAATACATAGAAAACCTGAAAAATAGCTGCTCCTGTCCTGTGATAAAGTCGGTTTCTGTTTATGATGCCATTCCCGCTTATCCGAAGAATGCAGATTTTTTGCTCTTTGATACTCTTTCGACACAAAGGGGTGGAAGTGGAGAAGCTTTCCAGCATGAGATTCTCATCGGCTTTAACGAAAAGCCATACTTCATAGCAGGAGGCTTAACGGTTCATAACATATCACAAGCAATCACCATGCTACAGCCATATGGGGTAGATACCAGCAGCGGCGTTGAAACAAATGGATTAAAAGACCCCATCAAAATCCACGATTTTGTAAAAGCAGTTCGTACAAGCACCACATGAATGCCATTTCGTAGGGCGCGGCATCCCTGACGCGCCGCCCATGTTGCATCGGATACCATGCAGCACCTTCGTAGGGCGCGGCATCCTTGACGCGCCGCCCATGTTGCATCGGATACCATGCGGCACCTTCGTAGGGCGCGGCATCCCTGACGCGCCGCCCATGTTGCATCGGATACCATGCGGCACCTTCGTAGGGCGCGGCATCCCTGACGCGCCGCTTGTGTTGCACTCGATACCTTGCGGCGCGTCAAGGATGCCGCGCCCTACGAAAGCCACATATAATGGAAGAAGTGCTAAATATAGTTAGATTATTATAAATAAAAGCGCAAAAGCACTTGTAAATACAATCGCTCGGCGTTATACTGTCTGGTAATACATTTTTGAAAGGTGGCGCCGAAATATGTCAATTTCGGGTTTCATGAAAAAGCAGGGGATAGAAATAACCTGGCAACGAATAGGGCTTGACGCCTTGGGAGCCATGGCACATGGTTTGTTTGCCTCCTTGCTCATCGGAACGATTATGAACACTTTGGGTACTCAATTGAGTATTCCCATCCTCAACCGGGTGGGTGGTTTTGCCACATCCGGCGTGGGTGCTGCTATGGCGGTTTCCATTGGCTATGCCATGAAAGCACCACCCTTCGTACTCTATTCTCTCGTGGCAGTTGGTCAAGCGGCAAATTCGTTGGGTGGCTCTGGAGGTCCCCTTGCGGTTTTCGTTGTTGTACTGATTGCGGTTTTTGCTGGAAAACTCGTGTCAAAGACAACTCCCATTGACCTGATAGTTACACCCTTTGTCACCATCGTGGTTGGAGTCGGAGCTTCAATTATCCTGGCTCCACCCATTGGTCAGTTTGCTTCCGCTTTCGGCTATGCCATAATGTGGGCAACTGATATGCAACCCTTCCTAATGGGTATTTTGGTATCTGCCATTGTTGGAGTCGTCCTAACCTTACCCATTAGCTCCGCAGCTGTTTGCGCTGCCCTTGGCTTGGTGGGTCTCGCTGGGGGAGCCGCTCTAGCAGGCTGCTGCGCCCACATGGTTGGGTTCGCCGTGGCTTCCTATAGGGAAAATAAAGTGGGAGGCTTACTTGCCCAAGGCATCGGTACATCAATGCTACAGGTTCCAAACCTAATGAAAAAACCCATACTCTGGATACCCGCTGTGATTGCTTCCATAGTCAATGGACCTGTTGCCACTGTTCTTTTCAAAATCAAGCAAAATGGTCCTCCCATTTCATCCGGAATGGGAACATCAGGCATGGTCGGTCCTTTAGGTGTTATTTCTGGTTGGTTGGCTCCTTCTGAAGCCGCCCTCGCTTCCGGTGAAATAGCTATGAGTGCAACAGCCATGGACTGGTTGGGATTGGTTCTCGTCGCCGTTGTAATCCCGGCTGTAGTGGCGCTCATAGTTTCTGAGTTCATGCGTAATCGAGGCTGGATAAAATTCGGCGATTTGGAAATCGATTGCTGATGATATCCCTCAAATAGCTATCATTACCACCTCAGAGTCGAAAGTGACTACAACAAGCACCAGAATCATATAACTGCTCTCACACATGAAGTACTTGATAAAGATGACTCAAGGTCTATTGAGAAACGATTTACAAGAAACTCTATTGCTTTCAAACAACTCAAACGGCATCCCGCTATATTGGGATGCCGTTTGTCATTGTGTTTTTTTAGCAGACTAGTCTAAATAAGCTTTCAAAGATTGTGTTAAGCTTTAAGCTGCAGGCTCTAGGTCTTCCTCTTCTTCGTCTTCTATGTCTTCCACTTCTTCTGCTTCATCTTCTGCTTCTTCATCAATCTCTTCCACATCATCTTCTACGTCTTCCACATCATCGACATCCTCCACAACGCCATCGAAGTTATCATTGGCATAATTAAAGAGGCGGAGAATCGTTGCGATGCTCTGTTGACGCTCATAAGAAGTCATGGGGCTGAACCTTCCACCGGATACGCCACCCATGATGCCCGCTGCTTGCACTTGGCCAACAGCTTCCACAGCCCAGGAGTTTACAGTTTCGCTATCTGCGAAATCCATGTCTTCCTTGGGGAGTTCCATATCCAAAGCCGCTGCCAGGCGAGCTAGCATCGTCGCAGCTTGCTGGCGAGTGAGTGTTCCATCGGGATTAAATGTGAATGCATTGCCGTCTCCCTGGGTAACACCAATTGTAAAGGCTTTGATTGCATAGATATTGTTTGTGTCGTTGAAAGGATTGGTAGCTGTCGCTATTTCCTTACCGGTGAACAGCTCATAAAGTGTGACTGCAAGCTCGGCAAATTCCGCTCTTGTGGTTGCTTCTGTATATTTCCACTTCATATAGAAAGGCACAAGACCAAGGTCAATTGCTTCTCCGATTTCACCAACAGCCCATGCAGCTGGCATATCAACCATAACAATCCTGCCTTCTATATTAGCATACTCTTGTCCCACTTTTCCATCGAGCATTTCCACAACATATTGCACAAGGGCTTCGTCAAGGGCATTGTAGTATGCGGTCACGCCATATTCTGCTAGCATTGTGTATCCGTCACCGCCGATTTGGGTGAAATCATTTGTTGCCAGAGAATAGACTGCATTTAAGTCAAGGGGCTCATCGCCGACCATGACATTTTTCACACGGTTTTCGGTTTCATACAGATGGACTTCAAATGTGACACCTGAAACTTGCGGGAAGCCACCAGATGGTCCTGGAGCTGCTGCTGTGCCATGCTCTAAAGCTGCCAGCAAATCCGCACCGGAAATATTAATGGTAACAAGCTCATTGCCGAAGGGATATACTCCGTTAAGGGTTTCGTATGTAATATCTCCCACCGGAAGAACAGCGCCGCTGGTGTCACGGATACCGCCACCGTTGGTCAGCGCAACATCAGCGCCTGTCACATAACGGAAAGCATCTGTGCAGAGGTTTCCGAGGTTTGTTTCCTCTGTGCGGTTACCAGGAGCTCTTGCAGCAGTTAGCTCAACTAGTGTAGACGCCACAACTTGCTCCAAGAGAGGTTTTAGCTCCTCGTTGATTTCATCGATCATCGCAGCAACGTCTGCATCGGGCTCGAGCTCTTCTTCAACATAACCTGCTGTAATAACTCCATCAACGATGGTGACAATACCAATGTTTTCTAAATATCTGCCTGTGGATGCAATAACAACATCATTACCGTCTTTATCAGAGACAGTGGAGAATCCTGCATTCTCTATACCTTGAAGGGTGGAATGGCTATGTCCATCGATTAAGAGGTTAATACCTGTGGTCGCCTCAATCACATCCACTGAACGCCAAGGCACGGATTCGGAATCAATTCCCAGATGTCCCAAAGCAATGATATAGTCGCAGTCGAGGGCAATAAGCTCATCGATTTGCGCCTGGACGACTTCGTAAAGATTGTCGCCGCTGAAGCTATATCCAATTGTATTGAGTGGGCTGGATTTCGTAGCCGCTTCTGGTGTGGTGATGCCAACTACGCCGATTTTGATGCCCAAATCTTCCGCATCAAACACTGCATAGGGCTCAAACACGCTAAGACCAGTATCGTCGTCTGTGTAGTTTGAGCTGAGCACTGGGAAGTTCATTTCTTCCGCAAGCTCAAGGAGCCTGGGCGCAGTATAGTTGAAGTCGTGGTTGCCGGGAGCCATTGCATCATAGCCCACTGCATTCATCAGTTCCACTATAAAGCTACCCTTTGATAGGTTCGCAATTGGCATCCCATGGAGCATGTCTCCTGCGTCAAACAATAGCACATACGCTCCAAGGCTCTCGTAATATGCTTTTGCCGCTGCTACTCCAGCAAATCCCGGGCTTTCTGCCGCTGCAATGCGGCTGTGTACATCGTTTGTGTGCAGGATCACGATTTGCCCTGACATATCTTCATTACTGGCAAGAGTGCCAAAACTGAAGAACGCCAAGCACATGATGAGTGCTAGAAATAGGGCGGTGCTTTTTCTCATAGTTTTCATAAATTCTTTCCTTTCATGATATTGAGTTGCGCTATTTTTGCCTATTTTTTATGGCTTTGGACATTGTAACACTTTGATGCTCATATATCAATCGTTTCATAGAATTTTTCTGCTATGTAACATAAATATTACATTCGACCGTGTAAGCGTCAAAGCTACTGGCGAAATATACAAGAATTATAAGGAGATATTACCATTTATCAACATAATTTTCGACATTATTGCTATTAGGCATATACCCACAGGAAACATTACATTTTTCTATTGCTTTTTTACCCGATATCGGATATATTATGAAAAGAGAGGGGTTGAAACTCATGGATGCAAAAACAACTGAATTTGCAAACAAAAAATCTTTTACAATCGAGAAAAAATTTATACATGGTATCATGGACGATGTTTATGTCACCATCACGCCCACATCTGGCATGTTGAATATCTATCTCAGCATGTCTTGCCCAGTTGCAAAAGCCGAAGATGAGATAAAACAAGTCTTCAAACAATATAAGGGCATCAGCGCACCAAATGTGACCCAAAAGGGAGAATCAATAACCATCATCGTCAATAGAACGAAAAAATTAATGGAATACGAAACCCTTGATGCGCTCATATCATCTTCCATCACAGCGGCAAAAGAGGCTAATGCCGTTCCCAATGTGCATTGTGTCAATTGCGGCAAGGAAACCGATGACATCGCCATCTTTAAGGATGTATGCTGCCCAGTTTGCTCTGGCTGCACCAGCGTGATTGAAATGGAAAACAGAACATACACAGCATCGCCTATTACGTATTTAACTGGAATTATCGGAGCTCTCCTGGGTGCTTTGATATGCGCCATCCCTTGGATAGTCATTTATCACAATGGATGGATACTCAGCATTCTTTCAGCACTCATCGCCCTTGGTGCATATCAAGGCTATAAATTGTTTAAAGGTCCTAGAAAGCGAGGCTACGCTTTGTTTACCATATATACTGTATCGATACTGACTGCTGCATCTAGCTTTTTCATATATGTCTATGTATATGCAAGCTATGTATTTGAGACTTTACTCACCTTTGATGACTTTAAATTTATCTTATCAAGATACTTCAGCAGCGAAGGAGAAATAAGAAGCTTGCTCATAGCCTTTGCCTTTTCAATAATGGGTATAATCGGCATCCACAAGCAAATCGGCGATTACACCCTCCCCAGCAACGCCAGAGTCCTTGGCAAACGCCAAGGAAGCCTACAAATCGGCACCACCGAAGTACCTGCATTATAAGAACACACCAAATTTCAACTCAATACAACACCCCTGCAATCCATACATCGGTTTGCAGGGGTAATTATATTTGCATGGTTACAAGTCACGGGGTGAAAATCCAGTGTCATTGCGAGGAGCGAAGCGACGTGGCAATCTTAATAAGATGCAATTACGGCATGATAAATTTTTCGCTACACTCTTAAATGACACGGTTTGTGCCTACGAAATACCCCGTGACCAGTAACTTTGCATGTATTAGTTAATCGCGTACAAGCATTATTACTTGCAATATTCGCACTCTCGTATTATAATAGCAAAAACAGCCTATGGAGATTGAGATATGGATTTAATGACAGTGTCTGAAGCCGCAAAGTTGTGGAACATAACACCTCGTCGAGTGCAAGTTATGTGTGAAAATGGGCAGATAAAAGGTGCAGAAAAACTGGGTTTCATGTGGACTCTACCTAAGACAGCAAATAAACCAGTGGATGGTCGTACAAAACTAGCCAAGAATCAAGCCAATATATTGGATGGTGATATAAACAATGTATGATTTAAGTATGCCAGCTACCTTTGATGTTCGTGAGCAATTATCTTTGTTCAATGATCAGAGTGCGAACCAATCTATTGCAAAAAGACAAACAGATGTGCCATTTGCTTTGCAATTCATTGACTTATTCTGCGGTATAGGTGGGATTAGGCTTGGCTTGGAGCAGGCTGGTTTTCATTGCACCTTTTCCAGCGATATAAACACCGAATGCCAGCGCACTTATGCAGAAAATTTTGGCGATGTACCCTATGGTGACATATACGAAATTGACGCAGCCATCGTACCGAATCATTCAATATTGACAGCAGGCTTCCCCTGTCAACCATTTAGTATATGTGGTAAAATGGGTGGTTTTGAAGACACACGCGGAACTCTCTTTTTTGAGATATGCCGCATTATTGAGGCGAAGCAACCGAACGTGGTTCTTTTGGAAAACGTCAAGCACCTCATGTACCATGATAAAAAGCGTACATTTGCAACAATTCTGGCAAGCCTAAACGAGCTTGGCTACTACACAGAGTGGAAGGTGTTAAACGCCGCAGAGTATGGTGTACCACAAAATAGGGAGCGCATTATTATCATCGCTTCGAAAAATAAGCCGTTTGACTTCTCAAAGATAGAAAAGCAACTCCCTAAGCCTGTGTTATTGCCATTTCTCGATACTGAAGGAAACTTCGAATATATGAAAGACTCATATACACTAATAGAAAACCCAAAGGTTCAGGAGAAGTCGGGGCTAATCTTTGTTGGACATCGTAACAAACCTATTCGTAAGGTGGGAGTGCGACCGGGAACAGAACACTTGTCACGCGTTCATAAGCAACCAAATAGGATATATTCTGCGATGGGTATACACCCAACTTTACCATCACAAGAAACATCTGGTCGATTCTGGATACTAACACCTGATAACGAGGTTAGGAAACTGACAATTAACGAATGCTTTCGAATTATGGGATTCCCTAATAATTTCAAGCGTCCAAGCTCAATAGGTGAGCAGTACAAGCAAATAGGTAACTCAGTATGTGTCCCAATGATACACGCTGTTGCGAAAGAGATAAAAAACCAGTTCTTTGCAGAGGTGGATTAAATAATGACACATTCAGAGGTATTAATTCGAATATATGAAGATGCTCAGATTAAAGCGAACGAGGCTAATTTTATTCCTGCGGGACTTGACGATGACTTAATAAGAGCAATAGATACTATTGCTCTACGTTCGGAGTCAAATAAAGGTGTTGTGACAGTATTGACTACTTTGCTCACACATAAAATTGTCGAACCTATGCAGGACATAAGGTATCATCAGGCAGGCATGGACGGAGGATTTGCAGGTCGTGGGATTGACCAGTCTTATGTGACTCCGTTCATGAAAAACGTGAGCTTTCCAGCTATGGCTGAATCCGGTTGGCTCACACGCACACTCGAACAACCAATGCCATATACTTTGGATTATAGCGGAAAAATCACGCCGATTGCTGTAAAGACTGCGTTCTTGGGTATTATTGACCACATACAGGAGCAGGGCATGTCCGCTGAGGCTGTCCTGCTTTACTTTTTTATATGTTTAGTTAAACAGCGAGACAGTATGAATGTAGAGCTTGCTAAGCCACATAGTCTATCAATATCTACGATAATCGAACTACTCGAAAAGCATTTTACAGTAAAATACACAGGTTCTGGAGCTTCACGGCTTCCGACACTTGCATTGTACGCAGCGTATGAATGCATGATGTCGGAAGTTATAAGATACAGAGACAAGTATCTATGCACCCTTGAGAACCACACATCGGCGGATAAACAGTCTGGGCGTATAGGTGATATTGATGTGAACTACGAGGATGGCGTTGCATTTGAAGGTGTTGAAATAAAGCATGGAATCGTTATCACTCGACAATTGATAACAGACGCTTACGAGAAGTTCAAGATATATAATACAGACCGTTATTATATTCTCACTACAGCTAACATGGATAATGCTGACTGGACTGGAATTAATGAGGAAATAGCGAAAATTGCTAGTATTCACGGTTGTCAGGTAATAGTAAACGGCGTTTACACTACACTACGGTATTACCTAAGATTACTTAATAACCCGGCAGATTTTATTCATATGTACGTTGACTTGTTGAAAGTAGATGAAACGGTTAAATTTCAACATAGGATAGCGTGGAATGACGCCGTTAGTAGAATAGCATAACACATATGTAAAACATAATATTTTTATTATTATTAGAAGTGATTTGTATGAATGAAACCCCCCGCAGGTCGATGATTGATCTGCAGGGGGTTCTTCTATTTTACTGGGTTTCTCATTGGTGTGCGATGCTCGGTTGAAGCTCTATCCATATAACATCATTGTACGGAATCGAGCCACCTGAAGAGTATGGATGCCACTTCCGCCCTTGTAGCTGGCTGCCTGGGATTGAAGCTCGCACCTTCTATGTCTCTGAACACTCCTTGTATGGTCAGTATGTTGACTGCACCCCTAGCCCATTGGCTGATGGCGTTCCAATCGCTCCACTGGAAGTCCATGAGGATGTCAGGTGGCAGTTTCTTGGTGGCAAGCTGTGTCCTGTATATGAGTGCTGCCAGTTGCTCCTTGGTCACCGAATCATTAGGACCGAACCTACCGTCGCCGTAACCTAGGACTATGTCGTTGGCTGCTCCCCATTTGATGGCATCTGTATACCAGACATCATCAGCCACATCGATGAAGGGGTTGGCTAGATTTGCTACACTGGGCTCACCTTCTAGGCGGTAAAGAATGGTAACTATCATACCCCTGGTCAGTGTTCCGCTTGGACTGAACCTGTTTTCATCAACGCCGATCATTAGACCTGCACTGTAGACGTAATCAACCGCTTCTGCGAACCAGTCATTTTCGTTTACATCATTAAATGGCGCAGTTAATGGAGGAAGTATAACATCATCAATTTCCTCGTCTTCTACTTCTTCAATAATAGTGTTGTTACTAGTTCCACCACTACCACCGCCGACATAACTTCCGCCACTTTGTCTGTTGACAGTCAGAATACCATTGACATAAACAATTGCATCATAGTTATCGCCACTGGGTGCTACTGCGCCGCTTGCGACAATTGGGTATGTCCCTACTGCATTCATGTCTGCTGTGAGCGAATCTACAGTTGGGGTTATCAATAGGTTTTCGCCAGCCACCAAGCCAGATACCGTATAAGTAAATGCGGGTATTGCGCTTCCCCTGGTAGCAGTTTTATTGTCCGCTGTAATGGTTATCGTTGCTTTGTCAATTATAAACGGAATTATTACAGTACTACCAGCGTAATTCGGGTCAGCAGCATCTATGGAGATTTCCAGCTGATAGCTGCTAGCATTAACAGGAGCTGCTGAGCTAGTACTGTTGTCTGATAAATCCCTATAAACATAGACTAATGGCAGATGGTCGCCCTGCGAGCCTGTCACGGTTTCTGTTCCGCTTGGTGAAACCGCAACACCATCATATACTTTTCCAGCAACCGTTATCCCGCTGATGGTCACGGGAGTTTTGTCGGTGACTGTCAGTGTGCCTGTCATAGCTGTTCCAAAGGTGTAGTTAGTATTACTTGTTGCCATTCCTGACAATGTTATGAGAGATGTACCAGTCGCTGTATTGTCAAATGATGGAGTTAAGTTATATGTCGGTAGGGTATCAATTATAGCTTCAGTATCAGGTGACACAAGCCCTGACACCACAGAAAAGCTGTATGTCGGCTCAGTCTCACCGATTACTATTGTGAAATCATCTGCTTTAAGTACAATAGAACTTGGATCGATGGTGAAATTAACCACTTGCGTTCCTGTATAGTTACCAACACCTGTGAAAGTAACACTGGCTGTGTTTATCCCTACATTAGTGTTGTTCGACCAGCTACCAATGGTGTAGTCAGTCGTAGCAACAACTGACGAGACATCGAACATCACACCACTCGGAGTCGGCGTTTGTGCTGCACCATCATAGGTCAATGTTCCGAAATTCGCAGTTATCGTCACACCGGAAATATCTAGCGGTGCTATGGTATAGTTCCCGAGGGAAATACCAGTCGCTGCTCCATAGACTGCACCATCAGCAACATCAACTGTTACAGCATATGTTCCTGCATTTGTGGGAGCAGTAGATGAGCCATCATATAATACCGTAATTGTACCTATACCCGCAGGTCCTGTAACCGAAATATCTTGCGGAGTTCCATCGTAAACACCGACCATCGGTGTAGGATAGGTCAAGTCTGCAGCCGTGGGAGTTAATTTGCCAACCACCGCAGTCGCTGTGCTGGTTGTGCCAATTTCAATGCTCGAAGTGATTTCTAGAGTTATAACTTTACCAAAATCGCTCGCAGCAACCGTGTAGGTATTGCCACTTCCTACATTGACACCATCTGCTTTCCATTGATAGCTCAGTATGCCAGCATTAATGCCACCTACAAGTGATCCTGTCAGCACATCGCCTACTTGCGGATACATATTGTCAATGCTAGCTGTACCCGTCAGAACAACAGGCTCAGTCACAGCACTGAAATTAATAGTGATACTTGCGATTGAAGCTGAAGATAAATCGCTGTCGGTGACAAAAATCGTCGCAGTACCAGCAGGTTGCGCAGCCATCGGTACACCGAATATGACTCCCGCCGATGTGATGGTGAGACCATCTGGGAGATCTATTGCACTAAAAGTATATGGAGCTACGCCACCCGAAACGCTGGTAGCCACGTTTATGATATCGATTGGCATGTCAACAATTGACGATGAGATATCGAATGTCGGACTAGGTTTGAATGAAAATGGGGTACCTGCTGCACATACCTCACCGTAGGTAATGATGATGCTCGCTGTCGCTGATGTATTATCGGTTACAGTTATAGTTGCTGTTCCTTTATCTCCCACTGTCGTTGTCGTCCCTGATATAATGCCAAATGCACTAATACCAAGCCCAGCAGGTAGATTCACTGCGCTAAAGGTATAGGGAGCAGTACCGCCTGCTACACCGAGAGCGGTATTAATGGAGTTTATCGCTGAACCCACCGTGGAATTGGGTATGTCGAATTCGACTCTGTGTGTAAATGAGAGAGGAGTACCCGCTACACTTATCGCACCATAATTTATTGACATCGTTGCTGTATCGCCCACATCATCGGTCACAGTGATGAATACAGTGCCATCATCGTCCTCTTCCACTGGGATTCCGGAAATGACCCCTGCTGTGCTTATGGAAAGACCACTGGGTAGTCCAATTGCATCGAAGGTATAGGGCGCAGTGCCTCCCGAAGCACCGACAGATATATCAATGGGAGTAATAGAGAAGCCCACAGTAGAGGCGGGTATGTTAAAGGTTGGGTCATGTTCTAGGATGAGTACCGGAGATGCTGCGGATACATCGCCATAATTAATTGTGACGCTTTTGTTGTTCCCTATGAAATCGGTTACAATAACTGTCGCAGTACCAGCCACTTGCACAGACGCGAAAGTGCCATGAATCACACCGTCCGAATCCATGAACAAGCCATCTGGAAGCCCAGCGGCAGTGAAGCTATATGGTCGCGCACCGTCATATACTTGGTCTGCGTAGCTATAGTATGCCCCTCCAGTCTCGACATCCCTTATGTCCATTCCCACAGTAGCTGCAGGGATGTCCTGATCCAAAGGATAAGAGTCAAATTGCAAGGGTTGAACCGCTTGAACCGCTCCGTAATTGACACGAATTGTTTCTTCGGTCATCGTTCGGTCTCCAACGTGAATAAGTGCTTCTCCCAATGACTCTGGCATCGTCAATGTCCCTGAGATTATCCCAGTCATGCTATTGATGCTAAGCCCGGCTGGCAAAGTACGAAAATCGTCTACTCTGTAATAGTATGGTGGAACTCCGCCGGATACCCCGAGGGAAACATCAATGGGTTCGATGGTCTCCCCCACCCATGAAGTGGGTATGCTCACGCTCTCCGCATTCAGACTTGGAGCCGATTCCACCTCGTCATAGTATACATAAATTTCAGCATGACCAAAGAGACCTCCTGATTGATCAAATACATCGATCCTCGTATCACCGCCAGCGCTTGGTTCTTGCGGAACTCCGGAAATTACACCTGTCATGCGGTCGATTGACACACCGCTATACTCCCATAACCTATCATCTGCATCAAAACTGCTATAGTATTCATATGGTGGTTCACCGCCAGATACAAGTTCCGAAAGGTCTATCGGATCAATCGGGACTCCCGCCATTGAAGGGGGAATGTATACGTGGTATATGCCATAGGTTGGAGACTCAACCTTCAACGATTCATCAGCTATTACATCTCCATATTGGATAATTCCATATACAGATGCGCCAGCTGAGTCTGTAACGACAATTCTGGCATTACTTGCATTTGTAACTGTCATCGGCGTACCAGAGATAATCCCAGCAGAGCTGATTGCTATACCATCAGGAAATGGAAATGACGGATCTTCCGCAAATGTGTACGGTGGCGTACCTCCACTGGCTCCGCCCGACACATCTATATTCGATATTGCTCTACCCACTAGAGATAATGGTATACTGTTCCAAGAACTGTTGGAAAAGCTGAGTGCTGTTACATTTGATATGACATTGCCGAAACCGATGAAAAAGTTAATTGCTGCTCCTGTACTATCTGTAACTCTGATCCTTGCTGATCCTGGCGGTGTGA
Source organism: Oscillospiraceae bacterium (assembly GCA_009777775.1). Classification (GTDB taxonomy): domain Bacteria; phylum Bacillota; class Clostridia; order Oscillospirales; family Oscillospiraceae; genus WRMH01. Next base: position 192,625 of record WRLE01000002.1, read on the forward strand.
CCGCTGTTGGAGTGCCAGAGATGATGCCGAATTGGCTGATTGTAATTCCCTCGGGAAACCGATTTACCGATGAGGGATTTTCAGCGAAGGTGTATGGGGGTACCCCGCCCACTACTCCGCCTGCAACACTTATGCTAGATATCGGTGAACCCACTACGGACGAAGGAATGTTGTATGCCTGATTGTTTGTGAAGCTGAGAGGCCCACTGACGGGGTCTATGTACAGTATCGCATTGCGTGTGTCTCCCCTAGCATCGGTAACCCTCAGAAATACAAGCGTCATATAATTTCTAGCTGTCGTGGGTGTACCGGAGACTATTCCTGTTGAACTGTTTATTGTTATCCCCGCTGGGAACTGATTTAACAACCCAGGTTCAACACTATATGTATAAGGCGGATTCCCGCCAATAACGCTGCTCGACACATTGATGGGCGATATCGCAGTACCCACAACAGGAGTGGGTATATGATACTGTCCGTTGTATGTCTCCCAATTTAACGTATTGGGTACGCGGGAGATCGTTGCCGTCGTCGATGCTGGAATACTGATATTTAGGCTCTGGCTGGTCAGCGATGTGGAGCCTCCGGTCACTGTTGCGTTTTCGAGCTTCCATCTAGATGCATTTGATGAAGTCAAAGCATTGACAGTGTGTTGTACCGGAGAGTTGGGCAGGTTGTGCATTGTAAGCTCAGAACCGTTCCCCATTTGGATAGCGGAGTTAGTTACCACCGCTCGCGTAGACGAATTCCCTTTAGCTTCTACAAAAGTATTGTTGCGAAGGTATACGAATCCACCAGCATAGATACCACCCTGTGCGCCTTCTGTATATAATGGATTCGCGCTGGTGAAGCCTATTATGTCCACGCTCTTGAGTCCGTGTATGCCAAAAAGCCCACTGCTGTTCACCGTTAGTGTACCCATGTTTTCAGTAGTACGCGGGTCGCAAGATATCTTCAGCTCACCAGTTGTATATATACCTGAGTTATTAGAATTTATCACGAGTGATGAACCAAGTATCGATATGACATTCGTTCCGCCGTCGTGAGCGGTATTTATTATACCTTCAGTTGAAGCATTTACAACAACGGATGAGTTAAAAGTCAATTTAGAGTTTTTTCTAATCTGAAAACCGTACCCAGGGCTATTTATTTCCAGACTCCCTCGACCATTGATTTTTAGTTCCTTATTAGCATCAACCATGAAACTCAGGTTTAAGACATTGGTACCCATAGGATTAATCATACAGTTTCGCCATACTTCAAAACCATAAAACCAGTTTGTATAATATGAAATATGAACGTTGTCTAAGACAAGGTATATATCATCTGCATTAATTTTAATGTTCAAATCGTTGTTCGTGCCTGTAATCTGATAGTTGCCATTTTTTGTCTTCAAAATTAGGTTCCTATCACTACTGCTATACTCCCACTGGGACTCGGTTGACTTCTTGTCCTTGTTGTTCGCATCGTAAATACCTAGGGTACTCACATTGATATAAGCTCTACCCGTCGCCGCACTTGCGGTGATGGGAAATGCTGCGAATAGGCTGAACACCATCACCAGTGCCAACAAGGTTGATATCTTCTTTCTTGTTTTAGTATGCATTTGTATTCTCCTTTAAATAATATTATGGCTTCTCTCTGGTTTTGCCCTACAAACATTATTGGATTTTTTCCAATTTGTATACTATCCCAAGTATAGGTTTTGCCAAAAAAAGTGCTTTTTTTTGCAAAAAAATAACCTTCGCATTAAATAAACATTAAATTTTCGCCTATTTCAGCTGAACCTCTAACGTGTTCAAGTAGAACTCATATTTTTATTTTTATTTTTTTATTATATATAATTTCATAAGAGGTGACATTTTCTGAAGTTAGTCTACATCCTGACATTATCATAAGTTAACACAATGTTGACATGAATTATATTGAATTTAGAATCAAAATGTGTTACAGTTTCTGAGCAAGGAAGTAGGTGTAGTTGTACCTGAGCTCGAATACAAATTTACAAACGATGTTTTATTTAAATGGTTGTTTACGCGAAACCAGGAATTGCTTAAAAGGCTTATAGCAGGGATGCTCGATATTAGCCTTGAAAGTATTAATGAGTTTGTAGTAACCAATCCCGATATACCACCAGAGGTTGTTGATGAGAAGCTCTGCCGCCTCGACATAAGCATGGTTGTCGATGGTAGTCGTATTGGGCTTGAGGTTCAAGTTTCAAACGAAGGCGACTTCCCCGAACGCAGTTTATATTATTGGGCGCGCGAGTATTCATCTGCACTCAAAGCTGGCGGAGAGTACATTGATTTACCGCGCACAATCATAATCAGCATTCTCAATTTCAAGCAGTTCAACTGTACTGAATATTTTTCACAACACATGGTCCTTGAGGTGACACGCTACACAGTGCTCACCGACAGGCTCTGCTTGCAATTTTACGAGTTACCCAAACTCCCTGATGTTGATGACACTGACGACGAATTAATGTTTTGGCTTACACTTTTCAATGCGAAAACAGAAGATGATTTATCAAAAATCGAAGCGATTGGGGGAGACGTGATGAAAGAAGCAATAGGAGCATACCGTACTGTAACCGCTACAGACGAGTTCAGACAGCTAGAACGTATGCGTGCCGATGCGCTTAACATTAAAGCCTCTGCGTTGGGTCATGCGCGACGCGAAGCGATACGCGAGACCGATGAAAAGTGGCAAGGGATTGTCGATGAAAAAGACGCTCAGCTTGCAGATAAAGACATTGAGCTTGCCGAGCAAGCAGCGGAGCTTGCCAAGAAGGATAAAGAGTTAGATAAGCTGCGTACTATACTGGAAATGCAAAGTACAGATAGTGAATAGTCCTATTTACAGCTGGGGACACTATTAGTCAAGGCGAGTATTGCATGGCATAACAAACTTATTTAATGACTATAATGAATGCAGATAGATAAACACATTCTATATCGATACATATAAACAGAACCCCCTGTAGACCTGTTTCCAGTCTGCAGGGGGTTCTTCTATTTTGCTAGGTTTCTCATTGGTGTGCGATGCTTGGTTGAAGCTCTTGCTACTTTTGCATTGCTGCTTTCTTGCTCTCGTTTGGTATCAGATCCATTGTGGCACCACAGGCTTTGCATATGCCGAGGTGGCTGACTAGTTGGACTGCTCCACAGCCTTTCTTTTGGCAGGCTACGAACAAAGAATTTCGGCAGTTTCTGCAATTGCTCTGGATGAAAGTCTCCTTACCGCAATAGGGGCAGACTATGTGGGTCATGACACCGCAAGCTGTACATACCCTGTCACTCAGGGAGAGTACCTGCCCGCATTTGTGGCAATGGCAAGAAGCTTCATGCGCTGTTTCTACTTCAGATATTACATTCTCTGATGAATCTCTTTCCATATCACATCATTGTACGGAATCGAGCCACCTGAAGAGTATGGATGCCACTTCCGCCCTTGTAGCTGGCTGCCTGGGATTGAAGCTCGCACCTTCTATGTCTCTGAACACTCCTTGGATAGTCAGTATGTTGACTGCACCCCTAGCCCATTGGCTAATAGCGTTCCAGTCGCTCCACTGGAAGTCCATGAGGATGTCAGGTGGCAGTTTCTTGGTGGCAAGCTGTGTCCTGTATATGAGTGCTGCCAGTTGCTCCTTGGTAACTGGGTCGTTAGGACCAAATCTACCGTCGCCGTAGCCTAGGACTATGTCGTTGGCTGCTCCCCATTTAATGGCATCTGTGTACCAGACATCATCAGCCACATCGGTGAATGGGTTGGCTAGATTAGCAACACTGGGCTCACCTTCTAGGCGGTAAAGAATGGTAACTATCATACCCCTGGTCAGTGTTCCGCTTGGGCTGAACCTGTTATCGTCAACGCCAATCATCAAACCTGCGCTGTAAACGTAGTCAACCGCTTCTGCGAACCAGTCATTTTCGTTTACATCATTAAATGGCGCAGTTAATGGAGGAAGTATAACATCATCAATTTCCTCGTCTTCTACTTCTTCGATAACAGTGTTATTACTAGTTCCGCCACCGCCACCACCACCGCTACCACCACCGGATGTAACGGTAAAGCTCAAAGAAGCGGTAAGATTTATTCCATTATCACCGGTGATTATCAGAGTGTCAGTGTAGGTACTAGCAGAAAGCCCTGTTTTCGGACGGGCGCTGATCGTTACCGTATTGCCTGCAACTGCAAAATAACTGGACAGAGCCACGCTGATTTCGAAGGCTGTGCCAGTGGTGAATGTAGCCGCAAAGTTGGTGAGCGTTCCCGTTCCTGTGTTTGTTATGGTAAACGCCTGCGCCGTTTGCACCCCATAACCCGCTGTTACGCTAGTGAAAGTCCTGCTTGTGGGACTAATCGTCGCTGTGTAGGTTGGTGCGGCTGATGTTACGGTGAAAACCGCGCTGACCGTTGCGCTTGCGCCGTTATTTCCGCTTATAACGATTGTTTCGCTATATACGCCAACCGCTAAACCCGCTTTCGGCTGTACGGTGAACGTCGCTGTCGCGCCGGTTGTGGCAAGCGAAGTTGTCGATAGCGTTCCGATGATAAAATCTGTTGAGGTCGGCTGTGTTAGCGTGATTGCTTCTGTGCCTGTGTTTGTTATCGTTACCGTCTGCGCGGATGGTTGTGTAAATGGCGTCTGTAAAGAACCGAATGAAGTTAACGAAGTTGCACTTATAGTATAGGTGGGTGTGACTACTGCTAATGTGGTAAACGGAACTGACACTACAGCAGAATCTTCCCCGGCTTCTGTCGCCACCAAATATGCCGTGTATGATGTGTTTGGTGTCAAACCTGTTGGATTTATTTGACCGCCAGTGACCGCAGTGGTAACTGCTCCATGTGCATCCCAATCCGCACCGACATGCGATTTTACTTCAGCCGCTGTTAATGTAGCAGTTCCCGGATAGATTGCAGCATATAACGTTGAAGCCTTGTCCAAATCGTAATATATCAGAACCGTTGTTTGCGTTATTAAGTCTGTTGTCACGTTGCTTACCACTGGCGCAACTGCCGCTAATGTGGTAAACGGAACTGACACTACAGCCGATTCTTCGCCATCTGCCGTCGCTACGATATACGACGTGTACGAAGTGTTAGGTGTTAAGCCTGACCATTGAAGTGGTATGTTCGTTCCAGCAGACACGCTTAACTGCCCGCTTTGTTTTACAGCTCCGACTCCCGCTACAACCTCAGCTAATGTTGTCGGTGCTGTATGAGTTCCTGTATAGAGCGCTAAATAAACGACTGAGTTTATATCGAGATCGTAACTTAGTATTGTCACCGTGGGATTGGGTTGCTCCCGTATTTGTATATTGCTAATTACTGGCGCAACTGCCGCCAATGTGGTAAACGGAACTGACACTACAGCCGATTCTTCGCCATCTGCCGTCGCTACGATATACGACGTGTACGAAGTGTTAGGTGTTAAGCCTGACCATTGAAGTGGTATGTTCGTTCCAGCAGACACGCTTAACTGCCCGCTTTGTTTTACAGCTCCGACTCCCGCTACAACCTCAGCTAATGTTGTCGGTGCTGTATGAGTTCCTGTATAGAGCGCTAAATAAACGACTGAGTTTATATCGAGATCGTAACTTAGTATTGTCACCGTGGGATTGGGTTGCTCCCGTATTTGTATATTGCTTACTACTGGCGCAACTGCGAACGCTGAAATAGGCATGAGCATTAGCACCATACAGAGCGTTAGCATTATGCCCAAGAATCGCTTTAATTTCCTTTTTACATTTTGCATTGTATTCTCCATTCTTTGATAATCGTTAAATATCTGATTCTACTGCAGTAACTCTATCCCATCATTGCGAGGTCAATGAACGAAGCAATATAACAATAAAACTCTTATTATAGGCATTATTCAAGCTTTTATTGGATTGCTTCATCGCTTCGCGCCTCGCAATGACGGAATTTTGGTTATTACTATAAAATCAATATTTGCATGAGTATGCGTAGTTTACAGGTTCATTGTCAATTGCACGGAATCAACGAGTCCACCAACTTTTGTTCGAGCATAGATAGTTATTCCATTCACATATGGTGTTGTCGTTGTCACCAGTCCATTTTCTGTTACATTTACAACCTCTGGTGCTGAACTCGACCAGTATACTGTTTTGTCGGTTGCGTTTTCTGGAAGGACGATAGCTTCGAGCTGGAGCGGTACATATGGTGAAACAAATAGCGGTGACCTAGGTCTTGTTTCGCCTTCTTTCACGATTGTGAGTGATTTCGGTAAAATTTGCACAGTGATATCAACCGATGCAATGTATCCGTTCACTTTATGCTGTGCAGAAATAGTTGCAGTTCCAAGGGAGAGTCCTTTGATAATTCCATGTGTAGGACCTGGTACTAAAATAATTTGAAAACCAAAAATTGGATGATAAATTATTTTATACTTTCCACTCTCATGTACCGTGGCAACTGCAGGGTTGCTACTACGCCATGTTACATTGCTACTTGGAGCAAGCATATCATTAATATATCCATGTATAACTCTTATTTCCATTTCTGAACCTAATTCAATATCAGTCGAGATTAAAGATAGGTACATAGGAAATGGTCTTATTGGTCTGAGTTTATCAACTAAATCTCCTAGCCCTCGCTCCCTTGGAATTAACTCTTGTGGACGCAAACCATAATCAACGATTGAAAATTCCAATTCTCTTTCTAATCTATCTCCGCTCATAATTAAATCTGATAATTTGCCAGTCATCTGCATAGACGCTTCTTCATCAGCTTCATCTTTGAAAGTTTCTATGAGCAGCTCTTTCAGCATATCCTCCTCTATATCTGGATTCATCGCAGCCACATCCTTAATTGAATACTGCTCCAGATATATAGCTAGTTTCTGTTCTGCCATTTCTGTTAAAGTTTTGTCATCCAGTCTCCTTTCTTTTTTGTCCGTCGGCGGGATGGGTACATTCGGGACTTCCCTGCCTTTTTCTAATATTTCTCTTTTACTTCTCTCTTCAATGTTTGACATTTGCACTCTCCTTTAAATAATATTTTGGCTTCTCTCTGGTTTTGCCCTACAAACTTTATTGGATTTTTTCCGATTTGTATACTATCCCAAGTATAGGTTTTGCAAAAAAAAGTGCTTTTTTTTTGAAAAAAATGACCTTCGCATTAAATAAACATTAAATTTTCGCCTATTTCAGTTGAGCTTATAGCATGGTCATTATGAACTCTTGCTTTTTGTTCATGATTTGTTCATATTTAAAAAGTTTCTAGCACCACCGTGACCCGTAACGATTAGTGTTAAAAAAATGTGTACATCCATGAAATATATTGCCTTTTTTTATGAAATATGCTATCTTACAACTAGCGATTTTACATCAATTATACAATTAGGAGCCATATATGGACGATGCAACTATCCTTTCCCATGTTGACCACACACTTTTAAAGGCAATTGCAAGCTGGGACGAAATAAAGCAGCTATGCGATGAAGCCCTTGAATATAAGACAGCTTCGGTGTGCATTCCACCTTATTACATTAGCAAAATCAAAGAAAACTACCCAAATTTGAACATTTGTACAGTCATCGGTTTTCCCTTGGGATACGATTCCACTGCAACAAAAATAAACGCCACCCAATATGCTTTGGAAGATGGCGCCAATGAAATAGATATGGTGATAAACCTCACCGATGTTAAAAACGGCAATTTCGGTGCAATCAGTGCTGAAATTACCGCCATCGGCTTGATTGCAGGTCCTCATATATTAAAGGTAATCATTGAAACCTGCTATTTAACCGAAGATGAAAAAATCACACTTTGCCGAGTCGTCTCCGACTCTGGTGCTAACTACATAAAAACATCCACCGGTTTTGGCACCGCCGGAGCCACAATGGAGGATGTTCTTCTATTTAAAAAGCACATTGACCCCGAAGTAAAGATAAAAGCCGCCGGCGGAATCCGTACAAGGGAAGACATGGTCGCCTACATAGAAGCCGGTTGCGACCGCCTAGGCACCAGCTCAGCGATTACAATTCTATCTGGTGGAAACCAAACGGGATACTGAACTGCGTCTATAACACCGCCGAGTCTTGACATTGGCGGTTTATATAGAAAAAATAATATGGAGGAAAAACCGAAATGAAAAAAATTCTCGCATTAATCCTGGCGCTGATTATGTTGTTCACTTTAGCGGCTTGCAACACTAATAACAACGGCACAACCAGCCCGTCTGGCAACGACACTGAAGTAGAGGACAACACTGAGCTGGACGCAGACTCAGGCGAATATGAGCTTGCTCTTATCACCGACCTGGGAACCATTGATGACAGGTCCTTCAACCAAGGTGCTTGGGAAGGCGTGGAGATGTATGCAAAAGAGTTCGACATCACCCACAAGTACTACAAACCAGCTGATGCTGGCGATGATGCTTATCTCAACGCCATCGACCTTGCTGTTCAAAGCGGTGCTAAAGTCATCGTGACTCCTGGCTTCCTCTTTGAGGTGCCGATTTTCGTAGCCCAAGATAGATATCCCGATGTGAAGTTCATCCTATTGGATGGTACTCCCAACAATGGAGATTGGGATAACTATGAAGGCAAAGTCGGAGACAACACCATTGCAGTCTTCTACGCTGAAGAGCAGGCTGGTTTCCTTGCTGGATATGCAGCTGTTATGGACGGCTACCGCAACCTCGGTTTCATGGGCGGAATATCTGTTCCTGCCGTCGTCCGCTTCGGTCTTGGCTATATCCAAGGCGCTGAATATGCAGCCCAGGAGCTGGGATTGGAAGACGATTCCATCACCCTTAACTATTTCTACACCGGAACATTCGAACCCTCTCCCGACATCAACACCAGAGCAGCAGCTTGGTATAATGATGGTATCGAAGTCATCTTCGCTTGCGGCGGAGGCATTTGCTTCTCCATCTTCCCGGCAGCAGAGCAATCCGGAAATGCCGTCATCGGCGTTGATGGCGACCAATCTTCTGAGTCTGAAAGCGTCATCACCAGCGCAATGAAGCTTTTGACCCAATCTGTTTACGATTGCTTGGAAGACTATTATGCTGACGAATTCCCCGGTGGCGAAACATTGCTCTTTGATGCCGCCAACCTTGGCGTGGGTCTGCCCATGGATACTTCTAAATTCGACACATTCACCCAAGCCGACTACGATGCAATTTTTGCAATGCTCGTCGATGGCACAGTATTCGTAGATCCCAATACCGAAATCGCTCCCGATGAAATTCCCACCAGCGCAGTTGTGGTCAATAACCTGGGTGGATAAACCGTAGTAGTGTAACAAAGATAATTTACACATTATTTCCCAATTTTTACGCATATTTTCACGCATAATTTCGATATTTTATAATGTAGCTAAGGTAGCCGGGGGTTGTGCTCCCGGCTGCTTTGCTCAATAACAAGCTAGCGCAATTGTGCGCGGTAAAGGGGGCAGTGTGCGTATGGATACTGTTATAGAAATGCGAGGAATAACAAAGGCTTTTCCTGGCATTTTGGCAAACGACAATATAACTCTGGATTTGCGACGGGGAGAAATCCATGCCCTTTTGGGTGAAAACGGCGCAGGAAAATCAACTTTAATGAGTATACTTTTCGGGCTTTATCAACCCGATAAGGGAGAAATATATAAAAATGGCGAGCTTGTTCGCATCCAAGGTCCCAACGATGCAACACGCCTTGGCATAGGCATGGTGCATCAACATTTCAAGTTGGTGCATAATTTTACCGTTTTAGAAAATATCGTGCTTGGAGTTGAATCAACACGAAATGGTTTTTTGAAAATGGACGATGCTCGGACCCGTGTTGTTAATTTATCAGAGCAATATGGGCTTTCTATAAACCCGGATGCTTTGATATCTGACATCACAGTGGGTATGCAGCAGCGGGTGGAAATATTAAAGATGCTATATAGGGACAATGAAATCCTTATTTTCGACGAACCAACAGCTGTATTGACTCCCCAGGAAATCGATGAGTTAATGAATATTATGAAAGGCTTGGTTGCTGAAGGAAAGTCCATTCTTTTCATCACCCATAAGCTTGCTGAAATAAAGCGTTCCGCTGACCGCTGCACAGTGTTGCGGAAAGGTCGTTATATCGGTACTGTGGAAGTGGCAGATACCGAAGTGGAAGAGCTTTCTGAAATGATGGTTGGGCGAAAGGTCAACTTAAAGGTAGAAAAACCCTTTGTAGAGTTGGGTAAAGTGGTCCTTGATGTAAAAGGCTTGACTGTTGCCAGCAAAACTGGTGGTAAACCTATGGTGAATAACGTTTCTTTCCAAGTTCGTGCTGGAGAAATCCTCTGCATCGCCGGCATCGATGGCAATGGTCAAAGCGAATTGGTCTATGCTCTCACAGGCATCGGAGCCTGCGACGAGGGTATCATTGTGTTAGACGGAACAGATATTTCGCATTATTCCATTAGACGAAGAAGCAACGAGGGTATGGCACATATTCCAGAAGACAGGCATCGCCATGGTCTGGTGCTGGATTACAACTTGGCATACAATCTTGTTCTACAATCTTATCACACTTCCCGGTTTCAAAATCATGGATTCCTACGTTTCAATGAAATATATAATTATGCTGACGATTTGATAGAGCGTTTCGATATTCGCAGCGGTCAAGGTAATCGTACCCAAACTAGAAGCATGTCCGGAGGCAACCAGCAAAAGGCGATTGTTGCCAGGGAGATTGATCGAAATCCCAAGCTTCTTGTTGCAGTCCAGCCAACCCGTGGTCTCGATGTTGGCGCAATTGAGTACATTCATAAACAATTGGTCAAGGAGCGAGAAGTCGGTGCTGCTGTGTTGCTGGTATCTCTGGAACTTGATGAAGTTATGAATGTAAGCGATCGCATCATTGTTATTTACGAAGGCGAAATCGTAGCGGATGTGAAGCCTGACGAGGTATCCCTTCAAGAACTGGGTTTATATATGTCTGGCTCAAAAAGGTCTGTCCAAGTCGCATCCGAGGGCGAGGAGGTGGAAGTTTCATGAAAATAAAACGCATTTTATCATCAAGCGGTGGCATGAATGCGCTATCGTCATTATTTGCAATAATTTTAGGCTTGCTGGCAGGCTTTATAATACTGCTCGTATCAAATCCTTCCCAAGCCGTCGCTGGTTTTGTCACAATACTCACCGGTGGCTTTTCAGATATGTTTAACATTGGGCAGGTGCTATATTATTCCATGCCCATTATTATGACTGGCTTATCTGTGGGCTTTGCTGGTAAAACCGGGCTGTTTAACATTGGTGCGTCGGGACAATTCACCTTTGGTATGTATGCGGCAGTATTAGCTGCTGTGAAATGCTCCTTTTTACCCAATCCCCTTCGCTGCGCCGCTGCTATAATAGCTGGAATGTTGGCAGGTGCAATTTGGGGTCTAATACCAGGTATGTTAAAGGCTTTGCGAAATGTCCACGAGGTCATCGCTTGCATTATGATGAACTACATCGGAATGTATTTGGTTAATCATCTTATTAGGGTTACTGGAATATTTGACCAACTCCGCAATACCACGGTGCGTGTACCATCCGGTGCCAATATGCCATCTCTCGGTTTAAATAACTTTTTTTCCACTAAAACAGCTCAAGGGAGCATTCGCCCTTCAAGTTTGGGTAGTGGCATTCTTATTGCTATAGCAGCTTGCATCTTATTATATATAGTACTGGAAAAGACAAAACTCGGTTATGAGCTAAAATCTTGCGGGTTTAACAGGGAAGCCGCTCGATATGCAGGCATAAACGAAAACCGCGGCATAATGCTCTCCATGGCTATTGCAGGAGGCTTGTCGGGACTCGGCGGTGCTTTGGTAGTCCTTGCTGGAGCAGGGAGAGGTATTTCCGTTGTGGATGTCCTAGCTGGAGAAGGTTTCCAAGGCATACCCGTTGCACTCTTGGGATTATATAACCCCATTGGCATACTTTTTTCAGGCATACTCATCGCCCATTTGACCCAAGGTGGCTTCCTATTGCAACGCTTGGCATTCGCTCCGGAAATCATTGATATCATCGTTGCTGTAATTATCTATTTCTCTGCCCTTGCATTGCTTTTCAAAAATATTTTGTCCTATATATTCCGTGACAAAAACGAAAGCCCACAGATTGAAGATGATGACGAGGAGTTGGAAGATGATGAAGCGAGCGAGGCAGATGAAACAAATTCCCTTGGCTCGGTTGAAAAAGAAGGAGAGCTTGTATTAGTCGAAAGCAGTTTAAGTGAAAATAAGACAAAGGATAATAATAACGAAACAGGGGGTGAGCCAGGTGACTCTTAATGTCCTCATTTTTATAGTACAGCAAATGATGTTTTTTTCAATACCGCTCCTTATTGTTGCTTTAGGAGGTATGTTTTCTGAACGTAGCGGAGTGGTTAATATTGCTTTAGAAGGCATAATGATAATGGGAGCCTTTGCTGGTGTTATGTATATTTTCATAACGCAAAATTCAGATTCAAGTAGTATTTCAGGGCAAGTATTGCTGATAATCGCCCTGGTGATTGCTGCGGTAACCGGTATCATCATCGCCCTGCCCCATGGTTACGCCTCCATTCATATGAAATCCAACCAAGTCATCAGCGGAACGGCAATAAATATGCTTGCACCCGCCTTCGCCGTATATGTGGCTAGGATGATTCGCACAGTTCAGCAGATACCCTTCACCAATCAGTTCTACATCGAATCCGTACCCCTTTTGGGAAATATCCCTTTCATTGGTCCCTTTTTCTTTCAAAAGACATATATTACCACTTATTTGGGCTTTGTGGTTTTGATTATATCTTGGATTGTATTATATAAAACCCCCTTCGGTTTGCGTCTGCGTTCCTGTGGCGAGCATCCCCAAGCTGCCGATTCCGTAGGGATTAATGTGTATAAAATGCGCTATATCGGTGTAATGATTTCGGGTGCTTTAGCTGGTTTAGGCGGTTTGGTTTTTGTTATTCCAACGGCTACTACCTTTGATGCCACAGTTGCGGGATATGGCTTTTTGGCATTGGCTGTGTTGATATTCGGTCAATGGAGACCAGGTCGAATCTTAATTGCTGCGTTTTTCTTTGGTTTGATGAAAACTATTTCCGTTGCATATACCAGCATTTCATTTCTAAATAGGCTACCCATCCCTAGCGCAGTTTATAAAATGATACCCTATCTCGCCACATTGATTGTTTTGACATTCACCTCGAAAAACTCCATGGCACCAAAAGCCTCCGGCGAACCCTACGACAAAGGAAGCCGGTGAGTTGAGTTAGGAGTTAGGAGCTAGGAGTTAGAAATTATGCACCCTCCATCATTGGGTGCGACATCCTAGATGCACCCTCCATTGTAGGGCGCGGCATCCTTGACGCGCCGCCTTGTTAGGTGATACTTCCTTGATGCACCGCCTCATGGTTTCCAACTACATTGCATATCTGACCGAAAGGATTACATCCATATGAATATGTATGACATCATAACGAAAAAAAAGAGCGGCTTGGTACTCTCGGAACAGGAAATTCGCTTCTTTATCGATGGATTCACTAAAGGTGAAATTCCTGATTATCAAGCATCCGCTCTATTGATGGCTGTCTGTTTTCAAGGTATGAACGAGGAGGAAACAGCAACGCTCACCGATGCCATGCTCCATTCGGGTGATATGGCTGACCTTTCTTCCATACCTGGCATTAAAGTGGACAAGCATAGCACAGGAGGCGTTGGCGATAAGACAAGCATGATAATCGGACCCATCGCCGCTGCTTGTGGAGTTCCTGTGGCAAAAATGAGCGGACGAGGGCTTGGCCATACCGGTGGCACTGTGGATAAGCTTGAAGCTATACCAGGACTTCAAACTGCAATCGATTCTGAACGCTTCACAGAAATTGTTCGCTCCATTGGAATTTCCATCATCGGTCAATCAGGAAACATAGCCCCGGCGGATAAGAAGCTTTATGCTTTGCGAGATGTGACTGCCACTGTGGATTCTATTCCTCTCATCGCTTCATCTATAATGAGCAAAAAACTAGCTGCAGGCTCTGATGCCATACTATTGGATGTCAAAACCGGCAGCGGTGCTTTTATGAAAACTTTTGATGATTCCATCGCCCTTGCCCAAGCGATGGTCTCCATAGGAATCCATTCAGGTCGTCGCATGATGGCATTGGTTACAGATATGGATGTGCCATTGGGCAGCGCAATAGGAAACGCATTGGAGGTGCAAGAATCCATCGACACCTTGCAAGGAAAAGGTCCTGATGATTTGTCCTCCATGTGCATCGAGCTTGCTTCCTATATGCTCCTTTTGGCTGATGCTGGAGAGACCCTTGACGCTTGCAGATTGCTATGTCAAAATGCCATTTCCAATGGGAAAGCGTTCGACAAGCTTTGTGCCATGGTGGAAGCCCAGGGTGGCGATACTACTGTGCTGCACAAGGGCTTTGAGAAAGCAGCTGTTACAGCTTCTTATACAGCACAAAGCAGCGGTTATATCACCCATCTGAATGCCGAGTCCTGCGGAATGGCTTCCCTTGCCCTAGGAGCTGGTAGAGAAACATTAGAGGATAGTATCGATTATAGCGCAGGTATTGTACTTCTAAAAAAAACCGGCGACTATGTAGCCGTCGGTGATGAAATCGCCATATTCCATACATCAGATGCTGGTAAACTCCCTACTGCCACCGAGGTCTTTAGCTCGGCTATATCCATCGGGAGTGAGCCGCCTGCTAAAATAAAGACCATTCAAGCTGTTGTATCAGAAACTGGAGTTGATTTACTTTAATACAATAACATAATAATTACCAACACGAAAGAGAGATAAGGGGTCGTTACCTTATCTCTCTTCTTTTATATTGATAGCGTAGCTA
>WRLE01000003.1 GCA_009777775.1 Oscillospiraceae bacterium
TCTGGTTATGGGGGTCGCTTCCGTGGCTGGCTCAATTCAGATGACCGAGAGCCCTATAACAGCTGGGGAAACGGTTCGGCGATGAGGGTTTCACCATGTGGCTGGTTGATGGATTGTGGATTTTGTACTCGCACAGGTATGTTGCCGTCCAACGGTAGGAACCAAGCAAAATTGTCAGCCGAAGTGACGCACAATCATCCTGAAGGTATAAAAGGTGCCTTGGCTGTTGCAGATGCAATATTTATGTGCCGCTTTTATACAGGTGGATATGGTGATGATATGGGTAACGCTGTTAACAAAGATTATACTTTTAGCGAATGGAAAATAAAAATCAAGAATCATATTGAAAAAGAATACGGATATGATCTGAACAGAACTCTCGATGAAATTCGACCGGTGTATAGCTTCAACGAGAGCTGTCAGGAAACAGTGCCAGAAGCGATTATCGCATTTCTTGAAAGCACCGACTTCGAGGACGCAATAAGAAACGCAATATCTCTCGGCGGCGACAGCGACACTCTCGCCGCAATCACCGGCAGCATTGCCGAAGCTGCATATGGAATCCCGCAAGACATAGCGGAAAAAGGACTGAGCTATCTCGATGAAACACTCCGCTCAGTTTACATCCGCTGGTGCGAAACCGTGCCTGAGTATTCAACGATACAACGATAGGTAATATCGGTAAGCATCAGTGGATGGGTCATGAGTGTTATAAGATATAGCGAGAGTTTATCGCTCTCGCTATTGTCACTTTTGAATGTACAAATTCGTTTTTTCGATTTACAGTATAAGTTTGACAGATACTACTTTATGCACTAAAATAAGTACATAATACATATTTGCAAGGAGCGTTGGATATGATAGTGTTAAGAACAATCGATATTAGAAATGAATTTAAGCGTGTCAGCGACCTTATAAACTCTGGTGAAAAGGTACTAATTGCTCGACCACGTAATGAAAATCTCGTAGTGTTAAGTGAAAAGGAATATAACGAACTGGAAAAAGCTAGGCAAAATGCCGAATACTTAATGAAGATTGACGAAGCTATACAACAAGTGTCTGAAGGGCGTGTTGTAGTTAAAACGATGGAAGAGCTTGAGGAGATGGCGGAATGAAAGTCACTTTCGCCGAAAATGATTTTAGACACATATGGAGTTTTACTAAAACATAAATCATCAATTTTCTAAAACAATGTGTTTAAGCTGACGCTCGAAAAAACAGTATGTACCAGTGATGATGCAACTTACCAAGCTCGTGAGCTAGTATATGAATATGAAAATAGAAAATCAAATTTTGTATTATTGTGGAGAAGAGGTGTTATATGGATACTTATGCAAGAATAAACAAAGATACAACGATAAGTAATGTAAATACCGAACTGCCAGAATATAACCGTAGAAAAACCAACATTACATCTAATATGATGACCATAATGAACATGATTATAATGATACTAGACATTGATATTTGGCTTAACGAAAATTCAAAAGCTAGCATAGACGATTTTGTGAAAGCACTTGTTGCTGATGAAGAAAAATATAGAAATGAAAACAAGGGAGTTCACATTGATGACCATTTAATAT
The DNA here is from genome assembly GCA_009777775.1 of Oscillospiraceae bacterium. Classification (GTDB taxonomy): domain Bacteria; phylum Bacillota; class Clostridia; order Oscillospirales; family Oscillospiraceae; genus WRMH01. Next base: position 1,584 of record WRLE01000003.1, read on the forward strand.
CGTATATAAGCTCTCTTGAAAATGTTTATTTTCGAAAATATAGTAAGCAAGTTGATTACATGGGATTAGTTTCCAGTTATGGACTGACTCAAGAGCAAGTCTTTACAATCTTGCTTGAAATAATAAAATCTGGTGAAAGCTTTTTCTCTGGATATATGAAGCATAAGCGTTAAGAAGACTATTGACAAATATTGGGGAATCATAAGTATGTCTATCAGGAGGAAAAGATGACCATAGAACGCATCAGACAGTTCCTCTCCTCGGGAGAGGGGTTGACAATCGAATTTAAGGAATGTGTGAACGAACTGAGTAACAGTATATGGGAAACTGTTTGTTCATTTTCAAATAGATATGGCGGAAATCTCATTCTTGGTGTAAACGATAATGGTGAACCAATCGGTGTCAACCCAAAAGCGATACAGCAGTTAAAGAAAAATTTTACTAATACACTAAACAATCCACAAAAAGTATCTCCATCGTTATTTCTTAATCTAAGCGAAGTTGAAGTGGACGGCTGTATTTTGCTCCATGTGTATGTTCCTGTTAGCTCTCAAATCCAGTTGTGTTCAGGACGGATTTACGATCGCAACGAAGATGGCGACTTTGACATTACCAACTCCTCTGAATTGGTTGCTCAACTAGCACTGCGTAAATCTACTGCTTATACGGAACGAGAAATATTTCCTTATGTTACAGAAAATGAACTCAGACTCGACCTAGTGGAACGGGCTCAAAAGATGGCGATTGCCTTAAATGCAGATCACCCTTGGAAAGGGATGACGCCAACAGAGTTGCTCCGAAACACAGGGTTGTATGAGGATGATTGGCGAACAGGTAAGAGAGGCTACAATCTCGCTGCAATCCTTCTTTTCGGGTGCGATGATGTGATTCGTTCATGTGCGCCCGGATATATGACTGATGCGCTGCTTCGGAAAGAAAATATTGATAGATATGACGATAGGTTGATAGTAGGTACGAATTTGATAGATGCATATGACCAACTAATTGATTTTATTTCTAAGCATACCCTTGATAGGTTTTTCCTTGTAGATAATCAACGTGTTAGTGTCCGTTCCTGGATTGCGCGTGAGCTAATAAGCAATATACTCGTCCATCGTGAGTATTCAAAAGGATTCATGGCAAAAATCGTTGTTGAAAAAGATAGGATTTACGCAGAAAACTGGAATCGTTCTAATCGGTATGGGCATATTAATCCTGATGATTTTACACCTGATGCTAAAAATCCGCTGCTTGCATGGTTTTTTGTTAATATTGGTCGAGCAGACTGGATGGGTTCAGGTATTCGCAACCTATATAAATACACAAAAATATACTCCGGTGGTGAACCGGAATTAATAGAGGGTGATATATTTAAGACAATTATCCCTATTGGAAATGGCTCATATGGTTCTGGTATCGTGAACAATGGTACTTTGCAATACAGGACAGAAGATGGGCAAGTAAATGGGCAAGTAAATGGGCATGTAAATGAGCATGTAAATGAGCATGCAAATCGAATGTCAGATATTGTCACCATATTGAAACTCAATCCAAGGTTGACAATTAGACAAATTGCTGCAGAAGCAAATATTTCTTATTCAACAGCTCGTCGAAGAATAGACGAATTGAAAAATAAAGGGATAATTGAACGCATTGGTTCTGACAAAACTGGCAATTGGAGAATTATAGAAGCTGAGTAACGAATGGAAACTATGTTATTAGTAAAGACGATACTAGGGTTCATAAGAATTGCATTAGCATGTTTACCCACCCAGATACGCTTTTATTACCTTTTCATCGTTAATCAGAGTGCTGCCTTCGCCTTCTAGGACTATGGTGCCTGTGTCCATTACATAGCCGTAGTCTGCTAAACCTAGGGCCATTTTTGCGTTTTGTTCTACTAATAGTATTGTTGTGCCGTCTTCGTGGAGGCGGCGAATTATTTCTGTGATGTCTTTGACGATGAGCGGGGCTATGCCCATGGAGGGTTCGTCCATGAGTAGCAGTTTGGGAGCTGCCATCAAGCCTCGACCGATTGCGAGCATTTGCTGTTCTCCGCCGGAGAGGGTGCCGCCCAGCTGCTTCATCCTAGATTCTAGGATAGGGAAGCGGTCAAAGACCCAGGAGATGCGGCGTTTGCGCTCGTTGTTATCATTGAGAGTGTATGAACCCAGTTCCAGGTTTTCGAGAACTGTTAAATCCTTAAATATATGCCTACCTTCAGGAAGGTGGACAAGACCCCGCTTCACAATTTCGTGGGCGGGCAATTTTGTTATATCTTCGCCGCAAAAAATCACCCTACCAGCAGCAGGACTAATAAGCCCCGATATGGTTTTGAGCGCCGTGCTTTTCCCCGCACCATTGCTTCCCAGCAAGGTGACAATTTGCCCCTCTCGAACTTCAAAGCTAATGCCTTTCAGAGCAGCAATTTTCCCATAATAGGTTTCTAGATTTTCGACTTGAAGAAGAATGTCGCTCATAACTCCTAATTCCTAATTCCTCATTCCTAACTCCCACCATCCTAGCTCCCTAGGTATGCTTCTACCACCAATGGGTTGTTTTGGACTTCGTTGGGGGTGCCTTGGGCTATTTTTTTGCCGAAGTTTACCACTATGACCTTTTCTGAGGCTTTCATCACCAGTTCCATGTCGTGTTCTATGAAAAAAACTGTGATTCCGTAGCTGTCTCGGAAACTGTGAATTAGCTCGACAAGGGATTCCTTTTCCTCTCTGTTTAAGCCAGCGGCTGGTTCGTCCAGAAGGAGTAGTTTTGGGCTTGCGGATAATGCCCTCGCCCATTCGGTGCGTCGTTGATCGCCATAGGATAAGTTTTTTGCTAGAATATCTTTTTTATCATATATTCCCACATAATTCATGAAAAACTCGGCAGTTTCTCTTATTTTTTCCTCTTCTCTCCGCTGTTTCGGATGACGTAGTAGAGCACCGAAAATCGATTGATTTGTGACTCGGTGAACTCCACTCATCACATTTTCCATTGCTGTGAGGTTTTTAAAGAGGCGGACATTCTGGAATGTGCGAATAATGCCCTTTTCGGTGATTGAATAAGGTTTGAGGTTAATGAGCGACTGTCCATCGAAGATAATATCTCCGCTGCTTGCTTTATAAAAGCCGGTCATGCAATTAAACACCGAAGTTTTTCCAGCTCCATTGGGACCGATTAGAGAGGTGATGGAGCCTTCTTCAATTTCAAATGACAAATCCTCCACTGCAACAATACCCGAAAAGCGCATTGAGAGATTATTTACTTCCACCAAAGCCATATTTCCATCACATCCTTTGCTTCCGCTCAGGCCACAAGCCTTGGGGACGGGTAATCATAACAACAATCAGAAGGATACCAAAAAAGAGCATTCGCATTTCACCAATTATGGGTATATCGCGAAATAGCTCTGGGAAAATAGCGAAAAAAGCAGCACCAACGATGACACCGGGGATTTTTCCCATACCACCTAAGATTACCGCCAGTAAAATATTGGCTGATTGGGTGAAATCGAAGGAGGTGGGGGAGATATTTGTCATTTTCACAGCGTAAAAGCTCCCAGTAATTCCTCCCAGTACTGCTCCGATAATATAGGCATAAAGCTTGTATTTTGTGGTGTTTATTCCCATTGCTTGGGCTGCGTCTTCGTCTTCTCGAATGTATGTGAGAGCTCTGCCAAAGCGAGAGTGACGAATCCGATAAGTTATAAAAATAAACATAAGCACCAAAACGAGAAAAACGTAATACCAATGAGTTATTCTTGTTAATCGAATGCCAAATAATGATGGTCTCGAAATGGCTATTAAACCACTTGCTGAGCCGGTGATTGACATATTGCGAACGCTTATACGAACTATTTCAGCAAAACCTAGAGTAACTATCGCCAAATAGTCGCTCCGTAGCTTTAAAGTCGCTCCTCCGACAATGGCGGCGGTAATGGCTGATATTAGCATGGACACAGGCAAGGTGAGCCAAAAATTCCAGGAAAAGCTTTTCATAAGCACTCCTGTGGTATATGCGCCTATGGCGAATTTTGCTGCATAACCCAAATCGCACAGTCCACAATAGCCGACAATGACATTGAGACCCAGAGCAAGGAGCATATAAAACATGGCGTTCCATAGGACATTTTGAACATAATTATCTACCCGTAGGGGGAGTAGTACCATGACAAGAAGCAGCGCAAGGCTTCCTATGGTTTTTGAAACTTTATTGTCTAATTTGTCAATGAGCCCCATGTTTGTTTACATCCTCTCGATTTCGGTTTTGCCAAGTAAGCCATTGGGTCTGAATATCAAAATGAGAATTAGTAAGCCAAAGGCAAAGACATCTTTCCATTGGGAACCGAGAAACTGCGTTCCCATTGCTTCAAGAAGCCCAAGCAAGATTCCTCCTAGCATCGCTCCGGGAATAGAGCCGATGCCACCGATGACAGCAGAGGTAAAGGCTTTTATGCCAATTGTATAGCCCATGTTATATTGCACATTTCCATAATAAACGCAAGCCATACCTCCAGCGACAGCAGCAAGGGAAGAGCCAAGGACGAAGGTCATGCCAATAACTCTATTTACGTTGATGCCCATTAATCGGGAAGTGTCCTGATCCAATGCGATAGCCCGCATGGCTTTACCTGCCATTGTCCGACCAATGAAGAAATTGAGAGCTAGCATGAAAACACCAGACATTGCCAGTAATACCAATTGGATATATGTAATTAGGATGCTGCCTATCCGTATACCAGCTGCATTATCTAGGCCACTGGTGAAAAACATGGGTTGGCTATTGGTCATAACCATCACAGTGTTATATATTACCAAAGAAACTCCAATGGCTGTGATGAGCAGGGAAAGACGGGGTGCACCCAAGAGCGGGCGGTATGCAACTCGCTGAACGATGTATCCCAATATGCCAGATATTAGCATTGCAACCAATATGGAAAGGATTATGCCTGTCCATCCGGATACAATGTTGCCCAAAGCAGCAAAGACAGACAGGCACACGAATGCGCCTGTCATGTATATGTCTCCATGGGCAAAGTTTAGCAGCTTGATGATTCCATAAACCATTGAATAGCCCAAGGCAACCAATGCATAAAAGGAACCGAGTATTAAACCGTTGACGAGCTGCTGTAAAATGAGTTCCCAAATAGAAAACACGCCATTACCACCTTAGAATGATATGAGAACAAATTCGCCATCCACGATTTGGATAACGATGAAATTGGAAATCGCCAATTCGCGGTTTGCTGTGAATTTTGTGAATCCAGAGAGTCCATCATATTCAATGGCTGCTATTGCATCGCGCACTGCTGAAGTTTCCAGTGTTCCTGCTGCTTCAATGGCTTCTTTGAGAATATAAATGGTGTCATAACAAAGGGTGGCATATGTGCCTGGTTCCATGCCGAACATTTCATTATAGTCTGCTATGAAATCCTCGCCGCCTTCTGTAAAGCCAACATAGGGAGGTGATGTGACATAAACGCCTTCGCCAGCAGGTCCGCAAGCTTCGATTAGTTCAACGGAGGCAGAACCGTCGCCAACTGCGATTTCACCGGTATAGCCGCCCTGTCTGAGTTGCTTAATCACATTAGAGCCATCTGCATGATATCCGCACCAGTAGACGAAATCAGCACCAGAATACAGTACTGCGGTGACAATTGCAGAAACGTCAGCACTGCCTTGTTCCATAACCTCTACAGTAACTATTTCCAAGCCGCTTTCAGGAAGCACTCGCTCGCAAGTGTCTGAAAGGTTTTGGGTGTATGCATCTCCTTGGTGGATTAGTGCAACTTTTGTGCTTCCTAGAAATTCGCACAATTGGGCAACCATAGCTGCGCCATGGTCAGCTGTTCCGTTGAGCATGAAAGTCTGTTCCAGACCAAGGGCGGTGATATTGGTGGAATTGGCAGCGGAGATTAGCATGAGCAGGTCTTCATCATAAAATTGCTGGAGAGCAGATATTGTGGCTCCTGAGCAATAGCCACCGACGACGAAATCCACATCGCTGGTGACGATTCTAGCCGCTGCTTGGCTAGCTGTGTTTGGGTCGCAGGCATCATCGGCGTGGTAGAGTGCAAGGTTTCTACCCAGTACACCGCCAGCTGCGTTGATTTCCTCAACTGCAAGCTGATATGACTGGAGCATATCTCTTCCATAATAGGCTTCCGAGCCAGAGGTGGGAGAGAGCACTCCGATTAGGATGTCGCCGGTTTCTGTTGAATCATCGGCATCTGTTGTTCCTGTGGTTTGCGAGCCGTTGTTGGAATTAGAACAAGAAGCGATGAAAGCGACGGACATGAGCAGTGCGACGAGTAGTGCGATGAGTCGAATGTTTTTCTTTTTCATTTCATATCCTCCAAATGATATTTTTTTGCATGGTCGGTATCTGTTTTATGGATTTATCTGCATAGCGATAATTTTACCATACTATCGCCCCTTGTCAAGATTATGTAAAAAAATCGTTTTTGCATGATTTTATTTTGGTACTGGTTGCTGAGTGCTTCGTAGGCACTAACCGTGTCATTATGATGGTGATTGCTCTTTCTTTTGTGTCCATATATTGTAGCTGACTACTGATATAATGATTACTGCACCGCCAAAGATGGCGAAGCGACCTGGGAGCTCTCCTGTGGCTAGGGCGACCCATATGGGATTGAGTACGGGTTCCATTGCTGTAATGAGGCAAGCAAGCAATGCTGTTGTTCTTTGTATACCGATTGAAAAGAAAACATATGCGAGACCTACTTGGACTATTCCTAGAAAAATCACGGAACCCCAAGCAAGCACATCTCCGCTAACACCAGCAAATGCGAAGGGGAGACCAACAATGGAATTAATGAGAAAGCCCATAAATAAAGACTCCTCTGGAACAACATCGGGTCTTTTATTACAAACGAAAACACCAGCGAATGTTAAACCAGATATAATCGCCAGTATATTTCCCATCATTCCTCCCACTTCCAAATCATCTGCGAAAAATAGAAGCATGCCAAGGATGGTTGCCGATACTGCGACTGCTTCGCTGGCTTTAGGTCTCTTTCTGTAAAAAATAAGCTCGATTAATATGATGAATATGGGAGCGGAAAACTGAAGCAATATCGCTGCTGCAGCTGTTGTCATTTTGTTTGCGAAAACGAAGAGGATTGTAGTGAGGGATAAACATATAGCTGCAATTATGTTGCCTTTGGTGAAAGTTATCTTAAAACTTTTTCGGTATACAGCAAAGACAATGGCTGCTAAAAAGGCCCTGAGTCCTACAATTGTCATCGCATCCCAGGGTATAAATTTGATGCACAATCCGCCAAAACTCCAGCAAATTGAAGCAGCAAGCATAAATATTGGTCCTTTTCGCTGGGATTCGGACATAATTTTCTCCAATCAAGTTATACTATAATGCACTCAACAGAGACAGTTTTCCATTTGTTCAATCAAATCCATATAAATGCTCATAAGCTCTGCTTCTTGCTCTTCGCTCAATGGGTCTCTGGGATATGTCACCGAAGCAACAGTATCTAAATGATTTCCGATGATTGTGCCTGAATTGACGAAAAATACATATGGACTATATATTCGAGGCTTGCCGCTGTCATCAGTTTGTAAATGGTCTTTCATGTATTCCACAAGGGTTTTATATCTATCGTTGTCTTCTTCCCGGTCTTCCCATATATCATAGTACAATATCCGTCCACTAAAGCCTTCATACTTGTCCATACCCATTTCATAAAATGCCTTTTCCAAAACGGGAAAAGCATTATGGCATCGTGGACAGTCAGGGAAGCCAAAGACAACAATGCCTTTGCCCAATTCAAAGAGCCTGACGACTTCCTCAAAACTGGCGATTAGAAAAGGATTGTTTTCAGAAACAGGATAAATATCAGCAAAAATACCCGCATCCTCCTCATGCCCAGCCATCCAATCCACAGGGTTAAGGGATGCACTATTTTCGCTTGTTTGTGAAGGCGCAGGAGAAGAACATGAAGCGAGGGTCATAATGGCGAAAAGAATGAGTATTGATAGTTTGGTGTATTTCATATGTTTGGCTAAACCACCTTTTGGGAATGAATAATTAACAATTAGTTTTATATTTTGTAGATTGTGGGAATTTCTACGTTGTGCATTTAGATTCTTTTCTTCGCTCAGAATGACACGGTTTGGTTTTATTGTATTGTGGTTGTTGTGCGGGGTTCATTACTGCTGCAGCGGCGCGTCAGGGATGCCGCGCCCTACGAATGTCATTGTCTTGTGTTGCGTTTTTGTGTAATTGTTCATTGTTCATTGATAATTATTCATCATTAATTATTAATCATTAATTACTATAGATTCTCCATTTGTCCCAGCAGCATTGTTTGGCTTTTTTGTTGCTGCCGCAGGGGCAGGGGTCGTTTCTGCCTATGTCTTTCCATATCTCCTTTAGTTGGTTGCGTAAATATGCCATGATGGCTGTGGGGGATTGCCTATTGCGGCTTAGGGTTGTCACCATGCTAACTGCTGGGTGGGCATATGAAAAGAATTGTTTGAGTCCTTGGCAGAGGTAGTTTGTGCCATGGTTGCCGTCCGTGTTTGTTACAAAGCGGTCTTTTGGACAACCGCCATTACATACAGACAACCAACTACAGGCTCGACATTCATCTGTCAGTGCGCTGCTTTTTTTATTACCAAAGCTTTTTTGAAATGGCAAGTCCACCAATTTATCTAACTGTGTATCAGAAATGTCGCCAAGATAATGGATACTATCAACAAAATGGTCGCAGGAATAGACTCCACCGTCTTTTTCCACTATAAGAACACGACCGCATTCCGCTGCCATCCAACATAGAGCGGCACTTCCCCCTGCCCACACTCTTGCTGTTTCAGAAAATAGCTGTACATTCACTTTACCCAAGTCATTGAGGAGCCATTCATCAAAAATCGCACACAAAAAGCTTCCATATCCCTCTGCTGTAACACTGTCCTTTGTAACAACTCCGTTTTCATGACGTACTATGGGAATAAACTGCATCCATTCTGTGCCAAAACTCCTTAGTCCTCGGTATACATCCAGAGGTGTTCTCACTGTGTCCGCATTGACAGTACACAAAAGATCGGATTTTATACCATGGGAGCGAAGCAAACGGATAGACTCAGCAACCCGCTCATATGTTCCATTTCCGCCCCGATCGATTCGGTATTTATCGTGGAGCAATTGGGTTCCGTCGATGCTTAGTCCCACATCAAAATCATGCTTTGATAAAAAACTGCACCATCGGTCATCAAGGAGCAAGCCATTTGTCTGTAGGTTGTTCCTGCATATTTGCCCATCGGACTGATACTGCTCTTGTAGAGCAATAACACGTTCAAAAAAGTTCAGCCCTGCAAGGGTAGGTTCGCCACCGTGCCAAACAAAGTAAACCACAGATTCATCGCTGCTTTCCACATACTGACGAATAAATGCTTCAAGTGTTTCATCAGACATTACTCTTCGATTGTCCGACTTCACAGGAGAACGCTCCTCGGTATAATAGCAGTATGTGCATTGCATATTGCAACGGGAGCCCACGGGCTTCGCCATTACCATGTATGGCGTCGTCGTCGCTGGAGTTTCCATAGACATTTTTGACATTGCTCCTATTTGTTGATTTTTATTGACTGATGCTCAACTCCATGAGTTTCGTATTGTGTAAAAAACACCTGAAGATGCTGTATATTAACTCAAATGCTTTCCGAAGAAATCAAATACTTTACCCCAGGAGTCCATTGCTTGGACAGGGCGGTATGCTTCTCGATCATATGACCAAAAAGCATGGCCAGCATCATCATATCGGTGAAATTCATACTCTTTACCATGTTTTTTCAACTCTTCCTCATGGATATTCACATCCTCCGGGGTGGGAGATCTGTCTTCATTGCCGAAAATGCCCAGAAGCGGAGCACTCAATTGGGCGGTGAGAGAAATTGGTGCAACTGGATTTGCAGGTGTCAATTGGTCTTCGGGCGTAACAACTCGACCGCCCCAGCAATCAACAACTGCACTTAATCCCTCAACCCTGCATCCTGCAAGAAAAGCATGTCTGCCACCGGAACACATTCCGATGATGCCGACTTTTCCGTTGGAATAGGGGAGCGATACCAAATAGTCAAGGGTAGCTTGGGTGGTTGCCATTACACTATCGTCAGTAACTCCGCCCGCTTCCCTTGCTTTTCCAGAGACTTCGCTGGGTAGTCCATGACCAAATTCTTCAAAAATATTTGGTGAAATCGCAATATATCCGTGGCTTGAGAACCTTCGAGCCATTTCCCGATTTAGCTCATCCCAACCTGGCATATGGGGTATGATGATAACCCCTGGATAGGGACCATTTCCCAATGGGCGCGACATATAGGCTCGTCTATTTTCTTCCTTTGATAGCGGTACTTTCACGGTTTCAGCTAGCATTGCTTCGTATTCGTCAGTTTTTATTTGATTCCACATAATTTTATCCCTTCTTATTTGTTTAATTTGTTAGAAAGAATATATCACTATTCTTTATCATTGACAAGAACTCATACACAGGTTTTTTATTGATTTGTACAAGCTGTAGTGATATGATTGAATGGATGAATGATAAATAGCGAAATAAACAAAATATAGCAAAGGAATAAAGGAGTATATTATTATGTCAAAAGTTATCGTCAGAGCTGGAGTTTGCGGTTTCACAACGGAAATTAACGTTGAAAGCGAAGACTCCATGACTGCCAAAGTTAGCATCAGCTCTCAGTGTCCTGCATATGCGCACTTTGATGGAGAACCCATTGAACTCGATGCATATGAATGTTGTTTCGGGAAAGTTGGGGAAGGCGGGGTTTATGAGTTATTAAGTGAAACTTGCCTACACGCAGCCTGTCCTGTGCCATCGGCTGTTCTAAAAGCCGTCGAAGTCGCCTGCGGATTGGCACTACCAGCGGATGTATCCATGACCATAGAAAAATAAAAATGTGATTGAATAAACCCTAGAGTTTTATTATCTGAAATATCATCGTAAGCACCAAAAGTGTCATCTTGAGCGAAGCGAAGGATCTTATTTCACAACAATTTCAGATTATCTTAATTCAACTGTAGTTAGCTTCTGTTAAATGACAAGGGTATTTACTACTAAAATCCCCGTGAGCTTTCTTTTCTAAATGGAAAGCTTACGGGGATAAATCTTTATTTTGTTTTATTAATGAGTTGGGTTGAGTGTTGGGTAGCACAGTTACTCTATGCTACACTCATCAGCTCATTATACCAATAAATACTTACGCATCACTTTTAGAACATCGTCTATGTTGATGGGTTTACCGATATGGTCATCCATACCCGCTGCGAGGCATTTATCCACGTCTTCTTTGAAGACATTTGCAGTCATGGCAACAATTGGAATGGATTTTGCGCTGGGAACACTTAATTCTCGGATTTTTCTCGTGGCTTCATAGCCGTCCATTTCAGGCATTTGAACGTCCATAAATACAATCTCGTATTTGCTGGGAGAAGCTGCAAACATGCTGACTGCTTCTTTACCATTGGCAGCAGTTTCTATGATGATTTGCGTCGGCTCCAGTAATGCTAGGAGGATTTCTCTGTTAATATCCACGTCTTCGGCTAGTAGAGCGTGCCGCCCTTGGAACATATCGGTTATGGAATTGTTGGAAGACTTGAGCATTTTTGCATCTGGTACGAAATAATCACATATAATATCGGTTATGGAAGAAGGGAAAAGTGGCTTTTGCAAAAATATGCTTACACCAGCATCATGAACAATATCTGCCATGGAGCTGATTTCCGCTGCGGTAATCATAACATATAGTGACTGAGATTCTGTTCTTGTATCCCTCCGTTTAAGCTCTTGAATCAAATCAAAGCCATCCATTCCAGGCATACGCCAATCGATGAAGAAAACGTCGTAATAACCATGTTGAGCGACGTGGTCCAGTGCTGCTTTTCCACTTTCTGCAATATCGCAAGATATTCCTTGAAGGTTCAAGATTCCTTGAAAATCGGATAAAATATGCCAGTCGTCATCAACGACCATTATGCGAATATCTTCCCAATTAAAGCTTTCCGATGCAATCTTGAATTGGAGATTTCTACCCTTTTCCATTTTAAAAGTAAAGTAAAATGAAGAACCCTCTCCAAGTTCAGAGTTTACCCAAATCTGACCGTTCATCAGCTCAACGATATTTTTTGATATAGATAGACCCAAGCCAGAGCCACCGTATTTTCTAGCGGTGTCCCTGTCGGCTTGGGAAAAGGATTGAAATAGGGTTTCTTGCTGGTCAGCACTGATGCCTATACCAGTATCTGTAACCACTATCTTTATTTCGCAAACACCATCGATTTCATCAATAAGGTAAGTATTTAGGTTAATTGCACCTCCATCTGGTGTAAATTTAACGGCGTTGCTGAGTAGATTGGTGATTACCTGCGCCAGTCGCTGCTCATCGCCAATCAAGTATGGAGGTATGTTGGAATCCACATAGACTTTGAATAATTGGTTTTTTTCTGAAACTCGAAAATTGATGACGTTAACCACTCGTTTTAGCATTCTTTCGAAGTCAAATTCAGCGTGGGAGAGCTCGAATTTGTTGGCTTCGATTTTCGACATATCAAGTATATCGTTAATAACACCAAGAAGATGGTTGGAAGCATCTTCGATTCTTTCGATGGAATACATGACTCGTTCAATGGTTTCTGCAGATTTCGCTATTGCTGTCATACCAATGATTGCATTCATCGGCGTGCGTATTTCATGACTCATATTTGCAAGGAAGTTTGATTTTGCTTGGCTGGCGAACTCCAGCTGCTCTGTTCGCTGAGCAACCATTTTATCCAGCGTTTCGCTTTTACGATTCTTGTCATGGAGCAAATATATTATATAAACTAGAGCCACAAGGAGCAAAATGCATGCAATCGTCAAAAAGACAAGGCGAGAGCGAGCTACATTTGTCATATTGATTAATGCATTTTCCATATCATCCACCATTTCAAACCTAATCACCTATATAATAGATTTCGATGAATATGCTGTTTTACTTAATAAACTTGCTAATAAAACTCAAAAATAAATCTTTTATAACAAGTCATGGTGGTGCTAGAATCTTATATTGCTATATTATTGACGAGTCTTCTTTGGCATGATAGTATAGATTCGCTATTTCATATTTTATTGGGAGGAAATGAAAAATGCCGTTTATTCATATTCGTGCTTATAGTGGGAAAGACATGGAAACGAAGAAAAAGGTTGCCCAGGCAATAGTCGAAGCCGCCAGCGAGGCTGCGGGTACTCCAAAGACTGCCTATACTGTCGTATATGAAGATATCGATCGTGAGGAATGGGAAAAGAATGTGAAAGACCCTGTAATCGAACCACTGAGAGATATGCTTATCATCGAGGGTGGAGAGTTCGTGGAAGGGATATAACCCTAGTGAAGCGGAGTAGCACTTTCCTCGGTGTCAATGAGCTACATTGCGCTGGCGAATCCCTCTGCTGCGACTACGATATGATCATCTAGGCGAATACCCATAAGCTCACCGGCTTGCTTGATGCAGCGGCTGACCTCTCGGTCTTGCTCGCTTATATCCAGTATGCCACTGGGATGATTGTGAGCTATGATGATGGATGCTGCCCTATCTTCTATGGCTGGGGAAAAAACTTCTCTGGGATGAACCAGGGAGGATGTTAAAGTGCCAATTGATATAGTCCGTGTGGAAATGAGCCTTCTGGCACCATCGAGGGTTAGCAAAACAAAATGCTCTTGCTTTTTATGTCTAATGAAATCAAGCTGATTCGCTGCCGATTCTGGGGAGTCGATCAGCGGAGCAGATTGCTTGGTGAATTTTCTGCGCCAAAACTCCAGAGCGGCAAATACCACTGTTGCTTTGGCATCACCGATGCCTTTGACTTCTTTGATGTCTTCGATGCTTAGATTCTCTGCACCGATGCTGATGATTTTATTATGGAGATTCTTTGCGATTAATTTGAAATCGTTTCCTTTTCCACCGCTTCCGATGACAGCTTGGAGTAATTCCATATCTGTAAGGGCTGAAGCACCCCTTTTGTGCAATTTTTCTCTGGGCATATCGATTTTGTTCACTGTGTTGTGTCTCCTTTTTTTTATATATACACAGTTGCCTGGCAGTCCTCGTGTTAGTATATTTATGTTCACTGCTCAATTAATTATAACTAGCCAAAGCTCCGTGAATTGCCTTTGCGAGCATAGCTAATTATATATTTCGCAAACAATTCTGTCACTACACGTATGTGATTCGCCAATTTGTTGGCAAGTGGTGAAAATATTAATAGATATTCATCGTATAACATGAAAAATTATTCATACGAACGTTATGTCAACTAATTTTCTACGCGAAAAAATATCGAAAATCAATTTCAAGGCTGTGGATAATTCTAAGAAAAGTAAGCAAAAGCATTGGTACAGTTGAGATAATGAGCTGTGGGTAAAGCTGTGGAAAATGTTAATAACTCTCTGTACTCATTTTTCCCCCATCGTGATTATGTAAACCATTTGAAGTTATATGTAGAAAAAATATTCTCCCTTATTTGTAAGAAATATGTATATGATAGGCAAAATTCTGGTAACTCTCACATAGTCAGTCTGCTGACTGTATAGTCTAAAATGAATATTCATACCAAATATTCATTTGAAGAATTGATTATACAGATTGTAATATATTTCATACAAGGGGAAGCTTGCGTGAGTGTTTAAGCTGTGTTAGACTGGAATCGATTAATCAAGGCGTAGGGAGGTATTATTTATTATGGCGGGACATTCGAAATGGCATAATATTCAAAGGACAAAGGGTGCTCAGGATGCAAAAAGAGCAAAAATTTTCACAAAAATCGCAAGAGAAATTACTGTTGCGGTGAAAGAAGGCAGCAGCGGGGACCCTGCAAATAATACAAGGTTAGCTGCTGCTGTTGCAAAAGCGAAAGCATATAATATGCCCAATGACAATATTAAAAGGACTATTGACAAAGCTCTTGGTTCTGGCGGATTGGAAAGTTTCGATAGCGTTACTTATGAGGGTTATGGTCCTGGCGGTGTGGCTGTTATTGTCGAAGCCATGACCAATAATAGAAATAGAACTGCTTCTGAAATTCGACTCCTTTATGATAAGTATGGAGGGAACATGGGTACACCAGGCTGTGTTTCCTGGTCATTTTCCAGAAAGGGTGTCATTATCATCGACAACGAAGATAGAAACTACGATGAAGATACTGTTTTCGAAGATGCTCTCGAGGCTGGTGCTGATGATATCATAACCAATGAGGATGTCTATGAAGTCTATACCTTAGCGGATGATTTCGCCGATGTGAGCGGTGTATTGGAAGCTGCTGGCTATAAATTCGTCCACGCTCAAATAGAGCTGGTACCCCAGAGCTATATATCTCTTAGTGAGGAGCTGGATATAAAAAACATCGAAAAAATGCTAGACCTAATGGAAGACAACGACGATGTCCAAAACGTCTGGCATAACTATGAAAAGAATGAGGAATGAGGCGTTAGGAATAATGAATAATTAACGCGACTGCCATTAGGCGGGCGGCGCGTCAGGGATGCCGCGCCCTACGAATGTGACTTCGTAATTAATGATTAATAATTAATAATGAATAATTAACGCGACTGCCATCAGGTGGGCGGCGCGTCAGGGATGCCGCGCCCTACGAATGTGTCATCATTACAATTCCTAACTCCTCATTCCTAACTCCTAATTCCGAATGGCTCGGCATTCTAGGTAGAAGCGTTTTTCGTTGGCGTGGCCTACTGAGAAGCTTTTTTTGGGGAAAACGCCCATTGTGCTTACTGTTCCGAAAAGCTCGCTTTTTTCCATTGCGGGTAGTATCAGACCTACACAGCGGGGCTCCTTGGCAAGTTGCAAAACTGTCTCTTCGCCGTGGATATAGTCAATATGACTTCCTGTTTTCTTGGAATATTCGTCTAAAAATCCTTGGAGCATTGCCAACATATCGCCAATACAATCAGCTGCTACAGAGATAGTTTCATTTTGGGTGCTGGAATGAAGGTGGATTTCATAGTCACCGCCTTGGGTCATATGCTCCGATAGCTTGGTAATAAAGTCAGCCTCATCCACATTAAAGATCGCCCGATGGATAGCTTCTATACCAATTGCCGAGTCATATACATTATTTATTTCAAGCAAAGCTTTCCTAGCAGGATGGGTTATACGCTCTTCTTGGCTCAGGCTTTGCTTTAGTTCATCCCAATAGACTTTTGCAGCGGCGAGGGAATGGTTTCCATCGCCAATTATTATTAATGGATTCATTTTTTCGTGTAGGTTTGAAAGAGCGGTTATGATATCATCTGCAATGCTACCTTGGACGCACATACCCCTTATTTTCCCTCCATCTTCCATCAGCTCAAACTCATAGAGAAGCGGGAGCAAGTCGACTTTTTCTTCCAGGGGTTCAATTACCGTTTTTTCCACATCATTTATAAAAGCAAGCACATGGGTGGACTCCAATGGTACTGCGCGCCTAAC
This sequence comes from Oscillospiraceae bacterium, assembly GCA_009777775.1. GTDB lineage: Bacteria > Bacillota > Clostridia > Oscillospirales > Oscillospiraceae > WRMH01. The sequence continues at coordinate 18,093 of WRLE01000003.1, forward strand.
GCTGATTCGAGCGGGGAGCCTATCGAGGACAGTTCCTTCACTTGCTAGGATGGAAGCATCTTCCCCAGAAAAACTATATTCTTCCAGGTCAATGGCACCGACTAGTCCTCGTCTTATTTGTCCCTCAGAGAGAGTTCTTTCCACATAAATGAAAGCATTTTCTACAGTTTCTAGAATACCATCGTTTAAATATCGATTCATTTCCTCGCTGATGTTGCTGGTTTCTATTTCCACATCCCTTTGAGCCAAAAAGGCTTCGGGTATAATCATTTTGTATGTGGATGGGTTATCACCCACCCTTTCAGAAACCCTCTCCCAATAATCGGCTTGCGAGGAATATTGGTCGCAGGCAACGACGCTCCAGTTTTCCAGGAAAACAGCCTTAGGAAGCAATATATCCGCTTTTGTAAAGACATCCTTTTTCATACAAGTAGCCTCCTGAGATCGTTAATATATTGAGGTGTAGTACCACAGCAACCACCAATTATGAGCAAGCGTTTTTGCCCCATTTTTTCCAATAAACCACTTGCCTCATCGATTTCATCTATTGCTTCAACAAGCTGCACCATTTGCGATGCAAACTCCGATGGACTTATTGAATATTCGCTATTTGGACCTTCGGGTAAACCTGCATTTGGTTTAATAATAAGGGGATGTGTTGAGGATATTGCAAACCGCTTAGCAGTTTCTATCATATCATATGGAGCTAGGGAGCAATTTAGACCAATTGCGAAATATTCACTTTCCCCTTCGGAAATTGTAGCAAGGTCTTCCGGTGTATAACCAATATATGTCATTGCGTTGTCTTGAAAGGTCATCGAGGCTATTATTTGCAAGTTTGTATTTTCGGTCACAGCAAACATTGCAGTCATTAGTTCACTTATATCGCTCATTGTTTCTAGACCTACAAAGTCAACCCCTGCCTTTTCTCCAAGCACGGCTTGCTGAGCAAAAATATCATAAGCTTCGCTATGTTCCATAACACCCATTGGTTCAAGTAAAGTTCCCAAAGGACCAATATCAAGAACAATAGAATTGACACTGTTGCAAGCTCTCTTTGCTATTGATACAGCAGCTTCAATGATATTTTCTGGTGTGTATCCAGTGTTTTCCAATGCCTTTGCGTTGGCTCCGAATGTATTTGTATATATAATATCGCTGCCAGCTTCCAAATACATACGATGTATTGTTTCAACTGTATCAGGATTGGTGATATTCATAATATCGGATCTCTCTCCCCTGGGTAAGCCGTATTTTTGCAACATTGTACCCATGGCGCCGTCGGCAATTAGAAACCTACTATTATTTTGATTCATTTGGAAAACCTCCTATGTAGATGCTATAGTCAATAGTTTGTATTCAAGCGAAATGAGGGTAGGGACTGTGCTTGCTCCATAGTGACGAAATGTGCGAAGGCTACATTGTTATATCATACTACAACATAAGTTGCCAGTTTGTAAACGTAAAATATTTGTGATTTATTGAAGATATGTCTGATTTGTGGTAAAATTTATGTGAAATTTAATTTAAAAGGAGGGTTAGCCCATAATGAATACACGAATTATAACAATCAGCCGCGAATACGGCAGCGGAGGAAGGTCCATTGGAGAAATGTTAGCTACTGCTGCGGACATTCCATACTATGACAAGCAAATAGTTCATTTAGCAGCGGAAAAAGGCGGTTTGTCTCCCGATGTCATTGAAAATACAGACGAGAGCATACCCAGCACTTTTCGTCAGAGGCTTACATATACTGATGCGAATCTAATGGGAATGGACGCACTGGCATACTACAGCACCCCCACCACCGATAAGGTCTTTTTGGCACAGTCAGAGGTAATAAGGGAAATCGCAGATGAAGGACCTTGCATTATTGTCGGACGTTGCGCAGGTTATGTGCTTAAAAACAGAGATGATGTGTTTTCGATTTTTATACATGCAAATACGGAAGATAGATTGCAGCGAGGTATCGATCAATATGGTTTGTCCGCTGAAGATGCCATCGATATGCTAAGAAAAATCGATAAAAGTCGCATTAATTATTATCGTTACTACACGAATCGTACCTGGGGGAATGTGAAGGATTATGATCTTGCGCTAAACACCTCTTTCACAGGTATAGAGGGTGCAGTTAATGTGATAAAAGCCATGCTAACGGAGGGAATAAATTGGAGAAACAGGTGAAAAAGCAAAAAAAGACAGCGATAGCTGTAATACTTGCCATATGTTTGATGTCATCGTTATTTGTTACTGCTTTTACACAGGTGCAAAGGGTAGAAAACAATAGAAAACGAGCAGCAGTTCCCATACCGGCACAAAGCTTATTTGAACTATGCGCAGATGCAGTTTTCTTCATTGAAACATTCGACATCGAAGGGGAAGAAATAAGAACCGGCAGCGGATTTTTCATATCCGATACCGGTCTTGCTGTAACAATTCTCCATGTTCTAGATGATGCAGCGAGTGCGAGAATTACCACTAAAAATGGTGATGAATATGCTGTTCTTGGTGTGGCTGCATCTAGTTGGGAGTTTAATTTGGCGCTTTTGCTCATTGATGCCGAAGATATTAGTTTTAGTTACTTGGAATTGGGTGATTCTGATTTGCTTCAAACAGGGAATACCATTTATACAATTGGAAACCCATTGGGATACACAAGCACAATGACAGCAGGTATCATCGGTAAGACAGAGAGGCTCGTAGATGGACAAACTCTCATTCAATTCACTGCACCAATTTCCTTTGGAAGCGGTGGAAGCCCTCTAATTAATTCTGTGGGCTTAGTTATCGGACTGGCATCAAGTTCGTTTTCCTATGGTCAGAACTTGAATCTCGCTGTGCCCGTCAACCGAGTCAAGGAGCTTGAACCCGGCGACTGTGTACCTTTGGAATCACTCCTTCAAGTGGAGGAATCTAATGTGGACAATTAGATGCGTAGAACAAGTTCCTGTTGGTATACCCTTTTAGGTTGTACCCCGACAAAACGGCGAATTTCTAAGCCATCTTGGAATAAAACCACCGTTGGGATACTGACGATGTCATAACGAAGGGCAAGCTCAGTTTCTGCATCAACATCCACTTTTCCCACCAATAAACGCCCTTCATATTCTTCGGCAAGTTCATCGAGAATGGGGGCTACTAATCTGCATGGGTTACACCATGCAGCCCAAAAGTCCACCAAAACGCGACCTTTTTCGATGACTTCATCAAAGTTTTCCAGTGATAGATTTACAGTGCTCATTTTTTACTCCGTGTTTAAGATTTGTTTTTTTGCATTCTAATATATTCTGAAGCGGTTAAAGCAGCAACTAATCCTTCTCCCACCGCTTTAGATATTTGATGGGGAGCCCCTACGCAATCTCCTGCGGCGTATACTCCTGGGATATTTGTTTCCCCTGCTGGGGTGACTTTGATATAGGCTCCGTTTGTCTCTAGCCCAGGTAGAAGCAGATGGGGTGCAATTGCATCCCTAAATATAAATACGCCGTCGCAAGGAACGTCAATGCCATCTACTGTTAGTGACACTACTTTTGTGTCGCCATTGATGCGGATATTTCTTGATGTGATTCGTAATATGTCGCAACCAAGGGAGGCTAGGTAGTCGGCTTCATCGTTGGCATCGGCTGATATGCACACAACGCAGACTCGCTTTTCCCGAAATAACATTCCATCGCAGGTGGCACAATAGGATACGCCTCTTCCTAGAAAGTCCTCTTCTCCAGGAAATAGGGAACCATGGGAAAGTCCTGTGGCTATGATGATGCTTTTTGCCATCTGTATTTCATTATCATATGCCACATGGAAAGCATCATCGGTTTGTAGTATATTGCTGACTTTACCTGTTATCATATCAACGCCGGCATCTCGAGCATGATCAGTCAGCTTTACGAGAAGCTCAGCACCAGATATACCAGGAAAGCCAGGATAGTTGTCGACCCTTGCTGCTTTGTATAGCTTGTTTTTTTTAATATCGCCGGTGATTATCAGCGTGTTGTTGTTACGCTGTTTTGCTGAAATACCCGCAGACAATCCAGCCGGTCCTCCGCCGATTATGATTATGTCAACCATTGCTTACCCCCTAGCAAATGGAAATGTTCTATTAAATTACACGATATGTGATACATAAGCTACTTGGTATAATTGTTGCGAAGCAACTAATATGTATAAGCTATTATATCATATTTTTTCGGAATACCAGCAAAAAGCATGAGCCAATCGGAACATTGTTTATAGATAGGTAATAATTATTATATACACCCCCTTGACAAACTAAAAAAATGAGTGTAGGATAAATAAAATTTATACATTGTTTCACGTAGTGGGAAGAAGCTTCTTCCCTCTGAGACGGAATAGGGTGAGATTCCCTGCGAGCGGGTCACTGTGATGCGGCATGGCAACTATACCAGCCTATAGCCGATAAGTCAGGAACGTTGTGGCACAATGCTTGCTCCCCCGGACGGAGCAAAGCGTTTAGCAATGCGTTTTTACGTTTGTTGCGCTCCGTCTTTTTGTCGGAGCGTTTTTCGTCGGTATAACACATATAAATTATTGATCAGCTTGGACAACTGATTAATTAAAATTAAGTACCTCCTTAGATAAAAAGAAGCAGCTCAGGCATCAAATGCCCTGAGCTGCTTCCTATTAATTTTAGGAACAAATGCCTAGGTAAAGCTGGGGTTTTGCACTATTTTTTTGCGCTATTTATCAAACCATTTTATGCCAAAGAAGACGAACTGACTTCGCTGATTATTGTGCAGCCCGTTGCCACTGTCATTCCTTGTTGATTTTCTGATACATGGCGCTTGACATAGGTGTTGATAATAAGCTCACCCAAAGCTCCACGATTACGCGCTTCTTTAACTGCAGCAGCTTCAGCGGCGACTTCAGCTGCTCTGATGGCAGATTGGTAGTTGAAGTGCTTTTGGCTACCTTCGGGAGCGTGTACGACATAATATACGCCTTCCGATAAGGATAGCATTTGAATAATGTCCACTTGGACAATGGTGTTGTAATCGGCACGCAAAGCACCCAGGGCGTTTGCCACAGCGGCGTGTTCGGGGAGAATGCAGTCGGTACCCATATATTTAGCCACATTCGGCAGGAATATATGGGTGGGAGCACCAACACCCACAAGGGCGGCTTTTGTTTCAAATAGATTCCTGAAAAAGCCGACATCATCTGAGTTTCTCTTCTCCCAAGATTCGCTAATAAGCCTTTCTGCTTGCGCATCGACTCCATCGGCAAATTGCTTTGGATATTCATGTGCCAAGAGAATACGCAAAAGGTTTGTATAGAGAGATTCCTCCACCATGCTATAGACTTCGTCAGCTAAAGCGTTTAGGTTATCATCATTATTGGTTCTTTTTAAACATAAAAGCATAAACCTGGCAGCGATTTCCGAGGCTTCTCCATCGTATGCATCAAAATCGCCTTTTATATGCATAAAGTCGGTGGGAGTGAGACCACAGCGCATGACTACGCCTTCGGCTTCTAGTCTTTCGCTATTTAAGTGATATAAATCGATTCCCTCTTCCTTTGTGAATTTACCAAGCAAACGTGGTCCCTTGCGAAGCAATTCGATGAGGTTTTGCTCATACATATTGTAACGTGAAATATTATCAGGCTCACGCACTAAATAGAAAGCTTCATGGAGAGGGAAGAGGTTTGTGTGCCTATCGTATAACAGGCTTTGGAGAGCAGATTTAATTTCGGGCCAACGGGTGGCGGCTACGCAAATTGGCATAGCCCGACGGGGGAATAGACGGGCTTTCCCATCCACTACGCGTACTGTGCTATCTCCACCAAGGGCGAAGGTGTCAATGAATACTCCTTTAACGTGGGTTTTCCATCCACCAATTTGTATACCGCTTCCGGCAATGGTTGGTTTTCCTTGCCTTACAACGGATACGTCAGTAGTCGTTCCTCCCATGTCGATAATCATGAAATCCTTTTCACCGGCAAAGCTCTTACCAGCAAGCACGCTGGCAGCGGGACCAGACAAGATTGTTTCAACTGGCCTTTCCTTGGTAAACTCTGCGGTCATAAGGCTTCCGTCGCTACGCACGATGGTAATCGGAGCGTCGGTTCCGCGTTTCTCGAAGTCTTTTAAAGCTGCTTCGACAAACTCCTGCCCAATGGGGAACAATCTAGCGTTGAGCATTGCAGTTGCGCCCCTAGCCAAAACGTCAAGGTCGCTGGACAGTTCGCTGGCTATAACGGTGGGCAATTCGTATTGGTCTTCCAAAATGGTTTTTGCTTGTTTTTCGCAGGGAGCACCGTTGGATGCTGAAAATAGCTCAGAGACTGACATGGCATCAGCATCTGATACCCACTGCTTAATTTCGGAAGCGACATAATCCCAATCCGGTTGATCGATGACAAAACCGTCTGCGCTACTATTTGTGTCGAAGCATCGCACATTTTCCCTTTTGAATCCATACTTTTTATCAGCGCCATATTGCACAATGAGTTCGTCCGTTAGACCAAAAACAAGGAGTTTCGCTCTGCATCCTTTATCTTCCACACACGCATTCGTGGCAAGCGTGGTGGACAATGAGATGAGCTTTGCGTCGCTTATCATTTCTGGCGGGAGAAGGTCAAGTGCGTTACTAATTCCAATGGATAGGTCTTCTCGGGTAGTCAGCGCTTTGCCTTTTGCTAGTACCGTGTCTGTGTCGAAGTCATATGCGACTGCGTCGGTGTATGTACCGCCGGTGTCGATGCCAATACCAATTTTCATGAAACTTTACTCCTCGTCTATATTTTATGCCCAAACTTCATGATTTGTTCATAAAGTTTTTACAACTCCGGCGAGTATATCATTTATTCGTCTGAACTGCAATAAAAAGATTCGATAATTATATTGGTAACTAGAGTTTCGCATTTAACTATATGTACAAATAAAAGACAACATATAAAGTCTTTCGTAGGGCGCGGCATCCCTGACGCGCCGATGACTACTGGGATACACGAGATTAAACAATTACACAATGCTAGCAAGCTGGGCGAGGGTGCCCTGGGGAAAACCACTTATGTCCATAGCAGACTCGTTTTCAAGGTAATCTGTGACGAGAAACAACTCCATACCCAGTTTTCCTGCCACCATATCCTCAGTTGGATTGTTGCCAACCATGATGCATTGCGCTGGTTCTTTATTAATTTTCGATAATATTTCATTATAATAGCCAAGATTCGGTTTACAATATGTACTGTTGGCATAATGAGTAGCCAATATAAAATCGGAAAGGGCGAGATCTATCCAATTCAGGCGTGTTGTGACAGCGCATTGAGGGAAGAGGGGATTGGTAGCCAGTACAAGGGTATATCCCTTTTCTTTCATAAATTCCACGAGCTCTTTTGGGATGGAAGTTGCTTCCATTACAACCTTTACTGTATCAAATTCGTTGGTATAAAAATCATCGCAAGCCGCTTCCACTAAGGGGAGCTTTTCTGGAGGGATTTCCAAGGCTTCGCTGAAAGTCTGCCAAAACCGTTGGGTGTTGAGCATGGAGCCATCGTTTTGAGCCATTGCTCTCGTTCCTGCCCAAACTACCTCGATGGAAGCTTTCGGATCCATGTCTAGACGCTCAAATACCTTAGCCAATTTCGATATATATACTTCGATGAATGCTTCTTGGGAATATGGGAGCAAAGTTCCATCAAGGTCAAAGAGTATCGTATCAATCATTATATCGTTTACCCCTCTTTCGCTTATTATGCCGATAATTATAGCATTTATAATGTTATTTGTATAGAAAGCGAAAAGAAGCACCTAACTAAAGATGCTTCTTCGCTGACGCTCTTAAATGACACGGTTAGTGCATACGAAGTCACCGGTTGCTTGACAACTTATGAGTTTGCGGGAGCGGTGGCGTTTTGTGCTTTTTCAGCTTCCACGCGCTCGGCGGCTGCTTTTGCGTTGGCAGCGGCGCAGTCTTTGGCATATTGCTCATCGACTCTGTAACCGATGAAGATATTGATAAAGGAGAGTATCATTCCAATGATGGGTATGATTAGCCAATTGCGCATGAACAAGCCTGTGTCTGCTATAGAGCCAATGCCATCTGCTGCGGAGTATCCTGAGTGGTTAAGCATCCAAGCGACAAAAGGACCAGATATGATGAAGCCAAGCTTGATTGGATAGTTGTTCATGCTCATGGTGAAGGAACGGGTATCAACACCGGTTTCATATAACTGCACCTCTGCGGCGTCGAGCCAAAGCTGTATGCCCCACGCGGTGGTAACAGAAGTACTTAATGTCTGAATCGATGTGAGCCAGATGTATACCCAGGGGTTTCCGTCACCCCAGAACATTATGCCGAAGTATACTAGCAGCTGCCATGAATTGTTGAATAGCCAAGAGTTTCTTTTACCGATTTTTCTAGCAATCCATGGTCCAGTGAATGACGTAATAACAGCGGCTATGCCAGCGATGGTGCCTGCTATTGCTTGCATACCCAGGTCACCGACACTATAACGCCAGTAGTATTGAACACCAGCTGTGAAGACTTGGTTGCCTATGCCCGTATTAATGCTTGAGCTGAGAAGCAACACGAGGATTGGGATGTTCTTTGAAACCAGTTTGTACATTTGGAATATGTTCGGTCCCTTTTCCGCTGTGCCAGCAGCAGCAAAGCGAGCCACATCTTCGGCGGTTTCGTAATCCTTTGTCGCAATATAAAGCATTATCGAAACTAGCATTGTTATGATTCCGTATAAAACCATAACAATGAGATAACCTGGATAGTTTCGTGATAAGCACCATAATATAAGAGGCATCGTAACTTGTGGGTGTAATATCCTCATTGCGCTTGTACCTTGTAAATTTGCTGCGGTGATTGCCATGCGGTTTTCTGGATTCGGTCCCGCCACCCTCATTATCATGGTGTTCTGGGCAACAACCAAAAAATTCATGGGGAAGTGTATCATGCAATAACCCACAGTAAGTATGACAAGTTTTACTCCAACTGATGTTGGTGGATTTAAAAAGCTTATAAAGTTTCCGACCTGAGATATTAGTGGTAATATAATGAGATAGGGTCTAAATCTCTTAACTTTTTGCATAATAGCACCTGAAATAGCTTGGACAAAGAGGTCTCCGAATCGTGCTACTGTGTATACAGTTGCCATGAGAGTTGCGCTAACGCCTGTCCATTCTGTCACGAAGAATGTAAGATATTGCAAAGCCATGATAGTCGAGAGGGAGTTAAAGAAAGGATATATGTAGTAAGCAGTTAATATTTTCTTTGGTAAATCCCTCTTATAAGTTACTGGAGCAGCTGTTTCGCTCATATACAAATCTCCTCTATAACACATAAAATTTTTATTTGCTTGTCGGCTCGTGCAAGCACTTATAGATGCGTATGGGAATTGCGCGTGTTTCGCCGATTGGCAAAGGGACGAGGTCGCACTCTACCCTTCAGCCATAAATATGCGCGCCCAGCATATAAACGCTCTCCATATGCATCACCACCGTTCGTGTTGCTTTAATAATGTGTTCTATATTTCGATATTCGCTTTGATATCGTTATTAAATGCTATAAGCATATATCGACAATTAACTGTATCTTATGCATACATAAAGTAGAATGTAGCAATTGTGACTATCATCATTATAACAGTCAGTATCCCGCCGACTTTCACATAGTCCGAGAATCGATACCCTCCGGGGAGAGTAGCTGTGACGGGAGCCATTGCTACAGGGTTGATAAATGGCAAGTTTAGAATCATGACAAGTGCCATTACCATCGATTTGCCGTCATAACCCATTTCTGTACAAATTGTCAGAGCAATGGGAGTCAGCATTAAAATTACGGTTGATGCTGTTATTAAGTTGACGAGAAGCACGCCAACAACCGTAAGTGCAACAAGGAGGGTGAAGAATGAAAGGTTAGCTCCGAACCAGCTTATAACAGTCAGAGCGATTAGCTCGCCAGCGCCGCTTTGGGTTATACCAGTTGCGAAGCCTAAACCTCCAGCAAGCACCCAGACCGTTGTCCAATCCATTTCGGTAAAAGCTTTTTTAACAGGTATACAACCGGTCACGATGCATAAAAGCCCCGCAACCATGGCACAGGCTCCCGTTGTCCATAATTGGGAAATAAAGGCGACCACCATAGCAGCCATGATAAGCACAGGCAGCCAGACTTTGAAGGAATTTACCGGTTTCGCTATTTCATTTTCACTAGAAGCCGGAAGTTCCGGTATTTCTTCGGGGAAATTAAACACTCGTTTTTGTAGCCCATAACCGAAAGTTGCATAAAAAATGATGAAAGCTATAAAGCGAGGCAAACCCATGAGAGCTAAATCGAAGAACTGCATAGGCTCTAAGCCTGCATTTATCAAGAAACCTTGACCGATAAGATTAGGCGGTGACCCAACCAACGTTAAGCCGCCGCCAATCATAGAAGCAAAACCTATAGCCATATATGTGTTCTTTTTCGTAATAAGCCCGCCGGAACTGGCGGCAGCTGCAGAAGCAATGGGGAGAAACATCATCACGACGGCGAGATTGCTGGTGAAAGCAGATGCTATCGCAGAAACGGTGATTGTAACAAGCAAGAACCGTCTTTCGCTATTGCCGCATAACTTCAGGAGTGTGCTTCCCAATATCTGAGCCGCTCCGGTTTCGAATATCGCATCTCCCACTATGGAGGCTCCGATTACCATGATGGTAACATCGCTGGAAAAACCGGCAAAAGCGGTCGGAAACGAAATTATACCCGCTATAGCCATTGCCAATGATGCACCTACAGCTGTCACCGCAAAGGGTATGATCCTTGTGACGAAACAAATTGCTGCAACTAAAACAATAATTAGTGCGACGGTACTTTGCTCCATGACGAAATCCTCCATTTTGCCGCTCTTAGTCGGCGATTTTATCTTTGATGCTCAATCTAGTGCCAGAAAAGTGTGATAGCTTTCTAATTATTGTCCAGTTTAAAAAAGGAACAAATATTGGTATGATTGTACACAAGACTAACTCAATACGTAAAGATGCAATATAAGGCAGGTTTTTACTTTATCTGCAACATGATTGTATCAAAAATGCTGTTGATACCATTAACGATGGAGTTTTCGTGGGTTTTGCAACAAATGCGACGGTGTAGCGCATCAATGTTTCACAAAATACACTTCGATACGATACAAATTGTATCAGGTTAAAATGGTGGAATTTACATAATTTTACGTAGATTTTATAATCTCATCACTTTTAATCATATAGCAGCTAAAATAAGAGAATAACAAAATGGAGTGGAGGATAAATTATGATTCCTTGAGCTTTATTTTTTGAAGTCATGGTACTTCTCTTGTGGAGAAATGTCAAGGATTATATTTAAATTATGTAATAAACATAAAAAAAGCAAATTGGATATTGACAAAAGCAAGTATAACTGATATGAATAACTAATTAAATATTCGTATGTATCATTCGTATGTATCGTATGTATCAATGAATGTATATCAATATCCATCTAATATATCAATATCCATCTAAAACATAAAAATACAAATAATCAACCAAAAAATACTAGAAGCGAGAATAGCAAATGGCGGAAATAATGCCAGAGATAGGGTTTATCCAAGAAGCGAGTAGAAAAATCATCGTGACAGGCCACTATGGTAGCGGAAAAACAGAGTTTTCGGTGTCAATGGCACTTCTCCTTGCGGCTGCAAGCAACGAAAAGCTAGCCCTCGTGGATCTTGACATAGTAAACCCATATTTTCGCTCTCGAGAACGGCGTGAAATTCTTGGCGAGGCAGGTATTTCTGTCCATGGCAGCGTTTTTCAGACTGAAGTAACAGCAGAGCTTCCTGCATTGGGAGCCGATGTTCGAGCGCCACTGGAGGATAAAAATTGTAGGGTAATCATCGACGCTGGCGGAAACGATAGCGGAGCGATTGTGCTCAACCAGTTTATGAAGTACTTTAATGATGATGAAACGACTGTTCTAGCTGTGGTCAATGGAAACCGACCAGAAACTCGAAATATCGATGGTGCAATTACCCATATAAATGCAATTGAAGCTGCAACAGGTCTTATTATAAATGCACTCGTAAACAACAGTCATTTGCTTAGGGAAACAACAGCACAAACAGTGATAGACGGTCATGAGCTATGTTGCCAAATCAGGGTTAAAACAGGAAGAGAAATATGGTGCGATTGTTATCCCGTTGGCATAGTAGACCCTAGTGACTTGCCAGAGCTGTCTGGAAGGCTCATGCCCCTTGGGTTGTATATGAGGCCCACATGGCTTGATGTTGGAATTGGGAATTAGGAATTGGGAATTAGGAACTAGGAACTATAAATTAGGAACTAAAAAATAATATAGCAAATTAATGATTAGGATGGTCGATATTATGGCAAAGTTTCAAGTACGCTTTGATGGGGATGTTTGCAAAGGCTGCGGATTGTGTTGCGAATTTTGTTCGGAAAAAATCATAGCAATGAGCTCCCATATCAATAGCGCAGGCTATAGCCCCGCGGGGGTGGAGGAGCAGGACAAGTGCATCGGATGCAGGGCTTGCGCCCTTGTGTGCCCTGACGGTGCCATTGAAATATTCAAAGAGGAAGTGGCGTAAATGAGCGAAAAAGTTTTGATGAAAGGCAATGAAGCCTTTTCCGAAGCTGCCATACGTGGCGGAAGCAGATATTATTTTGGATATCCTATTACACCGCAAAACGAAATTCCCGAATATATGTCCCAGGAAATACCGAAATATGGTGGAGCTTTCCTTCAAGCAGAGAGCGAACTGGGTGCCATAAACATGGCATACGGTGCGGCAGCTGCTGGAGGCAGAGCGTTCATTTCATCTTCATCTCCGGGAATTGCACTTATGCAAGAAGGCATCAGCTTCATGTGTTCTGCTGAGGTACCTTTGGTTATTTTAAACGTAAGTCGTGGAGGTCCTGGTATCGGTGGGATACATCCTGGGCAAGCGGACTATAATCAAGCCACCCGTGGTGGAGGCAATGGAGATTACAAAGTACCTGTATTCGCGCCCTCAAGCATTCAAGAAGCTGTAGATTTAATTTATGAAGCTGTGGAGCTTGCTGATTATTGGCAAAATCCCATAATGATATTTGCAGATGGTATCCTTGCACAAATGATGGAGCCTGTTATTCTACCAGAATTTAAACCTGAAATTAAATATGAAGATATTAAAAAGCTCAAACCTTGGGCGATTACTGGATATGGCGACGATGATGCCAATAGAGTTACAGTAAAGTCCCTTCGTATGCAGCCTGAGGATTTGGAACAGCATGTAGATTATTTGTTTGAAAAATACGCCAAAGCGGAAAAAGAGCTTGTAAGGGTAGAAACTCTAGGCTTGGAAGATGCCGAGATTGTATTTGTGGCTTTTGGAACTACAGCAAGAATTACAAAAGAAGCCATAGAGCTACTGGCGGAGGAAGGCATAAAAGCAGGGCTTATCCGTCCCATTTCCCTATGGCCTTTCCCCTACAATGCCTTTGATCAAATTAGCGATAAAACAAAAGTAGTGATATCTGCCGAAATGTCCATGGGTCAAATGATGCAAGACGTGAAAATCGGCATAGGAAAACGTTTCCCCATAGAGCTAATAAACCGCACCGGCGGAATAATCCCCACATCCTTGGAAATAGCCCAAAGAGCAAGCGAGATACTTCGTACAATTAATAATTAATGATGAATAATTAATAATTATTAATTGACGAATAACGATGAACAACGAACGATTGTAATAATTATTCATTATTAATTATTAATCATTCATTAAAATAACTGGAGGTTTTTAAATCATGGAACCTGTTTATACTTATACTAAGGGTATGGTGAGGACTGAGACTAGTTATTGTCCTGGATGTACCCATGGGATTTCCCATAGACTTATTATGGAAACGCTGGACGAAATGGGCAAGCTAGGGGAGACAATTGGGGTTGCTCCCATTGGTTGTTCTGTCCAGGCGCATAAATTTATGAATGTGGATATGTGCGAATCTGCCCATGGGCGAGCCCCTGCTGTGGCAACGGGTATTCGCCGCGTCCACCCTGATAAACTGGTATTCACATACCAGGGTGATGGCGATTTGGCTTCCATTGGTACCAATGAAATAATCCATATGGCTTCCAGGGGTGAGAGGATTAGCACCTTTTTCATCAATAATGGTATATATGGCATGACTGGAGGGCAAATGGCTCCCACAACACTCATTGGACAAAGAACCACCACCTCTACAGCAGGGCGTATGGAAGAGCAAACTGGAGCGCCTATGCGAGTTTGCGAGCTTCTTGCAACTTTACCCAGAGCTGTATACATTGAGCGTGTCGCCCTTGATACACCCGCGAACATCAACAGAGCAAAGAGAGCCGTAAGACGAGCTTTTGAAGTACAGGAAAAAGGACTTGGTTTTTCCTTTGTGGAGTTTTTATCGACTTGCCCAACAAACTGGGGGGTCACACCTGTTGATGCTATGAAATGGGTGGGAGAGAAAATGATTCCATATTATCCCTTGGGCGTGTTTAAAAAGCCAGAGGAGGTAAGGTAAATGAGTACTCATAAAATATTTTTCGCTGGTTCTGGCGGTCAGGGAGTGCTTCTGATTGGACAAATGGTGACCTATGCAGCGATGCTGGAAGATAAGGCTTCCACATTCTTTCCATCATATGGTCCAGAAATGCGTGGCGGTACAGCCAATTGTACCGTAGTGGTATCGGAAAAAAACGTCAGCTGCCCGCTTATATACGAAGCAGACTATGTGGTTGCTATGAACTTACCATCCCTTATAAAATTCGAGCCTTTGGTAAAACCAGGTGGGGTTTTAGTATTAAACACATCAACAACAACTCAGAAGGCAGAGCGTACAGATATAAAGGTGCTGGAAGTTGCCGCAAATGATTTGGCACTGGAACTGGGTAATATGAGAGTTTCTAATGTAATAATGCTCGGTGCTTTAGTTCGCGCAACGGGTGTGGTTTCAGAGTCGTCCATCGAAAAGGTCATAGATGAGTTAATAGCCAAAAGAAGACCCGAAATGCGAGAAATAAATGTGCAAGCTTTCAACCTTTGGAAAGAATAAGGAGGATTTAACTATGTCGTATACATTTGATATTCAAAGGACTTTGACACCAAAAGAGAAGCCAGACCCTGATACTTTAAAATTTGGTAGAGCTTTCACCGACCATATGTTTATTATGGAATACGAAACCGGAAAAGGCTGGCATAATGGCCGCATCGTTCCATACGGACCGCTGAACCTGGAGCCTGCTGCTGCTGTGTTTCATTATGGTCAGTCCATGTTTGAAGGAATGAAAGCATATAAAACCGCCGATGGGAAAGTACAATTGTTTCGCCCATATATGAATGCAGCTCGCGTTCGTACATCCAATGAGCGTATGTGTATGCCTGACATCGAGCCAGAGCTCTATGTTAGTGCTGTGCGGACTTTGGTTGATATAGAGAGAGACTGGATTCCAGATAAAGCGGGTACCAGTTTATATATCAGGCCCTTGGTAATTGCCGATGAGCCTTTCTTGGGTGTGCAAGCGGCAGATCATTATTTGTTTATAATCATGTGTTCCCCAGTGGGACCTTATTACGATACACCAGGTGGCGGATTGTCTCCCACCAGTATTTATGTTGAGGATGAGTATGTCCGCGCTGCTGTGGGCGGAGTTGGTTTCGCCAAGGTCAGCGGCAATTATGGAGGCTCTCTGAAAGCCCAGGCAAAGGCAAAGGAAAAAGGTTGCGAGCAAGTCTTGTGGCTGGACGCCGTCGAGCATAAGTATGTGGAAGAAATCGGCACATCAAACGCGTTTTTCGTTATAAATGATGAAGTAATCACTGCTCCACTATTGGGGACGATATTGCCCGGTGTTACCAGGGCTTCTGTTATCGAGCTTCTCCAAAAGTGGGGCATCAATGTATCAGAGCGTCGCTTGAGCATCGATGATGTTGCAAAAGCTGCGCACGACGGAAGTTTGAAGGAGGTGTTTGCATCCGGCACGGCGGCAGTTATATCGCCAGTCGGCAAGCTTATGCTTAGTGACACCACCCTCACAATCGGTGATGGTGGTGTGGGCGAACTCGCCCTTAGACTCTATGATACACTATATGGAATCCAAACAGGCGCAGTCGCCGATGAGATGGATTGGGTTTTTGAAGTGTAGAGGATTTTGTCGAAAATGATACCGCATTTATAGCGGGCATGAGCGGCGAAATTTCTGCCGACCATGCCCGCTTTGTAATGCACTAAACCACTAATATATTTCCATGAAAGGAAGAGTTTAATGATAAAGATATCAATATCCGACACATCATTGCGAGAGTCGGAGCAAATATATGAAGCGCGTTTGAGTTTCAAAGAAAAGTTGGAAACCGCAAAGTTACTGGACAAGCTACAAGTGGATGTTATTGAAACTGGACCGGTGGGAGAGGCTCCTGCTGATGCTGTTTTAATCCGAACTTTGGCTTCCACATTGACCTATAGCACAATATGTGTGCCTGTTTTGTTAAACAAAGAAAGCATCGATAAAACATGGGACGCATTATCAAAAGCCGAAAAACCTAGATTCAATGTCATTGTTCCAACATCAACGGTACAAATGGAGTATCTCCATGGTTTGAGAGCAACGGCAATGCTGCCACTGGCAAAGGAAATAACCCAGTATGCTGCATCGGTATGCTCGGAAACAGAGTTCACAGCAGAGGATGCCACCCGTAGCGACTTGGGATTTTTGTCGGAGATTCTTACAGCGGCTATAGAAGCTGGAGCAAAATATATCACCCTTAGCGATTTTACAGGTGAACTTTTACCAGATGAAATAGGAAACTTCATCGAATCTGTATACGAAAGAGTTCCCCAATTAAAAAATGTGACCCTATCGATGCATCTCAGAGACAATTTGGGTCTTGCCTCCGCTGCTGCACTTAGCGCAATCGGTTCAGGAGCTTCTCAAATAAAGGTTTCATCCAGCGGAAAATCCGGAACACTATCACTTGAACAATTTCTCAATGTGATAAAGGTTCGGGGAGAAACCTTGGGGATTAGTTATAATATCAATGACACCACGCTATTGCGTACAAGCGCACAACTCGCAGCTTTAGCTGGATCTAGCGGAGTGAGTCGGGGTGGAGCGGATGAAAATAGAAGCGGCGATGATGCTGTTTTACCAGAGGATGCAAGCCTTGATGACCTTAGGAATTATATTGATACTTTGGGATACGAGCTCAGCGATGATGATCTGGAGCGGATATATGGGCAATTTCAAGAAATTGCAAAAAATAAAAAAGTTGTCAGCAGAGATGTGGATGCGCTTATTGCAGAAACCGCAGGGCAAGCGGCTCCCACCTATCAACTGCGCAGCTATGTGATAAATAGCGGCAATGCCATCACCGCCACTGCATTTATCGAGCTAATAAAAGATGGTGCTGCTAAAGATGCTATTTCCGCTGGTGATGGACCCCTCGATGCTGCAATAAAAGCAGCAGAGCTGATATTCGGAGTACACTACGAATTGGAAGATTTTCAACTCCAAGCCGTTACCGGTGGACGTGAAGCAACTGGTGATGCACTCATAAAGTTGCGTCATGGCGGTAAACTATATTCCGGTCGTGGTGTTTCCACTGACATCATAGCCGCTGGAATTCGCGCGTATATAAGTGCGGTAAACAAGATTATTTATGAGGAGCGTTCAGGCCAATGAAATTATCGTATATGACAAGTGCATGGGAAAAAATGAAATGGACCGAGCAATTGAACCTAGCTGAAAGAATGGAAATGAATGGGTTAGAGCTATGCTACACAGAAAACACAGAATTTGAAGCTGTGAATATGCTCGACAATCTCCAGGATAGGCAGCAGTTTTTACGATTGCTTGGTGAAAAAAAGTTGGAAATTCCTTGCATAAGCCTTGATGTTTCAGGGGATGATGAAAACTACGATGCAGTTTTGGTAAAAGCTGCGCAATGCATTGAGCTAGCTAAAGTATTGCGAAGCCCGAGTGTATGCCTCCAAATGGAGTTTGCGTCTGAAGAGGACGAGGCGAGGATAATTTCCATGATTGGTGTGCTTTTACCCATTGCTGAAGCAGAAGGCATTATTTTATTGATAGAAACAAAAGGAATATTTTCCGATACAAACCGTCTTTGCGAGGTTCTCGATCGTTTCGCCAGCGATTGTTTCGCTGCATTGTGGAATTTTCACGATACATATATGCATAGCGGAGAATCTGCTGATAAAACCATTAGCATACTGGGAGCTTACGTAAAGAGTGTTCATGTGAGCGATTCCTTTAAGTCAGCAGGGGAGATAGTACCCTGTCTAGTTGGAGACGGCGATGTTCCATTGTTGGATATGATGTTGGCACTTCGCTCAATTGACTACAAAGGGCATATGACCTTAGATATGACTGGAGACATCAGCGGTTTGGACGATGCTGAGGTAATTTTACCCCATTTTGTCAATGCAATGGACAGAATTTCTGACAGTAGAGGGAGAGTGGAAAGATACTTCGACAATAACCGAAAGACTGGAAAGTTCATCTGGCCCAAAGACGAGCTACTGGATTTAACCTTTTCCCAAGTCCTTGACCGCGTTGCTGATGAATTTCCAGACCAATATGCATTTCGATACACAACCATAGACTATACGAGGACATATGCTGAGTTTAGAGATGATGTCGATGCCTTTGCTCGAAGCTTGATTGCCTTGGGTGTAAAACCAGGGGATAAAGTTGCTATTTGGGCAACAAATGTGCCACAATGGTTTGTATCCTTCTGGGCATCAGTAAAAATTGGCGCTGTTCTGGTGACCATGAACACAGCCTATAAAGTGCGAGAAGCGGAATACCTGTTGCGGCAAGCTGATGTGCATACCCTGATTATGATTGATGGAAACAGGGATTCAGACTATGTGGGAATCATCAAGAGCCTGTGTCCTGAGCTAGAATATTCATCGGCGCAAAACCCGCTCCATTGTAAAGGCTTGCCTTTTCTACGTCGAATTGTTACAATATCATCTAAACAAAAGGGTTGTATTACTTGGGATGAAGCACTGGAAATGGGTTCACGCATACCCATCGAAGAGGTATACAGACTCTCTGCTCTGACTCGACCGGATGATGTATGTAATATGCAATATACCTCTGGAACAACTGGCTTTCCTAAGGGCGTTATGCTGACCCATCACAATATCGTTAACAACGGAAAATGCATCGGAGACCGTATGGACTTATCCACTGCCGATAGGTTTTTGATTCATGTTCCCATGTTTCATTGCTTCGGCATGGTACTGACTATGACTGCATCAATGACCCATGGCACGACCATGTCTCCAGTTCCTTATTTTTCTGCTAAAACTGCATTGGCTGTGATTAGACAAGAACGCATAACAGCGGTGAATGGAGTACCCACCATGTTCATCGCCATGCTGGAGCACGAAGATTTCAACCCGGCAGACTTTTCCTATATGAGAACGGGTATAATGGCGGGAAGTCCCTGTCCGATTTCTGTCATGCGTGATGTAATCGACAAAATGAATATGTCGGAAATCACCATTGTTTTCGGTCAAACGGAGAGTTCGCCAGGCTGCACAATGAGCTCCATTGATGACTCTGTGGATGTGCGAGTAGGCACAGTGGGGAGACCGCTACCAGGTGTTGAGTGCAAAATAGTTGACCCTGATACATATGAGGATTTGCCCGATGAAGAAATTGGCGAGTTCGTCGCTCGGGGATACAATCTCATGAAGGGTTACTATAAAATGCCCGAAGCCACAGCTGCTGCAATTGACAAAGACGGCTGGCTACATACAGGCGACTTGGCTTGCCGAACCCCCGATGGAAATTTCCGCATCACCGGCAGGCTGAAAGATATGATAATCAGAGGTGGGGAAAACATTTATCCAAAGGAAATCGAAGAATTCTTATACACCCATCCAAAAATAAAGGATGTCCAAGTCATCGGAGTCCCCTCCGAAGCATATGGAGAAGAAATCATGGCTTGCATAGTCCTTAAAGATGGCGAAGAAATGACCCAGCAAGAAGCAAAGGACTTCGTTTACAATAACATGGCAAGATACAAAGTCCCCAGCTATGTGGATTTCGTTGACGACTTTCCCATGAATGCCGCTGGAAAAATTCTCAAGTATAAAATGCGAGAAGATGCCATTGAAAAGCTGGGCTTAGAAGTAGCCGCCGCAATCGAAACGGCATGATTAGTTAGGAATTAGGAGTTAGGAGTTAGGAGTTAGGAGGTATTATCAATGGTAAAAACGTTTAAAATTAATATCGCTGGATTGGAGCGGGAGCTTCAGGTTTGCAAAGTCAACGAGGATTTGTGCATTGCTGCTTTTATTCTTTTTGGCGATGTGGAAATGACCGTTGTTTGCTCTGAAAGGCTCCTTTCTCTAGCTCCACCCTTTGATATTATTTTAACAGCTGAAGCAAAGGGGATACCCCTTGCCCATGAAATGGCTAAACAAAATGGCAATACCGATTATATTGTTGCCCGAAAAGCCATCAAAGTGTATATGAAGGATGTTTTCACCATTGAAGTTCAATCCATGACCACGCGGGAAAAGCAAAGCCTCCACATCGATGGTAATGAAGCTCAGCGTATGGCAGGCAAGAGGGTGCTTATTGTGGATGATGTCATCAGCACTGGGGAGTCTGTAAATGCCTTGGAATTTCTAGTGAAAGAAGCGGGTGGCATAGTCGCTGGTAAAATGGCGGTTCTGGCTGAAGGCGATGCTCGAAATAGGGAAGACATCATTTATTTAGAGTACCTACCCTTGCTAGACATGGACGGCATCCCTCTAGGTGATATGAGCGATACAATCAGTGTAGACGATACAACGAATGAATCTATGAATTACTTTGTTCGCGAAGTAGAGATCGATGCACAGATGAAAGAAGCTTATGCCCAAGGTAGCTTGTTTTGGGATAAAGTTGGAAAAATTGATGAGTTAAATATAATCATCGGCTTGGGTAACGTGAATGGTCAAAGTGAGATATATGGTAATTTGCTAAGAGAAATAATCTTTGAGTTTGAAGAAAGCGTTAATAAACTTGATACTTTTCTTGAAGCAGAAGACATGGAAGCATTTCATCAGGAAGTACAGATACTCAAAATGTCCTTGGAATTTATAGGTGCCACCGAGTTATCGGCTCTCGCTTTTGACCTGGCAATCGCTTCTGCCAGCGAAGATGAAATGTTTTGCATTGAGCAACTACCAGGCTTTTTAATAGACCTACAATCATTGACAGACAAATTAGCTGAATGCTTTACCCAGTGATATTACTCATGAACCACCATGCTAAAATATCGATTACTGCTGACTATTAAGATTGCAACAAAGCTAAGCTCCATACATAAAAGAAATGAAAGAGAGAAAGCCACATGAGTGAGAGCAGAGGAAAATTTGATTTAACCACAGGGAGCATATTGCAGAAGCTTGTAATGGTTGCTGTTCCCATAATGGGTACCCAATTTATGCTTATGACATACAATCTGGTTGATATGTTTTGGCTTGGGCGTTTGGGCAGCGGTGCTGTTGCTGCTGCTGGAGCTGCTGGAATGTATATGTGGCTGGCAAATGGACTCATGATGATGGGAAGGATGGGAGCGGAAATCGGCTGCTCCCAAAACTTTGGTCGAGGCGACATGGAAAAAGCATTGCAGTTTAGCCAAAATGCCTTTATACTATCATTGAGCCTGGGGCTTTTTGCCATGACGACAATAATCGTTTTCCGAATACCACTAGTTAGATATTTCGGAATCGAAGATATGAGCGTTGCCTCTGATGCGGTGGAATACTTGATGCTAGTGGCTTTAGGAATGCCTTTCCAATATACCACAGGAGTTATCAGCGGTACTTTCAACGGTTCTGGAAACTCCCGTATCTCATTTTTTGGCAACTCCATTGGACTATTAGTGAATGTAATCATGGACCCGCTTTTAATTTTCACCTTTAACATGGGTGTGGCAGGAGCCGCTCTAGCCACCGTCTTTGCTCAGTTTTCAGTCATGGCTTTTTTAGCTTATTCCATCAAACGAGGAAAAACCAGACCATTTACAAATTATCGTTTCTTCCGTAAACCCGATTTTGCTGTGCTGCGACAAATATTCAAATGGAGTATACCAATTTCCATGGAAAGTATGTTTTATGCCTTTCTCTCCATGACTGTCACCAAGTTTATTGCTGAATTTGGATACCAAGCAATGGCGGCATCAAGAATCGGTGGACAAATAGAATCACTTTCATGGCTCATTGGTGGTGGTTATGGATCAGCAGTTACAGCGTTCGTGGGGCAAAACTATGGTGCTGGTAAATGGAAAAGAATTAGAGACGGTTATCGGAGCTCATTGTTTGCGATGGTTTGTTGGGGAGCAATAGTTTCATTAATTCTATATTTTGGTGGAAAGTTCATCTTCATGATGTTCATTGCGGAAAATGAAGTAATCGAAATCGGCATTATTTATGCTCAGACGATTGCCCTAGCGCAAATCCCTGCCAATGTGGCTGTAGTACCCTCTGGCACATTCAAAGGTATAGGTCAGACTATAAAACCATCAATAGTCACAGTATCATACAATGTTTTGCGGGTCGTATTGGCATACTTTTTAGCAAGAACAAGTCTTGGTCTCACAGGTATATTTTATGCCTACACCATCACATCAGTGTTGGGGAATACGGCTCTATTCATATGGTATTTTCTTTCCTCAAGAAAACACCCGAAAATCGATGAATCAACTAACCCGCAAGTATGCGGGAATATATAGGAGGATTAACTATGGCAGAAAATAATGCAGCAAGACCAGCGGATGCCCCCAGACCAGCACCCCCACCCCCGCAGAATCTTCCCACAATCGATTATCCAATCCCGCCAAGGGAAAACATGAAGCTACTTTTGGAGCAGAAAAAACCCTTATGGGTTCCGATTTTCATGATGGAAAACAATTTTTGCCTTGCAGCACCTGCTGACAGGGAGAGACCCCCGGTTCCCCAATCAGGTCTTGACTGGTTTGGCACATATTGGGAATATGTCCAAATGGTTGGCGGACAAATGTCGCCTCCGGAAGGACGTATCTGCCCAGACCCTCGTGACTGGCGTGAGAAACTCATATTCCCCGATTTGGATGCCATTGATTTCAGCGAAGGCAAAGAAGAAATGGCAGCCAGATTCGCTCCAGAAAAGATGACAATGTATGTTATCCAAAATGGTATGTTTGAACGCTTGTTGGATATATCCGATGTTAATGAAGTCTTTATTTGGCTCGCAGAAGACCCGGATGATGCCATTGAATATGCCAACGCCATGGCGGATTTCAAAATCAAGCACATCGACAAAGTTATAGATGAATGGGGTCTAGTGGATTTCTTTGCCCTGTCAGACGACTGGGGTACCCAAAAAGCTCCCTTTATTTCTCCAACAATGTGGGAGCAGATATTTTATGGACCAACGAAACGCATAGCAGACCATATTCACAGTCGTGGCTATTATGTAAATGTCCACTCCTGTGGAAAAATCGAACAATTGGTACCATACATCGCCACATTCTCGGACCTTTGGGAAGGTCAGCGGATGAACGACCACGCTGCTCTGAAAAAAGTCGTTGGCAATGAGCTCGCTTTCACCATCGGTTTGGATTCTTCAGTCCTGATGAATCCCGATGTCAGCGATGACGAGGTAATCAAAGCCGTAAGAGACTGCATCGACACATACGGCGAAGGCGGCGGAATGGTAATGACCTCCTCCAGAGGCGCAACAGAGAGAATCTCAACCTTACTAATAACAGAAACCTTCGAATACAGCCGCAAAAAATACGCAGGGAACTAGAAATACGCTGCGTTGTTGAAAATGATTATTTCTGCTTGAAATCTATAAAGAAATGCAGTATAATCATGCAAACAACGCAGCATATGCCGGTGTGATGGAATTGGTAGACGTAGTGGACTCAAAATCCACCGCCTGCAAGGGCGTGCCGGTTCGAGTCCGGCCACCGGTACCACAACGAGCATCCAAAAAGGATGCTCGTTGTTTTTTGAGTCATGGAAAATGCTTACTGTTACGAGCTTCAAAAGGTCTTTATAAAATACCCGCTCGTACTATTGTTTGTTTATAACAACCATTAGATTATGATTCAGCATATGGGTTATTTCATACATAATTTTGTATTTATGTGCCATAGATGTGACATTTGTGGTGTTTTATCTCATTATTGTATAAACATGATATAAAATAGAAGGGAATTTATTATGAAGCACAAAAAAAGCATGTATCGCACATTATTAGTGGTAGTTTTGGTATGTACGCTCGCATTAACAATGGTAGCTCCTGCACTTGCAAGAGCATGGTTATTTGATTTTACTGGATCAAGCTCTGACCATTCTTTTGCCGGTTACTATGTAAGTTTACAACCAAAAGAATGGTCTGTTGTATCAAATCTTACATATGGTACAATTGCATCTAGCAGTACTGGTTTTGACCCATGTGATGCATTATACTTAACATACGGAAATAGGCAGATATTAGCACAATCAAAATCAGCAGATATATACGGATCATAGTTTACAAAGTTTATAGTTTCATGTATATTATAATTCTCCGTATTAAGGGTTACTCGGTAGGTTGAACTTGACTGAGTAACCCTTGTCTCTGTGGTAAATAGTCGTTTTGCTAGAAAGGATAAATTGTGATTATACAAAACCGTCGAATTAGCAGATTAGCGGGCTGTTGCATATGTATTATATTTGTTATTTCATACTTTATGACAAGCTGTTCATCTAATGCAAATTATCGTCAAGACAACCCAAACAATGAAATAAAATATAAATACGAGATTCAACCAACAGGGCAAAATAGTATTGGTATGATGTCTGCTAATGATGAAAATTTATTTATACTCCGTAGCCATTATGACAGTAGTAATAGGATGTTTTATAACTATAATTATATAGAGGTTCTTGATAAAGAATTAATGCCTGTCCGTACTATCGAATGCACTCCGCATTTTGAAGATGGTCATATAACTAATATTGCAGTTAGTAAAAATGGTGGATATTGGATACTTGAGACACTATCAAGCAGCATCGAAAACGAATGTGTTTATTTGAGATACTATGCTCCTGATGACACAGAGCAAATTGAAATTGAAACTGTAGAAACCTTTGGTATTGGGTTAATCATGATAGGTGCCGATAGAGAGGGGCGAGTATATTTATATAATAAGTACACAACTAGTAGACCGGCATCGATTGATTTGTACATTATTGACACTGCAGGAGAACTGGTTACTAAAATTGAAAATACCTTTTATTTAAGACTTAAAATGGCAGAGCTTAATGATGGACGTATAATACTGCTTGATTATAACAATCAGATTTATGAATTGGTTGATGACCAGCCAGTTTCGCTCTATACATTTCACGACAATAGTTTTAATGACATATGGGCAGGAGCTGATAATTCGGTTTTTCTTGCTTCTATTGATAAAAACATTTATATATTCGATGTCGATACTAAGAAACTCACCAATTTTGGTATACCAGCCGATTCAGGAATAATAGATTTAATATCATTTTCTAATCACAAAGTGTATGCTTTGTCATATGGAAGCCTTGTCGAATTGGTGAACATTGATGAAAACAGCGAAGATATTGATAATAGACAAGTCATATCGATTGCTGTATATAGTCCAGAGCAGTTTTTTAATGAATGGTTTGTTGATTTCAATATGACAAACAAAGACTTTAAGCTAGAAATAACAGACTATCAAATATACAATACTGAAAATGATCCATATGGTGGGATAATGAAGTTAAATTTGGAAATAGTTACTGGTAACATACCAGACATATTCATCTGGGGGCAGCTCGCCCATTGGTCGGGGTTCACCTCGACGATATATAGCGGCTCTGGATTGCTTGCTGATATGTACGAGTTTATTGATAAAGACTCTGAACTAAATCGAGATTCATTTATTCCAAGCATACTCAACTCTCTAGAAACGACAAATGGCACAGTGCTTGAGCTTCCCATTGAATTTCTTGTTAGTGCTGTTGCCTGTAGCAGCTCTGATATCAGCCTTGAAAAATGGACTATAAACGAGTTTTATGAGGAATTGGAAAAACACCCAAATGCGAAAAATGTATTCGGGTCTAGTGCAATCCCTGAGTCTCTTCTATACATGTTCATGATTAACAACATGGATGAATATGTAGATTGGACGACAGGAACATGTAATTTTGAAACTGAAAGCTTTATTAAACTTATTGAGTTCATCGCAACACAAACTAATGATGATCCATCAAAATTTGAATTGCAACGAAGACAAATTATTGAAGGAAGACAATTCCTATTCGGAGATTTAGTCAGTAGTGTATCATCTATACAAAAGTTTAAAGGAATGTTTAATGATGAGGTGACATTCATAGGTTATCCAACTTCGTCTGGACGTGGAAATTCATTGATGATTTCGAAAAGCATATCAATATCCGAGTATTCAGAACATAAGGAAATATGCTGGGAAATTATAAAGCATTTCTATACAGAGGAGTTCCAGAATGCGAATGTTATACTATTTCCCACCAACATACACTCTATGGAAGATCAACTAGCTCATCCCGAAAAATACGAAGAAAGCGGTGCAAGCATACGTTGGCATTCTTATGATGGAGATGTTTATCAAGTTGAGTTTTATGATGCCACACCAGAGGAGTCGGCTCAAGTGCGAGAACTGATATGGTCTCTTGATCGAGTTTATAGAGTTGAGCCAGTAATATTAAACATAATCACTGAAGCGTCAATGCATTGTTTTTATGGAAACCAAACAGCAAGTGAAACAGCAAAAATTATACAAAATCGTATTTCTATGTATCTCGCTGAACTTAGGTGATTGACGATGCAACCTCTTATAATACATTTAATATTTTTTCAATTTCCGTAGCGTATGATATGAGAAACACATAGTTTAGAAATATTAAATCGACTTCATCATATAAGCTGATAATATCGCTTACCGAGCCTTCGTATGTACGAGGGTCAATTATTATGATGCGTTCATAATGGGGTGCCAGCCAGGGGATGAAACAATTAGCATATGAATCTTTGATGATTACAGCGGTTTTTCCGTTGTCAACGGATGTATCAATGGTAAATATATCATGGTCTCCACCAAGGAAAATATGGTATGACGCTACTTGATTGTTGTCATCAGGTTTTATCAAAAGCGGTATCGAAGTCTCCAAAGTACCTTTATATTCGTAGGCATAGATAGTATCGGGTTTATCTTTGATAACATCGGAAGGAGACTGATTAAATAGATAGCCTAAAAAATCTGGGTGGATAGAAACATCGTATTCGCTAAGTGGAATTGGATCAATACCTGCAGCATGAGCAAAAGCCTCGTATACATAATAAGCTCCCAATGCTGTCCAATGATGGTCGGTTCGGTAATAAATATACTCATCAAGATGCTGACTTAATGCACCATAAGCATCAATGGGAGTTATTCCATCTACCATCTGTGAATATGCAGCATTAATGGTTTCTATTTGCGGATCGCCGAGGCTTGTATAGATTTCGGGTATGAACTCAAATTGTGATGGGATAAGCAAGGAAAAGATGCGGGTATTTTCACCCAATGAGATTCGATATTGATTTATAATATCACTATAAAGCTCAGTTGCACTGGGGTTGTCTATGAAAACTTCCATAATGCGGTCATCGAAGGATAGCAACCACCCGCCATATCTACCAACTCCTTCTGGAATAATATATTTCACCCTTTCAACAACAGGTGTTTGAGTGGAGTCAATGTTCGAGTCTGATTCGTTGGTATCGGCTTGTGTTGATTGATTGTTGTCATCGGAACCGAGCAAGGGCGCATTGTTTGTCTCATCCACTGGAGAGACTGGTGACCCGGTAGATGGATTACTTATAGTGGAAGATGCTCCCATAACAGGTGGTGTTACCCCCATTGCCTCTGTAATGGACATAGATACAGATATAAACTCAGAACGGAATGCCACTTGATCAGCTAGCCACTCTTCAAATTGTCTGCCAAAATCACCGTTTAGCAAGGATGCTGTTGTAATCTCAGGAAATTTAGCAACACTACGATTTTCCCTTTCACTGATACTAGTATCGGCTGGAGCCAACAATACAACAAGCGAAAGAACAAGCAGTATAGCGAGAAAAGAGAGTAAATTAACCTTCTTCATTACACTTCCCCTAGTTTACAATTTTTCAATGATTATTATACCAAAACGACAAATGGCCACGAATAACCGCAGCCATTATATCACGAGTAATAAAATAGGTAAAGCAAGGTTTGTTTTATAAAATTTTTAGTATATCCTCAATCATTATATAGTACAAGAGAAAGAATCTTACGCTACATCTTACGCTACATAAGAAAAATCCAACAATGTAGCTATTCCGGTAATTCTTGAACCTTCTTGAATGGTCAGACCCATTCCTGGTTCGAGAACAGATTGTAAAGCAGTATATGCTTCGTCTTCAACTGTAAAGAACTCAATGTCAACAGTGTAAGCTTTGTTATGAATATATTCCTTGTCATCACTGACTACTGTTCCCGAAAATAAAAGTCCTTCACCAAATTTGAATACAGGACGAAAGTGTTTACCCGCATTGTAGCTTCTCCCTTGTAAGGTGAATTGAATTTCAGCTTTTGCTTTTAGCATAATCACACATCCTTAGTATTTATGAATTATTTTTATGATTGCTTGACTAAACTCATTTAAATCTCCAGCAGGTATAATGACTGTACCGCTACGAAAAATGAATGGATCAACATGAGTAAAATCTCCAATTCGATCTATTGTTTCTTTACTGATAATTACCTCCATTATAGCAATTGCATCTAAGTTGGTTACTTTGTTTGCGAAATCAACTGTTTCTATAAAACTCAAACCAAAGTACTTAACTTGAGCACCTTTTGGGTGTAATGAAAATTGATTCGTCCGCATAATGGAATAAAACTCAGCATCGCTAACTGCTCTATATAAGCAGAGTTGACCAGCTGTTATCATAATATCGTTTCCGTTAGTCATAAATCTATTCTATAACAAATATCTAAAAAAATCTATGAATATCGTGTAAAAATGATATTCTAGAATATATTATCGTTACTGGTCACAGGGGCGCTAGAATCCTATCTCTTGCTATTCATTGCATACATAGTACGCACTAACAGTGTCATCTTGAGTGTCAGCGAAAGATCTCATTAAACCAAACTGTCGATTACTGAGATTCTTCGGTTGCAGGCGCCCTCTTAAATGACACTGGATTGTTACCCCATGACCAGTTACCTTTCGCAATTTGGATAGAAAAGAGAAGCTCCAGCTTTCTTGACAAGAATTTATATGCATGTTAAAGTGAGCAAGTAATTATATAAGAGGAAATTACATAACCAAATAGTCATACATATATAAATTAAGTTGGTTACTTCAGTCAGTACAGGTTTACATTTTATAGTGGTTCGAATTATACTGGAAATTCACATGATGTAATTTGATATAGATATATACCTGTATGATAATTAAGATACAAGGAAACCAGTATAATGTTCATCATACTTGTTTCTTCCATTAAATGTCAATTATTGATATGTATTACAAGTTGAATTGGAGTTTGTTATGATTGAAAATAAAATGAGCAATATTACATTTTATATATTTTCCCACACTATTAACATGATTGTGATGACATACATATATTTTTTAATCCCCACATATTACTTCGAAAATAGCATTTTAAACCATAGACTTTTTAGCGTTTTAATGAATGCGTGTATAATGGCGAGTTTCACAAGCACTATTACTATTATAAAGAATCTTTTTACACAGCGTAACAAAAAGAGTATAGAAAAATGAACATGGGGACGTTTTTTGCTCACTATTATAGCGCAATGACAAATGATGTGACAGTCCGAGACTTTTTACAATCTCGGACTGTCTCAATTTATCTATTTTTGTAAAGCAACATCACATATGCTATTACAAATCTATGACATATGAGAACACCAGGCGTTCTTCTATGACGCGCTGCTTGGTTGTGGAAACCACATCGTCGCTATAGTATTGCTCGAATTCGCGAATCATCAAGCGACGGTCGGCTCGCATCGGTACATTTTGCTGCTGAGCGATGCCAGCGGTATAATTAATAATGTTGTTGATGTTTTCACTTTGTACTATTTTTGAATCAACGACATATAAATCTGACCAGGCTAAATCGCTATTAATATGGGCATCCATTTGTTGCATAACAAGCTCGAATCGGTTTCTACCAGATCCAACTGGTTTACTCGGATGCACAGCAATGTTGGCATCTTCAGCAGATAAAGGACCTGAAATGGGAGCATTTCCTCGCACCAGCACTTCAACTGAGGTTCTGCTTTTGAAGACATCAATTAATCGAATGGGGAGTATTTGGATGAAATCCGTCATAACAACCTTTGATATTTTTGCATTTGGCAGAGCATTAGGCTGATAGCGCACCAATGCCAGCTTCACAAAGGGCATGTATGTTAACATCTCATTACTAAATGAAATATCACAATACCATAGCTTTCTGTCATAATCATAGTGTACCCTATGACCGATAATCATAGCATTTCTATTCGATTCTTGAAGCCTTAAGACCTCCGATGTCACTCGAGCAGGGAAATCAGCTGGACTTGCAGTTTTTGGCGCAGTAGAACTTCTCCAAAAAGGATCGGGACCCCATTGGCTGACGAGATTTTCATAAGCATTAGGATTGCTTGTATCAGCATCAGTTGTAAAGTCTTGGTTGTCAGGGAGAACCACAACACCCAAAAGCTCACCATCACCGGAAGAAAACCATGGACGATCCAGCCATACCCGTAATCCATTGCCAGTGCGTGTTTCATTATAGCCATCTCTTGTTTGAATTTTACCGCTCCACTGCATGGTTGGTACAATATACAAAACTTTCGGGTCTGCAGGCGCTGCGCTGGCGGGTACTAGAGATTGTTCATTGGTACCCCTTGGGTTTGGTAAAATGGGAGCACCAGGATCGGGCCTATTTGGGTTGTGGGTCGGTATTAGTACATAGGGTCCTGTAGCAACGGGTCCTACTCTTGAAATATACTCTGGCTCATCATTGATTGAAGCTGGAAAATACTCAGTGAAGCGCGAAGTTGCGCGTATTGAGTATTTTATTACCCGAGCCTTTGTATCGCCCAATTGATGCACATTACCTTTTTTTGTATTTTCTGAATTAGAATTTACCTCATATTGCTGTTCTCTTATCACATCGGCAAGAATTGGATTCATATTGTAATTTTCTGGCAATGCTATTTCACCAAGTTGACCTTTGAAGGCTACCAGTTCCGGAGCATCGCGAGTGATATCGTCTACCCATTCAGTCCAGTTTGCTTCGACTTCGAACTTACCCGTTGATGGTCCGTGTAAAATAACAGTAGTATCATTTTGAAATGTAACATCATGGGAACCTGGTTCTCGTATCAATCGCAGCCCTCCGTAAAACTCTGGCAATCTGAGCGGTTGCTGGGTTGCATGGACAAGGGTGAGGTCTCGAAATGGTGTAAGTAACCAATTTGCACCGTAAGCGTAAGCAAGCTCTTTAGCATAGTTGCGTTTATCTACATCATCGATCCAGTTCACTATATCATCGATCCAGTTCACTATGCCAAAGCCTTCCATGATGTCTTTTCTACTATAACTTGAATAGCGTAGGCGGACTACCCAACCCTTTTTTACAAACAGGGTCAATGTCCTCTTAGATTCGTCCCAAATGGGGGGGAAATCATAGAACATATATTCATTTGGTCGACGTGCGCGTTCTTCTGCAAGAATAAGGCGAAAACCTTGAAGGTCGGGCCACACACCCTGGTGTTTAATAAGTATTACGAAAATGTCCTTTTGGCTATCATCAATAGGTATTTTTTTTATTTCACATGAAGGTCCCAAAATCATTTCACTACTAACACCAGGTAAATCATGTCCTTCTATTGCTCGGATTGCAGTACCCTCAGAAGCACCATCTGGTAAATATGGTGTTATAATCTGCTCTTCTTTATGGATAACATATTGACCACCCGCCATTCTGTCTCCCAGGGGATTGTCTTCGCTGGGGAGTTTAGGTGCTTCATCAGTAGTGGTGGCAATCTCATGTAGAGAAGAAGGTGTAACGAACTCGATATCAGCAAGTTGGTCGTTGTAATTCGCTGCTTCATTTAAAGTCATTTCGTCACGAGCAGCAATGGAATACCCCTTTCTAATGCGTTCCCAATCACCGACATATTGGTCGAAGAGTCCATGGGCTTCACTTTGTTGCTGGGAAGATTTAGGTGGAACAAAATGTCTTTCATTTACAGCATTATATGAAAAGTCCGATAAAGAAGGTTCTTCTTTTATGGCATCACTAAAAGGTCCCCATTCTAAATAACCAGCAGTTCCAACGTCATAATTTGAGCGGATAACCATGCGTTCTAACGATTCGCCTTCCGACACCTTGCTACGGTGGACAATCACAGGTGGGTCTACTGGTTCAAAACGCCAAAAACCCACTGCTTCACTGGCACCAGTAAAGTCACCTAAGCTAGGATCATCAAATGCCAAGCTATTACCAGCTAGATCCACCACCCTGGCGCGAATACGATAGAGCTGACCAAAGCGCAGCCGTGGCAAAGTACCTGGTGGTGCTTTAAAAGATGCGACAACTCCCGTACCTTTCTTAGCCAGCTCTGCGGCTTCATCTTCTGATACAACGGTTTCAGTTTGGATATTGCTGTCGCTGGCTTCTTCTGATTTTATTATTCGACCTGGGTGGGGGACTGCTAGACTCCAACCAGTCCAACGGAACATGGATTCGTGGAGGTAATGGTCATCCGGTGAATCACTGTCTGGTCCTCCTGATGTGGTGGAGGGACCGGATACATAGCCTTCGTCAGGGTCAAGTGGTAATGGTTCACTTCTGTTGACTGCGTTTGTTGCTGTTTCCACAAGCTGGTATTCACCCACCCTGGCGTTGAGAGAACGCCAGGTGCCTGGTGTATCTTCATTCCGAACTGCAGCCACATCGACACGATATCCTTGCAAAAGATCCTCGGCATATAATGTGACCTCGCTGCCACGACCTGTGGTTACATAGTGGTTTTTCGCTGTCGCTGCTGCTGCATTTGCTGCAACATCCAAAGCTCGTTTGTTACGAGATATACCTAAGCCTCCTGTGCGAAGTGCCGCCAAACCCTGCTTGTTTCCAGTGGTATGTGTCACGCCTCTGGGAAGGATAGAATTGGTTAACGAATTACTTAACATACTTTGTGCTGTGAGTAAAAAATTAATCGTTTTTAGAGCAGCACCATCCGGGTCGACTTGATAAATATCAAACAGAGCCTTATCTGTGTCGTATTTATCGTTAGCTTTTTCCAAGTTAAGTAAACCGTTTTTTATTTCTTCGCTGCGAGGGCGAGTGATAAAGAGTCCATTAGTATAAAGAAAGGCTGTTTTTGGAGTCACATCCTCCTTGTATGATGAAGCGGGAGTCCTCCACTTTATTTCAAGGTTGATATAGCCCTTTATATCTCTTTGAGTCAATTTATCAAAAGGTGCGAAGTTCGGAGTGTCGCGTGGTGTGGTGATGCTAGGTGTTTTACTCGAAGATGGGCGAGTGGAGTCTGTTTTGTCACTTGAAGATGACTCATCCAGCACGAAATCCAATACCAAGCCAAGGTGACGCATTAGTTGAGGAATGTCTGCTAGTGCAGCAATAATCTCATGAAAATCAAAATCTGGCTCTTCTGGTGGTTCAGGTACATTCACGAAATCTGGACGTTTCTTCATTCGCTCTTCTTGAGTAGGGGGTGTGCGTCGGTAAAAACGATCGGCTTGGTATAAATAAAACTCTGTTTCCGATGCAAAGCTGCCATGGGTTTCCCAATTTTGGTCAACTACCTGAAGCTCTACCTCGTTATATTTTGGATTATCGCCATCATTTACAACTGCTTCGGGAACTCTCCCCATTAAGCTGAACTTAGGCGGATTAAATTCATCATCAAAAAAACGGTCGAAAGCTTGGGACACGCTATTATCCTTTTGTATTACAGTTCCAGCTGCTACGAGTATATGTCTGAGACCACCCGGAGACAGACTCAAGGGTAATAGGCTCGGGTAATCCAAAGGTGACGATGTTGCCATATAGGAATATATGAATTTTAGAAAAGATAGAACTCCACGAACGGGATAACTATTCAGATTAACTTTGCTCATGTCTAAGTATTCAAAGCCGTCG
This sequence comes from Oscillospiraceae bacterium, assembly GCA_009777775.1. Lineage (GTDB taxonomy): Bacteria > Bacillota > Clostridia > Oscillospirales > Oscillospiraceae > WRMH01. The sequence goes on from WRLE01000003.1 coordinate 52,376, forward strand.
ACCCTTGTTTTTTCAGTGAATATCTTGCTCCATAGCTTCGGGTCTGGTTGTGAAACTAGCCTCATTTTGACAGACTTTCCAGAAATATTAGCAGTAAAATTCGCTAAGTTTAGTGTTTCTGGCCAGTTTATAAATTCCTGAAATGATTTAAGATATTCCTCTTGCACATTTTCAGGAGTCAATCTGGGTGATACGACAACGCTCACCAGACGATTGCCTTCTTTGTCAATGCCATTGGGAAGTACTGTCCATAGTATTTGTAGTTTTGCCATTTTATACCTCCTCGTATGAAAACGCTTCCATGTATTCACGCCATGGGTAGTTTGTTGTTTCATCAATGCGCTCGTATTCTTCATTAAAAGATATTTCTGGAAGATAGCCGTACATTTGTCGCAATGTGGGGTCGCCGTTGGAGCCAGCGAACTTCCGCTCGCATTTAATAGTGACGGTTTTTGAGAAGAAAGCTATAGAAACTTTAATTGAAAGCTGCGCCTTTCCTACACATTTGCCTGTGCTAAACTCATAAGTAAGATCTAGATACAGCTCAATGGAAGCAGTGATTAAACCAAGTACACTGACTTTGCCACCCACCCTGAAATAGCCTGTTAAGGACGCGTCACCTTTTTCCATGCGAAAATAAATCCCAGCCATGGCATATACGGAGCCAGAAGCTACACCGAAATTCAAAGCAAGTGTTGCACCGAACTCAAATGATGCCTCCAATACCTGGACACCGCTGGGATCGATGGTGATTCCGAAGAAGCCACCGCCACCGAGGCATAAAACAGACAGGTTGAATGGTTGTTCTCTACGACAAAATGCAAAGCGCACGCTTAGTGGCTCTCCAATGAAGGGAACGGTAAACCCAGCGGTGAGACTGAGGTTTGATAAACTCATGACTCCAATGCAGATGGCAGGTAACGATATGGTGAAACCTGCATCGATGCCCTTTGCGCTTATATCAAGGTATGGCGGGTCTGAAAAACCGTCGAGGGGGATCAAATCCTTCAGGACTTCCACAAAACCGAGTACACCCATGAATTTTATGTCCGACAACAGCACGTCAACACTGGTCTTTGCCGCGCTGTCCACTGTGAATTCGATTTTTTCAAAGCTCAGTTCGATGAAAGTTGCCGGTGCAATCAGCACTAAGTCGAAATGTTTCAAGCTGCATACAACACTGATTTTCGGGCTGGAAGTGCCATTTTTCTTTACCTTTGCTTCAACGGAAACTAGCAAACCTTTAGTATCATTAGCGCGAAATAGGGGATTAGTAGTATTGGGCCAGCTTTGGATCTCGGGATTCCAATCAAAGCGGGTGGTGAGCTCCTCACCTGTGAGCGACTTGACAAGATCCACAATTCCGCTATTTAGCACTTCCTCGACTGCTTTTAGTGCAGACATAGCGACATTTTTCGGTGCACCGTCCAAGAGGTCGAGGGAAGCTAGTTTTTCTTTGAAATCGGAAATGCTTGTTTGGAGCTTGTCGAGCTTAGTACTTAGCGCATTAGGATTCTTTAAAGCACTATCAATATTTGACGGGCTGCCTACTATTGCAAACAAATCAGTAACCAATGCTTCCCCTGAGTTTATGAAACTTGGTATTTGAATCAACTGTGATAGCAGCTGCTTTAGCTTGCAAACAATGATTAAGATTGATTGCTTGATGCCGGCGGGGATTGGAACACCATTAGTCTCGGCATTGGCAGCATTTTCTAGAGCAGTTATTTTGCTCGAATAGGATTTATTTGTTAAGAAGCTGGTGAGACTCTCAAAGCTCGACAAAGGCAAATTTATTATTTCGTTGTTGATGTTTATAAGGTTGTCTATGGCTGCATTAATAGGATTCATTTGATTTACGGGATATGCTAGAGACTGAAGCTTGATGTCTTCTAAAGTTTCCTTGTATGCAAGAAGAGCTCCTTTTGAGATATTCATCGCCTGAGATTTGGCTTCAGAAGCGAGTTCGAGGAGTCTACTCAGGTCGCCGATAAAACTATCCACCTTACTTGCTACTTCTGTAACGAACTTTGGTATTTGCTTTTTAATCCCTGCTGCACCGCTCGCTCCTTTTATAATAGCACCCAATGGTATGCAACCAAAAAGCAAGGGGAGGGGGATGTCGAATAAATATTCTACGTTTTCTTCATAGTCTTCTAAAACAGGAAAACCGGCACCTGAAGGTATATTTCCCCTCATAAAACTCGATACATCGTTCATTACCGGTCCAGCGAAGCGTGACAAAGCCAAAGGTTTCAAGTTTGGTTGAATGAAGCCTCCTGATTTGTCGCCCTGTTTTGAAAAGTCCAATAATGGTCTTCTGGAATATGGATCAGCATTAATATCAACGAAAACTTCTCCGATGTTTCCGCTACTGCCAAAGTCGTTTTTAAGATAGTCATCGTTAAAGGTGAGCTTGTTGTAGTCTTGACTTCCTGATAAATTGGCAATGGCATCGATTCGAGCTTCGATCTCCTCTACTTGGGGAATCCATAACGGCCTGGTTAAGTTTTGGCTGTAGATACCGAGTGTGGAGTTTTTTACTTGGTTGTTATTTTCGATTTCTTCGGTATAACCGCTGAAACGCATGGATTTTACTTGAACGGAAGTATCGCCAGGTTTGTCCGGTTTAGCTAGTGCAACCCGTTGATAATTTAACTCCGCTGTGTTGTAGAGGAATCCTTTTCCACCTTGTTCATGCTGCTTTTGGTATTCGTCACGAGCTATTTTTGTGGATTTGATAGCATCATTATATGCTGGTGTTCCTCCATTATTTCTCGCAAGTGCTTGCATACTGTCAACGAATATCATTGGTATATCGAAGGTAACACGCCTTCCTTCCAAGTCTATGGCAGAGCATTGGAATTTAAATATTTCACCACCCACATGGGGCCAAAACATTTGCTGACCAAGAGATTCATTGTTTTTTGTAATTGAACTTTTTCCATTGTTTGGTTGGTCAAGATCCGGGGTCACTTCCGTTAGTAGCTTTACTCTTTTAAATGGAAACTTCCTTGCAAGATTGTCATTACCATTTTTCACATTGACAAACAAATTATCATCATTGTATAAACGTTCTTTTTCGTTAACTACAAGATACATTCGTTGATGGAGATATGCAGAATAATCGGATCTTTCATTTAAACCGAATTTTCTTTCGCTTACCTTGATTAGAGATACGCGGTGTCCAAAGGGATATAAGAACCCACGGTAAACAACCCGTACAAAATGGTCGCGTCCCATGGTAGCTCGATGTGACCATTGCATAAGGCTAAAATAATTTGAATCCCATGCACCTCGAAGCTCTAGCCAACCACCCAAAGGAGAGAGCATTAATGTATTTGTATCAAGGGGGATAGGATTATATGGCTCTGGAAAATTCCCCATACCAGTATTTGAAGTCAAATGTGCAATCTGATAACGGTCAAAGTTATCTAGAGCCATACGAAATGGGATGATAGTTGACGCAGGGAATCCGATAGAGCCAGGATAGTCGCTTTTCATGGGTATGAGCTTTCCGTCTGTGGACATTGCAGCTTCTTCTCCCAGTCCAGATAATGCCCAAGTAACCCTGGTATTGCGCTTTGGGTCTGGATAAGGAGATAAAATTTCATTTCCATCATCGTCAGGTGCAACCATGCGCATATGAAAGAGTTCGGTATTATTTGTAAAGTCTGATGTTGATTGTATAAGAGCATGACGCCATCGAGCGTTTTCATTGGGTGAGAGAATCATGCGCCAAGGCATTTCAATAGCTGTGGTTGTTGCTCCAGGCAGCTCGGTGCTGGTGGAAACATTGAGGGGTAGCTCTTGACAAGCACGTAGTATCCCCTCAAGAGTATATTCGATGTCTCGATAACCTCGGGGAACGATAAAGACTAGACGAGATTCATGGGCTATGCGAGCCTGTATGGGAGGGAGAGGTTTTTCGCTATCAATTGGTTCGTTAGCATATTTAGGGTTATTATCGTCGATTTCTTTGTTTTCGAAATTAGAATTCTGTGGTTCAGTTTGAAAGAATACCCTCTCTCCAAAGGACTGGGGAGGCATATGCAATATCAAATAAGCGTCTTGGCTATTGTTACTTCTGCGGAGCTGAGGAATAGCATTAGTACCAATATTAGATACAATCGTCATGTTTCTAGTTTCAATGCGAAATACGGCCAGGTCTTCTTGCCTGACCACCGCTTTGCCTGGACGGGTTTCATCGAAAATATTTCTTACGTGGTGTTCAGGCCCAACCTCCAGTTGAGAAAAGTGTATTTTATTGCTAGTACCTGCCACTCTCCAAGCCATGTAGAGTTTGCCGTTATATTCCGCCAGAGCAGGCGCGTCCGTGGTCGTGTGAGATGATGAAATCGGACGACGGGTTGTCCATCTTTGATAGACTGGTAAGCTATTTCCACTGGGATCTGTATCAATATGACTAAATTCATTTATTCTATATGTGGATTCATATATGGAAGTATTTGTACTGTTTTTCCAAACCATATATATGTCTTTATATACAGGGTCAAAGACTTGGGAATGTGTCCAATACTTTGAATATGAAGCTATTGCGGGTCCATTGGTAGTGGCACCTTCATTGGGTATGTTTTTATGAGCAGTCCACATATCAGGTTCATTAACTGATAATCCTGAAAAAGACCCATACCATATATCATTATCTCCGCTGCCTTTCCATGCAAGGAGGAGTTTGCTCTTTGCTTCAATTTTTTTGTTTGATTCATTGTACTCATATTCATCGTATACTGACAATGCGGGTTTGTCAGATGTGTTTGCAAAAAATTTATCTAGCATACCAAGATTTACTATGTTGCTTACAGAGGGGGTTGAGTATGGAAAGAGATTTGCTACAAAAATCGCAGTACCAATCGGGTGCTTCCACGCCATATAAAGGTACGCATTATGAGAAGCTAAAGCCGGTGTATGCGAGCTGGTTTCGCCTGTTGCGATTTGGTTTTGCCATCTAGTGCCATTAAACCATGCAAAATATATTTTTGAATCGGTTTGCCTCCAAGCCATATAAAGCCTACCTGAATTCTCATCTACAGCAAGGGTAGGGCTACTTGCAGTTGCATACGCTTGTCCATTTGGCGGATTCCAGCTGGGATCTCCGATTGTTTTAGGTGCTGACCAGCTGTTTCCATCAAAAGTCGATATCCAGATTCTTTGGTCAACTCCGCTCCCTTTGTATGCCATATAAAGTTTGCCTTTAAACTCAGCTAAAGCTGGACCATGAGTAGTGTTGATATAGTCGTGGGTCAGCTTTCCATGTGTCCATGAGCTTTGGTAAATTGCCAGTTCAGGTACTGGTAACGGTGCATTCGAATCAATTAATCTCTCGAGATATTCATTTTTTGATACTTGGATACCTTCTATATTTTTCATGTAACCAAACATATCTGCGCTAAATCTGGGCGATTCAGCCATAAGCCATTTCCTCCTTATAGTTTGATTTTGCAAGTTGATATTTTTCACTCTTTTCAATTAGACAATTCACTATACTCCTCTAGTCCAAATTATGCAAGATAAAATTGTTTTTAGGTGAATGATTTTACAATACAAAAAAATATGGCGAAATTACAAAACATAGTAATTGTTACATAAAGCGTTATTCATTGGGAGGCGGTGACAGTTAGATTTAAATAAATAGCAATTTCGGTGTGATAAGATTCTTCGCTGGCGCTCTTAAATGACACGGTGAGTGCGTACGAAATATTCACTATAATGGAACATTCCTTGGAAAATTGAACATGGGGACGGTTCTTTTGTTCACAGATTTAGCAGTTATCGTGTTGATATTGTGACCGTGATGTAATACAATGAAGATGCGATTTTTTGGAGGTGACAGTTATGAAAACTACACATATTAACATCAGAACCGATGTCGAAACTAAAAGTAAGGCACAAAAAATATTTAAGTCGCTTGGTCTTGACATGTCAACAGCAATAAATATGTTTCTGCTTCAAACTGTGAGATTAAATGATTTGCCGTTCGTCTTATCTACTAACGCTAAACCAAGTAAAAAACCAAGGGAAGAAATGTTTGGTTGTTTGCGTGGAGAATACAAAATAGCTGATGATTTTGATGCACCTCTTGACGATTTCAAGGAGTACATGGAATGAAGTTACTGTTAGATACGCATGTCGCATTATGGCTATTTAATGAGCATGAAACATACCCACCTCTGTCAGGGAACAACTGCTTGACGAAACAAACGAACTGTATATTAGTGTTGCTTTAGCTTGTGAGATTTCAATCAAACATAGCCTAGGAAAACTGCCTGAGTTTCAAGGCGGTGTAAACGAACGACATGGTTTGTACCTTCGAGATACCCCGTGACCTGTAACCCATTATCACAGAATAACAACAATCTCCAAAATTTGCTATTGCATTTGAGCGCAATATGATGTATAGTAAAATCGTAGCGAGAGCTACAAAGACCTTAATGGGGTGCGGATGGCTTTCGAGCCGCCGCGCCCCTTAGACCATTAAAGGGTTAATATATGCAACGTGTCATGGTTTTTATTGATTTTGAAAATTTTAACATTGCTTTGATCAAATCATCATCTTAAATGAAGATTTTTTTGATTCATGTCTACGAGCATAGTGATTTTTGGTATTTTCGTGTCAACATGGTGCAAAGTGAACTAAAGTGCCGCCTGGATTATCCAACCGAGCGGCAATGAATTTTCCATACCTCATACCTGTACCAAAGCGAGCATCCAAACGGATGCTCGCTTTGGTACAGGTATGAGGTACACAGAGGTAGGAGGTACAGTAGAACGTAGATGGAACATTCCTTGGAAAATTACGTCATATTCATTGTTACAATATTAAAAGTGAGGTTAATATTATGTCAAAGGGTATGAAAAAAAGAATAGCTATGGTGCTGGTGCTTGCACTTGTGGCGGTCCCTCTCATGGGTCTCATAAGACCGGAGGCGGAGGCTCCTGATAGATCTGATGCGATTGAAAAGGCTGTTTCTGAGTGGTCTGAACAAAGCGAAGCAGAGAGTATGGAGATTGCCTTGATTGCGGCAAAGGAGCTACTAGATATCGATGATGCTGTCTATACTGAGTTTAGCTATAGTTCTTCTTTTTCCAACTACGAAACAAGGGAAGGTCTCATGTGGCATTTCTCCTGGTCGGACGAAGGTTATAACTATATTTACGCACTTGTCATGGAAGATGGTACTTTGATGCAATATGGTAAATATATGTATAGTTTCGACAGATATGGATTTGCGGAAATCAGCAAAAGCAGAGCTCTGGAAATCGCTGATGAATTTCTAAAAAGAGCAAAAGCTGATACCTACGATTATTACAAGGTATCGGACGATATAAACATCAGTATACACAACAAGGATTATCGAATTAGCTATTTTGCCGAGTCTGACGGATATGCTTTCAGCGTAGCAAATGTAACCATCAGCATTGATAAGTATACTGGAGAAGTGTCAGGGTATAGCAGCAGTAATGCAGACCCCAGCAGATTTATCTTCGAAGACCCATCTGTCATCATAAGCGAAAGCGAAGCTGTGGAAGCTTATGCGGAAAAAATCGGGCTAAGGCTCGAATATGCCAGCTATTATGATTATGAGGAAGGGACTATTAAAATCTTTCCAATTTATTTGTTTAATTCCCATGGAGATAGGTTTATTGGTGCAACCAGTGGCGAAATAGTGGATTATGTTTATGACCGTGGTTTGCTTGTTGGATACAATGATATGGTTATGACTGATGAAGCAGACGGGATGTTCGAGTCAGCGAGTGGACGAGCATCTTTGACTCCTGCTGAATTGTCTGCAATTGAGGATGTTTCCAATTACATAACAAGAGATGAGGCGCTGGAAAAACTTTTGGAAGCCATGGAGCTGACAAATGTTAATGTTAATTCCTTTGATGAAAGATTCATTAGCTTAAACAGAGATTACTATAACAAAGATCGTTATTATTACGACATTAATTTGTATAGTTATCAGTATAGAGATGATTACTCTTCAGATGAAGTGCGGAGCATATATGGTAGGGTGGAGGCACTGAGCGGAAGAGTGCAGAGCTTTTCCATAGATTACATGGGTATGCCATCAACGGATACTGAGTTTTCGGAAGAGCAGGCGAGAGCTGCTGTGGATGCGTTTTTGAAAAAAATCGCTCCCGATGAGTATGGAAAATCGAAGGTATATGAAGATCGATATAGTAGTGGTCTTACCTACAATTGGCGCGGCGACTATTACTTTGATTTCAGTAGATATGAAAATGATGTCCCATTTCCTGACAACGGAATCAGCGTTTCCTTTAATAGATACACTGGAAAGGTAGTTAGGTTCAATTTGAATTGGTACGAAAATGTGAGATTCCCCAGTGTCAGAAATGTTCGGACTCCGCTTTCGGCTCTGTCTGAGTTTGTCTCCCAAACGGGAAGCGAGCTGAAATATATCACTGTAGGCGATGGGTTTGCAGGACTTGTTTATGAGTTTGATTATTGGTCATACATAGATCCATTTTCAGGTAAAGCTCTGGATTATACTGGCGAGTCCCTTGTGATTGAAGATATAGCACCTGATTACAGTGATGTTGCTGGACATTGGAGCGAAGCTATTGTGAGGCGTTTATTGGACAACGGAGTATACCTCTGGGGAGGCAAGTTCGAGCCCAATAAAACAATGACCGAGCATGAGTTTTTACAGTACCTGCTTTTAGCTGAGAGTTATTACCAGTACCCAGAACCTCGCGATTTCTTTACACAACAAGGTATAGACATCAATATTGATGCTGATAGGATTCTCACAAGGCAGGAAGCAGCCAGGATTATCGGAGACTATCTCGGATATGGAAAGCTGGCAGAGCAATCAGAATGGTTTGTATACCCCTTTATCGATGAAGTGGACGAGGACTATAAAGGTTACATCACCATATGCTTTATGCTGGACATAATCGGTGGTGCTGGCGGCAGCTTTAACGCTGGTGCAAATGTAACTCGCGCCCAAGCCGCATCAATGCTGCATAATATTATTGAATATAAAAGCAGTTAATCTGTATAGATTAAAAAAATAGATTATGAGTGAAGCAACACGATTCTCTTGTCAATTGGCAAGAGAATCGTGTTTGTATTGACATATATTGGGAAACGTGCTACTCTTTGGGTAGTTGGTTTCCTAATACTAGATTGGATGGTAGTTTATGAAAAGTAAACTGAAAGAACTCAGAAACAAGCATGGACTCTCACAGGGTGAGCTAGCTGAAGCTGTCGGAACAACAAGGCGCACAATTTATTCCATTGAATCAGAAGATAGAGACATACACATATCCCTTGCATATAAACTTGCTGCGAAATTAAACTGCAGTATAGACGATTTATTCTATGGTGATGGTACAGCACCAACTGCTGCTGATAAAGCTTTCTGGTTTGTCCATATTGTCCGTTGCACTGCAGAGGTGCTAGGAAAAACGATAAGAGATACTACAAAACTGTTCGAACGCAGCGGATTAGGCAGTCGGGTTATCGATGGCTACGATGTTTGGCATACGCAAGGTTATGAATATATGGCAGAGATGCTTGCGGAAGAGTTGATTAAATTCGAGGAGTGATTTGACTTGACGCTGTATCACGGCACCAATAGTTTGATTGGCACTATTGATTTATCATTATGCAGAAACCGTACAGATTTCGGCAAAGGCTTCTATTTGACCGATAAAATCGGCACAGCCCAGCTTTGGGCGATTCGTAAGTCCGAATTATCCTCTGGCATTGCAACAATAATTCAATATGAAATAGATGAAAGCTTATTTAGTATATATGGTAAACGTTTTGCAATCTACCCAGAAAGTGAGTGGCTGGATTTTATATGCAGTAATAGGCGTATAGTTACACAGACCTCATTGCAAAATGAGCCGCGGCACGATTACGCATGGGTATCGGGACCTATAGCAGATGATAGAATAGTTGATATAGTAGATGAATATTTAAACGAAGAAATTTCCGCCCAGGAAGCCTTGCTTCGTTCTAATGTGCTTCCAGCGACATATCAACTAAGCTTGCATTCCCAAACAGCAATCAGTTTTGTTAATGAAGATAGTGCTATGTACCGACAACTTAAAAACGGTCGGTGGTCGCAAAGATGGCTCAAACGAAAGCAACCTATGCAGTAACAGTAAATATCTCCCAAAGGGTATTCATATTGATAGAAAAGCAAGTTTCAACAAGCTTGCTTTTCTTTTGTAATTTTACGATGTTTTGGATTTATGATGATTTTACATAATGATAGCAGATTGACATCGTGATAAAATTATGATAAAATTATGATAATATCAAATTGGAGGTGCTATATGCAGTTTATCAGACCTGTTTCCGACTTACGCAATAAATTTACAGAAATCGAAAAAGCTGTAAGCGGTGGAACACCTGTTCATTTAACAAAAAATGGACGCGGAATAATGGTAGTAATGAGTATGGAAAAATATGCGCAGCTCTTAGGAGAAGAATATAACGATACAGTATACTCAAGCAAAGCTGTAAACGAAAACAGTCCCCTTTATAACAATAGCACATTACAGGCTGAAACGTCCAATAACATAGACAATAAAAACGACAGGCAGATTATAACACTTGGATTCGTGAAAGGCATTGAACTCCCAGACAGCTTTTACGACTCATTACCTGATGGGGAACTCGAATTATGGGGACTATAGGTTATTTGCTCGATACTCACGTCTTCCTTTGGGCTATAGAAGAACATTCATCGAAGCTTAATGATAAAGTGAAAAACCTGCTCCTCACTGCCGACGAGCCTATTTTTGTCTCATCGATAAGCGCATATGAAATAACAATCAAGCATAGGTTGGGAAAGCTACCTGGATACGATAATGTTGTTTACCATTATATCCAGATTTTCGATAGTTTCGGTGCATATGAGCTGCCATTAACCTCGCACCACAATCACTTTGCTGGAAGTCTAGACTGGTCACACCGCGATCCATTCGACAGAATGCTGGCAGCACAAGCGCATCTCGAAAACCTGACATTAATTACAAATGACGCAGCATTTCGCACTGCGCCATGGGTTAGCGTCCTTTGGTAGGGTGATGTCTTGTTGAAACCGATACTTACATCCAATCAATGCTCTCTATGTTATCGCAGAAACCTAACTTCACAAGGTTTTCCTTAGTGTATTCATATTCATCGGAACTAGTCACTATACCATACAAACCTTGGCTTGTTGAACAAAGGATTTCAGCAGTAGCTTCCCGCAGCAACCCGCACCCACCTTCTTCTTCGACAAAGGACAGTTGGATCCATGAGTTGGAAACACCACATTCATCAGTATTTGCAAGCATCTCAGAGCAAAGCATATTGTATGCTTGTATAGTATTTGAATTATTCGAAGCAAGAGTCCACTCATTAATTTTATCGAGGTTAGTATCAAGACGCCATTGTCCGTTAGCTGTAAATGGGAGCTCCTGATTTAACGAAACGAAATTATGAGATTTGAAATAATAATACCATTTGTTCCATGTGTTTTTTACGTTATTGAAATTCGAAATCATCGAATGTGTCCACACACCTTCTAAAACCATTTTTCCAATAACTCCGCTGCCGTTTGCCATACTACCTCCATCTGAGTGATAGATAGATTGTCATGTTTTTAGATTTTCGTTTCCTGAAGAAAATTCATTTTGTAAACAGTACTGCATCAAAACTTATGGTCAACCCCAGCTTCTTTCATAATTTTATTAGCTGTATGCCGAGACTTAATTTTTTTACTGACAGTCACTGATCTATCGGCAATAGAGCTATACCATATCTCATGGCTACCTTTGCCATGGCGTGTGAGGCGACATCCATTTTGCAATAATATATCTCGAACATTTTTGTCGTAATCAGCCACTTTGTGATAACCTTTCTTGGCGATAGGCATAAAAGCTGAGAATAATATCACTATTTATTGTGCTGTTCAAGGCGAGCAAAGTAGGCACTGCTAGCTGGACCTCTCGTACAAGCTCGTCAAAAGATTCATCTTCCAAAACCAAACCTTTTACATCATCGCTAGTAGCAACCCAAACACTAGCTTCTTCATCCCATTCGAGTTTTATCTTTAGTATATTCAATGTTTTGCTATCCTTTGTCATATATTCGTATAAATCATCAGCGTATATCAATGAGTATAGCACAATGTCGGTAATATTGCTAGCTCATATTATAGTAAATTTATTAGAATGAAAACTGTTGATTTATTTAAAATGTTCGAGAAATGCTAGTCACATACGAATTGGTGAAAATTCCACAAAATCCTATATTTTAGTTGAATCAGTCCGTTCTATTGGACACTAAATTTGATATGATTGGTGTAACAAAAGAAATGGGGTGAAAACATGGTTATTACCAATCATGCAAGCGATAGGATTAGAGAAAGATGCGGATTGCCAAAAAAAGCGGTAGAGCGTAATGTTAAATTAGCGATTGAAAAAGGACTAACGCATCATGAAAGTAATGGAAAATTACGGAAATACTTTGAATATCTATCTATTTATAATGGAGTAGCGAGAGAAATCAGGTTATATAGTAACCATGTCTACATTTTTGGTAAAAATGAGTGGCTCATTACAGTTTTACCACTGCCAAATGAGCATAAAGCTGCAATGCAAAAAGCTATGAAGCGAAAGTATGCATAATGTCAATATCGGTGCAAAAATAAAATATTGGGAGCAACATGATGAATATCAAAGAAATACTGGAAAAAGCGCATTGCTTTGGATACGAAGATGGAATGTGGGGGTATCGTCTTTTTCAGCAAGCATATAGTGAACCCATCGAACTGCATATTGCCGGTAGCGAGGAAGCTCCATTTGGTACTGCTTTGTTGACGGCTCAAAATGCGTTAGAAAACATTGATAGATACTTGGAAGGTGCTCTGCGTATGCTAACGCATTGGCTGGTAGATTTCGATGAAAGCGCATATTCTTTTAAGTGCATTTCTATAACAGACTGCTTAAATTGTGGCTATAATGCTGATAAAGTACGTGATGAGTACCAGACAGACGATTTTTATTTCACATGGTGGGGATCTAGCGATGACGAGGATGTTTGGGATATTCACGTACATTTCAAAAAGTTTTCCACCTCAACGGAGACCTATCAACCTTGGTCGTTATCATGCCATCATGCGTAGAAACAATAAAAACACTACCATATCTCATGGCTACCTTTACCATGATGTGTGAGGTGACATCTATTTTGGAGTATTGCAAGTCAACACATTGACAATGCATGGCAGACTGTGTATAATAGCAACATAAAGTGAAAGGAATCGTTATATGGCTAGTAAAAACATCACTTTCCGATTGGACGAAACATTGAAAAAACAAGCGGAGATAATTTACGAAAGTATGGGGCTGAATATGTCTACAGCTCTCCAACTCTTTGTAACACAGACTGTAGCAAGAGGTTCTATACCATTTACCATTGAAGCTGATGAATCTGCTAGGTACAGAGCCTATGTTTTACGGGAGCTTTCTGAATCAAAAAATGAAGCTATGGAGCAGTCCAATGTATTAGATAATCATGATCAGTTTCTGAAGTATTGGGAAGCCAAAAGAAGGACTCGGAACGATGGCATTTGAGATTAAGAGACTCGCCTCATTCGAAATCAATGCTTTGGATATTGATGAACAGTTATATGAATTGAGCGCAAATGCATCTGATAACTTTTACGAAGATTATTGCAAAAAAATCAAAATAATTGAAGAAAACCCCTATCTTTACCAAGTTTTCGAAGATGACTCTTACTTCAGAAGTGCGCCTTTGGTTTACGGTTATCGACTATTTTACCATGTCGATGAACAGCAAAATGCTGTTATATTACATCGCATAATCCATGGGTCAATGGACCTAGCGCATCAATTAGGTGAATAGGTTTTATATGTTCCACAGTTAGTAGGTGATAAACAATTCGGTACTTTAAATGGGATGGACAAACAATCGGAATCATAAACGAGAATAATGAAGTGAGTTTCGCATTACCTACATATAATGAGGTTGTTGCTTTGTATACCATGAGGAAATCTTCTTGGTCTGCAGAGGAGTTTATTGGGTTTTTATCTGAGAGGATTGTCAGTCGAGACCGGAGAGACATAGAACGGCTATTGTTTCGGATGGGATTGTCCAGCTATGATATAATCGCTATTTCTGAAATCACCAGGGGGATACATCCAAAGGATTTGCTTTGGATAGCAAATGATGAGAACGAGCGGTTAGATACTGTTATGACTGATGTTTTCTCTTCTGTATTCCTACAAGGTATTGATATGATTGGCGAGAGCGTGGACACACCAGAAGGCTACAACGTCAAACGTTATGGCGTGTATGAAGGTAAATATGGTATATATAAGCAGAGAATCAGCCCCCTTACTACAGATGCGGAATCGGAGGTTGCTGTCAGCCTTTTGGGTAACGTTTTTGAAGTGCCAGTATGTCCGGCGTATAAAGTGGATGCTGATACCATATTTTCGGTTTTTATGTATGACTTCACCAAGGAGTATATAGTCCATTTTCGACGTTTACTCCAGGGAAACCGCTCAGAAAACGAATTTAAAAATTTGATTGCAGTCCGTCCTCAGTATGCTGATGATATTTCACGAATGATATTGCTGGATTTCATCACTAGGCAAGACGATAGACATTTATCGAACATAGCAATAAAAGTCAACAGTGATGGTGAATCGTTTTATCCCTTGTATGACAACGGACGAAGCCTCTTTTATGAAGACACTGAGGAAACGGTTTCTGCTGCCGTGGAGAATCCTATTGTGTATGCAACAGGGTTTGGTTATTCAGGAACACATTGGGATTATGTGGAGGAAATCGAAAAGCAACGAGGCGGAATAGACGGGCTTATAAATTTGGATGTCACTGATAGTGAGGTTTCTGAAATATTACAAAAAGCCAGCTTTGAAGGATATCGCTACCAAGGAGCATTCAGATGGATATCAAAAGCGTTGTCCATGCTACGCCAGATTGCTTCTCATTAAATGGCTTATTAACATTCAAATTGTAAAATGGCAAATTAAACGGTACTCATGTAATAAAACATGAGTACCGTTTGTATTTCATGTTTACAAGCTATACTCATGTCATATTTTACGTCAATATTACATATTGCTTACATTAAGCTGGTAGTAAATAAAGTTATAAATGATTATGATAATTTTATGTAAAATGTAAATTATGCTCCGCTTGTTCATCAGTGAGGATGGCATTTATAAAGTTTGTAAAGGTAGTGTAGGAGTATGGGAAATAGTCATGTGGAATCTGTATCTATAAATACGGAGAGCAAAAATACTAAGCGCTTTAAAACAAACAAAATGACGGTATTTTTTATACTTGTGTCCTTTGCAATGGCAGCGATGGTATTGTTTTCTTCCCATAGCAAAAAAACCGAATTTTCTACGCGCAATAGCTTACTCTACGATGCAGTTGTGTATGTACCTGGTAGAGTGAAGGAAATTGTATCAGAAAGCACTTCCATCGGTGTCCATGGAATTCGCATTGGAAGTCAATACCTGCGCATCGAAATCCTAAAGGGAGAGCTGAAAGGAGCAGAGTATGAGATTCTCAACCACCTGCATGTAGAAAATTCAATTTGGGCAAAAGAAGGGCAAATCCTTAATATCTATCTCTCGTATAATTTGGAAGACCCGAGCATTTATTATGCCTACGTTGCTACTGTGGAGCGGTCATACATAAATTATATAATTATCAGCATATTTTTTATCTTGCTTTGCCTGGTTGGAGGTAAAACCGGAATCCGATCTGTTTTTGCATTGGTATTTACATTTGTCACAATAATTTTCCTGCTGATTCCGCTAATTGTCAGGGAGTGGCAACCAGTTCTGGCAACCATGGATATTGCTGTTTCTGTATCTTCCAGTGTAAATGAAATAAGCGAATCTAATCCCGATTCAAGCCGAAAGGATTTGTGGCGTTCGAGTCTGATTGTCGGTCGCGATAATGCAGCGTCAATGGCTAACACCATGATATTAGCATTCACTGGTACATTTTTCATTACCCTAGTCACATACCGTATAACCGGTTCTAATTACTCTGCTATCATCAACAGCAGCGACATTGCCATAGAAATTATACGTGCTGTTTCTGCTACTGCAGCGTTGATTCTTGCTGTTCCTATTACTTCGTTGGTTGCAGTTCGTATATACAGAGGAAAATAATTATTTTTATTATTGGGTCATATAGTAATACTGCCATTTTGCCAAACTATTACTATATGACCCATTTGTACATGGCTTATTAAGAAATGCACTTTTTGCAAATAGGCATATGACGTTACAACTCCTATGCTCATGGGTTTTACGCATATTTTACCAAACTTTGCAATGTAGTTTTACATAAGCTTATTATAAAATTGCGACGGGTAGGCATATGCAAATGCTTATGTCGATCTATTATACAATTTTGGAGGTATAAAATGTTAAAACGTCAAAAAACTAATCGGATTCTAGCTACTATACTAACCATCGCACTCTGCCTTTCTATGTCATTATCGGTAAATGCAAGTATAGCTCCGCCAGTTGAGGGTAATCGGGACTATTCACCCAGTACAGTCGGGATGTTTGACCAAGGATACTGGAATCTGATCCTCGCTCCTGGAGCAGACGAAACAAAGATGAACTTTTCATGGCATTCCAGCAGATCGGTAACAACAGTGGGTATCGGTTTCCAAAAGAGAGATGATGCAAGTACTTACCAATTTATTGCTGGTACAACTCGAAACAATGTTAGTACTGATGCCGGTGATGCGGAACACAGGAACACTAGAACATATCAGGTCAATAATGTTACAATAAGCGGATTAGAGCCTGGAACTACCTATGATTATGTATTGATACAAGATTCCGCTGTTTCGGATTTCTTCAGCTTTACAACAGTAAACCCGAATCGTTTTAGTTTTTATGCAATGTCAGATATACAAATCGGTGTGGACAGCTCGAATATACCATATGGACAGGTGAGAACCAATGTAAACGGTTTAGGAGATCAATTCCGCAACCATGAGTTCCACACAGAAAACTGGAAAGCTGCACTGAGTATCGCCAGAAGGATTTCTCCCCATGCAGCTTTTATAATGAGTGCAGGCGACCAAGTTGAAGCTGTGGGAACGCAAAATGGAACATTCAGCGTTTATCAAGGTGAATATGACTTGTTTGCATCAGCAAATCAGCTTTCTTCGCTGCCGATTGTCTCATCCATAGGAAACCACGACTTCCACCCCATGTTCCTAGACCATTTTAATTTTCCTCAAAATAGCGAAAACTTTAATCAATTTGGCACTGGTAATGGTGTCGAATTCGATTATTGGTTCAGACATGGTAACACATTTTTCCTTGTTATGTCTGTGAACGCACATAGTGATGCCGATTATACCATGAGCGCAACGCGCAGGGCGAAAATCGTGGAATGGGCTTCGCAAAACGATGATGCCACATGGAAAATCGCCATGTTCTACTATCCGCCTTATTCGGTGTATCGAGCAGAATCTGATGCCGCTAAAGCTGCGGTCAGAAACGCTTTTAACCCGCTCCTAGAAGAAATCGGCATTGATTTAGTTATAAATGGACACTGCCATAGCTATAACCGTACACATCACATTAACGGCGGCACTGGCGAAGCTATCGGAGAGCCGCTGAAGACCCAATACTGGGTTGACCCTACAGATGGTTCTGTGCATTATGGTGAATTTGGAGATGACAACGCAAACCAAGGTGCTGGCAACAGCGCAGGAACTGCTCCTGAAGCAGGAGGGTTTAATCCAAATTGGAATGTTACTGGTACCAAAGGATATACCACTGTCTTAAATCCGACAGGAATCGTATATTTTACCCTTAGCACTCCATCTGGTTCGAAGTTTTATGCAACGAATGCAGGACCAGAAGCCAGAGAGGGCGGTGGCAATCCTCGCATTCACAGTGCAAACTTCCAACACCAAACGGAACTTCCTCATATCAGCGTCATTGATATCACGGAAAACACCTTGACTTTTACCACATATCAGATCGAAGGCAGAGCGGGTAATTCGCTGATACAAGCATTTCCTGGTGATAGCCTTCCCGGAGGGACAAGTCAGCGTGTAAACAACGCCACAACCCCTGCCAATGGGTCTCGCATTAATAGCAGTAACGATGTCAGCCTTGTGGACAGCTACACCATCATCAAGACAGATACACCCAGCGAAAATGTAACTGCAGCTGAAATTTTAGCATATCTAGCGCAAGAAGTGGACTTAACTAATGTTGCTGATGCAGTTGATAGTGCAAATGATGTTGTTACCCGTGCTATGTTTATTGCAGAACTGTATAACCTTGAAGGAAGCCCATCTGCTAGAGGGGCTGAAAGATTCAGCGATGTGTCTGTGGGTGACTGGTATTATAGTGCTGTCCAGTGGGCAGCCAGTAATGGAATTGTTGCAGGTGTCGGCGACAACAGGTTTATCCCAACCAGACCTATTACTCGCCAAGAAATAGCAATTGTTCTAAACAACTATGCAACATTTAAAAACCACAGCTTAGTAGAAAGCCGTCCAGCTCCAACCTTTGCAGATTCAAGCCAAATTAAAGCCTGGGCAATGGCACCTGTTCTAAAACTATACCAAGCAGGCTTGTTTACTGTTGAAAATAATAGATTCATGCCATATGGCACCTCCACGCGCAGCGAGGTATTGCAACTACTCGATGATTACCGTAGCTTAATAGCGGGGAGATAGCTAATATATTGACTCCGTATGGTAAAGGAAATATAATAGTCTTATTCAAAGCATTGGCTCACTAAAGAGTCAATGCTTTGATATTTTCAGAGTTAGTAGGTGAAGTTAAATGGCTCGGTCGGCGAATCAAAAGTTAAAGATTCTTTATATTGCGAAAATCCTCACCGAATATACGGACGAGGAAAACCATATGAAGACCCAGGAAATTCTCGATGCTTTAGCGAGATACGATATAAGCGCAGATCGGAAAAGCATTTACAGTGACATAGAAGCACTACGCCAGTATGGGCTTGATATAGAAAATAAACCCGGTCCAGGGGGAGGGTATTATATAGCAAGCCGTGACTTTGAGCTGCCGGAATTGAAGCTATTGGTGGATGCTGTACAATCTTCCAGGCTCATTACCGGTAAAAAAAGCCGAGAGCTCATTGAGAAATTATCAAAACTCACCAGCATATCCCAGGGGAAGCAGCTCAATAGACAGGTTGTGATTGGAGAACGTATAAAACCTCTCAATGAAACCGTATATTACAGTATAGATGCAATTCATGCTGCCATTAACGAAGGCAAAAAAATCAGCTTCAAGTATTTTGAATACGACAGGAATAAAAGACGCATCTATCGCAGAAACAACGAAGCCTATGTACGCACTCCGATTGCCATGTGCTGGAATGAAGATAAATACTATCTTGTTACATATAACCCGATGTACGAAAACCCAATTGCACCATTTCGCGTGGACAGGATGACTAACGTAACAGTCCTTGATGAAATAGCTGATGTATATGATAAAAAGAAATA
Source organism: Oscillospiraceae bacterium (assembly GCA_009777775.1). Lineage (GTDB taxonomy): Bacteria > Bacillota > Clostridia > Oscillospirales > Oscillospiraceae > WRMH01. Next base: position 71,956 of record WRLE01000003.1, read on the forward strand.
CAATATATCTGATTTCATAAAAAGAACCTTTGGGATGTTTTCCGGTGAAACAGTATTAGCAAGGCTCGCTTTCGACGAGAGCTTAGTCAGTGTTATTCTTGATTATTTCGGAGCTCAAACAATCATGATACCCACAGAGGGTGACAGGTTTATAATAGACGTAGAAGTTTCAAATAGCCCAGTCTTTCTAGCCTGGATGTTCCAATTTGGTGAAAAGTCTGAAATAATCTCTCCAGACAGTTTACGTGAAGCCATGGGAAGCCTGATACAAACCGGAAGCGATATTTATAAAAAGTAATTACATTATGGTGATAATTCGTTTTTCGTAATCTTGACAAAATTCTGTGTAGGGCGCGGCATCCTTGACGCGCCGCCTGGGTTGCGGTGGATGCTTTGCGGCGCGTCAGGGATGCCGCGCCCTACGATGAAATGTAGATGCCGCGCCCAATGATGAAATATAGATGCCGCGCCCAATGATGAAATATAGATGCCGCGCCCTACGATGAAATGTAGAAGCCGCGCCCAATGATGAAATGTAGATGCCGCGCCCAATGATGAAATGTAGATGCCGCGCCCAATGATGAAATATAATTATAAAAAAACAAAAGCAAGCGAAAATACTTGCTTTTGTTTTTTTAAGTTTTGAATTGCTATTGTGTTTTGCTATCAACTAGCTAAAGGATTATCCAACAACCACTACGGAGGTGATGTGTGGGTTGGGACCCTCGTACCAATAGAGGAAGCCTTCTATATCGACTACATCGCCGATTTCCAGTGCTTTGACAGCGGCATATACTTCAGTTGTGCTGTCTGTAAGGAATCTTCTGATGGTGAAGGAGAACTCTTCATCGCCATTTGAAACATTGAAGTACAGGTCATCGCCATCACTGCCACCGCCGTCCCAATTATAGAGGAACGCAAGCTCTTCGCCGTCATCGTCTTCGCCAGCGGCAACAATGGTTAAGGCTGTGAAGGAAACGAATTGGTTCATATAATCAATAAGCTCATCGGTGCCAAGTAAATCTGTAACATCAAAGGCATCTGCAATATAGTTGCCATCGATGAATTCAAATTCGCCATCCATAATTTCGATGATGCCTGCCCATTCGGCTTTATATCCGGTAACTCTGATTGCTGTTCCGATTTCAAGGGAATCAAAATCATCTTCGGAGCAAGCCAAGTTGTAAAGGAAGTATCCTCCGTCCTCGTCTTCGGAATACACGGTTACAGTGTCGTTCCACCAGGATGTTTTTCCTTGAACATAGGTTTCGATTTTTACTGGGGAATCGATATCAGCTGCCATGTATTCGGCAAAGCTCATAACGGCAAGGTCAGCAAAGTCAAAAGGTTCTTCTTCATCTTCGTCAATGTCTTCGTCTTCGTCAATGTCCACGTCTTCATCTGTGTCTCCGTCAATGTCTACATCGACATCTGTGTCTTCGTCCACGTCCACATCGGTATCGGTATCTACGTCTTCTGTGTCAGGTGAACTCGAGTTGCTTGGTGTGTTTGTGTCGCAGGCGGTAAAGGCAAACATCATTGCCAGTACGAGTAGCAGCGCTAGTAACTTTTTCATTTTATTCCTCCTTGTGTAATTATGATTACTATTTTCGTGTTTTTTTGCGTGGTTTATACATTGACAACTAACATTATACCTATTTTGCCAGACAAATCAACATAAATCACACCAATTTTGCTGATTTCTTTTTAATAAAAGTTGTCATAATATACAAAAATATGCAAATCCAAGCGATTGTCAATGAAGAAAGCAGTGCTTTCGCTGTTTGGGGCAGGGGTCCGAATACAGTTTTGCCATCTTCATCGCTGTCCATTTGACTGTCGCTTTGATCTAATCGGTATAAAGCACTTACCTCTATGAAAAGCTTATCCATATATGCTTTATTTACAGTTTCCCTGCGCCTGATTGATTTTGTCACGTTCTCGATGAGTTGACCAGCTGCGTTGCGAAGAGATGCAGAACCATTCCAAACAGGGGTGATGAATGTATTGTTTATATTATCCAAAAGTAGCTGGGAAGCTTGAATTTTCACATCATAGTACATATTGTTGTCTTCCCCAGCCCTTGATAAATAATCAAGGTATATATCTGATTCCTGTGCTTTTGTTGTGACAGGTATATAGCCTTCCGTTTGGGAATAAGCTATTTGTACTTCATTGGTGAGCAAATATTGGGTGAAAAGCCAAGAGGCAAGTACTTCCTGGGGGTCGTCTTTATTAAAGATACAGACCGATGGTCCCTGAGATATCATCTGTGGATTATCAATGTCAAATTGGGGGATAGCCATGACAACGATTTCAAAATCCACAACTTTGTCTTCGCTGATGTCGAGTAGGGGAGCATTTGAACCCATCCAGGTGGCACCAGCAGTGGAATCTATGGCAAATATACTCTGACCAGCGTTGAGGAAATTTCCTGGATAGCTGGATATCTTAAATGTGGAAAAGGCACCTAGTTTTGTATGCTCCGCTATTGTGTAAAGTAACTCGATGGTGGTATCGTTGAATATTTCTATATGCCCATCATTTGTAGAATATCCTGCGTTTCTTTGCCTAAGCTGCTGAATCATCATATTGTCTGTGGATTTATATATGAAAGGTATCATCACGTTTTGTCCATTAATTAAAAAAGTTCCATCCTCTGCTTTTTCCATTGCAGCATCAGAGACTTCCCATACAAAGTCCCAAGTTAGGGCTTCCGGAATGGTGTAGCCAAGTGCCTCCACCAGGTCTTTGTTGATGTAGCAAGCTTCTGTAGAACGCATATATGGTATGGCGTAATAATTCCCATCAAGTATGCATTCTGAAAGGAATTGGGGGATGATTTCATTTTGCTTTGGAGCATCAAATAAGAGTTCGCTTCCGCCGAGACCATATTTTTTGTTAGCGAACAATGCATCAAGGGAGACCACTGCATTTGTGCCAGTCATATATGTGGCAATATGGTCAGGGTAGGTAATGCATACATTGGGAGTTGTGTTTGTAGATAAGTTTGTTATGACATCGTTATATATCCTGCTATAATCGGTGTAAAGTCGCATGGTGACTGTTATGTTCGGATATAATTCCTGAAAATCATCGATAGCTTTCCGATAAATATCTGTCTGTGTCTTGTTTGTATCGTTTTTCGCCCAAAAGGTAATCTCATACTCCCGAGACATATCAAAGTCATCAGGAACATCAAAAGCATCATGCTCCCGAGCCCCATGACAAGCGGCTAAGGTGAGAAGTAGGACAAGCATTGTCAGTATAAAAAAGAGTTTTCGCATAAAAAAGCACCCCATGTGTGATTAATAATTAATAATGAATGATGAATAATTATTACTATCGTTCATTATTAATTATTCATTATTAATCATTAATTAATTTCTATCCTTTCGTGCCGCCGTGGAGGACTCCGGCCATTACTTTTTTTCGGAAAATTAGGAAAAGTATAATTAATGGTATTGATATTACCACTACAGCTGCCATCATGGCGGGGATGTTTTCGCGACCGAAGCCGCTTTCCCTAATTTCTTGTATACCATTTGAAACTAAAAAATAGTTGACATCATCTGTGATGAGACGAGGCCATACGTACAGGTTCCAGCATTCTATGACTTTTAGTATAATAATGGTGATGATTGTGGGTTTGCAAATGGGAATCATAACTTTTAATAAATATTTCAAATCAGAAGTGCCATCGACTTTAGCTGCATAATATAACTCATCGGGAATTTGAGCGAAGTTTTCTTTGAGTAAATAAATGTAGAAAACAGATGTGATTGATGGCAAAATCAATCCTAAAAATGTATTACGTAAATCCATGTTTGTTATGGTCACGAAATTTGTTACTATAACTAGCTCATAGGGGATCATCATCAAAGCGAGAAAAAGCATGAAAGCTATGCTCCGGCCCCTGAAGTTGAATCTAGCAAAGGCTGCTGCAGCAAGCACAGTTACCACCAGCATAAAGGCTGTTGTAGACAGGGTGAATATCAAGGTGTTAGCGAGGTATTTTCCCAATGGTACTGCGGAAAATGCAGAGATATAGTTTTCCATCGTGGGAGATAGGGTAAAGAGTTTAGGTACATATTCCGAGTTATATGCACTATAGCTTTTAACAGAGGTGAGTAGCATCCAATAAAATGGAAACAACACCATGATAGCCCAAATGCCCAGAAATATGTAAATGATTGCTTTACCTATTTTCCCACGATTTGGCGAAGAAATCTTAACTTGGTTGAGATTAGTCATAATGTGATACCTTTTTACATAAGTATAAATTTATGAAATTCGAGGTGTATGGTTGCCAATAAATTTTGTGTTTTATTAATATGTTTAGGGTGTGTAATGTGATTATAAAATTACTTAAAATGCAAGAGTACTAATTGTTTTGTGACTTTATGAAATGGGGTGTTTAAATTAAAAAACTCGATAAAGTATTAGCATCAGTTTATTTAGTAGTTGCAATGATTATAAGCATTGTTGGTATAGTAATAGAAAAGTATAATGCTGCTATGTTACCTATGTTCTTGATCACATATAAAGTATATGGTGCAGTACCATTAATATATATCCCAGCTATACTAATAAAACGCAGAATCATCAATTGTAGATCCAATAATAAAGCAGGTAAAAAATCACCCTAAAAGGAAACTTGCTACTCTAGATTAACTAAATAAATAGCGTAATGGTTCAGCTTTCTTGTGCAGTGATTTGTGTGTAATGTTTTTAAAACATTCGCAATTACCAATGCAAGAGAGCTGTTCTTAATAATGCACATATCGTTTACTGATTAGTGAATTGATGCAGGTAATGGTTAAAACTATGGCGAATAGGATGATTGCTGCTGCGGAGGCGAAGGAGGGGTAGCCGCCGCTGTCGCCGTAGAGCATATCGTAGATATAGCCTACGATGGTGTTCATTTCTGCTGCGTTTAGGTTTGTGCCAAAGAGAGCAACGGCATCGCTGTATGCTTTGAAAGCTCCGATGAAACCTGTGATAATCAGGTAGAAAAGCATGGGTGAAATCATGGGTAGGGTGATTTTAGTAAATGTCCGAAACTTGGATGTGCCATCTACTTTTGCAGCATCGTAGTATTGGGGGTTCACAGAAGCAAGGGCACTGGTGAGGGTTAAAACTTTAAATGGCATGACCACCCATATGGTATAAAAGCATAATACAAACATTTTCGCCCAATAAGGACCATCGATGAAATCAATGGAATTACCACCAAACATCCTTATAATAAGATTGACTAGTCCGTCAGTGTACTCCGTTTTATTAAACAAAATCATAAATACGAGTCCAACGGCAAGTGTATTAGTTACATAAGGGAGGAAATATATGGTTTGAAAAAGGTTTTTCAAAGCTTTTATTGAGTTTAATCCAGTAGATATTAGCAAGGCGATACCTGTGGAAAGGGGAACTGTGAATATCACTAAAATAAAAGTATTTTTCACAGCTTGTAAAAAATACGGGTCATGGAGTACGAAGGAATAGTTATAGCTACCCACACCAAAAAAAGTCTGGGATGCAGAATTGTATCCTTCCTCCAGAGAGTAAATAAACACATCAATGAGGGGATATACCATGAAGAACCCCAAAAATAGCATCGCTGGCAATAAATAGAACCAGGCTTTGTTGTTTCTTTTTTCCATTTGTATTACTCGTTTCTCAGACGATTATACGTTTTTCGGTATCCTGGGCAAAGACAAAGAGCTTCTCGGGTCTAATGGAAAAGTTAATCACATCGGACTGGAGCGAGGCTGCGCTATCCGTACTGACAATGGAGCGTATTGTTGGATTTATTGATGCTTCGTGACTGGTGATAACGCTGAAATCCCTACCCATTACTTCAATATTATGCAATTTGCAATGAAGGGGACCATTTTCATCGATTATAAAGCCTTCGGGACGTATTCCCACATAGACAGGTTGGTCGAGGATGTCATTTGTTTTAAATATTTCATCATCGCCCACAAATAGCGAACCTTGTGATATTCTTCCTGTAAATTGGTTGATTGGAGGGGTACCCAGGAAAGTGGCAACGAAACGATTTTCAGGGCTGTCGTATACATCCTGGGGTTTCCCGATTTGTTCAACAATACCACTTCTCATGACAACAATCATATCGGAAATGCTCATGGCTTCTTCCTGGTCATGGGTCACGAAAATCGTTGTTATTCCAGTTTCCCGCTGTATTCGCCTTAGTTCTTCCCTTGTTTGGAGCCGCAGCCGCGCGTCTAAGTTTGATAAAGGCTCATCCAGTAGAAGCACACTGGGCATCTTCACCAAAGCTCGCGCTATGGCTACCCTCTGTTGCTGACCACCTGATAATTCGTTGGGTTTGCGCTCCATTAATTCGCCAATTTGCACCAAAGCAGCGACTTCATTTGCTTTGTCTTGCATTTCTGTTTTAGATAGCTTTTGGTTACCTTTGAGATTTTGCAAGGGGAAGATGATGTTTTGCATAACGGTCAGATGGGGATAAAGGGCATAATTTTGAAAAACAAGGCCAACCCCTCTGTTTTCAGGTGGGAGATCAGTGACATCCACATCATCGAAGTATATTTTACCGCTTGTGGGTGTTTGCAAGCCACAAATAAGGTTAAGGGCTGTGCTTTTCCCGCAGCCAGATGGTCCAAGGAGACCGATGAGCTGCCCATCGGGTATTTCAAAGGTAAAATCATTGACAGCTATGACATCATCTTGGGTCTTTTTATTACGACTGGGAAAGACTTTTGTTAAATTTTGCAAAACTACTTTCATGGAAAATCACCTATTCCCAATGCTAACAATTTACGAAATCAACTACCATATACTCTAGCATTTTATGGCCAAAAAGTAAATAGTTAGTTGGTAAACCATCATTGACGCATTGCTACACTTTTGATATGATGTAATTTATGAAAACCAATATATATAATAATGAAGGTAGGTGTGAATTATGCTACGTGATATCGATTTGTCTGTGAGGATGAAAAACAAGGAATATAAATCGGAGATGAAAGTGCTCTCGGAGCGCATGACAGGGCTTCAGCAAGTTATAAAGGAAAAAGGCATCCCTGTGATGATAGTCTTTGAAGGTTGGAGTTCAGCGGGGAAAGGTACGTATATATCTAAGGTTCTCCATCCCCTTGATCCTAGGGGATACAATGTATATACATATGGGAAAGTAAATGAAGACATTGTTATGCGGCCCTTTTTGTGGAATTTTTGGATAAAAACTCCAGCAAAGGGGAGAATCGCCATATTAGATAGGAGTTGGCATAGAACGCTCCTACCAGAGAGTATAGAACAAAGACCCCTGCGCGAAATGGAGATAACTGGATTTTATAATGATGTCAATGCCTTTGAGCGTCAACTAACAGAAGATGGAACACTAATTATAAAGTTCTTTCTCCATATAAGCCAAAGCGAGCAAAAGGAGCGTTTCGACAATTTGTTAGATAATCCTGAAACGGAATGGCGAGTTGATTCAACGGATATATCACAAAACTATAATTATGAAAAATACTTGGATTATTATAGCGATATGATAAAGCAAAGCAATCCTGAATATAGCAAGTGGAGCATAATAGAAGCCAATGATATGAATTATGCCACCCATAAAATATGCAAAATAATCGTTGAAAAAATCGAAGCAGCCATAGATGCTAAAAATGCTGAGTCAAAAGAAGCGGCGATCAGCACAGATAATGACGAAGCAGATTCTGATACAAGCGATGATACGGTATCAAATGGAGCGAAGTCAAAGGATAATGATGCTGAACTAAACAAAATAGAAAGCACAAATAATTCTATTCTCAGTTCAATCGACCTAAACAAAGCCCTAAAAAACAAGGATTATCGTCAACAGTTGACATATTATCAAGAAAAGCTCTCGCGACTCGGGTATTTGTTGTATTCAAAACGAAGGCCCGTTGTAATAGCATATGAAGGCTGGGATGCGGCAGGTAAAGGTGGAAATATTCGTAGGCTCACTGAATACCTAGATCCTAGGGGTTACGAAGTCGTCCCCATCAGCGCACCGACACAAAGCGAACTGAGCCAACATTATCTGTGGCGATTCTGGAAAGCAATGCCTAAAGATGGGCATTTTACCATATTTGATCGTTCTTGGTATGGTCGAGTCATGGTGGAGCGCATAGAGGGTTTTTGTAGCGAAGAGGAGTGGAAACGTGCTTTCGATGAAATAAATGAAATGGAACTCCATTTAAATAACCATGGAACAATAATGTTTAAATTCTGGCTCCATATTGATAATGATGAGCAATTGCGCCGTTTCAACGATAGACAATCAAATCCTCTAAAGCAGTTTAAAATAACTGATGAAGACTGGAGAAACAGGGAAAAATGGGATGAGTACGAAACTGCTGTGGATGAAATGCTCCATCGTACAAGCACTCCTTGGGCTCCCTGGACTGTGGTTGAGTCAAATGATAAACAATTCGCACGCATAAGGACTCTTAAACTGGTCGCTGATACTTTAGAGCAGCAATTATTGTAATACTATAGTGCGAAAGATATAGCGCAAAGGAGCATATAAAATGACACATTTTGAAAAGCAAATTGATACTAGCACCGTATATGAAGGCTTGATTGTCAATGTCCGAATGGATAATGTGGAACTTATAAACGGGAAACAAGTCAAAAGGGAAGTGATTGTCCATCCTGGTGGTGTTGCAATAGTACCGGTCACGAATGACAACAAAATTCTCATGGTGCGTCAATACAGGTATTGCGTTGGCGAAGAAATCATTGAAATACCAGCAGGGGTGTTGGAAGCTGGTGAAGAACCTCTAAATTGCGCCATTCGGGAACTATCTGAAGAGACAGGATGCACAGCTGGCAGGTTAATTGATTTGGGTGCGATTTATCCTTCACCTGGTATCAACAGAGAAACTTTGTATATCTATCTAGCCCTTGACCTGCAGGCTGGGGAGATGCACCTGGATGATGACGAGTTTCTCAGCGTTGAGGCAATTGCCATCGATGAAATATTTGATATGATAATGGAAAATAAAATACGTGATGCGAAAACCATAGTCGGTATAATGAAAGCAAAAAACATCCTTGATGGTTTAAATGGAGGAAACAATGGGTAAACTGGTTTTGATTGTGGACGATGAAAAAAACATTGTTGACATTTTAAGCTTTAATCTGGTCAACGAAGGTTTTGATATTATTGTTGCCTATGATGGACAAACGGCGATAGATCAATATATGCGCAACCGTCCCGATTTGATTTTACTTGATGTAATGTTGCCGGTTTTTGACGGATTCGAAGTCTGTAGGCGCATTCGGGAGCAAGATAACATTACTCCGATTATTATGCTCACAGCAAAGGAAGAAGAAACCGACAAGGTTCTTGGGCTTGACATCGGAGCCGATGACTATATAACGAAACCCTTTTCGATTAAGGAGCTTCAAGCAAGGATAAAAGCCAATATTAGAAGGACAGATGCCAATAGTGCTAAGGATGATCAAGAAGATACAGCTGGAGGTTTAATCATCGATATAGAACGATTTGACGTTTTTATTAACGGCAAGGCAGCGGAATTGACCCAAAGGGAGTTCGAGTTGATTTCATATATGGCAGCAAGTCCCGATAAGGTATTTACCCGGGAGGAGCTTCTCCACGAAGTCTGGCAATATGATTACTTTGGTGATCTAAGAGCGGTGGATGTTGCCATTAGAAGACTGAGGGAAAAAATCGAAGAAGACCCCAGTACTCCCCGATATATCATGACAAAAAGAGGCGTGGGCTACTATTACGAACCCTGACATAATTGAGTCTCGAGATGCAGCAATATAGTATACAAAACAAGAATAGCAATCATCTGATAGTTACGGTATTAATGTGATTTAGGAGCAAAGAGTGGGAAAGAGTTTACGCGCTAAGCTAGTATTCATAATGCTGTTGGTAATCGTGCTACTAATGGTTGCTGTTCTTGTGTTTTTCATCAGGGGAGTGCAGGAATTTTTCACTTCCCAGTTTTATGCTCAAATGGAAATTGTAATCTCACAAACAGAATTGGTGAGCGAGCTGCGACGAGTGGCGATGCTTGAAGATGCTGTATATGGAATGGGCGAGGTACTGAAGGTTTTTGCGGGTGAACTTGGAATAGATAGAAGCACGAGGCATTATTATGTACTCGATGGAGCAACCGGTGAAACTTTGATGACTTCCAGCACCGATGAAAGTGCAGCATTGGAAATCACTCCCAGTATCACATCGGCTATCATCGGTACAGAGCCGGTGAAGGGTAGCACAAGGGCTGGATATATGGATGTGGCTGTACCAATTTTTTCAGAGAATAGTCAATGGAAATATCTTTTGTATATAATAGACAACAAACAGACCACAGAGAACCTAATTAATGAAATGTATGGCATCATTCTGCGGACAGTTGGAATCGGCTTCGTAATTTCCATTGTCATTAGCTTGTTTATATCCCAAACGCTTTTGTCACCCATTAAAGGGATGACCTCCGCTGCTAAATCCATGGCTGATGGAGATTTTTCCACAAAAATCAATGTGGAATCCGATGATGAAATAGGCATATTAGCAACAACATTCAACGATATGGCTCAACAGATTGAGACCATGTTGGAAGAGTTGAGAAAAGCTGAAAAACTGCGACAGGAATTTGTTGCCAATGTGTCCCATGAACTGCGCACGCCACTTACCAGCATTCGGACCTATGCAGAAACAATATCGGAGACTGAGCAATTGGCTCGTGAAAAGCAAACTGAGTTTTTAAATGTCATTCTCAATGAAAGCGATAGAATGGCTGAAATTGTGAGAGACCTTTTGGAACTATCGCGTTTCGATTCTGGTACCACTGTTATGTCTGTTAGCGAGTTTTCAGTTGAGCAGTCTTTAAGGAACATATATATTGCAGTAGCTTTGGAGGCGCAAAGGCATGAGCAAGAAATCAATATGAATGTGGAAAACGAGTTGCCAATGATTAAAGGTGACCGTTCTCGCATCGAGCAGGTGTTCATGAACATCGTTTCAAATGCGCTTAAATATACTCCAGATGGTGGCAGAATCGATATCATCTGCGGCTGCGCCACTAGCAATATTTGGATAAAAATATCTGATACCGGCATTGGGATTCCCGAAGCGGATCTTGGGCGCGTTTTCGACCGTTTCTATCGTGTTGATAAGGCAAGGGCGCGAGAATCGGGCGGAACTGGTTTAGGACTGTCCATTGCAAAGGAAATAATCTCAAGACATAATGGAGATATTTCCATTGAAAGCAAACAGGGGGAGGGTACGACTGTTACAATAACATTGCCTATTGAAGGAGTTGTGACATGAGTGTAACTAAACCAAGAAGGTTTTTAGAATGGATTAAAACGGTGGTCATCGTTGGATTATTAGCATCTGCGCTATTCCTTGGTAATGCTACTGGTTTGTTCAACGATTTCTTTGCAACAATACCTTTAGTTGCAAGCATTACAGCAAACAGAAGAAACTCGGGAGCAGCAACAACCGATTCAGATGGTACTCATTTCATCGAAGCTAGTAGACCCTCCGCCATTGTTATAACCTTGGCAAATGGGGAGCGGTATGGTCTAAAATATGATATAGCAATGCGAAATCTTATTTATGATAGGACGAGCAGTATTTTAGGTGAGGCTCTAGGCTCGGCGGCATTACCCAGGGAAGTCGAAGAGAGTACATGGCGAGAAGCTCTTCTTTTGCCTGGTGTCTATTATGAGTATAATTATCCAATTAAACTGTCGATTTTAGGAAGTTGGCTTGGTGCTGTAGTGTCCGATGAAATTGGCGATGTTTCCTTGCGTAGGGTGTTTGTGGCTTTTGGCAACGATAGGAGCAGCGTTTATTTTCAAGATGCTGAAAATGGACTTTTCTATAGCTCTGAAACAGCATCGTCTGCCACTAAAGCGCAAGATATAGAAAATTACAATGAAAATGGCACATACTTCGCATATGAAACGAATATTTATGCGGCTTCAGTGGCACCTTATATGCTCATTTTTCAAGGAAATAACCATCCTGATATACGCGCTTCCACAATTGGGAGCGCCGATGAGCAACTTGACTATGTATTAGATATATTGGGATACAGCGGTGATACCTATCTACCCTATACAATTGCTGATGTTCTTGTCAGAGCGGGAGCTCAATACAATATTCGAGCCGATGGACAAGGATGCTTATTCTTTAGACGCACTGACTTTGCACCCCTTAACGATGAGGAACGACTCAATGGCGAATTAGCTATTATCGAAAAAGCACGAAGTCTTATCGCTGAAACAATAGGCAATATGGGGAGCGGTGCAGAAGTCTTTTTAGAGTATATGGAATATGGCAACCAGGATATGTTGACTTTGTATTTTGCATATTATATCGCAGGTGGGCGAATTCATGTTTATGAAGATGGATATGCAGGAAAACTCACATTTACAGATGGTATTCTGACTGAAATGGAGCTTCGTTTTCGCAGTTATTCATTGAGCGGAGCATACACGAGTCTAGCCCCAGAAAGACAAATATTCGCCGCAGCCAAAAGCGAGTTCACCCTATGCTACATAGACACAGGAGCCGACCGAATCCAACCAATGTGGACAGCATTTAATGAACAATGAACAATTAACAATATTCGTAGGGCGCGGCTTCCCAGATGCGCCGCTGCGGAAACAATATTCGTAGGGCGCGGCTTCCCAGACGCGCCGCTGCGGAAACAATGAATAATGGAGTTTTTCCCTTGAGTATTTCAAAAGTCAAAAACTTAACGATTTGTGCTCTTTTGCTTATTAATGTGTTTTTTTTGTCTATTATTTTAATGGACAATTTTGCTGATGCTCGGGAGAGGCGTGCGGCTATTGAGAGTCTTTGTGAGATTCTACAATTAAATGGAATATCATTAAGTCCTGAAAACATCAAAACCAATGATTCCTTGGTGACCATGCGAACGAATCGAGACACAAACATGGAAAGGGAAATAGCGAGGTTGTTTTTAGGTCAAGTCGATATTACTGAGCAAGGTGTTATTTATCATTACGATAGCGCGAATATTGGAGCGGCAGAGTTTTACAGCGGTGGCGATTTTGAAATTTGGGTTTATGAAAAAGTTATATTGTCCGAAAATAACCCCCTTGACACAATTGAAAACTTTTTAAAATCAATGGAACAAGAAAATATCTCATATGAACTGACTTATGAAGACAGCATTGAAACAGTGAAGGCAATAATAAAGTATGAGGATGTGCTTATATTTAATTGCAATCTTGAATTTATTTTTCGAAATAACAGTCTTATTAACATCAAAGGGCGCTTGGCAACGGGTATCGAACCATTGGAACAGGGGGAGCCAATTGACAGCCTTGCCAATGTTCTTATGGTTTTCTTGTCTGCGGTGAGAAAGGGAAATATCATATGCACGGAAATAACAAGGGTGGAGGCTGGGTATCAGCATAATGTGGTTGGTTCATTCGGTGATGGCGTTTTGGCTCCAGTTTGGCTTATTACAACAGACAATGGACAATACATCATCGAAAGCGCAACAGGTGAACTCCGTTTTGCATAATTTTTTAATCTAGATAAATAAATGGGCAAATCGCACCGATTGGTTCGATTTGCCCATAATGTATTATTTTTTGTTGGAAAGATTAAATTTAACGAGAAACCATGTTTGCCACTTCAGCAGCGAAATCATCTTGACGCTTTTCAATGCCTTCGCCCTTTTCAAAACGTGTGAAAGCTTTGATGACAATACTGCCACCCAAGCCTTTAGCAACTTCGTTGACGTGCTTTTCCACAGTTATTTTATCGCCTTTGACAAAGGGTTGATTTAATAGGCACACTTCCTCATAAAACTTGTTAATCCGACCTATTACTTTTCTTTCTGCGATTTCCGCTGATTTATCTTCGGGAATGTTGTTTTCTTTGTTTTCTTCCATTGCGATGGATAATTGAATTTCCCGTTCCTTCTCGAGATCAGCAGGGTCTATTGCTGTGATGTCCAAATAAGTTGGACGCATTGCAGCAATCTGCATGGCAATATCTTTGCCAAGCTCTGCAACGGCATCTATATTAGAGATGCCAGAAACATCCAAGTTTACGATTACGCCGATTTTTCCTCCAGCGTGAATATAGGGTATATTGAGCCCATCAGCATATCTTGCAAAACGGCGAATGGAGATATTTTCGCCAATGACGAGTATCATCTCCTGTTGTTGTTCTTCAACTGTCTTGTCGATTCCAGGAAACTTTCCAGAGAGCAAAGCGTTTAAGTCGCTGGGTGAATCATTGGCAACAGCCTCGGCAGTACCTTTGACGAAATCCATGAACATTTCGTTTTTTGCAACGAAATCGGTTTCTGAATTTACTTCCACTACAACGCCAATGTCGCCGAACACTGCTGCATACGCAACGCCTTCAGCGGCGATTCTTCCCGCTTTTTTTTGTGCAGATGCCAGACCTTGTTCACGTAATATTTCGATTGCCTTTTCCATGTCGCCATCGGCTTCAGTTAAGGCTCTTTTGCAATCCATCATGCCGACACCTGTAGCTTCACGGAGTTCTTTCACATCCTGTGCGGTAAATGACATATATTTCAATCCTTTCATATGAGGGTCGTTAGTTTTATTTTATATTCAAGACTAAACTACGGCTGCTGTTGCGGGTACTTCTTCAGTTTGCACATCGGAATCCGTAGCTTCGCTTACATCGAATACTTCTCCAGCCATTTCAGCGGCTTCGGCTTCTCTGGCATCGGCTCCCTGACGACCTTCTAAAACTGCATTTGCCATTGCCTGTGATATGAGACGTATGGCACGAATTGCATCATCGTTTCCAGGGATAATATAATCTATTTCATCGGGGTCGCAATTGGTGTCAACGATAGCAACAATTGGTATGCCCAATTTACGAGCTTCAGCAATTGCATTTCGTTCTTTGCGAGGGTCTATGATGAAAAGAGCAGCTGGTAGGCGATTCATATCCTTGACACCGCCTAAGTATTTTTCAAGCTTGTTTATCTCATTGGTGAGCTTTATGACTTCTTTCTTCGGTAAAATGTCGAATGTTCCGTCATCTTGCATTTTCCTAAGTTGAGCAAGCCTATCTATCCTTGTTCGCATTGTTTTAAAGTTTGTGAGCATTCCGCCGAGCCAGCGAGCGTTGACGAAAAACATTCCGACACGTTCTGCTTCTTCACGAATGGAATCTTGTGCTTGCTTTTTTGTACCGACGAAAAGTACGCTACCGCCGCTTTCCGTCACATCGCGGATGAAATTGTATGCTTCTTCCAGTTTTCTAACGGTCTTTTGCAAATCGATTATATAGATTCCGTTGCGTTCCGTATATATATACGAAGCCATTTTCGGATTCCATCTTCTCGTTTGATGACCAAAGTGAACACCTGCTTCAAGAAGCTGCTTCATAGAAACTACTGCCATTGATATTCCTCCATAAAATTTGTTGTTACGAACTCCAAGTTAGATATATATGTATCCAGGAGTCGTCCTCCGGTTTCATCACTTCTTTTGCCAATCCAACTATGAATATACAGATTTTTCATAGTAAGACACAAAGCAAAAAATCAAAAACCGTGCGTCAATTGCCGTGGTATTCTACCAAAAAAAGGTACAAAAAGCAAGCACTTTTGAGAAATTTGGCTTTTTGACAAAGCTGTACGCTAATGATAAAATATTGATGCTAACAAATCAGCATAGTAGATTTGTGTGTCTTTAGGAAAAAAGGTGCATTAAATGAGACTCAATATTGTATTAGTGGAGCCGCAGATACCTCAAAATACAGGAAATATCGCAAGAACCTGCGCTGCTACAGGAGCAAGGCTGCATCTTGTTGGACCCATGGGTTTTGTGGTTGATGATAGCAAACTGAAAAGGGCAGGATTAGATTATTGGCATCTTTTAGACATTTCCTATTATGGGAGTATTTCTGAGTTTTTTGAAACTGTATCTAAGGGTGTCCTTGGCGAAAATGAGACAGCTCCTGATACTGCTGCTTTTGAATTTCATTATTTTTCCACAAAGAGCAGCCGGCTCTATACAGAGCCAAGCTATAAAGATAATGCATTTCTATTTTTTGGCAGTGAAACAAAAGGATTGGACGAGAGCCTTTTGCGCAAAAATCTAGAGCAATGTGTCAGGTTGCCCATGGTTAATGATGCTCGAAGCCTAAACCTCTCCAATGCTGTGGCAATTGGGGTTTTTGAAGTGCTTCGCCAATGGGGTTTTCCAAATTTACTCCAAACAACAGACAAACTTCAATCTCCAATTAACCTTACAGAAACGAATGAGGCAGATTAAATATAGACCAATGACAAAATACGAAACACTAAAAACATTCTTCGGACATAATTCCTTTCGCCTTGGGCAAGAAGAGCTGATAGACGCACTGTTATCTGGCAGGGATGTCATGGGGGTCATGCCCACTGGTGCTGGAAAGTCGATTTGCTACCAATTACCAGCAATGATGCTCGATGGCGTGACTTTGGTTGTTTCACCACTTATATCTCTCATGAAAGACCAGGTGACACAACTTTTAAAAAGCGGTATAGCTGGAGCCTATATTAACTCATCATTATCTTCTACACAATATCGTTTAGCATTGAAACGGGCTGCCAGTGGGCAATATAAGATAATATATGTCGCGCCGGAAAGATTGCAAAATGATGAGTTTATGCATTTTGTTCGTACTGCGAAAATTGCACTTTTAGCTGTGGATGAAGCCCATTGCGTATCCCAATGGGGACAGGATTTTCGTCCCAGCTATCTCAACATTCCAAAGTTCCTTAATAGTATTAATTCACGTCCTGTTGTTGGTGCCTTTACTGCAACTGCAACCAATGAAGTAAAAAAGGACGTGATAGAATTATTGGGACTTAAAAACCCAATGAATATTACTACTGGATTTGACAGACCCAATCTTTATTTACAAGTGGCTAGTCCAGCAAGCAAGTTTAATTATTTTAGAAAAATTATTGAAGAAAAGCACAAAGGAAGCTCTCGCAATTGTGGCATTGTATATTGTACGACACGAAAGACTGTAGATGAAATATATGCACAATTGAAACGACAAGGCATAGCTGTGGCTCGTTACCACGCTGGGATGACCGATGAAGACAGGCGGCTCAATCAGGACGAATTTATCAGCGACAAAGCAGATGTAATGGTGGCTACCAACGCCTTTGGTATGGGGATAGATAAACCCAATGTGAGATATGTGATTCACTATAATATGCCTAAAAACCTTGAAAGCTATTATCAAGAAGCTGGACGAGCGGGGCGTGACGGTAAGCCATCTGATTGCATTTTGCTGTTTTCCAATGATGATATTGGCATAGCAGAGCATTTTATCGCTAATTCAGATAATAATAGGGATTTATCCGAAAAAGAGCGTCGTACTATTTTTGCTCGCGATATGGCAAGGCTGGATAAAATGATAGCCTACTGCGAAACAGGAAGGTGCCTACGGGCTTATTTGCTTCGGTATTTCGGCGAAAAACCCAAAGAAAATTGCAACCATTGCAGCAATTGTAAATCTGGTACTAGATAATGTAAGCTATTACGTCACGGCATGAATGTATGCTTATTTACTTGTTGTGTGATATGTGACAATGAGGTATAATGCAACTGCCTAGACTCGCAAGCCCTTTCCATGTTTTGCCCCCTTTCCTCGTTAAAACACCACACCGGCCCATACAGCCGGTGTGGTGTCTTTTGAAGATTGATTATAGACTTATTGATAATCTGCGTTTTCCTCGATATAATCAAATACCATTTGGCTCAGGACGAATTGTTTGAGATATGGTAAGCCATATTGTTCTTCATATATAGAGTAGTCGCCCATTCCGTCATAGCCTAAAAAGAAATCCGTCAGGTCTTGTTCGCTGACTACAATACCAGCATCTTCAGCAATTGCTTGAACAACCAAACAGAACACAGCATTATCGTATATATCGAACTCCATTTGTTCAAGTAGCTCATCTATGCTTTCCATACCATAAAAGCCGATTACAAACTCTTCCAGCTCCATCCCGAAATAATAGAATGCATATTCGGAATATGAGTTTAGCATAGAGTTCCTTTGATATTCTAAAATAGTTTCGGGAACAGAAATCACCGTGACTTGTGTTGAAAAATAATCCTGAAGGTATTGCTGCATATTTGACCTTCTCAGGGTTGTACGAATGTCGTCTCGCATTTCATCAACTGTTGTCCAACTATAATATATATTCAAATTGTTATATACAAATTCATCAGTAAGCTCGGGCTCCGAAGACTCGTAAATATAGTTGATTTCCGTCACGAAGAGAGCATCTTTCCCCTGTAGCGAAGGCTCGTGATAATCATCTGGGAAAGTAACTTCCACGAAAACTGTCTCACCTGGCAAATGGCCAATCAATTGTTCGAGAAAATCGTCGATATAATTTGTCACACCAATTACAACATTCACGCCCATTCCCATAGTTGAACCATTATCAAATTCCACACCATCTATGCTGCCGACATAATCGATATTCACAGTATCTCCCAAGACAACTTCACGAGTTGTTACGATCGTTTCCATGGGAAACTCAGCCATTATATAATAAATTTCGTTATCAACTAGCTCATCTGATATATAATGAACATGGTTCGGTATGGCTATTTTATCATATTCAAAAAGCTCGACATGGTCAAGGGCTCTAACTCCTACCCAGAAGCCATCATTGTCGATGTTGTTGCTGTAGTCGAAGCTTAAATAGCCTGATGGATCGAATTGCGTTACTTCAGAGCCTTCTCCATTGTTTTCAGTATCGTTTGTTGAATCAATGTTTTCGTTATTGGATGAATCAGGCTGTGAAGAAGGTGAAGCGTCGGTGTTTGTGTTGCTGCCGCAGCCTGAAAGCATGGTGAGTAACATACTAACCAATATTAACAGAGCAAGTGTTGATTTTCTAAGCAGGGGAAGAAGAGATTTACGTTTCTTTGCAGTGCTTTTTCCCAGGGAAGCGCCTTTGGTACTAAAGGGTTCTTGCTGGTTGTTCATTTTTATTCTCCTAATCATGTTTATTATGCAAGGTTTCTTGGAGCGGGCGAGGGGAATCGAACCCCCCTCTAAAGCTTGGGAAGCTTTCATTCTACCAATGAACTACGCCCGCATACTGTGGTGATTCTAGCAGATATAGCGGTAAAATGCAATAGCAGCCCGTGACTAGTAATCGCGAGGTTTCTGTGCAGTAACATTGTAACTATTGCCTATTAATGCTATCATAGTGGAAAACCGATAATAATTATGGAAACAAATGTGAAATTTTTCAATCATTGATGGATATAATTAATACAAGGGAGCAAATAAATATGGTAAAAGTCGATATCAGCGGAGTTTCAGATTTTATTGATGAAAACGAGCTATCAAGTATAGATACACAAAGTGCCTTTTCGGAAATAACAACATTGTACGAATCGGGTTGGGTCACTCTACCAAAGGACTATGATACTGAGCTTTCGGGTAAAATTAAAGAAATTGCTAAAAAAATACGAGAGCAGTCGAAAGTGCTGGTGGTGCTAGGAATTGGAGGCTCTTATCTTGGCGCGCGAGCAGCAATTGATTATATTGTGTCGCCAAATTACAATTTTTTGAGCAAAGATACCCCAGACATATATTTTGCGGGTAATAACGCATCAGGAGCATACCTAAATGATGTGATGGAAATGATAGGGGAGAGAGACTTCTCGGTTAATGTAATATCAAAATCCGGTTCAACCATAGAAACAGCAATAGCACTTCGCTTTTTCAAAGCAATGCTGGAGGAAAAATATGGTGCGATGGGTCTAAAAGAGCGTCTCTATGTAACCACTGATGCCGGCTCACCTCTAAATGAAATGGCAAACCGAGAAGGTTATGATTGTCTTGAAATGCCAGAACGAGTGGGTGGGAGATACAGTGTTCTTACAGTAGTTGGCTTGCTCCCCTGTGCAGTTGCTGGGATAGATATTGATGCGATGATGGCTGGTGCCTTGGAGGAATTGGAAAATGGTGTAGATAACGCTTGTCTATATGCTGCCACTCGACAGCTTCTATACAGAAAGGGTAAGAAAATTGAAATGCTTGCCTGTTTTGAACCGGCTTTTCGTTATATGGGAGAGTGGTGGAAGCAGCTCTTTGGCGAAAGCGAAGGAAAAGATGGGATTGGCATTTTCCCAGCCTCTGCAGATTACACCGCTGATTTACATTCATTAGGGCAATATATTCAAGAAGGGGAGCGGACACTGATGGAAACATTCGTCTCCTTTGATGCTCCTCGAGTAAATCCTATGATTCCAGGCGGACCGCTCCATGACGACAAAATTACGATTTTAGCAGGTATGGAGCTTGATGAGATTAATCGGTCGGCTTCTCAAGCTGTGAAAAAAGCACATATAGAAGGTGGTGTTCCAGTAATGGAACTTAGCGTTTCTAATATGTCTGCAGCTTCATATGGTGCACTCGCATATTTCTTTGAACGCTCCTGCGCAATCTCTGCAATCGTATCCGGTGTTATCCCCTTCGGCCAGCCAGGCGTCGAAGCGTATAAAAACAATCTATATGAGATATTGGGACTCTGATATTGAATTAGGAATGAGGAGTTAGGAATTAGGAATGCGGGGTTAGGAATTAGGAGTTAGTAACTAGGAATTCTGGTTTCGTACTTGGTAATATAAAACGTGGCATCCGTAGAGCGCGGCATCCGTAGAGCGCGGCATCCGTAGAGCGCGGCTTCTGTAGGGCGCGGCTTCCCAGACGCGCCGCAAGGCTTCCACGGCAACCAGTGCAGCGCACCTACTATAGCGTACAGCTTCTGTAGGGCGCGGCTTCTGTAGGGCGCGGCTTCCCAGACGCGCCGCAAGGTTTCCACGGCAACCAGTGCAGCGCATCAAGACATGCTAATACTTTTCCACAACCTCGCCTTGACGTTTATAAATGCTTTTCGCAGGTACAAAGCCTCGCACCGAGGACAATGGGTAAATATTTGTGTCAGAACCAATGACCGAACCTGGGTTTAATACGGAGTTGCAACCAATTTCCACTCTGTCTCCAAGTATAGCACCGAATTTTTTCATACCTGTTTCAATACGCTCATCTCCAAATGACACAGTGACCAAGGAGGAATCGCTTTTCACATTTGATGTAATGGAACCTGCACCCATATGTGATTTATAGCCAAGAATGGAGTCACCAACATAATTAAAATGCGGCACTTGAACACCATTGAACAAAATCACATTTTTCAGCTCAGTGGAATTACCGATAACTGCGTTGCTCCCAACTAAGGCGCTGTTGCGTATAAATGCGCAATGGCGCACTTCTGTTTCTGCACCAATTATCACCGCACTTCCGATGAATGCAGTGGGAGCTACAGTGGCTGTTTTATGGATCCAAACGTCACTACTGGGATGCTCATACTCGGATTCGTCCAATGTGGCACCCAATTCAAGGATAAACTCGTTAATCTGTGGAAGAGCTTCCCATGGGTAAGCAAAACTCATCAAAAAGTCCCAAGCAGCTGTATTTCCAGGCTCGAATATGTTTTTCGTTTGAACAATATCAAGGGTCATAGTTGTTTTTTCCATTTTATTACTCCTATCGCTTATGAATTAACATTCAAAATTATCATTTCGCTTGATTAAAGCTACGCTGAAATCTGCGCTCATTCGGTCATGCCCGAGCAAGCTCGGTCGCGACTCTCATTTCGCTTGATTATAATCTGAATTAAAATAAAACACAAGAAAAATACGTGTGAACGGAGGGACGGTGTGAACGGAGGGACGGTTCTTTTGTTCAGAGGGATCGTTCTTTCCCTTTAATTCAAACGGCTCGTTCCCTCTGAACAAAAGAACCGTCCCTCCGTTCATAGGCTCATTGAAAATATTCGAGGATTGCATCGACTGTGGCTTCTGCCATTTTGTCTTGTTGTATTGGGTCTATTAGCCAGATGAAATCGTCCAGGTTCGATATGAAACTGGATTCCAAGATTACCGAGGGTACCCAGGAAGGGCGACAAACGAAGAAATTGGCTTGGTTGATGAGCCTGTTGCGGTTCGTCCTGGGGTTTGTGAAATACATCATGTCTAAAGCACTTTGAGCAAACTGCTCACTGATGGAGTTGCGATACCAGACGGTGAAACCGCGTACCAACGAAGCATTTGTAGTTTCAACAATGCTGTTCACATGGAGAGATATAAACAAATCAGGCTTTACATTATAGCATAAATCAATCCTGCTTTGGACAGATGGGTTTTCGTCGGAATCACGAGTCATATATACTGTTGCACCCAATGCTTCCAAGCGTTGGGCTAATTTTTTTCCATTAATGAGTGTGATGTCCTTTTCGGGGAAATCAAGCCCCATGGGACCAATGGCTCCATCGTCATCGCCACCATGTCCTGGGTCTATAACGAAAACAAACTCTGATAATGGCATATCGTTTTGCGACAATGCTTTCCTCTTTTTGAGATAAAGTCGAAACTCGCCATCTGAATATTCTGTATAATAACCTTCGAGTTTTACGTCATCTCTAATGTAAAAAGAATAGTAACATGCATCGGCGTTGAACCCACTGTCTACGTTTTCAAAAATCGTTTCTGATAAGTCCTCTGGTAACTGGAGCTCTGGAATTTGGCTATGCATTCCGAAGCTCAATGTTAGCATCTTACCATCATAACTAGCATATGTGGCTATATTCACATCAGATTGCCAGGCTATTATGTCATAGTTTTCCCCAATGCGGTAATATCCATTACCCAGTGGATTCTCGCTATAATGATTTTCTATGCTCAGTGTTATGGAATCTTCGCTAATCCATGAACCGCTAGCTAGTTTGTATAAACCATTACTGGACTGGGCAACCACCCTGTCTACCTGCCCTTCCTTGAGCGGCCAATCGGAGCCGTTGTAGCTGCTGTTCGAGGGATAGACCCAAGCGTAATTCGCTGTGACAACCGCATAAGTCTCCTGTTCCAATTCGTTTATAGTTACTGGTGATGGTGTAGTTGTACCGGCAGGTGGCGGAGGAACTCTTGTGATAGTTCTGCTTTCTCCTTTTTGACCATTTTGGATGAAAGTAAAGACATTATCACCAGGCTCAAGTGTGACATGGACGAAGAAGAAGCCCTCCGCTGTTCGGTTTGCTATTTCCTCACCATTCATATACAAAGGCTTGCTTGGGTCTGACATACCAGTGATGTTGTAGCCAACAGTTTCATCTTCCTGGGCTGTTACAGATGCATCTTCCAAAGGAAAGCCGATTGCCAATGTATCCATGAGCATTAGAGCATCCCTATATGTTTTGCCATCTGTTTCGGCATAAAAATCTCGAATAGACCTTCCTAAAGTACCTCGCATGAAATTGAATCGATAAAAAACATTACCCCTAACTACATCAAAGCTTGATGTCATTTCAAGCTGCCGAAGCATTTCACCGTTCCAATGGGGAGGCTGGTCGTTTTGCACCTCTCTATAAGCAGCGTGGCCGATATATAGATCAACATTATTCTCCCCGCAAAGCTCTACCCACCAATTCAATATTGACTGGAAATCAGCAATTTCAAAGCCAATGTACCAATAAATCTGTGGGCAGATGTAATCAACCCATTCTTCGGTGACCCAACGGCGAGTATCTGCATACAAAGCGTGGTAGGATTCTTGCCCTGATGTAGTGGGAACTCCCAAGGGGTCGCTACTTTGATTCATCCAAATACCCGAGGGAGAAACACCCCAGCGCACATTGCGTCCCTGAGCTATATTAAATTCTCTTATAACTGTACCTATACCCGATATAAGCTGATTTACATTATCCCTGCGCCAATCAGCGAGAGCCATACCATCACCATACAGAGCAAATGATGAAGTATCATCGAAATCGTTACCTGGATAAAAATAATCATCGAAATGGATACCATCGATATCATAACTTTCGAGCAACTCCCTTATACCACTGATTATCAGCTCCCTGGCTGCAGGTAAACCAGGGTCATAAAACAATCCTATATTACCGCTAGAATCAGTCCATGAAACTGTGAGCTCTGGATGTAGGCGAGCAGGGTTGCTGACCGCTAGGGTATCAGGGTCTGCGCTATTGTCGTTGGTGTGAATTATGCGATAAGGATTCAACCAAGCGTGGAGCTGAATTCCATTTTCATGGCAGGTTTCGATGAAGTATTCCAAGGGGTCAAAGCTATCGATGCCGATACCTTGGGTGCCTGTTAGCCACTGGCTCCAAGGGAATATGTCAGATTTGTAAAAAGCATCTCCCGAGGGGCGAACTTGAAAAACTATTGCATTGAGTCCAAGTTGTGCAGTTTGAGAAACAATTGCGTCAATTTCCCATCGCAAAGCCGCTGCAGAGAGGTTTTGCTGAGAGGGAAAGTCCAGGTTAAAAACCGTTGCCACCCATACTGCACGAAATTGCTCTTTTTGAATATTTTCGGAATTAACACCATTCCCAAAAGAACCATCACTACTTTCCATTCCATTAGGTGACCTAGCACTGTCTGGCGTTCTATTGGAATTACGAAAAAAGTTACTGCTGCTGACAATCAAGACAATAAGCAGCACTAGTACAATCAATAAATTGGTCTTTTTCATATTAACCACCATTTAACAAATTATTGCCAATAACAAAACGAAAGTGCAATCAATGCGAAATTGTGCTATAATCAAGCGAAATGAGGGTCGCGACCGAGCTAGCTCGGGCATGACCGAATGAGCGTAGATTGATACGAAGTATTAATCAAGCGAAATGAGAGTCGTGACCGAGCTAGCTCGGACATGACCGAATGAGCGCAGATTGATACGAAGTATTAATCAAGCGAAATGAGAGTCGCGACCGAGCTAGCTCGGGCATGACCGAATGAGCGCAGATTGATACGAAGTATTAATCAAGGGAAATGAGGGTCGCGACCGAGCTAGCTCGGGCATGACCGAATGAGCGTAGATTGATACGAAGTATTAATCAAGCGAAATTACACATCGGCATTCTATATACTCCATGTATCGTTGATGTATATATTGTGTTAAATATAAAGGCAGGTCGATTTTTTTGATAGATGATCTAAATAAGCTAATAAAGCAAGAAGCACGCAATTCGATAAAGTCTTATTTACTGCTGCTTATTGTCTCTCTCATAGTCATTGCTGTTACATTTTGGCAAGCTGCCATGGGGCAACCAATTCTTGTCACACACCCAGTTATTGCCATTTTACCCCTGAGCTTGTTTTATCTACCCTATATGTTTATAGGAAACATTATACATATTTTGAGACCCAATGCAAAAAAAGACATCGACAAATACTGTAGAAAAACGAAAAACCCTGTAGAAACCTTTGCAGAGCTGGAAAAGACATGGAAAGATGGCACAAAAGTCGAGTTGAAAATTCCGGTGATTCAAACTCCCCTTACCAAAGGGGGCGAAGTAACCCAGCTTCTGCCAATATGCATCGACAATGAATACCTGATTATGCTGGCAGGTATAAAGGTCAGGATTATACCGCTCAAAAACGCTGTGTGGGTCTATTCGGACAAGCAAAACAAGCTGGAGATTTTTTACGCCCAGGGAGATAAATACGAACAGAAAAAATTCACTCTGAAAACCAGCTATAACACAAGTATTGTGGTTGACATCATAAACCACTATTGTCCAGATATATTTGCCGGACAAAATAATACAGCAAAGAATCTTTGGAACAACAAGGACATTGCAGGCTTGCGCGAACTGGCTAGAAAAAAAGGCGCAGACCTACCTAGAAAGCCTTTCCAGCTTAGACAAACGGTGCCGGTGGGCGCAAAGACAATACCGAAATCGAACAAGGGTCTAAAATATGGCTTTATTCAATTTGCGCTTCTGATACCAGCCATAACAATAATCGGTATTCCAATATTTTCGCCAATGCGTTTTTTCAAAAGTACTGCCACTGCTCTGGAGGTGCTGGAAAGCTATAGCTCCTGGATGAATTTTGTTGTAATCGCTAGCCTAGCAGCAGGGCTTTTTATACTTGCGGCGAATATCTATATTTTTGTCCTGCTCCTCAGGTCTGGAGATTTTATGCGGTTCAACATTGTAATAGGAATTATTTCCATTGGAGCGGTCATACTCGTTTCGATTGCTATGACCTCGCCATTAGATAGATTTGCTGTTAGGGAGGATATTTCAGCAATAGAAAACAGCGAGCTAGTTTCGGAACTTGTTTTTATCCGCCTAGGCTCGCTGAGGGATGACATTGGAGGCATCATACCATATAATAGTTACGGTGAGAAAGTGGTATATAGATTCGACATGAGGAAAGCAGACAACGGCTTGCAATTATGGGTCAATCTACCATTTGACCTCAGCCCCTCTAATTTGCGCTCACTAACAGAATCGGAGACATATCGAATCGAAGCAGACATGATACCATCGGACTACCACAAACTTTTCAGCGATGATGACAGGCGGTATTTGAGTATTACGTATACCCCAAATTTTAAGCTTGTTGTGGAAGCAAGACCGACAAATGTAATTGGGTGACAGACAGTATTTACATAAAGTAGCATTTTCGATATACTAATACACATTGGGAGTGTGATACCTGTGGATACCACAACACAATATTACGGTGGATTGACAGCGGAGCAGTTTTTGTTCAATGAAATTCGGATTGTCGCAAAGATGCACCAGGCAAATAAGCCGCTAAATGAAATCATTGATGAAATAAGGAAAGATAACCTTTTCCAATATCCAACTGAGCGGCAGGTGTCGCGCCTTGCTCGTGCGTGTTACAAGCGGCTTATTGCCCTCGACAATGCATACCTAATCAACGAAATAGTGAATGCTCCAAGTAGAGTAGCAAAACAGATTAATCTTTATGCAATGATGCGACATTATCGTTTGATACGAGAGTTTATGATAAGCCTTGTGGGTGAAAAATACCGTTTGTTAGACTTCGCCCTTTCTCGGAAAGACCTTAATGTGTTTTTTACCCGTTTGCAAGAACAAAACGATGATATTGCAGCATGGAGTGACAGCACAATAACAAAGTTAAAGCAAGTGCTAACCAAGTGTTTGGTCGAAACGGAAATCCTTGATACTGTACGTAGTACAGTGCTTAATCCAATATTAATTAGCGAAGAACTCGAACGTGGTATACGAGAAAACAACGATTTAAAAGCTCTTGTTGCTTTTAATTGTTTTAGGATTTAGGCATTAGGGTGTAGAGGTTATGCAGGGGTTATGTAGGGGTTATGTAGGGGTTAGGCAGTAAGACGTGGCTTTTGTAGGGCGCGGCTTCCTAGACGCGCCGAAGGTAAGCACATGAATATTTATTACAACTAGAGCAGATAGTATTGATTTAGATAAAGGAAACATGATAAATGAGTGATATTAAGGTAGAGCTTGACAGGATACGAGAACGTCTTTCAGACGAAAACTTTCTTACCAACAAAGGGCTGTCCAACGAAGTCGGTATTCATGTGTTTTGTTATGACCCAAAACATGAACTCATTGTTCGAGATTTCATTACACGATTAACTTCAGAATCTTCAGATATATTCCGAATTATTGAAAGAGATATGTATAATATTTTTCTATCGATCATAGAAGACGAGGATGTGCTTGACGATATTCCGGTTCTTGAAAGCGAGGAAGGAAAAGAATCATTGCTTGAAACTCTGCAGAATATAGCATCTCCCGATGTCTTCCTAGAAAAAATGAGATACGAACCCCATGAACCTGGTAAGGATGTACTGTTTCTGACCGGTATCGGTAAGGTTCACCCTTTCATGCGTTCGCATATAATGCTAAATACAATGCAAAAAGCTTTTTCAGACATCCCAATCGTGATGTTTTACCCCGGAACATTTAACGGGAAAGATCTGAGCTTGTTCGATTCATTTTTTGATGGGAATTATTATCGTGCATTTAATCTATTATAGAGTATAGGGGGGTTATAGACTGAAATGAAAATCCAATCTATGTTCCAAAAAGACATAGACCGCCAAATTAATGGTGTTGTTCAAGTTGGGCAAGATGACGAGAATAGCTTATCCCAGGAGCTTGGCGAGTATATC
Organism: Oscillospiraceae bacterium; assembly: GCA_009777775.1. Taxonomy (GTDB): domain Bacteria; phylum Bacillota; class Clostridia; order Oscillospirales; family Oscillospiraceae; genus WRMH01. Next base: position 100,031 of record WRLE01000003.1, read on the forward strand.
ATCACTAGGGAGCTTCGCGGACATTTCGATACATTTTTGAGCAACTACTCAACGGCAATTGATGAGCCTACGAGTGACATCGGTGTTTGGATTTCCGGCTTTTTTGGGAGCGGCAAATCCCACTTTCTGAAAATCCTTTCATATCTGCTCTCGAATCAATCCATAGGTGAAGATACTGCTGTGGATAAGTTCAAGGATAAATTTGAGGACCCGATGATGTATGCCACCCTTGTGCGATGCGCCCAAATCCCAACAGAATCTATCCTTTTTAACATTGACATAGAAGGACCCATAAACAAAGACAAAACCGCTGTACTGCGTGTTTTCGCAAAAGTCTTCTATAACCACTTGGGGTTTTATGGTAATGACATCAAAGTAGCGAAGCTTGAACGACATATTGACAGTCTAGGTAAAACACAGGAATTTCGACAAGCATTCGAAAAAGCAGATGGCAGACCTTGGGTTGATAGGCGTAAGAGCTACAAATTGCTCGCAGACCGCCTTATTCCTGTACTACAAAATATCCTTGACATAAGCGAAACAACTGCGAGAGATTGGCTTCGGGACAAAGATACCGAAGAACTGAGCATCCAGCAGTTAGTTGATGAAATAAAAGAGTATGTGGAAAGCAAAGGGAAGAATTTCCGTTTGCTATTTTGTGTTGATGAGGTGGGACAATATATCGGAGACGACAGTGACCTGATGCTTAATCTCCAATCCATAGTAGAGCAAGTTGGCAGCCAGTGCCTCGGCAAAGTATGGGTAATGGTAACGAGCCAGGAAGCTATTGATTCCGTTGTGCAAATCAGCGGCGATGATTTTTCAAAAATCCAAGGTCGTTTCAAAACTAGACTCTCCCTCTCCTCTCAATCGGTTGATGAAGTCATAAAAAAACGCATCTTGGAAAAAAACATAGATGCTGACAATCTACTTCGACTTGTGTTTGACAAAGAACAAGCAGTTTTAAAGAACCTTTTCACCTTCAGCAATGCGGTTCTTGATATAAAGGGCTTCGTGGACGGAGCAGATTTTACTACGACATATCCATTCGTTCCATATCAGTTCATCGTCATGCAGCAGGTACTCGCCGAAATAAGAAAGCATGGTAATGCAGGAAAGCACCTCTCAGGCGGCGAACGTTCCATGCTCTCCGGCTTCCAGGAGGCTGCACAATGGATTAAGGAAAAAGATGAAAACGCTCTTGTACCTTTCTATCAATTTTATGATACTGTTCACACTTTCTTGGATAGTACAATACGCCGTGTAATAGACCGCTGCCAAACCGCAGCAGATAACAGTAACGGATTAGAACAAAGAGATGTCAATGTGCTGAAATTGCTCTATCTTGTGCGCTATATAGACGATATAAAAACCAATATAGACAATATCGCAATTCTAATGATTGACGATATTCGCACGGACAAGATAAACTTGCGTAGAGAAATCGGCGAATCATTGGGTCGTTTAGAAGCGCAGAATTACGTTTCCCGCCATGGCGATAGCTATTTTTTCCTCACCGACGAGGAACAGGATGTAGCTGTTGATATAAGAAATACTCTCGTCGATAGTACACATATTGTCAAAAGCGTCGCACAAACCGTGTTCGGTGAGATTTATCCCTCAAAAAAGTTTAAACATGGGAAGTATGATTTTTCATATGATCAATACATTGATGAAACTCTAGTGGGTAATTCTACCGGAGGAGTCCGATTAAGGTTTGTAACGGTGGCAAGCGATTATTATGGAGCACCAAAAGAAAAGCTTATTATGGATTCCCAGGTCAACAACGAAATTATAATTCTACTCTCAGACGAAACGCCATACTTCTCAGAAATCGAGCAAGCGGCAAAAATACGCAAATATGTCAATACCAAGACAGTCCAGCAATTACCCGAGAGCATACAAGACATTATCCGTAAGCAGCAGACACAGGCAAAAATACTTGAAGATAGTGCCAAAGAACAGATTGGAAAAGCGATTGTAAATGGCATATTTTATGTTTTCGGCGAAAATGTTGATATCAAAAGCGGAGATGCGAAAAGCAAACTAGATTATGCCCTCGCGCAATTAATTGACAGTGTGTATTCCAAACTGAGCTTCGTCAATGTCTTTTTTGATAATGATGCTGATGTACTTCAAATTCTAAATAGTGATCCGGAGCAAACTGCTATGCCTGGTTCGGGTGCTAACAATGAATTTGCTATAAATGAAATCAGCCAATGGCTCGAAATGCAGACAAGCAATCATGTTCCAGTTTCAATGGGTGACATTCAACGGCGGTATCAAGCTATTCCTTATGGATGGCGTGAAGTGGACATTGCAGCCATTGTAGCTCGCTTGATAGCAGAGCAAAAAATCACAATAAAATATGGCGGTGCAAATATCTCAAAGGACGACCGCAAGCTTGTGGATTATCTTCGCAAAAGATCCGAGGTTGATAAAGCAAGCGTTACCCGCCGTATCGCGGCATCGGAAGAACAAATTCGCAAATCCGTGGTTTTCCTGCGAAATTGGCTTGGACAAATGGGCATTCCAGACGATGAGGATGGGCTTATCCGTTTCGTCATAGACACCATTGAGACCAAACAACAGCGTTACAGCAATCTGCTGGAACACGAGTACACATACGACAGCTACCCGCAAAAGGAAACCGTGGTTGATGCAAATACCCTTATGAATGACATCCTCTCACAGAGTAGAGATAATGTAGCACTATTGAACCGCTTAATCTCAAAACAAGATGATTTGCGAGACTGTTCTGAAGATATGGAGGCTGTGGAGACCTTCTTTCATACAAATTCGCAGCAACGGATAATATTCGATTCAGCACGAACTATGCAAAAGGATATGCAAAATGAGAGGGATTATTTCATCGTTGATACCGATACAAGCAACAAAATAAGCGAAATAACCCAGATTCTCTCCATGCCAAGACCATACGAAAGAATCAAAGACCTACCAGAGCTAATGCAATCAATAAAAACTGCCTATGAGCAGCTTCTGGAACACAAAAAAGAGGAAATATATGGTATAATCATTCAATGCATGGACGACATCCACACCCTCGCTGGAGTGGGAGGCAAAGCTAAAGAAGAAGTTGAGATAGCGGATGCGCGATTTAGCGAATACAAGATAAAAACAACCGAAGCTCTGAGCCTTACAGTGCTTGATGCTATGGCAACCCAGTTACAAAAATATAAAGACACAGTATGCAATCGAGTGGAAGCGTTGCTATTTGAAACAGTTCCACTGCCTGGTAAAAAAGTCAACGATCTACAACCGCCGAGAGTAGTGCAGATGCGCCGTTATGACGTGTTCCCGGTAAAACGCTTGCAAAGCCGAGAGGACGTGGATGCCTATCTTGATGGTATTAAAAATAAACTATACGAAACACTTGAAAACAACGACGGAATCCAGATTAATTAGAGGTTAGGATTTGTGAGCTAAGAGAAAGTCTTTTATATTCATATGAATGATACCATTACGGCTCATGTCATATTCATCAAGGGACAAGACAAACTTCGGAAAATTGTCGCCGATTGAGTCAAATAGGCTAAATTCACGCACTGTAGTATCTTCGGAAGCTAGGAGATAAGCCACCTGGATGTATAGTTTCCCTGCGCTGTTTTCACAAATGAAGTCTATTTCCCGTTCTCCCAATTTCCCCACAGTTACTTTATAACCTCTGCGGAGCAGCTCCATAAAAACTATGTTTTCGAGTATGAGATTAATGTCTCTTGCGTTTCCACCGATAACAGCCTCACGGATGCCGTGGTCGGAAACATAATATTTTTCATTGATAGCCAGTAGTTTCTTGCCCTGTATGTCCTGCCTGCGGACGCGATAGAACAAGAAAGCGTTTAGGCAGTAGCTAATGTAGTTCATGATTGTTTCCGGTGCAACAATGCGGTTTTCACTTTTAAAGTATTTCGATATGGATGATGCGGAAAATGTAGTACCCACATTGCTAAAAACGTAGGTGATGATGCGTTCAAGCAAATCGACATCACGTATGTTATTGCGCATGACAATGTCTTTGAGTACAACCGAATTAAACATATCACGCAGATACATTTGCGAAGGAGCTATTTCGTAGCTAAGCTCCCCAAGATAGGGCATTCCTCCGAGTTCTAAGTATTTCGTAAATAATTCTTGAATTGTTGTATTTGCGTAGGTTTTTAAATACAATTCAACGAATTCTTCAAAGGAAAAAGGATAAATTATGAACTCAACATATCTGCCTGCTAGGTATGTGGCAAGCTCGCCTGATAATAACTTGGCGTTGGAACCCGTTATATATATGTCGCAGTCAAATTCAACACGTAGAGAGTTGATGCATGTTTCCCATTCCGAGACTTCTTGAATTTCGTCAAAGAAAAGATAGGTTTTTTTCCCTATTTCTAGTATTTTTTCCGATATCACTCTATGCAACACTTTAGCATCGCACAAATGAGAGTTACTGAGGTTTTCGAAGTTAAGAGCGATAATTTGTTCTTCCGATATACCTTGTTCAATAATTTCCTCCTGTATCAGCTCCAGCATAACAGATTTGCCACAACGACGAATGCCTGTCAAAACTTTTATCAGCTCGTTACCGATGAAGGGACGGATTTTACTCATATAAGATTCTCTTTTAATAATGATAATCACAACCTTTGTATCTTATGACAAATGGACATTTTAAGAATACCACAGTTATAACTGAATTGCAATCAAAATGAAAGAATCATACAGTTATAACTGAAACATTGCAGTAACCCAAGGGATTGTTCAGTTATAACTGTATGAAAAATGATTTAGGAGACAAAGTTTGGTAATAGTATAGAGCAGTAGCTATGAGTCTGTGTAAAAGCTGCTTCCAACTCTTCTTTGTAACAAATGGAGTAAGTAAGCTATGAATAAAAACGCTATTCAAAAATATGCAATATGGGCTCGAAATGAACTAATCGAGCAGATTAAGCAGCGCGCTTATCAATATGGTATTGATGAAAAGGGATATGGTGACGAAAATGCAGATTCTATCCCTGGTCATGTGTTTACACCTGATGAAAAACGTCAACGAAAAACTTTTATACAACGAATTGAAACTCTAACAAAATCAAACACCCAAAATCCTAACCCCTATGCTACTGCCTACACAGCAGCAATAGAGGAAGTCGCCTACACCTGGTTCAACCGCTTTGTCGCTCTGCGCTTCATGGAAGTCAACGATTATCTACCAACCCATATCCGAGTATTCACTGACGCAAATGGCGCATTCAAACCCGAAATCCTCCGCGATGTATTACACATTGATTTGCCGGGAATAGACAAAGAAAAGATAACCGAATACATAAACGCCAACGTCACCGATGACCTATATCGTTATCTTTTGCTCGTTCAATGTAATGCTCTAAATGAAGCTCTGCCCGAAATGTTTGAAGAAATGGGTAGCTACACCGAAATGCTGTTGCCAAATAATATATTACGTCAAGACAGCGTTCTTGAGCGACTAGTGACAGACATACCGGAAGAAGACTGGCTAGATGCAGTGCAGATTATCGGATGGATGTACCAATACTATAACACCGAGCCAAAACAAGCAGTTTTCGATGGATTAAAGAAAAATGTGAAAATCACAAAAGATAAAATCCCAGCTGCAACACAGTTATTCACTCCGGACTGGATAGTACGTTATATGGTAGAAAACTCACTTGGGCGGATTTATGTTGGGTCTAGGATATGGGACGTAGGGACTAACTTTTCCGAAGCCGAACGAATCGAGAAAGAAAAAGAGATCGCCAATGAAATGGGCTGGAAGTACTATCTCCCAGAAGCCGAACAAACCCCAGAAGTCCGAGCGAAGCTTGATAAACTAAATTCTGAATCCTACCCACTAAATCCAAATGAACTTAAAATCATCGACCCCTGCATGGGTAGCGGTCATATCTTGGTATATGCTTTCGATGTTTTGATGCAGATATATCGCACTGCTGGTTATTCTGACAGAGATGCGGTTACTCTTATATTGGAAAACAATTTGTTCGGACTAGATATTGACAAAAGAGCATATCAGCTTGCATACTTCGCTATGATGATGAAAGCAAGACAATACAACCGTCGCATTTTTACCGAAAATGTAAAACCGCAAGTGTATCATCCTATGGGTTGGAGCGACGGCGAGGAATACGGTAGCTTGTTGAAATTTAGTGGTGAGGATTTAGCAATCGGCGATAAACCAGATAAATTTCTTCCTGATGGTGAAACTTATAATCAAGCATATGATGATGAACTTAGGATTTGGAATTTTAAGCGCTTACTTTCGCAGAAATACGATGTGGTTGTTACGAATCCACCTTATATGGGCGGTAAAGGTCAAAGTGCCAGTATTGCGAAATTTTTAGCAGAAAAATTCTCTGATGTAAAATCCGACACATTCTCAGCTTTTATTGTTCGGTGCAGTGAAATGGCAAAATCGAATGGATACATCGGTATGTTCACACCATATGTTTGGATGTTTATAAAGCGTTATGAAAAACTACGCAATCTGATTTATACCACACAGTCTATAAACTCGTTAATCCAATTCGAGTATTCAGCATTTGAAGAAGCGACTGTTCCTGTATGTACGTTTGTATTGCGAAATAATCGCAACTCAAAAATGGGGCAATATGTACGGCTTGTGGACTATCGGGGGGGAATGGAAGTACAGCGGAAAAAATATCTAGAAGCGGTTGATAACCCATCTTGTGGTTTTCGATATGCTGCTAACAGTGATAACTTCGCAAAAATCCCTGGCATACCAGTGGCTTATTGGGTGAGCAAAGCGATGTTGCGAGCATTTGAAAGTCCACGCCTTGCTGATGTATGCGAGACTCGCAAAGGCCTTGCAACATCAGATAACAATCGTTTTCTAAGGCTTTGGTTTGAAGTATCAACATCCAACATCTCATTCGATTGTCTTTCAAATGACGAGAGTAAGGTGTGTGAAAGAAAGTGGTTTCCCATTAATAAGGGTGGTGAGTTCAGACGTTTCTATGGTAACAATGAATACATAATAAACTGGGAAAACGATGGCAATGAAATAAGGAACTTCCGTGATAATGATGGAAAACTTCTCTCTAGACCGCAAAATCTCGCATACAACTTTAAACAAGCAATCACTTGGACTAAAATAACATCTGCATTATTTTCTTCACGTATCTGTTTTGGTGCTTCATTGTTTGATGACGCTGCTGCAATATGCTATCACGACGATATAGATATTCTTCTTTATGTGATGGGGTTTCAAAACACAAAACTATGCAATAGCTTTTTGAAGATATACAATCCTACTATGAATATTCAGATTGGTGATATTGGCAACCTCCCCATAACTACAGTTCATAGCGAGAAAGCGTTCGTAATTTCTATCGTCACCAAGAACATCGCCCTCTCTCGCACCGACTGGGATTCGTTTGAAACCTCATGGGATTTCAAGCGGCATCCGATTGTTGTATTAGGAAACTCCACTCCCCCGTTAGTTGACTATAAGGATTTGTGGAAAACCGAACCTCTTTCAACATATATCGAACATACGCAATATGGAGAAGTCCAACGGTCATATGACGAACCCCATCGTAAGATAGAGTTTGCTTTTTTGGATTGGGAGAGATTTACTGACACACAATTCCAAACCCTCAAAGCCAACGAGGAAGAACTCAACCGCATATTCATCGACATCTACGGCTTGCAAGACGAACTCACGCCGGAAGTTGATGAAAAGGACGTGACCGTGCGCCGCGCTGACTTGGGACGCGAGATTCGATCGCTCATTAGCTATGCCGTGGGTTGTATGTTCGGGCGATACTCTCTTGATGTTGAGGGACTCGCATTTGCAGGTGGCGATTGGGATGCGGCGAAGTACACAACTGTCATTCCCGACAATGACAATATAATCGCAATCAGTGACGATGAATATATCGAAGACGATATATTTGAACGTTTCATAGATTTCCTTCGCAAGGTTTATGGAGCGGAAACTCTGGAAGAAAACCTGAGCTACATCGCTGATGCCCTAGGGGGCAAAGGCACTCCCCGCGAGGTCATCCGAAACTACTTCTTGAATGGTTTTTATAAAGACCATTGCAAAATATATCAGAGACGCCCTATTTATTGGCTCTTTGACAGCGGAAAGAAAAACGGCTTTAAAGCCCTGATGTACCTACACCGATACTCTCGCGACCAACTTGCTAAGCTGAGGACTGAGTATGTTCATGAACAACAGGAACGCTACCGCACCCAGCTTGTTCATATCGGAGAATCGTTTGCTAGCGCAAGCGGAGCGGAGCGCGCGAGACTAACAAAGCAGCAAAATAAACTAACTGAGCAACTGTACGAAATAAGCGTTTTTGAAGAAAAGGTCCACCACCTCGCAGATATGCAAATAGAAATTGATTTGGATGATGGCGTAAAGCGAAATTACGAGCTTTTCGCTGATGTGTTGGCTAAGATATAGAATTGTGAATATAAATACCAACTTTGAAAACACGTAAAAATACATTGCCTAAGCTATGTTCAAAACGTTCAGTAAATACAACATAAGAAACGAGGAAACAAAATGCTAAGTGGTAAGTTTCATAATTGTTATGGAATGAGAGAGTTTGATATGCAGGAGATAGACTTTGCATCATGCAACATGGCTATTTTATATGCGCCAAATGGAGTAATGAAGTCATCTTTTGCAAAAGTTTTTGAAGATATTGCAAAGAAACAGGAGTCGTCTGATCGCATATATCGAGAAGCAATTACGAGTTATGAGATAACACATTATGCAAGTAAGTATAATTATTCGTCAGCAAATCCAACTGAATTACCAGAATCAAATGATAAAATATATGTTGTAAACTCTTTTAATGATAAATTCGAATTCACTAAAGAAACAGTTAGCACTCTGTTAGCTGATGAAGAAACAAGGAATGAGTATAACACTCTGATTGCAGAATTTAGTAACGAAGTCCGCAACATCGAAGAATCTCTTAAGGAATTAACTGGATTGACAAAACCAAAAATTAAAAATCAATTAATTTCAGATTTGAATCTACATTCAATGTCTGATTGGCCAGATATTTTTGAAAAACTAGATGAGTTAATGCCAAGTTACATAAACCAAGACTTTTTAAATAATGTACTTTATGATGATTTATTCAATGAAACTGCATTAGGAGTTTATGATAAACGAGAATTTGTTGAATCTATTGAAGAATACATTACAAATTTAAGTCATTTGCTAACAAACAGCTCTATTTTGTCAGAACGATTTACTGATCGAAGCGCAGAAACACTAGGCAAAGCATTTAGTAGTAATAATTTATTTGAGGCGCAACATAAAGTCCAACTAAGAGACGGTGAAATAATAAATAGTCTTTCCGAGTGGAATGCAATTGTCGCTCAACAATTTGATATAATCAACCAAGATCCAACATTAAGTACTATTTTTAATCAATTGAAAACACTGCTAACAGCGAACAATTCTACTAGTCGTATTAGAGATATTATCATTGAAAATAGAGAGATAATTCCGTACTTTAAAGATATCCCAAGTCTAAAAATTCAAGTATGGTTAAACTGTCTGACACGATTAGTTCAACCGTTTGAGGAATATCATACAAAAATTACTGAGTATACTTTTCGGATTCGTGATCTGTATGAAAGAGCTTCGGTGCAGTCTGAGCGATGGCAGAACGTCGTATCAGAGTTTAACAGACGTTTTAAAGTTCCCTTTGAGGTTAAAATAGATAACAAAGCAAATTTCTTACTAAAAGATGAAGCTCCAAATCTCTCTTTTGAATACTCAAGAGGGAATGAGGCAACACAACAGACGGTAAATCTCCGAAAAGACGATCTTATGATATCACTAAGTATGGGCGAAAAACGAGCTTTGTACTTGCTATACATTCTGTTTGATTTAGACCGAATAAGGCAGCAAGCTGTAACAGAAGCTGACAAGTTCCTAATTATCACCGATGATATTTCCGACTCGTTCGATTATAAAAATAAATATGCTATTATTGAGTATTTGAACGATCTTTCCCAAAACATTGGTATTGATTTATTAATGCTTACCCACAACTTCGATTTTTACCGAACTGTATTATCGCGACTTAATATCGCACGTCCAAACTGCTATATTGCTCAGAAAGACTTGGATGGTAACATCAGTATGACTGAGTTTAAATATCAAAAAGATTTCTTTAAAAATGTAGTAATCGGCGGTATAAAAAATGGACGAATCGATGATGACTCTAAGAAAAAGCTACTTCTTGCAAGTATCCCTTTTTATCGAAATCTTTGTGACTATACTGGAAAAGACAATGATTATAAAAAACTTACATCATTTTTACATTGGAAGACTATGCCTATTAATACCTCATCAGCCAAATTGACAGACTTGTGGGAAATAATATGTCCCTTTTTAAACGATGCTTCTTATACTGGTAATGACGAAAACTACATTTGTACATTGCAAAGAATCGCAAATGATATTGTTTCCGTACATACTGATGAAGTATCATTAGAAAACAAATTAACAGTATCTATTGCCATTAGAATTTCAGCAGAAATTTTTTTACAAAGAAAACTAGTAGATAATGGACAATCTTGTGTCGAGAGTGAATATCAAACACGAAAATGGTTTGAGCTAGCAAGGAGCTATTTGACACCACTAGAAATTAGTACTATCGAAGAAGTACTGCTTATAACACCAGAAAATATTCATGTCAATTCATTTATGTTTGAGCCTCTTATAGATATATCTGACTGGGCTTTAAAGGAGCTTTATCAAAAAGTCAGAACATTATAATTTGAAGTTTTTATTAACCGCTTATGCTGACATTTTTAGTGTAATAGCTAGTATGTATAAAGCGATTGATGAAGGATATGAGTTAACAATAGAATAATTATTTATTTTTCATGATGATTCGAATATCAGTATCAAGAATGTAGACATCCTTTATTGATTATTGACAACCCTCAATTTGATAGGTTCATTATTGATTAATAGACTATAAAAATAATGCAAGGATTATTCAAGCAGTAACTAAGTGTTACGATCAAACAATATATGAATGTTAAGCCACAGCATTAGACTTTAGTATTGGAGGCACACATTATGCTATTGTTCCACGGTAGTAATATGGTAATTGAACATCCTCGGTTACTGGGTCAGACGCGGGGGCTTGATTTCGGTGCAGGGTTTTATCTTACCACACATGAAGAACAAGCAAAAGGTTTTGCAGTAACTGTTGTGAACCGCCGAAGAATGGGTGTACCAACCATTAGTGTTTTTGAGTATGATGAAATCGTAGCAAATGAGACGTTGGATTTCCTGATATTTTCGGAACCTGATGCCGATTGGCTCGCGTTTGTAAAAGATAATCGACTAAATGCGTACTTGGGGAAAAACTATGATGTAATTATCGGACCAGTTGCAAACGATAGGGTATACCCGACGATTCAAGGATTCGCTATTGGTCAGTTATCAATAGAAGCAGCACTGGTAGCGTTGCGTCCGTATAAACTGTTCGACCAATATTGCTTTACTACAGAAAAGGCATTAGCAACTTTACGATTTTCAGAGTATCTGGAGCTGTAGTAGTCAGCATTTAATGCGCTAATAATAAATAACTAAGGAGTGGAGATAAATGGTAAATCAAGAGAACGTCAACGTAGTTTTAACACTTATCACACCAGGAATAATTCAAATGCTGATGAATAATCGAAAAATCACTGCTGAAGCGGCATCGATGCTATTGTACAATTCACGGCTTTATAAGCTCCTAGAAGATGAAACCACGAAATTATGGCATTTGAGTTATGTACTGCTATACGATATGCTAGAAGATGAACTAACCACAGGTGACATCACTTTTCCGGAGGAACAATAATATGATAACAATTGAAAACGAAGTATTTTTCCTTAGCTTTTGTGTTGAAATCTATAAAGCCGAAAAAGGAATGAGCGGACAAGATGCTTTTAATTATCTGTACCGCACTGGCGCAACCGATTTTATTAGAAATTGTTATGAAGGACTACACATGACAGGGCATCTTTACATTATTGATAGTATTGATGAATATATAAAGAACAATGCACAGGTATAGTTATGAATGGAAAAGGTAGAACACGGATAGAACATCTGAAAGTAGGAACTGAAATTTTTTTAAATCACAGCGAAATTCTTGAGAAATCAATGATGAAATCTTGTATATAGGAAACTGTGCGAATGGATAATAATATTATAACAGACCCATGCGTTTACGATATCTCAAAGAGAGTTGTGCAAGCTGCGAAAGATACGTTTATGGATAAATTAGATAAGGTTTATCTTTATGGTTCGTATGCTCGAGGCGATTATGATTACGAATCTGATATAAATTTCATGATAATCGTTGACACATCGCAAGAGGAAGCCTGTGCAAAACATACAGAAGTGAGAAGTCATATGCCTGGCATTGATTTGGAATTTGACATACTTGTGTCTTGCTGCGTTACCAGTAGCGAAGTCTTTAACCAATATGTAAACGATCTCCCGTTTTATTCAAATGTGGTTAGGGAGGGAATCGTAGTAAATGACTGATGAAAATAGAAAGGATAAATCAATGCTAACCAACGACAACATTAGAGACGCTGTTTATGAGATTGTTCCAGCTTCTATAATTGAACAAATCATAGTTTTTGGCTCCCAAGCTCGTGGAGATAATACCGAAGACAGTGACACAGACATCTGTGTCATTGTTACGAATCAACTAACAAGAAATGAAATTAAGATATATAGATATGAGCTTAATAAACTATTTGCTTCTAAGTATCGTGTCCCAACTGATATTCTCATCAAGTCTAGTTATGATTATGGAAGATTTAAAAATCAGATTGGTGCGATAGAATACGCCATAGCTTCTGAAGGAGTAGTTATATGAGTGAAAAGCAGGATCTAATACTAAACCTGACTGACAAAGCAAACCGAGATCTAAAAGCAGCTGAAGTCTTACTAAAAGACGAAGATGCTGATTTTCATAGTGGTAATATATGCTTCCATTGTCAACAAAGTATAGAAAAGTATCTAAAAGTGTTTTTAATAAGCAAAGATGCTCTAGCTCCAAAAACTCATGATTTGCTATTTTTGACAGAACTGTGTTCAGATTTTGATGAACATTTCAAATCATTTGATTTTACCGACTTTGCAAGCTTTGGTGTAGAAATACGATATGACAATGACATACCTACATTAGATGAAGCGAAGAAAGCAGTTGAAGTTGCAAAGCTAGTTGCAGAATACATTATGACTCTAACTCTATATGAAGAAGTCCCAAATGACGAGAATACAAACAGCTGATAAATTCGTTGCATGGGAGAAAGCGACCACCGAGTGGTTCAATACCTTGAAAGCCAACGAGTAAGAGCTGTGTATTAAAAAGAAGACAACTAATATATCAGTTATTAAATCAGAGCGTCTAGAATACAAACGCGAGATTGATGATGGCTACCAGAGAACGGTTGTTGATTATCGTAGCAATAGTATTCAGCAAAAGCTAATACGTTTGTACAATTTTTTGCTGAAAATGGGATGAATGATATGAAATGCTTTATGTGTAAGGGAAGGCTTGAAGATAAAATTACTACGTTTATGGTAGAAGTTGGGAAAAATGTTATCATTATCAAAAATGTACCTACGCAAGTTTGTAAACAGTGCGGAGAACACTCGTATTCTGACGATGTTGCACGAAAAATCGAGACAATTGTAAAAATGTTGAAAAATTCCATCAGCGAAATTTCTGTCGTAAGTTATACAGATAAAATAGCATGACTATATGTATATGATGGTGGTCTGTGCAAGCGAAGATATCGGAGATAAATAAGTGAGCAATATCATAGAAAAGGATAATATAGTAAAAGCAGAACTTGACCGTCATGTGTCATTCATTTCAGAAATGGATGGTGTGATACAAATCTATTTATTCGGCTCATATGCATATGGCACACCGACAACAGACAGCGACCTCGATTTACTGGTTATTGTAGAAGATGGCATTGACCCAATAAAGACAATACGTGAGATCAAGCGGGGTTTAAATAAGGGAACTGTTTCTGTTGATATACTAACAATTAATAAAACCGACTTTGATGAACGTTCAAAACCCGACCGAGTGACATTGCAAAGAGAAATCAAAAACAAGGGAATCTTGTTATATGGCGAGCAATGACTGTCAAGAATGGCTAAGATATACAAGCATAGAGATTGACTAAAGACAGCAAACACAAAAAATATTAGTCACTTTCTAGTCAATATGCTATGATGCAAATAGAGCAAAACTCTGTGTTTACAAGGCTTTGTGTATTGACTAAAAACAACATATGAACCAGTAGCTAAGTCAGTTTCTAGTCAATACCAGATGCGAGAAACAGATTGGTACGACTGATTACGAAATAGCTGCTGTAGGAGCAGTTATTTGAATGTGAAAAAGGATAAAATCATGGGTACATTGATAGCTGATAAATTCGCCGCTTGGGAGCGAGAAGCTGATGATCGGTTCAACACCCTTAAAGCTAACGAGGAAGAACTCAACCGTATATTTATCGAAATCTACGGTTTACAGGATGAACTCACACCAGAGGTCGAAGACAAGGATGTGACTGTGCGCCGTGCCGATTTAGGGCGAGAGATACGTTCGCTTATCAGCTATGCCGTTGGCTGTATGTTCGGACGCTATTCATTAGAAGCAGAGGGGTTAATATACGCAGGTGGCGATTTTGACGAAAAATTCATCCAAATAAACGGTCAATATTATTTGAGAGAAACAGCCGAAAAACACCCCGATACCAACCTCTATTCCCAAACCTCTAACCCTTACTACAGCGTAGATTCCGATAACATTATCCCCATTTGTGACGATGAATATTTCGAGGACGACATACTTGAACGTTTCATAAATTTCCTTCGTAAGGTTTATGGAGTGGAAACTCTAGAAGAAAACCTGACTTTTATTGCCGATGCACTCGGTGGCAAAGGCACTCCCCGGGAGGCTATCCGAAACTATTTCCTGAATGGTTTTTATAAAGACCATTGCAAAATATATCAGAAACGCCCGATATACTGGCTCTTTGACAGCGGAAAGAAAAACGCCTTTAAAGCCCTGATGTACCTACACCGGTATTCGCGTGACCAACTTGCCAAGCTTAGGACGGATTATGTTCACGAGCAACAGGAACGATATCGTGCACAGCTTACACATATCGCTGAATCGCTAAACATTGCAAGTGGAGCGGAGCGTGTGAGGCTCACAAAACAGCAAAATAAACTAACGGAGCAACTGAACGAAATAAGCGTGTTTGAAGAAAAGGTTCACCACCTCGCTGATATGCAGATAGAAATTGACCTAGATGACGGCGTTAAGCGAAATTATGAGCTTTTCGCTGATGTGTTAGCAAAGATATCCTAAATCCTAAATCCTACAGCGAACGGAGTGAGCAACGCGTGACGACAAATTTTACATTCCTTACGGAAATGTTTCCAGAGCTTGAAAAAACAGGCAGCCTAGCAGAAGGCTACCTTTACTCCGACCCGAACACCTGCCTTTATAAGCTTGGTACTTTTGCGGAGATAATGGTCAACTATATGTTTGACCTAGACAATTTGGATTTGCCTGTGACTGACAATACACACTCCAACCGTCTGAGGATTTTGTGGCAGGAGGGGTATCTGCCACAGAATATCAATAATATCTTTTATGTGCTGAGAAAAAAGCGTAACGATGCAGTACACGAGGGATACGATTCTTTGGAAGAATGCAAAACCTTGTTGCAGCTTGCACATACTCTTTCGGTTTGGTTTATGCAGGTATATGGAGATTATTCTTATGAATCATCAGGGTATGTCTTTCCTGATGACAACCATAATCAATCCGGCCACCAAGCCTTGCTAGACGAAAACGAAAAACTAGCATTGGAACTCGAACAGACAAGGTCTGCGATGTTACAAGCTCTTGCGGCAAAGGCAGTACAGGGAGACCAGCGCAAAAAGCAAGCTGACCGAGCAACACGGAAAATCAAGCTGACAGAAAGAGAATCGCGCTACCTGATTGATGAGCAGTTGCAAATAAGGCTAACGGACATGTTTACTGCGCCATTACCGGAATTCCATAAACGCCGCATCGTCTTTTGGAAGGACGAGGACGGCGAATTTATAGAACAAGTTGATAAGATTGCTTTGTCCGAAGTGTCTTTGATAAAACTCACAGGGTCTAACAATTTTGCTGTGAAAAAATTGCTATCTGCTGACGATTTGACAGGAAACTATCTTGTATACAGTCCGATTGCTTACGAGAGTATACAAGACAACTGGCTTCTTGATATAGAGCTTTACAGCGAAGAATTTCGTGCAGATATGGTGTCAATGCAGATGGATGAGCTGCATATCGAGCCCACTGCTGTTATGCGCAAAACCGTAAAACTCTATTCCAAATTTTTTGAAAATAAAGAACGTAGAACAAAACTGCAAAAAATCGGCAATACATATAGCACACCCCTTGCTCTCCACACTGACATCATGGCTGTGCTTTGTGGAGCTAGCGGCGGTACGATGCAGGACATAATATTTGCTGTTTTACTGGAGGGCTTTGCTAAAGAGGATAATAAGGCACTTGATAGTATTAGGCGTTTTGGAAATATCGAAGCTTTTTGGCAGCTAATCCAAAGATATACCGGATACATTGATGCGGATGATCGTGGGATTGACGAGCTTGCGGCGCATATTTTGCTCACTGCATTATCGCAGACTATTAGTGACTCATATTTACAAGGATTGGAACGTTTTATTTCAGATTCCAATAAGGCTTATTGCTACCAGTTGGTCGATGAATGGCAACGGGACGAAAACATCGACGAAGTAATAGAATTATTCCGTGTAGTGGAATATAATTTGCATCTGTTAGACCGTTTTAGCAAAATGGATACTGATGTTTTGCTGAAATGCGACACTTTTCCAGCTATAAACGAATGTATGTTGGTAGCAATATTCAGTGAGATAGCAGAAAATGTGATAAAAGTGGATCAGATTTATAATGCTGTAGAAAACAGGCGCACATCTGCTTGGTATGAATTATCTGCGGATTATTTCGACTGCTTATACTATATTGCTAAAATGCAGGAATTTTTCCTCGCGAATATACAAGGTTTCCACTTCGCTGAGGCGAAAACCTTGTGGCAATCATATACCAATTATTTCTACGTAATGGACAGCCATTATCGGCATTTTCATATTTCCTTTAACAATACTATCAAAGCGCCGAATCCTGCCCTTGATGATTTAATCAGAAAATGCGCAGATGTGATCGAAGGATTGTATCATAATTGGTTCTTAAAGGGTTTGACAGAAAACTGGACAGGCTTAATTGCCGAGGGCTTCGAGAATCTTGGTTATGTGTCCGAACTACCTCGTCAACGTGGTTTTTATACCAAATATGTTGCAGCAACAGTAAAAAGCGGGAAACGTGCTTTTGTCATAGTTTCAGATGCGTTGCGATATGAAGTGGCTGCACAGCTTGCTGAGAGTCTGAGCCATCACACAAAAGGTAAAGTGGATGTAGCTGCGATGCAGGCGATTTTTCCCTCAACGACAAAATTCGGAATGGCTGCATTGCTTCCAAATAAAATCATTTCTATCAATGAAAAATATGAGGTCGATGTAGACGAAAAAAGTACAAAAGATACCCCACAAAGAGAAGCTGTGCTTATTGCCACCAATCAAAATAGTGTTGCAGTTGCATATAATAAGCTGCTTGAAATGAAGCAACAGGAACGTCGTGAATTGGTGCAAGGCAAGGAAGTTATCTATATTTATCACAGCGCCATTGACGCAATCGGTGAAATGCGCTCCACAGAGAAAAAGGTGTTCGAAGCCTGTGACACTGCAATTGAGGAGATATCGAGCATTGTTCGCATGATAGTAAATGATTTCAGTGGAACAGATATATTCGTAACTGCGGATCATGGTTTCCTCTATACTTACAAACCTTTGGAGGAAAGCCAGAAAATAAGCCGTCAGACATTTGATGGCGATGTTTATGAACTGGGGCGACGTTATGCCCTCGTAGCACCCTTTACCACATCTGAGCACCTGCTCCCTGTTAATATCGGAGAGGAAATGGCTGGTATTCCTATAAGAGGATATGCGCCGCAATACACAGTCCGAATTAAAGTTGCTGGGGGCGGAGATAATTATGTCCACGGCGGTATCAGTTTACAGGAAATAGCAGTGCCGGTAATCGTCTACAAAGCTATGCGATCTCGCAGCAAAAAGTATATTGAAGTAACAAATCCAGGTTTGACCCTCATAAGCGAAAGTAGAAAAATCGCAAATCTAATGTTCTCATTGGAATTTATGCAAAGGACGCCTGTGGGTGATAAAGTACAGCCTTGCAACTACTCGCTGTACTTCATTGGTGATGATGGAGCAAAAATCAGCGATGAGCAGACCGTCATTGCGGACAGGTCAAGTGCAAACGCATCAGAGCGTGTGTTCCGCGTCAGGTTTACTCTTAAATCAATGTCATTCGACAGAAACATAGCCTACCGCCTTATAATAGCCAATGATACGGATGCGCCGGAAGAGGTGGAGTTTCGCATTGACATCGCTTTTGCTGATGATTTTGGGTTTGATCTTGAGTAGGGGTTAGGATTTAGGATTTGGAGGTTAGAGTGTCGAGTTTGGGATTTTTGGAGGTATGATATGCAGGAAGAAGAGCGAGGGAGCGGTGTTTTTATTGGTGAAATTGATACTGGTGATGGGAACGCAGTTTTGAATAGAAAGCTACGGGAGTTTTTTGATGGGAAGATTGTTCGCAAGGATTTGACTAAGCGGCTTCGGGAAGGGGCTAATGTGCCTGTATATGTCCTTGAATACTTGCTCGGTCAATATTGCAGTTCGGACGATGATGATATAATTGAGCAAGGCATGGAGAACGTGAAACGCATACTTTCAGATAACTTCGTGCGTCCAGATGAGGCTCAGAAGATTCTCTCTGCGCTTCGAGAACGCGGTTCATATACAGTAATCGACAAACTGACTGTTGTGTTGAATATCAGCAGAGATAGATATGAAGCCGAGTTTTCTAACCTTGGATTGAAAGGCATTCCTGTTTCATCCGACTATGTTTCACAATATGACCGCCTGCTTTGTGGTGGAATCTGGTGCATCGTACAACTAGAATATGAGTTCATCGAAGAAGATAGAAAAAACACTCCCATCAGTGTGAGGAAGCTGACTCCGATTCAGATGCCCCATGTTGACATGGACGATATAAAGAGCGGGCGCAAAGCTTTCACAAAAGACGAGTGGATTACGATACTGCTCCGCTCCACGGGAATGGAATCTGATAAATTCACATATCGCGAAAAATGGCTGCTGCTTGCCCGAATGATTCCGTTGATTGAAAACAATTATAACCTATGCGAACTAGGTCCCCGCAGTACGGGTAAATCGCATATTTATGAGCAAATATCGCCAAATAGCATTCTTGTTTCAGGTGGACAGACCACAACTGCGAACCTGTTCTATAATATGGCAAGCAAAACAATCGGGCTTGTGGGTCTTTGGGATTGCGTTGCTTTTGACGAAGTTGCAGGACTGAAGAATCTAAAAGACAAAGATGTAGTTGAGCTAATGAAGGGTTATATGGCATCTGGGTCATTTTCTAGGGGTAAAGAAGAAAAATCGGCTACTGCCTCAATGGTGTTTGTCGGAAATATCAACCAAAGCGTTGACGTATTGCTGAAAACATCCCACTTATTTGAGCCTTTCCCAGATGCGATGGCATACGACACAGCATTTCTTGACCGTATACATAGTTACATCCCAGGATGGGAGATACCGAAATATCGTCCTGAGTTCTTTACAGATGACTATGGTTATATTACTGACTTTTTAGCTGAATTTCTCCGTGAAATGCGTAAAGAACCCTTTGGCGATGCGTTAGATAAGCATTTCCGTCTCGGATCGAATCTCAATCAACGAGACACTATCGCCGTGAGGAAAACGGTGTCGGGATTTACGAAACTGCTTTACCCTGATGGTGTTTTTACAAAAGATGAATTAAGCGAAATAATTGAAATTGCCTTAGAAATGCGCCGCAGAGTCAAAGAGCAACAAAAGAAAATAGGAGGTATGGAGTTTTTTGATGTGAACTTCTCATACATCGATAATGACTCTTTTGAGGAGCATTTTGTTACCTCTCCAGAGCAAACAGGCGGGAAACTTATACCAGAAGGACTCAGCAGCCCAGGGCAGCTTTACACCATTTCCCAAGGTAAATCAAGCATGATAGGTGTTTTTCGTTTAGAAGCGCAAATGCTACCGGGAAACGGAAAGTTTGAAAGAACGGGAATCGGAACAGACCGTGATGTACGCGAAGCTACTAACACTGCCTTCAATTTTCTGAAGGCAAACGGTAATACAATCAGCGGAAGCATAAGTACTACCACTAAAGACTACATCATCAATTATCAAGATATGCAAGGCATTGGTATGACAAGATTCCTCGGGTTGCCAACTCTCATTGCCATTTGCTCCATTGCTTTGGGAAAACCATTGTTGTCGAGCACAGCAGTATTGGGCGATATCAGCATAAGTGGTATATTAGTCAAGGTCGAGGAGCTTGCCAATGTGTTACAAGTGTGCCTTGATAGTGGTGCAAAAAAAGTGTTGCTGCCGATTACATCAGCAGCAGAATTGGGTCAAGTGCCTTCGGACTTAATCGGAGCATTCAGTCTGATATTCTATACAACAGCACAAGAAGCGGTGTTCAAGGCTTTAGGCGTGGAGTAGTGTTATTGTATCAACCATTCGTAGTCTTGCCGACAATCAACGATGCAATCAACATTGACATTCGTGTCATCGATTTCATATAATATGAGATAACGCTTTGCTGTCAGCATTTTTCTGTAACGGTTGGGTGGTACAAAATGACAGACAATATGCAAATAACAAGTCCGGTTGGGGAGTCGTTTCAGATTAAAAAGGGTGAACCTTTGAAAAATATGCTTAACTTTGAAACACTCCGAAATAGTGCGCTCATTGTTAAGTCGGTTTATGACTCGTTTCCAGTCGAGGAATTTGTCGATTCGGTAATAGATGAGACCTGGGAAGGTCTTGAGCTTAAAGCTCGAGGTTTATGCGGACTTGAAGAGGACCATGTTGGTATGGTTGAGAAATGATACTCTTTCAAGCAAAAAGCATATGAATAACACAAGGGTAGCGCTAAGAGACGGTGCTCTTGTGTTCTTTAGGAGATAACTTATGTTTTATAATGCCAAAAACGGGAAGATTGATATTGGCGAGACTGATATGGATTATGTTACATTTGGTAATGGCAATAGAAATTTGATAATGATTCCTGGTTTGGGCGATGGACTGAAAACTGTTAAGGGAACTGCTATACCAATGGCTTTGAGTTATAGGAGTTTTGCAAGTACATATAAAGTGTATGTTTTAAGCCGAAAAAACCAATTGGATGATGAATATACCACAAGAGAAATGGCAGCTGATTACAAAATAGCAATGGATACATTAGGTATAACAAAGGCCGATGTTCTGGGTATTTCTCAAGGAGGAATGATTGCCCAATACTTCGCCATCGATTATCCAGAAATAGTGGAGAAGCTGGTATTAGCGGTGACAATTTCAAGGCAAAACGAAACTGTTCAAAGCGTAATCGGAACTTGGCTCAATATGGCGAAGTCCAATGATTACAAAAGCATCTTCGTGGATATTACAGAAAAAGCGTACACTGAAAAGCATTTGAGAAAGTATAGGCGCTTATATTCTTTGGTGGGAACAATTGGAAAGCAGAAGGATTTTACAAGGTTTAATATACAAGCGAAGGCTTCTTTGAAGCATGATGCATATAATGAGCTTGATAAAATAAAATGCCCTACTTTAGTCATTGGTGTCGAAAATGATATTACAATCGGAGCTAACACTTCGGAAGAAATTGCTGAGAGAATAGAAAACAATAAGCTTATTATATATAAAGATTACGGTCATGCTGTCTATGAAGAAGCTAAGGATTTTAACCAAATAGTTTTAGACTTTCTACAATCAACAACCTAAGATGCGATGATAGCATTTTTCTTTCAATGTTACTGGTCACGGGAAACAATCCAGTGTCATTGCGAGGCGCGAAGCGACGTGGCAATCTTCTTAGTCAGTTATTTCGGTGCAATAAGATTCTTCGCTGTCGCTCAGAATGACACTATTAGTGCGTACTATGTATGCGATAAATAGCAATATCAAGGATTCTAGCACTGCTGTGACTTGTAGCTTCTGTATAGCGTCTTTTCGTTGTAATTTGGAAAATATCTTGACATTTTGGTAATATTTTATATACTTGTGCTATAAAACCATGCAAAAAAATAAATTGGAGGAAAGCATATGTTAACTGCAGGAGAAAATTTCCTAAGAGCGGCGAGAGGGCAGCAACCAGAATACCTCCCAACATATAGCCTCTTTTGGGGAAATAATGGCGCACCTTTTTTCAGACCACAACCAGATGAAAATGGGGTAATGCGCAACATCTTTGGTGTCGAATCAGTCAGAGATCAAGGTGGGATTACAGAAGCAGCGATGCCAAAAACCTGGGACTTCGTATTAGATGACATCAGAAAATGGGGCGATGTCATCAAACTACCAAATCCCGATGACATAAGCCAACGGGAATGGGAAGATGCTGCGAAACAAGCCAGAGACAACCATGATTGGGAGCTTCCCTTTGGTGGTGGAGCTGGTAACCCTGGAGTCTTCCAAGTGTTAATGGGTGTGATGGGTTTCACTGAAGGTCTTGTTGCTTGTTTGGAAGAACCAGAGGTTGTGAAAGAATTCTTCGCATATATCATGGACTACACCATCAAAATGGCGAAAAGTTATGCATTCTATTTTAAGCCTCAATATACGAACCTTGCCGATGACATAGCCCACGAACATGCTCCATTTGTATCATTGGAAGTTTTTCAAGACCTTTTTGCTCCTTGCTGGAGAGCGTATTATGATGTCTTTAGAGCCGATGATGTGGTGTTAGGCCATCATAATTGTGGCTGGTTTGAACCCTTGCTAGAAGACCTTGTAAGTATGGGTGTTACTTTCTGGAATCCGGTACAGTCTTCCAACGATGCATTCGCAATCAAAGAAAAGTATGGCAACAATCTTGTATTGTGCCAAGGTTTTGAAAGTCGTTTCACTAAAGCTGGTACGGTTACCGAGGAAGAAATTAGAACGCAATTTAGGGAATACGTCACGAAAATTGCAGCTGGCGGAGGCTGGGCATACAGCGGCAGAAGCGGTCGTCGTCCTGATTTACCACCCCTTGATACACCACCGGAAGAGCCGGTATATTCAGCATTTACCGACAACTTCTACCTTGACAGACGTATTGGTGTATGGGTAAACGATGAGTTTATCAAAATGCAATACAATTTTTACGATTAAAACAGGTTTTGTGGATAAAGAAATAATAGCAACAGGAGCGAAATGACATCCGCTCCTGTTGCTCGTTATTTTCGTATATTGTACATTACCAAACTGTTATTTATTTCTTGATAATATAAAACTCATTGCGAAAGATATTCATGAAACCTTGTGAGCATTGTAGCAAATTCTGCTCGAGTGGCTTCGCTTCTTGGGTCGAATATGTTGTTTAGTTTTCCATTGATAATTTCTGCACAGTATAAATTTTGTACAGCATTTTTTGCATAATCAGCTATATCAGCTTCGTCTGCGAAATTTTGGTAGGGAGTTACAGTTGGCAGTTCTAGTCCGATATAATCAGCGTAGCGATTGAATATGACTGCAAGATCCTGGCGAGTGATGTTGTCAGTTGGTCCGAATCTGCCATTGCCGTAACCTTCAACTATTCCGCATTCTGCTGCCCACATCACAGCTCCATAATACCATGCGATTTCAGTAACGTCGGTGAAGAACATTGGATTGGACAAATCGGTAGTATAACTATTGCTAGTATTATTATGACCATCATCGTTTTCGGAGTTGATACTGTTGCTCATTTCTGTTTTTATTTCATCTTCCATTTTCGCTATTCGAGCAGAATCGATTCTATACAGAACGGTTACAATCATGGCTCTAGTTGTTGAAATGTTTGGTGAAAATAGCATGGGCTCTGTACTGGTTCCGATCATTAAACCCTGGCTATATGAATACATCACATAATTATAGAACCAGTCGCTTTCTTTTATATCGGCGAAGGGGTTTTTCGAAGTGAAATCAGAACCAGGAACCGTTCCATCGTCTATTTCTGTTGCTCCGGTACTGTCTTCTGTATCGCTTGCATCATCGCTACTCGAGGGTGTTGGTGTTGGAATGCTTACACCGCCGCCACCGCCACCGCCACTAATTCCAGTGCCACCACCATTGTTATTGTTTCCATTATTTGGAGAATCCGTTGGATCAGGTTCCTGTTGCGAATGAGAAGGGTCTGGTGATGCAGGTTCAGAGGGAGTTGTCGTAGGATCTGATGGCGTCGGCTCGGAGGGCGTTGTCGAAGGTTCCGATGGAGTAGGTTCAGGGGGAGCCGTTGTGGGTTCAGGTTGTGTCGGTTCATTACCAGGTTTGGGTATATAATCCGCAAAGGCATATGCCGAACCTTCGGGTAATCGAGCCATCAAATTCCGAGAAGGGTCGTTTAACATACTCATAAAGTAGTCATATGCCTTATCAATATCGGGATATCCTGCTCTTTTTCCTGCAATCAAAGCAATGCGTAAATCCAGACCATAACCCCAGTTGGGTATCTCAATTGGCGTACCATCGGGATTTTGCCAATTGCTTTCGTACAGCTCTTTCCATGTCTCAAAAAACTCTGGTATAACACCAGATGACCCGACTCGTTTGCCAACTATAATCCAATATCCCGGGAGGTACTCAGGAGGGAAGTCGGTTTCTTCAATGGCAGGATGGAATAAATAGTGTATCATCGAATCTCTAACAACTGCACCAAGTTCAGGGTTGTTTGAATCAATCCTTTGCTCTATGGCATGCTGTAGTGACCAGACCATGTATGCACCCATCCAAGGAGCTGTCCGTATATCGCCATTTGATTCAAAACTGTTACCCATGCGGACGAAACCAAGAGGGGAGTGGGTATTTCTCACAAGCTCATCCATGCCACTTAGGTTGTTTCCGACGATTTTCATAAAATATTCTTTATATGGAGCTCCATCTGGCAAGTAATAGGCAGCATCAACCACATCACGAAGCCCCCATGCAATACCGCGCAACTGGTTGTTCCAGAGCATACCTTTGTCACCGTTTCTCAGTATAGCACCAGGTTCAACATAACCGGGATAGGTGGATAGTATTACATGGTTTGCCCGAAACATCATTTCGTCGCTGTAATATCTGTCACCTGTTACGAGATAGGGGATATATACATATGAAGGAGCGTGACTGTTATAAAAAAGGTTTATTGCGCCTTTTAGATTGTTTAAAGGTTTGTCATGTGATCCAGCGCGGGAGTCCAACCAGTAGTTTGGTATTTCGTCTAAAGTAACAAGCTGTGATGGGTCGTTTTTCGCAAAATGCATCGCCCATGAGCCCGCTAGGTCACCTAAAGACATGGTTTGCTCCCTGAGCTCAGGGGTTTGGTGAACCATAAAACGCGCTGCCCATCTAGGATAGGGACCTAGCTCGGGTCTGCCTCCCGTCGAAGTCATGGCTACATATACTGAAGAAAAACCTAGAGGATCGGCACCTTCCCAGTCACCGTAGCCAACCAAGCTAGCGGTACTATATACATTAGACATATATTCAGGAATTGCATTTGCTTCAATAAAAGGAGCGAAATCTGTTATGACTCTTGAACTGGTAAAGCCGCCAAGCTCAATTGTTTTCCTCCATCTGGCACCATATTGGTGGTAAAAGACGGTTTCCCAGCTTTCGTTTTCAAAGTTTCTGTTATTTAAAATGTAACCATTAACATCAATAATGTGGTCTCCCCTGGGAGCTACGGAATTGTTGAAGCCAATCACGCAACCCACAGCACCGCTGGCATCTCCGCTGGTGATTCTTATATAGCTACCCCTGGCAAGTTCGTTGTCCAAACTATAAAACGAGGTACTAAATGCGCCACCATAATATGAAATAGGATTATTCCCAGGGCGTGACATGTCGTGATGGTAAGCAACGCTACCGTTGACCAGTATGTCTACTCCATATACAAGCCCGTCCGCCTCTGCCACATCACGGATATTTTCTACAGCAATATCAACAGTTCCTGTACCATCGTTGTAAATTCGTATATCCCATATGTTTGATAAAAAGGGATGTTCGATACCATTTAAAATCGGTATATCACGGACTCGCCATTCTTTCACCAGTGGACCATCAAGCCACAAATCACCACTAACATTGTTTGGTAAATCGGACACATAGAGCGCAGTTCCCTCGATGTTCAGCTCCAGCCTTGCTGAGGGTAAAATAGGTGTAAAAGTACCCGCTGCTACGGAGTTTTCATATATTTCGTAACTACCAGGGTTAGTGATGTAGGTGGTTAATATGGCGTAACGGATAGATCCATCTGACCAGCTGTTCTTCACGTCGTTTTGCGTTACTAGGTTACCGACAATCAAGCCTTCGTACGCTTTCCCCATTGGTAATACAATTCCAAAAGTTGCCCAACCTGGGCTTTCAAAGGTATATTCGGCGATGACTTCCTTTCCATTACTACCGCCAACTATAGGGTAATGCGGGGATAATGCCAGTATAGAAAAAATCACTAAGCCGATGATTAACGAAGAAACCTTGTGTTTTGTTTTCATTTTTTTCTCCTTACATATCTGTACCAATATTATCAGGATTTTGTGTATAGATTGTTTTTAACATTAAAATGGGTGTAAATAGGGGTGTGAATATTCATCATATGAAGCATATTAAGATGAAAAATCTGTGAAAACATTACTAGTGTTGATACTTTTGTCATATTGTACCTGTTAAAGGCTCCATTTGCAAGAAAAATTAGTAAGACGCGGTGACAACAAAATAGTCACCGCGTCTGAAAATATTCCCTACGTCTAAGTCATCGCATTTTAGAACTGTATTATTTATTTTCTAAAATGTACCGTGGATAGAAATGATAACAGCTAGTATAGCTCTGGGTGTAGTGTTCCGAGGTCAGTCAGTACATCAAGCATGGGTAGATGCATTATGCCCAGATACCAGTCTTCGTACCAGTAAGGTTGATCGTAATCGGGGACATCGTCCCAGTCCATTCCCCATGGGCGAAGGAGTATCTCGTATTTGAACCAATCTCCATCAATGTCAGCAAATATCTGATCGATTTCTATCATATTTGCGTATCTACTTACTGTGGGCATAATCAGCCATTCACCCTGTTTTACATCCTCGTTAAACAAGTCTCCACCCACTGCGAGTGCTTGGTGAAACTGTCCGTCTTCGCTTATGGTAATATCGAGATGCACAGTACCAAGTGACATACTATCTGTCCATATATACATGATGGCTCTGCCCGAGGTGGTGACATCAATGACTGCATACAAATCATCATAATATCCTATCTCATCTTCATAGGCTTCATTCCCGTCATATAGATAGAAAGAACCATACCAGTGTCCATCCCACCAATCATGTCCTATAGCCCGCTCGCCAATAGATGGTCCAAAATCAGTTGTACTAATTGCGCCGCCACCAGCAGGAGGGTTGCCGTCCTTTGTGAAATATAAGAAGATGTCATCTAGGACTTCGAACATAACTACATCTGATTCATAGGAGCCGGCATAC
This sequence comes from Oscillospiraceae bacterium, assembly GCA_009777775.1. GTDB lineage: Bacteria > Bacillota > Clostridia > Oscillospirales > Oscillospiraceae > WRMH01. Next base: position 127,846 of record WRLE01000003.1, read on the forward strand.
TCAGCACCGCCGATATTGTAGCTCAGGGTTGATCCGCTCATTGTCCAGCTTCCCTTCGCATCGTTTCCGTTGAAAATTGTGGTGCATTCACCATTTGCTTTCAGTTCCAGAGTCGCACCCTGGGCATAAAAACTTCTGATATCAGTTTCATCGCCAAATATATCAGCTGTGTATGCAATCCATGTTCCCAATATGGGATGGTCAGCAGCAATGGAGTTGCCACTAGATTGAACCGTTTCATTTCCACTTCCTGCGTTTCCTACGTTCCCTCCGGAGGACGGAGAAACTGAGCTGTTCGATTGTGAATTGCTGGCGTTGCTTGAATTATTGGGACTGCTTGAGCTACTGCTTCCATTGTTTCCACCTGAGCCGCAAGCTGCCAGTAATGTAATGCACATGGCAACTGCCAATATTATTGATATGCTTTTTTTCATTGTTATACCCCTTTGTATTGTTATAATTTTATTTTATCTGACCTGTGCTTTGAAAAATACGTCTAAAACTTCATCTTGGATAGCATCTATTCGACCATATTCTTTTGATTCGCCGTCAACCATATACATATTCACTTTGAAACGAATCTCATCGAAAAAGGGTGAATCGATGCTTAATGTTACATAGAAATCATATTCGTATTTGTATTGGCGAGGTCTATAACTCACCAATTTTCCATCTTTGTCTTTTTGCATAAGTTCCGTTCTATGTTCGTCTTTAGTACCCACGCATTTCGTTACCTGGGAAAAGCTAATGACATCGGGATTCTCCTGCTGCCATTTATTGGAACTGGAGACCACGAACTTCCCCGCCTCCTCATCAATGTGAACCATATAACAATCTCCAACAGATTTTGTTACATTCAATGCAGCTAGTTCGGCTTTGTTTGCCTCACGATATTCAAGATGCGCCTTGATTTCATTGATGGAAGTCTTGCGGCGATCTGTTGTAAAAGGCGAAAGCTTCTTTGCACAATCGGCGCACATATTCCCATCATCCAATTTGCGGTTGCCAAGGAGACCGATTTTTCCACCACAAATATCGCATTTTTTCTTGTCAAAAAGTCCCATTTATTTTCATCCTTTCAAGAAACATATGGATTTAGCAGTTCCTTTAGCTCGCTGGGATCGGGGTAATAAAGATTATACTCCTCGCCGCTTTTTGTGCGGACTATTACACCCTTGTTTGTGCCCTTGCTAAAATCATCCAATGTAGTAATCTCCCCATGGGGAATCTCAATGGATATTTGTCCTGCTCCCTTGCTCTTAACTTTCGCAGCAATTCCTGTCACAGCAATGGTGGACAAGGGGTTCAGTGTTTCTGTTACGACATTTCTTCTGAAAATCCCCTGTTTTTCGACGGTTTCCTTCATGATACCTCCACCTAGGCTCTTTGCGGTAACAGCTCCTTTGATGAAAAACACCCTGAGATTTGTGACAGTCAACTCGCCCTCATCAAGGCTGAGTGCTCCTTTTCTATATTTGCACTCGACAATGGCGCGTATCGTTTCAGTCTCTGGATTCGACAAATCTGTTTTACACACTGGGCATCTGTCTGGTAAGGACTCATTCTTTTTCAGTTTCATTTCGCTGAAACATACATGACAGTATTCGCTTTGTTTGAACATATTTTTCCTCCTATTTGCATTGATATGATCAACTTTTCACAGTATAGATGAAAGAAATCTACATCACCCTACCCGCAGCGGGTAGTTTTGTAGAAAACTACTACCGCTTAGAAGGGGAGCGCAAAGTGTCTGTTTTTTTGTTCCGTCAAGCGAAACCAAGGACGGTGGAGCGCGCGAATTGACGCATGGATGCGTCACTGAGCGATAGGAACAAAAAAACAGACACTTTGCGCTCCCCTTACGAGCAGTTGCAAACAACTAATACTTTGGATTAATCCAACCGTTGGATATCATATAAAAAGCCAAGTCCACCGCCTTGGTAAAACCGGTTTTTCCTAGCATATTCGACTTATGATATTTGACGGTGTTTTCGCTGATATAAAGATGAGCAGCAATCTCCTTGTTGGTCATATGTCTACACAGCAAGCGCAAGACCTCCATTTCCCTTGCCGTTAGCGGAGCTTCTCCCATGGGCATGGGAATTGTCTTTGCTTCCGGATAATATGAATTTCCCTCCATGACACCTGTGGCAACCTCATAAAAATAGTCAAGGCTCTTTGTCTTAAATATAAATGCATGGGCTCCGGATTCTTTAGCTCTAGGTGCATAAGTGATTTCGTCAAAACCAGACATGACAATGATTTTTATCTCAGGAAACAGAGCGCTAATCGTTCTTGTGGCATCAATTCCCGACACATCGCCCTGGGTACAAACATCCATGAACACGAGATCCGGACGCAGCCTGTCGCAATACAGCTCAACCTGCGCCGCACTTGGGCGAGTGCCCACTATAGTAAATTCACCCTTTTTTTCCAAAGCAAAAGCAATGGAATCGCACATAGATTCATGATCATCAACGATTAAAACTTTGTACATAGCAGCTCCTAATTCCTAACTCCTATTTCTCGCGGCTTACTGGTATAATCACTGTCAACTCAAACTGCGGGGAAGACGCAACCGATATAAATCCGCCTAAAGGCTCTACTCTGCTTTTCATCCCGAGAATCCCGCCACCTTCTTTTATTCCTTCTGGGGAAACATAACCGTTATCAGTGATATTTATTGTGCTTTCGGATTTCCCCTGGTCAATATCGACATTTACTTCGGTGGCAAAACCATGTCGTACTGCATTTGAAACTGCTTCTCTGATGATGTCCACGAAGAGCTGGCTGACCTCCTTATCATCTGGTAGCTTTCCATTTACTATAACAGCAACATTAACATAGGCATATGTTTCGATGATACTGTCGAGTTCGTCCATTGGTGATGGTGTTGTCCGCACAGCTTTCAAATCTTCCATCAAGCCCTTCGTGTACCCTAGCAAAAGCTTCTGGTCTACATCATGCTCACCTCGCACGGTACGGATTAACAATGTGAGCCTCTCAGACAAGACATCGTGTACGCGCATTTTAGCCTTTTGTGTTTCTATTTCATATGTAAGCACATTTACATTTTTTATCGCTCTACTCAGACTAGCTTGTCGCTGTAATAGTTCTTCGTTTCTAGACTGGAGCAAAGCAATCAGCTTCCATTGCTCTGTTATGTCAGTGGCTGTTATTTGGAGATATTTCTTTTTGCCAATGGATAGTTCTATGGTTCCAAAAACCCATGCCGACCCATCTTGATAAATGCATACATTTTGGTCTTGGAAAAACCGAGTAACCCAGCCATCCAAGAGGTCTCCCGAAGCTATTAAATCGTAGAAATGCTTACCATTTCTATGGATTCTGCCAGTTATTTTCATCATAAGCCTCTGCATTTCCATATTAACCAGGACGATGTAGCCGTTTTTTTCACAAAACATTACCCCAGTTCCTAGAAAATCCATTGCACTCCTAATTGACATAGCAGACAGCTCTTCTTTCATCCCTTTTTGCTGTTCGATAACAATAGATATGCTTCGTATAGTCCATAAGATTAAAGCTAATAGGAAAAGCACAGGAAAAGCAGTACTAAAGGATTGCTCCAGCAACGGAAATGTCATAGCTGAAATTACAATACAATAGGCATTTTTGGGTTTTTTTCCATAAATAGTACCAATGAGGGATAGAGCAGTGATAGCGGTGAATAAAATGTTTCGCATTATTCCATAATCACGAGTTATATATAGTCCCATATGGCTTGCTTGCATTAACTGACCGTGCATTAAGGAAAGAGTGAACAATTGCAAAAGAATCAAGATTTCCAAAGATATTTGAGTCCACCATATTGGAGATTGCTTGCGACGAAAAAGCAAAAGGTACAAAGCTAGCATCTGTAACAGAACAGACATAGCAATCAACAAAGTAATCCACACTCGAGCATATGTTGTTATTGTGTAGAAATATGACATATATCCACCTTATTAAATCGGAAAAGACAAGCTTAAACTTACTGTATCTTCATCGATGCTTTTTAACACAAAAATGCCTCCCACCAAGCCGATTGCTCTATCAAGGGTTTCGTCCATTTGGAACTCTAGCCCTTCGTCAGACATAAGCAAGCGCAATACAAGAGAACTGGATTCCGATAATATAGTAGATATTATACTCATATTATCGAGTCTTGATGCCCAAAAGATGATATTAAAAAAGAAATCATACATCAATGTCCCAAGCCTAATGGTCAGTTCAGTATCGAAGAAACTGGTGGAGATTATGTTGATGCCTGCATATTGAGCAATCTCTATCATTTCGTTGAAATATACATCAAGTTCATTTATCCCTATGGTTTCGGTTTCTCTCTCCATGAAAAACAAGCTACATCTGCGCTTGATATAACAAAGAAGCATAGTGATTTGCGCCATTTCCTTATCTCGTTTCGGCGCAGTATCAAGCTGCTCCATCATTGCAGATAGCTTTTGGGTATGTTGCGCTATCTCTGTTTCCAATTGATCCATCAAAGCGGTTTTGCTACTTTGCGCCTCGATTTCTCGAAATAGTTGTTCTTCTTCTGACAGAATAGCATTGCTAGCTTCCAGTTTTTTCACAGAATCCTCGATTTCTTTATGTAAAAGATTTAGTTCTGATATATCCTCGCGCCATAAGACACTACCCCCTGTGATTTCAGCTGCAAAGAGCAAGCTATCTTCATCGGGATGTATCGGGAGTGGGTATGATGACAGTGCTGGTGTAAGCAGCTCTTTCCCAAATTCCATGGCAAAGGCAGATGACCAAACCTTCTGTCCTGACTTGTCAAAAATCTCCATCCCCAGCGTCGAGGACGAAAACATTTCCTTGGATTTGGAATTTACAGGAATCATACCAATTCGTATCATCGTTTCCATCATCAATAGCACAAAGACACCAGTGGTCATAGTAAAATCGCTCTCCCATGCGATTGGGATGCGATTGATATATCCATAAGTATACGCTGTTAAAAGCAGTATTAACCCCATTAGAAAAAACAAACCTTTATTGCGCAATCCGCTTTTACCTTTTTTAATCATAATCCAAAGAGCTGGTAAAAGTGGTAAAAACGTTGCAGCAAGTATTAACTTATATCCAGCTCCATAAGCATAGTCGGTAGTCCAGTAAGGGTTTGTCAAATCAATTTGAAATACAAGCTGGTGAAAGTCGTTTGTCATTACAAAAGCGATTAGCAAAACATAGATTCCAATAAGAGCCTTAAGCCAATTTGGTGGGACATATATAGTAGGTTTATCGATGAGCCAAGCAAGCCAGAGTACAACAATTGGAAGCGATAATTGGAAGATGTAGTATGAAAACCAAAGGTATCGGTCAGGGGTGGTCCCATCGGGAATCTGGTACTTGATCAATCTAACGGTGATCCAACCGATAAGCACAACACAGATAACAAAAGCAGCACTGCGGATACCCACCTGCATTGCTCTACGTATAAATGTGAAAGTCCAAGCGGAAACTACTAATATATAAATCAAAGCAAAAAGCTGATGCTCACGCCCATCGGCAGATGAGTATCTGCGAGATTGCATCACATTACGTCTGAATAACCTGAAAGAATCTAGGGAAACAGTGTTGTAGTGAGCATAGCTCTCAAGCTGCTTTGCCCTTTCATATGCTATTAAAGATGGATAGATATTTGCATCACAGCTAGCATCTAATGTGCGAAAACCAGCATTTACAAGGATCGATTGAAATTCATTTGGAAAAACCAACTCTTTATTAGACAGCAGACCTTTGGCATATGAAAGCGTCCCTTCCTGGGGTACTACAATCTCAATGTTCCTCCCGTTTTTTACTAGCATTGCCGCTTGATAATCATAGCATATTATGATGCTTGTCTCGAAAGTATTTTGTCTTAACAAGCCGCTTCTTTGGAGCTGTGCAAGAAGCTCAATCATATCATTATTAGTGAAGTCCTCGCCTTCAAGTCCAAAAGAAATAGTAGCAGTTAGCATTTCATAATCAATGCCTCTACTGCAAAGCCCTACTGTTTCATTGGCTGCTATCAAATCTCTCCATCCAGAAACGCTTACTGATGTCTTATCACGGTCGATGGCGATTATCACTGTTGCCAAGTAATGGGGATACCAGTACTTCGCCGCTCCCACTTGCAATGCTGAAACAGCCTGCGGCTCAAAAGCCTCCACTACCGCCCCTTTACTTAAATAATCGAAAACCGAGTTTATTCCGTGGGTAGGAGAAAAGGATGGGAGTGCAGTCGCTAGCGCATTTGCATATGTGCTATATTCTATGTCATTGTAAAAAACCACATTTTCATAGCTCTCAGCACCACAACCTGAAAGAGCAATACCAACAAAGCAAATAAATATCAAAAAAAATAAATTTGCAAGTTTGATATTACGCCTCTCTCGCACCATCGCGTTAAACTCCCAACGGTCTACAATATTTCTATTATAATCTAAATCATGAAGTCTTACATTGACCCTACATTGACAAAAGTTTCGCAAGGAGATAATCCAGCGAAACATCATAAAATACATAATCATCGACAGTGTGTAACGCAACGCTGTTCACAGCTAGATTGCGAATATCATCATTATCTTGGGGAGCAATCAGCAGTATACGACAACTAGGCAAGCTTTCCCGCAAGCCTTTACAGATTCCAATGGCAATCTCTATATGCTCAGGAAAGTGGGAAAATAATTCCAGTACAGCAACATCAATGGAAAGAATCTGAGCATCTAATACTGCTTGCAACTGATTTTGTAAAATATGCATTTCAAATTCTAAATCTGTATACTTTTCAATAATCATCGCCACGCTTTGGGCGAAAATTCTATTACGAGTTATTAAAGCAATCTTTTTCATCCGTCACTATATCGAGCCTTTCATGCCCTTCTACCCAGAAGGAGCTTAGACACTAAAAAATCTGTACTGGCATCATAAAAAACAAAATCATCAATGATACCATCAAGCCGTGCATGCACCGCCGCAGCGACACTACTTTCGTCCGTTTCCGGGCACAAGAGTATTATTCCGCAATCGGGGGCTTCACTTCGCAGTCGTGCGCATTGAAATAAACAGTAGTCAGCGTCATATTCTCCCCATTCAGCAATCTCAAACAGGACCATTTGTGCTTTGCGGGAACAAGCAATACTGGCAGCTTTTACATAATCCGCTACCGAAATTACCTGCACATCAGAAAAATCCAGTAACTTGGCTTCCAAAACTTGTGCAATGGGTATTCGCTCCATTGCAAGGATAATTGTCCACATAGAAACACCTCGTATATAATTATACAGGTGTTGCAATACCATGCCCTACCCGCAACGGGTAGTTTTCCCCATTGTCAATTTTCTGTGTTGACATTAATTCTAGCTTCAAGAATAGTCGAGATTAATACATATAATATCTGTTTATTCTTTTATTTGCAAGGAAATTCGGGTAGAATCATGAAATCTAATAAATTACTGTGATGACAAATGGGTAAAATATTATTATAATGTAGAAAATTTCAATTATGAGGTGTAGAGCTTATGTTTGAGGATTTATTATCCCAAAGCGAACCCTGGCTTCAATATGCTATTCGGATTAATCTTTGCAAAGAGAGCAAAAATGATTTGGTTGATCTAAAAAATGAAGCACTTAAAGACAAAAAAATCCAGTCATATCTCAGCAGTATAACTGATTTTCATAATACAATAGTAAAAAATCACAAAGACCCTGACTTGTCATATCATCAATTGCTTTTTTTGCTTGATATCGGGCTTGATACTGAAATACCCGAAATAGATAGCGCAATAAGACAGATTATGAACCACAAAGACAAAGACGGGGTATATCAGTCACTAACCAATATACCGCCTAGTTACGGAGGGAAAGGCGAGGATGTTTTCGGTTGGTGCTTGTGTGATGCTCCTCTATTATTACTGGCATTGGTCATGGCAAAAGTAGACTATCAGCAACATATTAAGCAGGGTGTAGAGCATCTTGTATCACTTTTCAAAGTGCAGGGATTTCCTTGTTCGGTTTCAGAGGAGCATGGGAAATTCAGAGGACCAGGTAGAAAAGATGATTGTTGTCCATATGCAACCCTTGTCATGTTAAAGCTACTGTCCGCAATTGATGAGTACCGTGACAGCGATGTCGCCAAAGGTAGCATAGAGGAGATTCTCTCTTTGTGGGAAAACAGCTATGAGCGCCATCCATATATGTTTTATATGGGTACTGATTTCCGCAAACTTAAAGCTCCCACAATTTGGTATGACATTGTGAGCGTTGCTGATTTGATAAGCAAATTTGATTTTGCCAAAGAAGATTCACGCTTTGCTGAAATGATTGAACTCATTAAAGGAAAACAAGACGCAGATGGTATGTTCACACCCGAATCTGTTTACCAAAAGTCAAAAGGCTGGGATTTCGGTCAAAAGAAAAACCACTCACCATACTTGTCATATATATGCAACAGGCTGTTACAGAGGCTGGAGAAGTGAATGCGTAGGCACAAATATGAGCGGATAGAATTAGTAGCGCAACGATTGCCATTATGCAGCGATGGCGTTTTTGTTTATCAGGTCTATTGCTGTTCGCAATTCCGTGAATAGCTTTGCATCGCTGAATACTTCGCTTACACTTCCCATGTCAGAGAAAGGGCTATGTTGCAAAATGGATAGGTCTTTCATCATGCCGTTTTTCACGATATAATTCACGATTTGTTTCACGAAGTGAATCTGTCTGCTGTCCAAACTGGCATCGCTGAGAAATGTTGAAAAGGCTTCATTTGCAGCTTTTAGGCTCAATCCGACAATTGAGCGCACTAACTCACCTAATGGTGTGCTGCTGAACTGAGTTTCATATTGCTCTTTTGTACCCAGCTCGCTCCAGAGTATCTGTTCCAATGTCTTCACATCATCTGGGGTAAGCGGGATATTGCTTTTTAGTTTTGCGATTGCAGGAATATCTTGATGCTGCTGTAAATAAAAGCTGATTTTTTTCTTGTAATCGTCTGATGAGTAGCTATCAAGCTGGGCTTCATGGATATCAATAGAAACGATTTCATCTGTGAAGTTTGTATGATAATGCGTCCGTTCTTCTTCGGGTATGAATTTTATGAGGTCACGCAGACTGATGCGGATTTCTTCACAATCTAATATACCGACGCGGTCCAAATAATCGTTATATAATATTTGTTCGATCAGTTCTTGCTGGTTAGCGATGACAGGAATGGTGGCATAATGTGACAATTCAAGGGTTTTCTTTACAAGATCGTTTTTTACCCTCTGGTGAGGAACGCCAGATATCAAAGCCAGCTCAATCTGATAAAGAAGCATATCAAATCGTGAGGCTGACACATCATCAAAGGAAGGGGGGATGAGCGGCGCTATATGCTCGGCGATTTGCAATGTGTTTTCATATGTCAGAGCTGCAAAATCATCTTCCCTTTGAAACATATCGATTGTTCTCAAATGAAGCTTTGCAGCGAAGCTGTCTCGATTGAGAGCTGTAATCTTTCCCACTAAATCATAGACCAGCTCCTTGCGGAAGCCAATAAGCTCATCCGTCTGGAAGATTAAGTCTTGTAGCTTATAGACCATCTCAACCTTTGTGTTGAACATACGTTCTTGCAAAGTGGCGACTGATCCTGCATCTCGTCCTTTTGCATTTAGTCGGAAGAATGAAAAGTTTCCACACAAATCGAAAATGTAAAACTTTTCCTTGTCTAGTCCATCGACTAAACCAGGGCAGATTCGAGTACCGCGTCCTATCATCTGCCAGAATTTGGCACGGCTATAGACTTTTTTGAAAAACACAAGGTTGAGGATTTCGGGTACATCAATTCCTGTATCTAGCATATCCACAGAAATGGCAATCTGTGGATATTTATGCTGATCGGAAAAATCGTCAATGATACTCTGAGCGTAATTCGAGTAATTGTCTATCACTCGACAATAATGGCTCGGGTAATCGGGAAACTCAGTATTCCATACTTCCAGAATAGTTTCAGCGTGTTTGTGGTTTTTGGCGAAAATGATTGTCTTTCCGATTTTTGTACCAAAGTCCACACGCTGACCGTGTTCTAATAATATATGGAGTGCTTTTTTAATGGTATCGTGGTTGAACAGCCATTCGTTGAGAGCACTTGAATCTATCGATTCAGGTATGTTTCCATCTTCATCAGCGAAGGTTTTTTCGTATTCTTCTTTTTCTTCAGAAGTAAGGTCATCATAATTAATTCCTTCACTTAGAAACTTCAGCTCTGTTTCTATCGATATGAAATCCACCAGATACCCATCTTGGACTGCTTGAGCCAACTCATAACCGTAGGTGGGGATGCCGTTTTCCAGGTCGAATATCTCGTAAGTATTTTTGTCGATTTCATCTTTTGGGGTAGCCGTCAACCCGATTAGTAACGCATCGAAATACGCGAATATGTCCTTGTATCTATTATATACGCTGCGGTGGGCTTCGTCTACGATTATGAGGTCAAAATGCCCGGGAGTAAACAGGCGGGTACCCTCCTCATCTCGGGTGTCGTCGATGCAGTTCATCATCGTTTGATATGTGGAAAATACCGCTCGTGCGGAAGCGTCTTCTTTGCTTTCGGTGAGGTTGCATAGGGATAGATTGGGCATCAAGTTGTGAAATGCCCGTTTTGCTTGGGTAACGAGGGCGTTGCGGTCGGCGAGGAACAGCACATTTTTTGCCCAGCCGTATCTTTCCAGTATATCTACTATTGATATGACCGTCCTGGTTTTACCGCTACCCGTTGCCATGACAAGGAGCGCCTTACGACGGTTGCGTTCGTCAAAAGCGTCACAAACCGACTGGATGGCTTCCTTCTGATAATAGCGGTTGGATATTTCATCATTGACCTGCACGCCTTTGAGGGGTTGGCGGTCTTTCATTATGTTGAATTCTTTTTCCAGATCCCTCTTGGAATAGATGCCAGACACTTGGCGTTCGGGATAATACTTGTCGTTCCATATGCGTGTTTCGTAGCCGTTACTCATAAAAATGACTGGACGCCGACCGAACTTCCTTTCCAGAGAATCGGCATATAAAACAGCTTGCTGGCGGCCATTTTCAACACTTGCACTTGTACGTTTGGCTTCTATCAGAGCAAGGGGGAGCCCATCATCAGAAAAGAGTACATAGTCTGCTTTACCAGTACCTGATCTGTTTGGCATGTCGTCAATTGGGTATTCGTCGAACCAGTTTATACCCCGCTGCCAGCCTGCGTCTTCCAGCATGATGTCGATGTATGCCTTGCGTGTTTCGTCTTCGGTGAAGTCGATGGGTTTTCTTTCGTAACTATTTTTTCGCTCTGCATGACGTTTTGTAAGCTCGGCTTTGAGTCTCTCATTTTCCTTTATAAGCTCATCAAAATCGACTTGTGCTTGCGATCGAATCGGTGCGTCTGCTGGAGCAGCAACTGTTGGGGTTTTTAAGAGTGCAGGGTCGAAAACGGTTTCGGTATAGTTGTCGCCGTAGCAATAGGCGATGAAGTCCATGAATACATGGAGATTGTTTAGAACAAGCTTGCTCTTGTCTTTTGTGATATGTTTGGGTTCATGAGCTGCGTCGTTGCCCACTCTACGGATATATTCCAGCCGCGTATGTAAATCCTTGTCTACAATGTCTTTGAATTCATCGCTGTTCATGAGGGCAACCAGTTTGTTGTCATATGGCATGACAAGTGCTTCGTCAACACTGTACATCCATTTTATGGCGACTTCCATCGCCTGTCGGCAGCCCAGCACCGACAGCACGGAGTTTATTTGATATGTCTGCTCCGCAGCAATAGCAGTTTCAGCAAAGCTGGTAAACTGCGGCTCGGAGAGCAGGAAGTCGAAGTTAGTAGGCATGGGTGGTTACCTCTTTGATACTGTGCTATACCAATGAATCAGCGAAGATTATTGATAGTTCCGGATCATCTCTTACTATTTGGCGTTTAAATGCGGCAAATTCGCTGCTGCGGGAGATTTCATCGATTATAACCTGATAATTACCTGTATCTTGCTCTGTTTTATAGTTATCTACAAGAACATAGAAATCTCTCATTACCCTCGTCAAAAAATCTCGTAAAGTAGCAGAAGAAACCTTTTGACCATCTCTCTTTGAGGTGTTATTGTATACCTGATTCAACAATTTGACGGTTTTATCAGAAAGTAGGTTATCCGTAGAATCACCTTTATGACTTATACCAACACTTTCCGTGAATTCGTCAAATGAAAGTTCGAACAATATATAGTCTTCTGGATCAATCTCTACCGGATTGATAATTCCTTCATTAAATTCTCTTTTATTCTTGACGGTATTGCAATATGAACACGCTAAAAGCAGATTACTCCAATTTAACATTAAGTCTCGGTTTCCTTTGTGAGCAATGATATGTTCAACAACAGGCGGAAGAGGTTTTTTATGCTCGCAAATATAACATTTTTCATAACAGTCTTTATACAAAGTTTGAAATACAATGCCGGTTTGATAATCGTTTTTGTTGTTTATTTTTGTACCTTCGGGCAACACTGATTTTTTTAACTTAACCATTGCTCATTGATTTCCTTTTATTCTCTACATCTTTGAAAGCGAGATAGACTTCCTTTTGAGCGGGAGAGATTGTTTGCAACTCAACTCGGAGTTTAGAAAACTCTTTTTCCTGCTCACGTGAGCGTTCACAGAAAGCCAACTCCTTATATCTGTTAAATATCTCCTTCATCTTTTGTGAGTACATATCCATATCGTAATAGCCTTTAATAATACTTTCAAATGAATGCTGATGCGGGTCTTCAAGACTAAGCCGCGTGCTCAAATCAAAAACAATGGCGTTTTCAAGGGATGTTATTACGAATGGAGAATGTGTAGTGACGATAAACTGGACATTGGGAAACATTTCCGTCAGAAAGCCTAGGGCTATTTTTTGCATAGAAATATGCATATGTGTTTCAAGTTCGTCTATAAACGCAATGCCCGGCAGCGAGTAATCGCATCCATAGTCAGTATAATAATCCATTTTCTCCATTATTTCAGACACAATCCGAAAGAAAGCAGAAAACCCGTCCGCCATATGGTTTAGGTCAAATTCGTAGCCATCAAGGATAATCCTATAATTGTGTTCTAGCGGCACATATTTTAGCTCCAAGGTTTCGCTTTCATATATGGTTGTCAGTACTTTCTTAATAATGCCAAGCCATTTCTCGCTTTGAGCAATTAGTCGTTCATCATTATTTTCCTTAGCTTCAAGCAACTGCACTCTCATAGTAACCATTGTTTGAATAATATTTTGGTATACAGATTCTTTGGGCATAGAGAATTTCCTGTTATACCTTTCATTTTTACTGGCTACCGTGTACGGTTGTGTAGTATGGAACAAGTGTTCGGCGGGCATACAGAACATCAGCGCATCGTCTATGCGGGTATTAGCGCTTATATTGAAATCTATGGTGCCGACTGTCTGCCGCCCATTTTTTTCAAATTCACCCATCAAGTCATTTTTTACTTTGTATGCTACGTCAGTTTCCCATTGGTAACTATTATGAAGATTATCAACCAGCAAGTTAATCAAACTAGTTTTGCCACTCCCATTCTTACCTGTGATAATGAGGTGCTTCCGGCTGTCTTGCGAAAGTTCTATATCTAAGTTTTCAATATTTCGATATTTATTTATTCTGATACGGGTTATAAAAAGATTTTCCATGATTCCTCCTTGTGCATAACTCATTACAATAACTGCTTCGCTGATTCAATCATAACAGAGTGTTAAAGCGCAATCAATATAATTCCCCGTTAAAGCACATTTGCATCAGCGACTTGTATTCCAGTTCCATTAGTTCCAGACTTTGCTTTATCAGTGCTTTTTGTGCCTCCACCTGCTCAACGTAGGCAGCGAATTGGTTTTGGAGATGGAGTGGTGGAAGCATAATCCTTATAGTCTTTAAATCCGAGAGGTTAAGCGTCTTTTGCGCAACACCTTTTACCTTTCTATCTATTTGCCTTTTTACCAAATCGCATAGAAAAGCAGTATGCAGATACTGGGTGTTGACAATCTCATTAATAGGCTTTATATAAGCAATATGTCTTTGAAAACAGAATTTTTGCGTTGTCTTTACGATAGCTGGATTGCCGTATGATCCAACTGTAGTTAAAAGTAAATCTCCAATCTCAAGTGGTGTCCGTTTAATTAGAGTTTTATAATCATCTTCAGATATATATTTATTTGTTTCATACAGTATCTCATTATTGACGATATTTGAAACAAAGATGAAAGGAATACCATAATCAACAAATTTTGGTGGTTGGTGCGTTCCATCAGTTATTATTGAGCAGATTTCTTTTAATTCGATAGTGCCGTAGTTTTCGTCGAACATTTGGATGAATTGTGATTTGGCTAGCAAATCCAGCTTTTCTAATTGCGCTTTGCGTTTTTCGATGAGAGCATTGGCTCGGTCGAGGACATCGGCGATTTTTTGCTGGACAGGCAAGGGAGGGAGAGGGATTTCAATTGCATCCAAGTCTTTTTTGCTGATTGCTTTGAAAGTGCTACCAACACCCATTCTTGCTATCTCGTTTTCTTTGTATTGCAAATAATAGTAAAGATACTTAAAATTACTAATGTTTTCTATTTGCGATATTGCCGCTAACCCACGCCCAATGCAACAGAGTTCAGTTGCTATATTAACTGTGCCAACAGGAGCACGTACAGATATAAGAATATCGTATTTGTCTGCTGTTTTCTTAGGTTTTGTGCAATATATACGCACAGTTGGATACATTATACCAAAATCTGTTTTCCCTTGAAAAAAAGGCAGTCCTTCTCCTGTATTGTTATATGAATCAGATGATGGTGACTGCCCCATATTAAAACTGGCAACATCGCCCAGCCGCACCATCTCCCATTTACGCATTAATTGCACCGCCTTACGTCAAAATATCTTGTAATTAATAAAAAATCCTAATCAGCATATAACTACATTATGATGGACGTGTATTTAACCATGCGAAGAAATCTGGTAGTTCTGATTCCATGATTTCCCAAATACGAGAATAGTTTAAGTCACCATATCTATGTGCTATGATATTTCTCAACCCAATTATCGATTTCCACGGTATGTTAGGATAGCGCAACCGAAACTCAGAGCTGAGGCTGTTAGATAATTCACCAACCTGAAGCAAATGCAAAACAGATGCGGAGCAAATAGGTTCGTTCCCTATAAAGTTGTCGTAATTCTCGCATAATTGCATATATCCAAGCAGAAGCTTTACATGACCTTCGATTTTTAGTATGCGTACTTGATCAGCATTCATAAACAACGATACCTTCTTTTTCCACTGCTACCGACAGCCAGCTTATACGCTCTTTGTCACAACTTTCTAATACTTCAACAGGTACGGGGTTAAACAAATCACGTAAATCTCCGACTAGAGCATAGAATCTTGATCCAGATAAATTATTATTTGTGTCATATACGATAAGGTCAATGTCGCTTTCATCTGTTGCTTCTCCTTTTGCATAAGAGCCGAATAGCAGCATTTTTTCAATACCCCATTCTTTGCAAACAGGTTCGATAATCTCTTTGATTTGACTTATTGAGTACTTCATTATTTTCCTTTCTAGTGGTCATTCAATTACGTCCGCAGTGCGGACGCAATTGGATAGAAACGGTAGAACTTACGGCAATGATATGAAAAGCCGCTACCAAATTCGCTCTCAAGCTGCTTGGATAGATTGTTAAACAGGAATTCGTCATATTCTGCTCTGTTTTTGCCTTCTTGTTCCTCTACAAAAATACGCTCGCCCAAACACCAATACATGAGAACCCGTTGAAAGTCCACGCTGCTGATAGTAGCGTTTTTAGAATCAACAATTATTTTCTTAATATCGTTATAAAAGGCAGAGCTTACAATCATACTATCATTATTATCAAGTTTTTCATCCATCAGTCATTAACTCCAACTCCCGTTGTCCTTCGAGGATTTCATACCAGTATGTGTAATACCTCCCTAGTTCCAACGGCCCAGGCGGCATATCGCAATGCTTCTGATATGTCATCCATCGTCAATAGGGGATATTCTATAAGCAAATCGTTTATAGTCGTACCTTCACTGATTTGCATGAGAATCATTCCAACTGTTATACGTGTTCCGACAATACAAGCCTTTCCACCCATTATATTGATATCATGGCTGATTCGTTTAAACTGCTCCATTCATACACTCCTTACACACATTCATTTTTATGCTTCAATATACCATAATTTCATCAGACAGACTAGTGTTTTATTGCAAAATCAGATTACTCCTCATCATATTGAAGGCGGCTTAGTCACATTCATTCAAACATAATGCCAACTCGTTCAGTTCTTTTATAATCTCCTGTTCCAGCGTATTTATCTCTGCCAGTATTTCGCGTGGATGCGGGTATTCCACTTCTTCGTAAATGGTTTGTTTGAATTTGTTGATGGAAAGGTCATAGCTGTTTTCCACGATTTCGTCTTTTGGAACAAAGAAACTTTGCTCAGTGCGTTCTCTAGACTTTTCTTCAGTAAGGTTGCTGAATCGTTTCACTATATCCGGAATGTCGCTTGTGGTTAGCTCTGTACGTTTGTCATCCAGGCTGTAGCCATCTGATTGCATATCATAGAACCATACATTGTCGGTGCCACCTGCGCCGGTTTTGGTGAAGATGATAATAGCAGTCGATACACCAGCATATGGTTTAAATACACCAGATGGCATTGAGATTATCGCTTCCAAGCGGTGGTTTTCAACAATTTCTTTGCGGATGCTCACATGAGCTTTGCTCGAGCCGAACAATACACCATCGGGAACGATGGAAGCGCAGCGTCCGCCGTTTTTGAGCATACGCAAGAAAAGTGCAAGAAAGAGCAGCTCAGTTTTCTTGGTTTTTGTGATTTTGATGAGGTCGGTGGCAACAATGTCATAATCCAGGCTACCCTTAAATGGCGGATTTGCCAGGATTTTGGTATATTTGCCGCTATCAGCATTTTGATCGGAGAGACTATCTTTGTAAATAATTTGCGGATTTTGAATGTCGTGGGTCATCATGTTCATAGCACCTATGCGAAGCATAGTCCTGTCCATGTCATAGCCAGTGAACATTACGCTGTCGTAGTGCGCTTTTGCATCGTGGTTATAAAATATTTCTTCGAGGTATTTTTCTTTGAGATATTCGCCAGCTGACACTAAAAAACCACTGGTGCCGCAAGCAGGGTCGCAAATTATATCGTCTGGATGCAGGTCAAGCAGCTCTACCATCATGCGTATTATGTGACGAGGTGTGCGGAATTGTCCGTTTGTTCCTGCTGTTGTTAGCTTTGATAGCATATATTCGTACAAATCGCCCTTTGCATCTTTGCGGTCATGTTCTTTTTCTATGAGAGAAAAAAGCTCATCAAGTGCCGTGACAATCTGTTCCAGCAAGCGTGGTGTCGGTATTTTGAAGATTGCATCGTCCATATATTTTGCATATGTGCTGTTTTCATCATTATGCATCGTTTTTATAAAAGGGAAGACCTCACTTTGCATTGTCTGATACATGGTATCAGCGGGTTTATCGCGCAATGACGACCATTTTAACTGTTCTTTTTCACTAAATATACTTTCATATGGCAACTCCAACATCAGGCTGTCCTTTTTCATGGTGTTGTCCATTTCGTCAAGGTCGCGGATGAACATCAGATATGTAATCTGCTCGATGACATCAAGGGGATTCGTTAAACCACCTGTCCAAAACATCTCCCAAAGCTTGTCAACTTTGTTTTTGAGCTCTCCTGTAATCATCAGGTTCTCCTTTTGATCATCATATCAGCGAATATAATGTCAGTACAAATAATATGTTTTTTTCTTTCAGTTAACTTGCTCGTCTTTATTTGGACTAGCTATAAAAGAATCGTTGCAACTACAGTCTTTTTCATCATTTACTATTGTCATTGTTAATGCTTTCATAATACTGTTGAAGTCATTCAAGCAATCAGTGTAATATAACTTCAACTCGTCAATAGTCATGCTTTTTGTTATTTTGCTCTTTTCGTTTTTTATTTGGATTACTTCATGAATGGTCAAATTGTTACACCTCTCAAGATAAGCGTGTTAGCTTGTTATGGTTAAGTTGACAAAAATCTACTATAATTGCTGTAAGGAGCTTATCGACCCAATCGCTTTCTCATTGCTGTTAGTGTTTCATCACCATACTTAAACCACAAACCACCTTGATACGCACCGCTTTGATTCGCAGTTCCTAGTTTTTCGTTAATGTATCTTGCAGCTGCAGATAAAGATAATTCGAGATCATCGACTCTAACTGTGCTGTTTTTATCAACGACAATTACTGAAATATTACTGTCGGAGTAAAATGTTAGTTTTTCTCCAACTGATATCCCAAGCATTTCAAAAGTAAGTCTTTTGGAACGTTCTACTTGATTTTGTGAAGCACTGTTACTGTGTGTACCAATAATATCTAGTAGTTCCTCATCGAATATTTCGACTTCTGCATCATCATATTGTTCTGAACACAACACTAGTATATCGTATGCCTTACGAGGTGATATGTTAAAAAACTCTCGCCCTTTTCTAATCCTTATATCGGGCGCAACCATGTCAATCATTTTGTGAATGAAGCGCTCCGCTGCATCGAATTTTGTAGTTTTCAAAGTGGCATATATACTAAAAGGAAGTGGTACTGCAGTATTATCTAATTCCTTACTGCGCACGTTGACAGGACGAGAACTCTTTCCAATTTTTACCCAATCCTCAACAAAACTAGGGTTTGTTAAAATATAAACATATCCTTGAGTATCGTTCATATGAACCTCCACATACTATACAGTTTTATCTTTATTTATTATATCGAGATTATTTCAACTTTTATAATGAAAATAGACGGCTTGTTTAAGTAAAGATAGAACTGTTATTCTGAATAGAAACTATAAACTCACTATATTACTATTCTCATGTGAGGTAAAATACATCCTTTTATATAGATATATGCAAATAGAAACGGTTTTTATATCCATCACAAACCGAGGCTGCTTATCCATTCTGTGAGGTTTTCTTTGGATTGATTTGGTTTTAGGATGCTTCCTTGGGTGAAAACTGCGGTGGCATCGACACTGTTTTTTAGCTGGGTTACTGTGTCGCCGATTCCGCTGCTGCCTGATGTGGCAAATGTTACTATGGTTTTTCCTGCGAAATTGTAGCTTTCGAGGAATGTGTTTATGATGGTTGGTGCTATATGCCACCAAATGGGGAAGCCTAGGAAAACCGTATCATATCCTGCGATATTTGCGTCTGTGTCAGCGAGCGCAGGGCGTGAGGACTTGTCTTTCATCTCAACGGAACTGCGGGAATTGTCGTCTCGCCAGTTTAGGTCTTCTTTTGTGTATTCTACTAGCGGTTTGATTTCGTATAAATCGGCACCTGACGTTTCCGCTAAGACTTCTGCTAGTTTACGGGTTACACCGCTGGCTGAAAAGTATGCTACTAGTTTTTTGCTCATTGTATGTCTCCTTATTATGTGAAAATATGTGTAATCTAGGGAATTTTTTTGATTTGAATAAATTATAACCTTTGATAGAAAATTATTCAAGGGTATATTGGATTGATACTGGTTAAAGGTGTTTTAAACTCACAATCACCAGAAATTCGTGACATCTAACGATTGTTGTTGCTTGATTGGTGGATTGGTGTTAGAATGGACATGACATGAATCGATATATGAAAGGATTTGATTAAGTTGGTTAAGGTTATCATGGGTCTTAAGGGCAATGGTAAGACCAAGAAGCTCATAGAGCTTGTTAATGAAGCCGTGGAAAAGGAAGATGGCGATATAGTCTGCATCGAAGAAGGAATGAAGCTCAGGTATGATATTCCTCATTCTGTAAGACTGGTTGATTCGTCCATGTACGAGTTCTACGGCTACCATTTTTTAAAGGGGTTTATATGTGGGTTGTTTTCTGGCAATTTCGACATTACCCATATATTTATAGATAGCTTACTGCGTGTACTCAATTTAGAACTTGACGATAGGATGGAAGAGTTTCTCGTCTGGTGTGATGGATTCAGCAGTCGCGAAGGGGTAAAATTCACCATTACAATAAGTGCTGATGTTGAATTGGCGACTGATGTTGTCCGCAAGTATTTTTAAGCTATATAAAATTGTTGAAATGGTAATTGTGTCATGCAAAACATTTCATTATTGAGAAATCGACATTTAATTCTTTTGGGTCTATGGTGAGATAGTAGCTTGGATGTTGCTATTGCAGAGATTAAAGGGAGTGAATTTGAAATGGTGGTAGCTTATAACAAACTGCTAATTACATGTATAATATCGTTGACGATTTTGGCAAGTGTAGCGAGGATATTTTATGGAAGTTAAACTGGAAGATGAATTAGAAAAAATTAAAGAGTCAGGGAAGGTACCGAGTCTGCTGTTGCACACTTGCTGCGCTCCTTGTCTGAGCTATGTCGCAGAGTACCTCAGCCCATATTTCAGTATTACTACCTTCTTTTATAATCCGAATATTTTCCCTGAATCGGAATATATTAAACGAGCCTTTGAAGTGGGAAGATTCCTTGAAGAGTTCAAAGCTGAAAATCCCATTTTCGAATCAATTGGATCATATGATGAAAAAGCTTTCAATAAAGCCACCGAAGATCTCAGAGGCGAGCCTGAGGGTGGGAAACGCTGCGAATTTTGTTACGAAATGCGACTTGGCGAAACTGCAAAAATAGCTGCAGAAGATGGTTTCGATTATTTTGCCACCACATTGACGGTGAGTCCACATAAAAATGCTAAACAGATTAACAAGATAGGAAACAAAGTGGCACAGGAAATCGCTGAGCAGGGTAGTGGACCTATTTATTTATCCTCCGATTTCAAAAAAAAGGATGGCTACAAACGTTCGGTGGAGCTATCTGAACAATACGGTTTGTATAGACAAGGATATTGTGGTTGCAAGCAAACTGCTGTCGATCATGTGCTTTTGTCGCTTGATTATAACCGTTGATTAATTGTCTGTTATCTGCACAGTATAATAGATAAAAAGTAATGAAAGGAAATTGCTAAAATTTGAGCAATAATGTGAGTTTTTATGAATACTAGGAGAATAACATTTACTGCTGTCGTTGCAGCCCTATACGCTTCACTTACGCTTGTTGGCTTTTCAGCGGCTTTCGGTCCTATACAGTTTCGTTTTGCGGAGGTGCTTTGCATTTTACCGTTTTTCTTTCCTTTTACTACTTTGGGATTATTCCTTGGCTGCTTGATTGCAAATCTACTTAGCCCATATGGTTTACTTGATATTGTCGCTGGTTCTTTAGCTAGCCTCATCGCAGCAGTGCTGACAATGCAAATCGGGAAAATAAATAGAGATTCAATTTCAACAAAGGCATTGGCTTGTTTTCCGCCAGTTATAGTAAACGCTGTGATTATCGGTGCAGTAATCGCTTGGTCTACCATGGCAAGGGGGGCTGAGTTTTGGTTTTCTGCAGCTGTTTTTGGTATGCAAGTTGGTTTAGGACAGCTGGTTGTTTTATATTGCATCGGACTTCCGCTGATGGTGTATCTACCGAAGACTCGGTTTTTTGCGTATTTATCTGATATCGAAGGTTCTGGGATTTATTAAATAGAAGGGTGATTTTTCGATGAAAGTTAAAAAAGCTGTCATACCAGCGGCGGGGCTTGGTACTCGTATGCTTCCTGTTACGAAGTCAATACCAAAGGAAATGTTGCCAATTGTAGACAAGCCAGCCATAGCATATATTATAGAAGAAGCAGTCGCCTCTGGGATTGAAGACATCCTGATTATCACAAATAGAGCGAAGTCGGCAATGGAAGATTATTTCGATTACGCTCCTGAACTTGAAGCAAATCTTTTGAGGACAGGGAAGGATGAGCTACTTGAAATAGCTCGCCAGCCAGCCGACAATGCTAATATCTACTATATAAGACAAAAGGAAACCCTAGGTCTTGGTCATGCGGTTCTACGTGCCAAAGGTTTCGTTGGTGACGAACCTTTTGCTGTGCTTTTGGGCGATGATATCATGGTTTCCCAAACACCAGTGATTAAGCAGCTTATTGATGCGACAGAAAAATTTGGAGCATCAGCTGTCGGAGTCCAGGAAGT
This sequence comes from Oscillospiraceae bacterium, assembly GCA_009777775.1. GTDB lineage: Bacteria > Bacillota > Clostridia > Oscillospirales > Oscillospiraceae > WRMH01. Next base: position 149,976 of record WRLE01000003.1, read on the forward strand.
TTCTTTGGATGTAATTTCCAGGTACTGCTCCTTGGAAGTCTCGCCAATTGAAAACAGTATATATAAAGTGACAGACATGATAGAAAAACCTACACCCCAGCAAGTATTTTCACAGTTTGCCATATTGGGCAGATATGTCCTTACTTCTGATATTTTCCCTATACTGGAAAAAACACCCCCTGGATATGGGGGTGAGATTCAACTGACCGATGGACTAAATACTTTGTGTAAACAATCAGATATGGTTGCTGTAGATTTCGAAGGCAAAAGATACGACACAGGAAACCTAGAAGGCTACCTAGAAGCAACCATAGAATTTGCTTTAAAAGATGCGTCTGTCAACGAATGGTTAAAAGAGTTTATAAAGAATAAAGCTAACGGTTTAGAGTGAGGAATTAGGAGTGAGGAGTGAGGAGTGAGGAATTAGGAATTAGGAATTAGGAATTAGTATATTCACATTTTCAACAGTAAATAATCAAACGGTGCAATCCACTATATAATGGGTTACACCGTTTTTATGTATATGATGAAAATTCATGTTGCGCTAATTCCTCACTCCTCACTCCTCACTCCTAATTCAAGCAATCCGTTTGCCTCCGTACCAGACTCTGGTGTAGTAGGCGCTGTCTAGGCGGCTTACTATTACTCCTGTGGATGAGCTGGAAGCGTGTACGAACTCGTCGTTACCTATATATATACCCACGTGGGAGATATAGCTTCCGTTGGAACTGAAGAATACCAGGTCGCCAGGGGAGAGGTCTGACTTATTGACTGGTAGACCATCGTTGTTGTATTGATCTTGCGCTGTCCTGCTGACAGATATGTCGAAATATTTTAAGACATATGTTACAAAGCCAGAACAATCAAATCCAGAGGGAGAAGCACCACCCCAGACATATTTGCTGCCTAAAAAGCTCAATGCATAGTCAACGATTTGCTCTCCCAATGTGAGGTTGGCGGGCGGAGCAGTGTATGAATGAGAAACAGCAGCCGTAGAGCCAGAACCAGTCCCCGAACTCGATCCAGTTGAGGAAGAAGAAGCTCTTGTGCCACTGATAATTGTCATATAATCAGAGCGCACATATCCTGTGTGACCATCGTGAATGACTTTATACCAGCCTGTGTTAATTCCGATAACAGTCATAATGGTATCTTTGGAATATGTGCCCAAAAGGGTACTATCTACAGCGGGTTTGCTGCGGATATTTACAAGATCGCCGGTGATTTCACCAACGGCGCTGAAGTTTTCAGCTGTGAGGATGTCTCGTAAATAGCTGGTGTTCACATAACCTAACACTCCATGAAAGTTTATGTGATACCATTCGCTATTGGTGCGCTCAAGGATGACGACAATATCGCCTTCATTGAGTGTGGTAATGACAGAATTGGACAAGCCAGGACCAGAACGCAGGTTAAGGTCATTTGTGTCTACCGTAGCGGCTCCATATGCAATGTCGTTGCTGGCGAGGGCAGTTAGTGTAAACATGGGAACACATAATGCCGCAACTAGCAATACTGCAAAGAGTTTTTTAGCGGTTTTCATAAATTATCCTTTCGGAAAAGCGCAGCGTAATAAAATGATTCGTTGAAGCTAAATCACCATCGCTTTAGGATAGTATTTGCTTCGTTCAGTGAAACCATCTGCTGCATCAACCTGATGCCAGGGCTCTTTCCAACCAGACTGCGGCAAGGTCGATTGCCTCGTAAAAGCTGTTTTTTTCGCTCTTTTTGACCACTCTGTCACGAGATTTCAGATTTGGGTCAGTAAGCTGCAGCTGAACGACGATCCGGCTGGCGACTTCCAAGTCCTCATGGGGTTTGCTTTCCACAACCTGGAGCATGATGATGTATTTTTCCGTCATGCTACCGTAATAAATAAGGTTGTCTTTTCGCCTGAGGGGATAGCCTTTGTATTCAAGCGATTTGCTTTTTTCCTTGGTATCTGCGGACATAAATAATCTCCCCATAAGAAAACTGTTACGGAATTGTAACACATTGTCTCTCCCGTGTCAACAGTTTTCCAGTTATTTTTGTTGGTTATGTCATGTAAGTATCACATACTACTATTCCTTTGACAAATATGAAGTTACTAGCTCTTGGAGGAGTTCGTCTCTGTCGAGCTTGCATATCATGCTACGTGCGTTATTGTAATTCGTAATATATGTGGGGTCTTCTGACAGGATGTATCCAACGATTTGGTTGACTGGATTATACCCTTTCAACACTAGCGCCTCGTAAACCGCTGAAAGAATCTCCCGCGTATTGTCTGAGCTGCTTATTGCATCAAATCTCCTTGTAAAGCTGTCCACTGGCGCCCTCCTATCATATGTGTGTAATTTTTACAATAAATCTCAATAAAGTATACCAAAATGAATAAACAATTAAAAGTGCAATTTTATTACAATCTGATGACAATTTGTTTTATACTCTTATGGCAGCATCGTTAAATCGATTGTCCAATCTGCGAAACCGTTGAAGACACCAGATTGGCTGGGGGTGGCATTTCTAAATGCACCGATATGGGTATATACGACATATCGCTTATAAAGTAGCGGAATAAAAGGTGCATTTAGGTTTATCATATCGCAAAGAGCTTTTGCAGCTTCAGCTTCCTCTTCATCTGATTGGGCAGACATAAAATCAACTATATAAGGTCGGTATATACTGCTACCGGACAAACCAAAGTTCAAGTGGCTATCTGGTAAAAGTAATGGTGATAAATCAAAATCTGCTCCGAGGACAATTTCACCATAATACATATCAAAGTCCCTAGTCCTAAGAGCTGCAAGGAAGCTGTCCCAAGGTAATTCGCGGACATTTATTCTAATTCCGTAGAGCCTAAGAGTATCAGCAATCCTATGAGCTGCAGCGACTTTGTATTCGTTTTCATTGTTTACAATGAAGTCGAGGGAAATTTCCGTATACCCGCCAAATGAATTGGGATACTCTAAAAAAGAATCATTGTTGCTATCAACCAGTTCCGCCCTAAGTAAAAGTGCAGACATTTCCTTTAACGGATCGACTATGTTTTGCTCCCATTGGGAATCATAAAGACGATATGCTGGCGATAAAGCCAATTGGGAGGGGAGATGCTGCCCTGGCATTATTGTATCGACAATATATTGGCGGTTGATTGAGCTGCCGATGGCACGTCTCACATCGGCATCCCGTAAGACGATGGATTGCAAGTTATAGCCAATGTATTGCAAAGCTGTGGTATTGTACTGTCTCGTCTCCTTGTGGCGGTTGAGTATAATATTAAATGCATCTGCAGGGTCATCCCAGAGTATGCTTATGATTCCACTATCGAATAGCTCCGCAAGCTCTTTATCTTCACATTCCATCAAATAAATCGTAGAAATAGTAAGAGAGGCATAGTTTCGATGGTTTCTATTGCGTGACAGGCGCATTGAATCGATATCGCTTAATACATAGGGACCTGTTCCTGGAGGAATATGCTCATTAATCGAGCCGTTTTTGATAATGGGAATGTCTAAAAGATTGATAAAATTTCTATTCGCTTGGTTTAAGACAATGGTAACCATTAGGCTCTCGCTGGTGGAAATGCTCCTGATCGTACTGAGCCTATTGACAAAGCGACCCCTTTGCATCGCTTGCCTGAGGGAATAAGCCACATCATCAGCAGTTAGCATTGTACCATCGCTCATTGATATGTTATCTTTTATTTGAAATGTGTAAGTGATATTGTCTTCGGTGGACCAGCTTTCGCATAATTCCATTGAAGGGGTAAGGTTGTTGTCCATGACGAACAAGCATTCGTAGAGCAGGGAAGATAGTAAGATATTATCCATGGATAGGCTTGTTATTGGGTTTACTGTACTATCCGAAACATAGCGAATGGTGATATTTCCTTGGGATTTCGGTGTCACAGGGGAAATATCAGGTAATGGAGACTGGGTGCTGGGTGTTGTTTCGGTGATTTGTGGTGATACTATGGGTATATCGCTCCCACGGCAAGCTTGAAGAAAGATAATAAATACTAATAATGCAAAGATTGTCCTTCGCTTTTTCTTTACCATTCGCAACGTTGTTTTACCTTTCGCTAAATACTAATAATTGCAGCTTGGCTACCTCGATTTCCATTTGTCTTCCTATGAGACCAATACTTATCGCTCTGACAGGAAGTACACTCTTGTGAAATATCGATATCTATTACGCCTGCTTTTTCCAAAAGCAATCGATTTGCGTTCTTTAAGTCCACCATAAATTTTTCGCTCATTGGTTTTACGCAAAAAGAAACATCGTTTCCCAAGACATTTGCTAGAGCCTCTGGCACATCAGCATCGGTTTCATAACAGCAAACGGAGATGGAAGGACCAATAGCCCCTCTTATATTTTTTGGATTACTGCCATATGCCTCTGTCATCCCTTTGATGGCAGCACCGACTATATCTATTGCGGTTCCCCGCCATCCTGCATGAACAGCAGCTATTGCCTGGTTTTCTTCATCGTATAATAATATGGGTACACAATCAGCGATGAAAATAGCAAGGCTGAGTCCAGGGCTGTTTGTTATGAGCCCATCGGCTTCATATGGTATGTCTAAAAACACCCTTCCGCAGTCATCATGTGAGGCAACTCGTATCGAGTTCCCATGTACCTGCTTCGTACACACGATATTATCAAGCTTTATATTTAATGCTTCACATAAAGACATGTAATTTGCATTCACATTAGCTGCGTCATCACCTACATTTTGTCCGAGGTTCATGGACTCATAAATACCCTTGCTGACTCCACCGAATCTAGTGGTGAATGCATGGGGAACGCTGATATTTGAAGCAGTCATATATGTGATGCCGTTTTTGTTATTTTCGATAAAAGCCATAATAAAGCCATGTTTTCATATTATTTAAATTTGCGCTACGTGCATTGCGCTACGTGTGTTGTACTACACTTACTCTATGCTCATTAAGCACTTCTACCGCAGCAATCTTTATACTTCATAGGCAAGCCATTTTGCCTTAGTTTTCCGCAAGGGCAGGGGTCATTTCGTCCTATTTTTTGTGCTTTTCGGATTGGTTCTTGTCTTTGGGCTGCATTATTGCTGGTGTTCGTTGCAGCATTATTTCGAGCGTTGTTATTAGCGTTTCTATTGTTATTACCAGCATTGGCACTGGAGGAATTTAATGCATTTATAACCGAGTTTTGCATAGCTGCATTCATATTTCTAACAACACTGCTGCGTTGCAATGGAGATTCCATGCTGATTCTTGCAGTGAATATACGCCTGACAACTTCCTCTTTAATGCCATCAATCATTTCTTCGAACATATCGAAACCGTCTCGCTTATATTCGTCAATGGGGTTTATTTGACCGTATGCTCGTAAACGCACGCTGTCGCGCAAGCTATCCATGGCATCGATATGCTCCATCCAAAATTCATCCACAACCCGTAGCATAATGACGCGCTCCACCTCTCGCATTAGAGGAATTTCGCTGTTTAAGATGCTTCCCAGTTCCTTTTCCTTTGCTTCATATGCTAGGCTCGCTTTTTCCTCAAGGAGATCTTCGAGCATCTCACGAGTGAAACCTTCATCGGTGAGTTTTATTTCGTTTTTTTGCAAAAACAGACTTTCCAGGGGAGATAGAGCCTCAGACAGCTGAGAATCAGATACTATTCGCTCGGATTCTAAAAATCCAGCACCGACAGCGTTTTCGATGGTTTCCGAAATCATTGAACGAATATTTTCCCTTATATCTTCACCATCTAGAACTTTTTGCCTTTGACCATATATGAGAGAACGTTGCTGGTTCATTACATCATCGTATTCAAGGACGCTTTTTCGAGATTGGAAGTTTCGGCTTTCCACATTCTTTTGTGCAGTCTCAATTGCATTGGAAAGCATTTTATGGTCTATGGGTGTATCTTCTTCCAAACCAAGTTTTTCCATTATTCCCATAATCCGCTCGGAGCCGAACAACCTCATAATATCATCTGTCAGAGCAATATAAAACCTAGTTTCTCCAGGGTCGCCTTGTCGGCCTGCGCGTCCACGAAGCTGGTTATCGATACGGCGGGCTTCATGACGCTCTGTGCCGAGGATAAACAAGCCTCCGGAAGCCTTCACTTCTTCGGCTTCCTGGGAGGTGATGGCTCTATGCTTTGCCAAGTTTAGGGCAAACATTTCCCTTGCAAGTATGATGTCTTCGTTATCTGTTTCTGCAAATCCCGTTGCTTCAGCTATTAATTCATCTGATAAACCTGCTTTTTTCATATCGTTTTTAGCCAGGTATTCGGGATTGCCGCCTAGCATTATATCGGTTCCACGTCCAGCCATGTTGGTGGCGATGGTTACAGCGTTTAATTTACCAGCTTGGGCAACGATTTCCGCTTCCATATCGTGTCGCTTTGCATTCAGTACATTGTGGGGGATACCTCGCTTTTTAAGCATGGAACTTAAAAGCTCACTTTTTTCAATTGAAACAGTACCCACCAGCACTGGCTGTCCTTTTACATGGCAATCTTCGATTTGACTAATAATCGCCCGATATTTACCATTTTCGTTTTTATAAACCACATCGGAATGGTCAATCCTCACAAGGGGTTTATTTGTTGGAATTTCAAGAATATCCAAATTGTAAATAGTTCCAAACTCCTCGGCTTCCGTAAGAGCGGTTCCAGTCATGCCTGAAAGCTTTTTATAAAGCCTGAAATAGTTTTGGAACGTAATCGTTGCCAAAGTCTTGCTTTCCTTTGCAACTTCAACCTTTTCCTTTGCTTCTATTGCTTGATGGAGACCTTCGGAATAACGCCTACCAAGCATTAAGCGACCCGTGAACTCATCCACAATGATAACTTCGCCATCGTTGACGACATAATCAATATCCCTTTGCATTATCCCATGGGCACGGAGAGCTTGGTTTATATGATGGGATAATGTGCTATTTTCCAAATCAGCGAGGTTTTCAAGATTGAAATAACGCTCTGCTTTTTCAATGCCTCGGGAGGTTAGGGTTGCCGAGCGAGCTTTTTCATCAACTACATAATCTGCATCAATGGATTCATCTTCCTGCGCTTTTTCGTCTGTGGAAGCGTATACGATTTTTTTGAGTTTAATCGCAAATTCGTTAACGCTCTTGTACATATCATTGGATTGATCGCTTTGCCCAGATATAATAAGTGGTGTTCGAGCTTCGTCCACTAGGATAGAGTCAACTTCGTCGACTATGGCGAAGACATGCCCTCGCTGAACCATATCGTGTTTATATATTGCCATGTTGTCGCGAAGATAATCGAAGCCAAGCTCGTTGTTAGTGCCGTATGTTATGTCTGCAGCGTAGGCGGCGCGACGTTCTTCGCTGCTCAAACCATGGATTATCAACCCCACATTGAGTCCCATGAAACGATGGACTTTCCCCATCCATTCGCTGTCGCGTTGTGCTAGATAATCGTTGACGGTTACAATATGAACGCCATTACCAGCAAGAGCATTGAGATAAGAGGGGAGGACTGCCACAAGGGTTTTTCCTTCACCTGTTTTCATTTCGGCAATTCGTCCTTGATGGAGTACTACGCCGCCGATGAGTTGGACATGATAAGGTCTCATTCCTAAAACTCGGTCGCAGGCTTCCCTGGCAGCAGCAAAAGCCTCTGGTAGTATGTCATCTAGAGTCTCGCCATTTTGTAAACGCTCTTTTAGCTGATTTGTTTTATTTTTTAGGGCTTCATCGCTGAGAGCTCTATATTCATCTTCTAGAGCTTCAATACTGTTTATTATGGGATTGAGCGACTTCATTTCCCGCTCGCTATGGGTGCCAAAAACCCTTGAAATAACTTGCTTTATCATAAAAATGCCTCTCATGTTTTATCGTTGTTCTTATTCAATAGTGGATTATATCACATAATAATAAAAAATAATATGCTAAACTAATATTTTTGTTTTATATTGACAAATGGGAGTGGGTTTGTTATCATTGCTTTCGCGGATTGGATTGCTGGTGTAGCTCAGTCGGTAGAGCAGTTGATTTGTAATCAACAGGTCGGGGGTTCAAGTCCGTCCACCAGCTCCATTTGTGGGGGAGTTCCCGAGTGGCCAAAGGGGGCAGACTGTAAATCTGTTGTCTACGACTTCGATGGTTCGAATCCGTCCTCCCCCACCAAAACAAAAACCCTTGCGGCAGTAAGAGCCGTGAGGGTTTTGTTTTCGTTTCCAATAGCTTAATAACTCAACTTTCGCAAAATGAAAAACCTTTGCGCATGATGGTATTGCAAGGGTTTGTCTAAGTTACTTCACGGTTAATAAAATATGAATAAAGTAGTGACTTATAAAAATCGCACACCGACGGCTTTATCATTGCCACTTATCGGGAACACATCATCTGCCATACAGACGACGCAGCCATCGCCACGTTTAATTTCTGGTATTTTGTCAAGCTGTTTGAATGCTGTTATATCACCTTTGTCGCAGTTGATGTTCTTTTTTATTTCGATGGGATATAGCACACCATTACGATTAATAAGTAAGTCAATTTCATTACCATCTTTGTCACGATAGTAGTAAAAACTCATATTAGGGGTTACACCATCAAAATTGACCCATGATTTTATGATTTCACCAATGACAAAGGTTTCAAACATTGCTCCAGACATAGCTCCGTTTTGCAACACCTTTGCATTGTCCCATCCAAGCAAATAGCTAGCAAGACCAGTATCGAGAAAATATGTTTTAGGGGTTTTTATTAATCTTTTCATGATGTTGTTATGGTAAGGTTTCAGTATAAAGACGATGTTTGATGCTACTAGTATTGAAAGCCACCTTTCAGCAGTCTGAACGCTAATTCCTGTATCTTTTGAAATCGCAGAAATGTTGAGAAGCTGCCCAGTTCGAGCAGCTATCGCCACCATGAATCTTTCAAATTGTAACATATCTCTGACTTGTCCTAATTTCGATACATCCCTGTCAAGGTAGGTTCGGACATAGCTAGAATAGAAACGTGACCAATCTGTGTTTTGTGCTACGATTTCAGGATAAAAACCACGCCAAATGTGTTCCCATATTTCATTATATTTAAGCGTCTTTGGATTACGTTTCGACAAGTATTCTTGTGTGGGTATAAACCGTTCTGAAAACTCGTCACCTTGTATTTCTCTCAATGAAAGTCCATATAAATCGATTAAATTAATACTACCCGCTAGACTTTCTGTTACACCGGTCATCATTTCATGCCGTTGAGAACCAGACAATATGAATGCACCTTTTGCGTTTGTCTTGTCTATATAAATTTTCATATATGGAAATAACGATGGTGCATATTGAATTTCGTCGATAAAAACAGGTGGTTCAAATTGCTCGAAAAACTCTTCTGGTTGTTCCAATGCGAGTCTACGTAAACGGATTTCATCAAGAGTCAACTCTCTATGCTCCTGAAAAAGGGTTTTCAAAACGGTGGATTTGCCAATTTGCCTAGCTCCGGTTACGCAAAGCGCACCCTTTTCATTTATTGCAGATTCTAAAACATTTTCAATGTGCCGTTTAATATACATTCAGATCGACCTTTCGGCTAATATTAAAGTGTAGATATAGTATAGCCGATGATTAAGTTATAGTCAAGAGTGCTAGAGGAGAATTATCATTGCTGTACAAAGATAAGAATTTAATTAAAACAAACCCTTGCGGCAGTGAGAACCGCAAGGGTTTTTGTTTTGTTGGGTTTTGAATAAAGATTGAATTCTTTCATTACATATTTTGTCACAATAGTTTCAACCACTTTCTCTCGCAAGTATCTGGTGGGATTGTGGTTTAACAGTAATGATAGTCATTCGGGTGTATAAATCGCACAACGCAAAACTAAACAGCGATTCAATGCTATTGTAGACACAAATGACAATATCATTATATGCACTAGCATTATACTTTTTTTGGTTGCAAAGATAACTCATACCCAATCGCATTTGCATAAATCATCAAGTTTTTTAGACTCGGGGAAATTTCTGTGTTCGATTCAATCCGACTGATTACCTGTTGCGTTAAACCAGTCATTTCTTTTAATTGCATCTGAGTTATATTTTTTTGTTTCCTTGCCTCGGTTAGCTCACGTCGCAATCTGCATTCATTGTCAAACTGATCTATTGCTGCTTTAATTTTCAGATTGCTATTGTATGCTTCTTTTAGTTCATTGGCTTCTTCGTTCATTACAACATCAGTTACATTAATAAATGGCATAATATTGACCCCCTAATTCAGAAAATGATAGACGAAACATAAATTATATTAACCATGGATTACTACCAAAGCTACAATGAAAGACCATTTTCATTGGCTCGTTGTATCGCAGTATCAATCTCATGCTGTTCTGCTTTTCCTTTTTGCTTTTTACATGCATGAAGAAAGAAAATGTTGTCTATATCAGCAACAATATACATTATACGATTCTGCGAAAATTTTATTTCCCACATTTTTCCTCTGATTTGCCGCGTATCTAGTTCTTGTAGCACGGTAAACCCTTTCGACCCTATTTTATGTCTGATATTGTAGCCAATATACATTTCTTTTTTTGGTAGTGTGCTAAGGTATTCTTTTATCAGGTTTTTCCCCGCAGCCGTGTGGTAGTCGTGTATCTGCAAACCATCACCGCCTTTATATGGAATATATTACATCAAACCTGATGTATTGTCAAGGTATATAGTGAAACTTTTCCAGGATTTTTGTTTTCGTTTTAGTTATGCTGTGTTCGAAGTGTGATATAAGAAAATCGCCCAATTGCTGATAAAAGAGATTACACAATAGTAAACTCCATTACTAACGACATATGTCTAGTATTTGAACATATGGCATTTAGGTTACTGCATATTGTACATCTGCTTCAAAGCTGTTTGTAAAGTCTGTGATAAATTAATGCCTTGTGTTCCAGCCCAATCTTTGAGCCATGCTGGCAAGGTGATATTTGTCTTTACCGAACGGTTGTCGAGTTCGTTTCTTATAATATCAGGAAATACGGTAATCGGCATGATTATACCCCCTGATGGCATATCATCAAACGGAGGAATTGATGCATCCGGTAATAATTCACCATCCTGCTCCATGCTATATATATGTAAGCTTAGAGCTTCAATTGCCATTTCCTCAGCATGGGGAAGGTTGTCTCCCATAGATACGCAGCCAGGTAAATCAGGCCAAAAAACACCATAATTACCATTTGTTGACGGTTCGAAAACCGCATAATATGTAAGTTTACGCATATATTGCCTCCTATGGTGGTGAAATCCCTGCTTGTTTCCAAATACTTTTCAAAGTGAAAGGTGGAATATCTCCTGGGTGGTTAGAGACTGTGACTTTTCCTGATTTCGTAGGATGCTTCAGTTGAATATGAGATGTTGCTTTTCTTGGAAGTTCATACCAGCCATCTTCATTTAATCGTTTTATTACTTCAGCTACTCGCATTCAGACCACCTTTTTGTCCATTATACTCCTAAACAATACGTATTGCAAGTTTAATATTGTAGGGAATGCTTACAATTGTGGATTGAAATTTATATTGCCACTGCGTCAGCAGCGGTGCCAACAAGTCACCGCTTTCGCGAGCGGTGTGGATTGAAATAATTTGGTTGAGAAGTATGAATCAATAGCAAATGGTCACCGCTTTCGCGAGCGGTGTGGATTGAAATCGCTAAAAGAGTTGCATTTTCGCAGGATAGCAAGTGTCACCGCTTTCGCGAGCGGTGTGGATTGAAATTTTTCCGCTGCCGTCTGATGTGTAAGTGCGGCATTGTCACCGCTTTCGCGAGCGGTGTGGATTGAAATTTGATATTTCATCGTGGTCAGCACCATGCTCATCGTCACCGCTTTCGCGAGCGGTGTGGATTGAAATTTTGATGGTAATCTGTAACACCCCTAACTGGTATGGTCACCGCTTTCGCGAGCGGTGTGGATTGAAATTTCATAGCATATGCGGGGTTCTTCCTCGTTGTCTCGCCCCTCGTGGGCGCGTGGATTGAAATCAGGCACTGCAACCCATGGAAATGCGCTGTCAACAGTCTCGCCCCTCGTGGGCGCGTGGATTGAAATCTTATGCTTTTGTGCCTTTGGTGGGGTCTTAGTGTTGTCGCGCCCTTCGTGGGCGCGTAGATTGAAATTCTATTTCCAGAACGAGACGATAACACTGCTAGTAGTCGCACTCCTTGTGTGCGCATTGATTAAATTTTCAAATTATAGAGCGAAATTTGATTCTTTGTATCTGCCTTTCCGATATACCTAGCTTTTACGCAGCCTCATTCACGGCGACAAACCCATCATTTGCCTTGTTGATTACATCAAGGTGATTAAGTTGTTTTAATGTCAACGATATCACTCCAGTATTCATAGTTTTATTATGTACTATTTTTAGGGGGTGACATTATCATAAGTTAATCTACATCCTGACATTATCACAAGTTAATCACACATTTGCTGACGCTGCTCTTGACGATGTGGTTTTTGTGTGTTACAATTCCGACAGGCAAAAAGTCTTGTAGCTCTGTTTCACACAAAAGAAACCTCCGAAGCGCCAACTTCGGAGGTTTCTTGGGTTAGTTGTTGTTTTTCGGAGTCTATTTAGCCTCTTGTACAGGTAGTAACAGAAACCTGTGCCATGCTAGAAAAAGAAAACTGTTCTCTGCATAGACAAAAAAATATTTTTTACACATAACTATAATCGTCGAAATGTATGGTATAATATAAGAATACACCTCGCAAACACATTGTACCTTGACAAGTGAATATACAAAAAGATAGATGTAAGTAATAGTGTGACTTAGTTATTAGGAGGTTAAATGGTACATTATCGAATTATCGTTTGCTATGATGGGGAGGATGTCCCATCAAATGATGTGATTTCTTTTAAACTGGATGCACTCAACAATGAAAGCAACTATTTGTTCTACGACTGTGGTAACAAATGTGAATTGCGCTTCATATACTTAGCTGAAGAGGAGGATGCGGAAACTAATATTGAAAAAATCAAAAGAGCATTCAAAGGGGACGTTACTATAGAAAGAATCAATATTGAAAGCGTAGACCAAAAAATTCTCAATAAAATCCGTATAGCACAGGAACTGATGACAAGTGGGAATTCCTTTTCTGGAAGAAAAGAAGAGATATTTGTTATGAAAGATGGTGAGCCATTAATTTCAGAAACAGAAGCATCATTTCCCTCATCGAAATTCGACACATTTTTGACAAATTATTCAAACTATATTGATCGAACCGACAGTATTAAAGCAAACTGCCTTTATAATGTAGTGTTCATTAATGATTATGACTTAGATCTCAAAGATAGTTTTTATGCGCTATATCAAGTACTAGCGGAAAAGGGAAAGCTCATCGAACATGCGGTGATAAAAGGAGACAAACGAGATTATCAACGCACATTTAGAGAAACGCAGCACATGTATATAATTGATGATGAGTGGGATCTCGATGATGACCTTGAAAGCCGACCTAATTCTCCAGAAGAAAAGCTCTTATATGCAATCTTAGGAGAAGATCATTTCAAAAATACTAGCGACCAGACGCTATTTGATGAAATTATTAATAGTAACAATGTCCACATAACATCAATGAAGCAAGCAGAATATAATAGATTAGCAAGAAACGAGCTCTTTACTGTTGCATTTCCACATACAATAGTCATGGAGGATTTGACAGTACATGATAAAATCAAATCGATAACTTTATTCGCTGATGAATACGGTTTTGGTATTGATTTGGAAAGTTTCAAAGATACTTCCTCTCTTAATATTGCGACGGTAAAAGACCTCGAAATGGCTTTGCGAAACGCAGCTCAGCGAAAACTAATTGACAAGACGGAAGACTTTATCATTGCATTGCCGGATTTGATGTTACAATCCGATGAAGAAACTGCATCCATATCTGCCTTTGAGGAACTGGAGAGCTTGATTGGATTGGACAGCGTCAAAAAGACAATTAAGGAGATAGTTGCGTTGCTGGAGAAGCGGGGGAGAAAAGCCGTTCCTTGTCTTCATATGACATTTCTTGGTAATCCTGGAACCGGAAAAACAACAGTTGCGCGAATCCTTGCAAAACTATTTGCCGAGGTCGGACTCACCAAAAAAAATCTACTCGTCGAAACTCAAAGGGGCGGTTTAGTTGGTAAATACCTAGGACAGACGGCACCGAAAACCGCTGATGTTATTAAACGTGCAATGGGAGGCGTGCTTTTTATCGATGAAGCTTATGCTCTGATAGAAAGAGAAGACGATGCTTTCGGAAAAGAAGCCATTGCTACACTGGTTAAAATAATGGAGGATAAGCGAGACGAATTCGTCTGCATTATGGCTGGTTACACAGATGAAATGAACGCTATGCTGGACGTGAATCCTGGACTGCGAGATAGGATCCAATTTCATATTTCTTTTCCAGACTACAAGCTGCATGAACTGCTTTTGATTTTTGATAAGCTATGCAATGAAAACAGTTACGAGTTATCATTTGACGGAAGAGCAGCTATGGAATCAAGGCTCAAGCAGATTCTAGATAGTAAGCTGGACAACTTCTCTAACGGACGGTTTATACGTAAGTTATTTGAACGCATCTGTATCAAACAAGCTTGCCGAGCTTTGGATGATTCGATTACAGAGAATGATGTCAAAGAAGCCTTTGCAGACGAAGATATTGCTTCGCTACTCGAAAATAGACACAAGACGATTGGTTTTCGGATTTCTGCATAATATAATTTAATAAAAAAACAAACCCCTGCGGCAGTAAGAACCGCAGGGGTTTGTTTTGCTTTCTAGAAGCTTAATAAAATACTAGAGTTCTTAAGTTTTCATATGTGTTGTAGTCGTAGACTATGATGCCTCTTTCGCTGACCAGGTATAGATAATTTCCAATGTAACATAATCGGTTATATGAATTATAGAGATAATAATCATAATGATTATTATAGGAGTACTTGCTATTGATGAACGTTGTATCGAGTGTTACCACCATATTTAGTTTTTCATCTTCGACATTTATAAGGAAAGCTCCGAAATTAGAATCTTTCCAATTTTTCATCAGGAAACCATACAGACCACGGTTTGGATCGGTCATCAACGATTTTGGATTAGACGAGACAAAAGCAGTACCCCAACCTAAACTAATTTTATCTATCTCCTTTGGATCGAATGGGTCGCGCACATAAAATAGTGATACCTTTAATCCCACCTGACGAAACCCTGTCACAGTTTCGTTACCTGATGAGTCTCTGCTTATTCTTTCTTCATCATCGCGTCCTATTCCTATGAGTAAACCATCGCCCACAGGATGGAGGTATTGGGAAAAGCCTGGTATTTTTAATTCTCCTAAAACCGTTGGATTATATGGGTCTGACAAATCAATTGTAAAGAGTGGATCTGTTTCCATAAAAGTAACAAGATAAGCCATGTCTCCCATAAAACGCATTGACTTCATTTCTTCACCAGGAGCGAGAGCTTCGGAGCATCCGACTGTTTCCATTGTTTCAACATTAAGAACGGTGACAAATGAGCCACTAAACCATGTGGTAGTGGCGATGCGGAAATAACCATTATATTCGTCCATGCTATATTGGTTGAGGGGGTATCCAATGGCAAAGCCTGCTCCCGAATAGTTTATGCTTGTGCCGTCTATGCCAAACCTCATGACATCAGTGATGCTTGTCCTATTATTCGCGCCGGTAACTGGGTCAAGCATATACTTGTATCCGTCGTTAATAACATATTTAGCATTTCGGCTCATGTATAAATCTTTACCAAAGCCAAGATATGCGCTTGGCTCATATGGATCGTCGCCATATACATCGAGAGCGCCTACAAGCAGATAACTACCATCATTTGAGTCGGGAGTATAATATATGCTATCAAAGGGGAGCGGACAATAATTTTCGCTAATTAATGTATCGTACATATATGGATAGATACTCGGACTTCTGTTGGCGCGATCCTGTGAAATTTGATTTATTTTTCTGTTTGTTACCAAATATATAATATCATCAATGACTCTTGTAGAAATTGTGTTACCTTCCATTGATATTTGACGTATCTCTGTGGGTACATATCGGTCTGATATGTCGTAGATATGTAATACAGTAAAAGCTCGCGAATTATACCAAGCTAATGGAGATTCATTATCGATTGATAAATTGGAGTTCTCCATTACATCTAAATTTGGCATGGGTAGTGATGAATTGTATACACGTTTCAGACCAATTATAACAAGCCTGTCATCACCTATGAGGTAAAACTCAGTACTTTCATCGTAAGTATCAATGAGTATGGTGGACGCAATATTGAGCTGGGGTCCGTTAGTTTCAACGATGCGTAATTTACCATATGGCGATAAGGCATAAATAAATTTACCATCTGTTTTGACGACATCTCCTTCGTTGACACCAGCTACTTGCTCATTGGTTAGTGAATAGTCTTCCGGCTCATCAGGGATGTATCCCATTGGAATTAGATCATCAATAATTTCAAGTGGGTGTGGGATGTCGAGTATAATAATATCGCCATCACTCATGTTTGTCGTTATATTTTCGAATATAATGCCTCGTTCCATGAGGATTTTTATAAGTGTTTCCTCGTCTCCCACTGTTGGCAGCAAGTCATTTTTTGTCTCGGATTCAACTGCAGTTTCCAATGCCTCACTTGCCATGGCAATCCCGAACATAGCCCAAATTATTGTCAATACTAGAAAAATGGGCAATATAGTCTTTGCGAATTTTCTACTAAACATAGTTGCTCCTCCAATCATGATTGTGACATTTTTAATATACAAAGCTATTTATTTTTTCATAGCTGTTGTAATCAAAGACTTCGATACCGTTTCCGTGGATGAGATATAAATAGTTTTCAATAAAGCAAAGGCGGCTATTGTATATGGAGATATAGTTGCCGTTTTGCAATGATGCATTCAGGGAAGCGGCTATGTTTAGCTTTCCTTCATCGACATTTAGCAGCAGAGCTTCAAATGAGTATCTCCCGCCTTCGTTGTTCCAATTTTGCATCGTAAAGCCGTAGATGCTACGAAAACGGTCGGACATAAGGGCGCGGGGGTTGTGGCTGACTTCTGTCCAGCCATCACCCAATGAGAGCATGTCGATTTCCTTTGGCTCATATGGGTTGCTCACATCGAATAAAGAGACCTTCATGCCAACATCGCGGAATCCAATGACAGTTTCCACACCTGAAGCATCGCGGGTGTATATTTCTTGAGTATCCCGCCCAATGCCAAGGAGCAGACCTTCACCAACCGGATGGAGGTACTGGGAAAAGCCTGGGATTTTCAATTCGCCAAGAATCTTTGGATTGTAAGGGTCTGACAAGTCAATGGTAAAGAGGGGATCTAAATTTTCAAAGGTGACAATGTATCCCATATCTCCCATGAAGCGCATCGACTGCATTCGTTCGCCAGGTGCGAGGGCTTCGGTGATGCCAACAGTTTCCATGGTTTCCACATCAAATATGCTGACATATGTTCCTGATAACCAATCAGTTGTGGCGATTCGGAAATAGCCCTCGTGCTCATCCATGCTATATTGGTTGATGGGAGAGCCGAGAGCTGTACCCATACCAGTATAAACAACATTAGTTCCGTTAATTGTGAAACGCATGATGTCTGTCATTTCCAGCCAGGAGCGCCAGCCTAATTCGCTGTATGTTGATTCAACATAACGATATTTCGTCAAATACATCCCATTGCGACTCATATATAGATTACTTCCAGCACCTAGATATGCAATGGGTTCAAAGGGGGCATCGCTATATACATCAATGGCACCAACGAGCAGATAGTTTGTATCGCTTGAATCGGGAATATAATAAATGCAATCATAGGCAAAGGGTTCATATTCCTCGCCCTTTGCGCTGTCGCGTACATATGGAAGGATGCTGGGGCTATCAGCGGCTGCATATGGTATGCTCCACATTGTTTTATTTGTTACCAGATATATTATATCGCCAATAACCCTAGTGGATAATTTCCAGCCATCCATGGATACCCTGCGCAGCTCGGTGGGAGCAGTGGGGTCTGATATGTCGTATATGAGTAAAATGGTGAAATTTCGTGAATTATACCAGGTGTAATAATCAGCGGGAACCAATTGATCTTGGTCCTCTGTGTTGTTTTCATCCCATGGGATTGGCAATAAATCCATCGGTACATATTCGCTGCCAATAATCGCTAAGCGGTCGTTTCCTATTAGATAAAACTCCGAAGCTATAACACCATTGTCGGAAATGGTTGAAGACAATTCCAGTTGTGAACCATTTGCTTCAATGATACGTAATGAGCCGTCGTTAGCAGATAATGCATAGATATATTCACCATCTGTTTTTACAACATCCCCTTCATTGACTCCCATTACCTGTTCGTTTGTTTGAGAAAAAGATACACCTTCATCCACAGCTAATGGTTGTAGTATTTCATCTGATCCCATTTCAAAGCTTTGCTCCATTGCCATATCTGCACTAAAGGTAACTTCGGCTTCGCTTGAAACAGCCATTGGTAAATCGAAATAATAAAAACCATTATAATCCCTTCGGTCGCCATCATATATTGCACCTCGGTCCAGCAACAGTTTTAGAAGAGTTTCCCTGTCACCCACCAGGGGTAAAATAGCTTCGTTTTCAAGCTCTTTCACTGTGATTATTTCGAACAATTCGCTTATTGTGTATATTTTTCCGTCGCTAATAATTTGTTGTTCTGGCACTAACAAGGAAGACAAAACAGAAATTAGCGTTGGCAGCGACATTGTTTTTGTTTGTTCGCCTTGTATTTCTGTATCATCCACAAGGGGAGCAGGTCTATTTGCTAAACCAATTATAAATATGCTCCCGATTATAATCACCACTAGGCATATGGGTAAAACTATTTTAATAATCCTTTTACTTTGCATATGAGTGTCCTCCTGTTGTGTTGATGCTTTTGTTGTACTATCCACTTTGACGCACTAAAGTGAATTTTGTTCCATTTATATAATATTTTTATTCTGCTGGTGAAAAAGAGTTGACAAAGAGGCTTTGCTCGTTGTAAAATTGCTTCGCTGATGTGGACGATTAGCTCAGCTGGTAGAGCATCCGCTTGACGTGCGGGAGGTCACAGGTTCAAGTCCTGTATCGTCCACCAAGATAAAACCCTAGAACTGCAAAGGTTTCTGGGTTTTTTTGTTTTTTTTGGTTGTATACAGCAGTATATTGTGTTATCATTTGCGAAGCATGAATACCGTGCTTGTATTGGAGGTTTGACGATAATTATGAGTAAAAAAACGGTTGCTATACTATTTGGTGGGCGGTCGCCCGAATATGATGTGTCGCTGATGTCGGCGTATTCAATCATAAATGCAGTAAATCGTGATAAATACGATATTTTACTATTGGGGATAACAAGAGAAGGGGAATGGTTTAGGTACAGTGGTTCCGTTGATGATATTCCCAATGATATGTGGCATACTGATCCTAGCCGCCTGAGTAGCATGATAATATCGCCGTCTAAGGGTGGTGGACTCATCGAGCTTATAGATGGACGTGCGGAAAAAATACATGCTGATGTTGTTTTTCCTGTACTCCATGGTAGTTATGGGGAAGATGGAACAGTCCAAGGTTTATGTGAACTCGCTGGTATCCCCGTGGTGGGGAGTGGCTCGGCAGCTTCGGCTTTATGCATGGATAAAGACAGGGCACACAAGCTTGTTTCCCTTGCTGGAATTAGAGTGCCAAAATCGATTTGCTTTGAATATGCTCCATCTGAGGAAGAAATATTGTCAACCATTTCTCAGCTGGGCTTGCCTTTGTTTGTAAAACCTGTGAAGGCTGGTTCATCCTTTGGAGTGACGAGAGTTGATGATAGTTCACAGCTCATGGATGCGGTGAAGCTTGCTCTCACATATGATGATGCTGTTCTTTTTGAAGAAAACATCGATGGATTTGAAACTGGCTGTTCTGTCATTGGTAATCTGGAACTTAAAACAGGCAGAATAGATGAAATCGAGCTAGCAGGCGGGTTTTTCGATTATGAAGAAAAATACAATCTAGTGACATCAAAAATTCATATGCCTGCACGCATCGATGAAGAGACGGAGAAAAAGTTACAAGAGGCGGCGAAAACCATTTATACTACCCTTGGTTGCCGCGGATATGCTCGCATCGACATTTTCCTCGATAGTAAAGGGGAAATTGTCTTCAATGAAACGAATACGATTCCTGGATTTACATCAAAGAGCCGTTTCCCAAATATGTTGAAGGGCGTAGGCATTGAATATCCCGAATTAGTGGATATTCTCATCGAACTTGCCATCGAATATCTGGAAAAATGAGTAATGATACTTTAAATTCTCCACCAGAGCTATATTTAAAAGGACGGGCCTGGGTGGAAATAGACTTGCTTGCGCTGGAGCATAATGCACAGACTCTTCAATCGCTTTTACCCCAGGGATGCCAGCTCATGGCGGTGGTTAAAGCCGATGCATATGGGCATGGTGCTATTCATATAGCAAAGCATCTTGAAGCTATGGGAATAAAGGCTTTTGCCGTTGCTACGGTGAGCGAAGGGGTATCTCTGAGACAAAGCGGCTTGCTTTCAGATATTCTTATTATGAATTATACCCATCCACAAAATGCTGTGTTTCTTGAGAAATACGGGTTAATGCAGCTGATAGTGGATGGCGAATATGCGAAGGCTCTCAATGATAGCGGGTATGAAATCTTCGTACATATTTCACTGGATACAGGTATGCATCGAGAAGGTATTGACATATCGAAAACTGAAGAAATTGAAAGTATTTTTTCAATGAAAAATCTGAAAGTTGAAGGCATTTCAACACATTTTTCATCTTCTGACAGCTTGGTGCAAGAAGATATTGACATTACTATGAGACAGCTTAGCTTGTTCTATGATACTGTAGATTCCCTTGTATCCAAAGGTTATGATGTTGGGAAGCTGCATTCACAAGCCACTTATGGATTACTAAACTACGATGATGACAGAAGTCATTTTGCGAGAATAGGTATCGCTCTATATGGAGTTATGAGCCATGATGATAAAACAAGGCTGTCTCCGAAGCTAAAGCCGGTGCTTTCACTTCGAGCTAATATAGCTCAGGTTCGATGGATTGAAGCAGGGGAGAGCGTCAGTTATGGCAGGACTTTCGTGGCTGATAAACGAATCAAGCTTGCCACGGTTTGTGTAGGTTATGCCGATGGTATTCCACGAAATATGTCTGGAAAAGATGCAACTTGCTTAGTTCATGGTAAAAGAGCTCCCATATTGGGGCGTATATGCATGGATTTGCTTATGATTGATGTGTCTGATATTGACAATGTGGTTGCTGGTGATGTTGCAACATTAATAGGTAACGATGGCGATGATGAGATACGCTGTGAGGATTTTGCTTTGCTTTCCGATACCATCACAAATGAGATTCTTAGCCGCCTGGGAAGTAGATTGCCGAGGATTTATATTTAGCTGATTGTTGATGTGCTCTGCGGCGGCGCGTCAGGGATGCCGCGCCCTACGGCGGTGTTAAGGGTACTGCGGTTTACAGTGGTGCTTCTAGGATGTTACGCTGTGCAGCGGCGCGTCAGGGATGCCGCGCCCTACGGCGGTGTTAAGGGTACTGCGGTTTACAGTGGTGCTTCTAGGATGTTACGCTGTGCAGCGGCGCGTCAGGGATGCCGCGCCCTACGGCGGTGTTGAAGATGCTGCGGTTTATGGTGGCGCTTCGATGTTGTTCCGCCATATATGTGATTAATTATGGGAAAGGTTGGGATTTTGCGTGATCGATTCGAAAAGAGTCTTGTTTATATACCCAGATTTTCTTGAAGAGACTAAATTTGTGAAGACTATCCCTGGAAATTATAGTGAAGGTCTAGCATCACTTTCTGCTGTTTTAAAAGAGGGTGGTCATCATGTAGATCTTTATCATTTGACTTATATGCCAGATAGAGCGGAGTTTCTAGCAAAAGTGAAAGGCTATGCTCCCGATATAATCGGAATCAGTATCAGAACCAGTGCTCTTCCATATGCGATGGAAATGGCCGAGTGGCTCGATGATGAAATGCCTGAAATCTATGTTTGGGCAGGGATGTATCATCCCTCGCTGGCACCGGAAGAGGTCATTATCTTGCGAGGTATCGATGCTGTCTGTATTGGTGAAGGGGAGTCCGTTTGTTTAGATTTCGTAAATTATTATTCCCAGCATGGTACCCTTGACCTTAACGCAGAAAGCTTTTGGATAATGGATTCCGATGGTGAGATACATAAAAACCCAATCAGGCCATTCATAACTGATTTGGATTCTCTTCCTTTTCCAGATTTAGACATTTTCGATTATTGCAACTTACGGAGCAATGCACAACAAAATACAGCCGAGGTAATCGTTAGTCGGGGATGCATTTTTTCCTGCACCTATTGCGCCAATGCCCAATTGAGGAATATCTATCCCAGCAAAACCAATTATGCTCGTTTTCGTTCACCTGAAAATGCAATTTTGCTATTGGAACGTATTTTGGAAAAAGACCCCAGCATCGAATATTTCAGTTTTAATGATGCGATATTGAATGTTTATAAAGACTGGTTTTACGAATTCACCGCTTTATACAAAGAGCGTATAAAAAAACAATATGTTTGCAACTTGCGCATTGACCTATTAGATGAGCAAATGATAAAAGAATTGGCAGAATCTGGTTGCTATCTTGTAACAATCGGTCTCGAAAACGGTAACGAAGAGTATAGAAGAAAGTATTTGCAAAGGGTTATGAAAAACGATCATATCGTGGAAGTATCCCATATGTTAAAAAGTGCGGGTATCATCGTCAATGCCTACAATATCATTGGTTTACCCCACGAGACCTTGGAGCTATCTCTGGAAACGATAAAACTAAATGCTCAAATGCACACAGATAATGTGATTATCAGTATGTTCACTCCATATCCCACTACGAAGCTAAGAGATATTGCAGAGGAAGCTGGCTTCATCGACCCCAGCATAGACCCCAATGACCCAGTTAAGCTTCGAATGCCGGGATACTCCAGGAGCGATATTTTATATATCAGATATAGTTTCGATAAGCTGATGAGGCAATATCAAAAATTGTATAAGACTTATACAGGAGAGAAACTGGAGCAGGAAATTGAGAAGATAGACCGTAGGGTATTGGGGGAGAGGCATCCAAGGGCTTTAATCGGTGCTGTGAGAAATAAGAAGCATTGGGGGATAGTCTATATTAAGCGTGTCGCATCCCAGTATTTACCCTCTGTATATAAAATGTTGCGCCGAAAAAGAGATGAAAAAGCCGCCAAAAACAATAGTGTGTAATTATTAAAATTTTTAACCCAATCAGTATCAGAACAACTGATTGGGTTTTTTATTATGTATAAGTATGCATAATAATATATAAATATACATATATATGCTTATATATGTTTGTATGTTTAATATTGGTAAATTGATGTTGACATTGGTGTAATTTTATATTATAATGCTTGCATATGCAATGTGGAGGGTGTTTGAAGTGCCTGAGGTATATTTACGCTCAAAGGACTTGGAACAAAAATACCAAGTGAGTCGCGCAACCATCGACAATTGGAAAAAACAAGGAATGCCTTACTTAAAAATAGGGCGTTCTGTTAGATTTGACGAAGCCGAAGTCGAAAAATGGATTCGCGAACACTTTCCCCAAAGATAATATAAGAAGATAATAGTATCCGGAGGACAATAGGATGTCTATGAAGACCTGCCCCATCTGCGATGCGGAAATACTAAAAGAGCATAATTGCGCAGACTATGATTTTTCAAAAATTTCCATTGAAATGGAATTATTAGACCTTAATTTTGATCTCGAACCATACGAAGCACCCAGCGAATATATAGGCTCAAACCGGTTGCCGGCTAGAAAGGCAAACGCCGATGGGGAAGAAAAAAGGTCAGCACCAATGTTTCTACGTATGTAGCTGTACTATAGTTGTTGGTTACAAAAGGTTACAGAGATATTGACAAAATGGATTGAGTTTGTTACAATCGGCATATTATCATGGGCAAAGGAGATAGTATCGATGAAACGCCGATTGATAAAAATCATGTGCATAGCTGTTGTTTCCTGTCTGTTTATTATTCTTTCACAGGCGGCAATAGCAGCGGAAACACAATACACCATTGACAACCTAAACTTTAGGTCAGCGGCTTCTTTGGAAGCGGATGTCATTAGCACACTACCAATGGGAACAAGCGTGAGCGTCACAGAGCAATCCTGGTCGAAAGTTTCGTATAATGGCACCGTTGGATTTATCAGAGCAGATTTTTTAGCATATTCATCTGGCTCAGAGCCGAGATATTTTTCCGCCACTGATAATGTTAATTTCCGTTCATCAGCATCCATTAACGGAACAATTATTACCACTATAAGCACTGGCACTATGGTGGAAATGATAGAGCCTGGTTGGACGAAAATTACTGTAAATGGTTCCAGCGGATATGTCAGGTCAGATTTTTTATCCACCAATATACCCAGCATCAGCAGCGGGGGAGCTAGCGGAACTACCCTGAAGACAAACGATGGGGTCAATATGAGAACTGGTCCATCTACGGACAACAGGATTATCATGACCCTTGAAGCAAACACTAGCGTTTATGTTTTTGAGCAGCAATCAAATGGCTGGTCAAAGGTGGAGTATAATGGCAACACAGGATACATAAGGTCCGATTTTCTAAGCGCAAGCGGTAGAAATGTGGAGTTACTTGAATGGTCCACTGTTATGAACCTGATCCAATACAGGACAAATATTCGAGTTTATGATGTGAGAACTGGGATTACATTTAACATTCAATGCTTTGCAAAGGGTGACCATGCTGATGTGGAAACTGTCACCAGAGCCGATACCGAAGCTCATTTGCGTACTCACAACGGCATAAGGACTTGGAATGCTAGACCTGTTTGGGTTACCATCGGAGATAGAACTATTGCTGCTTCTCTCCATGGAATGCCCCATGATGTGAGCTGGATTGCTGATAATGATATGAATGGTCATTTATGCTTGCATTTCTTGGGCAGCACAACAAGCAGTACCTCGGCATCATATAAAGCAGACTTGCAAAATGCTGTTCAGGAAGCTTGGGATGCTAGATAAATAAAGCATTTGAGCAGGGAATGCCCTTTGCGCTGTAGTTACCCATAGTTTTCAAATCATCTTATTAAAAATCGAAAATAGTATTACATATAAAAAAGACTATCTCGAAAGCATCGAGATAGTCTTTTTTTGTACTTTTGTCTAAGTATTTATGCGTTTTATTAAGTCCTGTGCAGTTAAATACTTAATTCATGATATGTCTTAATAGTTAATTGCTCGCAGCTCAAAATATGATTGGGGATGATCGCAGACTGTGCATTTACCTGGAGCTTTTTCGCTGTCAACAATATGACCGCAGTTTCTGCAAATCCAAACTGATTTTGTTCCCTTGGCAAAGACGAAGCTGTTGTTCACATTATCCAAAAGCTTGAGATAGCGTTCTTCGTGTTCCTTTTCTATTGCTGCAACGGACTCGAACAAGCGAGCTATATCGGTAAAGCCTTCTTCAGTTGCTTCTGCTGCCATGCGTTTATACATATCAGTCCATTCTTCGTGTTCTCCCGCTGCTGCTGCAACCAAGTTATCGGCAGTGGTGGGGATTTCGCCGCCACAGAGAAGTTTAAACCAGATTTTTGCATGTTCTTTTTCGTTTCCTGCAGTTTCTTCAAAGATTGCAGCTATTTGCTCGTAGCCATCCTTTCGCGCTTGGGAAGCGAAATATGTGTATTTGTTTCTAGCTTGGCTTTCTCCAGCAAAAGCTTCCATCAAGTTTTGCTCGGTTTTGGTTCCTTTTAGTTCAGCCATGTAAGCTCTCCTTTATGATGTTTTTATGAGTAGAATATTTAACTTTGCGAATTTAAACTTATTTTACTACTATTTATTCTTTTTGTAAACTAATTAACCAGTTTTCCAAGCAAATTCCCCATTTTCTTTAGTCGAATAAAAGTCTGCGTAGGAGAGTTTCCAAGGATTCTTGCCTGCAATGGAGATTTTATTTTTTACCATATGCTGCCAGAAACCGCTTTGTGATATGTCTCCCTGGAGTATTACTCCGGAAATGGTATCACCTGTTAAAATCAGTTTTTTATAATTACGCCTGTCTTCGCGAATGAGTACCACATCATCTTCTTCGGGCACAGTCTTTCCAACTGATAGGGTGAGCAGTCCAAAGAAATTGATGGTATTTTTCATGGCGAAGCTGTCTTCGTATACAGCATTATCTCCACACATATTTCTACCAGCGATTTCACCTTGATTCACCGCATTTGGCCATATACCCGAAAGTCCGGTTACATCGCCAGCTGCATATACATCGGGAACGCTGGTGCGTAGATTTTCATCCACTGTGATAGCTCTCTCGAAAGCGATGTTGCTGTCAGCGAGAAACTCAATGGCAGGACGAGTACCCGTGGCAACTATAACCAGGTCGCAATCTAGTATTTCGCCAGACTCCAAGGAGATACCTGTTACCACATCACCCGATGTTACAGTATCTGTAACTCGAGCTCCCAGTAGGAATTTACAGCCCATTTTTTCAAAGAGATCCTGGTAAGAGGCTGCAGCTTGTGGGTCGAGATTAACAGGGAGTATGCGGTCTCCCATTTCCACAATGGTGATGTCTCTTTTGCCTTGTTCGATAAGTGCGTAAGCAGCATCTAAGCCAACTAGACCAGCACCTATTATAACAAATTTTTCAGCTCGTTCTGAAGCTCTTTTAATGGACTCGGCATCGGTGAAATGGCGCAAGCCGAAGACATTCACCGCAGTTTGAAGAGCACCAATGGGAGGTGTTGAACTATTTGCTCCTGTGGCGATTAGAAGTCTGTCGTATGATATGGGTTCGGCATCTGTGAGTACCTGCTTTGATGCTGTGTCGATGCTTGTGACTTTTCTAGTTAACCAGCTTATGTTGTTAGCATCGAAAAAGTCTGCTGATACGAAGCGAAGGGAAGCCGAATCGCGTTCTCCGCTGATGTATTTGTGGAGCATTGATCGAGAGTTGATGATGCTGTCAGCTGAAAGCATAACGATTTCATCGTTGCTGTTTAGTATACGTATGGTTTTAGCGGCACTTATCCCTGCAGCTCCTGTGCCTATGATTACATGCTTCATGCTGTCACCTCCTCGATGAGTATTGCTTTCTTCGGACAAGACTTTACGCAACTGGGGTCATATCCGTCCTGTGCGCAAAAATCGCATTTTACAACTTTCTGGGAAGTTGCTCTGTCCGGTTTTAGGATACCAAAGGAACAGCTCATTACGCACATAAAGCATTTGGCGCAAACTTCCTCGTCATATGATACTATTCCGCTTTCTGGGTCTTTAGTCATCGCTCCACTTATGCAAGCTCTGACACATTCAGGTTCATCGCAGTGACGGCAGAAAAGTGGCGCATATCCGGAATCTACTGCCAATATAAAATTACGAGATTCGTTCGCCAGATCGGTGAGGTTCAGGTCATATAATGTACCACTATTTGTGCGATGCGCTTGCATACATGCCAGCGAGCAGTTTTTGCATCCATCGCACTCTTCTTCTTTTATAATGATTCTTTTCATCGAAATCGCACCTCCATTTTAAATGCTCAGAGCAGCGCGCTTTTCGTTTATAATTTCTTCCAATAGTTGGGCAGACTCTTTTGCATCTGGGTTAATAACTATTTGTCCACCTGTTAAAGCTTTCATATCTTCTGTGAGTACCTTTACAGCTATGCTGCTTCCTGTGACAAAGGGTGGAAGTCCAAGGTGAACCGGAAGACCCAAAGCCAAACCGAAAGCACCGTCTGCAAGGGCTTGCTCTTCTAGCCATTGGGGAGCACTCAATACCAATGGAAGCTGGGGAATGTCTATTCCGATGGCTTCCGCAAGCTCGGTGGCAACCAATTCCAAGCGACCAATGGCGAGGCAAGGACCGAAATTGAGTACTGGAGGAATGCCAAGTTGCTCGCATACAGCTCGAAGTTTAGGTCCTGCAAATTGCGCTGCTTCAGGAGTCATCAAACCGACATTTTCAAGACCACCAGATGAGCAGCCTGCAGTTAATACGATGATGTCTCTGGCGATTAGTTCTTTAGTGAGTTCCACAGTGAGTACATCATGACCACCTGATACCAAGTTTGAGCAACCGAGGACTCCTGCGACACCTTTAATTTCACCAGCAACTATCAGGTCGATGAGGGGTTGCCATGTGTCTCCGAGAAATGCTTTCAATGTCACTTCGCTGACACCGGTTAGTGTGTTTGTGTTACCATGTTCCGGTAATAGATTTATGGGAACGGAACCACGACGGGTGGAATAGGATGAAATGAGTTGGTTGATAATTTCGTTGCTGATGCGCTCCCTGTCTTCATAAACAAAGTTTATTAGCTGGGCGTTAGCTTTTTTAGCAACATCGTCGAGACAAATTTGAGCAATCAGTAGCTCATCGCAAATAGGCTCAATACCTGGAAGTGTGCAGTTGAATTCTGAAAGGACAGCATCAATTGCTCCAGTTGCTAGTACTGCTTCGCTGACGAAATTGTTACCTGCATGACCATCGAATATTTCTGTATAATGGGCGCCTCTTAGTTGGAGGTCTTGCCCAACGCAGGTGCAGCCAATGAGTTTGAAGCCTTTTGCTCCAGCATCTTGTGCCATTTTTATAACTTCAGGTGAAATTAGCCGTTCTTGTAAATCGACAAATATCGAGTGCTGGTGCCCAGTAATCATGACATTGATATAATCGGGGTCAATTACATGCAGACCGACTGGAGCCATGCGGAGTTGAGGCTCGCCCAGCATGATGTCGTTGAGAAGGTTTGTCAGTGTAAGTCCATATATACCAGTGGAGATTCCAAGGCGTAGGCAGTCGAGGAGCATATCGACGGGGTCTGAGTTAAGGTTGGTTGAGCATTTCACGATAGCTTTGAAAACTTCGGATTTTGCGCCACCGGGTAATATGCCAAGCTCCTCCCATTTATGGTATCGGGGGTCATATGCGATTTTTTTGGTGATATCCATGGTTTCGTATTCGGGTTTGTAAAGGTCTGCTAAAACAGCCTCAGCGACCAGTAGAGCCTTTTTATGTGGGTCATCTTCGAAAATACCGAGTTTCTGTGAGAGGCGGTCAAGGGCACCAAGTCCTTTGAGAGCTCCGCCGCTGATGGCAGTGTCTTTAAGATTGCGTGCAGCGTTTTCCACAACATGAATATAGCAACCAGAACCAGCGGCAACAGCTCGCAGGAAGTTTCTGATTACTATCGTGTCTGCATCAGCACCGCAGATGCCGCGCTGGGAATCGGGAGTTATACGGCAAGGACCGTTTGCACAGAGCCTGCAGCAGACTCCTTGAAGTCCAAAACCGCATTTTGTTGATTGAGATTCAACGCGGTGAAAGGCTGTTTCCATTGGTAATCCTGCGATAAACTCCTCTAGCGGTTTATCTGCGCTGGTGCAGATGTTGCAATCATAACATTTGTTCATTCTCAACTTTCCTTTCTTGACTAATTTAGTCCAGTTTTAGAGCAAAAAACACAAAGTCCGCTATGCATGTGTTTTTTTCGGGGTTTTTCAAGAGAGTGCGAGCTGTCAGATTGTAGTAGTTGCGATAATTTCAGAAATAGATTTTTCTTGAAGAATGTTTATAATCTGTTCCTGAATACGGCAAAACTCTTTGTGAACCCCGCATTGGTTCCCATCGGGATTCAAGGGACAATCGTAACCTGGTTTCATGCAAGCATTGATGAATAGATCATCGTTGATGGCAACCATGATGTCGTAGAGGGTGATGTCTTCAAGCTTCGTTTCAAGCTGATAACCTCCTTGACGACCCCTATGGCTTTTGATTAGTCCGCTTTTGGTAAGCTTTTTGAGTATTTTGTATGCATATTGGACTGGTATTTGCTCTGTTTGGCAGATTTCTTGTACAGGTTGAATTTCAGAGGACATTAGAGCCCTGATAATCCGAACTGCGTAGTCGCATTCTCTTGAAATGATCATGTTAATACTCCTGTTACTTTGATAGTAGCATATTGGACTTAATTAGTCAAGTATGGATTTTATCACATAAAATTAATCCCTACATTGTTATATTCGTATTTTATCACAAAAACTTTATTAATTATACACTGATACACGACATTTCTTATACAGTGATGCATAAAAATACGAAAAAAAACGAAAAACTTGCAAAGATTGTCTTGTGATGCTATAATCTGCACAATGTGGCAATGAACGAAATGGAAACAGCATTTCGAAATTGCCAGAGGAAATGGGGTTTACGCCCTATTAAAAGAGCGTTTTGTTTTGAGGAAGTATATCTCGAAAAGATACATACAATTCAAGCAAACGCAATAATAATGAGGAGAAAGAAAAATGAAAAGACGAATATCTATTTTTACCTGCATAGCACTTTGTTTGGTTCTTTTGTTGTCAGCTTGTAACAACAATACAGGACCTAGCTCATCACCCAGCACAACAGATGCTAATTCACAAAGCGAAACTTCGTCCACAAACAGCGAATCCACAACTGGAAACGATTCGATTGTGGATACCAATGACGACGATGACGATGGAGGAGATACCCAACAAGCAGGCAATGACATAAGTGCCGAGCCATTTATCGCCATATTCGATAGCGGCGAATACTATTTCAAAGGCACAGTTGCTGTTGAAGACATTGAGACGATTGTTCAAACATACATAAAAGATGAAAAGGTTGCCGTTGTGATGGAAGTGGAAGGACTCAATATGCGCGTACTTGTCGATGGCAGCTTAGTTTACATTATCAGCGATGACGAGGAATCTGCTATGGTAATGGATGTCAGTATGTTTGGTGGCAATCTCGATACCTATGAAGTTGAGACGGAAGATTTGGTTTATATCGGTACTGGCACAGCTGAGTTTAATGGCAGAGTCATGAGATTCGATGAATACAGCAGCGGTGATAGTATTGTTATGCAATTCTTCATGGAAGGCAATAACCTATCCGGCATCCGCACAATTACTGAAGGCATCGAAGCGGATCTTGTCATACTAGAATTTAGCGGTATTGTACCAGACTCTGTGTTTGAAATCCCAGATCATTATACTATAATGGAGTTTTAGTTTATCACAACAATCATCATTATGAACGATAAAGAAGCAAAACTCCGAAATCGAAAAATTATATCAATAATCAAAAACCCCATATATGCGGCTTTGTCCGTGCTTGTGTTCATGTTTTCCATGTATGCAGCTATGGGGTTTTTCCCCTTTGGTGAAAAGCTAATATCCTGGTGCGACATGAATCAGCAAGTGGTTCCGCTGCTCATGAATCTGAAAGATATTCTAAGTGGAGAAA
This sequence comes from Oscillospiraceae bacterium, assembly GCA_009777775.1. Taxonomy (GTDB): domain Bacteria; phylum Bacillota; class Clostridia; order Oscillospirales; family Oscillospiraceae; genus WRMH01. Next base: position 181,335 of record WRLE01000003.1, read on the forward strand.
GTAATATATTGGTAAACCATGGAAATGCTGGAGGAATGAGCTTTCTATCGGTTTTTTTCTTTTTCATATCTAGCCCGTTATCACTCTTGGTGATCTTCATTCAAAAAACGAATATGATGAGTTTTATGAACATTCTAGTAGCGCTAAAAATGGCTCTAGCAGCAGCCACCGCCTGCGCTTTTTTTGAACGAGGGGACGGTGAACGGAGGGACGGTTCTGTTGAACAGAGGGACGGTTCTTTTGTTCAGACAATTGAACAGTTGGGAGTTCAAGCAACTGAACTGTTGTCTGAACAAAAGAACCGTCCCTCTGTTCAACAGAACCGTCCCTCCGTTCACATCTATTTGGGGTTCACATATGGCTTATGCGGCTATGCTATGCATTATTATCAAAATATTATGTGGCTTGATATGATGTATCTTTTTCCCCTTTTGGTAATTTCTCTGGAGAGGCTATACTTTTATAAAAAACCATTGATGTATATCATAACCCTCGCTTTGATGGTGTATGCGAATTTTTACATTGCTATCATGGTTGTTATATTTCTTCTGCTGTCGATGGGAGCGCATTTGCTTGTTCGAAGCGAAAAGGGAGATAGAGTCGAATTGGCTTCGATTTTCGCAAAATCATCTATATTTTCGGCAATGCTCTCGGCGTGGGTATGGCTACCGAGCATATTACAAATATCAGGTAGTGCTAGAATGGCGAGCTTATGGGAAAGCTTATCTGCGGGAGGCTTTGTGGGATATTATGAAACAACATTGCCTCTTTTATACTGTACCCCAATAATTTTCGCGGCTTTGCCTTTTATTAATAGCGTTAAAAAGCGCGAGCGAGACAAAAACGATTATACAAACCTTGTATACTGGTTAGTGCTTTTTGTGCTAACTGTTTTACCTCAGTTCGTGGAACCCATTAACAAAATGTGGCATACTGGAAGCTATATGTCCTTTCCCAATCGATATGGTTTCATAGCAATATTTAGCGGGCTTACGGTGGTCAAGTATGTTGTAAATAGCATTGTTATTTCAAATGTGCGAGAAGAAAAAATGCGCATTGAGAGCAGTCCTGTGGCTGTGGCTCTAGCAGCTTGCGCAGTCTACTTTGTATTTTTCGCAGGCAAATTTATTATAGACAGTACAGGCGATGAGCTTTATGCATATACCCGCACATTATGGGGTAATAAAGATAGCTTTTCGGCATTATCAATATATTTTGTAGTTTGTTTAGTTTTCTACATTATTTTATTCTACTTGCCAAAAAGGAAAACGCTCTCAAACCCATTGTTTATACTTTCATTTAGCATGATGGCTTTTGTGATAGCTTCCTTTAATTTTCGCGTCTATATTGGTTCTGTTTCACAAAATGGAGCTGTGTTCGAGTCAATAGTGGAGTTAGAAGATAAAATTGACGATATGGGCTTTTATAGGGTGAAAGTAGCTGAAAAGCTCTTTGATGTGAATATAGTGGGTGCAATTGGCTATAATAGCCTTTCCCATTATACTTCCATAACTAGCCAAGATTATATGTTTGCCATGAAAAAGCTTGGTTATTCATCATATTGGATGGAAGTGAACTCCGATGGGGGAACATTTTTTTCAGATGCTCTATTGTCGAATAATTATGTAATAGCAGGCTGGTGGGATAATTATCCAGGTGAAGTGATTGCTTCAACGGATAGATATAGCATATATGAAAATAAAGTCGTTTTTCCTGCTGCTGTGTTTTCCTATGCGGAGCCTTTAAAACTGGAAAAGCTATCAGAGGGGAATAGGCTGGAGCTACAAAACGATATTTATATGCAGCTTTTTGATGATGATGAAGGTATTTTCAACGGACATTCACCAATAGAAAACAATGGCTTTTTCGATTATGAGATTGAAATAATTGGCACAAAAGCTCTCTATTTTGATTGTTTTCATACTTTGTCAAACAGACTTAGAGAGCCGACTTATGACTCATATAGAATATATGTCAATGGGAACAGCATTGCTCGCACATACCCCAGTCAGAGGCAAAATGGAATACTGTTTCTTGGTGAGTATACGGATACATCAGTATTGGTGAGTATTGAAATTCTAAAAGATATAGCAACAAAGTCCTTTGGCTTATATAGTCTCGATATGGACAAACTCATGGAAGTGGCAAAGGAAGCCTCAGGTGCGCAGATTGATATTATGGGAAGTAGAGTGAGCATCGAATATAATTCTGATACTGTGGGCTATCTGTATCTCTCTTTACCGAATCTCAAAGGTTATAGTGTAAGAGTTAATGGTTCAAAAGCTCAGATATTCAATGTTTTTGACAATTTCATGGCGATTGCTGTGGCTTCTGGAGAAAACCATATAGTTTTACGTTATAGAACTCCAGGTTTGCTTTTTGGAATTTTAGCTTCCATATGCGCTGTGATAATAATGTTAATGAATAAAGTTGCTGTGTTACAAAAAGAGCAGGGGAGCAGTCTTTGTTCAACTGCTTTGTATGTCTTGGTCGTTGTTCTAGTCGTAACAATTGTTTTTACCGTGTATATTTTCCCAGTTATATATAAGTTACTGGTCATGTGTACTTCGTAGGCGCTAACCGTGTCATCTAAGAGCGATAGCGAAGGATTTTATTATGCAGTAATTGCTAGCTATTAAGATTGCCACGTTGCTACGCTGCTCGCAATGACACTGGATTGTAACCCCATGATTAGTAACATTTTAAGCTTATTGTATTGTTAAATATAAAAATTTTATGTTGACAAGTTGAAGTGCTTGCGCTAATATGGTACAGTGTTTCAAATTCGCCAAACTATTGGAGGTCAACATGAAAAAGAGTATTGCGTTACTTTTATCTATCCTATTGCTTGTTTTGCTGTTACCGGCATGTAATAGTAATGAAGGAAATAATGGGAATAATCCTAGTACAAATAACAGCTACATCGATTCTCCCAATAGGCTCAATATCGTCTGCACCATATTTCCACAATACGATTGGATAATGGAAATCATGGGCGATTTATCAAAAAACCATAATATAACGCTCTTATTGGGTAGTAAAATTGATTTGCATAATTATCAACCTTCTGTGGATGACATCGTGAGCATTTCCACTTGTGACCTCTTTATTTATGTGGGAGGCTTATCCGATGTTTGGGTAGAGGATGTGCTATCTCAAGCCATTAACAAAGACATGATTGTTCTTAACCTGCTGGATAGTTTGGGAGATAGAGCAAAAATCGAGCTCATTATCGAGGGAATGGAGCATGACGACCATGACCATGGCAACGAGGCTGAGGACGAGTATGAGCATGACGAGAATCCACATGATGAAGATGCGCATGACAAAGATGCACATGATGATGAATACGACGAGGATGACCACATGGATGACCACATTGATGACCATGACGATGATCATGATGATAACGATGACCATGACGATGACGATGACCACGAAGACAACCATGACGATGACGATGACCACGATGAGGATTTCGATGAGCATATATGGCTTTCTCTTAAAAACGCACAGCACTTATGCTCTGTCATCGCAGACTCTTTAGCTCGGCTAGATCCAGAAAATGCTGATATTTATTATGGAAACCTTGTTGCATATGTGGCTTCTCTAAATGAATTGGATGCAAGATATCAACAAGCGGTTAGCGATGCACCTGTGCAAACACTGCTTTTTGGTGATAGATTTCCCTTCCGATACCTCCTTGATGATTATAATATTAACTACTATGCTGCTTTCCCTGGTTGTAGCGCAGAAACGGAAGCTAGTTTTGAAACGATAATATTTTTGGTGAATAAGGTGGATGAACTGGAACTAAAATGTATAATGATTACTGATAGTGGGGATTTGGCTATTGCGTCTACTATTAAAGACAATTCAAAGACAAAAAACCAAATAATACTTGCCTTAGATTCGATACAGACTGTATCTATGGACGATATTTCCGCTGGAGCAACATACTTAAGTATCATGGAGAAAAATCTAGCTGTACTCGTTGAAGCATTGTCATAAACTCTTATTAAAACATGGTAAAGGAGAAGCCCAATGGCTGATGTGATATCCAAATTAACATTATATTTTCAGTTCCCCTTTGTGCGTTATGCTTTTTTTGTGGGCATTCTCATTGCCTTATGCTCATCGCTATTGGGTGTGACACTGGTATTAAAGCGTTTTTCATTTATCGGAGATGGGCTTTCCCATGTGGCTTTCGGTGCTACAGCGATTGCTGTGGCAATGGACTTGACAAACAATTTTATTTTGGTCTTGCCTGTGACAATTATTTCGGCTATATTATTACTACGTACTGGGCAAAACACGAAGATAAAAGGCGATGCTGCCATTGCCATGATTTCTGTGGGAACACTAGCTGTGGGCTATCTCATTATGAACAAATTTTCTAAATCCTCGAACCTTGCCGGCGATGTTTGCGCCACACTTTTCGGCTCCACATCAATTCTCACATTAAACGAAACAAAAGTTTTCCTTTGTACGGTTTTATCAATTGCTGTAATTACACTTTTCGTTGTTTTTTACCACAAAATCTTTTCGGTTACATTCGATGAGGATTTTTCAACGGCAACTGGAGTTAGTGCTCAAAAATATAATCTATTGCTAGCGATTATAATTGCTGTTATTATAGTTCTTGCCATGAATCTCGTTGGTGCCTTGCTTATTTCCGCTTTGGTGATTATCCCTGCGCTATCTGCAATGAGGGTGTTCAAGAGTTTTAAGGCAGTTACGATTTCTTCAGCTATTATTTCGGTGATATGTGCTGTATTGGGTATTCTAGTTTCTATAATAGATGGGTCACCCGTTGGTGCTACGATTGTTGTTGTAAATATATTTGGTTTTGTTCTTTTTTGCTGTGTAGGTCTAATATCAAGGAGGTTATGATGTTATGAAAAAAATATCATTGCTTATATTTCTGCTATCAATTTTCATTATTTTTACAAGTGCTTGCAAAGGAAGAGAAGAGCCTTTAACTACAAACAGCGATACAGTGGAACAGAGTGTTTCTGTTGAAACTGTTAGAAAAATCGATTTGGATCTAACTGTTTTAAGTAGCACGATTATTTATGGGGAAGTATATCAAATTACCACTAAACCTGATGAATATGTGGGTAAAACGATAAAAATGAGCGGGATTTATACTAAATCCTATTATGACCTTACTGGTTTGTATTACCATTATCTGGTAATCGAAGATGCTGCTGCGTGCTGCGCACAGGGGATAGAGTTTGTCATTGCTGATGGGATTGATGCTCCCGATGAGTACTTGATTGAAATGAACCAAATTGAATTAATAGGTGTATTTGGCAGTTACGATGAATTAGGGGAGACCTGGTATTGTCTTTTTGTCGATGAAATCGTCATTTTACAGTAGCATTATTCAGACCTGGAAAAGGACAATTCGGATTTCGTCATTATATTCACATCATATTACTTGACAATACGAATTATTAACGCTAAAATAACTTTATTATTTCGCCATTGCATTGCTTACAAAATTGCTAGTTATTTCTATATCGTATTTATTCGGAGAAGTACCCAAGTGGCCGAAGGGGCTCCCCTGCTAAGGGAGTAGGCGTGTGAAAGCGTGCGAGGGTTCAAATCCCTCCTTCTCCGCCAGAGTGAATGAAGCCCGCAACCGTTGCAGTTGCGGGTTTTTCATAATAGTAGCAAGTACGCAATGATTGTTTACTTGGACTATAACCTATGTTAAAATTGCGACAAACTGCACTATACAAATAAAAATGCCAATGGTTATAGTTGAGCACTCTTGAAAACCTAGTAAACACAATGCCTATTGGCGATATAAGGAGCTTGCGAAATGAGTAAAATAATATCTCTTATATATGCTATTCTAATATTTTTTAATACAGCATATGTTGAGCAAAAACAAAATTTCAACGATAATATAGATAGCACAATGGCAGTAGAAGACCATACGGTAGAGACTTCAATGTCCGTACCGACTGAGTATGAGTATATATACCCATATACAGAGGGCTTGGCAGCGGTCTTATATGATGGAAAAGTAGGCTTCATCGACGAAAATGGAAACGAAATTATCCCTTGTATTTACGACTATGTGAGAAATTTCGGTCCAGATGATGGGTATAATTTTAGTTGTTTTCAAGGTGGACTATCACGCGTCAGGCTTGATGGATAAAATGGGTAATATTGTAGAACCATAGCAAGGAAGGACATAATTATGATTACATATGCACTGGCAGCCAAGTTGTTTGAAGGCTTTTCCATACTCCGATGGAATGATAGGCTGCGTCCTGTGGAGCTTTTGGAAATCGACCATCATGCGCTTAAGTCGATGCTCACTTATTTTTTGGGTCAAATTGCACAGCAACAGGATGCGAGCATTGATTGGCGGAAAATAGTCGATTATTCAATAATGGAAATGCTTGGTAAAATCTCCACGTCTGACATCCAGTCAGCTGTTCGCAAAAGGCTAAAAGGAGAAATTGCCTTTAATAATCTCATATTAAATGACTGGTCAAAACCATCGCTAAAAATGAATGCTTCTGTTATGGAAGGATTGAAAAACTACATTAATGATGAAAACTATGACAGCATCGAAAACATGATTGTGCGATTTTGTCATAAGTATGTTACATCCAGGGAGTTTGAAATAATCGAAAAGTTTTCATTGAAGGATGATATCATCAAACCCATTGAAATTGAAATAGACAAAGATATGAAGGAATCGACTCACGAAGCATTTGTAAAGGAAGCAGCGGAACTGCGAAGCATGAGCAAAAGCAGCTGGCTCCCTTCGATAATGGGAATTATCAGCCGCTTGAGATATCAAATTAGATGGAGTCAAACACCGAGGATACCTGAAACCAGCGTTCTAGGTCATAGTATGTATTGTGCTACACTTGCTTATTTTGTTAGCATTGAAGCGAATCTCGATGACCATAGGGTGGTAAATAATTTTTATGCTGCTTTATTCCATGACCTTCCAGAAGCTTTGTCTAGGGATATAATATCACCTGTGAAAAAAGCAGATGAAGCCATTGAAAAACTCATTGCAGAGATTGAAAAGGAGTTTTGCGAAAATGAAATTATGTCAATAATTCCAACAGCATGGCAGGGACATTTTCGATTTATAACAGGTCAACTCTATTCGGAAAGTAACATTTTACCCTATGAAATATTAGCAGATGGGAATGAATTATCATATGAGATTTCGCAAAATGAGTTTCTTTCCCGGGGAGAGTTTTCCAACAGAGTTTTATTGGAAAATGGTAAATATATCATAGTTCCCTGGGGGGATGATTTAACTGTACCATATTTTGAGACAATGGAAGAATATATGGATGAAGCTGGTATAGATGGTAAGTTGGTGAAAGCTTGCGATAATATATCAGCTTATATGGAGGCTAGAATGTCGCTACAGCATGGGATTCGTTCAGCTCATTTGGATAATGGCGTTTCAAACACCTTGGCAGCTTGCAACGGACAACGAGTATATAGCCTTTCCCTTGATGATTTCTTTGAGAGCATCACATTTTAATGGTTTGAATAAACATTTTTGAGAATGTCATATCTATAGTTATACTTAAACACAAAGGCTTTGGGTTTGTTTCCAAAAGCCTTTATGATTTTAGCGTTCTTCTCGGTAATATGCAATACCCAGACTGTTGGGTGCTGTGTTTTTTCTCCCTTTTTTCATACTAACTACTAGGAGTACTGCAATCGTTGCTAGATATGGGAAGAGTTCGTATAGCTGTGCAGATATACCAAGGGGGATATACAAGCGCATGACCGACAAGGCACCAAAGCCTATACTCCCCAAAATAGCCCTGGCTGGATTCCAGGTGACGAAGATTACCAAAGCAACAGCTATCCAACCTTGTCCGCTGATACAATTGTGTACCCACACTCCACCTACGCCGTTGGAGGAATTCATAACGATATACAAGCCGCCAATTCCACATAAACCTCCTCCAATTATCGTTGCTAAATATTTATATTTTGAAACATTAATACCTGCTGCATCAGCCGTGGCTGGGCTTTCACCAACAGCGCGAAGATTCAAGCCAGTTCTGCTATATTTCAAAAACCATGCAAGTGCCAATGAGAGAAGTATGGCTAGATAAACTAAAAAATTGTAGGAAAACAGTATCTTACCCACATAAGGGAGCTCCGATAAAACTCCGATGCCTTTGTTAAATGCATTTTTTGTCACATTTCCAACGGCGGCATAACCACCTGCGGAGATTGACAAAACTTCGCCAAAAAAATTTCCAAAGGCTGTGCCAAATATTGACAAAGCTAAACCCGACACATTTTGATTTGCCCTAAGTCCTATGGTGAGGATTCCATATAATGTGGCACCAAAAGCAGCAGTTGTAAATGCACAAAGTAAAGCAATTAGAGCTGTAATGAAAGCAGAAGGTGAAAGACTTGTCAATTCATAATAATATGAACCAAGAAGACCACCTATTGCGCCCATGAACATTAAGCCCTCTACACCCAAGTTTAGATTTCCAGATTTTTCTGTTAATATTTCACCCAATGTGGCATATAGCAAAGGTGTACCTGCTAGAATCGCTGCGGCAAGATAGTTTATTATATTGTTAATCTCAAATCACCAACCCTTTATACTGTAGAAAGCTTTGTGGAAATTATTGATCTATTCAACTATGATGCTTTTCGACTTTTTGGCAAAAGGGAAAGCTAAATCATATTCAATGAAAAATTCGCTGCCCAATGCGAAGAATAAAATAATACCCGTGAGCAGACCGGCTGCTGATGCGGGTATTTTGAAAATTGTTTGTATTGTATTACTACCTTTAGTCAAACAGGCGAGGAAAGTGGAAATAATAATCATGGAATGGGTGTTCAATTTCGCAAGCCATGCCACTGTGATGGCTGTGAAGCCAACACCGCTGGCTGTGTTATCGCTCAAGGTGAAGTCGGCACCAGATACTTGGATACAACCCACCAAGCCTGCTATCGCTCCTGAAATTAACATTGTGCGTATTATAATATGGCTAACGTTCATACTTGCGTATTTGGCGGTTCTTTCGCTTTCGCCAACCACAGCTATTTCGTATCCATGCTTGGTGTATTTGAGATATATTTGCATAACAATAGCAATTGCTAGAATAATAATCCACCCAAAATGCACTCCGAAAACCCTTGGGAGGCGAGCATCTGGGTGAAACATCGCTATCCGAGGAAAACCAGTGCTAGATGGGTTTTTCCAGGGACCATGTTGGAGATACTTCACGATTCCTTGTGCAACATAATTTAGCATTAGTGTGAAAAGTGTTTCGTTGGTACCCCACTTGCTTTTAAATATAGCAGGAATCAATGCCCAAACTCCCCCTGCTATCATGGCAGAAATAATCATGAGAGCCAGAAGCAATGGTCGGGGGAGGACAGTTTGCCAATAAAGAGCGAAATAAGAAGCAGCTATTGCTCCAATTTTTATTTGTCCTTCAGCACCGATATTCCAAAAACGCATCCGAAAGGCTGGAGCAATAGCAATGGCTGCTCCCAAAAGGGGGATTGCGATTTTCACAGTTTCCCGAAAAGCTGTTGCAGTACCAATGGAGCCTTTTGCCATTTCAAAAAAAACAGTTATGGGTTTGTAACCCAATGCGGATATCATACAACCTCCTGTAAAAAGTGCAGATAAAAACCACATCGAACGAATAAGCCAAGCTTTCCAGCTTGGTATATTTGTGCGTTTTTTGATTTGCACTAATGGAGGTTTTGCAATGTTTTTCCTTTTGTTTGATACATTCATTGGTGGATTTTCTCCGTATCTACACTGTAGAAGACTCCTGGGTCATTAAGAGACCAAGCTCTTCTTTTGTTGTATTACGAGCATCAAGGATACCTTTAGCTTTTCCATCGGATAAAACTAAGATTCGATCGCATAACTCCAGGAGAACATCTAAATCTTCTCCAATAAAAATAACTGCTGTTCCATGGTCTTTCTGCTCATTTAATAGACGATATATGGTGTGGGATGAGTTAATATCCAAACCCCTAGTGGGATAAGCGGCGATTAATACAGTTGGATTTGATGATATTTCACGACCTACTAATACTTTTTGTATATTTCCACCGGACAATTGACGAACTGGTGTATAGACATTTGGTGTGACAAGCTCCAGCTCGTCAATCATATTTTCAGCCATATAACGAGGACTGCGTCTGTCTGCAAATATGCTTCGTCCATTTTTGTATCTCTTTAACATCAAATTTCCAACCATATCCATTTGAGCAAGCAATCCCATTCCCAAGCGGTCTTCGGGAACAAATGCCATGGCGATGCCGAGTCGCCTAATTTGCAATGGGGTTTTTCCAGAAAGATTCACAGCATAGCTAACATCAGGAGGGAAGTACTCAATTGTTCCCGTTTTGAGCGGATATAAGCCTGTTATTACTTCGCAAAGCTCCCGTTGCCCATTTCCGGAAATCCCAGCGACTCCCAGTATTTCGCCGCCAAATATGGAAAATGAAAGATTGTCAAGTACAAAGGTATTGTTTTCATCGATACAAGAAACAGCATCTAGTTTGAGGCGCAAGCCTTGCAGTTTTGCTTCCATTCTATTGATATTTAAGCTAATTGTGCGTCCAACCATCATTTGAGTAAGTTTTTGAGCTGTTGTATCCTTTGTTTGTATCAAATCAACGAGCATTCCTTTGCGAAGCACCGCTACTTTGTCGGAAAGCTCCATAACTTCGTTAAGTTTATGACTTATCATGACGATGGCTTTTCCATCATTGCGCATATTGCGTAAAATATTAAAAAACCGTTGGCTTTCCTGGGGAGTGAGGACAGCAGTTGGCTCGTCGAGTGTCAAAATCGAGGAGCCACGATATAGAGCTTTTATTATTTCAACAGTTTGCTTTTCCGATATGGACATTTCATAGATTCTTTTATGAGGATCAATACTAAATCCGTATTTCTCAGCGATTTCAATCACTTGCTTCACAATAGCTGCCCGGTCAAGCTTTAACTTGCCGGGCAGCCCTAGTGCAATATTTTCAGCGGCAGTGAACACTTCAATCAATTTATAATGTTGGTGTATCATGCCGATGCCAAGATCAATGGCATCTCGAGGAGAGCGTATAGCAACAACATTGCCAGCCATTTCAATATGACCAGAATCGGGATAATAAATGCCAGAGACCATGTTCATGAGAGTTGTTTTACCAGAACCATTTTCGCCAAGGACAGCCAATATCTCACCCCGATTAATATCAAGGCTGATATTGCTGTTTGCTGCCACATCCCCAAATGATTTCGATATATTCACCAAGCGCAATGCAGGTTCCATATGCCAACTCTTTCCAATGCTTATTATAAATGGGTCTTCTCATATTGCCTTTACTCGTAAATCGTATTTAATGCATAGGTCTATTCGATAATGGTGATACCTTCGACGATATAATTAAAGGAAGGAGCGCTTTGGTCTTGGCTTTCTGGAAAATATTCGCCATCGGCTAAATCGAGGAAGATGGTATTGCCGTCCCAGTCAAGTCCTTCACCCGTTAGAGGTCCGGAAAAAACATGGAAACCAGCAAGTATCGCTGCGGCAGCTTCTTCAATTGCCTCTTTGGTACCTGGTGCTACAATTTCTTCGTTGAGGGGAGAAAGGTAAACTGCGCCATCTTCGTAGCCTTTGCACCAATCTATGGGTATGGCTTCGCCTTTTAGAATTTGCTCCACCACATAGGTAACATAGATTCCCCAATCGGCGCGGGCAGAGACAAGAGATGCATTTGGTGCAGCAGAGATCATATCAGCATTATAGCCCACCTGCCATACACCGTTTGCTTCCGAGGTGGTGGCGGGTGCGGTTGAATCGGAATGTTGGCTGATGACATCGGCACCACGCTGTATCAAAGCTTGGGTAACCTGCGCTTCCTTTGAGGGGTCGTTCCAACTATTTGTATACATGACCTCCATGGTCACATCGGGGTTGACGCTTTTGGCACCCAAGTAGAAAGCGGTGTAACCTGAAATAACCTCAGCAAAGGGAAAGGCGGCAACGTAACCAAGCTGATTTGACTCTGTTTTGAGCCCAGCTGCAATACCTGCCAGATACCTGGCTTCGTATATTGCTACGAAATAATTGTGTACATTTGATAGACCGGAATCCGCTGCTTGATAACCGCTGGCGTGGCAAAATTCCACATCTGGATATTCTTCGGCAACTATCAACACATAATTCTCGAAACCGAAACTGGTGGCGAAGATGATGTTGCATCCAGCTTCCACTAACTCCCGCAAGGCAGTTTCAGTGGCAGCACCTTCGTCAATATTGTATTTGTTAATAATCTGATCGTCTGTTAATCCCAGCGCCGCTTGCATGGATTTTGTTCCCAGGTCGTGGTTGTAAGTGTAGCCCATATCAGAGGGGTCGCTAATATGGACAAAGCCAACCTTGATGGTTTCGATGCTAAGTTCGTTCTCGTTATCTGTGTTTTCCGTTGTGCCAGGGCTTGTGCTATTTTGTCCATTGTTGCAGGCGGCGATGGACAAAAGCATCATCGCGCATAGTAGAATTGCAAGTATCTTTTTCATAGTATTCTCCTTTTTTTCATTTATATATTTATTTTATATATTATCCAAATATTGGGCTCTGCTTCCTCCAATGAGCTTTGGTCTCGTTTTAGCAGCTATGACCAAGGCTTTGCCGATGTGTGTTGTTTCCAACCTAAGGGGGACTGCCACCTTTTTCAAATGCATTCCTATGAGGGTCATGCCAATGTCGAGGCCTGCATCGGCGGCAAAACTCTCCAGAGCAACCGGATTGGGTAAGCTCGCAAAAGCGGCTGTGGCAAAGGCTCCGCCAGCATTGGGTACTGGGACGACGTTGACGATTTCATAACCCATTGCTGCTTCTCTTTGTGTAATAATAGCTCGATTTAAATGCTCGCAGCATTGGACAGCCATATATACACCTTTTTCAGAAAAGACGCTTAAAAGAGCAGAGAAAACAGCGTTGCCAATGTCAATGCTGGAGTTTGTTCCAAGGCTATGACCAGCTATTTCGCTGGTGGAACAACCAACGACAACGGCTTGACCTGTTTTTAGATTCGCGCTGGCGCAAAGCTCGAGTGCAACATTTCTCGCAGAAAAGGCAAGTTCTAGCAATAAATCCGCAGATGGAGATGCTGTATTTTCCAAAACTATTCCAGCCTCCTTATTTTTCCAAAGTGATGTTCTTAATACCGTTTTTTTCAAATTCTTGTATATATTCGGCTATACGCATGGATAATTCTGCGTTGTTTTCATGTCCGTTTGGGCTGATACCCATGTCACGATGAGCCAATTCCTCTGCTAATATTTCAAAGAATACAGAATCTTCATAATGGGTGATTGCATCATGTATTCCACCATTTTCAAACGCTTCGGAAGGTCTGAACATTCCGTATCCAATTTCGATGAGTGCTGTCATATTTTGTTCTATGCAATGGGAAAAAATACGGCTTTGTACTTTGTCATAATCCCTTATCCTAGACGACCCACGGGTGGCGTTTAAGATCCAATTACCAATGTAGACCATGTCCAAAAGATGCCTATATTCCGTATCCGACAACTCGATTTTCATTTCCGACCTCCAAGAAAAAACTATATAATAATACTCCCCTTGCATATATAGCAAGTGGGAGTATTATATCAGAAGTCAATGGAAAATGCTATCTGAAATATTGTATATTTATTTTGAATATTTGTAGTTATTGTGTTGGAGCGGGAGTAGGGGGAGCGATTGGCAGTAGTAGAGATATGCGGGTGCCGATTCCTTCACGACTTAGTATGTCCATGTGGCCGTTATGCCTGGCTGTAATCCATTGGGCTATGGACAAACCTAGTCCAGCGCCGCCAGTTGCCCTGGCACGAGATTCATCAGCTCTAACGAATCTATCAAAGACTCTAGGTAGTACTTCTGGGCGAATTCCTATACCTGTGTCGGATACAGAGATTCTTGCCATGTCGTCTTCAATTTTAGCAGATATTGTAATTTCATCGCCAGCATCGGTAAATTTTACTGCGTTGTCAAGAAGTATACGTAAAGCTTGTTTAATCAAAGCCCTGTCCGCCATTATGATTGAGCTGTCAGAGGATATTTTATAAACACGGTCATCTTCCAGCATTTTTGCTTCCAAAGCTACTTCATCCATTAAGCCAGCCAGTTCGATGGGTTCTTCCACCAGAGTTATTCTATTGCTATCGCCTCTGGCGAGAAACAACAATTGTTCCACCAAATCCTTCATATTGCCAGCTTCGTCTTTAATCGCTGCAACGGATTCACTAAGAGCTTTCTCGTCTTCCTTTCCCCATCTATCCAGAAGATTAGCATATCCTTGTATAACCGCTATGGGAGTGCGAAGCTCATGGGAAGCATCGGATACAAAGCGTGCTTGGGCGATATATGACTCATTGATTCTATCCAGCATACCATTTATTGCAACTGCAACATTTTTCAGCTCTTCTTGAAGGTCATCCACTTGTATACGGGTGTCAAGACGCGCTGCATCGATGCCGTCCAGTTTTCCAGCCAGCGCCATTGTCTTATCTCTGTCCAATTGTTTGTTTACAGCATTTAGGCTTTGGGCTGCTCGAGCAAGCTCGGCAATGGGGTCAAGTGTACGCCTAACCATTTTTCGGTCACCCATGCTGCGGGAAAATATGGCAAAAATTTGAAAAATATTCAATACGCCAAGGCAAAAGACAAAGTATAAAAGAAACTCGCCTATGCTCTGGTTTATTTCGTATGCATTTTCATCTAAAATTATTATAGCTGAATATTCTACACTTCTAAGGGTGCTTTCTAAATTTCCCAATTGGAAGCGAAAACCTCTATTATGGATGGACTCATAGTATTGGTGGGGTTTTAGCCAGGGGATAGACCAAGGCGTTGTCTCAGTTTCTTCCAAAGACTGGGGGAGTAGTTCGATGATTGTAGTCCCCGAGATAACACCTATTCTATTTGTCTCTGTAAACTCACCGCTTTGCAATATCTCAGCTGCGCGGATGAGTTTTCTCTCGCTATATATCCCAAGCCCAACAGCACTAATGAGACATATTAGCAAATTAGTTGACATGAAAATCCATATAAGACGCATGAACATTCTCCTGTTAAGCCTGCTGGTGATGGAAGTGCGGATTCTGCTTGCGTCTGTTTGTCTCGCTTTACTCATCTTTTATCACATACCCCACACCGCGGACGGTGTGTATCAGTTTAATATCAAATACTTCGTCGATTTTTCCCCTGAGAAAACGGATATAAACATCAACGGCATTTGTACCGCCATCGAAATTATAATCCCAAACATTTTCCATGAGCATTTCTCGGGTGACCACAATTCCTTTGTTTTTCAACATATAATGGAGCAAGTCAAATTCCCGCTTCGTCAGCTCAATGGGATTGTTTTCAAAGGTAACTGTATGGCGCATCACATCAAGGGAAAGCCCCTGCGCTGTGAGCACTTCACCAGCTTGCTCGCCGGGATGTTTCCTTAGGGTGGCGCGGATTCTGGCAAAGAGTTCCTCTATTGCAAAGGGTTTTGTTATATAGTCATCGGCACCTTGGTCAAGTCCTGCAACTTTATCCATCACTTCATCCCGGGCTGTGAGCATAATCACCGGAGTTGTAGAAACCCGGCGAAGTCTCCTTAGCACTTCCATGCCATTTAACTCGGGGAGCATGATGTCCAAAAGGATTAGGTCGAACTCGCCAGTAATGGCGAGTTCATAACCTTCTCTTCCTGTGAAAGCCTTTGTAACGGTATAACCTTCGTGATTGAGCTCGAGTTCGATGAAACGCGCGAGTTTTTCTTCATCTTCTACTAATAATATATTTGCTTTTTCTTCCATTACATTCACAGTCCTTTTCCTATGGCTACCAAATTCTGCTGTATAAAGCTACTGTATACCATTGTTACATATCGTGCAACTTCCCGTGTCACTTACTCTTCATCAACATCATCATTATCATCATCATCATCATCATCATCATTAGCTTCTTTGTTATCGACATATGTTTTCTTTGCATCTTCCACTACGCTTGCGGCTTTGTCAAGGACAGAGTTCACCGAGTCGCGTCCAAGGTCTTCGCCGCGAAAGTGATAGCGGACTCCGCAGAAGAGGCTGATGATGAATAGGGGAATGGTGACCCAGAAGAGGAAGAGGAGAAACAGTGCGACTGCTGTGACTGGTATGGTGAATAGTTCTTTATCGCCTTTTCTTGCTTCCAGGAAGTTGCTGTTGCCTTTACGCAGGAGCATCAGCATAAAGCGACCGAATCTTTTCATCATGTCTCCAAAGCTCTCGCCTTTGTTTTTGCTGCTGCTCTCATGAGATTGTGAGTGATGCTTTTGAGTGTTTTGTGCTGTGGCACCTGAAAAGTATCCGCCACCAGCAGGTACTGTTGCCTTGCCTTGTTCCTCGAGGTAGATGAGTGCATCAAGGATGTCTCCGTTGTTTGCCTCAAGTGCCTCTTTTGCATCGGCGAAACTTACGTCTGCCTTTTCTCTTAATTTTTCGACTTTTTCTAGTTCTGTCATTTTTGTTCCCTCCACAACTTTATGTTATGGTTGGATTATAACGCCCATTGATATAAACACAATTTGTCTATGATTAATAAAAGATTAAAAACGATATTTGCTTTTTTAAGATATATAATTTTGTAAATGGAGCACTAGTGCGAAATATGCAGCACTATGAAGTGTCTAGAATACTTTCTCCATGACGGTGAGCTCGAGATCCTTTGAACATAACTCTGCTAGCTTTGGTACAAGGTCAATAAAGTGTTGAGCTTCCATATGCTCATCAAGTAGGCTTTGGCTCTCCCACTCTTCTAGAACAACATAATGTAGCGGGTCGCTAGTATCCTTGCACAATTCGTACTTTATGCAACCTTTATCCAATGTATTTGTTTTTTCCACGAGTTCTTTAGCCACAGCAAGAAAGTCATCGACGCTGCCTTCCTTCACGTAGCATACTGCTGATACCTTTATCATTTCTTTGCCTCCTGTTATATATTATGACAAGTTTTCTATGTTGAAAACATTATCTGTTCCTTGAATCATCGAAATCAAACCAGAGCGGCAGGTTTCCAGTATACCTACTTTTTTGGCTTGCTCGATGAAACGCTCGATTTTTTCTGAACTACCAGTTATTTCCGCTGTTATGAAGTCGCCGCCGAAATCCATCACTCTACCGCCATAATCATT
>WRLE01000004.1 GCA_009777775.1 Oscillospiraceae bacterium
GATTGGAGGTGTTGCTGTTGGGGACAACTAGCCCTGCCACGGTATACATTAGTGCTTTTTAAATCTGATGAACTATGCTCATAGTTTACTATGTGTATACTTTTCGGGTGGTTTCCAAGGCTATGTATTGCACTATATGAGTGGCCCCATTTTCTATTAATTTTGTGGACCGTTTTTCACTTGACAATAACATTCAATATGCATTTTATTCATTTTTTCAACTTTTGCAGTGGTCTCGGACGGTTCTTTTGTTCACAGCCACTCCAACAAGAAGCCCGCCGAAGCGGGCTTCTTGTTGGGTTATAGAAAGGTTGTGTCTGCGTATAGTTCCGCCTAGAGTGGCGGGGACCTATGCCCATTTTTGCCTTACGGCAAAACCCCCACATCTATAGGTGGAGGAAGGAGATAACAAATATTTTAGCTAATGCTGAAACCTGGCAAATATATCCTAACCCACCGCCACTTCGCAGGTTTTTTTATGGAAGGCTATGCCGTATTTGTGTACCCGTGAATAGCCCTCGGTTTTCAGGTTGTGGATGTATGCCTTTTCTTCTATCTGCTCCAGAGCCTTATCGGCTTCCTCCTTCAGGTTGTCGGATTCGTTTCTCAGGTGTTTATACTCCACAACTATGGCGGCGGCGTTTTTGTTTATGGGTTTAATCAGGCAGTCGGCGCGGCCTTTGCCCCTTTCTTGGTTTGAATATACAGTGTATCTGCCGGAACTCGCCAAGAGCATCCCGTAAATGAACAGATGGTAGCTGTTTTCACTTATGAGGTCAAAGCTGCTTGGGTTGCTTAGAATGTCATCGTTCAGTATTCTTGAGACGCTCTCCCCGTCGCCGCTGAGTAGGCAGCGCACGAACTCCTGTATCGACTCATAGACAGCTTCGCGCTCTTCCTCGAGCCATTCTTTGGCGAGGTAAGTGAAGGTGTCGCTCACTTCCATGTTCACTAGCTCTGCTTTGAACACACCGCCCTTAGCCCCATTGCAAGGCTTCAGGTAACCCGCATGGAGCAGCAGCGTCCAAAATGTGTTTGTGCTTGCGTATTTAATCGGGTATGTGATATGGTCTGCCAAGGACATCTCAATGGGGGAGCCGGTGAGCAGACCCGCTATGTCGTCGCGCAGTTTATCGTCCCCTTGGTGGAACACATCCTTTAGAATCTGCAATGATCCTGTGTTCACCCAGTAGTTCTCAATAACCTGCCGCCTCAGATATTGTGAGATACTCCATGGGTTGTACATATCCTGCCCGCCGAATCGGTATCCGTCGTACCAGCTTTTTATCTCGTTGTACTTGCCGCCTATTTCGTACATTTCGCAGATTTGCTTCACCTCATCTTCCGTAAAACCGAAACAAGCCGCAAAATCCTCGTCCAGAACACCGCAAATCACGGGGTTATTGAAACTACTGAACAGCCCTTCCTTGGATACCCTTTGAACACCTGTCAGTACACCAAACTCGAGGTAGTCGTTGGTTTTGAAGACGCTTCCAAGAAAGCCCCGCATGAAGTCTATCATCTTTGGATAATAACCTTTTCTCTCAGCACTGTCTATGGGTGAGTCGTATTCGTCCATGAGGACTATCACTCGTTTTTGGTGATATGTATAAAGGCATGATGTCATGAAAAGCAATGCAGTTTTCATATCTTCCTCTGTCGCGGCTTTGTCATAAAATGCGTAAAAATCTTTCATTTGTCGCTCATTAAGAATGCCGCTTTCATAAAGGTATAGGTTTTGCTGAAAAAGGTCCGAGACTAGGCTTTTCACTCTGTTCAAAGACTTCTCAAATGTATCTTCTTCGACATTTTTCATTGAGAGATAAATTACAGGGTATTTGTTCATGTGCTTATCGCAGATATCTTGATGCTCCGCAATAGCAAGACCTTCGAACAAGTCTTTGCTGTCGCGCCTTATGTCGAAAAAGCTTTTGAGCATACTCATATTTAAGGTTTTGCCGAAGCGTCTGGGTCTTGTAATCAGGGTGACCACGCCTCTTTTTTCCATCATTTCTTTAATGAAAAGGGTTTTATCGATATAGAAGTAGTCGTCTTCCCTTATTCTTTCAAAAGACTCGACTCCGACAAGTATCTGTTTTTTCACGGCTTCGCACCTCCAAGATTATTCATAATGCAGAATATCGCAACCGTTGATTGCTGCAGCGTCGGTGTTTACGCGTCTGATTTGGCGTTAGCTTGATTCGTTCTCTGATTATACCATGCTCTGTATGGGAAATCCATGTTTTTGCGTATATTATGAGCACATCATTCACCATAATTCAGTAAGCACTAATATGTGCTGTGACAAGCTTAGTTGTCCCTAATAGCAAAGCCTCCAATCTGAGGGGTTTCAGCAGTTACTTCACTAGTATAACTGCGTTTTGCCTGAAACCAGTCGCTAGTTTCTTTTTTGTAGACATACTCCTTTGCTTTTTGTATTTTGGTTTATTTTGTGAAAATCCTTTCGGCGGCTGTACACTTCCGCTTTGAGGCTTGGCTTATGAGCTTTACAGTAGTGCCATCGGTCATGTGCGCTATCCCGCTGTTAATCATTTGCGCCACCGTACCGCTTGTATGTCATGCTAAACTAAATCTGCTTAGCTTGGTTGAGAGGATGCGGGTGGAGTAAGATCCTTTGCTATCGCTCAGGATGACACTGTTAGTGCGTACTATGTATACAATGAATAGCTATGAAAATGATTCTGGCATCCCCGTGATTAGTAACAATTAATCTAAATTTGTCAATAAAATTTTTCAGCATCTCTTGACATAATACTACATATGAGATATACTAATCATACAAATCATATTTTTCGTACAAGTGAGGTTGTTTTATGACAAATACAAAATATCCAGAAGGAAAATACGCCTGGACAGTTAAAGTGGGAGAAAAAGGTCAATTTGTTATACCCAAAGAAGCTCGTGAAATCTTTAATATACACCCTGGTGATACGTTGATTGTCTTGGGAGATATTAATCAAGGCATTGCAATTCCACCAAAAAATACATTTGCAAATCTAATGGAGAATGTGTTTGGCGGAGCAATGCCAAAGGGAGAAGAAGATTGAATGCAATAACAACATCGAATTTATGCAAGATATACGGAGAACACATTGCGGTTGACAATCTCAATCTATCTATTGGACAAGGTGAATTATTTTCTCTCTTAGGAGTCAATGGTGCAGGGAAAACCACGACTATAAAAATGTTGTCATGTTTAATCAGACCAACAAGTGGTAATGCAACGATACTCGGTGACAACGTGAATGAAAAACCGCAAGCCGTTAAGCAAAAAGTAAATATCTCTCCGCAAGAAATAGCCGTAGGAAGCAATTTATCGGTAAACGAAAACATGGAACTCATTGCAGGGTTGTATGGGCAAGATAATAAAACTGCCAAAGAAAGTGCAGAAAAAATGGCTATGCTTTTCGGGTTGGAAAGCGTATTGAAAAAAAAAGCGAAACACTTATCGGGTGGTATGCAAAGAAGGTTGAGCATTGCAATGGCTCTGATTTCAAATCCTGAAATTCTTTACCTTGATGAACCAACACTTGGTCTTGATGTATTGGCTCGGCGTGAATTATGGGATACGATTACAACCCTAAAAGGAAAAGTAACGATGATTCTAACGACACACTATTTAGAAGAAGTCGAAGCCTTATCAGACCGTGTTGGCGTAATGTCGAGCGGAAAATTAACAGCAGTCGGAACGGTTGCGGAACTGATGGAGTATACAGGTACAAACAAACTTGAAGATGCATTTATCGTTCTCGCGGGGGGTGTATTATGAAAATCTATATATTTTCAAAACGAAACCTTAAGGAAATATTACGCGACCCGATTAATCTATTCTTTGGATTAGCTTTTCCATTAGTTTTGTTGTTTTTACTTTCAGTTATTAATGCAAATATACCACCTGAAGCGAACAATCCTATGTTTGAAATCAACAACATTGCACCTGGTATGGCGGTGTTCGGTACTGTGTTCATGGCGTTATTTGCGGGTATGCTATTAGCAAAAGACAGGTCATCATCTTTTTTAATTCGGCTCTTCACCTCACCTATGTCTGCGATAGATTTTTTACTTGGTTATACCATACCAATGCTGATAATGGTAGTCGTACAAGCTACCATTACTTTAGTCACTGCTTGTATTTTCGGTTTGCCTATTAATGTAAACATTTTTCTTGCTGTTTTTGTGACTGTATTGTCTTCGTTCTTATTCATTGGGATAGGTCTTTTATGCGGTAGTATTATGAACGAAAAAGCAGTCGGTGGTATTTGCGGTGCTTTGCTCACGAATGTTACAGGGTGGCTTTCAGGTATGTTTATTCCTATTGATTTAATCGGTGGCGGTTTTCAAACTGTAACCCATATTCTTCCATTTTACCATAGTATAAAAGCAATTAAAGCCGTACTCGCTGGAGACTTAATTGCGATATTACCTCATATAGGTATTGTTTTTGCTTACACCATTGTTATTTACTTTATTGCTATTCTAAGTTTTAGAAAAACAATGTATGGTGATAATTAAGCTAGTGAACAAAGGGACGGTTCTTTTGTTCATTTTGAACATTTGGAATGACCCAAACACAAGAAACGGATGCAGTAATGAGGTGCATCCGTTTCCTGTGATTAGTATATTGTTAATAATGAGCGAGAGTTTTATTAAGCAAACTGTGCTTCTTTATTGCACTGGGATCATCAATCTTTTTCTTTTGATAAAAATTCATTATAGATGACTTTGAAGGAAAGTTTGTCGTTTCCAACTCTACTATACTCTCGAGTTCGTACTACAACTCCTTCTTTATCGAGCCCACTTGTGTATTTACCTTTTGCGATGTCCCCATACCCACCCTCGGAGTATATATCCGTCACTGGTATTTATAGTTAAAGTATTAATTTTACGCATGTCAGTCTTTAAGCTTGATTTTTAAGGGCCAGAATAGCAGTCTGGTGACCGATTTTACTTTAAGTGTAAATGTCTTTGTGACGCGCCTATTTACTCCTACCATCTTTTTCATATTAACTCAGTATTCCAGTTTAATTGCTGAAGTTTAACATCTAGTTCACGGTACTGCTGGGCAGCACTATCCATATCGGAACGTACTTTGTCCATATCTATAACGCGGATATATTTCACATCTCTGGAACCGTAATAACCGCGATTGCTGCCGATGGCTGCATTGAGAAGCTTGCTATACATAGAGACAACACGTTTTAATCCATCGCGCTTGATTATCGCTTGCGAAATAGTCTCGCCCTCTCTGATTTCTGTGATGTTATTAGTCGCTAATATCCTAAGGTTCATATCAAACAGTTCGCTTTCTTTTTCTCGATAAATGATCAGTAGCAAAGTATAATCATCAACTGGCTCTTCATCATGGGGGATACGTGCACTTTCGCTCATGCGCTGCTCCAACGCATCTAGCTCTTTTTTTAAGACAGCTTTTTTCAGCAAAGCTTCTGCCAATAACATATATTGCACCCTCTTTCATCTAAAATATCCATGTTTCTTGGAATTGCGAGTTTGATTATACTTGATGTTTCTTGGATTGTCAATACTCTTTTTCAAGTTTATTGAAAGTTTTTTATATGCTGATATAATATAGAAAGAGCAGAAGTCGTAGTAATTGGAAGATACACCAATGAGGATTAGTAGCTATGAATCGAATAAGGGAATTGCGCAAAAAATTGGATCTGACTCAAAAAGAGTTGGCACAGCATTTACAGATAGCGGATAGCACATTGTCATATTGGGAAATGGGAAAATATGAGCCAGACATCGACTCATTAAAAAAGCTGTCAATGTTTTTCAATGTTTCCATCGATTATATAGTAGATGGCTATTTTAACGAATTGCCACCTACACAAATCGAAACCAACTATGAAGATGACCCAGAGTCACAGAACGAAATTGTCGTTTCCATTGTCAGCGAAGCAAATTCAAAATATGATGGTACTTCACCAAGTGAGAGCAACGCAGACTCTTTAACTGAACATTCTCCCCAAACAGAAGTAGATCATAATTTATCTGCTTTCCATCGCAGCGAGTTTGAAGATTTAACAAAAACCGAAATCGAAAAGCTCGCAGAGTACGCAGAGTTCCTAAAATCAATAAGAAAAAAGCAAGATAATCCATAGAAGCAAGTTAGTGAACAGGGGAGACTAAACATGGAGACCAAATCTTTTATTTAACACTCACTAGCCGAATACTGAGCAAATCACAATATTTCGAAGGAGAGTCTATCAATGAAAAAGCTTATTGCAATGCTTGTCTTCACCATGTTATTGACCATCCTTGTCCCTGGAATCACTTTAGCATCATCACAGAGCGTTCAAGTTACTTTGCCAACGTTTAAAGTAACTCTCAACGGTATACAGGTGGATTCGTCTCAAAGGGTGTTTCCGCTCCTAGTCTACAAAGACATCACCTATTTCCCCATGACTTATTACGACTGCCAACATTTGGGACTACAAACCAATTGGAACAGTTTAACAGGCTTTGATATAAACAACACAGGCATATCTGGCATATACAGAGATTACAGAGGAAGCAGCACAAACAACCGATCTTATGCAGCAACACTTGTCAATTCGCCTGTGCATGTGAACGGAACACCGATTGACAATGCGGATGAAGCATACCCGATGCTGTTGTTTAGGGGTATAATCTATTTCCCGCTGACATGGAAATTTGCAGTGGACGAATTTAGTTGGACATACTCATTTAACAGCATTGATGGTCTCGTTATCAATTCCACCAATCCAGCTGTGTCCAGACTTAATATATCAATACCATCACCTCAAGAAGGCGATTCACCTGTAAGTATTCAATTTTTCGTGAAAGATGGTTTATATTATATCAGAGGCGACAACAACGAGATTAATCAAGGTCAGATCGAATATCCAGACGAACGCAGTGTTGTATTCCGACTCCCAAGCACGTACTGGTCTCATATGAATGTGTATTTTTATACACGGAACAATCAAGTCCACCTTAACTATCTCCCAAGAATCGGGGGAGAATTAAACATCGAAGGTACAGTGCGTTTTAATAATGATGGTTCTAGTGTAGAAATTACTCCCTATTGGGAATATTTTGGCGACATTGCTGTTATGGTGGAGCTTCAAAACAGCCCTCCGACAGGCAATAACCTGTTTATCCGGCAGGGCGATGGCGAACCCGTCAATGTGGGTGACGTTGGTTATCTCTATGGTGGTGATTGGAACGCAAGCAAATATACATCCGGAGGTAGCGAAAGCCGCAGCTTGTATTTGATTGATGGTGATATTTACCTCCTTGCATACAGTATTGCATCAGACAGCAACCCGATGGCTTCCATAAATAGCAAAATGGGTATATATCGAGTCAACATTTCGACCAACAGCACGACCAGGGTCATTGATGCTAATGTTAAAAGCTTTTTGATTGAAAATGATATGATTTATTATCTCGATGAAGCAGATATCCGCATCTACAGTGTTCCATTAGACGGCGGCGTAGCGACACCCTTAACCGATAACCTCAGAGAGAATGTAGTTATAAATTACTTGTCAGACTTTCAAGTTTTAAATGGAAAAGTCTACTATATGACTCAATCATCTGAACCTGGGATTTCCGGCACAAGCAGATATACACTCTATCGCTCCGGGGATCCTGCTCCCATCAACGCCACCGCAAACGTACGGAGCATTCAGCTACTCAACGGTTACATAGCAGTTGCTTTTGACAGCGATGACAGCAGCGCCTATCGCATGATGGTATTTGGCGCTACTGGTGAGATAGCATACAAGACTTCAGATGACGTAATACCGTTAACTATATCTATGGATAACAACCGGCTTTATTACATAGAGTCCGAATCCAGATTGGTAGGAATGGTTCAATTACCATGAACACGCATGAACACGAGGACGTGTTCAGAGTTCCAAAATCCTCGTATTATTTTAGGTTGATTTTATCCTATTGATTGTGTATAATATTGGTGGAGGTGGTATCCAATATGATGATTAATACAAATAATATCGTATCCATTACCGAAGCGAATCAAAACTTTTCCCGCATAGCGCGTATGGTTGATGAAAGCGGCTCAGTGATTATTTTAAAAAACAATGCGCCTCGTTATTTGTTGATTGAATTTTCTCAAGTAGAGCAGGAGCAGGTTATGCCTGATGAAGATGTATTAAGCATATCTCGCCGTATCATGGAGAAGAACCAAGAAGCCTATGAGATTCTTGCTAAATGAAAAAGCTAACCAAAGCACAAATTTTACTACTGCACAAAGAATTGATCAATATTCACGGTGGTAGTGACGGCATCCGTGACGAGAGCTTGCTAGAATCCGCACTCGCTGCTCCATTTCAAACATTTGGAGGTCAGCTCCTACTACCAACAATTCAACAGATAGCTGCTCGGTTGGGGTATGGGTTGATAATGAACCACCCTTTTGTTGATGGTAATAAACGAATCGGTTCTCACGCAATGCTTACGTTGTTATCTATGAACGGAATAGAGCTAGAATACACGCAAAAGAATTTATATGAAATAGTATTAAAGGTCGCAGCTGGCGAAGCATCTTTTGAGGAATTGCTAAATTGGATTTTAGACCACGAAAAAAAAATTTAGAAGTTTGTAAACATTGAGACGGACCATTTTGTTCGCAGTTGCGACCCTTGTTTCACCACGTCTTGTTGCATTATGTTAACGAAAGCTGCCAAGTCAAACCAAATTTGTCCTGCACCCAACAATAGAGTTTTGCAAACGGATACTCGCCAAGCCCCATTAACTCAAAGCCACCATCCATAAGCGATTCGTGCGCTTTAAGTAATTCAGCCTCGTCATCGCAATTGACAAAAATTGACGTGGACGGCGTGAGACTGTGTGCGTGTCCTGTCGAATCCATGAATCTGAAAGTTGCACCTTTTATAGTGAATATTACGCTTTGGATCGTCCCGGCAGGTCCCATCGGGTTATCTCCAGTCCATCGTTCGAGATTTTCGATTTTTGTATTGGAAAAAATCGAAGTATACAGAGTAATTGCTTCTTCTGCCATGCAATTTGTAAACATAAAAAACGGATATGCCTGATTCATTTTGTGTAACCTCCAAAAATGTAGTGAATTGTGTTGTAGAAGAAAGTTGTCGCCATCATTTACTTGCTCTCTCCATTATTTTATGTGATAATGACGAAGAAAACAAGTAAATAGGTAGTCAATATTTTAAATAGTCTTGTAAATATATACAAATATAAATCGTTGAAAGGAGAAATTAAAATGTGGTTTGATCCTCGTTTTAGTGGTATAGTCGGTGGCATAATAGGCAGCTCAATAGGTGTACTCGGTGGCGTTTGGGGTACGATGGCAGAGTTATACAATATACATATCGATGATTTTACATAAAATTTTCAATTTATTAAAAAGCGGCGGCATAGCTAAAACTACGCCGCTGCTTTTTATTTTGGTGATTACTCGCTAATGTTAAAAAACCATTTAATATCATACGACCTTGCCCTTGATGTTTTGAATGACTAGATATTATCCGCTCGCCCACATTGCGTCAACGGTTTCTTCTGGTAAAAACCACAGAATTGTTAAAGAAGAAGTTGCAAATTGTCGAAAAAAGAAATATATAGGGGGTAAATGCTATGAAACTAACGCTTCAGCAAACAGAGAAGCTGCTGAAAGGACACCAGTCGTTTTCTCAGCTTGGCTTCTCTATGATGGTCACTCGTTTGAGAACCGTTTACATCAAAGACTCATCGCAAACCACGGTTGAAAAAAGCATGAATGAAATCAATATGTTTCTTAATAAATTCGGAACGATTATGGAAGCCGATTTCGCAATCATTATTAAAATGTAACGGGGAGAGCAACTCATGTTAATGAATTTTGACGAAGCATCAAAACACATCGAAAGTGGAGGATTGCTTCATATAGCCGGAACGGAAGAATTGCTGCGCAAACTGCCAAAAGGCAATTGGGTCGGAGGTTCCACCGAGTATTTCATGACAAAGGACGGCGGCATAGTATCAGGTGATTTACTCTTCGTGACCGAGTTTCCTTATGACAGCTTTGCAGTCAAATCTTATGATGTGTCTGATGTGAAAAACGTAGCTGCCGATTCTTTTGACCACGGTTTTTCAATAGTAATCATACCATTTGACAGTGCGGTACATAGGGAATACGCTGAAAATGCGGCAGCGTTTCAAGATATGTTTCTAAAGGATATTGTAGGATGGATATCCGGTATTAACCTTGGCAGCTCAAGTCAAACACCGACTGCAGTAAACGGCATTACTGGTGAGGTTTTTTCCGATAAAGCAGTAGTGCTGCATATTGATGTGCCAGATGATAAAACAATTGCCATCAATATAGTAAATATCTTTGAAAGTGATAAAAGCTCGCCGGTCATAACATTCCCAGAAAGTGGGTTTACGACAAAAAACTGCTTTATTGACGGCATAGAAACAGTATTTGCTGATTATATCGCAGAAAACAACATAGACACCAAGCTGCCGCTTGTAGCAGACTATGCGGGAGCTGGGGTGAATATCTCTTTCAGAGCAATAGAAAATGGTATAGTAAGTTTTTATGCACCCGTATTTGAAAGCATTCAGTACAAACTTGCAAAAAATCTGCCTGACTACAGCCTTGCTTTTCATAAGCACCTCGAGGGAATCAGCGATGCAAATGCCGTATTCTCCTGTAACTGCATTTTAAACTTCATGTATGGGGAGCTTGAGGGAAAAATCCTTGATGCCTTTACCGGACCTGTTACATTCGGGGAGATAGCTTATCAGCTGGTAAACCAAACACTAGTGTATGTGACAGTTCAATAACCGCACATACTATCAAGCCCACCCGCAGAAGAATGAACTTTCATTCCCTGCGGGTGTTTGTCCTTTTATCATAAACGCATTTATATCAACTACTGCAGCAACTGCTCAAGCTGTTTGAAGGATTTAATACGCAGTCCACTGTAATCATGCCCCTCACGGTCAAATAAAATCGAAATTATCCCCAATTCGCTGGCTGTGTCAACCCTGCTGGGATAATCGTCAATGAATATACACTCATTTGGTTTTGCATCAAGTCTATCCAATGCGATACGATATATTTCAGGGTCAGGCTTTCGATAACCAAGGTCGCCGCTGATAAATGCTGCGTCAATCAGTGGCTCAATTCCATGATACTCTCTGAGAAATCTGCTCCATTCCGAAATGTCATTTGACAGCAATGCAATATGATAACACGGCTTTAAGATATTCACACAAGGCAAAAAATCAACGTCCAACGTGAAAGCATTTTCAAGATAATTCCGCTCAATATCAGGAATATCTACAGAAGCAAAACCAAGTTGCTCCCATAGTTCATGGGATGAGATTTTACCGAGGCTGGCGTTCAAATATATGTCCTTTATATCTTTGGGATTAATATCGGGCTTAATCGAGTGAATATATGGTATCAACAAACCCTCAACATCATCGCCAACTGTAAACACCACACCCATCACATCAAAAATAACATACCTAATCATTCGCTACTCCATTCTATTATCTGCATTTAATGTGTTCTAATCAATGTTTCTCAAATTAAAGATAGTCCGACATGCAAAGACTATTGATGTCAAAATTTAATATGAACATGTGAACATGGGGACGGTTCTTTTGTTCATTTTACAACCTACGTTCAAGATACACTTTATCTTTTAACACTATACCGTCCTCGATAATTGGATAGTCAAAATGCTTGGTAAAATAATCAGCAATGCTGTGGGTTTTGGAAAACCCGCATTTTTCATAAAAGGACAGCACTCCTGGCACTTCGCCCGTGCCGAGAATAATTCTTTCGTACCGTCCTGCGTAGTGATTCGCAACATGGTCAACCAGCTGCGATGCGTACCCTTGACGTTGATATCGGGTATCGGTTGCAAGATTTTGAATTTCCAAAACGCCGCCGCCCTCGTCGGTGATAACGCACACGCTTTTCAAGTCGCTGTCATACAGGGCGAATAAGTCACCGCGCTCAAGATACTTTTCGATGTCGCTTTCCAACTCATCGCCAAGAAGCAAGAGCGGCAGAAACGCTTTTTTATTTTCGGCTACAAGACGGATTGATAGATTGTTCATTTTTCCAGCCGCCTTTCTATTTCTCGCTTAACATGTTCCAAGTCGTTATCATGCAGCAATGGGATTAAATCTTGAATCTCGTCTATTCCTTTGTCCCACCACTTGAATTCTTGCATGAGTGCAATCAGTTCATCATCAAATCGTTTTCGGACAGCCTTGGCAGGATTACCAACAACGATTGTGTAAGGATCGACATTACTTCCGACTACGCTGCTTGCGCCAATAATCGCGCCGTCGCCAATATGGACGCCGGGGAGTATGACTGCGTTCTGACCAATCCACACATCGTTGCCAACAATGGTGTCTCCTTTATGCGGCATATCCGACAGCGGCGGCACATCTTCTTCCCAAGCGAAAATGTAGAAGGGGAAGGTGCTTACACCATCCATCTTGTGATTCGCACCGTTCATAATGAACTCCACTTCCGCAGCTATCTGGCAAAACTTTCCTATTATCAGCTTATCGCCGTAGTACTCGTAATGGTGTGTAACGCGGCTCTCGAAATCCTCACCGCTGTAATAGGTAAAATCGCCAACTATAATATTCGGTCGGGTAATAGTCGGTTTAACATATGTGACTGGGAATCCTTGTACTGGATGTGTTGCGTTTGGGTTTGGTAATGCACTCATATCTACCTTGTCAACCGCAATATGTTTCCTTTTGTGCGCTGTGATAATCGTGTAACTGTGGGCGTTAATAGTTATTACACAGTCATCGCAATTAGCATACCAGTTTTTACCCTGTCGGAATATCTCTCCTGCAGTCAAAACCTTTTGCTTGCACCAGTCTACTATATCAGATATATCTAAATCCAGATTTTTTCTGATACGGCTAAGCCCTAACTCAGTCGTATGCAGCCTATCAAGGTTATTTTGCAGTTCATTGTTCATTGAGTTATTCATATGTCGATTAATTTCCTCCCAAATGGTATCAACAAACCCTCAACATCATCACCAACTGTAAACACCACACCCATCACATCTAAAATAACATACTTAATCATTCGCTACTCCAGTTTCTTCCGAAAACCCCTCAGCTCCAGTAAAGTCCTTGGCAAACTCGTTTGTTTCCGTGGCATCATTGTGCTTTCATGCCTGGCAGGTCAGTGAAGAATCTCAGGTTGTACAAGTCTCGCGTCAAGCGCATTGCTTAGGTAGTCGTAGCTTATTGCCCTGATTCCGTTTCCCAGGTTGTGTTTTGATTTTGTGCCGCTTCTTCTAGGGCTGCAATGATTTGTGCGTCAAGCTCTTGGGTAACTGCTCGCACTCAATCCGATGTGGACTAATATATCTTTTCTTGCGTATGGAATCCTACTAAGATATAATTATCATCAGGTGAATAATATGACTAATTAGAGGAAAACTATGAAATTAGCAGAGGCTTTGATTCATCACTTCAGAGGGTGTAGTTAGGGAGAAATTGTTGAAATATATAAGGAGTTGACTATATGAATACACTTGTTGTTTACTATTCAAAGACCGGGAATACAGAAAAAGTCGCCAAAGCCATCATAGAGAAGAAAAATTGCGATTTCGACATTTTAGAATATGACGACAAAACAAAAAAGATGAGCAGTAAGCTTGACCCTGCTCTATATGAGCATATCATCCTACTCTCTCCAATCTGGGCTTTTTCCCTTGCTGAGCCGATGAAGCAGTATATACTAAAGCATAATGCTGCAATCAAACAGTATGACTTGGTCGTGACTTGCGGAGGCATCGGCTTGCGTGGCTGTATAAAAAACTGCCTTTCTTCAATAGGATTCCCTCCGCGAAACGCCATGAAGTTTAGATCAAAGCAAGTAAAGAGCGGAGATTTCGACATAAGTGCAGTCATATAGTCTGCTGGAACACAAAAATTCAGTCCTTATCTGAACTACAACGAAACAGATATGTCTGATTCATTTGACAGCTATGAATAATCGAATCCATTCATATATGCTATTCAATTGATTTCCAGACCTTGAAGGCACGTAGACAAAAAATCGCCGTGTGTTGGTTTTCCAGGGCGCCATTGGAGTTGAACCTCCCACCGCCCACACCTTGCGTAATATTATTATCAGCAGCATATCCCACATAGGGTGCAGCCCAATCAGGTACATCATTAAAAGGATTAGAGCCCTGGGCGGTTACGCCAAAGAAAACTTCGGCGCTGCGCCCTATCATGGTTACAATTTGGGCTCTGGTAAATATTCCATTAGGCTCAAATTTATTGTCACCTATTCCTGTGGTAACTCCAGCGTATTTTAAAAAGGTGACAGCAGGGTTGCTGGTGTCTGAAAACTGGTTTTCAAACAAATCCCATTCGCGCTCACTTGCGATTTGCATCATTGTCTTTTCAGAAACTTTTTCAATGAGTAGGACGATTGCATTTGCTGCTGCCAGTCGCGTTGTTGGAACTTGCCAACCTGCATTTGAAAGAGACTCTGTAACTAGACCAATAGATATTGCCTCATTTACCTCCGAGAGAGCCCAAGTGGAGGGGGTATTGGTCGATGGGTTCATTGAGTTTTGGGATGACTGGAGAGTAGATAGCACTGCATTTACAGTTGAGGGCTCATATGCAATAGGGCGCGTTTGGATACCTTCCAGTTGATTTTCGGGAACAATGACCCATCGGTTGTTCCTGACAGTATAATAAGTATCAGTCCAGGTTGTAGTCATAATTTCTTCGTCATCAATATAATCATATTCATAGTCATACTCACGGTGGAGGAGATGGACTTCACCGGAATTGGTGGTGACAATCTCCACATTTGCTTCGCCATGTCCGCCAAATAAAAATCCATCCTGTGTGGAATCGTCGGGAGAATACTGTTCAAGTGTATTTGTGTATCCAAACACATAGGTATAACAAACAGCACGCTCAGACAATACACCATAATCGAATGCATAAAATAATTGGGGTATCGGGCTGTCGCCAAATGCAATAAGTTCGGCATAAAATACACCTTGTCCTGCATATCCTCCTTTATTCGATTTTTCGAACCATTGTTCCTGAACCTTTTCCCATCCCTGTAGGTTCGGGTCTGGTTCTACACCAATCCCATATTTTGCAACTTCAGACATGAGTTGCTCGTAATACGCTTTGTATGCATCAGCTAGACGTTGTTCTTGCGAAGCTGCTTGTACAGATGGAAGAGCTGAAAATGGGAATATGGCGATGAAAAATACTAAAAGCAAAGTGATGGAAAATACTCTTCGTATCGTTTTATGTTGTTTCATGTTGTCCTCCAAACAATATATATCAATGATTTTTCAATATTTCAATTTATATGAAGCCATATGTCTCTCATAATGCTATTGCAACCCATGCATGACAATTTCTTCGAGACGATTATTCACCCAACTGATATCGTATCCTATCTCATTGAGTATCACCGTATTATAAATTTCTTCGAGTCCTATACGCAACGCATAGCAGTATAGTTTTTGCTTGTTATATTCGTCAGTATAGTAACGTTGTTTCACCAATGAAATTAGGTAATGGAGCTTATCCTCGTTCCAGAATAATAGATTTGCCATACAGTATAAAGGGTCTCCATAAAGTGCTGATCCGCAGTCAATCAAACCAGTTATTTGTCCATCAAAAGCGATGATATTATATGAGCCGGCATCACCATTAACGAGGTAAGCTTTATCAATCTGAGCAAATTGTATATTTTTCGCAAGCTCATCAATCGCTTTGGGTACCGCCATGTCGTTAAAGTTTTTATTTGATAACAAAGACCAATCGTATACTTTATCATTGTATATTGCAGCAATATAATCATGCCATGTTTCGTACGGTGCTTTTCCATTTGCATCAAATCGACCATAACCGCTATCAACCGGTAATTCGACTTCTGACATCCGAAGCAGCACACTTATCACAGGTTCGGCTGTTTCGCGACGCTCATCATCACTTAAATCAAACAGTTTTCGTCCCTCAATATAATTTGAAAAGCAATATGCAGCTCCATCCTCTGTTTGGTGTACACCGACAACCTCACGTACTGGGATTGCCTTTCCAAACTTACTGAAGATATAATGCTGCTTTTCGTAGTCTTCATGTCTGTCACCTATTTGGAAAACATAACGAGAATCCCCGCTTTGGAAGAAAAATGTCTGAGAGACAAGCCCTCCACTGAGCGATTCTAGATTAGCAATATTCGAGTAGTGTTTCATAATCAGTTTTTCAATCTGAGCTTCACTATAATTTGTTTTCATTGTCTCCATTTCCTTGATTATTGAGATAATTTCAATTTATGAAAAGCAACGGCATCGCTAAATCTACGCAGCTTCTTGTCGTTTTAGCGGATTATATCCTGTAAAAATCATTTTGTCCCTGCCAGGCTCATGTTTAAAATTGTCAGAAATGAAGTTGTAACCACTGTGGGTCATACTTGTCGTTATCCTGGTGATAAGTCCATTCCCAGTTTTTTTCGACTTTATAAGCAACATATTCACCACGTCTAGCATAATTATAGCTATCAAAATAAATAGTAAATAGCGATAAAATCGGTGCAAGTTCTAAATATTTATCAAGCAAGTACAGGGTATACATATCAAGATTGTTCGTTACTACATTGTTTTTATTATACTGACCTATCTGTACATCATCATGAAACAAAAGAAGGTGTATATTGCTACCATAACTATATCTATACAGCTTAAGATTATAGTCCTTGTACGAAATTGCATAGTGCATCTTTAGGTAACCACTCTTGACGAATTGAAATTTACCGACAATTTCACGGCTTCCATCTAATACAACATGGACTTTGGATAGTTTTTCAGACCATAACCATTTAAATGGTAAAAGATTCATAAGGCTTGTTGCAGTATCTGCATATGTTTCGTATAGCAGCATACCGCTCCTATCCGTCAGGGTATTGTCGTTAATTGAAGTTATAGGTGATGATGTTCCTTTATACGATAAGCGACCATCTACAAAAATTGTAAATTCATGGGAGAAATTCGCCTTTGTCTGGTTTACCATGATTATCATTTAAATCACTCCGTTTCATTAGCTAACTCACTACCCACATTCAATTATTATACTAACAATCATTTAAAATTCGTTTATAGGTTAATTTTCCACATTTCCCATCATTTTTATAGGGATTAATCAATTATATCACATTTTTTCAAATGAGACAAATTTGAACACGGAGACGGTTCTTTTTGAACACAGGGACGGTTCTTTTGTTCAGAAGTGAACGCGGGGACGGTTCTTTTGTTCAGAAGGAGGGGACGCACCCTCTTTGTGAACAAAAGAACCGTCTCCATGTTCAAATAAAAGAACCGTCCCCGTGTTCAAATAGTCCTTGAGTTCCTCCATATTCACATAAAATATGTCTAAATAATAACAGATTTGGAAAATAACTTGAAACGAATGCTCCTTCGTGATAGAATTTTTTTGGAACTCTCGTGTAATGTGAAATACATGCAAAATGAAAAATCCACCATTTAATAGCTGATTGTATATTACAAAACACGCAGCGTTACTACTCAATTAAGTATGGTGATATATATTATGGTCGAATCCGACCCTGACCCTTTGTTATGGAAGCTTCTGCTTCAGCTACTCCTTATTATTCTTAATGCAATATTCGCTTGTGCCGAAATTGCAGTCATTTCAATAAATGATGCAAAGCTCGAAAAACTTTCGGAAACAGGTAACAAAAAAGCGAAGCGTCTATTGTCATTGACAAGTCAACCTGCTAAATTTTTAGCGACGACACAAATCGGTATAACCTTAGCAGGGTTCTTAGGAAGTGCCTTTGCAGCTGACAACTTTGCCGAAAAACTCATGTATGCCTTTATTAGGATGGGGCTTTCTCTTCCGACAACGATAATCAGACCAATTTCCGTTATAATTATTACGATAATCCTATCATACATTACTCTAGTTTTCGGGGAGCTGGTACCAAAGCGAATTGGGATGAAAAAAGCTGAAGCAATTGGTCTTGGCATGTCTGGTATTATTTATGTTTTGTCAAAATTCTTTATGCCGATTGTCTGGATGCTTACTGCATCTACCAACGGCATTTTACGTTTAATTGGCATAGATCCCCATGCACAGGACGATAGTGTTACCGAAGAAGAAATCCGTATCATGGTGGATGTTGGTAGTGAAAAAGGCACGATTGATGTTGAAGAAAAAGAGTTCATACATAATCTCTTTGATTTCGACGATTTAATTGTAGAAAAGATTATGACCCATCGCACTGAAGTTTATATGCTTTGGATGGAAGAAAGCATAACAGAATGGGAAACGACAATCCATGAAAGCAGACACTCTCTTTATCCAATTTGCGAAAACAGCATTGACAATATCGTTGGGGTGTTGAACACAAAGGATTATTTCAGGCTAAAAGAACGAAGTAAAGAGAGCATATTGCAATATGCTGTTAAGCCTCCCCAATTTGTTCCTGAAAAGGCGCGTGCAGATACACTTTTGCAAAATATGCAAAAAAATCGCAATCATTTTGCGATTGTAATGGATGAATACGGTGGCATGAGCGGTATCGTTACCATCAACGATCTATTAGAACAGCTCGTTGGCAATTTAGATGACGGCAACGAGGCTCCAGTAGAGCAGCCACTCATCGAGTTTATAGATCCAAAAACCTGGTGTATAAGTGGGATTGCTCCTTTAGAGGATGTGCAGCAGGCTGTTGGGTTACCGCTTCCCTGCGATGAACATGAAACCTTTGCAGGCATGGTTTTCAGTCTGCTTGGAAACATCCCCGAAGACGGTAGTACGCCTGAAATCGAGGAATATGGTTTAATAATACGCGTAATATCAATAAAAGACCACCGTCTTGAATCTGCAATGGTTACGCTTTCGTAGAATTCTCCATGTTCAGAAAATGAACAAAAGAACCGTCCCCGCGTTCAATGGTTACGCTTTCGTAGAATTTTCCATGTTCAGAAAATGAACAAAAGAACCGTCCCCGCGTTCAGTGGTCTCGAACCGTCCCCGCGTTCAAAAGAACCGTCCCTGCGTTCACAGAAAATGAACAAAAGAACCGTCCCTGCGTTCATCCCTGCGTTCACAACTATGGTTTACAATTCCCACATGGGCTATAATTGGCTTCTATTGCAGCTTCTCTTGTGAGAAAGTATGTTCGGTTATTTTCTGTCGGCAATGTTCGGCATTCAGCATAGTGAAATCTCATGGAGTTGATGTTACCGATATAGGCATAACTCTCCATATAAAGAGTCGCGTCATTAAGAGGAGCTGATGTATTTTGTTCAGTTAAATCGTCTTCCTCAGTTATAGTAGGATTTGTCTCTATTTCCAAGTTTCTCTCTGTGGTGAATGTCACGGTTTTTCCATCGCTGACACATATTATATCTCCTTGCAAATCTGTTCTGAAAGTAATAATCTCTGCATCTCGCAAGCGTGAGAGTAAATCCTCGCTGGGATGCCCATATTTGTTTTTTCCACATGAAATTATCGCAAACTGGGGCATTATTTCTCGTAAGAAGGGATAGGTGGTGGATGTCTCGCTCCCATGGTGTCCGATTTTTAAGACAGTTGCAGAAAGGTCATAGCCCTGCGCCAATATATCTTGTTCTGCTTCTCGCTCGGCATCTCCTGCAAACAAAAAGCTGGTTTCGCCAAATGTAATTTTCAACACTATTGACATATTATTCGCATTTGTATACCGTTTTACTGGTGCGAGTATATCAACGCTTGCACTCCCTAGCATAAATGAATCACCAGGATTTGGCACAGTAATGGATTTCTCCTGATTTTCGAGATATTTGACGAAATTTCTAAATGCATTTGCGTTATATGTAGTAATAGGGCAAAATGCCACCCCAACACTAGCATAGTTTAAAGCACCTGCTAGTCCGCCAACATGATCTTCGTGACCATGTGTTGCAATAATATAATCTAAATACTCGATATTGTGCTTTTTCAAAAATGCAAATACTAGATTAGAATCAGCAACATTTCCTCCGTCTATAAGCATAGTGTAGCCTTCGCACACAACAAGAGCACTATCTGCTTGACCCACATCAATGAAATATATCGTCAGTTCACCATTCGATATATCTGATTGTATTTCATCCTTCTGGATAGATGTCTCTGTTTCTAATGCTTCAACAGAAGCTTCCCCAACAAGGGGTATTTCATCTTCGTATAACTTCGTTGACAAATGATTTTTTGAGTCTGTTTCAATGCTTTCCGTTACTAGGCTCTCTACTGGTGCTGTTTCTATACTTGTCGCTGTGCTTACATAGATATCATTTCCAGATTGTGTTTGATTACCTGTTGCTTGGCATGCAGTCAACAGAATTATCAGCATTATGATAAACGAGGTTAATAATATTTTCTTTTTCATCAATGCGACCTCACATATTCCCAGTTTTTCATTAATTTTGTTATATTAATCTGGTTTTGTGTTATAAATATATCGCATTGTTCAACATTTTACAACGAAATAATTGTTGACATGAGTGTGTTGCTGTGTTATCTTTTGTCCAATGAAATAAAGAAACTGATTCGGGTCTCTCCGGTTGGGGAAACATGGAATGGGGTGAGATGCCCCGCGAGTAGGTCACTGTGATGCCTCTTTGATAGAGGATTAGTCAGATACATGTAAAATCGGTTTATGCGCCTGCCATCACCGGGTTGCCAGATGCTTTTGTAAGCGTTCATATCTGTGGGCAGGTATGGACGCGTTTTTAATCGCTGATTACATCGGGGTTTATATATGAGTAAAAAGACTATACAAACACAAAATAAATATATCGAAAAAAAGGGTATGATACATTCCGTTCTCGACGAGCATTTGATATTTCTAGTGGAAGCAATGGCTGTAAACGATAAAATCTACGATGATATTAACGAACTTTTTGATTCCAAAAGCCGTGTTTTCACCGAATATGCAGAAAATTCTGAATTATATAATCATCCCCTGATCATCAGCGGGAGTATTGAGTACGAGGAACAAAGTCGAAAAATCCTCGGTATCCTTCTTCATACAAGGGAAAGCGGTAACAAAAAACAAACTGACATCATTCACGAAACAATCTACAAAGGTTGGCCCAGAGCCTCACGAAATATCGTAAATCACAGAAATGTAAATATCGAAGCATATATTAACTCTTTGAAAAATGATACTAAACACAATTACACCGAAAATGCAGCCGAATTGTTCATTTTTTATATGATTTGCGTAAATTGCAAAATACCGATTATCAACCCAAAGCTTGTAGTGGGTTACTTCACCTCTCTTTCCCTCCGTACCTATGTTTATTCAAATGAAATGTATTTCGATAATTTCAACCACAAAGAAGAAGAATTACAAAAGAAATTAATAGCTTTTAAAGATGATTTAATAAAAGAATATGGCATTTTGGTATCCTCGGACAATCAAATACGCATCAGAAACAAAGAATTGCAAAAGTATTTCAAGTCCATGTACAGATTGGCATATTCTGATAAAATTGAGCTTTATTGCTTATTTCGAGAAATCGAACTTGACGACAAGGATATAAATGATATTTTATGCTCCTTCTCTTTTGAAGCTTTAGATGAATGTAACGATGAATCTGCAAGGCAATTTGTTTCCGCAATCATGATAAAGCTTTTGGTTAAATCAATCAAACGCACCAAAGAGCTATACTATAAGCAAATCGCCAACCCTTTACCAAACAGAGCAGATGCAAAGTCTTTAGATAATTTGGAGAAAGAAAACCAACGCCTACTTTCTGAAAATCGCAACAAGAATCAAAGGATTGATGAGCTCAACGATAGGCTCAGAATGTCGAAAAACGAAACAGAAAAACCTCTTTTAGATAAAATCAGAGAACTGGAAAGACAATTGGCGAAACAACAGGATATTATTTATCAGGAAAAAGAGAAGGATAAAGAGCTCGCTGCCTTGCGTGAATTCTTTTTCAGTATGGAAAATCAAAATGCCACTACAGATACAGCCCAAGAAACACAAGCTGTTATGGATTTAAAAGATACTGTTGCAGCAATCATTGGTGGAAATCAAAAATGGGTTGCAAGGATGAAGGAATTACTACCAAATTGGGTTTTCATCACTTCA
Organism: Oscillospiraceae bacterium; assembly: GCA_009777775.1. Lineage (GTDB taxonomy): Bacteria > Bacillota > Clostridia > Oscillospirales > Oscillospiraceae > WRMH01. The sequence continues at coordinate 22,187 of WRLE01000004.1, forward strand.
ACCGGGTTTGACAAGCGTTCCCTTGATAATATTCAAACAGTTTTCTTTGTACCCAATAGCATGAGCCATAGTTTATACTACAAAGCTGTCTCCATCGCTCGGAATCGAAACATGGACATTGGCTTCATTTATAGCCAAAATGAACAGCTTGCACTCAAAGATATTGCAAAAGCACTGGCGAGAGCGGGATATTAGCAAAGATAAATGCGAAATTTCGCTCAAAAATAAAAAATAGTTGTTGACAACTAAAAAACAATGTGATATTTTCTCATCAATTAAATAAACACCGTTTCGATTCTCATTTATACGAGAAACATGGAATGGGGTGAGATGCCCCGCGAGTAGGTCACTGTGATGCCTCTATAACGAGGATAAGTCAGATACATGTCGATTCGGTTCCGCACCTGCCATCACCAGGTTGCGAGTTGCTTTATTAGCGTTCGTCATCTTTTGCAGGTACGAGCGCGTTTTTTATTGCTATTTTCTTAAATTGATCGTAATGGTACCTCCTTCTGTCACAACGTGGCGGCATTGGAATGGGAAGCCCATGCCGCAACGTTGGGACAACCAGCATAGAAGCGGGAAGTATAAAAATACATCAAAATATTCATTTTATATATAAGCAAATCCACAATAGAAAGGAAGTGTCTCATCTTGAGTGAAAACCGCAGAGAAAACGAAATAAATACGGATACAACCCAATTGTCCTTAACTGAACAAGAAGAAAAAATCATCGAAATACTTCGCAGCCTTGATTATGGAGAAATGCGGATTGTCGTAAAAGACGGAGCTGCTGTCCATATTGAAGAAATTAAAAAATCCATAAAACTATAAGATTTAATACAATTTAATAGCTGCTAGGCCAAACGGAAGAACCGAAGGCGCTGACAACTATGAAATCCACATTTCTAGTGGATTACTATCGTTAGCGGACCTCGGTTGTTTTTTTCTGTAACCTGTCCGAATGTATAATTCGGGCGAACAATAAATTCGGAGGTAGAAAATGGAAACAACTGAAAAACGCGGCTACTGCTTTACTGCCATAGTAGGGCAAGAGGACATGAAAACAGCTCTCGTGTTAAACGTGATAAACCCCAACCTCGGTGGCGTACTTATCCGTGGAGAGAAGGGAACGGCAAAATCTACAGCTGTAAGGTCACTTGCCGAGTTATTACCCCAGCGGGCGGAAGTAGCCGGCTGTAGATTCGGCTGCGACCCTTCTGACAAAGCTCATCTATGCAATGAGTGTAAAGAAATACCGGAGGGAACAACTCCAGTTAGCTATGGGAAAATGGCAGTGATAGACCTGCCCGTGAGCGCAACTGAAGATCGGGTTGTGGGCACGCTTGACATGGAACATGCCATTAAAACTGGTGAAAAAAAGTTTGAAGCTGGGATATTGGCAAAAGCGAATCGTAACATTCTATATGTGGACGAAGTAAACCTACTTGATGACCATGTGGTAGATGTGCTCTTAGATTCCGCTGCTATGGGTGTGAATACTGTGGAGCGCGAGGGTGTTTCCTACTCCCACCCGGCGCATTTCATATTGGTGGGAACGATGAACCCCGAAGAAGGTGATTTAAGACCGCAACTCATCGACAGATTTGCCCTTTCGGTTACAGTCGTGGGAGAAAGGGAAATTGAAAAACGCATATCTGTTGTTGAAAATAGGCTAAAGTTCGAAAACAGCCCCGAAGACTTTTTTGAAGAATTTGAACCCATTCAACAGGAGCTACGCGACAGAATAACAAAAGCTCAGGAAATTTTTTCCCAGGTGACCTATTCCAGAGAGGTTCTGGAACGCATAGCCAGAATCTGCATCGAATTGGAAGTCAACGGTCATAGAGCTGACATAGTAATGCTGAAAACTGCGATGACCCTTGCAGCATATAATGGGCGGACTGAAGTAACTGACGAGGATGTACTGGAAGCTGCCAAACTGGCACTTCCCCATCGTATGCGCAGAAAGCCCTTTGAAGAAGTTCAATTTGATTATGCCACAATCGCAAGTATTTAACGAAAAATATACATCGATTGGAATCTATTGAATTTCACCTCTATATTCTGCAGTAAATCACAGAAAAGGTATAACTAAAATGGAAAAACAATCATTGGTATTATGGACAACAGGGAAATGTAACATTAGTTGCAAATATTGCTATGCCTGTGATGCGCCAAAATCAGATATGACATTCGATACTGCAAAAAGAGCAATTAGATTGATGGGAAATGCTCCTTTTGACATACAAATCAGCGGCGGAGAACCTTTATTAAATATAAAGCTTATTGAGCAAATATTGAAATATGCCAGTTCTTTGGATAGGGGAGTGGAATTCGCTATTCAAACAAATGGCATTTTATTAAACGACAAAATAGCAGAGCTATTCAAACGTTACAAAGTCGCCATTGGAGTCAGCTTGGACGGCAAGCCTGAAACAAATGAGTACCTACGGGGTAGTACGATTGAAGTCATAGAAGGAATCAAGCTACTTAGAGAACATAATTTAATGTTGAATCTCAATTGTGTGGTATCTGACTATAATGTTGATAGGCTCTGCGAAATGGTTGATATGGCTCTCTATTTGGGTAATGTAAGAGGAATCGGACTAGACCTGCTGCGCAGCGCAGGGCGAGCATCACAAAATGAGGCTCTCATACGAAGCGCAGACGCAAATGCATTGGTGAGCGGGCTTAATGCTCTTCACGATTATTTGGCTAAAGTCAACACCTTGATTCCCAGAAAAATAGTCCTTCGAGAATTTGAAAAAGCAAGAGCTCAATATGGAAAAAATGTCGAATCGAGGGATTACTGTTATGCATCCTCAGGAAGGTCCTTTGTTGTCTTGCCAAATGGTGACTGTTATCCATGCGGGAGCTTGATAAAGGACCCAAAATACTATATGGGCAACGTTTCAGGAAGTGTAAGTCCCATACCCATAGAATGTAGCACAGCTCCTGAGTGTAAATATTGTAAACATATGGACTATTGCACCGGAGGTTGTCCTGCAAGAACTGTTTTAAGTGGCGGCTTTAGCGAGCTTGATTGTATCGTAAAAAAAGTCGCATTTGGATTCATTGAAAAGGGGGAGTCAAATGGAACGGGTAGTGTTTCCATTCACAGCAGTAATAGGACAAGATAAGATAAAAAATGCGCTACTGTGGAACATAATTAACCCTAAAATCGGCGGTGTCCTCATTAGCGGAGAAAAAGGAACTGCGAAATCAACACTTATTCGTGGTGTTCCTGCCCTCAACGAAGATATAAAAATCGTGGAACTCCCATTAAATATCACCGAAGATCGCCTAGTGGGTGCCATCGATTTGAAAACAGCATTAATGCAAGGTGCTAAAACCCTTGACCCTGGTATTTTAAAGGAAGCAGATGGAAACATCCTTTATGTGGATGAAGTAAATCTGCTCAGCGACCATATTGTCAATGCCCTTTTGGAAGTCGCCGCCAGCGGAGTAAACAAAATCGAGCGGGAAGGTATTTCCGGTACCCATGACAGCCGTTTTATACTCATTGGCAGCATGAACCAAGAGGAGGGAAAACTGCGAACTCAATTTCTCGACCGTTTCGGTCTTTACGTTGAAGTGGAGAGCGAAAAGGATCTGATGATGCGAATCGAAATAATGGAGCGACGACTAAACTATGAGTCTGATCCCCTTGCCTTTGTCCAACAATTCGCACAAATGACAAATGAATTAAAAACAAGGGTAGAAGCGGCAAAAAAGCAATTGGAAAAAGTTGAAGTTACTGCAAATGCCATTCGCTTGGCTGCCACTTTATCCAGTAGCGCAAATTGTGCAGGACATCGAGGAGAGATCGTTCTCATAGAAACAGCAAAAGCCATCGCCGCATTCGATGGGCGCATTATGATAAACATAGACGATATTAGAACAGCAGCTGAATACGCCCTTGCCCATAGAGCACAACCCGAACCTCAATACCAGCAAGAGGAAGACTGGCAAGAAGAAGAGCTCGACGATACACCAGACGACATGGAGCCGCCAGAGGATATGGAACAACCAGAGGAGCAGGAACAAGAGGAGCAGGAACAAGAAGAGCCGCCTCCACAAGAAGAGCAGGAGCCAGAAACGATTGAGCCCCCAGAGTTTGACGAGACTCCACCAGAAGATCCTCCCGACTCAATTGACAGCGAAGACCCTGATGAAGACGATGTGCAAGAAGCTGGCGAACTTTTTGTTATCCCCCGCTGGCAAGATGCCCATGTAAACAGACAAATAAACAGGGGGACTGGTAGAAGAAACCTGGTAAAATCCAATAACAAACAAGGTCGCTATGTTGGATATAGAATGGCTGGAAAAGAGCGAATTACTGACTTGGCCTTTGATGCCACTGTAAGAGCCGCTGCTCCTTACCAATCCATTAGGGACAAGGGTTTGAGAGCAATTGCCATAGAAAGCGAAGACCTGCGGGTCAAGATTCGAGAAAAGCGAACAGGCGGGTGCATCATTTTCGTTGTGGATGCGAGTGCTTCCATGGGAGCCAATAAACGTATGCGAGAAGTGAAGGCATCAATACTGTCCCTTCTTAGCGTTTCCTATCAAAAGCGAGACAGGGTGGGCTTAATCGCTTTTCGTAAAGATTCTGCTGAGTTGCTTTTAGGCATTACTCGCTCGGTGGACTTGGCACAAAAGAAGCTTGCTGACCTCCCCACAGGAAATAAGACTCCATTGGCAAAAGGTCTGGATTTGGCATATGAAGTTGTCATGGGTCTAAAAATGAAGGACCCAGATGCCATACCCACCATTGTCCTAGTATCCGATGGGCGAGCCAGTGGAAAAAGCAGCCCCACTGCAAACCCCTTTGACGAAGCATTGAAATCGGCTCAGCGGATTGGAAACCAAAATATAAACACCATAATCCTAGATACGGAAAACGACTTTATACGCTTTCATCTTTGCGAGAAACTCAACGAAAAACTGCGGGGTACATTGCTGACTATGGATGACCTCAAAGCGGAGGGAATTGTAGAAGCGGTATCGCGGTTTAGATAGGGAGAGGAGAAAATGGATATGTTACTTGAAACACTAAGCACAGGAGAGGAAGTTCACTTTTATAGGAAATCCATTGTGATTAATTTCAATGGAAACCGGAAAGTACTCAGCACTTCTGCAGACAACGGAGGCTATCGGGAAGATATAAAGGCTGTATATAACCATGATGGTACCATCGGAGCTGGAATAGCCACAACCTTGCGAGCTCCAACCCATGCAGAACATATGGCACTTATAGCCAGTGAAATTGGACTTGACCCCACCACCACCGTTGGAATTTCAACGGCTGCACAAATGGAGAATGTTTCCATCAAATCCGAAAGCCATCAAGAAATCATCGTCACAGCCATCGTAACCGGTGGAGTCGAAACCAATGGTGGAAGGGTTGGAGACCCAGCGAGTTGGGATGAGCTGGAAAGAATCAAAAGCGCTGCTCAAGCCAATGTGGGAGGCACAATCAATATTATTGTCCATATTAATGTTGATTTATCCCCTGGAGCATTGGCACGCACTCTGGTGACTTGCACCGAAGCTAAAACCGCCGCTCTTCAAGAGCTGATAGCACCAAGCAGATACTCCATGGGTTTGGCTACAGGTTCTGGCACCGATAGCACCATTATCGTTGCCAATGCAGACTCTGATATAACTTTGACCAACGCAGGCAAGCATAGTAAATTTGGCGAGATTATCGGTAAAGCTGTGAAAGCCGCTGTTAAAGAAGCTTTATTCAAACAAAGCAATCTCTCGCCCGATTCCCAGCATAATGTTTTGAAACGAGTGAGTAGATTCGGTATCAATAGCGATAAAATATGGGAAAGATATGTAGAAAATGGTGGCAAGGCTCCAAGGGCGAAATTTGAAGAATTTTCAGAACCTATGCTGATTGATGGTCCCCTTGTTACTTACATCTCTTTATACTGCCATATCCTTGACCAGCTCATGTGGGACTTGATATCTGTAAATGATGCAATCATCGCGACTACCGAGTTAATGCGTCTCATGGATATGAGCTTGCCGGAATTTGAACCAATTTCTCAATTGGGAAGTGGGATTCATATCCTTGTGGGTTATCTTGAAACAGGATTATGCGAACTAATAGCCAGAAAATTTGAAAGCGATGGTGAAAAATCTTGATTTCCTACAGAAATGTATCAAAAAAATACAACGGTTTGGAAGCGGTTTCCGACTTTTCCTTGGAAATAGAAAATGGCGAGTTTTTCGGTCTTTTGGGGCCCAATGGCGCGGGTAAAACCACATTAATTCGCATGACCACGACTCTAACGCCCATTACTCAAGGGGAAATATATGTGGATGGTGAACCCATTGATCGTGATTTAACCGCAATCAAACAAAAATTCGGTATCGTACCCCAGTATAGTACTTTGGAAAATGACCTAACAGCTTGGGAAAACCTGGAGCTACATGGGAGGTTTTACGGTATAGCGAAAAATACCAGAAGAGAAAGAATCGAGGAACTCCTAGAGTTTACTGAACTAACTGATAGAAGAAACGATACTGCTGGTACTTTTTCAGGAGGAATGCAGCGCAAGCTCATGATTGCTAAGTCTTTGATGCATGGCCCGCAAATCATGCTTTTAGACGAGCCAACAGTTGGGCTTGACGCTGCTTCCCGCAGAAAAATTTGGGATCTCATGCGACGGATGAACGAAGATGGACTAACGATTTTTCTCACCACCCACTATCTTGACGAAGCCGAAGCTCTCTGCTCTAGAGTGGGGATGATTGACCTTGGCAAGCTAGTCATGTTGGGTAATCCAAGCGAAATTATCAGTCAAACCGGAAAATTCGCTTTGGAATACTTCAAAGAAGGCACAACTCATCAGGAACTCTTTGAAGAAAAAGAACCCGCCATGGAAGCGGCGAAACTTTTACAATGTGATTTCAAAATACGGGAAACAAATTTGGAAGACGCTTTCATCCTAATCACAAATAAAGGCTTTGGAGCCTAGTAAGGAGTATCATTCCTATGAGATTTAACGCTGTTTTATGGAAAGAATGGATAGTGTTTCGCAGAAAATGGTTATCCATAACAATGAGTGCAGTGGTGGGTCCGCTCCTTTATCTCATCGCCTTCGGCTGGGGATTGGGAAACACCGTTTCCGTTGGAGAGGTCAGTTATACTTCATTTGTAATACCAGGCATCATTGCGATGAATTCAATGTCCACCAGTTTCGGTGTCATAGCCAATGACATCAACATATCTCGGATATATGGAAAAACCTTTGAAGCCATCATGATGTCCCCCATACAGATGCGTACTTTCACCGTAGCGCGGGTCACAGGCGGTGCATTAAGGGGGCTATATACTGCCACTATTATTTTACTTGTTTCTTTCCTTTTTCACAGAGATATTACCATTGACGCATACTTTGTCATCGTTCTTGTTTTAAATTGCTTCGTATTTTCCGCCATCGGTTTTATCGCTGGTATCCTAATAAACTCCCATGCAGATATGGCAAAGGTTACCAGCTTTGTTATAACGCCAATGTCCTTTCTTTGCGGGACTCTGTTCCCCTTGGACAGATTTCCTAAAGTTTTAGCGATTGCCTTTGAATCATTGCCCCTCACCCAAACCGTAAAGGCTCTTCGTAGCGGGGTTTCTGACCCATCCTATTTGATGAGTCCAATGATTTTGGCAATCTATTTAATCGTTTTCATGCTCCTTGCGATTAGGATTTGCAGGCGAGCTGAATAAAGATATATGACGCTAATGGAAAGCAATCTAAACCCCGCGGCACCTTCGCGGACCGACAGGAGGTAAAAATGTACAAAATCGTTTTCTTTATACAAAGCGCATCGGATGGATATTATTTTAGGCAGGCATACGAGGAACTCAAGGAAGAAATTGAATTTACAGGTTCTTTTTACAGCACAGGCTTGATAGACAGTGACAACGATGAATTTATCAGATGTAACGAGGACATTCAAAACGCTGATTTCATCTACATGAACCTGCATAGCGGAATCCCCTATTTCAAAAGTTTTGTAAAGCTAGACTTCCTTGGAAAAATCCCTTCATACATTCATTCTGGTATGGATGGAGAAAATACAGAAATGCAAAAGCAATCTGCTCTTTCTCCAATTATTTATCAAAAACTTTTTCCATATCAGTTCGCAGGTGGACCTGAAAATAGCAAAAACTTTTTACGGATTATTTTAAATGAACTTGCCCATATCGACTGCACTATTGGCGATGTAATAATACCAAAATGGGATGGGCTTTACGGGGTTCCTGAAGCTTATGACGACGATGAATATCTCCAAATAGTTGCAAATGAAACAGAGAAGGAGCGAATTGGCATTCTTGTCCATTTTAGCTCAGTCCAAAATGCAAACACTGCACATATAGATGCGCTAATGAAAGCTATCGAGGATCAAGGGGCTATCCCCCTTGCCATGTATTCAAATGTTGTACCCAGCGGGATTCATGGAGGTCTTCGAGAAGCACTGAATAAATATTTCCAAGTCGATGGGAAAAGCATAATAGATACATTGATAGTCACCAGTGGCTTTTCTCTGACTATCCTCTCATCACCTGGAGACGGTTCCCAAAAGGGTATGCTGCTCCCAGCAGACGATAGGGAAGAAAGCAGCATATTTGAATTTCTCGATGTGCCTGTACTTCAGGCGATGACCACCTATTTCACATATGAGCAGTGGCTCGAATCCCTTGCAGGACTTGATGCTATGGCATTGAGCTCTGCTGTGTTCCAAACTGAATTCGATGGACAAATCATTACTGTACCAATTGCCAGCACAGAAATAGTCCCCACGGATTTTGGTCCAAAAAGTGTAAGCATTCCCATCGATGACAGAATAGACAGGGTTGTAAGGCTAAGTATAAACTGGGCGAAACTTAGAAAAACACCAATTGAGGACAAGAAGGTAGCTATAATATTCCATAATATGCCCCCCAGAATCGACCAAATAGGTAGTGCTTATGGACTCGACTCCCCTGTTTCTGTACACAATCTATTCGAGCTTTTGAAAGCAAAGGGGCTTACTTTAGATTATGATTTTGAAAATGGTAAAGACATCATCGACGAAATCATCAACGGCGTAACAAATGACGAACGTTTTTTGTCCGAAGCTCAGATACTAGAGCGAAGTGCAGCAGTGGTGGAGCGGGAAGATTATGCACCATGGTTTCAGGCATTATCAGAAAAAATCCAAGATGAGCTTCGTCGTGATTGGGGAGAGCCTCCGGGCGACTACCTGACAATCGATGGAAAAATCCTGGTTCCCGGTATTATTAACGGAAACCTATTCATTGGATTGCAACCACCTCGGGCTCTCGATGAAAAAGCAGAAGAAGCATACCATTCCACCGACATCGTTTGCCCGTATCAATACATAGCTTTTTATCATTATTTGGAACATATCTTCAAAGCCGATGTGATTGTCCATATCGGAACACATGGCACAATCGAATGGTTACCTGGGAAGGAAATCGGTTTATCAAAGGACTGCTATCCCAACATAGCCATTGGTGAAATGCCCCACTTGTATTTATACATTATCGATGTTCCTGGCGAAGGTGCCCAGGCAAAGCGCAGGACAGATGCGGTGATACTGGACTATCTCATTCCATCAATGACCGAGGGCGGTCTATATGGCAGTCTGGAACTTATCGATGATTTCATCACCCAGTATTATCACAGTAAAATCGCCGATAAAGCAAAGCTTCCGATAATCGAAGAGCAAATTTGGAATGCTTCCGTGGACAGCAATCTTCACACAGACTTAGATATGACCCAGGAACAGTTTAATGAAGAGCCTGAAGCCTCCATCGAGAGAATCCATCTGTGGATTAGCGATTTGAAGAGCGCAAAAATAAAAGATGGCTTACATATCTTTGGGAAAGTTCCCCAAGAAGCTCGTTTGAATAATATGCTAAGGCTTTTGGTGGGTATACGTAATGGTGGTACCCCATCTCTGCGAGAGTCTCTATGCACGCTCACTGGGGAAGACCTGGAAGAGTTTTTGACAAATCCCGGAGGGCAGCATATCTCAGGGAAGACAAATGCTATGATACTAGAAGAAATCGATGATATAGGCAGAATTGTCTTTGCTACCCTGGAAGAATATGAATACTCCTTGGAAGCAGTGGAAAAAGCATTGGCTCAAATGAGTGAAGCATATCCCGAAGGCAATATCAACGACCTTAGTAAATGTCTATATTTTGCAATCAATGATGTGCTTCCTAGACTTCGCTCCACCACCGACGAGCTTCTTTACTTTGATAGAGGAGTCGATGGCAGGTTTGTACCTCCAGGACCATCTGGAGCCCCCAGCCGAGGCAATGCGACGATACTTCCCACAGGGAGAAACTTTTATATGACAGACCCCGCAGCCATACCGGGAAGGTCAACCTGGGAAACTGGAAAAATGCTGGGCGACCAGCTCATGGAACGTTATCTGAAAGACGAAGGTCGTTATCCTGAAAGCGTTGCCATCGTCGTTTACTCTGGCGAGACTATCAAAACCAGGGGCGATGATATAGCAGAGATACTTTATCTATATGGAGTCCGTCCTGTTTGGATTCAAAATACAGAGCGAGTCATTGGTCTCGAAGTGATACCCTTGGAGGAACTGGGTAGACCCAGGATAGATGTCACCCTTAGAATCAGCGGACTCTTCCGAGACACATTCCCCAATCTCATCGAGAGAATCGAAGATGCAGTGAATCTTGTCGCTTCGCTGGATGAGCCCGATGAACAAAACTTTGTGAAAAAGCACATCATGGCTGACTTTAGCGAGTTCATTACAGAAGGTATGGACAGAGAGCAAGCTTTTGAATACGCCAGCCTCAGGGTTTTCGGCTGCCCGCCTGGTACATATGGAGCTGGAATGGACATTCTTGTCAACAGCAAAATGTGGGAAAGCCAAGACGACTTTGGCAGGATGTACATCAATTGGAGCAGCCACGCATATGGCAAAAAAATCCATGGCACGAAATTGGAAAGCATTTTTTCAAAGCGTATGGCTATTAGCGATGTCACAATCAAAAATATTTCTTCTTATGAAGCTGATATGCTCTCCAGCGATGATTTCTATAATTATCACGGTGGTCTCATTTCCGCAGTTACTAAGGAAAGGGGCTCCGCTCCAGCTTCATACTCCACCAATGCTGGAGACCCGCGCCATGTGGTGACCAGGACAATCCATGAAGAAACTTCAAGAATAATGCGTAGCCGCATCAACAATCCCAAGTGGATTGAAGGTCTCAAAGAGCATGGCTTCAGAGGTGCCACAGAGTTTGCAGCAATGGTTGACATAGTTTTTGGCTGGGATGCCACTAGCAGCGTGGTGGATGATTGGATGTACGAAAGCATAGCTCAGACCTATCTTCTAGATCAAGAGTTGCAAGATTGGATAAGGGAAAACAACCCATATGCTCTCCATGCCATGAGCGCAAGGCTTCTTGAAGCGGCACACCGTGGTATGTGGGATGCAAAGGAAGAGACTCTTGAAGCTCTAAAAGAAATATATCTGCAAACAGAGGGTGACTTGGAAGACCTGAGCGAAACCAGAGCAACAAAAGGAAGTAGCCCAGAAGGGCTTTGATGAGTTAGAAATTAGTAATTAGGTTAGAAATAACAAAATATTATACAGAGGGGTTTACTATGAAAAAAACTATTATTACTTTAATCGCATTGTTACTTGTAATTTGTATTTGCATCGCAGGCTGCGATACATCATCAGGGTCGCAGAGTTCCTCCAGCCCAGATAGCTCAAACAACCAGAGCGAGATTGAGTCTGATGCCAACGTGGAGTCTGATGCCAACGGGAACGCTAATCAAGAAGATAGCCAATCCACAGATACAGAGGTAGAGGAATCAGACATTGATGATGAGATAACTGGAAGTCAAGAGAGACGTTTTATGAAAGTTGAATATTCCACAGCATTTTCAGTGGAATATATCACCGATGATATTTTGCTTGTTACAGATGCAGAAAATCAAAAATTCCTCTTAGTTCCCAGAGGTCAGGCTGCACCATCAGGTTATGAGGATGCGATTTTGCTTTACACTCCAGTGGAGCGGATAATCATGGCATCTAGCACACAATTTGGAATGGTCGAGCCCTTTGACATTTGGGACAATGTGGTAGCAATTGTATCAAATCCCAGAGACTGGCCTTTCGATGAACTCAACGAAAGACTTGCTGATGGCAGGATTCTTTATGTGGGTTCTGGAATGGGAGCAAATATTAATTTTGAATTGTTACAAGAGGTCGAGCCCGATTTGACTTTTCTCTACACAGGCAATTCAGCGCAACTTGATTTAATGAATATGCTCGATGAGCTGGATTTACCATATGCAGTTGATAATGAATATATGGAACCCACCCATCAAGGTCGGATGGAATGGATAAAATTTTTAGCAGTTTTCTTTGGGAAAGCAGAGGAAGGTGTTGCATATGTGGATGAAATGTTGGCTCGCCTAGATGACATGGCAGAAAGACTCAGCACAGTGGAATATAAGCCAAAGGTAGCCTGGGGTATGCTATATAACGGTATCGTTTATGTTCCTGGTGCAGACACATATGTTGCTGGGCAAATTAGAGATGCAGGTGGAGAAAACCTTTTTGCTCATATACCCGGAGGTTCTTCCAGCCAAATTAGCATGGAGGAGTTTTATGAAGTGGTTCTCCAGGCAGACATATGGATAAATTCCAATATGACACCAATAATGAATTATGACGAACTCTACGAAACTGCTCCAATACTCGCTGATGTTCCTGTTGTTGTGGATGGTGAAGTTTGGCAATTCGGTCCTTATTATTACACCATGACTGGCGAAGTCGATATCCAGGTCATTGAATTGGCGGCTATTTTTCATCCAGACCTTTTCCCAGAATATCAAGATACAAAAGAATTTCACCATTTCCAATTATTACCACAATAGAATTAGGAATTAGGAGTTAGTGATTAGGAATTAGGGGTGGGTTTCCATGCCACCCGAAGAGTTAGGAGAAACATATGTTTGATATTAAGCAAGTATTTTGCTTCGGCTGCGAAGCGGAATACAAAATCTGGCAAGGGGATTTTGAAAATGCAGGCATAGAAATCACTTCAATTGCCCTCAACGCAACATTGCATAAAGAAAGTCGTGAAGCGGTTTTGGAACAATTGAACACAGCCATGGAGATAACAAAGCCTTTGGTGGTTTTTTCCCACCAAAGCATGAATCTTGAAGTGGAAAAATTCTATCTTTCCCTCCCAGAAGATGCGAGCATTCTCCCCATCGGAACTGAAGCTGCTCTACTTGGTAAAAGTACAGTGGATGGTGTTCATGTGGAGGAAATAAACAAATACCTGCATTATTCCGGCATGGAAAACATTGTACAAGCAGGTCGATACATTAGAAAGCATCTCTTAGACGATATTGATGTAGGGGAAATTAATCCCCCCACCCACACACCCTTTGAAGGTATATTTTCATTTGATAACGATGAAGTTTACTATTCATTGGAAGAATATCTAGCATTAAACAATTATAGCTCATATGTGGGTCTTCTTGTAAACAGGGTGCATTGGCTACGGGGAGACCTGGAAGGAGAAAAGGAGCTGACCCGCTCCATCGAAGCTCTCGGTATCGGTGTGATTGCGGTATTTTCCAATCCTAACCCTGGTAACATGAGTTTTGAGGAAGTGGCAGAAACATACTTCTCCATCGATGGTAAAGCAGTTATTGAGCTACTCATAAACACCCAATTATTCGCCATTCGAGCCCAAGATGGCAATTCGGTTTCAGAACAATCCGTCATCGAATTTGAAAAGCTTGGAGTTCCTGTCATCTTCCCCATACGAAGCAGCTTTTTGACACAAGAAGAATGGCGTGAGCAAATGGTCCCCCTGAGCCTTGATATGCCAAGTTCCTTGATAACTCCTGAAATGGCTGGCATGACTCAACCAATCATCATTTCTGTCCGCAATGGAAATACGGGAAAATCCGAAGCATTGCCGGAAAGGACATCGTATCTTGCCAACAAAATAGCAGCACTCATTCGATTAAAAACAAAGGAAAACTCTGAGAAAAAGCTCGCCATTATCCTTCACAATGCAGTCTGTGCTGGAGTGGAAGCAACCATTGGCAAGGCTTATGGACTGGATGCATTTGAGAGTGTCGTAAGATTCTTCAATCGCCTATCAGTGGAAGGTTATAGCCTTGGTGAGTACCCAGAGACTGGGGAGAAACTCAGGGAGCTTTTTATGGAAAAGAAAGCTTTTTCGGATTTTCGCTGGACGGCTGTAGAAGACATCATCGAAAGCGGTGGTTGCCTCTATCAGATGCCAATCAATGGACAATATGATGCATTTTACAACGAGCTACCAGGCGATTTACGCGAGTATATGGAAGAAACCTGGGGAACACCCCCTGGAGAGGGCATGGTTTTAGGAGATACTCTGATAATCAGCGGAATTCAATTTGGAAATGTGATAGTAATGGTGCAACCCAAGCGGGGCTGTTATGGTGCTAAATGCACTGGAGAGGTATGCAAAATCCTCCACGACCCTGCTTGCCCCCCACCCCATCAATTCCTTGGTGCATACCGTTATATAGAGAGAGTCTTTTGCGCAGATGCACTCATTGATTTTGGCACTGATGGAAGCGTCGAGTATTTGCCTGGAAAAGCAAACGCTCTCTCAGAACGCTGCTGGCCTGGGATTGTCACCGGTTCTCTCCCCAGCTTTTATATATACAATGCTGGAGTTATAAATGAGAGTCTTATGGTGAAACGCAGAATGAGTTCAGTCATCATTGACCATTTACCTCCTCCCTGCGAGGGCGCAGACGAGGAAGCTAGACAATTAATGAGGAAAATCGACGAATATTTCCAAGCAAAAGCTTTGGACAATAGTCAATATGAAATGCTGGAAGAGGAAATTCGCAGCAAAATAGAACAAATGCCTGCTGCTTCAAGGATTCTTGAACGCTCCGAGACCTTTGACCAAGGCTTAATGGAGGTTTCTTCTGCCATCAAGGGAACTGAACAAGGTAGAAATATCAGCAGCCTCCATATTTTCGGAGACATCCCAGATGAAGACATAATTACTCGTTATATTAGGGAAGTCTATGACGGAGATGGTCTTGAGTTGGATATTGGCAGCGAGGATGCAAAGGAAATAAGGGAGGCTCTTCTTGAGATTGACAATGAAATGAATTTACTCATTTCAGGGCTTGAAGGTAGCTATATCCCAGCTGGCGAGAGCGGTATGCCCGATGAGAATGGCAGAAACATTCTTCCCACTGGGAGAAATATGTTTGGACTAAATGCTGACAAGGTACCAACTAAAACCGCCTATGAACGTGGAAAGATACTAGCAGCACAGCTAATTGAAAGCTACATGGAAGATGAAAACAGACTGCCTGAGCGAATCGCCATGAACATGATTTCAGCCGATATAACAAAATCCAATGGAGAGCAGCTTTCCCAATTCTTGTTTTTGCTTGGCATTGAACCTATTTGGGACAGTCGGGAAAGGGTAACAGGGCTTCGCATAATGAGCCTTGACGAGCTGGACAGACCCCGAATCGATGCCACTGTGCGAATATCAGGAGTGCTGAGGGATACCTGGCCCATCGCCGTGGAAATGATGGATGAAGCTGTTTTAATGATAGCTGCATTGGAAGAAAATGACGAGGACAATTTTATTCTCAAGCATTTACGAGAATATCGCTTGGAAAACAGTCTCCAAGACGATGACGACAGAAATGGTGCCATTCGCATTTTCGGAGACCCGCCTGGAACATATGGAGCTGGCATAAACCTTGCCCTTCTAGCCAGCGCATGGAAAGATGAAGTTGATTTGGCGAAGTATTTTATACATTCATCTGCACATGCCTATGGAGGTAAACTCAATGGTCGCAAGAGCATTCGTGAGTTCATCGATAATGCGAAAAACATTGATCTTTCCTATGATACATCTTCTTCCAAACGTATTACTGGCATTTCAGATAACTTTGGTGTACAGGTTCAAGGTGGCTACAGGCTCATCGCCAAGCACCTTGGTAATAAAAATATTCGCCAATATCAAGGAACAAATGAACGAAATCGGGAAATTCGTACAGAATCTTTGGCGGAGAACCTCAAGCGTAACGTGGAAGAAACCCTGCTAAACGAGTTTTGGAAAGAAAATATCACCGAAAAGGGATATGACGGAGCTTCCAGCATCATGGGTGCCTTCCAAAGCGTGTTCATGACCCAATGTGTCACAGATAGCTTTACCGACGACTTTTTGGACAGGCTGGCAGAGGAATACATTAATGATGACCGTATGCGTCAGTGGCTCTCGGAAACTAACAAATATGCACTGGAAGAGCTGGCTCGCAGAATGATTGAACTCTATACCCGGGAAAAATGGATTCCCAACGAGGATGTTCTGGAGCGGCTCAAAATGAATTACTTGGAAATCGAGGGCGATATTGAGGAAGGACTGGCAAGCGTAGGTGATATCCAAGGTGGAACTGTGGAGATTCTCAACGATGCGGACATCGAAGCTTGGAGCAAACAGCTAGAAGAGATAGAAAAACTCATTAATCAAGATGCAAAAAGATAAAAATACATAACCAAGAACAACTCATTAGCAAGTCAGGGTGCGGTTCTCTTGACAACATATCAAACGTCTTGAGTAGTGTTGACAACTCCCCCTTACTTATGGTTGTCAAGAGAACCGCGCTCTGATACTAAAGCAATACTAGTAAAAGATATAATGCAACTACTCAGTATTCTCGTGTTATTTAAGAGCAGTTACAGTATAAGTAATTAAAGGAGGTGCGAAATGCAAGGAGAGGTGGAAACTAAACGGGCTGCACGGCGAAATGCCATATTGATCATGCTACTGATATCTATGGTGTTGATGTTTTTGCTCAGCATAGCTCTTGGTTCTGTAAATATCAAGTTAGCAGATGTGATTAGCATTCTATTGGGCAAGGACTCAGCTAGTGATGCTCACCAATCAATAATCAGTAAAATCAGATTGCCCAGAGCGATTGCATCCATGGCAGGAGGGGTATGTTTGGCATTGTCGGGATTGCTTTTGCAAATATTTTTCTCAAACCCTATTGTGGAACCATATGTCCTTGGTATTTCCTCGGGAGCAACCATGTTCGTAAGCATCGTATTTTTAGGCGGATACACCTTTGGCTTCAGCGCAACCAACCCCATGTTTATGTTTATAGGAGCTTTGGTGGGTTCCATGATAGTGATGCTGGCGGTGGTGCTAGCAGCTAGAAAGGTGCAAAACATCGTCACATTATTGGTAATAGGTATGATGACGGGTTATCTTTGCTCTTCAATTCGGAGCATAATGTCCAGCTTCGCCAGCTTGGAATCCCTAGGCAGCCTCACATTGTGGACAATGGGCAGCTTTGCTGGCTTCACCTGGCAAAAGGTTAAGATTCTCGCCATTATCACATCCATTTTCGCTGTTTTAGCCTTTTTACTATCAAAACCGCTCAACGCAATGCTATTGGGCGAAGGTTATGCTCAAAGCATGGGCGTGGGCATACGGAGATTTCGCATAGCAGTCATTATCATAGCCAGCGTATTAACCGCAGTACTTACCGCATTCGCCGGACCCATATCTTTTGTGGGTTTAGCAACGCCCCATATGCTAAGAATGGGTTTAAAAACAGCAGATAATAGGGTTCTTGTTCCGGCTTGTGTCTTGGGCGGAGCCCTCACCACAAACCTGTGCGACCTTTTGGCACGAACTCTATTGGCACCGGTGGAACTACCCATTGGTGCGATAACATCATTATTTGGAGCACCCTTGGTGATCTATATGTTACTTAGGAGGGACAGTGGATTATGAGTAATTCAAGAACAGTAGTGCAAACGAAATCCCTGCGGGTGGGATACAATAAGAAAAGCGTAGTGGAAGTGGTTGATATAGAGGCACTGCGGGGAGAAATCGTATGTTTACTGGGTCCCAATGGCGCTGGAAAGTCAACCATATTGAGAACTCTATCAAGTATGCTCAGTCCAGTGGAAGGAACAGTGTATCTAGATGGGGAGAATATAACATCGGTACCAAAGGGCAAGCTTGCGAAATTCATGTCCGTTGTTCTCACCGACAGACTCAACCCAGGCTTGATGACTGCATTTGAAATTGCAGCAATGGGACGCCATCCCTATACAGGTTTCTTTGGAAAACTGAAAAACGAAGACAAAGAGATTGTCCTTGAATCCCTAGCAAGCGTCAAAGCATTGAATCTTGCCGACCGCTATTTCAACGAACTCAGCGATGGAGAGAAGCAAAAAGTCAAGATTGCCCGCGCACTCGCCCAAGAGCCGGAGCTTATTGTCTTGGACGAACCCACAAGTCATCTTGATATCAGCCATAGGATCGAAGTGGTTGAGATTTTATCAAAACTATGTAGAGATAAAGGAATAACCGTCATAATGGCTCTCCACGACATTGACCTGGCATTGAAGGGCTGCCAGACAGTATTACTTATAAAAAACGGAAAAATAGTCGCCCACGGTGCTCCAGAAAAAGTGATTCACCAAGGGGTGATACAAGACCTTTATGACATTTCTGAGGCTCGTTATGATGATCTTCTTGGGAGCATGGAATTTGGCGGCTCTCGCACTAGCGATATGTTCATCGTCAGCGGAGCAGGAAGTGGGATTCCCGTGTTCCGTACACTGAGAAAAACCGGATTGGGAATGGATTGCGGGATACTCCACCAAAGCGACATCGATACCCACGTTGCCATGTCCCTGTGCAATAAGCTGGTGGTGGAATCTGATTTCCAAAGGATTTCCGATGCGAAATTCAAAGAAGCCACTGAAATTATGGCAAATCACTCCATAGTGGTTGACACCGGCTTTCCCATCGGCGAAACCAACGAAAAAAACACCCAGTTGCTACTCATGGCTCTGGACGCTGGAAAGGATGTATATACTTTTAGAAACAAAGAAAGCCAAAATCTCTACCAATGTCTAGATAAACAACCCATATACTGCAGCGATGCATCGGAACTAGCTGAAATGATACGAGACGGAACAGGGCAAAAAGAACCCCGTATACCAACCCTCGTAACAGCAGCAAGCTAACAATTAACAATTAATAATGAATAATGAACAATGAATAATAAGCATCAAATAATTATGAAGGAGCAATTTAAAATGAAAAAAAGAATATTAGCTACACTGATTTCACTTCTACTTGCAATTTCGCTGCTTGCTGGCTGCGATTCAAATAGTCCAGGACAAAGTTCCTCTTCCCCTTCTGGTGGAGATAATACAAACACAGCGGATTCTCTTGGAGAAGATTCCAACAATGAGCTTGATGAAACTGAAATTGATACTGAAGAAAGCCGGTTTATGAAGCTCATGTATGCCACTGGTTTCAACGTGGAATATATCCAAGATAATATGAAAATTGTCACCGATGCAGAAGATCAAAAATTTTTACTCGTTCCCAGGGGTCAAGATATTCCATCTGGTTATGACGATATGATTATACTGGAAATTCCGCTTCAGCGGGCTATTTTTGGTTCCACCACCCATGTTGGCATGATTGCGCCCTTTGATATTTGGGGTAGCGTGGCGGGAATTACCAGTCCTCCCGGGTCGGGTCCCATGGATGATGATATTGCTGCATCTGGTTATGATATCAAATATCTCGGTAGCTGGAGAACCCCTGATTTCGAGCTTATACAGCTTATTAATCCTGATTTGGTGTTCGTTTATACCGGTACATCCTCCCAAGTGGAGCTCATCGACAAATTAGAAGAGCTTGATATTCCTTATGCTGTAAACAATGAATATATGGAAATGGCCCATGAAGGGCGCATGGAATGGCAACTCTTTTTCGCTCCTTTTTTCGACATAGATGAGCAGGTGGTCAGTTATGTGGATGAGCAGTTTAGAAAGCTCGAGGAAATGAGTCAAATAATAGAAACTGTGGAAAATAGGCCTAAAGTGGCTTGGGGTTCCGTTTATCAAGGTACGATTTATGTTTCGGGTCCTGATTCTTTCGTTGCCAACCAGGTGCGTGCAGCAGGTGGCGAGTTTATGCACCAGACTCCAGGGCAGCTGAGTTATGAGGATTTTTATGTCACTTTGGCTGATGCTGATGTGTGGATTCTTTCGATGAATGCCAATTCTGTTGCTGATATCGATGCTCTTTTGGAAATGGTTCCTGTTTTTGAGGATGCTCCAGTGATTATAAATAGGCAGGTATGGCAATTCCATGTGGGTTATTGGTACTTTACAGATCAGCTCGCCGACCAGGTTATGGATTTAGCAGCTATCTTCCATCCCGACCTATTCCCCGACCGCACTCCTTTCCATTATATAAACCTACCCAGTGGTTAATATGAGTTAGGAATTAGGAGTGAGGAATTAGGAATTTAACTTGTTCTTAAAATTTTTGCTCCGTCATAACGCGCGGAAATAGGATTAATCACATGGAGGGATAGCGGATGACTCGGATTGTTTATTTAGCGCAGATGTCTGTTGATGCAGCGTTTTGGGGCGAGTTTAGCGATGAGATGTCTCGAAGATTCTCTGGTGAATTTGATTTGCAATACTATGAATGCACTGAACTTGGTCAAAACGTGGAATTATATTATGAATTTGAAACACAAGCATTAAAAAGCGACTTGATAATGGTTGATATACATGGGAGCATCACTTATGTCAATTTCTTTGACAAGTTTTTAAAGACAATGACTGGAACAAAGCGTCTGTTCATCATGTGCGGAATAGAGCAGGAAGTGTCTGAGCTGATGGGGAGCATGGGCATTAGTCCGCTCCAATATGCAATGATAGAGGCATATATAAAAGCTGGCGGTATCGAAAATTATTTATCCATGGCTCAATATATCGCCAACGAATTTGCGAAGGCTTCCTTTGATGTTCCAGAACCTGTTTTCACCAAATGGCAATGTCTATATGAGCCTGGTGGTCCCATTGCCGATGAAGAGGCTTACTTGAAAATGGCGCGGGAATCTTCAAAGCCTCGTATTGGTGTTCTTGTTCACGAAAACCAGCTAAAAAAGAATGACATGAGAGCCTTTGATGCGCTCCATGATGCCTTGTTTCGATGTGGTGCGCAGCCTATTGTGCTGGTGACCAATTTAGCTCCTTCACCCCATTCCAAGTCCCTCAGTTTTTCCGATGCCCTAAGGCATTATTTCACCCAAGATGGATACCCGATTGTTGATGCTATTATCAACACTTTGGGTTTTTCCGTCAGCGTATTGTCCCAGCCTTCTGACGGCAGTGCTCCCAGGGTGGAAAAGAGTGTCTTCGAGCTGACCAACGTTCCTGTTTTAAAGGCTCTGCATACTTGGTATGACTATGAACAATGGAGAAACTCGCCCAGGGGTTTAGATGCGATGATGTTGGGCGTTTGCGTATATGAACCTGAATACGATGGTCAAATCATCACCTTTCCAATAAGTGTGAAGGAAGTTGAGCAAACTCCTTACGGAGCTCGCAGTGTTTATGCACCCATAGCGGAAAGAGTTGATAAAATCAGTAAGCTAGCCTGTAATTGGGCTCGTTTAAACAAAATCCAATCCGCAGATATGAAAATTGCTGTGATACTGCACAATTCACCCCCTCGCAACGATATGATTGGCTGTGCTCATCAATTGGACACTCCCGAGTCTATATTTAATATGCTAACTGCTCTAGAGAATAGCGGAATAGATATGGAGTATTCCTTTGTAAACGGCAGAGAAATCATTGATACCATAACAGATGGACTCACAAACGATGGAGGCTGGCTTACTGAAGAAAGGATGCTGGAGCTGGCTTGCGATACAGTCCAAGGAGATCAATATAACAAATGGTTCGACACTTTTGACGAATCTGTTAAAGAAAAAATGATAGAGGATTGGGGTCCACCCCCAGGTAGCTTCATGGCGGTGGATGAGCAAATACTCATACCAGGAATCCTCAATGGAAATGTATTCATTGGCTTGCAACCTCCTCGCGCCCATGAGGAAAAGGCGGAAGAGAGCTACCATAGCACAGACTTTGTATGCCCACACCAATATATCGCCTTTTATAAATGGGTGGAGGAAGTATTCAAAGCTGATGTCATTGTCCATGTTGGAACACATGGGACTCTGGAATGGTTACCTGGCAAGGAAATAGGTCTCTCCGATGCCTGCTATCCAGATTTGGCAATCGGTACCCTTCCCCATTTATACATCTACAATGTGGCAGTCACAGGAGAGGGGATGCAGGCAAAACGCCGCAGCTATGCTACTCTCATTGGCCATATGGTTCCCTCCATGAAAGAGGGTGGAACCTATGGCGAGCTTGCTGAAATGGATGAGCTCATCGAAGATTATTATCACGCTCGAAACGCTGCTCCCCAGAACCTTCCTGTGTTATATGAGCAGATTTGGGAGCTGGCTGTGAGGCTGAATCTTCATCAAGATTTGAATATTGACGAAATGCCTTCATTGGAAAACAATGGTATGGATACTTTCATCGAAGACCTGCATATTTGGATCAGCAGAATCAAAGAATCCCAGGTTCGAGACGGTTTACATATCTTGGGTCATGTTCCCCAAGGTGAGCTATTTTCCAACTTATGCCGGCTTCTGGTTCGGGTGAAAAATGGCATTGTTCCCTCTTTGCGGGAGGCTATTTGCGAAAAGAACGGACTTGACCTGGATGATCTCATTGAAAACCCAAAGGATATATTACCCAATGGTCGTACAAAGCGGATGCTCTTGGAAGAAGTGGACGAGGAAGGACGGCTGATTTTCCAGGCTCTCCTTGAAAAAGACTTCGATGTTTCCGCTGTAAGGGAGCTGGCTGGTGGGGGTATGCTGCGTGAGTGCCTTACATATGTCTGCGAAAAAATAGTTAAGGATCTGCGGCGCATGGGAGATGAAACGGACAATTTTGTCATAGGTAGCCAGGGACAGTTTATTCCACCCGGCCCTTCTGGAAATCCCAGCCGCGGCAATGCGGCGATTTTGCCCACAGGTCGGAATTTTTATTCAATGGACCCAGGTGCTATGCCCTCTCGAACTGCTTGGGTAGTGGGGCAGAAATGCGCTAATCAAATGTTGGAACGGGAGCTTGAAGCATCTGGAGAATATCCCCATTCCGTCGCCACCGTCATATATGGCGGCAATACTTTAAAGACAAGTGGAGAAGACCTTGCCGAGGCCCTTTATTTAATGGGTGCTAGACCAGTTTGGCTAGGCAACACCGACAGGGTAATTGGGATGGAAGTCATACCGCTAGAGGAGCTGGGTAGACCGAGAATAGATGTTGTTTTGCGCATTACAGGCTTGTTTCGAGATATGTTTCCAAATATGATTGAGCGTCTAGAAGATGCAGTCAATATGGTTGCAGCCTTAGATGAATCCTATGAAGACAACTATGTTCGCAAGCATATCGAAGAAGAGATTGTGCGAATGATTGCCGAGGGTGCCGAGCGGGAGCAAGCCTTTGAAAGGGCTTCTGTTCGCATATTCGGCTGCCCACCGGGTGGCTACGGTGCTGGTGTGGATACACTGATTTATAGCAAAAAATGGGACACAGTGGAGGACTTGGGTAATATTTATATACGCTGGAGCGCTCATGCTTATGGTAAAAAGCTCCATGGGGAGTTGCTTCAAGATGAGCTTAGGGCTGCCCTTTCTCGAAGTACTGTGACTATTAATAATATTTCCTCGGTGGAGATGGATATGTTCGACACCGATGACGATTTTTTATACCACGGTGGTTTGATTGCTGCCATTCGTTCTTCCAGTGGTGAAAAGCCTAATTCTTATTCTTCCGATAGTTCTGATTTGGATCATATAGAGACTGTTACATTGCAGGAGGAGACAGCAAGGGTCATGCGGGCTAGGATTAATAATCCTATTTGGCGAGAGGGACTCATGAGGCATGGTTATAAGGGTGCCCAAGAGGTTTCTGCCATGGTGGATTATGTTTTCGGTTGGGATGCCACTGCAGATAATATCGAAGATTGGATGTATGATGAGATTACGAAAAATTTTGTCCTTGATCAGAAGATTCGTGATTGGATAAATGATGTAAATCCTTGGGCGATGTATGCGATTACTGCTCGTTTGCTGGAGGCTGTCCAGCGGAATATGTGGAATATAGACGAGGAAATGCTTTCTCAGCTAAAGGAAATTTTCATGGAAGCTGAAGGAGAGCTCGAAGGTCGAAATTAATAAATATTTGCTGTTGCGTAGGCTGGGGAGTAGGGCAGTGTGTAAAGTTTTTTAGTTCCTACGCTCAGTGACGCATCCATGCGTCAATTCGCGCGCTCCACCGTCCTTGGTTTCGCTTGACGGAACTAAAAAACTTCACACACTGCCCTACTCCCCAGCTCCGACATTAATATACAAAACAACCCTGTACTATATTGAAAGGAATAGGTGAATATATGGAACTGGCAATATATGGGAAGGGTGGAATTGGGAAGTCTACTATTGCGGCTAATTTGTCTGCTGCTCTTTCCTCCCATGGGCGACAGATTTTGCAGATTGGTTGCGATCCTAAGCACGATTCCACCAGGTTGCTTTTATCTGGGAGGTCTCCAAGGACTGTTTTGGATTATATGCGTGTAACCAATCCTCCTGAGTATTCAATAGATGCAATACTAGAGATTGGTTATGGTGGCGTAGGTTGTGTTGAGGCTGGTGGTCCGGAGCCTGGAGTGGGTTGCGCTGGGCGTGGGATTATTTCCATGTTCGAGCTTTTGAGTCTGTTTGGGCTAAAGGATAAGTATGACATAACTTTATACGATGTCCTGGGTGATGTGGTTTGCGGCGGGTTTGCGGTGCCTATTCGACGCGAGTATGCTGATACAATTTTCATCATCACTTCAGGTGAATATATGGCATTATATGCGGCGAATAATATTCTGCGTGGCATAAGAAACTACGATGGGGATGATAGTCGTGTAGCTGGTATTATACTAAATCGCCGTGGTCTTGTGGGTGAAAGCGAACGTGCCAGTCGCTTTGCCGATGCGGTGGGTTTGCCATTGGTGGCTGATATCCCACGAAGCGAGATTTTTGCCCAGGCAGAGGCGCGGAATATGACTTTGACAGAGTTTGAACCTGAAAGCCAAGAGGCAAATATATTTATTGATTTGGCGAAAGGTCTAGTAAATGGGATTAGTAAGTTTCCAGCCAACCCACTTACCGACGAAGACCTGGAACGAACAATTTTAGGAACTGAAACCTCAATACAAATCACCATGGGAGCTTTTGTGGAATCCGAATCAACATCGCAAATCATCATGGGAACAAATGGGATTTGCGAATCGACCGAAGCTTGTTTTAAAGCAGAAAATGCGGAAAACACAGACAATAAAACTGAGAATCCCGTTAATAGCATTGATTTATCGTCGACAAACCGCTATTTTTCAAAAAATGTGATGCGAGGTGAACCACTCACCAGTTGCGCTTTTAACGGTGCATTGGCGATTAGTACTCAAATAAGAGATGCTGTGGTACTAGCACATGCACCTAAAAGCTGCGTATATATCTCATATAATTCCATGAGTTCCACTGGAAGGCGACAGCTTTTCGAACGCGGCTCTCTGTTGCCATCGGCAGTTACACCCAATCTCCAAGCCACTGATATGGATGAAAGCGAAATGGTCTTCGGTGGCATGGGGAAGCTTACAGATAAAATAGAAGAGATAAAAGCTTCACAACCAAAGGCAATAATCGTAGTCAGTGCTTGTCCTCCAGCAATAATCGGCGACGATATCGACAAGATGCGTGATTTAAGTGCGATGAACACACCCATCTTCACTTTACGCACAGATGGCAATATGTCTGGAGATTACACGCAAGGTGTGTTAATGAGTTATATGGAGCTTGCAAGACAAATAATACGCCCAGATGTGAAACCAGAAGACAATGTGGTGAATATACTCTTTGAAAGGCCAATATCGAGAAATACTTTAGAAAACTATGAAATGATAGAATCATATTTAGACCAAATGGGAGTGGAGGTAAACTGCCGTTTTCTTTGCGATACGAAATACGATAATCTCGCTAATTTCAAAAGAGCCTCCCTTAATATACTAGCCAACCACGATTTTACCAGCGAAATGCTCAAGGAGTTTTTTATTAAGGAGTATGATTCTAAATTCTTTGACCTAAAACTACCTGTGGGTTTCCATGAAACCGAAGACTGGCTTCGGAGTATTGGGGAGATTTTTGGCAAAGAATCCATTGCAGAAGATATTATCGCGAAAAATAAGATACGTTACGATAAGGAAGTTTCACTCCTAAATAAGTCAATGAAGGGTCTGCGTTTAATGGTTGTTACATATAGTCACGATTTGGATTGGCTTCTGGGCGCAGCTTTTGATGCAGGGATGGAAATAGCAAAGCTTTGCATCTTGTACTCATCGACAAACGATGGTTTTCAGACTCGCTTCCCTGTTAACTTTGAAATTGAAGAGAATTACAATGTGGGAAATCGAAGCCGAGACATAGAAAGAACAAAGCCTGATATATTGCTTACCAACTATACATTCGAGCCCTCTGGTCCGCTGCGACTGGCAGACAGACTTCCAATGAGTCCGATTTCAGGGTTTTTCACCGGACTTGATATGCTAAATCGCTGGGAGGGACTTTTGGCAATGAATCTGAAAGGAGAATGGGAAAAAGATGAACAGCTATTTAACCAGTATTACGCCTGACAGTATTTCCGGAATCTTATTTGCCCTAGAAGGTGTTTCCGGGAGTGTGGTATTGCTCAACGGACCCATGGGATGTAGATCATTTCACTCTTCAACAAGCGAAAGACAACTGATTAGACCCTACGAATTTGATCCCCTAGATTATGGAATGAAATGGTATTTCGGTCAAAATCGTATACCCAGCACCTATTTAGATTCTGGAGATTATATATATGGTGGGCGGGAAAAACTCATTGAAGCTTTAAAATTCATTAATCAAAATGTGCGCCACAACTTGGTAGCAATCGTAAATACACCTGGTGCTGCACTTATCGGCGATGACCTTGTGGGTATTGCAAGAACAGTTTTCGGCGAAAAGAAAGTCGTAACTGTTGAGACTCCTGGCTATTCTCTCGATTTATGCGCTGGCTATGAAACTGGGGTATTTGCTCTTCTGGACGCATTGAATCCTCCAAAATTACCTGTGGTGAAAAAGACGGTGAACCTTCTTGGTCTGTCTATTATACAAAGGTACTTCAAAGGCGACCTCATGGAACTGGAGCGTCTGCTGAGCCTTTGCGGAATCGAGATAAATTGTGCGCTCTGCGTTGGGTCTACGGCTGAAGAAATTAACAATATTTCCACCGCAGAGCTTAACCTTGTTGTTCGCCCAGAGTATGGTTACAGTACAGGCATGCGTCTCAATAAGCAATATGAAACACCTTACCATATTTGTGATAGTGCTCCAATCGGCTTTGCAGCAACAGAGCAGTTCATTAGAGAAATATGCCATACTCTTGATTGCGACCCAGAGCTGGCGATTGATGACATAAATCGTGCCAGAGCAGATGCGTATATTCACGTCTCCCATATCAATGCCGGCTATGGCTTACCCAAAGGTGTACGAGTTGCCGTCGAGGGTACATATTCAGAGATTTATGGTTACTTTAAGTTTCTCACCGAGTACCTGGGTATGCTCCCCCATAGTGCATCGGTATTGTGTCCAGACGCTGATATTATGAAAGAAAAATATGAAGAGCAAATGCAAACCTATGGCTTGTCGGATGTTATCAATCGAGATTTCTTCACAGACAGAAAAAGTGAGCTTGTATTCGCTTCTGGTATGACAATATCCCAGCTAAAAGACACTGGGATGCAATTCGTTGGAGTGGAAAATGCACTACCTAGCTTGGGTTATGTTGATGTTATACCCAAGACTCATTTAGGGGTAAAGGGTTCTCTGCAAATAGTTGAGCAAGTGCTTAATGCGCTTATATTTTGATATTTCAACAATTGGAGGAAATATGAAAACGATAATGAACTTTACAACCAGTTATTATGATCTAGATAGATACGAAGATAATAACGACTTAAAGGCTGCATATAAAATGCACGGAATCGATGGAATCGAGCTGATGCAGTCTGGAGAAGATGAAAAAGAGAAAGTAAACATTGATGATGTCATCGGGATACATCTCAAATATTTCCATTATTGGACACCCGTGTGGAAAGGCGATACAAATGCAATATTGGCTGAATACGACTCCATGGAAAACTGCGAAATGGTCTTTGGAGGAGTTGGTCGTGAGGGTATCCTTTCTGCATATGAGCAAAATCTCAACTTTGCTAGGCATTATTCACCAGAATACGCAGTCTTCCACGTTGCAGATATATGTCTACAAGATAGTATTACTCGAAATTATACAAATACCGATTTGGAAGTAATTGATGCCACCATCGAGCTTGTCAATGAAATATTACCTGCAGATAGCGCTCAATTTCAATTGTTGTTTGAAAACTTATGGTGGCCTGGCATGACCATGAAAGAACCAGATATGGTTGAGTATTTACTGAGCAAGATAGAATATGGAAATTGTGGGGTCATGTTGGACATTGGTCATCTATTACATACAAATACGTCATTACGCTCTCTTGAAGAGGGTATAGATTATATTTACAACCTTTTAGAAAAATACAACAATCTTGATTTTGTCAAAGGTATTCACCTTCATCAAACATTGAGTGGGCAGTATGTAGAGGATGTGTTGAAAAACCCTCTAGTTTTGGATGGTAACTTCAGTGAGCGTTATTCTCAAACAGCTCGTCATGTGATGAACATAGACAACCACAAACCCTTTATCTCGGAGCGAATACAGGAATTGGTTGAATACATAGCTCCCCAATTTTTAGTATATGAATTTATTTCATCAACCCGCGAAGAACACGAAGGATACTTAAGAGAACAAGCTACTTGCTTTTCATAAAAAGAACGCGGGGATGAACGCGGGGACGGTTCTTTTGTTCATTTTGAACGCGGGGACAACACGTGAACACGGGGACGGTTCTTTTGTTCATTTTCGTATGAACAAAAGAACCGTCCCCCCGTTCAAAAATGAACAAAAGAACCGTCCCCCCGTTCACGAAAATGAACAAAAGAACCGTCCCCGCGTTCACATTCCCCCCGTTCAAACAGTTCCTCCCGTTCACTTTGACAAATTCTTTACAATGTGATAGTCTTGCTTCAATGATTCGGAAATGTTTATGCTTAGCCATATTTCATCGGTCAATCATAATAAAACGAAGGGATGTATCCTAATGGAAGAACAAAATAATGTACCAGAAAACATTCTTGAGCAAAAAAATAAGCAATTATGGAGAGATACACCACCAAAAGTCACCCGAGAAGGAATGGTAGCAGCACTGGAATGTGCAGACCGTGCTGATGAATTTAAATGCGATTGTTGGAATGTGGGTTGCAAATATTTTGGAAATTGTCGCGCCTGCGTCGTTTTCCATTTATGCCTAAAGCAATTGCCAACCTGCCAAAGGGACGCCTTCGACGGACTACAAGAGCTCTATATAGAAAAAACCACTACATAATAATTTTTATTCTAAGTGTCATTTTTACAATAGCGAAGAATCTCAAAAGCCATAAATTTCGGTGTAGTAAGATTCTTCGCTACGCTCTTAAATGACACGGTTTGTGCCTACGAAATACCCATGACCAGTAACACCGTGGACTATAGTCAAGATAACAATATTAGTCTGGTACTTGACAATTCTTAAAAACGCTGTTAAAATAGAACACGAAAGCGAATATTCTATTTTATAGCGAAGGAGGTGTAGTGCTGATGAATGATAGGCAAAAAGCGATATTCGACAACGCAACGGAGCTTGCCTTAGACGGGAAAAAAGACGAAATGGAAGCAATGCTCATGGAGCATTTTAGAATGCAAGACGAAATTGAAAAACTCAACGAAAAGCTTGCAGAGTTCATGTCTCCTGCCAACCTAGCGAAGTTTATCGAATGGAGAATCACAAGCAGGGGAGCCAGACCAGGTGGCGGAAGCGGTCGCTCAAGCAGAAGCAGTGGCGAGCGCGAAACACTATAGAAACACAATAAAGGAATATAAATATACTAGTTCTTTTACTTATATCAGCAAAATGACCCCTCGCAGATTCGTGCAACTGCGAGGGGTTTGGTATAGTCAGCGGAATTCTAATTTGTCTACAAACTTATAATGTCTGGCAATGAAACGAATAAGGTAAAAAAACAATCCCCACGGCTGATGCTATGAGGATTGTTTTATATAATAGGTGATTATTTATGTTTTGCTTATTTATTATCTGCCGCCTGCTGGAGGTGCTCCACCGCCTGCTGGGGGTGCTCCACCGCCTGCTGGGGGTGCTCCACCACCTGCTGGAGGTCCGCCTGGTCCGCCACCTGCTGGAGGTCCGCCTGGTCCGCCACCTGCTGCTGCCGCAGCTGCTTGTTGCGCTTCTACCATTCTCTTTTGGTTCTCAGTCGCATAGAAAACAGCCGTATCATCTCTAATCCTATATAGGAGTAAGAAGAGAGTGAAGTTCATAATTGTAATACAAGCAGATCCACCCTGTTGAATCAAGTTAATCCTTTCTGGATATTCGCAGAAAGCTCCAAGGAATGTGCCGTCTTCTGCGAATCTTTGCCCATATCCGACGAGATTCATAAAGAATGGCGTGAATACAGTACCAACGAGCATGGCAACTTTCATGGCAATGCTTGTGATTGACATTGTTGCTGCACGAATATCTATGCCTGTCTCGTATCTTTGCCTTTCAGCGGCATCGATCATCATATTATTACCAACAGATGTGCCTATACCCATTGCAAGCCGTGCGTATATGGAAATTCCGAGATAGACCCACGGTCGTGCATTAGAGAATAGTGCATGGGAGATAGTTCCCACTAGTCCCAAAAGGACATTTGTAATATAGGCTTTACGTCTACCAAGCTTTCGTCCAATCGGAGCTATGAACATTGCTGTAAACAACCCAGTGATATTTCCGGAAACGGTAACAATGGGTTGTATTGTAGTCCAGATGTACTTCTGCGTACCATCTGGATTAAGTACCCCTCCAACGGAATATATCCAATACATCGTTCCCATATTTCCGAGGCTATACATATAGACCTGAGAAACAAAGCTTGTGCACAGAAGAAGCATGGCTTCTCTGTTTTTCAATATGTAGCCATACATTGCTGCAATACCTTGGCGTTTTGCAGGTCTTTGGAATTCATCTAATTGCTTGTCAAATTCTTTCGTTGCTCTTAGGACTAATGTGGTAGTCGTTAGCCAAAGGCAAGCATAAATACAACAAACAACGATGAAGCCATGGGGATAAATTTTTGTGTTCAAGTATGTTATCAATGGCAACGTGATTGATGCCGAGATAATACCATTTGCGCTTGTGAAACGCGATACTATGATAGGTAAGGTCATGCGTCCTTCCATATCGGAGCCGACGACCTTCAGCATAAGACCGTTTTGAGCGGCGGTAATGAAATTCATGGGGAAGTGTAACATGACATAGCTAATTACCGCAATAACAGCTCTCACTCCCATTGGGAAGTTACCAGTATACAAGAACATAAGTATTTGCCCAATCGAGCTACTGATGGGGCAAATTAGCACCCAAGGACGGAACTGTCCAAATCTTGTGTTTGTATTTTGGACAACGGGTCCGGCTGCCACTGATGCAACCAAGTCGATTAAGCGAGCTATGAATAAGAACTGTGCCACGAATACAGGAGTTAAACCGGATATATCTTGCCAGAACATGAGCATATATCCGTAAATACCGATTCCATAACCTTGACCAATTGAGTTCATTGCCCATATATATGGAAAACTTTTCGGCATTTTATAATCTGATACTGCAGCTCCTGGTGCAGCTGGTGCTTGTGATTGTGCCACTTTGGTTAATCCTCCTTTTTTTATTAGATGGACCGTCTATTTTTTCCAAGCATCACCTCAGTTCAAAAATACGCGTGTAAAGCATTACACTATTGTTGGTAATTCCTTGCAACCCATTTGTAATATCAACTGAATTATATTCAATTTGTAAACAAATTGCAAAGTTTTTTTTAATAAATTGTGCTAGGAAAGTAATTGTATGCAACAATGCTATGTTTTATATGCTCCATTGGGCAAGTTTGCCCAGACTTCAAAAGTGCATCATAAATGCTCTGCATGCCATATCTGCCATTATTTTTCATTTATATTCATACTCATACACCGCAACGGCAAGCAATATACCTCATATTTCCCTGTATTCGGGATGTGCTTATAATCCTTTTCGTTTATCGGGATATATTTCTTGCATTATGTCTTATGATGGGTTATAATTAAGGGGAGGTGAACTATATGGATTTTGGCAAAATTTTATCACAGCTTAGAAAAGAAAAACAATATACCCAGCATGATGTGGCAAACTATGTTACAAAGGTTTCTAAAAAGCCTTGTTCCCACAAAATCATTTCAAATTGGGAAAACGATATGTCCATCCCGCCAGCGGAGCAGTTTTTGATAATGTGCGAGCTTTTCGGTGTCACAGACATTCAAAGGACATTTCGAGGAGCCTCTTCGGATTACCTGGGATTGTCCAGACTCAATTCCCTTGGGAGAAAACGAGTGGATGAATATGTCAATTTACTCTCAAAAGACAAGCAATTCACCGACTACCCCTATTTCGAGCTGAGCGTTTCCGAAGAGCCACGTAGATATATCAAGCTCTACGAAACCCCAGTGGCAGCTGGCTCCGGTTTTTATCTCGACAGCGAGGATTTCACAGACTTTGAGGCTGACGAATCGGTGCCAGATGATGCCGATTTTGCCGTAAAGGTCGGCGGTGACAGCATGATGCCTCGTTTCATCGATGGACAAATTATTTTCATTAAAAAGCAAGAAACCCTCGAAGTCGGCGAAATCGGTATCTTTGAGCTAAACGGCGATGCCTTTCTAAAAAAGCTCGGCAGAGGTGAGTTTATTTCCCTAAACGCCAGATATGCTCCAATCCCAATTCGAGAATTCGACTCTGTTCACATTTTCGGCAAAGTTCTCGGCTGATTTTGCGAGATCCTATTTTGCAGGTTTGTTTGCAGCGACTTCCAATGCTTCAATGATACAATTGGTGAGCAGTCGTCTTGACGAGTCTCCTCCCATGTGTACATTATCCGATGCCAAAAGGGATGTTTGCGTACTCACTAGACTATGCCAGTCAGCAACTGTGACAAAGGAGTAAAGATCGGGTAGAGTACGCATATATTCTGCTGTTTTTACGGATGTGGAAGTGCTTCCAAGATAACGCCCGTCGAAGGGTGTAACAAAAACCAAACGGTGACCAGGGTTTAGGTCATTAATAATATTAGTAATCAATGTCTCATATGCACTATTTACATTCGTTCCCAAAGCAATCACCACATACTCCCTTAGTTCACCATTATTTTGCAGCTCCATCATGAGATTATACCCAGCACCAAGCTGTCGAGAGCCTTCGGTATCCACATAGGAATCCGCTATGGATTCCAGCAGCATATTTCGCGCTCCCAATGCCACCGAACAGCCAATTATAGTTACTCCATTTGGTATATCATAACCCGAATCAAGACCTGCTGATGAGTCCGAAGCCGAGCCCGAATTTGTTGGTTTTGGATCCCATATATAGTCCGTGTCATATGGTGGTTGATTATTGGGAGATACATCATTTGCTGCCGTTTCAATTACAACCACAGTTTGACTCAGATCACTTTCTTCGTGAGCCAAGGTAGAATCATTTAATTCATCAATCAGCTCCGAATCACCATCGGTCTCAACATACAAAACATCGACCTGAGATTCCAACGCTTGTACTTTTGAAATTACTAGTTCATACGAATAAGTATTCTCCCCTTTAATATATGCCACGGGATTTATATTGATTTCTTTCATCCTATTGCTGGTTCGGATTGCTCTCTGGACATCCTGTATCACATAATTGGAGGCAAAATCCTTCTCCATGCTAGTGATGTCAGGAGCTCTTGACAAAACAAGAAGTCCTGGAGCAATTGATACTAAAACAGCTAGGCTCAAAAAAGTAGCAGCGAGCTTTCTATGTTTTAGTGCGCCACTGCTCCCTTGGGCTACGAAAACCCTCTCTCCTTTATAAAGCATCAAAGCAGAGATAAAGAAAGTTAGCCCAATGGTAACAAATGAAGCAATTGAGGTTTTTCCCAATTTTGCACATATGATTATATATATGGGCCAATGATATAAATACGCGTTGTAAGAAACATCAGCTATTGCCGTCAAAGGGCGCGGTTCTTTTACTCTCTCAGGGGTCATTATATGCAAGCCCAATGTGCCATATATCATAGCTATTGTCATGATCGTAGTAAGCATAAAGCCATATCGATAGATAAACTCATCTTCAAACTTATATTTCATGGAACAATAACAAATAACCGTCGCTGCCAATAAGGTAAATATCAGTAGTGCCATTGTTTTTAACTTAGTAAACCTTGGTACAGCTGCTGTATTTACCTTTATATTTATTCCACGAATAGTAGCGGCACAAGAACCCAATAAAAAAGAAAAGCTCCTAGTGAGTGTGGAAAAATAAATGGTGTCCAGTTCATAGCCCAGGTTGAGTAGCCTTTGCATATACATGAAGGAAAAAGCAGCTGCGCATCCTGATACCAGCATGGAGAAAATCCTGAAACAAACCAGCATTTTCCCACTATTTCTAGAGAATAAAGCTTTTGAAAAAAGATGGATAATTAAGCATCCCAAGCCCCAAACTATATACAGCTGCATTAATATCGCCAAAGTCCATGTATGTACATAATATGAAGGCAAGAGTCTGGCTTCGTAGCTGCCTCCAGTAAGTATTTGATACCAGTTCGTGACAAAGCTCAATGCTGCCGCTGTTTGTCTGGCTATTCCCACAGAATAATCTGGTGAAACCAAAAGCAACAATGGTAGTGTAAATACAATGGTGAATAAGAGTGGGATCATTATTCGCCGAATCCGCCGTTTACAGTAATCAAAAAAATCAAATTTTTCGCTTCTTCTGATTTCTTCAATGATATTGGCTGTTATAAGAAATCCCGAAAATGCGAGAAATACATCAACGCCTAAAAAGCCTCCAGGAAGAAAGTCATAAAACAAATGATAAAACAACACGAGAAACAGTCCATAGGCGCGAACTGCGTCAAACCACTTAATTCTACCCATTTCGTACTCCTTCGCTCCATATACCTTGGATTACTACAGCGCCATTTCTAATGAGTCCTTCTCCATGAAAGAGTCCTTTTTCAAAGTATCCTTCATATGACCAGCCTTCTGGGTTATGATATATACCATAACCATCGAATTGCCCTTGAACAAAATCACCAGAATATATCAGGCGACCCGATGCATCTATAATCTCGCCTTTGCCATTGGCTTGACCATTTGCAAAGCCACCAATGTATTGGGAGCCATTTGAATAGAAAAAACACCCCTGTCCATTTTGCCCGCTTTCGCTCCATCTACCTTCGTATCGCCAGCCATTACCTATGAGAGTATCTTCCCATTCGCCCAAGAGAAGCATGATTGAGTCATCATTATTTATATAAAATGTACCATACTGGATTTGTCCCTGGGAAAAGACCCCATGAAAAATAGGCAGCTCTGATGAGTCATACAATGTACCTTCTCCATCGAATCGCCCATCTACAAAGCTACCTTCATATTTATCGCCATTGTCAAAATAAATTTCGCCATATCCGTTGAAACGGCCCTCTTCCATTTCCCCGCTAAATACTAGACCGTCATATTTGTCAATATGAACATTTGTTTTCTCAGAGCCAACAATGCCCAATGCAAATAGTGCAAGGAGAGCAACTACCGCAATAGTAATAATAGATATGACTAATTTCAGCGCTTTTTTCATGGTTCGCCACTCCAATTTGCCAAAATAAGAAATGTGTAAACAAAACAGACTGCGCTATTTTACCAAAAAATAGCGCAAAGAACAATAGCTATATTTTTTCCACAAATTCGACGAAATTTAGAAAATTATGTGAATATGTAGTATTTTAATCGTTTTCATCTGTTTTTTCATAGAGTACCTTCACTTCGATTTGCACTAAAGCGCGCCGAATGAGTACTCTGTCGTATTGCATTTCCAAATAGTCGGTCCGCTCGCGAAGTCGTTGCTCTGCCTGTTCTCGTTGGGACTGTACACGAGCCAAATCGATTTCATCTGGCCATTCCGCTTCGCTGGTCAGTACAGTGAGGACATTGTCTTTCACAGAAGCAACGCCACCATAAACAGCAAGCACCCGCTCATTGTCACCATTTATCATCCTCAAGGTGCCATATCTCAAAACAGCAGAAAACGGAGCGTGTCCCGCAAGCACACCCCAGTCTCCAGTTTGGCAGCGCAATACCACCATATTTACATCTTCGTCCACCTTTTCGATAAAGGGTGTAAAAACCTTGAGCCTGAATAGTTTATCTGCCATTTCTATACCTTTGTAATACATCATCAATACTGCCAGCATTCATAAACAAGCCTTCTGGAATCTCGTCATGTTTTCCCTCGAGGATTTCAGCAAAGCCTCTCACAGTTTCGGCAACTGGCACATAGGTACCTGGAATTGTGGTATATTTTTCAGCCACATAAAAGGGTTGTGATAAAAATCGTTGAACCTTTCTTGCTCGATTTACGATTATTTTATCGCTTTCCGGTAACTCATCCACGCCAAGTATGGCTATCAAATCCTGAAGGTCTGTGTAGCGTTGCAAGATACCTTGAACAGCCCTGGCTGTTTGATAATGCTCATTTCCAATGATGTTTTGGTCGAGGATTCGCGAAGTTGATTCCAGTGGTGAAATCGCAGGATATATCCCCAGTTCCACAATTTCCCTTGAAAGCACAGTTGTTGCATCCAAATGTGCAAATGTCGCTGCTGTTGCAGGGTCTGTGAAATCGTCCGCTGGAACATAAATAGCTTGTATTGAGGTGATGGACCCGGCTTGTGTTGATGTAATCCGCTCCTGAAAAGCTCCAATTTCCGCAGCAAGAGTTGGTTGATACCCCACTGCACTGGGAACTCTACCCAAGAGAGCCGATACTTCCGAGCCAGCTTGTACAAAACGAAATATATTATCTATAAATAACAAGACATCCTGTTTTTCCTCATCTCTGAAATATTCTGCAATTGTCAAGCCCGATAATCCTACACGCATACGAGCTCCAGGAGGTTCATTCATTTGTCCAAAAACCAAGGCGGTATTGTTAATAACACCAGACCTGCTCATATCGTTATATAAATCATTACCTTCTCTGGTGCGTTCACCAACACCCGCAAAAACAGAATATCCTCCATGTTCATATGCTATGTTACGTATAAGCTCCATAATAAGGACAGTCTTACCAACTCCAGCTCCGCCAAAAAGCCCAATTTTCCCTCCCTTGGAATATGGACAAAGCAGGTCAATTGCTTTCAAGCCAGTTTCCAGCATTTGCGCCGATGTGGCTTGCTGTGCGACAGTGGGTACAGGGCGATGAATTGACCAGCGTTCCTTGGTGAGTAGTTCTGGTTTATCGTCAATTGCCATACCCAAAACATTCAACATTCGTCCCAATGTTTCTTTTCCCACGGGAACAGTGATGGGACCACCAGTGTCAACGGCTTCCATACCTCGATATAGCCCATCGGTGGAATGCATGGCGATACAGCGGACGGTACTGTTACCCAAGTGTGCCATGACCTCCAAAACAACCAGCTGTCCTTCATTATGTATTTCGATTGCATTATACAAAGACGGCAACTCTCCCTCGAAGCGAATATCAAGTACAGCTCCGATAATTTGCACGACTTTTCCAATGTTTGCGGAATCCAAATGCACAATCTCCTAAAATTTCACATTAATAATGACTTATTGCCAACCGGATATGATTTCGCTGATTTCTTGAGTTATTGCCGATTGGCGGATACGATTGCTTGCCCGGGTCAGTTTATCTATGATGTCAGAAGCATTGTTAACTGCTGAATCCATATTTAGCATTCTCGCTGCGTTTTCGCTGGCATTGGATTCAAGCATAACTAAGTATACCAAAGTGTTTAAATATGCTGGTATAGCGTGGTCAAGAAATGTTGATACATCCGGATCATATTCCATTGGCATAATATCATCGTTGCCATTATGGTTAGAATCAATTGGCATTATTTTCATCACTGTGGGCGTATGGACAAATGCCGATTCAAATTTCGTATAAACCACAAAGACCTCATCAACCATGCCTGATGTAACTAGATTTCTCACATAATGGCTAATTTGGACTGCATCTTCATAAAAAGCAGTTTCCAAAAGTTCATCAAATTTATAATAAACCGACTTGCCATTTCGATAGAAATATTCGCTAGCTTTTGAGCCAAGTGTGACAATTACGGGGTTTTTCGGGTTTTCTCCCATATGTTGGGACACACAGTCCAATAGATTCGAGTTGAAACTGCCACACATACCTCTATTGCTGGAAATCACAAAATATGCAGATGCATTGGTGTTGCGAGTGGCAAAATATGGATTGTCCTTTAGAGCGGCACTGAACCTTACTCCTGTTACCATTTCTTCACACACATTTAAAAAAGAACGAGCATACTCCAGCCTGTTTTTGCTATTTTGCAATTTCGAGGCTGCCACCATATTCATCGCTCTCATTATTTTTCTGGTTGTACGAACACTGGCTAGTCTTCGCTTAATCACCTTTTGCGATGGCACAATAGGTCTCCTTTAGACGTTTAATCGTTTTTCCAATGAAGTCTTTTAAATTCATCAATTGCCGCTTCTATACGCTCTTCCATTTGATCTGTCATATCGTTACTTTCTCTAATTTCTTTGACGATGTCACCGTGATTGTTATCCATAAAACGTAGAAATTCCCTTTCAAATCTCCTCACTACATTTAATGGTATGTCCATGAGATGATCCTTTGTTAAAACATATAAAATTAACACCTGCTTTTCGATGGTCATAGGGCGAAATTGGGCCTGTTTTAGAATCTCCACGATTCTTTCACCTTTGTTTAAACGTTCCAATGTATCCGCACTTAGGTCCGAACCAAATTGGACAAAGGAAGCAAGCTCCCTATATTGAGCCAGTTCAATTCGTAAAGGACCTGAGATTCTCCTCATGGCACTCACTTGTGCGGCACCTCCGACTCTGGAAACAGAAAAGCCGGGATTTATTGCCGGTCGAACTCCATCGTTAAATAACTCTGTTTCCAAATAGATTTGCCCATCTGTAATTGAAATGACATTTGTAGAAATATATGCAGATATATCACCTTCTAGGGTTTCGATAACAGGAAGCGCAGTGATGGAACCGCCTCCATATTCATCGCTCATACAAGCTGCTCGTTCCAGAAGCTGCGAGTGTACGTAAAAAATATCTCCAGGATAAGCTTCCCTGCCTGGCGGTCTTCGCAATAGCAAGCTAATGGTGCGGTATGCCACAGCATGCTTTGAAAGGTCGTCATATATTATCAAAACATCCTTACCAGCTTCCATCCATTCTTCGGCAATGGCACAGCCCACATAGGGAGCAATATATTGCAAGGACACAGATTCGCTGGCGGTGGCAGCGACAATTGTTGTATATTGTAATGCATTTGCGTTTTGCAACGTCTCAGCAATTCGAGCAACCGTTGAAGCTTTCTGACCGATTGCCACATAAATGCATAGTACATTTTCATCCTTTTGGTTGATAATTGTATCAATACAAATGGCTGTTTTCCCAGTTTGCCTATCACCAATTAT
This sequence comes from Oscillospiraceae bacterium, assembly GCA_009777775.1. Lineage (GTDB taxonomy): Bacteria > Bacillota > Clostridia > Oscillospirales > Oscillospiraceae > WRMH01. Next base: position 61,993 of record WRLE01000004.1, read on the forward strand.
GAGTTCCCGTTGTCCGCGCCCGATGGGAACAAGAACATCAATTGCCTTGATTCCAGTTTGGAGTGGTACGCTAACTTCCTTTCGAGTAATGACACCTGGGGCAGTCCTCATTATTTGTCGCGTTTTATCCGTGTCAATGATACCCTTGTTATCGATGGCTTGCCCAATGGCATTCACTATGCGTCCTAGCATAGCATCCCCTACAGGTACCTCTGCAGGACGACCGGTTCCATATACTATGTCGCCTTCTTTTACTTGAGCATCAGAACCCATAATGGCAGCACCAATACTATCAGCTTCCAAGTTTAAGGCTATCGCCCTGACCCCCGAAGCCAATGTCAGCAATTCTCCGCTCTTGGCACTGTGCAAGCCTTGTATTCGAGCTATACCATCACCCACTCCGATAACAGTGCCAGCTTCCACCACGCTACTCTTTGCTGTAAATATCGATATTTGTTCTTTTATTTCCCTGCTGATATCAGCGAGGTTTACACCCATATGCATTCCTACGCTTTCAAATGCTTATTTGTTTCATGCTTGTTGGTACTTGGTTCATGATTCTTGGTTCTTGGTTCTAGGTTGTTGGTTCTTATTACTTAGTTCTTATTACTTAGTTCATGGTACTTGATTCATTGTACTTGGTTATTAGTACAATATATTAACATTTGCCATCACAATTATGACATACTAGAAATAATACTCTCTTTAATTTCATCGATTCTTTTTTTCACGCTTCGATCAATCAAAAGACCATCCACATAGACATAGAAGCCGCCAATCAAGCTTGGGTCAATCTCCAAGGAAATAGACACTTGCTTATTGAGCTTGCTTGACAGCAGCTTTTCCAGAGCCTTTTCTTGTTCCATGCTCAGTCTCATAGCCGAAACGACCTTTGCCATTGTCCCATTATATGACCCACTCATAAGACAGACTCCAATTCAGAAAGAGATTCTTCGAAAAGCCTGTTTTGTGTATCTTCATCAATGGAATGTAAGAGGATTTTTTCTGCCAAATAGGAAGCAATATCAATAACATACTGCCTCATTTCATCATCGGCTTGCTCTCGCTCCAGTCGTATTTCGCTTTGAGCGAGTCTTTTCATTTCATCGATTTCGTTTCTTGCATCACTTATCATTTTTTCACTGGTTTGTGTAGCTTGCGTTATTGCAGTTTCCAAAATGTCGATTTTTTCTTGTTCTAAATCCAGGAGCATTTGCTCATATTGGGCTCTCATTTCCTCAGCTTTTGCAATCTCTTCTTCTGCAATGCGCATCTGGCTCTTTATGCTCTCTGCGCGTCTTTGCATAAACCCGCTGACAGGTTTGTATAGGATAAAGCGCAAGGCAAGTCCTAGGACACAAGCGTTAAAAAGTTGGATGCATATATGAATCAGCGTCTGTCTGTCAAGCCCGAATAGAGGTCTGACAGCAGCTGCTGCAACGACCAGTACTGTTTCATTACTCATTGCTCAGCAGTCCGTTCCTTTCAAAAATTAGCAAAACATACAATTTATATTTATCTTGCTATCTTTGCTCTATGTACCCATTAAGTATTGTATATAAATTGGGATAAATGGGTTGGCAAATAACAGTATAATTGCCACAAGCAATCCGTATATTCCTTGGGTTTCAGCCAGTGCCAGACTGATAAACATTGTGTTGGTAACAGTACCTGCCACTTCTGGTTGGCGTGAAATCGATTCGATAGCGGCAATGGCTATCTTCGCTTGTCCAAAAACGGTGACGATTCCATTTGATAGTGCTAGAACAACTGCTATATTGGAAATTATAATGATAGCTGATAGTCCATCCATGTTTTTTCCTCCATGTTAAAAAGATTTACTTTGTTATGAAGCACTGATTGCAGCATTGCGGATAAAAGATAAGCTCAATAAGCAAAATATGTATGTCTGCAATGCTCCAATTGCCAAGTCAAAATACATATGAAGCGGGATTGGTATAAGTATTCTCAAATATACTGGCATACTATATACCATCGCCATTAGTATGAGTCCCGATAACATATTGCCAAAGAGTCTAAAGCTAAGGGATATGGGTTTCGACAACTCGCCGATGATATTTATGGGTAAAAATAGAAATATTGGTTGGACTAAGCTTTTTAAATAATCCTTTTTTCGATGCTTTATACCCATTTTTTGTATGAAGTAAAAGGAGCATAATGCCAATGCAAAATTAGTGGACCATTCTGTTGTGGGAGGTCGTAAGCCAACGATTCCGCTGATATTCGATGTGAAGATAAATAAAACCAACATCAAAAACCAAGGAGCAAGCTCCATAAGGTTTTCACCAGCAGTATTTCGGACAAAGTTTTCCACAAGCTCTATTAGAGATTCGACAGCGTTTTGAAAACCAGTGGGGATTGTCTGAAATTTGCTCACTGCACTTTTTGCAATAAGGGCAAAAACAATTAATAGACCCATGAGCACCCATGTACTGACAAGGGTCTGTGTAATTTGTATTTCAATGCCGAATATTTCGAATTCATAAAGAATTTTGTTGAATATATCCAATAAACTACTCCCTATAATTCATTTTATGATTGCAATTTGGTGGTTATAATATATGTATCGGCTGTGTTGATGGGGATTTTTAGTGTGAGAAGAAGCGTTACTGCATACTCGCACTGTTTCGTACCGACAGCGATGCCACTTGAAAGGACAATACTCCTGCTGCTGTACTATATATATTGATAAATGGCACTAGGGCTGCAACCACCAGCAACACTCCTGTTATACCGAATCGCAAAATATGCTGCAGGTGCACATAGGCACTTACTGTTTGCGTTTCGAGACCAGTAATTCTATTGACTGCTCCATCTATCATCACGACTTTAATGATGCTAATGGCAACACCGAAAATAGTGCCTAGGAAAACAGGTAAAAAGCTCGATATTTGCATATATGATAGCAATATGCCAACAGTAGCTATAAATATCCCACATGAGATAATCACCAAAATCATCTTTTTAGCGATTTTTGACAACTTTATTCATCTCCTTCGCCATTGTTCATATCATTTTTTGTCGATGGTGATTTATCCAGGGGTTTTTCATCATCTTCTACAAGCTTTTCCCCACGTTCTTCCAATATTGTTTTAATAGCGGCTGCTACCCCCAACAATGAAAACAACATTTGCATCCATGGAGCGGTGCCGAATGTTCTGTCAAGAAGCTTGCCAATATACACTCCGATTATAAGGCAGGCTGCTATTGTGACTCCGATATGTGTAAAAGCAGTCAGAGCGCTAACAACATACTTGCTACTTTTATTGTTATCATTTCCCACTTATTTCACACATTTCCATTCCATAGAAATAACTAGCTGAACTAGGCGAGTTCCATATCTTCGGCAATGCTGGCAAATAGATTAAACAGCCGCACAAGCTCTTTTGCATTGTCATCTCCCAGACGAGAGATAATCTCACCAAGTATCCGATTATATTCAACGCTCGCTTCTGCAATGGCTTCCTGTCCCTTTTCTGTCAGGGTAACTGTGACCTTTCGCCGGTTGCTTTTGTTGATTTCTCTGTTTAAATAACCTTTTTCTTCCATTTGGTTTGCCATCTGTGACAAAGCCGCCTTTGTAATGCATAGTTGCTTGCTCAATTCTGATAAGTATATATTTTCGTTAGAATCCCTCTGGTTGCTCTCCAGAGCACACATCAGGGCAAAGGTGGTCAGGTCCATGTCTTTGTATCGCATGATTGTGTTAGCTTTTCTAATACGAAAAACCGAATGAATCAATTGATCCTTAAATGTGTCAATCACCAAAACATCCCCTTTATCAATGCAAACAGCTAAAGGCTTAATAGTTAACCCATTAACAGTTTAGCATATTCCCATAAAATGTCAACAATATATGAGAAATTCACATTTTGTTTTATATTTTAAGGTGTTGCACAAAAAAGCGAACACCATCACGACAGAAGCATCGTGGAGGTGTTCGCTTTTTCATATTGGCGGAGAGGATGGGATTCGAACCCATGGTAGGTTGCCCTACACGACATTTCCAGTGTCGCACCTTACGACCACTCGGACACCTCTCCATATGGTTGCTTTCTTTGACATATATGACATACTTCGATTGTTTAAACAAAATAGTTTATATTCAAAATAAAACAATAAAAGCAGCTAGGTCATTGTAAGATATTCCCCTGCTAAAGTCAAGGTAAAAAATAATAATAAGCTTGACGTTATCATAGAATAACAGAGGGGAAATGCGAAAACTGCTTGACAGGGGAGTCTTGCGGTTATAGAATGTTTGGGATGATTATTGTGAAACAGGGCAAAACGAAAAATAAGAGCAATTAGCGAGCCGACTATTTTTTGCCTGGGGGACGTTTCACGAGCAAGTCTGCAATATGCAAAAACCGCAAAGCAGAGCATTATAACCATTTCAAAGCAATGTTTGCCAAAGGGAACGAATTGAAGCTATATATGGCACAGGACGACTCCCTGATTACAAACGCAATTGCATTTGCTACTGTCTTTGCAGTTATTACTATATGATGCAGGATTTTCATCAACTAAAGCTGATGTTTTATCATCAGATACTCATATTTATTTTCATAAGGAGGTGCAAGCGCCCACAATGACGCCGATTCAATATATTATTGTTATAGCTTCGCTGATTGCAGCCGCTGTAGTGTTTTTTATCCTTGGTATCACTTACAGAAAAAGAGTCTCTGAGCGTGAGATACAAAGCGCAGAAGAGAGCGCAAAAAGGATAATCAACGACTCAATTAAAGCCGCAGAGAGCAAAAAGCGAGAAGCCCTTGTGGAAGCAAGGGAAGAAATACACAAAAACCGAACCGAGTACGAACGAGAAGTAAAAGAACGCCGAACAGAAATACAAAAACAAGAGCGCAGATTGCAGCAAAAGGAGGAAATGCTCGATAAAAAAACTGACGGGATAGAGAAAAAGAACGAAACCCTCACCAAGAGACTCAGTGAACTGGATGCCGCCCATGAGGAGGTTGCTGAAATAAAGCGCAACCAATTCGAAATGCTGGAAAAAATCTCTGGCTACACCATTGAGGAAGCAAAAGCATATCTCATTTCAAATCTCGAATCCGAAGTCACCCACGAAGCTGCAATGAAAATCAAAGAAATCGAAGCCCGTCTCAAAGACGAGGCAGAGCAAAAAGCCAGGGAATATATATCCCTTGCCATACAAAGATGCGCAGCTGATCACGTTGCCGAAGCGACAGTCTCTGTGGTTCCCCTACCCAATGACGAAATGAAAGGTCGCATAATTGGCCGAGAAGGCCGCAACATACGTACAATCGAAACATTGAGCGGAGTTGATTTGATAATCGACGACACCCCAGAAGCAATCACTTTATCCAGTTTTGACCCCATCAGAAGGGAAGTTGCTAGAATAGCCTTGGAAAAACTCATCATAGATGGTCGCATCCACCCTGCTAGAATCGAAGAAATGGTCGATAAAGCAAAAAAGGAAGTTGATGCTACCATAAAATCCGAAGGCGAGCGCGCAACCTTTGAGACAGGTATACATGGTCTTCATCAAGAGGTCGTTAGACTCCTAGGCAGGATGCGCTACCGCACAAGTTATGGACAAAATGTGCTCAACCATTCCATTGAAGTTGCTCATATTGCTGGCTTGTTGGCTGCTGAACTGGGTGTTGATGTAATGACTGCAAAACGGGCTGGTCTTCTCCACGATTTAGGAAAAGCAATCGACCACGAAGTTGAAGGCAGCCATGTGAACATCGGAATTGATTTGGCTAAAAAATACAAGGAAAACGAAGAAATCATCCATGCTATTCACGCTCATCATGGCGATGTGGAACCACAAACGATAATAGCTTGCATAGTTCAAGCATCAGACTCCATATCAGCAGCTCGCCCCGGAGCTAGAAGGGAAAATGTGGAGAGCTATGTGAAACGCTTGGAAAAACTCGAAGAACTCACCTGCGCATTTATTGGAGTAGATAGCTCATACGCCATTCAAGCAGGCAGGGAAATCCGGATTATGGTTAAGCCTGAAGAAGTATCGGAAGACGAAATGGTGCTACTCGCTCGAGACATCGCCAAAAAGATAGAAACCGAGCTAGAGTATCCAGGTCAAATCAAAGTAAACCTATTAAGAGAGACTAAAGCAATAGAATATGCTAAATAAATAGCATTGTCATTAAAAACACGCATTTGAAAAACCAAAAGTCGAATTGTATGAATCGAAGTAACATATAGCAAATGGAAATCATGCTATATAACTGCGAAATATAATTCGACTTTTCCCCTTTTTACCCTAAAGAATTGTACTTTTTATCTGAATTATAGCATTATAATAAAACATATCATAGAAATGAAAAATTTGTGTTGAATTTCACGTATTTTTCCTGTATTATGTCATGTGGTTGGAAATCGTTTAACACAAACGTATTCAATACAATACTAGGAGGAAAGAACTATATGAAAGCATATGCAATGTTAGGACTCAACAACACTGGTTGGATCGATGCAGAAAGACCCGTGTGTGGGCCCCTGGATGCAATCTGCAAACCACTGGCACTGGCACCATGTACTTCTGATGTACATACCGTATGGGAAGGCGCCATCGGCGATAGGCACAACTTAGTCCTCGGACACGAAGGTGTCGGCGAAGTCGTTGAAGTAGGCTCCCTTGTTAAAGACTTTAAGGTCGGCGACAAAGTATTAGTACCGGCTATCACCCCCGACTGGAACTCCGTCGAGGCACAAGCTGGTTTCGCACAGCATTCAGGCGGAATGCTCTCTGGCTGGAAATTCTCCAACATCAAAGATGGTGTTTTCGGAGAATTTTTCCATGTTAATGATGCAGATGGTAACTTGGCTCATCTTCCCGATGGAATGGATCTAGCTACCGCTTCCATGCTCTCCGACATGGTTCCCACAGGATTCCTCGCTGCTGATATGGCAGACATCCAATTCGGCGATAAAGTAGTCGTTGTTGGTATTGGTCCTGTCGGTCTCATGGCTGTTGCAGCCGCTGCCATCAGAGGCGCATCGGATCTATTCGGCGTTGGTTCAAGACCAGACTGTGTTGCTCTCGCTAAAGAATTCGGCGCAACTGACACCATTAACTACAGAGACGGCGATCTTGTTGAGCAAGTACTCGACCGCACAGGCGGAAAGGGTGTTGACCGCGTTATTATCGCAGGCGGCGACCTTGACACATTCGACCAAGCAGTTCGCATGGTTAAAGCTGGTGGTAAAATAAGCAATGTCAACTATCTCGGTGGTGGCGATTACTTCAAAATCCCCAGAGTCGAGTGGGGCGTTGGAATGGGTCACAAACAAATCATCGGTGGTTTGATGCTGGGCGGAAGACTCCGCATGGAGCAATACTCAGACCTCTGGAGAGCTGGTAGAATCAACCCAGGCAAACTGGTCACTCACACTCTCAACGGTTTTGACAAAGTTGAAGAGGCACTCTTCCTCATGAAAGACAAACCCGCTGACTTGATTAAGCCCGTAGTAATCATCTAATTAGCGAATTATTACAATCTAAATGTCAATATACAACAAACAAAGCACTGATATAAATAATCGGTGCTTTGTTGTTTTAATAGAGTTTCAAAATAGAACTATAACTAAATACTGGACAATACGCTGCTATTATGAGCATGGGGGCAAGCGGCACTGCAGGTCTTGCTGTTTGCGCAGGCTGCCACTGGCTCTGAAGCTGCTCCACCTGCTCTTATATAATTAGGAGCAAACTTAAAGGAAGTTGCAAGGTCTGTAGACCCGCAAACAGGGCAAGGAATGCGTTTTTCTGCTTTGTCCACCATGGATGCTCGAACATTGAACTCTTCGTCGCAGTTTTTGCAACGCAAATCATAAAATGGCATATAATATACCTCCTCGGATTGTATGTTAGCTATTATATCAAAAGAACAAGGGTTTCGCAATACTTTCACAGTTTTAAATAACAAGAAACGGTTGTACCGATGTTTTCGGAGCTGTTTAGCTCTACCCAGCCATTGTGAAACTCTGTGATATGTTTGACGATGGACAAGCCTAAACCTGTTCCTCCGGTTTTCTTCGACCTAGACCTATCCACGCGATAAAAACGCTCAAAAACATGGGGTTGATGCTCCAGAGGAATTCCAATGCCATTGTCCGATACTGATATTTTACACATCAGCCTATTCACAAGCTCCAGCTCAACTGTGACGCAACCATCTTCGCTGTTATATTTAATCGCATTGTCTATTAGATTATGGAGCAGCTCGTCTATCATCCTGTGATTGGCAGATATGTTAAACCTTTCACCAATTAGCTTGATTTCAATGTTCCCCGCACTATCCCGCAAAGCTCCGATTACGGTTTCCGCAAGCTCCCATAAGTCGAAGACGGTATTTTCCATTGCGCTTTTGCCCTCATCGAATTCTGACAATCGAATAATATCTTCAATTAGGACAAGTAATCGACCTGCTTGTTCCGTGATTCTACTGGCAAAACTAATGATATCATCTTCTTTAGCTATGCCGTTCGATATCATTTCAGATAATGCAGAAATAGTTGTCAGCGGAGTTTTTAGTTCATGGGAAACATTTGCAGAAAACTCCCGCCGCTGCCGTTCCGCTCTATGCCTGGCTGTGGCATCATGGAAAAGAATCACAGCTCCCCTAGTGGTGCCGCTTGTTATAACAGGACTCATGTGGATGCTATAGACTCTTTCCGAGCGGTCAAGCTGCATCTCAACGCTTTCCCCAGCAAGACATTTTTTTACTCCTTGCTGAAATTCCTCATTTCGATAAATGTGCAAAATATTGTTTGATTCCACATCATTTCCAAACAATTCGCGAGCACTGGCGTTAGCTGTCAGTATAATACCATCCGCATCGGTGAGGACGAGACCTTCATTCATATGCTTATTGATTGTTTCAATGGTGTCAGCTCTTTCGGAAAGGGTGGTAATCTGCGCATCCAGGTCTCTCTTTTGCTGTTGTATTTTTAGTGCGTATGGAGTCAATTCATCATAGACAGGCATTGCTTCGCTATCAAAATCTATAGTCTCAAGTGGTGCTATTATACGTTCAGTAAGCCTTCTTCCCACAAAATTAGCAATGAATAGTATAAGCAGCGTCACTGTTATTATCGCAGGTAAAACCACTGCAAAAACCCTAGTTATTCCATCAATTAATCCAGAAATTCTAAGTACATTTCCATCTTGCAACAAAATGGCATAATAATACATATCCACGCCGAATGTATCCGAACGACGTAGGGACTCCCCTGTACCCGTGTCGAAAGCTTCGATTAATTCAGGCCTGTCCATGTGGTTTTCCATATAATCGGCAGACGCTCTGCTGTCTAGCAATACGGTTCCATCTGGTGAAATGACTGTCATTCGTGGTACATTTTCAGAATAGCTTACATAATCAGAAAATTGCAAGCCACCAATAATTCCGCTGTTAAGCATGTCTGATAGAAGTCTTGCATGTCCCTGTATCAGTGTACGTTCCTGTTCCTTTGCAGCATTGTGGAATAGAAAGCTTAAAGTTACTGACAGTACCAGCACACTAGGCATAAGCAAGCATATAAAATTAATATAGATGCGTCGCTTCATAAGTCTTTCTCCTTTCCACGTTTATACGTATTTACGAGGGAAAACATATAATATTTGATGTTTGTCTTTATCACGCTACTAACAAATTTTTATCTCCATAATTATATAATGGGATCGATACGATACCCCACATTGCGGACGGTTTTTATCATACCGCCATGGGTACCAAGTTTTTGCCGCAAAGTTTTAATATGCATATCAACTGTTCTGCTCTCACCTTCGAAATCGAAGCCCCAAACAGTTTGCATTATTTGGTCACGACTGAGAACCAGTCCAGAGTTAAGCATCAAATAATACAGCAATTCAAATTCTTTGAATGTCAGTTTGACGAAAGTATCATCAATGGACACCTCCCGGCGAGTGTTGTCTATGATGATTCCTGACAATTCCAGTTTTTCGCTGTGGTCTGTTTCGCTCCTGCGTAAAACAGCATTTACCCTTGAGATTAGCTCCATTACGCCAAAGGGTTTTGATATATAATCATCTGCTCCCATATCCAGCCCTTTTACCTTGTCAAATTCGTCGCTTTTTGCTGTGAGCATTATTATTGGAAGCTTTTGAGTTTTAGACACGCTACGGAGCTTCCGTAAAATTGTGAGTCCATCTTCATCTGGAAGCATGATATCGAGAATGACAAGTGCAGGTAGTTCCGATTCCATGGCTATATATAAATCCTTCCCAGTTTCATAACCACTGGCATCAAAACCAGCTGAATTCAACGCATATATCACAATTTCCTGTATATGCTCATCATCTTCAACAACATAGATTTTATTCACAGTATTACTCCTTATTTACATCGAATATGGCATCAAAGTTATGCTTGTTCGTTCCAATGCTTTCCCATAATGGAAAAGACTACCCACTCTGCAATGTTGGTGGCATGGTCACCGATACGCTCGAAATACTTTGCTATCATCATTAGGTCTATTGCTTGACCACCATTTTCCTGATCTTCTCTGATGAGTTCAATGAGGTTATTTTTTATAGTGGTAAAAAACATATCCACCACATCATCGCTCTCGATAACAGCATAAGCCAGATCTAAGTCTTTTTTAACGAAAGCATCAATGCTCTCAGTAACCATTTTCGAGGCTGTTATAGCCATTTGCGGAAGATTGTCCAGCTTCTTAATATATGTTTCATCTATGAGCATCAGGGCAATTTCTGAAATGTCGGCAGCCTGGTCTCCGATACGCTCCATATCAGTTATCATTTTTAATGCTGCTGATATAAGCCTTAAATCCTTTGCAACTGGTTGTTGTTGCAAAAGTAATTGTAGACATAGTGCTTCAATGTCCTTTTCCATTTGGTCGATTTCATTGTCGAAAGCTATTGCTTCCAAGGCCATTGTGCCGTTTTGTTGGGTGAGTGCTCCAATAGCCATGGCAATAGCTTTTTCAATCATTGCACCCATTTCCACCAGCATTTCATGCAGCAACGCAAGCTGCTCTTCGAATTTAGTTCTCATCAGCCAAACCTGCCTGTAATATAATCTTCGCAGCGCTTATCCTTTGGCATGGAAAAAACCTGTTGGGTATCTCCAAACTCAATCATTTCACCTAGCAGGAAAAACGCTGTCTTATCTGATATTCGAGTTGCTTGCTGCATATTGTGGGTCACAATAACAACAGTATAGTCTTTTTTTAGCTCAGTTACCAAATCTTCTATTTTAGATGTGGAGATGGGGTCAAGAGCACTTGTGGGTTCGTCCATTAACAAAACCTCTGGTGATACCGACAAGGCTCTGGCTATGCATAGTCTTTGCTGTTGTCCACCAGATAATGAGAGGGCACTTTTTTTCAATCTATCTTTGGTCTCCTCCCATATTGCAGCATCTCTAAGGGATTTTTCAACAATTTCATCAAGTTTTTGCTTGTTCTTTATTCCATGTGTACGCGGTCCAAAAGCAATATTGTCATAAATACTCATGGGAAAGGGATTTGGCTTTTGAAACACCATGCCCACACGTTTTCTGAGCATATTTACATCAATATCCCCATAAATATCTTGACCATCAAGTAAAACAGAACCTGTAATTTTACAGCCTTCGATGAGGTCATTCATGCGATTTAAACTTTTGATTAGCGTTGATTTTCCACAACCAGAAGGACCGATGAAAGCCGTGATTTCTCCTGCCTTTATATTCATGGAGATGCTTTTTAATGCTTGAAACTCATTATACCACAGATTTACACCGCTTATCAGTATTTTTGTTTTTGTCTTTTCCTTTTCCATAACCATCACTTTGTCGATTCCTTAAATTTTCTTTCGATTGATGTCGATAGCATATTTATACCAACAACAAGCACTAATAAAATAACTGCTGTTGCATATGCCTCATTGCGATAATGCCCTTGGCTTGACAGTTGCAATACGTGTAGTGCTAATGTCCGTCCTTGGGAAAACAGGTTGTCCGGTATTTTTATTACGCTTCCTATTGTAAATACCAATGCAGCAGTTTCACCCACTATGCGCCCCATCGCTAATATGATTCCGGCGAATACACCTGGTAGCGCAGGCGGTAGAACAACTCGCCATACTGTTCGCAAGCGTCCAGCTCCAAGGCTAAATGAACCTTCACGATAACTGTCAGGTATGGACTTAAGGCTCTCTTCTGTTGTTCGTATGATAAGGGGTAACACCATTATAGCAAGAGTAAAACAACCTGCTAATATAGATTTTCCCCAACCTAGCCAATCTGCAAAGAATATATATCCGAATAAGCCAAAAACAATCGATGGAATCCCAGCCAAAGTTTCGCTGGTTGTTCTAATCGCTTGAACAAACTTGCTTCCTCGCTTTGCGTACTCCACCAAATAAATTGCTGTGAATACTCCAAGGGGTACTGCTAAAACTAGCGTTACCACTATCATTATAACTGTAGTTACAATAGCAGGGAAGAGCGATTGATTTTCTATAGTATATGTAAAGCTAAACAAGGATGGCTTAATATGTGGAATACCTCTGATCAATACAAAAACTAAAATATAAACCAATATGAAAACAGTGAGAAATGCCGATGTCCAAACAGCAAGAAATCTCAACCAATCAATTGGTTTTTTTCGTTTTATTTTTTTAATAAGCAGTTCCATAAGCACAATCCTTCTTATTGACTTGCTTTTTCATTATTTAGTATAGAAAACAGCGCATTGATGAGCATGATGAATACGAACAAAACAACACCAGTCGCAATAAGTGCACCATTGTGCAAACTACCATGTTCAACATATCCCATTTCTATAACGATGTTAGTGGTCATAGTTCGAACTCCTTTAAGAAATTCATGGGGTAGTCGAAACACAGCTTGATTGCCAACAACCATTTTCACAGCCATTGTCTCGCCAATGGCTCTCCCAATACCAAGAACAATTGCCGCCATTACTCCAGATTTCGCAGCTGGGAGCAAAACTTTAAATACCGTTCGTTCATGACTGGCTCCCAAAGCAACTGCTGCCTCATATAGTTCCTGGGGAACAGCCCTAAGGTTTGTTTCAGCTATGCTTATGATAGTAGGCAATATCATTATACCAAGCAAAATAGATGCCGCTAACATCGAGTCTCCGCTCATCATGTCGAATTTTTTTCCGAAAGCATCGAATATCATCGGCACCAAAACCATCATGCCAAAGAAACCATAAATAACCGATGGCACCCCAGCCATTAGATTGATAGCTGGCTTAATTATACGATATAGAGGCCCAGGACACATCCTAGCCATAAATACTGCCATGAAAAGCCCAATGGGTACTCCCAACAATATCGCTCCAGCTGTGACATATATGCTTCCCAATATCATAGGTAAAATCCCAAAAGCTGGGTTGCTATTCGTTGGTGTCCATTTTTGTCCCAACAAAAATTTCGATGGTCCTATTTCAAATATCGTAGGTAATCCTTGTGCAAACAAAAAAATACATATCAATGCCACAGCTAAGATAGCTATAAAAGCCGCTATGACAAAAACAATATGCATTATTCTTTCCCGAGCTTTAGTAGTCATACAGGCACCAACTTTTTAATCGCTATTGAATCATTTTATATGGAAAAAGGAATTGGGAAGAGAAATTCTTTCCTTGATGTAGGAGTCTTGATACAAACATTCCTAGTATAAAAATCACGAATTCCAATTTCCTAATTCCTAATTCCTAATTGCTAACTCCTAATTGCTATCTGCCCATCTGGTGACTTCGCCTGTGAAAATGACTTTTACTTGATCAATCGTCATACCCTCAACAGGATTTGCTGGGTTTACGATTACTGCCACTCCATCCAATGCGATGTCGTAATCTGTCAGATTGGCTTTTTCTTCATCCCTCAATGCACGGCTTGACATACCAATGTCCAACACACCGCTTGTGGATTCGCTGATACCAGCACCAGAACCTCCGCCTGAAATTTCAATTTCCACACCTGGATTTAAAACAATGTATGCTTGCCTCAATGCTTGCATTAAAGGCTCAACCGAGGTGGAACCTCCAACTTTCAGCGTTCCGCTCAAACCGCTTGTGGAATAGCTCTCTGCGTTTAAATCTACTTTTGTCCACCTTGTCGCTGCTATGTCTTGCCCTTCAGCCGAGAGCATAAAGGCTATAAAGTCTTGCACCAGCGGGTCGTCTACACTATCTGCATTTACGCAAACTAGAAGGGGCCTTTGTAGCTTATAGCTACCATCCATGATGGTTTCATTTGATGGATAAACTCCGTCAATGGTGAGTGCTTTCACACGGTCGCTCAAAGAACCAACGGAAACATAGCTGATTGCATATTCGTTTTCTTCGACTTTTGTGAGTATTTCATTTGTTTCGCTGATTACAACTGCTTCTTCATACATGTCCCCACCTACACCAGTAATGCTCACAAAAGCGTCCCTGGTTCCGCTACCATCTTCACGAGTAAAGACCGCGATTATGCGGCTTGCATCAAAGCTGTCGTCTGCTTCTGTACTTTCTGGGGTTTGGTTTGTATTGGCTGGGCTTGGCGATGTATTTGATGGGCTAGGAGATGATGAGCTTTGCGAGGGGCTCGAGCTGCTTGGCGTATTGTTATTCGTGCATCCAGCCACGAGAGCCAGTGTAAAAACAATCACCAGTGTTATTGCTAAGATTTTCTTCATTGTGGTATCCTCCAAAATTAATATTAACTAAATGTAAAATTAGTTTAATGGTCATTTGTAAAATCCAAATGTCTATCCAAGTAAAACCTATGTAAAATTCCATACTCATTGACACTGTGCGTTGAAGCGTGTTAAAATGAATTCAGTGTTCAATTAATCAGAAATACTTGCGAAGATGGGAGGGATGCTCGTGAATACATATATAGCTAGGCAACCTATCTTCAATATGAAAAAGCAAATTTTCGGCTATGAACTTCTTTTTCGAGGTGGCGATGAAGATTTTTATAGGCTTGATGCAAACACAGACCACGACCAAGCCACTTCCCATGTTATCATCGAAAGCTTCTTTTCTCGAGGAATCGAAACCATCACAGGCGGCAAGCCTGCCTTCGTAAACTTTACAGCCAATTTACTATTGGAAAACACCGCCACCTTATTCCCAAGAGACCAATTGATTGTGGAAATATTGGAAACAATCACACCGACACCTGAAATAATCGCAGCTTGCCGAGAGCTCCATAGAAAAGGTTACAAGCTTGCTCTGGACGATTTCACTTACACTCCAGAGTTGGAACCACTCATCGAATTAAGCAGGATAATCAAATTTGATTTCATTGCAAGCACTCCACAAGAAATCGCCCAAATGATGAGACAAATCAATCTAAAAGGAAAATGGCTGCTCGCGGAAAAAATTGAAACAAATGAAATGTTCGATTTAGCAATGTCAATGGGTTTCCGCCTATTTCAAGGCTATTTTTTCAGTAAACCTGAAACCATGTCATCACGAACCCTTTCACCATTGAAATTCAGCTACATAGCTTTGATGCGTGAAGCCAGTGCTGGTGAGGAAATAAACATTCAAAGGGTCAGCAAAGCCATTCGTGACGATGTTGCTCTTTCTTATAAATTACTGCGACTTGTAAATTCTGCCTTTTATGGACTTCGCAACGAAGTTACAGATATCTCAAGGGCAATAGCCGTACTTGGCAGCATCGAGCTTCGAAAATGGATATTTATGATTGCACTAATGGGACTCAGTTCTGACAAACCCGATGAAATCATAAAAATGTCCATGATAAGAGGCAGAGTTATCGAAAATTTGAATACAAAATTCGGTTTTGTCAAATCCGATGAAAGTGCTTTTCAAGTTGGATTGTTTTCCATGCTTGATGTCTTAATGGATGTTCGCATGGCAACCGCACTGGAAGGTATTCACCTCGCCCAAGAAGTCACAGCTGCACTCATATACCAAACAGGTCCTCTATACGACTTGCTGGAGCTCGTGGTCAGCATAGAGCGCAGCGATTGGGACAAAACCGATACCTATGTAACCGCACTTAATATCAATGCGGATGAGATATCAGAAATATATCTTGATGCTGTTAAATGGTGTAATGATTTAGCTATATGATCACATATGAATAGAGGGGCGATTATCAACATGATGGATATAAGCGAATTGAAGTTTGACGAGGACGGATTAATCCCCGCCATTGTTACCGATTATGCAAGCGGTGCTGTTTTAATGCTTGCTTATATGAATGCCGAGAGTTTGAAAATCAGCATTGACGAAGGCATATGCTGTTTCTGGTCGCGCTCAAGAAAGGAATTGTGGCGAAAGGGCGAAACCTCTGGCAATACACAGCATATTGTCAGCATAAAAACAGATTGTGACAAAGATACGCTCCTAGTGAATGTGGTAAAAGATGGACCTGCCTGCCATACCGGTGCTGAGTCTTGTTTTTTTGAGCATATACATGGGGAAAACCTTGAAGCTTTCAATCTCTACACTCTATTTGACATAATCGATGATAGAAAAAATAACCCGCAAGCTGGCTCATATACAACATATTTGTTTGAAAAAGGTCTCGATACGATGCTGAAAAAAATCGGAGAAGAATCCACCGAGGTAATAATAGCAGGAAAAGCCGATGACAGAGTTGAGACAATATACGAAATTGCTGACCTGGTATATCACACCATGGTATTGATGGCTAAAATGGATATAAGCCCCAAGGATGTTATAAAGGAACTTGCCTCCAGACACGGCATTGGCACAGGAGTCAGGGACTTAATTAATGATTAATGATTAATAATGAATAATTACTCAACTAACAATTGACGATGAACAATTAACGATGAACAATTATTCATTATTAATTATACATGGGGGTTTTATTGTTTGAAACTGTTACAGAACTTACATACTCACTCGCTTTATTGTGATGGGACGCTTTCCCTTGAAGATATGGTTTTGGCTGCAATACGAAAAGGATGCGGGTCTTTGGGCTTTTCGGGGCATTCCTTTGCTTCCTTTGATTATGGGTATTGTATGACACTTGAAAATACCGAAATATATTTTTCTGAGCTTAAAGCTTTGCGTGAAAAATATGCTAGTCAAATCGAGCTTTTTATTGGAATCGAGCAGGAATACTTGGCTGACAATGTGGAAGCGAAGCTTGATTATTCCTTAGGCTCTGTCCATTTTATAATGAAAAACAATCAATACCTCAGCATCGATGGAGATGCCGACGAATTGGTTGATTCTGTGGAAACCCATTATGGAGGAAACTATTATGAAATGGTGGAAGACTACTATAAAACTGTAGCAAATGTTATAAAAAAAACAAAAGCGGACATTGTTGCCCACTTTGATATTGTATCAAAATTTAACGATAATGGTAGCTTATTCGATGAAAACCATCCTCTATATATGGAAGCAGCTCTCACAGCCATGGACGAGATTCTCAAAGACCATAAGCTTTTTGAAGTAAACACAAGAATAATGTTCAAAGGTGGGAAGCTGGAACCATACCCTTCTGTGTTTTTATTGGGAGAACTGTTTTCACGCGGAGGAGAAGTGATACTCTCCAGCGATAGCCATGAAGCGGAATCGATATGTTATAAATATGATGAAATGGAAGAGCTGCTTGAGCATATCGGGTTTCGATACATCAAGCAGCTGACGAAAAATGGATTTATCGATGTGGCTTTAGGCTAGAACCTCCTGCTTCTTAGTCCTTTCGCCGAAGCCTAAATACAATCGCCGTTCCAAGTAAAAGAGTTACCACAATAATTACAATATTAAATACTGCCTTATAATCCCTCGGTTGAGGGATTTCTATTTCACTAAAATCTATATTATTAATGAAACCTCTGTCCAAGTTTCCTTTTAATATCTCTTCGCTATACCGTGAAATATCGTAAACAGGAGCTCTCTTTGAAGGGTCTGCACCAAATTCCAATGTATATGTCTCCCCTGCTTGTTTTTCAAACACAATGTCGGCAGCATAATATTGGACAACAATTTTACTAATATTAATAGGCCTATCGTCACCGTTATAAATGGTAAGAACCAACTCATCATCACGGGAAATGCGCCAGTTTTGTTGTATGGTGGTGTCGGAATATGTATTATCATTAAACGATA
Source organism: Oscillospiraceae bacterium (assembly GCA_009777775.1). Lineage (GTDB taxonomy): Bacteria > Bacillota > Clostridia > Oscillospirales > Oscillospiraceae > WRMH01. The sequence continues at coordinate 80,131 of WRLE01000004.1, forward strand.
GGTGATATAGCTCTTTACGGGTGCCCAATGAGGTACTTACCGAACGTTGGAACATACTATCGGTTACAATGGTAATATCGCAAAGGCGAAGATTCTTCAGACCTTCAATTGTGATAATTGTTTCTTGTTGACCATTTTCAATGGAAAACTCTGGTTCAATAGTTCCAAGAAAATACGAATCCTCATATAAATCAAAATTATAGACTAGCTGAGCAGTAGTAAAAGAGATTTGTTCCAGATTGTTGCCCAACCTCAATCTATAATGGGTATATTTTTGGGCTTGTATGAAATCGATGGTGAGTTTCGACTTATTATCGATGGAGTATAAGCTGTCTCTTTGGATAAACTCCCAATGGATATCGTCATAACTTCCGTATAAATTAATATCTTTTGCAAAGTTTGTATCCCTGCTTGTAAACACTAATGATGTCGATACAATATCCCGATTCAATTCCTCTGCAAGTTTGAAATCGAAGTAGAAATAATCTTCGTATAGGTATGAATTAATTAGTTCCAGCGTATATTTTTCAGTGTTTGTCAAGGTATTGCTCGAACCTTGGTGTATAAAGTATGGAACATTTTGTCCAAATCTATCTTTGATTAAAATATCCGATAAATTCTCATTTCCATTGTTATATATAGTGGGAGTGAGTCGAACGGCTACATACCGATTATTTCCGCTGGTTTCGATGTCTGCGGTATATGCAAAGGCATAAATTGTTAAGCTACAAAGCATATATACTACACATAATAAGTATATTATTTTTTTAAGCGTCATTGGACACTCCTTCTTTCTGACTACTACTAGTATTTTCTAAACGTTTGTTGAAATACTGGTAGACGAATGAAATAACTATGAGGGTTATTCCAAGGGCAAAATATGAAATGATTCGATATCCTTGGGTCAGGCTGTATAAATCAAGTAAAAATAGCTTAATCACAGCTAAGATGGAAAGTCCTAATCCGAATAATCTAACAAAAGAATATCGTTGAGAAAACCCATATAAAATCCAACCCAAGGCGGTTAAGACATATATAACACTGATTATTGCGTTGGAAAAGGATAAATTATATTGGCTAATCAAGTTGTGGGTGAGAATTGTGACAAAATATGCTGACAGGATAAATGGATACCATTCTATTCCCAGCTTTCTTTCGGAAACAATCATCAACATCAAATCTCGCAGAGCGAAGACTGTCAAGCCAGAAAGCAGCAATAGAATAATTGAACCGATGATAGTTGTACTGAGCATTGGCGTTCCCTTTGAGAAATAAACAATGCCATACACTGGTGAGCTTTTGGAATTTAATATTATCAAGGATAAAATAGCAATAAAATAAAGTGCCATGGTCATGATTTTCGTTCCCATATCAGATAATAGCTTGGTTCGTGAGTAGCCATAAGCCAATATGATTGTGCATACAATCGAAGCAGCATATAACAAATATTCAATTTGGTAACCCGCCGCTGTCACAGGGAACGCAATGAAACTACGTAGTTTTATAAGTATTAAGTATATCCCAAACAACCAGAAATTTGCCAGCGTGAAGTATTTATATGCTTTAACTCCCATCCCCGACATTGTCTTTTTGTAAATAAATGCCGCTAAAACACCGAGGCTTCCTAAAGTGATGGCTGTGTATTTGTAGACAAATAAAAAGTCTAAATATCGCATACAATCGTAAAGGGCAAAGGCGAGAAAGCACAATGCATACACAACAGCTCCTGCGATTTTGATTCCTTTTTCATTTGATAAAATACCAAAAATTAACAAAAGCACTCCTTCTGCCAACCAGCCCAAAGATAGCCATGAATAGTCGAATTGAAGCGGGATTACCATTATAACAAAAGCGAGACCAGTTATATAGAAAAGCGCCTTTGCATTTCGTTCGTCAGTGTTAAACTTGCTTTCTATGAATCGTCCTATCAACAAATAAATCGCAGCAAAAGATATTGCTAACAATCCATTGAAATCTGTTAATTTGAAACCCCAAAAGACGAAATATAGTATCAAGCTACTGAAAACAGTGTTTATAGCCAGCAGCACAACATCGGAAGCCCTAAATCTTGACCCTGTGCGAAAGGTACTGATTATTGGAATTGCTGTATATATGATGAAAGCAAACATCACATAGAGTATCACCAATATTGTATCTTGGGTGCTTCTCGTTCTGCTATAAAATAGGCTGTAAACCACCAATGTGCTGACAAGGTTAAGAAATAGCCCAACAAAAGAGGAAATGCGCCACTTTTTCACCGTGGAAATAAGCAGCGCAAGGAAATTTAATAGTATAAAGTAACCCATTGCTCCGTATCTCAAAGAAGGGTCGGAGCCTATGACTATGAGGGGCATATATCCACCGAACAATGCGAAAATTGCGATGATTTGCGCATTATATCGATTTGAAAAGATGAAAGCACCAGATGTAATCAAAACGCACACAAGAAGTGCTGGGTATTTGCTTAGTATATCAAGACCGAAATAGCTCATTACAAGAGCGGCATAAAGTATTGCAATACCGCCTGCTGAAATCCCCAATGAGAACACATTGGGACTCTTTTTATTAAGCAGCTCTCCCAGTGCCAGCATTATTCCACCAAGGGAGAAAAGCATGATACCCTTCAGCTCATCTGTTAGGCGAAAATAAGTAAAGCGAGCCAATGTTATAGCTCCAACTATGAGGAGCAAAACTCCAACTGCATTGAGGATGTTTAATCCGACGAAGCGTTCTATATTGTTTTTTTTGCTTGCTTCATTTACTTGATCATCGCTGAGTTGTTCGTTTTTAAGAGCATCAAGCTCATTTAATTCATCCTGGGAAAAAGCAGCGGGAACACTGGCTGTTTCCCTTTGTGCTTCTGTTATTCTTGAATCTATAAGTGATGTAAGCTCAATTAATATTGAGCTAATTCTTCCATCGGCTGCTATATTATTTTTTGAAAGCCTTTCTTTTAATCCATCGATACGATCTTTAGCTTGTTTTTCGATTGCTGAGAGCCTATTCATCTCTTTGTCCACACTGGACTGGTAATATACATCAAGCTTTGCTTTTCTAGCACCAATAATTTCTGCTTTTTCGTTGAACATTTGCTCATGGAGAGCATTTTTAAGCCTGACGTTCTCCTGTGTTACTTCGGCTGCTCTTGCATTGATTGATTCTATTTCTTTACGGATTTTTTCTATTTCTTTGACAAGGGTTGAATTTTCCACCACCAAGTCGCTCTCTTCCAAGCTTTGGCACTCGGTTTCCAATTCAGCTAGGATTTCTTTTTGACGGCTGATAATACTTTTCAAGTTGTCTGCTGTACTCAAGATAATCACCTAAATTCATAATTAACGCGAAAAAACAGTAATAAATGGAATATACAGTCTAGATTGCTTCGGTCTTTGAGTTCACAATGACCGAAGCAATCCATATACGATACTCATCGACCAGGTGGTGAATTGGCGATCATTTGTACAAATTTTTCCAATATGTCGGGTATTGCAATTTCTTGGGGGCAAAGCTTTTCGCATTCTCGGCATGCTATGCAAGCAGAAGGTCCGCCGTCTTCTCCCATTTGTTCGAGAATGGTCATTGCACTGCCAATTCTACCATCGTAGGATGCTTCGTTATACATTGATATAAGCCTTGAAATATTGAGACTCTGCGGGCAGCTTTCCTCGCAATAACGGCAAGCAGTACAAGGAATCATGTTTGTCATCAACGCTACTACTTTTTCCAAAACCACATTTTCATCCTGTGTTGTTGGCTCGTTTTTTGACATGACAGCCACATTTTCTATCACATGCTCCATTTCCGTCATTCCGCTTAGTATCACTGTCATTCCCTTTCCAGGAAGTCCTTGAAGATACCTAAGCGCCCAAGTAGCAGGTGAGTCATCTGGTCTGGCTTCTTTTAATAATGCCTCAGCCTCGGCAGGTAACCTGGCAAGACGCCCACCACGCACTGGTTCCATTGCCACCGCATGAAGCCCACTATTTGTGATGATTTCATACTTTTCTTTCGCATTCTGCAATGTCCAATCAAGATAGTTGATTTGTATTTGAACGAACTCGAAAACACCTTTCCATTCATTTAAGTACATTTCAATAGATTCTGCGCGTCCATGGGAGGAAAAGCCAAAGTGCTTAATTCTGCCAGCTTCCCTTTGCTTTTGGAAAAAGTCCACTATTCCAAGACCCTTGTCGCTGTAGAAGTCATAGGAGTTTTCCGCCAAACCATGGAGCAAATAGAAATCGAAATAATCAACTTTGCATTTTTCCAATTGCAATTCAAATATTTGCTCAATGGAGTCGAAGTATTCTAAACGTCCCTCTCCGAAACCTGTAAACACAAGCCTTTCTCCTTCTTTTCTCAGCATATGTCCAGGAAACTTCGATGCCAAATTCCAAGTATCTCTTGGAAACTGGTTGAGTATCTTACCAGTGAAGGTTTCCGATTCACCTTCGTGATAGCGAAAGGCTGTGTCAAAATAGTTCACACCATTATTATATGCATATTCAATGACTTTTCTCGCTTTTTCTTCGTCAATAGGTCCGCGTTCCCCAATGGTGGGTAGGCGCATATTTCCCATACCAAGATGGGATAGTTGTATATCTCCGAATTGTTTGTATAACATTTCCAACCTTCTTTCTAATTTTTGTCAAGTATATCATGTGAGACTGTTTAGCGCAACATCTGTTATTTCGATATAATTAATGAGTAGCAAATAAAGGAATACCTGCGCTGTGAAGTCTGTCAAAATTAAAACTAAATTGTTCATATTATATACAATAGCCATTCTTGCTTCAATCTTGATTGGTTTAGCTGGCTATATGAATATTGCTAGGATGAACATCACAATAAATAGAAACGACTATTTGGTCGTTTCTCCCCTTGTGTACCTAAATGGAATATCCTTTGATATTGGACAAATCGAAGCCTTGGTTCGCGATGCAGTTATAGATGCTGGAGGCGAGAATCAAGAATCTTTACTGGAATCAATTCGCGATTATCAAGATAATCTACGTATAAAAATCAACAAATATTTCGAAGTTTTGAGCGATGAAGCCTTCGGAACAGCCACCGAATATGAACTTGTGTCCGAATTAAGTGTGAAAATATCCGAATGGGCCCAGGAAATAGATAGTGTTGCTCGCTTATCTGCCAATGGACGCAAAGATTCTGCCGCTTTACGTTTGTATGATACTGCAATTCCAAAGGGTATCCATATACGCTCTTTGCTTGAAAAACTAGTGGGCATATACGAAGAGCAAGCTGCCAACAGCCGACACCTTGCCAGGGAAAGCTTTATCAACGCCTCACTAATAATCTTTAGTTTAATCGTTTTAGTGAGTTTTACCACGGTATTTCTAGGTAGAAGAATAGTCCACAATATCAATGCTTCCGTGAGTACCATAATAGCTTCTGCAGAAGCATTCGCCCAAGGTAACACTTTCACAGTGGGTGCTGATTTACCAGATGATGAAATGGGGCAAATTGGTCGTGCTTTAAAAGAAGTCGCTGATAGTATCGCAGGTCTTTTGGCGGATAATTACAAAGTTTTCAAAGATGCAGGAGCAGGACTTTTGCATGTTAGGGCTGACACCACAAAATATAAGGGTGATTTTTACACTATTTTAAATGGCTTAAATATGACTCTACAAACATTTTCCAGTCATTTTGACGTTATGCCAGAAGCAATCGCTTTTTTTGATCCAAAGGGCAATATGGTTTATGGAAATAAAATGATGTGTGATGTATTGGGTAAATTCAACTTAAACGATACCGATATATCATTGTTGGCAAAAATACTTACATCTCGTAAAACGGATATCCTGCCATATGAAGCTGCTGAAGTTTTTGGTACATATGGAACTGGTGACTACTCCACAACAGTTGTCATGACGACTGAAAATGATTCGGAAGCCTTTTATTATCAGCTAGCTTTACGCCGTGTCTATGACAGGGAGCAAGAGAATCAAAGAATCTCTTGTGTGATGCTAACAATGGCAGATATTACGGAAATAATGTATGCAAAAAGCGATGCGGAACAAGCTAATCAAGCTAAAACTGATTTTTTGTCTCACATGAGCCATGAAATCAGAACCCCTATGAATGCAATTTTAGGAATGACCCAAATAGCAGGTCAGTCAAATAATATAGATAAAATAAGAGAATGTATAGAAAAGATCGAAAGCTCCTCCCACCATCTACTTGGTATTCTCAACGATATACTCGATATGTCGAAAATCGAAGCTGGTAAGTTGGAACTGGCTGAAGAAGTAGCAAGTCTCACCGAAAGTATCCTCTTTACAATTTCTCTTACACAATCAAGAAACGATGGGCAAAATATCGAGCTTCTCCATGAAATCGACATCACCAGAGACAGCGTGTTGGTGGATAGTATGAGACTCAACCAGGTTGTTATCAATCTATTGTCAAACGCTGTGAAATTTTCGCCAGGTGGTGGTCAGGTGAAGGTTTCGGTCAGTGAGACAAGTAGAGATGGCGAATGGTCAATATATCTTTTCTCTGTTTCTGACCAAGGTATAGGTATGGACTCGGAGCAAATTAGTCGTTTATTCAAATCATTTGAGCAGGCTGATAGCAGCATTACAAAGCGTTTCGGCGGCACGGGGCTTGGGCTTGCCATATCAAAAAGCATCGTTGAAATGATGAATGGCAGCATTTGGGTTGAAAGCGAAGTTGGAAAGGGTAGCACCTTTTATTTCACAGTTCGGTTAAAAACCGTGGAGTCCAGCGTCACCTCCACCGAAGGCGTACAGAAAGTCAGCGAAGAGAATGCTTTTCCCGCTGTGGATTTGTCTGCGCTTCGTGTTTTGATTGTGGACGATATAGAGATAAATCGTATTATTGCCACGGAAATGCTCTCTGGTACTGGTATCAGTGTTGAGGAAGCCGATAGCGGGAGTGCTGTTGTTAGAAAATTTAAAAACTCACCAGATGAATATTACGATATTATTCTCATGGACATACAAATGCCGGGCATGGATGGTTATGAAGCTGCACGAGCCATTAGAAGCATGGATCATCCCAGTGCCAAATCGGTGGTTATTATTGCCATGACTGCCAATGCGATGAAGTCCGATGTTGATCTTGCATTGAGTGCTGGCATGAACGACCATATAGCAAAGCCTCTGGATTTCCGCTCTGCTGTGATGACAATTGAAAAGGCATTACAAAATAAATGAGATAAGAGGAACTATGGAGTATTAGTAACAGCTGGGGAGGGTAGCACAGAGTGTATATTTTTTAGTTCCTACGCTCAGTGACGCATCCATGCGTCAATTCGCGCGCTCCACCGTCCTTGGTTTCGCTTGACGGAACTAAAAAATATACACTCTGTGCTACCCTCCCATGTTAGTAAACAGATAATTAAGGAGTAAAAATGAAAAAACAAATATCGATTCTGATGATGCTCGCAATTTTGGTTGGTTTGACTTCGTGTCAACCGAAAACAATTGACAATCCCACTGGTGGCGCAGTTGAGATAACTGTTGTCACACCTTTTCGAGACAGCGATGGCAATAGGAGCAATTTTGTTGCTGCATACAAAGATTATGAGACTAATAGTGGTAATATTATAATCGATGTGGAAGCTTTAGCGGTGAACGAAGAGTGGAAAGCTAAAGTTCTATCCGACTTCAGTAGTGGAAACGAGCCCGATGTTATTTTTTATTTCACCGGTGCCGATGCAGACGAGCTTATAAGAAATAATCATATAGTTTCCATCAGCGAAATTCGCAGAGAATACCCAGATTATGCCTCCAACATGAAGGAGTCGTTATTGCCCGTTTCCACTTATGATGGCAGGCAATATGCCGTTAGCGTCAATGGTTATTGGGAAGGTCTTTTCGTAAACAAGGAAATACTTGATGCTTGTGATATACCTATTCCTGGTGCTGAATATACTTGGGAAGAGTTTATCTCCGATTGCTTGATAATCAAAGAAAATGGATATGTTCCCATCGCCTGCGCTTTGGGAGATATACCCCATTATTGGTTTGAGTATAGTATATTTAACAACGGTAGCGTTTCTAGTCATTCGCAGCTTCCTTTATTGGATAATGATGATATATATGATAATTGGGTAGCTGGCTTGAATGATATCAAGGAATTATATGAACTGGGTTTCTTTCCTATAAACACCAATGATATGAGCGATGAAATATCTGCTCTTTTGTTTCTTGAAGGGGAAGCCGCATTTCTTTTAGAAGGTTCTTGGAAAGTTGGTTGGATTCTTGATAAAGCTGACAATCCAGATGCTTTCACCGTTACTTATGTGCCATCCAAAGGGATTAGGAAAACAACCGATGCCATCGGTGGTTTTTCCATGGGATATTGCATAACAAGAAAAGCTTGGGATGACCCACAAAAGCGCGATGCCTGCGTGGAATTTGTCATGGCGATGACAACCGATGAGGTGGTATCGGCTTTTGGTGCTCTCACAGTCACAGCTCTCAAAGATGGGGTGATTCCTCCAGATGGTCTTAGCTCCTTCGCCATGTCCGCTCTCGCCATGACAAAAGGTTGTACTGCAATGGTTCCAGCAGTGCAGGATTTACTCCATCCCACTGCGAGGGAAAACCTGTTTAGCAACATTCCCAATATCGTCACTGGTGAAATCACCCCCGAGGAAGCTCTAAAAGAAAGCATTTCGTAAAAATAACTATTGTGTTTTCAGCCGCATTGTGCTAACATACTTTTTACAGTCAGCTGTTTCCGTATTGTTTATTGGCAAGCTTCTTTTGCAAGCTGTTTTATTTGGAAATATCCTTACTGTCACTACATAGTAATATATAGCAAATGCGCCTGTAGCTCAGCTGGATAGAGCGTCTGGCTACGGACCAGAAGGTCAGGAGTTCAAATCTTCTCAGGCGTGCCAAAACCCTCTCGATTTATTGGGAGGGTTTGTCTATTGGTTTTTCAATGAAAATATGTTAAAGTGTATAAAAGACGTTATCTACGTGCATATGTGACAATCATATGCTCCCAGAAGGTGAAGTAAATATCATACCTTTGAATTTTGCAAGGGGATATAATACCGATGAACACAAACATAACTAATAACTCTGAAATAAATGAAATAGTCGCCACAATACTACGAGCCGTTCCTGCTTTGGAAATATACCTGTTCGGATCTTACGCAAACGGTACTGCAAAGGAGAGTAGCGATTACGATTTTTATGTCATTATACCAGATGGCCACCAAGCTATTGAATCAACATGGAAAATAACTGGCACAATCCCTAAAGATATAAGGAAAGCTCGTAGTATAGATATGCTGGTCGGCACCGAAAGTAAATTTAATAGATATAAAAACTCTATCGGATTTATAGAAAACGAAGTAATTAAAACAGGAGTGAAACTGTATGGATAGATCAGCGGTTGATGAATGGATTGCATATTCAGATACTGATATAGCCTCAGCAAAGCATCTATGTAGTATGAACCCTCAACCATTGGAGATAATATGTTATTTATGCCAGCAATCTGCAGAAAAGGCATTAAAAGCATATTGGATTTATAGTGGTATCTCTCCACCAAAAACACATGATTTGGAACACTTGCGCGATAAATGCGAAACTATGGACAAATCATTTGATGAGCTAATTGCCGAATGTGACCGCTTAAACCTCTATTCGACACAACCGCGATATCCATTTGGGTTGGAACTAACAGAAGACCTCATGAAACTAGCAATTAATGATTGTGAGACAATCAGTGCATTTGTAAAGGCTAGAATAATATATCAAGAAGAGGATGGAGAGGAAGATACTGATGCTTGAATGTGTATATTGCAAGTACATTCGCATTAACCGGTATCAATTTTACATGAAAATAGTACAAGAACACTCCCCCTGATAGTCGGTTGTGTTTACTATGATGATAGGGTATTATTGTTACAATGTAATTCAACAATAGCTACTGGAGAGACAATTGCTACAATCGTTGCTGCACTAAAAAAAGAGCATGTTGGTTTGGTGGTTTTAGTTAACCGATACGATGGTATTGATTTACCTGATGATGCCTGCCGCATTCTAGTTATCGATGGATTGCCAACACTACGAAGTGAATACGATAAGTATATGCATAGTATTACTCCAACCAGTAAGCTAATATTGAGAGAGCAAAGTAGCAATTGGCAAGATGAAAACCAAATAACTGATTTGCTTATGCACTATAGACTAAGAGGTTCAGACATTTCTCAAAACTACTCTATTGCTTTTACAAAGTCAAAATGATTCTTTATCTCGAATATAGATATTTTATAAAATTAGACATTAATCTACTCAAACCATGAAGTATCAATAGTTTTTCAAGTTAAAATATCAAGCGTTTTGGCAAAATATTAATAATTTGCCAAAACGCTTGATTTGTCTATGAATATCGTTATAATAGAGATATAAACCCATTTCAGTCAGGTGGTGGTGTAAAAATGAGCAATTACGAGGGGATTAGAGCCGCTTTTGCTGATGTCCCACTATTCACTAGGGGCGAACTCATCAACTACATAAAGAAGGACAAGCCATTGGCTAAAGACAGTACAATTGGCTGGATTCTTTATGAGCTCAGCAAAAAGCAGGTTATTCAGCGAGTTGCACATGACGTTTATCGTATATACACCGAAGACGATTCGTTAATTGAGTTCAACGCTAATCTTACAAGTGTCGCATCTGATATACTCGAATCTTTGCAAAGGCAATTTCCGTTGCTTACGTATATCGTATGGGAAACGTACATATTCAACGAGTTTACCAACCATCAATTGACGCACAATTTCATATTCGTTGAAGTCGAAAAGCTCCTCTGTGAGAGCGTGTTTAACACATTATCTAGCCAAAACGAGTACACAACACTTTATAAACCAACTGTAAAAGAGATAGCTTTATATTCTGGTGACATTACTGTGTCGGTGTTGCCGCTCACGTCCGAAGCACCTGTTAGCGGTCATAATGCAAGACTCGAAAAGCTATTGGTTGACTTATTCGCAAATAAATTGTTGGATCAGATTATTAGCAGAAGCGAGTATCCAGGAATCTATGAAGAAGCTTTTTCCAAGTATGTAATAAATTTCAATATGCTGATGCGGTATGCCAAACGACGAAACAAAGATCAAGAAATCACTCAATTTATCAATGACAGAACCGATATTTCCGTTGTAAGGAGATCATCCATAAATGATAAAAACTGAAACATTCACGATAGAACACATCCGAGCCATACAACACCGGAGCAAGCGAGATCCTGAATTAATCGAACGTATGATTTTTGCATTTGGTCTCATTGAAGCTATCGCACGCTCAGGACTGCCTTTTATTTTCAAAGGTGGAACATCGCTTATACTCCTGATGGATAGACCCCGCAGATTCTCAACTGATATCGACATAGTCGTTAAGCCTAATACCGATGTTGATGAATACTTGGAAGCAGCAGCTAAAATCTGGCCATTTGTAAAGAATGTTGAGCATATACGTAATGCTACATCAAATATCGAAAAACGGCATTTTAAATTCAGCTACAAGTCACCTTTGACGGAAAAGGATCGAACAATTCTACTTGATATTGTGTTTGAGGACAATCCATACAGCACAACAGTAGAGAAAAGCATTGAAAACGAGTTACTGCTCACCGAACCTCCGACGGTAGCAGTAAGGATTCCCAATGCGAATGGTATTGTTGCAGATAAGCTCACAGCGTTCGCCCCACATACAACCGGTATCCCATACAACAATGACAAAGAAATGGAGATTATCAAACAATTATACGACATTGCTGCTCTAATGGAGTTTATAGACGATTTCGCTGAGGTAAAGTCTAATTATCATAGCATTGTGCTAAACGAATTTGAGTACAGGGGAATTGACGCTAGACCGGAGGATGCTTTGTGGGATACCATTCGGGCTACGGCGTGTATTGCAGGGAGAGGTCTGCTTTATCCCGATGAATACAATCTCTTGAAAAAGGGCATCACAAATATTCGCAATCACATTTTTAGCGAGAGCTTCAATGGCGAGGTGGCATTGCAGCGAGCATGCATGGTCATGTATCTTGCTTCTGCAGTTTTAACTAATCAGACAGACTTACCTGTATTCAAGGAAGATGATTTTTATATATCTGCTGAAGTGCGCTCAGAAGAGTACAATAAGCTTGCTTACATAAAGAAGATGGATATGCTTGCGTACAAGCACCTGGTAGAAGCGGTAAAGATGCTGATGTCCACATAACAGTCTCGGTAATGTGCTTTTTTTGCCAGACATATCATATCCCTCAGTCTTACTGAGGTATTCGCTAAATATTCGATGACGAAAGAAAGTGCTAATAACACCATCCAAGTATCTCGATAATAAAAGAGGAAGAATTCAACGAAAAGCCAGTTAACCAATGTTGACAAAGCCATTTTTCCAGTCAACGGTTTGTCAACGTGAACTGCATATCTCGATATGCACAGGAGGTTTTCTTATGCAGCAGATGCAATCACAGATGCGGAAATATATGCAATTACAGGTGTTTTCTGCACTTGACTGTACGATATGCAAAACGAGCGTCTGGCTACGGACCAGAAGGTCAGGAGTTCAAATCTTCTCAGGCGTGCCAAAACCCTTGGATTATGTATAACTCCAAGGGTTTTGTTATGAATCGGCATAAACAAATTTTCCTTATAGCACAGGCGAAGTATCAGGTTAGCAGCGTGAAAAATCCAAATAAGTGTCCGCACTCCCAACGCAATATTTTTTTGACAAACACAACATACACCAACAAACATCGAGCCAGAGTCAGATTTGAGTTTAATAGAAACCGTTGACTAGACACATAAATACTTTCATCATGTTAATAGATGAATGACTTAGAGGTTATTAGTTACTCTATAGTTTTCCAGTATCCGGTTTTGTTCGAGCCGATGCGTTTTATTAACCCTTGTTCTCGCAGTGTTTTTATATGTCTTGCTACTGTCCTGCGTGGTATTTTAAATAAATCACCCAATTCATCATATGTCGCATTCGGTGAATTTTTAAGAGCTTTTAATACATCATTTTCGTTTATAGTGCCATTTATAGTGCCACTTATAGTGCCACTTATAGTGCCATTGTTCTCATCGATATTATTTTTGTCATTTGTCGCAAATTCGTTATCATTTACATTTTCGTTTTCATCTCGATCAAAGTCAGAAGCATATGGAAAAGTGACAATTACAAAACTCGGAGTAATTTCAAAAACTGAGCGGTCATATGCATCTAAAATGCGCTGCATACCCGACCCTAATTCTTCGACAAGCTCAATGTCTTTGAATATACGCATGAGTTCGCGATTTCTGGGCATTGAGCGTCCGTTATAAAAATCCTCCTCTGACAAACCTTCCACTAACCCGCCCGTAGATGTGATTGTTACCCTGTCTGAGTAAAACTCGACGACAGGCCAAGCCAGGCTGTAGTCATTATGTACAACTGCGTTGATAAACGCTTCTTTTAGCGCAACTTCATTAATGAGCTTGCGTTCCAAGCGGTTTCTTGATGTGATTTTCGCAAATGTCTTATTTTCAACTGCAAGCTTGTCTAGAACTCTGTAAATAGCAGTAATTATGCAACGATATCCATATTCTTCGTTTTCGATAAGATCAACTTTGTTTGTCCCTGCATATTTCGCTACTTTAAGGGATGCTCCATTACTATCTGCTAAAAGATATGCTAGCATATTATAAGCACCATCTCCTGTGCGCAAATCTAGATTTTCTTCGAACTGATCGTTCAGTTTTAACCCATGCTCGTTGTAGTAGATTTGAAGTTGCTCAAAAGTCAGAGTCTGCCGAGAAACAGCCGTTGTGGACAGAGACGATGCTTGTCTTTGTTGCAGTAAGCGTTCAATCATTGCCTCAGTCATTGGTTGCGCCGATGCACCTACGCGGACAAAGCAACCTCTCTCTGTCATTCCCTCTTTGCGGAGGTAATATGGTTTTTGCAAGCCGCTCGACACAACGATGCGGATGATGCTTTTCCCTTCGCGTTTTTCAGATATAATATCAAACAAGCCTAATATCTTTGGACGGATGTTGTTCCCAAGGCGATCTGCAATTTTACGTTGATCTTCATCCGTATTATTTACACCATAAATGCTCCCGTCATCGTTAATGCCAACGAATATTTCGCCTCCACCATTATAATTGAGAAATGACACTACAGCCTTCTCCAGCTTATCACCATCATCAAGCTCGCGTTTGTATTCAATTCGATTGGATTCGAATTCAGGCATATTATTTTCTCCATTCATTGTTGAGGTTAGAGTTTATTAGTAAGGTGTTAAATGGTAGTTTGTCAAATCATACAGTTTTGGCTTTCAATTCTAAGTATTTAATAATTCATAGCATTATGTCGAATAAATCATATCATAATCTTCGGCTAATGATTTATAACCATTATATTATAAATATAATAGACTAGCAACAATGATTATCGTTTCTATGTTCACTCTCATTGCTATTCAAGGATTCATACTATTTCTAAATGCCACTTATAATGCACTAGGCTAGTAGGTTTAAATTCTATCGCTTATTTGCGCTAATGGGTTTGTTCCAATCATTTCATTACCTCGTCACAAAAACTATACACTATTTGTGACAAAAAGCAATAACTGTACGATATGCAAAACGACCATCTGGCTACGGACTAGAAGGTCAGGAGTTCAAATCTTCTCTGGCGTGCCAAAAACCCTGTAATCATGCGGCTTTTCAAAAGGCCGCATGACTTTTTTTATCATTTGCTTTATAGAAATATTTATGTGTGGTACAATGGTGAGGACAGAGGTAGTACAGTAGATTTAAGGAGATTAGTTGTGAAACTATATATAAAACAACGAGTGTTTTCATGGCGTGACAGTTTTACAATCAAAGACGAGGATGGTAATGACAGGTATACTGCGGAAGGTGAGATCTTCACCTGGGGGAAGAAGCTGCACATATACGATGCAAGCGGCGCAGAAGTAGCCTTCATCCGGCAGAAGCTCTGGTCATTTCTGCCCAGGTTTTTTGTCGAGATTGGTGGGCTTGAAATATGCGAAATTGTCAAGGAATTCACTTTTATGAGGCAGAGCTATCGTATAGATGGCCTTCCTTGGCATCTCGACGGAGATGTTTGGGCGCATGAATACTCTCTGGACGATAACAACGGTCGGCAGGTAATGCAGATGTCGAAACAATGGTTCACTTGGGGCGATAGTTATGAACTGGAAATCACCGATGCTATAAATGAGCTCCAATGCCTGTGTGTGGCGCTTGCTGTGGACTGCGCAATGGCAATTCAAAACGCACAAAGATAGCTGATTTTTTGAAAAATCAGATTTATTTATTGGTGGTTGCTTTAGGGTGATAGGAGCCTATTTCTCAATGCTGAATGTGATTGCCCGAACACTAAGAAGGGTTAGTTTGGAAGGTTTATTCACTGCATTATTGACAGGTAAAATAATCGGTGATATTCTTTTTTTACAAAACAGTATGGAGGGAAAAAATGAAAAAGAGAGTAATTGCCTTATTTCTTGCTATAGTGCTTGTGTTTTCGCTAAGTGGGTGTGGTGACAAGGTTGACGAAACTGTTGAGGAAGCATATCCGCTGCCCCAGGAGCTTCAAATTATGTATGATGCATTCATTGAAGCTGTTGATACGAATTATGCCTATGACATAGCAGTGGAGCTTGCGGAAAATCCGCAGTTTAGAAGCTCGGCTTTGGGGTCGCGAACTGCAGGAAGCGATGCAGAACATGAAGCAGCCTTATGGCTAGCGGAGCAAATGTTGGAAATCGGATTGATTGATGTCGAGCTGGTGGGAGTCCCCTGCGATAAATGGCAATTTAACGGTGCCACCATTCAATTGGAAGGCGATGACAAACTCATACAGCTCCATTCATATGCCACGGGTGCAACTTCGTCTCAGGGTATTACAGCCGAAATTATCTATGCTGGACAAGGAACGATGTATGATTACGAAGACCTTGATGCCACTGGTAAAATTGTTCTAATCGATATAAACCAGCGTGATGACTGGTGGATAACCTATCCCTTGCTCCAAGCCGAATATGAGGGAGCTATTGCAATACTTGCCTCCCAAGATGGCGGGTTTGCTGAAATCAGTAACGATGCTCTCAATGCACAGGATGTTTGCGGTCCTGTTAGCATACCTTGTCTTAGCATCAGCAGAAATGATGCAAGGTATATTATGGAATTGCTGGAGGATGACATCGTTGAAGCAACCCTTATTGTTGACAATATTGTCGCCATTGGAGAAGGTACCACGTATAATGTAGTGGGTAAGATACCTGGAAAAAGTTCAGATCGGCAAATTCTACTCGCAGCACATTATGATATGTACTTCGATGGTTTTCAAGATGATAGCGCCGCCGTGGGACTTGTATTGGCAATATCAAAAGCTATGATAGATTCCCTCTATATTCCTGAAAACGACATTCTTGTGGTTTTGCATGGCGCCGAAGAATGGGGATCATCATACACACAATTTGATTGGCTCACTGGTTCTTGGGAAATGATCAACAATGCAAAGCCTGATTGGCAAAGCAAAACCTTGGCAATTCTAAACTTCGAGTTACCAGCCTTCGAATTCGATGCATATACCTACTCCAGCTCTCCCCATGAGTTCTTTACAATGCTGGAATTTTTCACAAACACATGGGAGCTATCTCCAACACCTGAACATTGCTTCCCCGAGGGCGTTCTGACTGACGGCTATATGACCTACACTTATTCAGATGATTTTGCTTATATGATAGCCGGTGTTCCCTCTTTAGCAAACGGTTTTCTCTTTGATGCAGAAGGTGAGGATGTATTTGATTTTTATTATGAAATATATCACTCCAATTTCGACACCAAGGATACATACAACGAAGCAGTCATGGATTTCAATCTGAAATATTATGGGGCAATGGCTATATACATTGACCAGACACCTGCGTTGTATCTTGACTTTACTGCCCAATATGACAGACTAACAGATGCGGTGGACGAGGAAATAATGGCTTTGTTCGGTGCCGACATGGATAGCTATTTCGCTGCTGTTGAAGAAATGAATGAAGCCGCGAAGCTTCTTAGAAACGAAGTGCAAATAATAAATCTGGAGTTTTACAAAGCTTGGGAGAATGGAGCAACTGACGATGAGCTAGCTGTGATAAGGGAAAAAGGAGCCGCTCTTACTGACAAAAATCTCAAAATATTCAAATTTATTCAAGACAGGCTTCTTGGCTTGATGTATGAATGGCCCATTGTACCCCATGAAGCTCCTCAGTTTAACATCGGTCTAATGCTAGAGGCAATTTCTTCTTTGGAAGAGGGAGACATAGACGGTGCCTTTGAAGCTGCACTGACAGTGAACAATTACATGGAATGGTATGCTATGTTCTTTTCTCCTGAAGTAATCGCCATTGAGACAGATATGCATTGGGGTCGATCAAACCAAGAAAACCTCTATTGGGGTAGTGGCAAAAACTTTACAAAAGCCGATGTGAACGAAGCTTCAATTGGTATATTTAGCAAGTACGATGAAGAAGACCCCGACTTCACTCGAGAAATCGAAGTATATGTGGAAGCTGTCGAAGCTCAAGGGCAAATAATGCTTTCACTGTTTAATAAAGAAATTGAAGATATTAAACTATTGACACAGCTCCTAAAAGAAGATTGATTTTATCTCTCATTGTAACTGTTATTGATCAGTGCATACTCACAGCTCCTTCACAATCTATAGATATTAACAAAAATCCCAGAAGCCCATGAAAATGAGTTTCTGGGATTATGTTTACAATACAACAAAATAATCCCATTAATTCACAAAAATTTTACATTGTATTGTAGTTTTATTACATATATGCTATGATATTACAAAAGAAAAAGAAGGAAGTGACCATTAATGGCTGATTCACAAAGACCAAGCAACACAGAAGGAAGCGAAAATAATTCAGTAGCCAGAGGAGGTGGTGGCAGCGGAGGTGGCGGAAGAAGCGGAGGTGGCGGCGTGAGAAGAGGTAGCGTTGACTTTCGCGAAGGCACACCTTGGAAAAAAATACTAAAATTCTCTGTACCCATTCTACTAGGAAATTTTTTCCAGCAACTATACAATATGACTGACACAATAATCGTCGGGCGAGGTGTGGGTCACATCGGAATGGCAGCTGTGGGACTCAGCGGTCCACTCCTAAGACTCTTGATTGCGATATTTATGGGTGTGTCCCAAGGCGCAACCATACTAGTTGGACAATACTTCGGAGCCAGAGACGAAAAAGCGGTACGCCAGACCTTACATACAGCAATTTTTCTAGCTTTAATCGTAGGAGGCGGATTATCCGTGGTTGGATATATTTATTCCCCCTTTGTCCTACGTCTGCTAAATACCCCTGACGATTTATTCGTACTCGCCCTTGCATATATGCGAATATCATATTGTGGCGTTGTCTTTCAAATGCTATATAATATGAGTGCTGGTTTCATGCGAGGCATCGGCAATTCGCGAACGCCGGTCTATACCTTAGTCCTTTCATCGGCTATTAACGCAATTTTAACTTACATTTTTGTATTCCACATGGATCTCAGTGTTGCAGGAAGTGCATTGGGAACAATCATTGCACAGGCAGTCTCCTGCGTTGTTCTTCTATCACGCCTTCATAAAGAAAATCCCATGACTCGGATTTCTTTCAAGGAGCTGAGAATTACACCGCCAGTTGCAAAAGAAATCGTAACTTTAGGATTTCCATCGGCAATCCAGCAGGGTGCCATGTCAATTGGTGGTGTCGTGATTCAAGGCTTCCTCAATTCCTATGGAACCGTCAACATCGCTGGTTATGTCGCTGCCATGCGCGTCGACTCATTTGCTGGAATGCCTATCCAAGCATTCAACATGGCAATGACATCATACACTGCTCAAAACGTGGGTGCAGGTCGAATGGACAGAGTAGAATCAGGTGTTAAACAAGGTTTCCTACTCAGTGTCAGCTTAACCGCTGTTATGGCGACTTTGCTCCTTATCTACGGCAGATACCCTCTTATGCTATTCACTGACAACGAGCCAACCATTCTCGCTGCATTGACCATGATGCGTATAGTGGTGCCTTTCTATCTATTAAATGCCATCAACCAACCAATGGGTGGCGTTATGAGAGGTGCTGGTGAGACCGTCATACCCATGACAAATGCCCTTATGCAAACCTTGGGCATACGCATCCCCCTCATATATGTGCTAAACTATTTCCTAAAAGACGTAAAAGCTGTTTATTGGAGTCAAGTTGGCGGTCAGCTCTACGGTTTCATCGCTCTTCAAATTATTTATCGCAAAGGTAACTGGAAAAAGAAAGCTTTTGCGAGAATCGAGTCCTTATACGGTAGTGCAGATGGTCCTCGCAATGGAGAAGCCGCAGAGGATAGCGATGAGATTGAATTATCAATTGAATAACTAAGCGTAGTATTCCTTGATGGTGATTATGGAGAGTTCCAAAGTGAGTTCCAACAAACGTAAAAGCTCGATGTATATAAGCCTAGTGGCAATTATTGTGTGTATACTTCACGCTGTAATGCTTCATACCCAGTATAATCAATATTATTTAACCTCAATAGCGAAGATGCTACTATTTCTCTTAGGTACATTCGGTTATACAAAAATCGCAAAAGCAGGTCGATTTCAAGACCTGCTTTTCGACATTAAATATAAACAAGCGATAAAGAAAGCTTCTATTTTTGGACTGATGGTTTTCGTCTTTGTTATTATCGCTTATATGTCTGCAAAAAACCTTCTGGAACCTAATATGATACTTGAAGCCCTTTCGAATGTGGGGATTGAGCGCCGAAATTACCACTATGTGTTTTTATATGTTATTTTCATCAATGCAGCTTTGGAAGAGTTATTTTTCAGAGGCTTCGTATTCTTGAGCCTTCATAAATTAGGTATGAGATATTATGCCCACATTTTATCTAGCTTCCTCTTTGCCTTTTACCATGTTTTTGTAATAAAAAGCGGAGCCGCTCCAGCTATGCTGCTTCTAGGAATTATATGCCTTGCTCTAGGTGGATTTGTCCTCAATCACGTGGCGAAAAAATGCAACTGTATTTTCGGAAGTGCCATTGTGCATATTGGTGCTAATCTCGCCATCAATATAATCGGTGTATATTACCTATATTTCGTGTAGTATTTCAACTATAACGAAGGGAGTCACCCTTGTGTTTTAACCCTACTTTAATCTTTTTTATATTGTTTTTATGCATTAGGGTGATAATATAACGGTACTTTCATATCAGCAAGGGAGGTTGAAGAAATTGAAACTGTTGCTAAAAATTATATCGTTGCTTTTGGTGGTATTTATCGGGATTTCGTGCCTATTGGGAGTATTTGGCATCGTGTTAGGAGCATCCTTTGGAGTGCTCGGCACAATTATGGGTGTTGTATATGGGGTTGCTCACGCTGTTTTCGGAGCTCTCTTTGGAACAGTTCGCGCATTATCAAAGGTCTTCTTCAGCTTAATTCGCAACCCAACAGTTATTATTATAATTCTAGTGGTGATTATTATGAAAACTACTAAACGTTCATCAGGTAATTCGTAATTTGCGAATAATATGCATTAACGAGGGAACAATCACATTAAGCAAAATAAAAATCATCTTCCATTTTATAATTACAATAAAATGGAAGATGATTTTTATATTTAAGTATTGTTTAAGGTTGCAATTTATTGAATGTAATTATGAAAGTATGATAGTTAAGCATTCACGGTTTCTAACTATGTTTTTGCCCAATGCGATTGTGACATCGTTGGTGAGATTCGCAAATACTCTATATTCATCATCATCTCTAGTGAGATAGCTAGTATGGACAAAGAGGTATTGTTCCATTAAATGGATATATGTATCTATTATATCATCCACATCGCCCAGATCCTCCAGATCGCTCAGGCGATAGGAATAGGTAATATTATTGCGGCGGGTATCGTCTATGTTAAATACACGAATACCAAAGAAAGCACCAAAATCAGGAGCTGGCTCATGTCCATCGTAAAAAGCAGTTTCCATTATGATTGACCCCAGAGGTACATATGTGTCATTGCTCATGGAGTTTATGAGATTTATGGGCATTGCCAGATTAATGTTTTGCGCTCCAATAGCTGTTGCGCTGGTTATGCCAACAACCCTTCCAGCTGTGTCAAGTAGTGCTCCACCGCTGCTCCCGCTGGATATAGCAGCATCAAGTTGGATATACTCCACACCCTCGATTTCTCTAACAGATTGAGAAACTATCCCAGCGGAAAAGGAGCCTTTCAATCCAAGGGGGCTACCAAGAGCATAAACCGTCGCTCCTGTGAGTAGATTCGATGAATCACCGACATGAAGATATGGAACATCGCTCACATCAACTTGAATGAGAGCAAGGTCATTTTTCCATTCGTAATCATATATCCCGGAGACATCATACACTTCGCCATCATCCATTGTTATCTTTGCGATTTGGCTCCCGATGATAACATGATAGTTCGTCACAGCAAGCCCCGAGTCCGAAATGAAAAATCCACTGCCGGTTTTTATCACTTCATCTTCATCGTCTAATATTTCGATGTAGAAAACAGCGGGTGATGCCAGTTGATATATCTCTTCTGCGGACAAGGGGTTATTTAGAGTTATCCGCTGACGCATATCGGCTTTAATGATGCGCATTACGATGGTTGCAGCCTCTGCTCGTCTCAGTGTGCTATTGGGATAAAATGTTCCATCGCCATCAGAGCCTGTAAGCACACCGGCACGATAAAGTATATAAACCGCCCAGCCGTAACTATAATGCTCCAGCACATCAGGAATTGCTCCATTTACCACACGGTTTATTGGGGTTATAGCCTCATCAGGCAATGCGCTTGTTATAATGAGCGCAAAATCCGAGCGTGTTGCTGCTACACTATAATTATTATATGCCTCTGGAATTATTTCATTTTTCAGCGCATAATCCACATAGGTTTCATACCAAGGAATCCCTTCGACAAAGGTAGTATCTCCGTTATAATAGCCCTTGTGGAGGATTGCTGCAAGCTTAAGTGTTTCCGCTATAGTCAAGCTCCCATTGGGGTCAAAGCTATCGCTACTTTTCCCACCCATGATACCATACTCGAAGACCCCGCAAACACTATCATAATACCAAGCACTCTCGGGAACATCAATAAACTGGCTTTCATATACTAACTGAGGATAAAAATTAGACAGGCTTTCTACAGCATATGTTCCTTGCACAAATACAATCGAAAGACAAATGCCCATTACCAGACCCAAAGAAATAATGCGTTTTTTCATATTAATTACAACCAATCATCTTGTTTTCACCATTATAAAGGTCTTTGGTATAAATTACAACAAGAATTACAATTGTTGCAGTCACTGGGATACTAGAATCTTTTGCATTGCTAGTCAGTGTAGACATAGTACGTACTAACCGTGTCATTCTGAGCGAAGCGAAAAATCTCATTCCACCATGTATAAAATTAAGGAGCAAACGAAAGCTGCCGAAACTATCACCCGTATTAACAATAGGTTCCCCTTTCCGTATCGTGAAAGGGGAACCCATTTAAAATTTGTATTTTGATTCTAGTGTCGCCTAAGAAACAGCATCAAAAAACCTATTAAGCATAGCTGCTACTTCAGCGCGGGTCGCATTGCCTAGCGGGTCAAAGTTGCCATCCTCTTTTCCGTTGATAATACCTGCTTGATAAAGCGCAGCTACAGCTGATTTAGCATAATCAGAAATCACAGCATCATCAGGAAATACCATAGCATCTCGCTCCTTTGGAAGCTCATAATCCATGTACTGCGCAAAACGTAGCAATATCACAACTAGGTCTTGTCTTGATATCGGATCACTGGGACCAAACCTGCCACTTGCATAACCATTCACGATACCATTAGCTACTGCCCAAATGATGGGGTTTGTATAGTATGCCATTCCAACATCGTTGAACGGATTGTTCACATTGCTGACATCAGGCTCACCTATTTGACGGTAAAGGATTGTTACCAGCATACCTCTTGTGAGGGGAGCACGAGGACTGAACGTATTGGCACTTGTACCATTGGTCAACCCATGGGTATATGTATACTTCACGTCCTCATAGAACCAATCGCTTTCTCTTACATCGATAAAGGGATTGTTCCATATGATATCGTTACTGCGTAATGGCATATCGCCAACTGGAAGCATAATCGTCAGTCCTGGACCAACTTGGATGGTCGTTCCATCGCTGTTTGTAATCACTGCTCCATCACTGCCAATGGGGATCGTAATAGATCCATCTTGATTTACCACAGTTCCGCTAGGAACTTCAATTGTAGACTCGTTTTCAGTTGTAATCGTACCGCCGCCAGACAGCGTGACAGAGCCATCATTGTTTTTGACTGGAGGCTGATTACCAGGCGTTAAAACCGTGCTTCCACCGGGTAGAGAATCATCTGCTACCCCATCGCCAGATGCCGTAGGTGTATCAGTACTATCGATGACGCTACTTCCACCAGAACCACCTCCAGAACCGCCAGAGCCTCCGCTTCCACTTCCGCTTCCTCCACTGGTTGTATATGGTCGAAAGCTCCCGTTGATTATTTCATATTTGCTTAAATCAGCTGGCGTGAATGTCCAATTATAGTCAGTGTTTGCAATAACAACCTGAGAGTCGCCTGCATCCCATGTCAGCGTACCTAAAACGATTATAGCATTGTCATATGGATTGACAAATCCAGCACTAGGCGGTGATAGGTTCGCATCAGCTAAAGTCTGACCTGCTTGCGAAATAGTATTAATAATCGGTGTGCCAAGGGGAACAGACTTGCCTATCGTTATTGAGACCGTGTCTGTTACTGATGCAAACATAGTAAAATCAGTTGGGGTGAAAGTCCAAGGAACTGCCTGCGTACCAGCATCAGGAACAATTGTCGGCGAATCCCAATCGATAATTCCATCTACAACAGTACCCATGCCATCATCAAACTGAGCCGATATTGAAAGTGTGTTCAAAGGTTGCCCATAATTCATAGTACCACTAATAGTTGGAATACCTATTATTACAGGGATTGTTTTATCTACAATGCTGATTGTGACCGTTAAAATAGCATCTGAATAATTGATCATCGTGGCTTTGATATCAATGCTCAAAGACGTCGCAGTAGCAGTATTGACTGTTGTGTATGCAAATTCACCTGTTGTTGCGTTAATACTGCTAATAGCAATTGATTCTCCTGTATTTACGCTATCGAAAGCATATGTGGTCGCTCCTCTATTGGCTGGCAATAGAGCACTTATGTCAATAACTCCCGTTGAAGCAGCGTTGGTTAAATGCTCTCTGCTAATTGGGTTTATAGAAGGTGCCGATGCTTTGTCAATGGTGAAACTCTGTGTTGCTGTTCCAGTATAGTTGCCTGTCGCAGTTGCTGTTGCTGCTAGATTAGCAGTACCAGCGTTTATATTGTTCGTTAGTGCGATATTATAATCAGATTCATTTAACAATGTTCCATCAGTAATAGCATACACAGGTACAATTGCGTTCCCACTAAAGCTATATGCTCCGCTAATACTTATCATACCTGCATTTAAAGCTTTTGGTGATATAGTAAATGATGTTGAGGTCTCACTGCCATAATATGTATCGCTGACTAAAGTTGCTGTGACTGTGTATGTGCCAGCAACTATTGGTTTTGAAGATGAATTATATGCAGTACCATTTCGGGTTGTCCCAGAATATAGGTAGCTCCATGACGGCGATGCCTCTATACCATTACCTATATCTATTTGTGCAGCAGTAGAATCCCCAAGTGTGTTGCCATATATGATGTCAGATGGTGGGGTAATGCTTACTGTGACAAGATATTTATTCGTGATCGTTAATTCAGTTTTAAGCCCACTCAAATCAATTGTTGCCCAAACAGGGAAATCAACTGTGGGTATTAGGTCTATGATTTGGTCTGTTATAGTAACATCAATAGTTTTCAGTTCAGACAGAGTATAACTCCAAGCTGATATACTGTATGTATCTCCTGATACGCTGTTATCATATGAAACTGAAATGCTAGTTGGCAACCCCAGAGCAGCCATATTAATAGCGGCATCAATTTCGGATTTTGCTTTTAGGAGTGTAGCAGGAGTATATAAATATGTACCATTCACAGGATTTACTATAACTGTGAATGTGGCATCTGAACCACTATAATTAAAATTATTGTTATCAGATGGTGTCAATGTTGCGATGAACGTATATGAGCTACCTTTTGGGTTAAAGGGAGTTGCGCTGCTTAATGACCAAATCGCATCTAATGTTTCTGAACCGTTGATATATGTTGCTGCCAGTGTTGAATTAGCTGCTTGCACAGCTGAAATCAACGCAGCTTCAGAAGCATTGCTAGAATTATTGGCAAAAATTGACGCAAAACTTGGTGTACCCGTAAGAGTGAGAGTAGCTTTTGTAACAGTCAAAGCAGTATTGGGAGCTATCGTAACATCATAATTTGTGTTGCTTGCTGTACCAGTAATTTCATAATTCCCAGGCGAGCTTGTTGCTGTTGCTAGTGTAGTTAAGTTGAGACCCAAATCAACCACAGTATCGCTGCCAACTAATACACCGCTAACTGGAGTGACAATCGAAAAAGATGGATTGGCAGCACCGTATTCACGGGTTTCTGCGCTTATGGATAATGTTATAGGTTTCGGATTAATACTTACTGATTCTACACTGCTGATAATTGTATATGAATCATTGTCCGATTTGAATGTGACATAATACGATATTCCAACACCAGCATTTGGACAATTCGACCCAATTGGCGTTCCTGATGAATCAGAAATATAGAACATACCGGGTACATTCGTTGCTGCTAAAGCTGCCGAACCACCGCTCAGAGTGATTATTTCGTTCCAACTGTCTCCATAAACAGGATTCGATATGCTTGTGATAGTTGGCCAGATAATTTCTATGTCTTTAATTGATATTGACACTGTTGTCATTATACTAGCATCAGCATTTGATGATATGAGAAAATTAAATGTTCCTCCATCAGTTGCACCAACAGCAACGGAAACAGTTGCACCGCTATTCGTAACATTTGCATCGGCAGCACCGGTCGCTGTTAGGGTATATGCATAATTATCAGAAAACTCGCTGCCATATTGGTCATATGTCTTTGCGTTGTATGTTGTTGTATTCGGACTTCCACTTGCTGGAATCGTGATTGTATCTGCTGTGATTGCTGTTGTATCTGAACCCTTGTATACTTCCATTGAAACAGGTACAGCCATAGCACGTTTAACCACTATGTTTCCAGTACCGCTGACCGTAGTGCCATCCAATGTCGCTGTTATCGTCAGTGGAAGCCCGAATATATCCGTAATAGCAGACTTTGTATTATTACTCACAGTGACAACGCCATCAAAGCCGATGCTAACACCAACTATTGGTGAAATGCTCCAGTTTATCGTGCCATTGTAAGCATCACCATATTGGTCAAGTACCGTAGCGGTAAATGCTGTGGACAACGCATCAGCAGCACCGTCAGCGGGAATGATGATATCAACTTGTCCACCTGAAACTGTCAGGGTTGTCGGTATTGCCGCTTCACGAGATATAGTAATAGTTTTAATAGTTTCCGCAGAACCAGCAACAGCTTTAATTTGATATGAAACAGGGTATGTAGCTGCTGTATTGTCAACTGTAACAAGGCTGGTGGTTGCGTTAAAGCTCACTCCTGCTGAGCTTGCAACTTCACTCCATGTAACCGCTCCTGAAAATACACTGCCGTATTGGTCAAGGATGGTTGCGGTGTATGTTTCCGTTTCGGTGCCGGTTGTTGGTACAGCGATATTGGATGCTCCGTTGATGTTTATAAGGGTTGCCACTGCAGTATTGCGGCTCACAACGATGTCCTGAGTCGCTTTAATATTGCTGCCTGCATCAGCCATAATAGTAACTGTACCAGCAGTTGCGCCAGGAGCGACTGAGATAACGCCAGTTGACGAATTTATGCTTATTCTATCAGCATCTGGGTTGCTGGTAATCGACCAAGTAATAGCAGGGTAATTGATGTCATCTTCATCAATATCATCACCCCATATGTCTTCGATTATAAGCGTGGGTAATGCAGAAGTGATTGGTGTTGTCATAGGTGTGTCAACATTCAACGCAAACAAATCCGGTACAGTAATAGCAGCGATGGGGTCTATTGCTAATGTACCGATAGGTCTCACCTCACTATTGGTGTAGGTGAATGATTCGAGGTCAATGGAGTCGAGATTGCTTGTGTGCCCGAGGTGAAACTCAGTTGTATCCATTAGCCCAATAGACGCGTTACAGTTATTTATATGCCCTATTTCCAGCATAAATGTACCTTTATTTATATCGCTATCAGCTTTTCCATCGGCCAATGTAAAGTAAAACTCAATAGCGTCTATTCCGAAGCTTGCATCCTTGCCTGCGAAGTCACTTGCTACCGTGTCAAAGCGCGTCCTCTCACTGCTTGTTTCCCAAAGATTCGATGGAGCCATAAACCCAAAGGCCAACGGTGTTTTAAAAGGGGTTGTTTGGCTTGTCATAACAACCATAATCGGCGCTCCTGTTGAAGCATCTACAGGAATAATAACAGTATTGTCATATGACATACTCAGACTCACAGTAGTTATCGGTCCTGCTGATTCCGGAAGGGTCACAGTCATGACGAGTTTATTAACGCTAGGGTATTCAGTCGCTTGTTGAGAGATGGCAACAGTGGGTTCACTAACAGCTAGGGTTGCGGGCATAAACCCTGCGAGTAGGACGAGGACTAGAGTAATGGACAATAATGATTTTAGTTTCTTCACTTTATTTTCCTCCCATTTATTAATATTCAATTTCTATGTTTCTTCTTCCGAAGTTACTTATAAAAATGTTTAAATCTGACGCATTAACGACATTATCCCCATTAATATCTGCTAGCGCATTAGTTGGCGGACTGCTGCCAAAGCTAGCAATAAATAAATTGAGATCTGATGCGTTTATTATACCATCATTATTGATATCTCCTGATAAAAGGTTAATCGTGCTGTATTCTTTATCAGAATTTGTTGAAAGGTCTATATCGACACCACCAACAATGACATTAGTAATCATGTAGCTCAAATGCCCACCTTTGCTAACAACAAGGTCATAAACCCCCTCAGGTATATCAACTAAAACAAATTCTTGGGTCACCAGACTACTCTCTGTTACTTGCGCAGCAATCGTTGTAGATATAATAACATTAGAAGCACTACCTGCTTTATATAAAACAATAGTTATTTCATTCTTAGGATTGTAGCTACTAACTCGCCCATAAATTGTTGCACTATTTTCATTAACATCAATAAATGCACGTAATACAGGGTAATCATATTCACTTCTTATGAAACCCCAAATACTATCAAAGTTAAATCCCTCAAAAGAAGACCGCTGCCTCATTTTCGCATCTGTTAGCAAGTATTCTGTACTAAATTCAATATTCCCAATATATCTCTTTTCATGATTTTGACGAACAGTACCATCAATAATTTGATCGCTTTCTAGTCGCCAATAACTACGACTAATTATTATATTTATGTCAGAGAAGCCACAAATCCCACCAGCTATTCCGCTATTGTTAACAAATTCATGAGATGAAATTACTGTCCCTATATTATAACAGTTTATTAAAGTTGATTCGTTTGAAGCCCAACCGCATATTCCGCCAGTAATAGCTGATGTGTAAGCAGTTGTAGCTGATGATGATACCGTCCCTGTATTATAACAGTTGTTGATTATCGAATGAAATGAAGTTGCACATAACCCTCCAGCATAGGCAGTACAGTTACCATCACTAGAAGCTGAAACCGTACTTGTATTGAAGCAGTTTGATAATATAACATTTGTTCCTGCACTCCCACAAATCCCTCCTGCATATACAAACATACTAGAAACATGAGGATTATATAGTGATACAGAAACACTACCAGTGTTATAACAATTACTTATTGTAGTATTGTACATAGCAAAACCGCAAACACCTCCCGCATAATAACCATTAATACTTATGTTAGTATTTTCAAGCTTTATGTTTCTAATAGTTGCATCTTGAGCAACTCCAAATAAACCAGCATAATCGACTTCTCCCGAAATAGTTAGGTTGTTAATAATATTTCCTTGACCATCAAAAACACCAATAAATGGATTGTCATATGAACCAATTGGAATCCATTCTGTTCCAGAGAAATCAATAGAAGAAGTCATATAATAATCCCCATCAAGTGGAAATGCAGGGTCATTTCCTATTTTTTCCAATTCTGATCTATTTGATATTGGAATTGCAGCTAGTGTTTGCACTTCCTCTATGTTAATAAGGATTGTTATCGTAATCGGATTTGATCCTTTTATAAACCCAACTGGTGCTTCCCATATTGCCGTCAGCATCTTCGCACCAATTACTTCACCGTTAAATGAACCAATCCAGCTGATTATGTTTGCTTGCGCATAAGTCATACCATCGGTAACAGTAACATGAACTGGTAATATTTTTGAAGCTATTAAGTTTGAAAGTGTTACGATATTTTCGTTTGTTGAAAGATTTATTGCTGATAGAGGTATATAGCTAATTATTATAGTATCAATGTCTCCACTACCCGCTATTGGAGTTGCTCTTTTTGTAGCTTCAATACCATATCCAGCAATACTTACTGCACGTACTTTGAACGTGTATCTCTCGCCATTTGTCAAATCTAAGAAGATATGAGAAGCGTTATCAGTAGCAGCTTCCCAGGTTGCACCGTTGTCTTTTGAAACTTGGTATCCTGTTATGGCATTAATGCCTTCTCGTGCTGGTATACTCCAAGTAAGAGTTACTTGCCCATCGCATGGTGTGGCTAAGAAGCTTTTTGGAGCAGTAGGCACAGATGTTGAGTTTTGTGGGTAGAAATGGAACGAGTTATTTAATATCAGTCCTCTATCTTCCCAACCGATTACGTCATCGGTAGAAGCTAATATATTTTTCGTACAGTCTACGAGCATATGCATAGTTATAGAATAGTATGAGAGGTCTAATTCTGTTAGTAGGTTGTTACCGCAGTAGAGCATGGACAAAGTAGCATTGTTTGATAAGTCTAGCTCCGTTAACTGATTGCTTTCACAATTGAAATACATTAAAGCAATGTTGTTAGATATGTCTAATTCAGTTATCTGATTGTTATTGCAATGGAGATATGTCAAAGCAGTGTTTTGTGATACATCCAACTCCGTTAGCTGATTGTTATGGCAAAGCAAATCTGTCAAGACAATATTAGATAATACATCTAACTCCATAAGTTTATTGTTACCACAATATAGATATAACAACGCATAATTATTGACGACATCTAGATCCGTTAGTTTATTACTTCCGCAACCAAGATATTTAAGATTAACATTAGATGAAACATCCAATTCTTTTAGCAGATTACTATCGCAATTGAGATTTATCAAATTAGTATTATGTGAAACATCTAATTCTGTTAGTTGATTGCTTCGGCAATCAAGATTCGTCAAAGTTGTATTTTTAGATACATCTAAACTAGCTAATAGGTTTCTGTCACAATACAACTCTATCAATGCAACATTGTTCGATACATCCAACTCTGTCAGCAGATTGTTTCCACAACCTAGAATCGTCAATGCAACAAAATGCTCAATACCTGATAAACTAGATATGTTTCGGGATTGGACATTAACAGAAAGAATACTCTCTACATCATAGTTAAATATAGGTCCAGTTGGTTTGTTAGTGATTTGACGTACATATGCTAGAAAAACCGGATCTGTAAACGATGCTGTGATATCGTTTTCATCAGCTTGTACTACTGTAATAGTGTATACTTGAGTGTTATAGCTTATACTATTTTCTGCTTTAACTGTAAATTCGAATAAACCACTTTTTATAGGAGTTCCAGATATTAAACCATCCGTAGAAAATATCAACCCTTCAGGTATTGTGCCACTTTCAACGCTCCATGTGATGGGCGCAGAACCATTTGCAATTAATGTTTGATTATAGTCTATACCGATTGTACCGTTTGACAGCATAGACGTCATAATGTTTAACGGTTTTGGTATAAATAGTTGATTTTTTTCATAATCAACATTCATATTATTTTCATCAGAAAAAAACAATGATGTCATGTATTCTGTTGCTCCAAAATTTATTATAAGACCATTTTCTATTTCGGTAGTCACCCAGATTTCCATATTTGATTCGGGTTCAAGAACCCCATTACCATCGAGTCCTGTACCTACTGTAATATATTGATTGCTCCCTAGATGAACATTATTAGCTATTTCATTGATAGTTCTTGTATTGTTTTTTATTACTGTTGTTCCTCCAAGAATGATTGAACCATTACCATACACTCCTCCACCATTATTTATTGCATGGTTGTTACTGATTATTCCACTATACATAACAAATGAACTACTATTTCCTATTAGGTACATGGCACCACCATCGATAGTAGCAGTATTATCAATTATAGTACCACTAGATATATTAACCTCGCCATAACTGAGTATCCCTCCTCCAAAAACAGCAGTATTTCCACTGATGATACCGTTATTAATACTTAGTGTATTTCCACGTTGATATATGCCTCCACCATAACCGCCATTTGCATTGTTATCACTAATGACTCCTCCGTTCATTATGAAGGTACCTGTATAATATACCCCTCCACCTCCACCAGATAATGGGTATTGATATTGACCATTTGATATGTTTTCACTAATTATACCATCATACATGACGAATCGATCACCAGAACATACGCCACCACCTAGAACACTAGCAATATTGTTTCTAATTTCACCTCCATACATAATAAATTTTCCATTATTAACACATACTCCTCCACCTAATGGTGCGATGTTATTGTGGATTGAGCCGCCATACATAATAAATGAACCCGATTCTATATTCACACCACCACCCCAATAGGTTGTTTTGTTGTTACAGATTGTACCATTAGTCATGAGAAAGGTACTATCTGGACTGTATACACACACACCTTCTGATTGATTATCGCTTATCATTCCACCATTCATAATAAACGTGCCTCCAGCATCTACACGAACACCACTTCCATTGCGCAGTATCACATTATTATTCATTATGAATGTACCACCCTTAATATCCACTAAAATAGAGTTATAATTATATGGTGGAATAATGATTCCTTCGAGAATAATAGTTTCAATTACTAGATACGCATCATATCTAATCTCAAAACCACCAGAAACATAGCCATCATCACTATAATTACTATGTACTTTTAAAGTATGTTGAATATTATCACTAATTATCCATAGTTTTTGATTTTGGTTAGTGATTTGCAGACGTTCTAAAACATCAATATCTTCACCTATAATAATAGTTGTATCTACAAGAGCGTGATTGTTAAAATAATAAATCGCATCAACAAGCTGCTGGTAATTAACTATGGTATCCATTTTGGGAGGAATCATTTGTAAAAAAGGGTAGCTATTATTTAAAAAGTATTCACTCCCCCACACATTAGGATAATCGAAATCTACGTAGTTTACAAAGTCTTTCATTTGTTCATCTGTGAGCCGTCCTGTTGTTATGTCATTGCTAGAGCCATTTGCTCTTTTTTCAGAATTAGACCGTTGAATCCCATTTCCACTCTGGTTACTTTCAATTCTCCAGTAGCAATTATGAATATTAACGCCACGACCAACAATGCTACCAAAATAAATAACTATGGTTGCATTGGATTTGGCATCTATATCGCCTATATTATAACAATTAGAAACAGATGAATTGGTATCGCCACAAATACCTCCTATAAATGTTGATGCACTAGTTGATAAAGTAGATATGAATCCAGTATTGAAACAATTTATGATTTGTGTATAAAAAGACTTTCCGCATATTCCACCAGCAATTGCTACTGTCGACATTGATACTGGTGTAGGTTTTGCTACAACTTCTCCTATGTTAAAGCATTCGCTAACAAAGGAATTGTTTCCTGATCCACAAATTCCTCCAGCATTTGCATTTGACATAGATATCGCTATTACAGTACCCTTGTTATAGCATATAACTGTTTCTGTTGAGTTTTCTATTTGTCCACTTATTCCTCCTGCATAAGCAATAGCAGAATAGGTTTCAGATTGACCAAACGAACTCGCTACAACTGATCCTTCATTATAACAATTAACAGTAGTAATCCCATTCAGTTTACCAATTATACCACCTGCAAATGCTTCAGATGTATATACTAAAGCATTTGATGTGGCACTTATATTGCCGATATTGTAACAATCATTAATACCTTGTTGTGTACTAAGACTATTGCTTATATGACCAACTATACCTCCTGCATATGCTATTGCATTAGTCGTTGATGATGTAGATGAGCTAGCTAGTATATCACCAGTATTATAACAATCATCAATGTAAAACAAATCAATACTTGAATTAGTGTTGAATATACCACAAATCCCTCCTGCTCGTGCTTCCAAAGGAAATGAGATGGATGATGTCGAAGATGACAATATGCTTGACACGCTTCCATTGTTATAACAATGGCTAAATGATATTGAGTTTGTGCCAAATCCCACAATACCTCCAGCCCATTGACCGCTAATATCGCCCGTATTATAACAATTGCTTATATGGACTAATCCGCTAGTATGACCACTAATACCTCCTGCTAAAAACTCGGAAACGATATTTGTACCTTCTAATCCAACATTCGATATTGTAGCATTTTTCATATGTTCAAATAACCCCGCACTATACGTAGCTACTGTATTCTTGAGATTATTAATCACAAACCCTTGACCATCGAATATACCTGAAAATGCATTATTACTACCGTATCCTATCGGCACCCATTCCGCTCCTGATAAGTCAATGTCATTTGTCAAATAATATTTACCACTGAGGTTGTTGTTAATTGCTTCCAATCCTGCACGGTCACTGATGGCTATGTATTCTGAAAAATCTGGTAAGTCTTCAATTGGGATAATTTCAGCTAAAAACTTCCCGTTCGAGCTGTATTGTGGAGTAAATGATGTGGACATCATTTCGATTCCTTGACTCGATGGTGCTATACCGACTAATTTAGATAATCCCATCGAATTGTTTGGTAGTTCGAACATACTTGATTTCCATTCATCAAACTCTGGGAAATCAATATTTCCTACTGTCTCAAAAGCGTCATTTGTATACTCATTTTCATTTAAATTTATAGCTATTGCAATTGGACCTGTTATAAGAGCTGCTATTGTACACATCACAAGTATTATTGATAGCAAGCGTCGTGAAATCCACCTGCATTTTATTCTGTCTTTATCCATGCTCTATAATCCTTTCTATGCTTAAAAAATACGATACATTCCTCATGTTCTTATACCAAAAAGGCCATAAGAAAAAGCGCGCAGGGGGCATTTGCCTTGCCTACGCGCTTGAAAATTGTTGTTTTCAGCGTTTTTTTACACAAAATCACACGCTACTTCCACAAAATCAGATTGAATAAGCCTGTGAAAACAGGTATACTGATTTCGTCGCAGTGGCGGATTTTCCGTGTTTGTAGGCTAGCTTTCAACGTTGTCCCTACATTCGCCGTGAAGGTGCTCGTAACACCCCACGGTCGCTGCGGCCCTTAGTTATGGCCTTTATATCGCCTATCCTACCATAGGAAAAAAGAATTGACAATGTTTTTTGTCAATTCTTATAATTTATGGGAGTTGATCATAAAATTCAACATAGCACTATGTCATAGTGTCAACCAAACAAATGTATTAAGTTATTTGAATCAAAAATTGAAAGCATTAACGAGATTCGCTAATGAAATTCGAAACCGATCCCTATCTCTTTTGAGATTGACTACTATACGGTAACCCTTCGAAATCGATTAACCGCTTCTGACATGATTACAATATATTATACTCAAAATGCAATATATTTAAATAGATTGTGTCATTTATCACCTTTTTCGTATACTATAATCAATATATTAGTGCCTCTATTTACATTCTTACTTAAATTGTGTATAGTATGCGTATACGCAAAACATAGATTCAATACATGAATTGAAAGTAACAATATAATGTCTCTGAACTTTACGATGATAAATGATCAAATAAAAGCATTTATCGATCAAGGAAAGATAAATCCTAATATTGGCATAGCGAAAGAGCCGATTCCAGTTGAAATAACTGCCATTAACAGGCACGCTTTAAAGCACGGCGTAACGTTAGAAGATGCACAAAGCTATGTTAATAACGCGGTAGTCATGTTCGATCAGGGTAATCGTTCTTTATATATATCGCTTGACGGTAATGCGGTTTTGCTTGATAGTGAAAAAAGACTAATCAGCGCATATAAAAAAGAAGACTTTGATCTTGGGACATTAACGATTTTAGAGGTAATAACTAATGGAGATAAAATATAAATGTCCAATGCTAAATACGAAAATTGATGAAACCATATGTTATGATATCCAAATGGTAGTTGGGTCTGGAAACTTAATTAATAAAAACATTTTAAACTATTATAAAGACATATTCGACCCAAAAATCGTAACTGATGAAGCTTCTCAAAAACATTGTGTTGATTGTCCTTTTAACCAGCTATATGGGCAGACTACAAAAATAAGCACAATATCTGAAAAAAAGATTTAGCTTAGTACCGATTGATAAAGCATTGTTTATATTCATTACATTTGACAGGCACAGTATAATAATTAATCATAATATCTATTCTGGTTGTAATATAAAGGTTCCCCTTTCTATGTCAAGAAAGGGAAACCTTTATTATGTGATGAATAAGAGCATTAATAAGGTAAATATCGTTGAATGATGCAAATACCTAACTAACTCATCAACCTATCGAACAGTTTGTCTATTTCCATCAGCACAATATCCAAGCTTTGCTCGCCGATGTATTTTATACGGACAACATAGTTTCCTTTCGTGACTATTATATGCATTTCAGGAACGACTGTTTCTTCTCTGATGAACAACCTATCGAATCCATCATATTCAAAGCATTCAACAAGTGCTACCCTTTAATTGCGTTGCACCCGTAAATGCACAACTCAATTTTTTCTGCGGTTTCTTGCGCTTATAACACGTTTAGCGTATTTTCTTGTTCTATCATATGAGTCAAACAGACATTCGTTAAGCAATTCATCTGACAACACGCCGCAGTGATTCATCGCTCTTACGATTCTTTCCCTGCAAAAGGAGCAATCTCCTTTTTGATATACTTTGAACAAAATAGGAAACGCATTTGCAGAACGGTGATGCTGATAAATACTTGCTATGTCCATTTGTATATGGTGAGAAACACTCCCAAGCTTAATGATTAAAGACTGTATCAGTGCATCATCGTCTTTGCGATAGTTTTCCACCAAAAGTCTTAATGCACCAGATTCAATTCCTCGCTCCATCAACAGCTCAATCGCCAAATCGTGAATCTTTCTATCTTTCAGATGCGCCAGCACTTCGATTACGCTTTCAACAATAGTCGTACTGTCTGAACATGCATATTCTATAAGTTCATCAATGGTGATATACTCAGCCATTTTTGGTGTTGAAAAAAGTAATAATAATAAAGCCTTAGTATTATCATCCTCTTCTTGTTTTAATAATTCCTTAATTTCGCTAATTTCTGTTTCTGTGGCTTTTGTATGAAGCCATGTTCTATAACGACTTGCTCCAGTACGGGGAAACTGTTTGTTTACAGAAGCTCTAACAGTATTAATGACCTCCTGAACCGTTATAGTATGATTCTCAATTGATAAACGATTTTCCGTTTGTGTTGTTTTCAATGTATTACAAAAGTCCATATATGCCGTTATGCTTTCTGAAATTCCATAATTCTTCTCGAAATATGTTTCAATCCGTTTCTTACTAAAGAATTTTTCAGCACAATAAAGAAACCAATCCCAATCTTTAATGTGTTGCGTATTGTCTGGATTTAATAATAATTCTTGCCCAAGCGTATCAGCAAAATGTATGAAATAAGGAAAACCACACAAATAAAAGAGATGCTCAACGATTATTTCTCTTTGATACGCTTCGTTATATTTAATACTATTTGTCAAGCGTCCTTTTTTTCTATTGAAATATTCATATTTTTGTACAAGTGCATCAATGGATTTTTGATAGCCAATATTACCAAATAAATACAATAGTCGGGCCAATTGCGCACACAAGTTGTCGCTGCATTTAGACAGGAATCTTTTGATGATTTTTTCCTCAAAGTATTCTATTTCGTCTAAATACCAGATAGCAAAATACAAATAATCAGACTTTGTGCCTTCAGATTGGACATCATATGATATGTCTCTTTTACAATAATATTCAACAATATCAATATATTTTTCTTTATCATTGCTATTGCTTATTTCAATGATAGCACTTCCGATTCCTCTACGTAAGGACTGTCTAAATTCCTTAATTGTCATTCTTGCTATTAATCACTCCTTTAACACTTTCTTCATCATCTACCCAGTTTTCTATATTCAATCCTGATACTCGCTCGAACTCTTTTACATTGTTGGTTATAAGAGTATACCCATTAGACTTCGCATGGGAAGCTATCAGCATATCCATTGCTCCAATGGTTTCTCCCTTTCGCTCCAGTTCGTAACGAATATCGCCATACACTTCGGCTGCTTTTGTATCATATGCAATCACGGTAACTGTCGATAGAAACATTTTGAGAGCATAAGTGTTTTTATCGGTATATTGACTCTTCGACACACCATATTCCAACTCCGATTGAGTTATGGTGGACACAAATACCTCATTGTGGTTTATGCTTGCTATTTTTTTTGCTAGTTGGGTAGATTTACTATTAATAAGATAAATACATATATTTGTATCTAGCATATACATTATTCGATACTCTTTCTTTCATTTGGAACACTTTGTGTTGGTCTGCCATCCTCTAAAAAATCTGAAGTAAACTCATTTAAGCTCTCTGTGAGCACAGCTAGCCGATCCTCGCGCTGATACACAATCACAGCGGAGCCAACTTTGCAAATACATACTTCATCATCGTCAAAACGATATTCTTTCGGTATACGTATGGCTTGGCTATTGCCATTGATAAAAACTTTCGTAGTTTGCATTGTCATCACCTCCACCTAAATATATACCATTGTGTGTACGTTGTCAATTGTTTTTATGTAAAGATAGGGTATCCTTGAATGATATAATGAATAAGAGCATTAATAAGGTAAATATCGTTGTGTAATGCAAATACCTAACTAGCTCATCAACCTATCGAACAGCTTATCTATTTCCATCAGCACAATGTCCAAGCTTTGCTCGCCGATGTATTTTATACGGACAATGTGGTTTCCTTTCGTGGCTATTATATGCATTTCAGGTACAACTGTTTCTTCTCTAATGAATAGCCTGTCGAATTCTGGATGGTCAAATACTTCAGTCGGTGCGATGCTATCGGGTGCGTTGCTTCGAGTATATTCCATATAACTATAAGAGCTTCCTTCTTGAGCCCATTTCAATATGCTTCTTAAAAGAGAATTAGAAATCCATGAGAATCTCAATTTATAGAGTTCAAACTCTAAATACGGGCTATATTCATTATCATTTTCAAAATGGTGGTTATCCAGTACCCATTGTCTACCTGATATATACCCGCTCTCATTTGTTTTCATGACAACCGGGGCAAGTAGATACCAATTCTGTTTGACATAATTACGCCAGTCGATTCCTTTACGTTCATTTTCGCCAAGTCGACCATACAGTTCAATACGTTCTAGTGCCTCATCATTTTCAATTTCTGATAATCGAATAAGCCTATAATCAAGGCTTTCATATGGGAGTGATTGATTGGGATAACGAAATTCACTGTAACAGGTGATGAGTACAAATGATAATGACATGATATAGAATGTATTTTGTCCGATTTTTCGGAATCTTGCTAGATCCTCCCAACTCCTTTTTGGACTATTTGTATTTTCTTCTTGTAATATACCCAGCATTCTTTTCATCGTGATAGCTTTACGGAACGGTGTATAGCAAAATCGTACAACTGATAGAAAGAACAAAATCTGCACACTGCCATAGATACTAAACAAAACTAGTAATGGATATTTTTGTAAAAAGAATATATAAAGAAAAATTGATAAACACGCTGCAGCAAGTATGCTTGTCCATATTTTTCTTTTTTTCCATTTGTCTGAAATCCAATTATATAGTTCTTCCATGTCACGAATCTCTGGAGCATTTGCTGATATTTGAGATCGATAGACATATAGTTCATCTCTATCGCATACAAATTCCCAACCTTTTTCTATAAACGCATTATACCTTTCAGGAATAGTATCGGCATAACCTCGTTTGCTAAGAAAAATGCGATATGTATACTTCATCCGTTCTGCTTCTTCAAAGTAAGCTGTTGTGCCATTTACTTTAGTCAGATGCAAGCCCTGTTCAGACATATGGGAAAACCAGCTTTCCATTTCACCAACTTCCCAGTCTGCAAAATATATAGTCTTGCCAACAGCCTTTGACATAATAATCACACTACTTTCTATAAATGCTATAATAATATAATTCATTCCTCATATTTTATACCAAAAAGGCCATAAGGAAAAGCGCACAGGGGGCAGTTGCCTTGCCTACGCGCTTGAAAATTGTTGTTTTCAGCGTTTTTACACAAAATCACAAGCTACATGCACAAAATCAGATTGAATAAGTCTATGAAAACAGGTATACTGATTTCGTCGCAGTGGCGGATTTTCCGTGTTTGTAGGCGTTCGTTAAGCGTATCCCTACATTCGCCGTGACGGTATTGGCGTACCTCACGGTCGCTGCGGCCCTTAGTTATGGCCTTTTATATCGCCTATCCTACCATAGGAAAAATGAATTGACAATGCTTTTTGTCAATTCTTTTAAATAATAAGAGTTATTCAATATTTATGTGTATCTATCTTTCTGTTAACCTTTTTGCTGGCAAAAAAGGAGCGTAGCATTGTTTTAGTCTCATGAGACTGCAGTAAAAATATGGGAATAATTCACATTTGGCAAGTAAATATTGAATAAAAAAGATTATAGAAACCCTTGTAGAAATATGGTATAGTCATAGCCATGGATAAGCAAGAAGCATTAAAAACATATTTTGGTCATAGCTCCTTTCGTGATGGACAGGAGGCTCTTGTTGACGCTATTTTAAGAGGGCAGGACGCTTTTGGAATCATGCCCACTAGTGGAGGTAAGAGTCTTTGTTACCAACTTCCAGCTGTCATGATGGAAGGAGTTGCAATAATTATTTCTCCTTTGATATCATTGATGAAAGACCAAGTGATGGCACTGAAAAACATGGGCATCGCTGCTGCTTATATAAATAGCTCCCTTAGCTCAGAGCAAATGGTTACCGCATACCGTAATATGCAAAATGGCTTATACAAAATTGTCTATATCGCTCCAGAACGGCTCATGGGAGAAGGTTTCGCATCTATTTTACACGATATGAAAATTTCCCTAATAGCTGTTGACGAGGCGCATTGCATTTCCCAATGGGGACAGGATTTTCGCCCCAGTTACTTGAAAATCGTTGATTTCATCGAGTCTTTACCCCAGCGACCTACACTTGCAGCATTTACTGCAACGGCAACAAAGCAAGTACGTGAAGACATAGTACGGATTTTAAAACTACAAGACCCATTGAGCATCGTCACTGGATTTGACAGACCAAATCTATATTACCATGTTTTAAAGCCAAACAAAAAAGCATCTACCCTTCGCTCATTGATAAGCAGTCGGCGAAACAAAAGCGGTATCGTCTATTGTGCTACACGAGCTTTGGTGGAGAGCGTCTGTGATGACTTGTGCGATATGGGCGTACCTGCGACCAGATATCACGCTGGACTTTCTGACGAGGAGCGGCGGCAGAACCAAGATGATTTTATACATGACCACAAAAGCGTCATGGTAGCCACAAATGCCTTTGGTATGGGTATAGATAAGTCCAATGTGAGTTTTGTCATCCATTATAATATGCCAAAGAGCTTGGAAGCTTACTATCAAGAAGCGGGACGAGCGGGGCGAGATGGTGAAAAGGCAGATTGTATCCTCATGTATTCCGCGGGAGACATCAACACAGCAAAGTTTCTCATAGCAAATCCCAGCGATAACAACGAGTTGAATAGTGATGAGCGCAGGCTTGTAATGGAGCAAGATTATAAAAGGCTTGATACCATGGTGTCTTATGCAAAAACCACAGACTGCCTTCGGGGATATATATTGGACTACTTTGGACAAGTCCATGATTTCGGATATAATAATGGACAAATATCATATGAAACAGAGCAGCAAAAGTTAAATGATATAAACCAGAACGAATTAAGAGAGCAGCCTCACATCAATGGTTGTGGCAATTGCAGCAACTGTCAAACAGAATTTCAAAAGGTTGACATTACAGCTCAGGCTCAGATGATTTTGTCCTGCATAAAACGTGCTTCCGACAAATTGGGCTATACACTCGGAGCAACGTTGATTACCCAAATCCTTTGCGGTAGCGCAGAAAAACGGGTAATCTCTTTGGGTCTTGACGGACTCACCACATACGGACTCATGAAGGGAACTAACAAGGCTCTGGTAAGAGATTATATAGAGCATTTGCTTTCCACAGGCTATCTTTTGACCAATAATTATGGTAGTTTGGAGCTAAGTGATATTTCAAGAAATGTGCTATATAACGATGAAAAGGTTTATATGTCACAGATAAAACCTTATGCTGCTGATAAATACCCAAGCTCGAAAGAAACACAGGTAAGTGGAATATTACTCGATGGTGATGAGTCTCAACAAAATTCAACTTATTCACAGCCAATTGAAGACACATCTCTTTATGAAGAGCTACGCCAACTCCGCTATAAGCTGGCACAATTGGAAAATGTTCCAGCTTACATCGTCTTTTCCAATGCGAGCCTAGCAGACATGGCTCGCAAAGCACCAAGAACAATGACAGAATTTTTAAACGTCTCCGGTGTAGGCGAAGTAAAAGCTTCCCGCTATGGGAAAGCATTTGTGGATGCAATTAATGCTTTTATTGATTAGATAATCATATCTAAATAACATCAATCTATATAAGATTTGACTCAAATAAAAGACTGTGATAAACTCCCATAAGCTATTGTAGATATTCACCATATCGGATTTAGGGGGATATTGGAAATGAAAATGAAAATTATCGCCATTTTTCTTGTTTTAAGCCTTTCATTATCGGCTTGTGCGACCAGTGGCGGGAGATTAAGCGAAGAAGCGGCTCTTACCGAAAAGTATAATGCATACATCGAATTGTTAAATTTCTGCACAGGACGCTGGTTTTATGGTGTGGTCTCCAGCTATTTTAGCACATTCGGATATGATTATGAACCCAATGAAGTTGACAAGGATTTCACAAATGGCTTCATTTTTTCAAGCGACGTCGATAACCCTCCCGATCTAATGGAAATGTACTCCTATCATTATGAAACTCCGCGTAGATTAGCGGATGAAAGCCCTAGCTTTGGTGAAGCTGATGAAGCTGCCCATAGATTGGCTGATGCTTTAGAAGCACTCATGAACATATATTTTGTCACAATCAACGATTATTACAGCAGCGGAGAATACATAGATGATAATTACGCAAAAACCGGTGAATATCACGTGGAAATGCTTATGAACTACATTGAGTTTTTAGATGCCACCGACTATTTCGCCGTTGTCTTTTCCGATGTGATTTTGGAATATGAAGGACAGGATTTAGAAGTCTTTAAAGAGCGCGGTTGGGATATCCACTATTATATGCTCAGCATTATTCTCACATCAAGAAAAATTAGCAATATGTTCCAAAAGCTGGATTTACAAGGAATAGACTTTTTAGATGCAGACATTTCCGAATACGAACCCCTCTACGAGCAGCTAATTTCAGACATAGCTGAGTTAATACTAATATTTAATGATGACGGAAAACATAGGACAGAAAATTTATCGGGTATGCAAATAAACCGCTTATCTTTCTTTGTTTCCACTGCACAGACACTGGAAACTGCAGCAAGCGATACCCTTAATATGATAATCGCTGGAACTGAGGACATACCAAACGAACTGACTGGTCATTTGACTACAGGGGGACGAAACCTCCCCATGTATCGTTTCAATCAGCGGCTCGATAGTTTAATCGATTATTACAACCAAATCATATCTTAACTTGATTATTATCAAAGTTTCTAAATGGAAAATACCAGCTGTTCTGCTATTATTAGCAAATACAGCTGGTTTCCTTTACTATTTTTGTCACAGATTAAGTCTATCATCTTATATATCAGTTATTTGAAAGGATGTCATTACGAATGAAATCGAATGTTCAACATCAAGTATACAAAGCTAATCGAAAACCTTTTCATCGAATGTGCTCTCTCGCAATTGCTTATATTATTTGTTTTGCACTCTTAATAAATATTTCTCCACTAGCCAAAACTACTCAGCCAAACATAACAGCACAAACAGCTACTTTTGGGCAATTTGTAGGTACCAACAGTTTTTTCAACGAAAACCAAGAAGCATATGATATAGTCGGTAATGTCCGCGAATATCACCCTTGGGGATTCACTGAATGGACGACTGGTTGGTACGATGACAGCAATGGGCTATTTGACGACTCAATAAAAAGCATGATCCCTCATGCAGCTTTCATGAACGCTTGGGATGCTTTTGATAATTATTATAAAACAATGCACGAGAGAGGTATAGATGTAACAATTTGTCTCAGCGGAACAGCGGACAGCCGCCCAAAACCCGATTATCAAAACTTAGATGGAACAAGAAGCGAAGACCCATCATCCTATCTTGGGCATGGGCAAAGTATGTTTCAACTTGCTGCTAGATATGGTAGTAATACAAATATCGACCCTAGCTTAGTCCGCGTATCAGCTGGTACAGAAAAGTTAATCGGATTGGGATATGTCCAATACTATGAAAACTATAATGAACCAATAAATTATGGTTTCGACAATGGAAGACAATTCGCTGCAATGC
Source organism: Oscillospiraceae bacterium (assembly GCA_009777775.1). Classification (GTDB taxonomy): domain Bacteria; phylum Bacillota; class Clostridia; order Oscillospirales; family Oscillospiraceae; genus WRMH01. Next base: position 124,216 of record WRLE01000004.1, read on the forward strand.
TCAGTGCTGATTATGATGGACATATGGGTACCTTGGGTCCCGATGTGGGTGTTAAACAAGCTGACCCCAATGCCAAAGTCGTATTTGGCGGTTCTTATGTGGGCTGGTTCGCCGATATAGAAAATGGACGATTCACATTTGAATTTTTAGCTCAAATGATGGACTGGTTTGATGAAAATCGAACGCTTGAGCAATGGAAAGCAGCTAATGGTGGCTCTGAGGCTGCTTATGTGAAATATCCCTTTGATGTGGTGAGTGCCCACGGTTATAGTTGGGATAATAATGGTAATGGGATTTGTGCAGAAGATAGTAGGTACTACAGTATGCTGAAAGCTTTTGTGGAAAATTGCTCTATAATTTTTCCTGCCAAAGAATGCTTTTTTTCAGAATTTGGCTGGGACACCTCACCCAACTCAACAAATCGCGCTATTACACCCGGCTTGTCCACCCAGGAAACACAGGGACGCTGGTTAGTCAGAGAGTACCTGATTACAGCTGCTGCTGGAATTAATCGAGCAAGACAATTTATGATGCCAGATACCAGCGACAATCGCAATAATTCCGATTGGTTCGGTACCAGCGGGATGATTCACGGCATTCAAGGTTCAAATGACTTCAAGACTTCTTGGTACTATGTGGGAACAATGGGTAATGTGTTAAAAGATGCATCTTTAGCCGATATTAGGATTTTATCCGATGGTGGTTGGTCAAAGGGTTCTGGTATATACAGAGATGAAAACTTCGAGCCATGGGCGATCGCTTTTTCATCAAGCGTAAACTCTGATCAAATATATGCCCTATGGCTGCCAACAGCCCTTGGTGACCAGGAAGGTGCAAATAGAAGCCAATATTCTATCACTGTTCCTGCTGGTTATACCAGTGCTACCCTCGTTTCGTTAATGGATAAATCAATATGGGGAGAGCGCAGTGACATTTCCAATCAAATTCAAAATGGCAATTTAACTATATCCATTGGCGAAAAACCAATATTCATGATATTAAGTGAGAATACAGAAAACGAAGCACCAGGGTCTGAGCAAAACGAAGCTCCCCTTCAATCACTCATAGTTAAACCGACTGCAGCAACAGTTTTAATCAATGGTGAAATAGTATTGTTTGATGCATATCTAATAAATAACAATAATTATTTCAAACTGCGCGATATTGCTTTCGCACTCACTGGAACAATCTCACAATTTGAAGTGGAGTGGGATGATCTTAATAAGCAAATTAACTTAATATCGGAAATACCATACACTCTAGTGGGAGGTGAAATGTCCAGTAAAGGCACCGAGGAAAAGCTAGCTACTCTTACTTCTTCCAGAGTTTTCCTTGATGGAGAAGAGCTGTTTTTGACTGCTTATCACATAGAGGGAAACAACTATTTCATGCTTAGAGAAATTGCTGCTGCCATAGATTTTCATGTCAGTTGGGATGAGTCTCATATTACGATTAGTATCGACAGCAATAAACCATATTAGCATATCGTGGCAAAACTCTCTGTTTAATTTATCAATTTTTATGCAAATAAACACTTGCTACCATGATATAAATCGTATATTAGGAGCATCTGGTACTACCCACATCAGATGCTCCTAATTATTGCAATATCAAGGTTTTTTTCTGACCATAAACAGGTTCTCCAGTAACCTTTAATTCTTGTTGGTTATTAGGGGGGTATTTTGCGAATGGTTAAATAGTTTTTTGGTAGTTAAATCTATACTACAAAAGATGTATTTTATACGAGTGCTTATAATATCACAGCACGATATGAAAAATGGTTTATCATTATTTTTCAGTGGCTATTGTAAAGATGTGTAGTACTAGCAAAATATACCAAGGAGGATCGGCAAATGGTAAAAGCTCAAATGAGCGAATCAGAATTAATGGAGCAGCAGATGGAAACGCCGGTAATGAGCATTGTTTCTGTTCTAGTGGAACATTGCGACAATGCCACCGGTGGTCATATCCATAGGACACAAGCATATTTAAAACGCCTAATTTATATGCTCATTGAAGAAAACATTTATTATGATGAAATATCGTCATGGAGCTTAGATATTTTGCTGTCGGCAGCCCAGCTCCATGATGTGGGAAAAATCACCATTGGTGATGTAATTTTAAAGAAACCATCCTCTCTTACCGTTGACGAGTATGCTATCATGAAAACCCATGTTCAAGCTGGCATCGACGTGATAAGTCTCATGGAAAGGAAGTCAGCTAACTCCAGTTTCTTTAATTATGCAAAAAACATAGCTGGCACCCATCACGAAAAATGGAATGGAACCGGCTATCCTAACTGTTTAAAGGAAACAGATATTCCCCTTGAAGGTAGGCTCATGGCAGTCGTGGATGTATATGATGCTCTCGTATCTCCCCGCATTTATAAGGAACCTTATTCGCCCTCCATGGCTTCAAAAATCATTATAGAAGGTAGCGGTATTTGCTTTGACCCTAAAATAGTTGATGCATTTGTTATACTAGCTGATGAGTTTGCACAAATGTCCAAGGATTTTAGCTAAAGGAAATTAGTTGGAAATCTTATAGTTTGGTGAGCTAATACCATCGTTGGTATAAGTATTGATTAAATAAACTTTATCATACCCATAAACATAGCCAATAATCATTGCGATTATTGGCTTTTGGCATACCCACATAATGTCAAAAGTTTTCAACTAAGAGTTTTTGTATATCATGATTTGATTATTTATACTAGAGCCACCACCATAAAAATATCAAAGATATTGCAAAGACGATGAATACGACATACCAGATTCCACGCGCCTTAGGCACTTTGATATTTAAAACATATAATATACCGACAAGTGTAAGGGTTATTAAATTCACTGGGATAGAATGAAATAGCAACACAGCTGGTAATATCAATGAAATGCTTGTAATCGGCAAGCCACGATAATATTGAATCGGTGTGTCTGGTGTCGCAGTAGTGTTAAAGTATGCAAGTCTTGTTACTGAACAAATTGCATAAAATACATAAACCAAAAGTTTGTACCACGATGCTCCAGTAATAGAGAACACAAGGATTGCAGGTATTATGCCAAAACTAATCACATCAACAATTGAATCTAATTGTATACCATAATTTTTTTCTACATCCGTCCGCTTGATTTTTTTAGCAACAAAACCATCAAACATATCACACAGACCCGAAATAATGAGTAGCGTAGCACTCATTGGGATATTTTTTCGTATCGCATAAAAGCAACACGCAAGCGAAAAGAACAAACCCAATATTGTAATGAAGTTAGCAACATTACCATATCCAATTAGAATCTTCTCTTTTTGTTTCAACTGCTTTACATCTCCTTGTATCTAAATACCACAACGCTAAAATGTTTTACTAAAATTATCAAGAACGAAAGCGATTTTATTTTTTTTATAATAAGCAGAATCATAAGCACAGTTTGAATAACAATATGGGTTGCATTTTTCGATGGGATTTTCCAAAGACCTCTTATAGGATTTTATACTTTTCGATGTTAAGGATAGAAACTCGATACCAGTATCATCCATCTTTTTAGTGCAGCTTCGTATCGCACCATTCGCAATTACGTTTATCCAACCATATTTTGTGGGATAATTACATTTCCAAAAGCTTTCATTCCTAATAAATCGATAAACGTTTTCGAAATATGAATCGGGATCAATGATTGGGTAACCATCTTTCTTTTTAGCTAGAATATATGATATAAGTTTACCTAGCAATTCATGATCTTTTTCAGAAAAATAAATATCTTTGTTATCAACAATGTTCATATCTGGAACTACAAAACCAAGCGAAAGCGGTGTTTTGCTTTCATTAGAAAGTTCCAATAATAGTTTTATATCATCAAAATTATTATTAGAAATGACGCTATTCATCCTCAATTTCATACCATACTTCATTTCTGCAGATTTTAGTAATTGCATTATGTTTTCATCAAAGAGTACATTCTTATTTGATATTGAAAAATTATCTCGTGTATCTACAGATACATTCAAACAATTTAAACCAGCACTCCCCAATTTAGATATTGTCTCTTCATTTAACAAAGTTCCATTGGTAGTTATATCAGTTAAAATACGATGTTTTGAGCAGAGCGTTATGGCATCATATAAATGCTCCCAAAGCATTGGTTCTCCACCTAAAAAGCTTAATAGTCCAACTTTATGTTTTTTGCTTTTTCAAGAACACGTGTATATGTATCCCATGTCATATCGAGAGAATCATTGTTTTTCTGATAACAATACTCACAATTCAAATTACATTTGTCTGTAGGTATAATTCTCACAAAAAATGCCGTGTTTGTAAAACATGAACAAATATAATTTTTGATAAAATTTATATATTTTAGTGTTGCCATAAAGATCCTTCTTTCAAAATTCGAATTGCTATCAAATTGCACCAAGCGAACATAAGTATAACTGCTAAAACATGCTGCTCATATGGACATAACTTTGAATAATAGGCGCATCCGTTTCGTCAATATAGTAGATTTCGCTTCGGTACTGAGTTCTAAATTTTGTTTGCATTATACTTTACGGATGCTAGAAAGCCCAGTTTAGCATGTTCCATCGGGCGGGAGTTGCCAAGCTGCGTCTTTGCCGCAATTCCTAGCATTGCCTTTCGAATCGCGCCCTTGATCGATTCCTTTGCATCCGACGGCATCTGCAGGAACGGCGGCATATAAGGAACATCACCGGCTGTGTTTCCGGCTATAACTTCATCGCACAGCGTCAGCAGTTCTGGTATTATCCTCCTATCCAGCACGTCAATCGCATGCCCTGTATAGATATCCATATCTTGCCCGGTAACCTGCAAAAATCGCTCTAGGTTCTGCCGGTACTCCGAGAGCGGCAGGCATTTGTCAAAAAGTAGAACAGCGGAATTGGCGTTGGCGATTGAGTCACCGGCAAATATTATCTTTCCAGCACGATCAATGAAGCACATGCTTCCTTCCGTATGCCCACCCAATGAAACGGCTTCCAGCTTGCGACCGCCTAAATCGAATGTATCTCCATCTTTGATGTCGCGGTAAGCAAAATGGTCTTTCCTGACCATGCGTTCCTTTGCGCATCTCCTGACCTCTTCGCTGGCAGTCATATTCTTTGCCATCAGCGATCGAGTTCGGTAATTGAGCGAGGTTCGCATAAGCGGCTCGTCCAGCCTGCTCATGAAGACATCTCCAAACAGCACCGCTCCGCCGGCATGGTCAGGGTCGCAATGGGTGAGCAGGCAGATGACTGGCTTTTCTGTGATGCTGCGTATTACTTCATCTAAATCGCCGCTGACGCCCATTCCAGTGTCTATTATAGCAGCTTTTTCATCGCCAATGACCAACATCATAGTGATGAATGCGCCTTCATTGATGTTTTCATTCAAGAGGTACAGTCCATCGTTGATTCTAATGACTTGGATGATATTTTCAGACATTGCGTAATTACCCCAAATTTATTCAATATCCCACCAATGCGTAAAAAAACAAGTAGGCATCCGATTATCTTCAGCAAAATATGTAGCTGCGCTATAAACAAGCAAAAAATTGCGTTTATAGCGCAACTGCCTTTAGTTTGGCACGCCCGGCGCGACTTGAACGCGCGACCTTCAGAGTCGGAGTCTGACACTCTATCCAACTGAGCTACGGGCGCAAATTTTGATTAACAATTAAAATGAATAATTAACAATTATTACTGTTCGGTTTAATTGTTGTTTGCTTTTTTAGTGTTCCCTACTTGACTAGCTTTTATTATCTTGCTTGGGTTGTAATTATAGCAGAGAGTTTAGTTTCTGTAAAGGTTGGGTAATAAAACTGTCAACAATACAGCAACTACAAAAAAAATACTTCCAATCCGATTGGTTATGATATATAATATGACTCGCAGAATATCTGCAAACAATCTCGCCGCTTAGTTTCGGCAATAGGAGTCCGATAAAATGAAACGCTCAAAACCCATAACTAAAATAATCGTATTGGCTATGATAATATATGCATGTATCAGTTTAGTTTCACTGCGCGCACGGATAGAAACAGGACAAAAAGAACTAGATGCAGTAAAGCAACGAGTAGCTGAAATGGAAATATCCAACGCAGTCCTTGAATATCAAATAGAACACTTCAATGACCCTGATGTCATTGCCAGCATCGCCCGCTCCAGGCTGGGATTAATGTTGCCTGGTGAAAGAATCATCGGAAATGGTGATGTTTCTCAAAACGGCAGAAGCAATTAACATTAAACATATATTACAAAAAGGGGTTTCTTTATAACATATGGATCTAGATATAGGAGCAATAGTTTCTGGGAAAGTCAATGGCATTACGAATTTTGGTGCATTTGTCACCGTAGCACCAGGTAAATCTGGGCTTGTGCATATTTCGGAAATATCAAGCACATTTGTCAACGATGTTCGTGACCATCTAACCGAAGGACAGGATGTAGTTGTAAAAATCATTGGCTTAGATAAGTCGGGACGTATGAATTTATCAATCAAAGCAGCTGCAGCAACTGCAAATGCACCTGCAACTACAGATACAACTACAACTACAACTACAACTGTAGTAGGATCTGATAAAGATGTCCACTCAACAGATACCGAGCCACCTACCATCAACCAAGACACCTCCCAAGAGCCAAGCTTTGAAGATAGGCTCAAACGCTTTATGCAAGATTCAAACAGCAAAGTATCAAGTTTAAAGAGAAACTCCGATAAGAAAAACGCCCGCCGCCGCAGCCGATAATCATATCACGGTATGCGGCTATCGTTGTAAGCACTGGTCTTTCACAAGGGGAATAATTAAGACATGGATAAAAATCCCAGCAAAGAAGAATTGGAACGCAATCTGAAACCATCAGGTACTTATCTTGATACCCTCTCGGATTTTGCCAATTTACTTGGTACCATAAAGCAGGCGGAAGATGCTGCCAAAGAACTGCTTGACGAAACTAGCAGTGCTGCTGATGCCAACAAAAAATCAAGCCGTTCCACAATTACCGATGAATCAGATAATGATAACGACAATGTAAAGAACTCCGAATCTCATCAAACTAAAAATGATGAATCCGAAGTGGAAAACGAAGAGCCTCTTCCTACTTTAGAAGAAATGTTGGAAAAGCTTGATGCCCTAGTGGGACTAGATATTATCAAGCAAAATGTTAAAAGCTTAATAAACTATGTTAAAGTCCGCAAACTCCGAGAAGATGAGCAATTGCCAAACCCACCCTTGTCTTTGCACATGGTTTTTATGGGCAATCCTGGGACTGGGAAAACAACAGTTGCTAGAATCCTCTCGGAGCTGTATCGTGCCATCGGTGTGCTGTCAAAAGGTCAGCTTGTGGAGGTCGATAGGTCAGGGCTTGTGGCGGGATTCGTGGGACAGACAGCTATTAAAACTTCCGAAGTGATAACTAGCGCTCTTGGTGGAATTTTATTCATCGATGAGGCTTATTCTTTAGCTCCAGATGTGGGCAGCGGAAATGATTTTGGCAGAGAGTCCATCGAGACTTTATTAAAAATGATGGAAGACCACCGAGATGATCTCATTGTTATAGTCGCTGGTTACAGCGAACCCATGGAGCGTTTCATCGGATCTAATCCAGGTCTGGAGTCACGCTTCAACAGATATTTTATGTTTGAAGACTACAACAGCGAACAGCTGTATGAAATATTCAGTTCCATGTGCGCAAAAAGCGAATATGTGCTGACTGAAGATGCTGTGGGCTTTGCCCAAGACTACTTTCGCTTTATTTATGAATCTAGAGATGACAATTTTGGCAACGCTCGCCATGTGCGAAACTACTTTGAAAACATTGTCGCTGTCCACTCCGACAGGGTATCGCCCCAGGAGCAGCACACCCGCGAGGATTTGACGACGGTAACACTAGAAGATATGCAAAAGGCTTCTGTAGCATAAATTGCTCTATATATAAATAACAACGAGGGGATTGATTGTCATGGCGCATGGGAAGGATATAAAAATCATAAGCGGGAACTCCAACAGGCAATTTGCCGAATATGTTTGTAAACAACTGGGTACACGTTTATGCGACACTGATGTTTCTAAGTTTTCCGATGGTGAAATATCTGTTTCGCTCTTTGAAACTGTACGAGGTTCAGACGTATTCATTATTCAATCAACATGCTTTCCTGTTAACGATAACCTTATGGAAATGCTTATTCTCGTCGATGCGTGCAAACGCGCATCGGCAAGCAGGATAACAGCGGTTGTTCCATACTTTGGTTATGCTCGACAGGATAGAAAAGCAAAGGCACGAGACCCAATTTCTGCAAAGCTTGTAGCAAATCTCATCACATCAGCCGGAGCCGATAGAGTATTAACGATGGATCTCCATGCAACGCAGATCCAAGGTTTTTTCGACATTCCCCTTGACCATTTATTAGCTTCATCACTATTTGCAGATTATTACAAAAAGAAATTTACCGATACCTCCGATGTGGTCGTTGTATCGCCCGATGCTGGTTCTGTCACTCGCGCTCGAACATTTGCTGGGATGATGAACATGGGTTTAGCAATAATGGATAAACGCCGTGCGATGGCAAACCAGGTTGAAATGATGAATATCATCGGCGATGTGGAAGGAATGCGAGTTATACTATACGATGACATCGTTGATACTGCGGGAAGCTTTTGCGAAGCTGTAAAAGCCTTAGAAGCAGGAGGTGCCAAGGAAATATATGGTTGCGCCACCCATGGAGTTTTGTCTGGACAAGCCGTTTCACGTATCGAAGACAGCGGTCTTGTGGAGCTTCTATTCACAGATACAATACCTTTCAGGGGCGATAATCTACCTGATAAAATCAAATACCTCTCAGCTGCTCCACTTTTCGCAGAGGCTATTGAGAGAATTTTCCAGGAAGTTTCCATATCAACTTTGTTTAGATAAGGCACAGACAGGAATGCTATTTAGAAGAAAAAACCAGCCAATATCGTGGATAATAGTCTTTTTGGGTAATCCAGGGAAAAGGTACGAAAATACTCGGCACAATGCAGGGTTTATAACTGCTGATTTTTTGGAACGCAACATTGGCACCAAAATCGACAAGATAAAATACAAATCCCTAACATCAACTGTAACCATCGGCGAGCAGCAGGTTATGCTTATAAAGCCGCAAACCTATATGAATTTGAGCGGTAGTCCTGCTAAGCAAGCCATGGATTATTGGAAAGTACCACTAACCAACCTTCTTGTCGTCTCCGATGATATCGCCATGCCAGCTGGTAAGTTGCGCATCCGGCGAAGCGGCTCTGCTGGTGGACACAACGGTCTGAAGGACATAATAGCAAAATGCGGGGGCGATGGCTTTCCCAGGATAAAAATCGGGGTAGGTGCTCCGCCCAACGATGACTGGGAAGTTTATGATTGGGTGCTCTCAACGCTTTCAGGAGAAGATGAAAAAACAATAAAAGCAGCGGCAGTCGAGGCTGCCGCTGCTTTGGAAATGATAATAACCCAAGGAATCGACCAAGCAATGCTAAAATACAATTAGGAATTAGGAATGAGGAGTTAGGAATTATAACATCATTGATATTTATTGCAAGACACTTTTTATAAGTAAATTATTAGACTTAGTAGTATGCTTATGCGTAATCTCATTCCTAACTCCTAACTCCTAATTCCTAATTAAAAAGAGGGGGTTTGTCTGTTGACTCCTATGATGAAACAATATCTTGAGGTAAAGGATCGCGCTGCGGACAGCATCCTTTTTTTTAGGCTTGGAGATTTTTATGAAATGTTTGGCGATGATGCAAGGACAGCTTCAAAGGAGCTTGACCTTGTATTAACTTCCAGAGACAAATCTTCTGAAGATCCCAATGAACGAATACCGATGTGTGGTGTTCCATATCACTCTGCCGAGTCATATATAGCTAAACTCATAGCAAAGGGATACAAAGTTGCCATATGCGAGCAAGTCGAAGATCCAACTACTGCAAAGGGTTTGGTCGCTCGAGATATTGTAAGAATCGTTACGCCAGGAACACTAATGGAATCCTCCATGTTAGACGAAGGTAGCTCCAATTACTTATGCACAGTATATATTGGAGAAGCATCAGCTATATGCTTTGCCGACTTATCCACGGGAGAAATATCTGTCTCTGAGTTCTTTACTTGGGATTTGCAACGAATCGAAAACGAGCTTGGTACCTTTCAACCTGCTGAAGCTATACTCGGTGGAAGCCACAGTGAATGCGCTTCCTTGAACGATTATCTATCATCATCTTTAGGCACTCTTGTGGAGCGAAGCGATGAACGATTCAATGACAGTTGCTCACAGTTGTTAAAGGAGCATTTTGGAAGTGATGCTTGCAATGAGTTGAATACTGCTGGAATCTATGCTGCTGGTGCTCTACTATCCTATATTATCGACACGCAAAAAACTGACATCTCTCATTTGAAGACCCTACGACACAATCTCGGCGGTGTCCATATGGAGCTAGATATTAACACCATGAAAAACCTTGAGCTTGTTTCTTCCATAAGAACAGGTGAAAAAAGAGGAAGCTTGCTATGGGTACTGGACAAAACAAAAACACCAATGGGCCGCCGATTAATAAGGACATGGGTGCTTCGTCCATTGCTCCAAACCACAGCTATAATGCGCCGTTTGAGTGCTGTTTCCGAGCTTTTTAACAGTACTGTTTTAAGAAGCGAGCTCTTTCTTGCTCTACGTAACATCGGCGATATGGAGCGGGTAATGGGAAAAATAGTATACGGAAACGCAGTCAGCCGAGACCTGAGGGCTCTACATGGCTATATTAGCATATTGCCGTTACTTACTGATATGCTAGAAACAATGACTTCGTCTGCCTTGCGTGAATGTGGACAAATGGATACTTTAGATGACGTTGCGGCGCAAATCCATACCACAATTAAAGAAGACCCACCATTTTCAGTTCGCGAAGGTGGTTTCATAAATGATGGTGTTAATCACGAGGTTGACCATCTACGCTTTTTATTGGAAAATAGCACAGCTGCTCTAATGGAAATTGAAACAAAGGAACGAGAGCGAACTGGGAAAAAGTTGAAAATTGGATACAATAGAGTTTTCGGCTATTATATTGAAATTCCTCGTTCGGCTTCTGAGGATGTTCCAAACGACTATCTCAGAAAGCAAACTCTAGCAAACGCTGAACGATTTATCACAGAGGAATTAAAGGAATTGGAAGCGCAGTTACTAACTGCGAAAGACGATTTAGCTGCACTGGAATTTAAGTTGTTTGAAGAGCTGCGGATTAATATCGCCAAGGAAGTCGGACGTATACAAGAAACTGCATGGCAAATTGCCCAACTTGATGTGTTGTGTTCCTTTGCAGAAGCAGCTGCAGAAAATAATTATAGTATGCCAGAAATTGATTTGTCTTCAGTGATTGATATCCGCGATGGACGGCATCCAGTTGTCGAAGCAATGCAAAGGGATACTTTATTTGTACCCAATGATACTTATCTCGATGGTTCGGATTCTCGCATGGCAATCATAACTGGTCCCAACATGGCTGGTAAATCCACATATATGAGACAAACGGCAATCATTGTTCTCATGGCACAAATTGGTTCATTCGTGCCAGCAAAATCCGCTCGAATCGGGCTTGTCGATCGAATCTTTACTCGAATAGGAGCTTCCGATGACCTGTCGGCTGGAAAATCCACATTTATGGTAGAAATGACCGAAGTTGCAGATATTTTACGTAACGCCAGTAAATCCAGCTTGCTTATTTTGGATGAAATCGGGAGAGGTACCTCCACTTATGATGGTATGTCCGTTGCCCGCGCTGTTTTGGAACATTGTGCCGATAAAAAAAAGCTGGGTGCGAAAACACTTTTTGCCACCCATTACCATGAGCTTACCGCTCTGGAAAATGAAATCGATGGTGTGAAAAACTATAATATTTCAGCAAAAAAAAGAGGGAACGACATTATTTTCTTGCGAAAAATCGTCCCAGGTGGAGCTGATGATAGTTATGGCATCGAAGTAGCGGGATTAGCCGGTGTCACCGAGAGTGTTATAAAACGTGCAAAGGCTGTTCTAGACACTTTAGAAAACCAAGATGGCCCAAAAAGCGTAGCAGCAATTGTAAAAGAAGCATCAAAAACAACTCAACTCTCCATGGAAGACATGAGGGGTAGCGAAATAGCCGCACTCCTAAAAGAAACCGACCTAAACACCCTCAGCCCCATAGAAGCCTTGAATTTGTTATATGAAATGAAAAAGAAGCTATAGGTAATAATATGTCATCGCCGCAAAAAAGCCCCTTGTTATCGCATGAAATATTACATTGATGCACCATTGTAAGGCATATGCATAGTATTCGGCGCGTCAGGGATGCCGCGCCCTACAGGAGGCCGCGCTTGACGATACCTAACTCCTAACTCCTAATTCCTAATTCCTAATTCCTAACTCCTAATTCAATCTAGTCATCCAGTTTCAAAACAGCCATGAATGCCTCTTGGGGGACATCAACGCTTCCCAAGCTGCGCATTCTTTTTTTACCTTCCTTTTGCTTTTCCAACAACTTTTTTTTCCGGGTAATATCGCCACCATAACATTTTGCTAAGACATCCTTCCGCAGAGCTTTGATGGTTTCTCTGGCTATAATTTTACCACCCACCGCAGCTTGGATAGGAACTTCAAAGAGCTGGCGTGGGATATGCTCCTTAAGCTTTTCTGTGATTTTTCTACCCCTGGCATATGCTTTGTCTCTGTGGACAATAAATGATAATGCATCAACTATTTCACCATTTAACAAAATATCTAGCCTCACCAAACTAGATGCTCGATATCCACTTAAATCATAATCCAAAGATGCATAGCCCTTGCTTCTGGATTTCAGCGCATCAAAGAAATCATAAATAACCTCTCCCAGGGGTAGTTCATATCGTAATTCTACCCTGGTCGTTTCCAGATACACCATTTCTTTGTATTCACCACGTCTGTCTTGACAAAGCTCCATAATATTTCCCACATATTCCGGAGGACATATGATTGAAGCACTGATGAATGGTTCCTCTGCCAAAGAAATTGTAGAAGGGTCAGGATAATTAAGGGGGTTGTCCACAAATACAACCTGTCCGTCAGATTTTGTTACTCTATAAACAACACTGGGAGCAGTCATTATGAGTTCTAAATTATATTCCCGCTCCAATCTTTCTCCTATTACTTCCAAGTGTAAAAGACCTAAAAAGCCGCAACGAAATCCAAAGCCAAGGGCAACTGATGATTCTGGTTCAAAGGTCAAAGCCGCATCATTGAGTTTCAGTTTCTCCAAAGCATCACGCAAATCCGGATACTTCGCGCCATCTGTTGTATAAAGCCCAGAAAATACCATTGATTGTACATTCTTATAGCCCGGTAGCGGCTCGGTTGCATAGTTCTGAGCATCTGTCACAGTATCACCCACAGTGGTATCTCCAACGTTTTTGATGCTCGCAGTAATATAGCCCACTTCTCCTGTATAAAGCACATCGCAGGGTTCCATACCCATGGGTCTCATATAACCAATTTCCACAACCTTGTATTTTGCTCCAGTCGCCATTAGCTTTATTTCAGAATCTCGCTTGAGAACACCATCCATCACTCGAATATATACAATGACTCCTTTGTATGCGTCATATTGGCTGTCAAATATCAATGCTCTTAAGGGTGCCTCGGGGTCGCCTTTTGGCGGTGGAACCTCCGAAACGATATATTCCAATACCTCATCTATACCGATGCCTTTTTTTGCAGATATTTCTGGTGCATCCATTGCTGGGATTCCAATTATATCTTCAATCTCTTTTTTTACACGCTGGGGTTCGGCAGCTGGGAGGTCGATTTTATTGACAACCGGTAATATTTCCAGATTATGATCCAAGGCAAGATATGCATTGGCAAGGGTTTGAGCCTCCACTCCTTGGGCTGCATCCACCACAAGTATCGCTCCCTCACATGCCGCCAATGAGCGGGATACTTCGTAATTGAAATCCACATGACCTGGTGTGTCAATGAGGTTGAGTTTATAAGTATTTCCGTCTTTAGCGGTATAATTCATTCCCACAGCGCGAGCTTTAATCGTAATCCCCCGCTCACGCTCAAGCTCCATATTGTCAAGAATCTGATCAGCCATATCTCTTTCGCTAATCGCACCACATTTTTCCAGCAAACGATCTGCTAGTGTTGATTTTCCATGATCGATATGGGCGATAATGGAGAAATTTCTAAGCTTGTCTTGCATGTGTAGTACCTTTCCTATTTTGATAAATCAATATTCTTGAGTTTGTTCAATAGCGTATCACCAGATGACTTAATGCTTTGCAATTCATTGACAGCATCGCTGAGAGCTTCAATCAGCAGCAATGCTTTTTCTTGACGAAAATTGCTACGACCAAGGATATAGTCTGCAGTTACATTATAATACGAGCAAGCTTTAAGTATAAACTCCAGCTTAGGCTCTCTTGCACCATTTTCGTAGTGAGATAAAAGTGCTTGGGAAATGCCAAGATCCGATGCCACTTGTCGTTGGCTGAACCCCGTTTCTTTCCGCAATGATGATAATATCATGGAAAAGCTAGTCACAGTGAATCCTCGCTTGCCTGATGTACTTTAGTATAAGTATATCTGTTACTGTAGAATTTGTATAGTACATATTTTCCATCATGAGCACATTTCCAATATAGCTTGGGCGAACATCATTGCGCTTTGCATTAAATGGTCTTTTCCGATATATTCGTTGGCACCATGTATGCGATTGTCTACACCATCTTCACCTGTACCAAAGGCGACTCCCCCTGGTAATTCGTGAACATAGGTTTGTCCTCCGACGCAAAGGCACTCTCCCTTATTACCAGTATATGCTTCGTATATGGAGAGAAGAGTCTGGACTAAGGGGCTGTCCGCTGGTGTATGATGGCATTGATTTATCGTATGTCCCGTCATGGATATACCTTCACTATTAAATGCTTCTTCGACAATCGACAATAAATCCACCTCATCAGCTATTGCTGGTGTGCGGCTGTCGAAATTTGCGGAAAATTCTAGTTCACTGAATCTCAAAACACCGAAATTTACCGTTAACTCACCTGATATTTCATCGCTCATTTCAATACCGAGAGCAGCACCATAATAATCTCCATGGGGAAAAAGCTTACTTAGTGCGCAAATATATTTGTAACCCTCACTGTCGGCAAAGGGCATTGATGCGAGCAATCCCAGGATAGCTGTTTGTGCATTGGCACCTAAATCGGGAGTGGCTGCATGGGCAGATGCTCCATCGACTGTTATAATCAATTGATTCCCCTCTATACGCAGAGAAGCTTTGGTATCTGCATTTTCAAAGTATTTATCGCAATATTCCTTAGCTTCATCAAGGGTGAATCCCTCAATAATTGCTTCAGCGACATTGGGAACCACATTTGTTGTATTCCCTCCTATAATGGAAACAACCCTCGGTGTGTTAGTGTCTTTTTCCCATGAAGCACTAAAAAAGGGTGTAAATCTACCTTTTTCAGTATTTACTATGGGATAATCAGCATCTGGAGTGAACACATTTGGTGGTGTTTCATTCTTTTCTAGATATTGAGCTATATCTAGGCAACCCTGTTCTTCTCCCGAGCCAAGGATAAGCTGTACTCCACTGCTGGGTTCGGGCATTAATTCCCGAGCGCAAAACATAGCGTATATCGCAGCCATTGCCGGTCCTTTATTATCTGTGGCTCCCCGACCATATATGTTCCCATCTTCCTTTATAACCATGGTAAAAGGGTCGGTATCCCATCCATCTCCTGTGCCAACAACATCAACATGGGCAAGGATTCCCATTAGAGGCGGCGAAGGACCAATTTGCGAACAAATAACAATATTTTCAAAGAGTTCCACATCAAAGCCACGATTTTCCAAAATCGATTGGACGAGCATCAATGCCGCCTTTGGTCCAGCACCATATGGAGCTCCTTCTTCTTCAGAACCTTTGACACTATTGATAGATATCAGCTTTCCCAAGTCTTCTATCATTTCATCGCCATGTGCTTGGAACCATTTTTCTATATCAATGCGAATTTCCTCTTTAGTCTTGCTCATATATGGACAAAGCCCCCTTATATGTCATATAGCAGTCGAGCTTCGATACGATTTCATATGGAGCGTGCATGGACAAAACTGGAACACCGGCATCGATTGTGTCGATATTTCTATTGGCCATGAATTTTGCCACTGTCCCGCCACCGCCTTGATCAACTTTACCCAATTGGGTCATTTGCCAGACAACATTGTTATCTCCGAATACCTTACGCAACAAAGCAACCAATTCAGCAGAAGCATCGCTAGTTCCAGACTTTCCGCGAGTACCAGAATATTTCAAAACACCCATTCCATATCCCAGTTTTGCACTATTTAACTTTTCACTCACATCAGCAAAATTGGGGTCATAGGCATTGCATACATCAGCCGATAAGCAAAAGGAGTTTCTGTAACAATCTCTGAGCTTAACGCCATACGAATCACATAAGTCTTCCATGAAATTATCAAACATGGCAGATTGCATTCCTGTCACTCCGTCGGAGCCCACTTCCTCTTTATCAACTAAAACGCAAACTGCTGTTTTTGATGGGTTATCAACATTTAAAATACCCTTTAATATGGCAAAAACAGATGAACGGTCATCGTGTGCATATGCACCTATCATAGAACGGTCTAGCCCCACATCCCGAGCTCCCATCAATGGAACAGCTTCAATTTCAGCTGAGAGGAAATCTTCTTCTGTTATGCCATATTTTTCGTTTAAAATAGACATCACATGGAATTTTACCCGATTGTCTTCTTTTTCTTCCCCTAGGGGCTGACTTCCTATTAATATGTTCAAGTTTTCCCCAGTGAATGCTTCGCCAAGGAGTTTCTTTTCCTGGTCTTTACCAAGATGGGGCAGAAGGTCTGTAATCATAAATACAGGATCGTTTTCATCTTCTCCAATGACGATATTGACAGCGGTGCCGTCTTTTTTTATGACCACACCATGGAGAGACAAGGGTTGGGCAACCCATTGGTATTTTTTGATACCTCCATAGTAATGGGTCTTAAAGAAAGCCAAGTCGGCTTCTTCGTACAGTGGTATTTGTTTTAAATCTATCCTTGGAGCATCCACATGGGCGGCTGCTATATTAACCCCCTCGGATAGCTCCTTTTTCCCGATAACTGCCAAAATCATGGCTTTGCCACCAGAAACTGCATAGACTTTCGAGCCTGAACTCAGTTCCATTCCCCTTTGAAAAGGTACAAAACCCTTTGCTGAGGCAAGTCTGACGGCTTCTTTGATTGACTCCCGTTCAGTTTTAGCATTATCAAGAAAGCTCTTGTACTCCTTGGCATATTCCTCTGATTTTGCATTATCTTCTTCGCTTGCTAGGTCGTATGCGCTCTTTCTTTTATAAAACAATTCATCTTTTGTCGGCATTTGTGTTACCTCCTATATTAAGTAGTATATTTATATGATTTTACTAAAAAACTCTATACAATATTTATCGAAATCTTCAACATTTGTATAATTGTTTTCCAATATATAGTCACAGTGTTCTTCAAAAAAGCTATCTGGTTTTTGTGCATTAATCCTAGTTTCTGCTTGCTCGCGAGATATACCATCGCGCTGCATAATCCTTAACAATCTAGTCTCTCTTGAAGCTGTAACCCCAACCACTATATCACACTTTGCATTAATCCCACTCTCAATGAGCGCAATAGCGTCAATGGCAGCAATACTACCCCCCTGAGCTTCCCATTTTTCCAATCTTTCTTCCACAGCATCAGTGGTATATTTATGGGTAATAGTATTCAAATCCGATAAGGCATCTGGGTCGTTGAATACAATCCCTCCAAGAGCCCTGCGATCGATAACTCCATCAACCAGAACACCAGGGAATCTATCCTCCAGTTCCATCTTCATGTTTCCGTCACTGGCAAGTATTTCATGATACACCGCATCACAATCAACAGCAAGAGCACCCATAGATTCTAAAACCCGAAGCGCCGAAGTCTTCCCAGCTCCCGTCCCCCCGGTAATTCCAATAATATACATAAATTTCACCTAAAATTATATACAACAATCAAATCGATAGTTAATTATTCATCATTCATTATTCATCATACATTATACGAAGTATTGCAGTCTCCGACAAAGCCCCATGACGCAATATAACTGGGGGCTTCACAGTCAAGTCAACAATCGTTGATTCTACGCCTAAAGAGCATATACCCCCATCTATGACGCAATCTATTAACCCATCAAAATAATCCAGCACTTCCTTCGCACTCTTAGGGCTGGGCATATCGGAGGGGTTGGCTGATGGTGCTGCTAAGGGCACTCCTGATAGCTTTAGTAATTCCAATGTCTTTGGATGATCTGGACAGCGTATACCCACAGTATCACCTCCGGCGGTGACAATCTCAGGGACAGCATAAGAGCTGCGTAGTATCATCGTCAGAGGTCCTGGCCAAAAAGCATCAGCAAGTTTTATAGCGGATTCGTTTATTTCTTTGCAGAAGTCTCTTGCAGCATTCAAATTTGAAACAAGGAGACTAATGGGTTTGATTTCAGGTCTCCCTTTGACACTATATATAGAAGAAACTGCATTGGCATCCAGCCCATTACCAGCTAGCCCATATACCGTTTCAGTGGGCACAGCCACAAGCCCACCTCGTAAAATCACATCCACCGCATATGATATATCATCGGATGTTAAAACTACAGTTTCCAAAAAATTGCTCCTACCCTTGTATCACATATCACAATTTTTCGTTACTTGTCATGGGTTTACATAGGCACTTACCGTGTCATCTTGAGCGTAGCGAAAGATCCTATTGTACCGCATTATGGTGAAGTAAGATCCTTTGCTCTCGCTAAGATGACACTGCTAGTTCGAACGAAAACTTTAATCATTTGCAATCCGCAATTGTTAAGCTACCCCATGACCAATAACAATTTCTCTTTTAAAGGTTTTTCAATGCTTCAGCTCGGTCTGCCATAATGAGGGCATCAACCACATCATCTAAATCGCCATTCATGATTTGCTCGATTTTGTAAAGGGTCAAGCCAATACGATGGTCGGTCACGCGACCTTGGGGAAAATTATATGTCCTAATGCGTTCCGAGCGGTCACCTGTTCCAACTTGGCTCTTTCGCTCCGCTGCCAAGACCTCCGCTTGTTTTCGCCGTTCTTCTTCGTATAGTCGTGATGCCAGGATTTTCATCGCCCTTTCGCGGTTCTTGTGTTGGCTACGCTCATCTTGACATTCCACAACAGTTCCTGTGGGCAGATGGGTGATGCGAATAGCTGATTCGGTTTTATTAACATGCTGCCCGCCCGCTCCACTTGAACGGAATGTGTCAATTTGCAAATCTGCAGGATTTATTTCAAATTCCAACTCTTCCACTTCTGGTAAAACGGCAACAGTCACAGTGCTGGTATGAATCCTTCCGGAGGCTTCAGTTTCTGGAACTCGCTGAACCCTATGGACACCACTTTCAAACTTAAAACGAGAGTATGCTCCATCACCTTCAATTATGAAGCTGACTTCCTTGATCCCTCCCAGTTCGGTTCCATTGAGATTGGCAATCTCTGATTTCCATCGTTTTGTGTCTGCATACATCGTATACATACGATATAGATTGTATGCAAACAAAGCAGCTTCATCACCACCGGCTCCACCGCGTATTTCGATTATGACATTCTTGTCATCATTTGGGTCTCTTGGAAGGAGCAATATCCTCAGCTCTTCTTCCATTTGTTCCATGTCTATTTGAGCCGCATCATATTCTTCTTGGGCTAGCTCCTTAAAATCCGGGTCGCTCAGTAGCTCCTTTGCACCTTCCATGTCACGTTTCGCTTTTTCATAACGCTGATACGTTTCCACAATCGGTGTTATTTCCTTTTGCTCCCGTGCCAATCGAGCATATAGCGTAGGGTTGCTATACACATCAGATTCCTGCATCCTCTTTTCCAGAGATTCATATTTATCTACAATAGCTATTAGCTTGTCTTCCATTGTATCCGCTCCTTTAAATTGGCATGATAACATTATCATATTCGCTGTAAAATGTAAAGTTGTTGTATAAGGTGTTATGTCATTACTGGACACGGAGCGCTTCAATCTCGCGTATTGCTGGTAATGGTACACATAGTACGAACTAACAGTGTCATCTAAGAGCGTAGCGAAGGATCTTGTTTCACCATAATGCGGTATAATAAGATCCTTCGCTACGCTCAGTATTTGCCTTTTCCTTGAAACTTTCTACATATTATGATATGTTGCTCATGCAATATGTTGATATTTGGAGGTTGTCATGGACACTGAAGAAGAAAAAGAAGAACAGGAAATAGAGCAAGAGCTAGATCAAGATCAAAATGAAGTAGCTATAATAAACGATGAAAATTTACATAGCAAAGCCCATGGAATAATCATTTGTATTGTACTCTTTATAATGGCAATGGTTGTCCTTCGTTTACTTCCAGTAATGCTCCGATCTTTTGCACTTGAGTTGAGCTGGGTTTGGAATTCTGTAATCGCTTATTCGATTTTGCTAATTCTCTCAATCGTCTTTGCTTTAGCACTTCGCCAGCCTCTTGGAAAAGTATTCCCATTTAAAAAGCTCGAGGGGCTCATGTTCACGGGCAGTTTGTTTACATTTCTCGCTATGTGGTGCTTTTCCTTTGTCATAAATATCCTATCGATTTTTTTGATACCATTTAGTAATAATCAAACAACAGAAAGCCTTTTCCAACTTGCCATTGATTTTCCCTTATGGGTTGGAATCATAGCAATCGGCTTATTACCTGGAGTGGTTGAGGAGCTTCTTTGCCGAGGAACAATGCTCTATGCTTTGCGCCCTCTCAATCGAGACTGGCATCGCATCTTAATTGTGGGTCTATTATTTGGATTTATGCATGGTTCAATCTCACAAATTGCGTATGCCTCAGTATTGGGTATGGGTTTCGCCTACATTGTTATAAAGACAAACAATTTATTTTATCCTATTTTTTGGCATTTTTCAATAAACTCGTTGAGTACTACATTAATGCACTTTTTTGCTAGAGTTCTAAGAGATATGCAACAAGTGACACAAAACACACCCACTCAAACGCCAGCTTTCGATGATTTATTTAGTTCGACTATGATGGTATCAACATTAGGATATATACTAAGTCTTGCTCTGACAGGTCTCAGTGTTGGCATTTTGTTTTTGCTTGTCGGAGTCAGAAGGCTCAACAGGCTCACGAAAGAAGAAGCAAAGCAATCAAAGCGTCGCAGACGTGTAAAAATCCTAGCTATTGTTATATTGATTGTTGCAATCGCCAGTATGTTCGGCTCCTGTGCATTAATGGTAGCTGAAATATTAATGTGACTGCATATCTATCTTAATTACCGCAGATTGGCATGGAGAGTATCAATTGAGTGAGGAAAATCATAATCGAAACACAAATATGCAAAACGAAAGCCGTCGTTTAGACTTTCTTACGGGGATGCCTTGGAAAAGGCTACTTCGTTTTGCTTTGCCATTATTTTTAGGCAATATATTCCAACAGCTCTACAATGCTGTGGACACAATGATAGTTGGGCGCGGGATTAGCCATGTCGCCCTTGCTGCTGTTGGGCTTGGAGCACCACCCCTTCGTATTGTTATAGCTTTGTTCATGGGTGTATCCACCGGTGCCAGCGTCCTTGTCTCCCAATATTACGGCGCAAAGAATGAGGATCTCCTCCGACGCACCTTACACACATCATTGCTGCTTGCAATAATAGTTGGTCTTGCACTATCCGCCATAGGTTATACCTTAGTGCCAACTTTGCTCCGAGCCTTGAATGCTCCCGATGATGTATTTCCCATGGCAAGAACCTATTTGCAAATACTCTTCTCGGGCTTGGTTTGGCAGTTGCTTTATAATATATTAAGCGGTTTCATGCAAGGCTTGGGGAACTCCCGCTCTCCTTTGCTAATCCTTGTCATATCTTCAATAACAAACGCAGTGCTCACATGGATTTTCGTTTACCCTATGCAATTGGGTGTCGCAGGCAGCGCATATGGCACAATCATAGCTCAATGCTTGTCTGCTGTGATAGCAATATTTTTGCTCAATCGTTATAGCCCTATGACTCGCATTCGGCTTTCTGACTTGAAGCTGAACATAAAAACGACAAAGGAAATACTATCCATCGGTATGCCAGCAGCGATTCAACAGGGAGTCATGTCCCTGGGTAACATGGTTGTGATGGGCTATATCAGCTCTTATGGAACTGAAGCCATCGCCGGTTTTGCAACAGGCGATAAAGTCGATGTGTTAGTCTTTACACCCATCATGTCAGTAAGCTCTGCAATTACAGCATTTACAGGGCAAAATGTCGGTGCTGGTAATATGGACAGGGTCGATTTAGGTTTTCGCCACGGAGTCTCCATAAGTGTAATAATAGATATAATTACTTCTGCAATAACACTTATCTTTTCTGGGTCTTTTCTTTCAATATTCACCAATGATGCACAAACTATCGCAGAAGCGATGATTTATTTATATAGAATCATTCCTTCTTATTTATTAATGGCGATTAGTCAACCATTGGGTGCTGTCATGCGAGGTTCTGGCGAAACAGTGATTCCCATGATTAGCTCATTGATGACCGTTGTTTTAGTGCGAATCCCCTTAGTCGCATTGTTCAATCTCATCATCGGAAAAGTCGAAGGTGTTTACCTTTCAGCAATAGCCGCGCAGTTTTTCGGTTGCATCTTTTTATTAATAGTATACACAAAAGGAAACTGGCGAAAAAAAGCCCTAGAGAAGATAAATACTCTCCAGGGGTAAAATTTAAATACATGACAATACTTACATAAATCGGAGAATAAATATGTCAATTAAAATGCTTGTTACTGATCTGGACGGAACATTGCTCAGAACAGACTTTTCAATTTCTGAACGAACAAAAAAATCTTTAGCCGATTGTCGAGCAAAAGGAATAAAAGTCGTGTATGCTACGGGAAGAGAAGCTACGAAATCGAAAGCACTTCATGAAATAGCTAATTTTTGGAAAATAGCGCAAACTGAAATCGTTGCCTTTGGAGATGATATAAACGATATAGATTTGCTTGCTTATGCAGGTATGGGTGTAGCAATGGGAAATGCGCTTAATGTAGTAAAAGCAGATGCTAATTACGTTTGTGGCACCAGCGACGATGACGGTGTTGTAAAATGGATAGAAGAAAATGTATTATGATTAAAGTTTCAACCTGAGTATTGGTGAATTATTACACAATAGCATGTAAAACATACTATCTTCAAAATCAATGTAAAAAAAGCAAAATAATTGTTGACAACTGTGGTTGGTTTTGGTATTCTACCCAAGTACCCTGTTTTGGGGTGCGAAATTTGCTATGAACTGGGAGATTGCAGACACCCAGCGGCAAGGAGTTTTGGGCTGCAGAGCCGAAATGTCTGGTAACTTTCAGGGAGCATGTCCGGCGTTTAATAATTTGTTAAAGCTTTGACGACAACAAAAGTCAAAAGATATAAACGAATTAAAACGTGTAATCGGGCGGCTGAAAACTATTGTACTCACACTCGCCATGAGCAGCTCTTGATATAGTTTCTCTATGAAAAATAAGAGTTGCCAAGTACACAAAAGTACATCACACCTATGTAGTGGAGCTTTTAGCTCTTTGCAACGTGCCACTTCACCGGATAAATAATATTTCCGGTTTATTTCCACAGAGAAATGATACGCACGGTTAAGTGTATAGAATTTAATCCTAATGGCAGAAAATGCGAGACAATATAAAATCAGGAGGAAAAGATGGCAGCCAGTAGAAAAATGATACGAATTAGGCTAAAAGCCTACGACCACCAACTCATCGACCAAGCGGCTTCTCAAATCGTCGAGACTGCAAAGCGCACAGATGCAAAGGTATCGGGACCCATACCCCTACCCACAAAAAAAGAAATCATCACAATATTGCGCGCAGTACATAAGTACAAGGACAGCAGAGAGCAATTTGAGCGCCTGACGCATAAAAGGCTAATCGACATAATGAGTCCCACACAAAAAACCGTGGAAGCTCTGATGGCACTTGAATTACCAGCAGGTGTTGAGATAGAGATAAAACTCTAAAGACTCATCTTTGCGCATTGGCTTTTAGGTCATGTTGGCAAGATGCTCCACTGTGGATAGCGTATATATCAATGATATTAGAGAATGAATGCTATACTATATAATATAGTCGCTAACACAGCTGGGAAAAACAATCTTGTCAACCAATAACCATAATAAGGAGTGATCATACATGATCAAAGCAATCATCGGCAAGAAAGCAGGTATGACTCAAATTTTCGACGACAACGGAAAAGTCATCCCTGTGACAGTTATCGAGGCTGGTCCTTGCGTTGTAGTACAAAAGAAAACCATGGAAGTCGATGGATACGAATCTATCCAATTGGGTTTCGAAGACGTAAAAGAAAAAAGACTCTCAAAACCCGAGCAAGGTCATATTAAAAAGGCTGGAGTTTCCGCTAAAAGACATTTGAAGGAATTTCGTCTGGAAGATACTACTATATACAATGTAGGCGACGAGCTTAAAGCGGATGTATTCTCCGAAGGCGACAGGGTAGATGTCACCGGTACTTCCAAGGGTAAAGGTTATACTGGAGTCATCAAGCGACACAACGCAGGTAGAACTCCCACAAGCCATGGTGGCGGTCCTGTCCACAGGCACGCTGGTTCCATGGGTTCGGGAACAGATCCCTCTCGCATTTTCAAAGGCAAAATCGGTGCTGGACAAATGGGTGCCGAACAAGTTACAATACAAAACCTTGATGTGGTGAAAGTCGATGCTGATATGAACCTGATTGCCGTTCGCGGCGCAATTCCAGGTCCGAAAGGCAGTATCGTCTATCTGAAAAACACGGTCAAGAACAAATAATTAAAGGAGATAGTACAATGCCAGCAAACAAAGTATATGATATGCAAGGCCAAGAGGTCGGCGAAGTTACCCTCTCCGAAACCATATTTGGTATAGAGCCGAATATCCCTGCTATCCACGAAGCTGTAAAAAACCACCTTGCCAACCGTCGCCAAGGTACCCAGTCCACATTGACAAGGGCAGAGGTATCTGGTGGTGGGAAAAAACCATATAGGCAAAAGGGGACAGGACGTGCACGTCAAGGCTCCACCAGAGTACCCCATTATACTCACGGTGGCGTTGCCTTTGCACCAAAACCTAGGAGCTACCGTTATCCCATCAACAAGAAGCTCAAAAGGTTGGCTTTAAGGTCTGCTTTGTCATTAAAAGCAAATAATGATTCCGTTATTGTTGTCGAGAATCTTGAAATGATGAATATTAAAACAAAGGAATTTGCTAAATTCCTCAGTGCCATCGGAATCTCAGGCAAAGCACTCATCGTCACTCCCGAACACAACGAGAATGTTATTTTAAGCGCAAGGAATCTACCGGGTATAAAGACAACATTTGCCAGTCTCCTTAACACATATGACATAATGGATGCTAAGACTTTCATCGTAGATAAAGCTGCATTGGAAACCATTGAGGAGGTGTATGGAAAATGAAATCTGCATATGATATCATTATTCGTCCAATAATCACCGAGCAATCCATGGAACACATAGATATAAAGAAGTATGTATTCGAAGTGGCAAAAGATTCAAATAAAATTGAAATCAGCAAAGCCATTGAGGAAATATTTGATGTGGAAGTAGATAAAGTCACCACAATGAATGTCAAAGGAAAGCTGAAACGCACAGGTAGATACCCTGCAGGCCACAGACGTTCATGGAAAAAAGCAGTGGTAAAATTAACCGAAAATTCCAAAACCATAGAATTCTTCGAAGGTATGGTATAAAAATAAGGAACTCAATCACAACAGTTAAGTAATAATTATTTATTATTAATCATTAATTAGAAGAAAACGGCGGTGTAAATCAATGGCAGTCAAACATTACAAGCCCTATACTCCATCGAGACGACATATGTCTGTCTCGGGATTCGATGGAATAGATAAAAAAGCCAAGCCGGAAAAAAAGCTCACCGAAGTACTAAAAAAGAACTCCGGGAGAAATAACCTTGGTCGCATAACAGTTCGCCATAGAGGTGGCGGAAACCGCAGAAAGTACAGGATTATCGATTTTAAACGAAACAAAACCGATATGCCTGGTACTGTTGTGCGCCTTGAATACGACCCGAATCGCTCTGCTAATATAGCACTCATTGAATACACAGACGGCGAGCGCAGGTATATTCTAGCACCAGTTGGCTTGAAGCAAGGCGATACAGTTATTTCATCCAAAAGTGCCGACATAAAACCCGGCAATGCTTTACCTATAACATCCATACCCGTCGGAACAGTCATTCACAATATCGAGCTTTATCCAGGTAGAGGCGGTCAGCTTGTTCGAAGCGCTGGCACTTCAGCCCAGCTCATGGCAAGAGACAGCAAAATGGCTCAAATAAAAATGCCCTCTGGAGAATACCGACTGGTGAGAAGCAATTGCATGGCAACAATCGGGCAGGTTGGAAACGTTGACCACGGAAACATCAGTATAGGAAAAGCCGGAAGAAAACGCCATATGGGAATACGCCCAACGGTTCGCGGAAGCGCAATGAATCCGGTTGACCATCCCCACGGAGGCGGCGAGGGTAAGAGTCCCATAGGAAGACCTGGTCCCGTAACGCCTTGGGGCAAACCAACTTTGGGATATAAGACTCGCAAAACTAAAAACCCCACCGATAAATACATTGTCAAACGTCGCGGTAAGAAATAAGGGAGGCTAGATTAATGGGTAGAAGCGTAAAAAAAGGTCCCTTTGCAGCACCAGAGCTTTTAAAGCGGATTGACGAAATGAATGCCACAGGCGAGAAAAGAGTTCTTAGAACATGGTCTCGCGCCAGCACAATATTTCCGTCGTTTGTAGGACATACCATTGCTGTCCATGATGGGCGCAGGCACGTTCCTGTATATATCACCGAAGATATGGTTGGACATAAACTTGGTGAATTTGCTCCCACACGCACATACCGTGGCCACGCAGGCAGCAGAACATCGAGATAGGGAGGTGCATGAATATGGAAGCAAGAGCACAAAAAAAGTTCGTGCGCATATCGCCGCGGAAGGTTGTCATAGTTTGCGACCTTATTAGAGGCAAGGATACAAAAACAGCCGCTGCGATACTCAGGGCAACACCAAAGGCTGCTTCTGAGCATTTGCTCAAATTGCTCAATAGCGCAGTCGCCAATGCCGAAAACAACCACAACATGGACCCGGATAACCTCTATGTATCCGATACATTCGCAAACCCTGGTCCTATTATCAAAAGAATAAGGCCGGTTTCCCGTGGTAGGGCTCATCGGATTAACAAAAGAACGTCACATATCACCGTTGCTGTGGCTGAAAAGGATTAAAAGGAGAGATCCATATGGGACAAAAGGTAAACCCGCACGGCTTTCGGGTCGGCGTTATCAAAGACTGGGATTCCAGATGGTATGCCAGAGCAGACAAAGTTGGAGATCTCATCATCGAAGACTACAATATCCGCAAGTATCTCAAAGATCTCCTATATTCCGCTGGAGTGCCAAAAATTGAGATTGAGCGAGACAGCGCAAAGGTGAGGATATTTATCCATTGTGCCAGACCCGGTGTTGTAATTGGCAAGGGTGGTACCGTCATTGAAAAGCTCCGCTTGGATGTGGAAAAAATGATTGGCAAACCTGTGTCCTTGTCCATTGTCGAAGTTAAAAACGCAGATACAAATGCTCAGCTCATCGCAGAGAGCATAGCTTCACAACTGGAAAAACGCATCGGTTTTCGTAGAGCAATGAAAAACGCAATGAGCAGAGCAATGCGCCTTGGCGTTCGCGGTATAAAAGTTATGGTTTCTGGTCGTCTCGGTGGTGCTGAAATCGCCAGAAGCGAAACATATCATGAAGGAACCATTCCTTTGCAAACTCTCCGAGCGGACATCGAATATGGTTTTGCAGAAGCAGCTACTACTTATGGGCGCATTGGCGTAAAAGTCTGGGTCTATAATGGCGAAATTCTGAGCCAAACATTGCGTACAACTCCAAGAACCGTGGACACCCAAAGACAAAATAGAGATAATAGGCGCAATAACGATAGAAGAAACAATAACAATAATAACAATAATAACCGCAACCAACAAGGCGGATATAATAACAACCGCAACCAACAAAGCGGAAACAACAATAACCGCAACCAACAGCAAAACACACAAGCTACACAAAATAACCGCAACCAGCAAGCACAGAGCGGTAACAGACCTGCTCAAGCAGCAGCTGGGGAAGGAGGCACAGACAATGCTGATGCCTAAAAGAGTAAAGCGCCGTAAGGTACACAGGGGACGCATGAAGGGAAAAGCGACCCGCGGCAACACTATCACATATGGAGACTATGCAATACAAGCCTTGGAGCCTGCATGGATTACATCAAACCAAATTGAGGCTGCTCGTATAGCAATGACTCGTTATTCACGTCGTGGTGGTAAAGTATGGATAAAAATTTTCCCAGATAAACCCGTTACATCGAAACCCGCTGAAACTCGTATGGGTTCTGGTAAAGGCTCCCTCGATTATTGGGTAGCCGTTGTGAAACCAGGCAGAGTGCTTTTTGAAATCGCTGGTGTTACAGAGGAAGTCGCCAGAGAAGCGATGCGCCTTGCCAGCCACAAATTACCTTGTAAAACAAAATTTATCAAAAATGATATTATAAGAAATGAAAATACCGTATATAGAACCAGGGCGCGAGTCGCTGAAACCACAGAAGTGGCAAGCGATGACGAACTAGCAACAGATGGCGAAATTGCCGAAGAAACAGTCGCTGTTGAGACTACTGATATTTTAGATGACGCGCCAGAAGAGACAGGTGGTGAATAAGATGAAGGCAGCAGAAGCAGTAAAACTGAGTTCCAGTGAATTGGAATTAAAGCTGACAGATTTAAAAAAGGATTTATTTTACCTTAGAATGCAGCATGCTACGAATCAACTGGATAATCCCATTAGGATTTCCCAAGTTAGAAAAGACATTGCCCGAGTCAAAACAGTTATTCGCCAAAAGCAGCTTGAAGCGACAGGAGGCTCCGCCACATGAGTGAAACAAGGACATCATCCAGAAAGACCAGAACAGGTAAGGTCGTTTCCGACAAGATGAATAAAACTATCGTTGTTGCGGTGGAGGATCGAGTTGCCCACCCATTATACAAAAAAATCATCAGAAGAACATACAAACTCAAAGCCCACGATGAAAACAACGATTGCAAGATTGGCGACAGGGTTCGCGTTATGGAAACCCGTCCCTTATCAAAGGACAAGCGTTGGAGATTGATTGAAATCATAGAAAAGGCGAAGTAGGAGGCAGCAACATGATACAACAAGAATCCTATCTAAAGGTTGCCGATAATACAGGCGCCAAGGAAATCAAATGTATCCGCGTATTGGGCGGATCAAAGAGAAAGTACGGCAGCGTTGGCGATGTTATCGTGGCATCTGTGAGAAAAGCAGCACCAGGTGGTGCGATTAAAAAGGGCGAAGTCGTCAGAGCGGTAATCGTTCGCACTGCAAAGGGTCTCCATCGAAGCGATGGTACATATGTGCGTTTCGACGAAAATGCTGCTGTCTTGATTAGAGAAGACAAAAACCCAAGGGGTACCCGTATATTTGGGCCCGTTGCAAGGGAATTGAGAGACAAGGATTATATGAAAATCCTCTCCCTTGCTCCCGAAGTGATTTAGGGGGGTATCAATAATGCATATAAAAACAAACGACACGGTAATCGTTCTTTCAGGCAGAGATAAGGGAAAACAGGGCAAAGTCCTAAGCGTAAACCCCAAAGCCAAAAAAGCGATAGTCGAAGGTGTCAGCGTTGCCAAGAGACATACGAAACCACGCAGAGAGGGCGAGCCTGGAGGAATCATATCCAAGGAAACACCGATTTATGCAAGCAAGCTCATGCGAGTATGTCCAAAATGCGACGAACCAACGAAACCAGCTCACAATTTCAAAGCCGATGGTAAAAAAGTACGCGTTTGTAAGAAATGCGGCGCAGAAATATAAGAAAGGAGCGTTCCCAATGACTAGAATGAAAACAAAATACAAGGACGAGGTCGCTCCCGCCTTAATGAAGCAATTTGAATACAAAAGCGTTATGCAAGTCCCTGGCTTGGAAAAAATCGTGGTTAATGTCGGTTGCGGTGATGCTCGAGACAATGCAAAAGCAATCGAAGCAGTTGTCAAGGACATTACCGATATAACTGGACAAAAGGCCGTTATAACGAAAGCTCGCAAGTCAGTGGCAAATTTCAAACTGCGCACAGGAATGCCTGTAGGTGTGAAAGTTACACTTAGAGCAGATAAAATGTGGGAATTTCTCGATAGGCTATTTAATGTTGCATTACCTCGCGTTCGAGATTTCCGTGGTATCAGCGCAAACTCCTTCGATGGTCGAGGAAACTATGCCCTTGGACTTCGGGAGCAGCTGGTTTTCCCCGAAATCGATTACGATAAAATCGAAAAAATTCGCGGAATGGATATTGTTATTTGCACAACAGCAAAAACAGATGAAGAAGCCCGAGAGCTCTTAACCCTTCTCGGCGCTCCATTCATTCAATCGTAAAGGAGAACGACAATGGCTAAGAAAGCAATGAAGCTAAAACAGCAAAAAGAACCAAAGTTTTCCACCCGCCGTTACAACCGTTGTAAAATATGCGGTCGTCCCCATGCATATTTGCGCGATTATGCTGTGTGTAGAATTTGTTTCCGCAATTTGTGTTATAAGGGCCAAATCCCCGGCGTTCGCAAAGCTTCGTGGTGATTTTTTCCGTTATGCGTCACCTCAACGACTTCGCAGTATCTCATACAGCTTCGTCGTTTCGGTTTAGCCTAACGAAAAAAATCCCGCACGATTCATGGTAAATTTTTCCGTTATGCGTCACCTCAACGACTTCGCAGTATCTCATACAGCTTCGTCGTTTCGACTTAGTAAAACGAAAAAATTTCCGCACGATTCATGGTAAATTTTTCCGTTTTTCGTCACCTCAACGACTTCGCAGTATCTCATACAGCTTCGTCGTTTCGGTTTAGTAAAACGAAATATTTTCCGCACGATAAAGGTGGTTAGGAATTCCTAACTCATCACTCCTAATTCCTAACTGACAATTCCTAATTGACAAATCTCCAACAAGGAGGAATACGATATGCTAACAACAGACCCCATCGCTGATATGCTCACGCGTATTAGAAATGCCAGTGCAGCAAAACACCCAACAGTCGATATACCTGCTTCGAATATGAAAAAATCAATCGCTGAAATTCTATTGCAAGAGGGATATATCAGAAATTACCAAATTATAAACGATGGCATACAAGGCGTAATCAAAGTAACACTGAAGTATAACGGAACCGAAAAGGCAATCGCAGGATTGCGACGTGTTTCGAAACCAGGACTTCGCGTTTATGCCGGTGCCGATGAACTGCCCTATGTACTACGAGGGCTTGGCATTGCCATTATATCCACATCAAAGGGCGTCATGACCGACAAGAAAGCCAGATCATCCCATGTCGGCGGCGAAGTCCTTGCATTCGTATGGTAAGGGGGATAATAAATGTCTAGAATCGGAAAAGCCCCAATACCTGTACCAGCTGGTGTTGATATTAACATTTCGGATACCAACCTAGTAACAGTCAAAGGACCCAAGGGTACTTTGCAGCAAGATATAGACCCTGTCATTAACATTGATATAAACGATGGTGTCATGACTGTTACTCGTCAATCCGATATACCAAGGCATCGCAGTTTGCATGGCTTATCACGTACCTTGCTCAATAACATGGTGGTCGGCGTTACAGATGGGTTTACCAAGGAACTTGACATCGTGGGAGTCGGTTTCAGAGCTGCAAAAGAAGGTCAAAGGCTTGTGATGAACCTTGGCTTTTCACACCAGGTTATCGTTGATGAAATAGAAGGTGTGGATATTGAAGTCCCAGCACCAAATAAAATAATCATCAGTGGCATCGACAAGCAAAAAGTAGGTCAATTCGCTGCAGATATAAGAAAAAAAAGACCCCCTGAACCATACAAAGGTAAAGGCATCAGATACACCGGCGAAGTCGTTCGCCGAAAAGTCGGCAAAACCGGTGTCGGTGGCAACTAAATAGGGAGGCATTGAAATGATTAAAAAAATGGATACCAATGTGCAGCGGAAAAAACGCCACAAGAGAGTACGAGGCAAAGTCTCTGGCACGGCACAAAGACCAAGACTCAATGTTTTCCGCAGCGAAAAACACATATATGCCCAAATCATCGATGATACAAAGGGCGTGACACTATGCAGCGCATCTTCGCTGGACAAAGGCTTCGATGGTTCTGGCTCCAATAAAGAAGCTGCAAGAAAAGTTGGTATTAGCGTCGCTCAGCGCGCCGTTGCCAAAGGAATAGATACAGTGGTGTTCGATCGCGGAGGGTACATTTACCACGGACGAGTTAAAGAACTTGCTGAAGCAGCCCGCGAGAGCGGATTGAAATTCTAAGTTGGATGAGGTAACATATATGGCAAGCAATATGAGCAACAACAACAGAAGAGACAATCGTAGGGAAGATACTCCACCCCCGGAATTTTCTGAAAAAGTCGTTTCTTTAAACAGAGTCGCAAAAACAGTAAAAGGCGGACGCATTTTCAAGTTTTCGGCTTTATGTGTCGTGGGTGATGGAAAAGGTCGCGTCGGTTATGGTCTGGGTAAAGCTGGCGAGGTTTCAGAAGCAATCCGCAAGGGTATTGAAGACGCAAAGAAGAATGTTACCAGCGTGACAACCACCGATGGTACAATCCCCCACGAAGTCATCGGTACCTTTGGTGCTGCCAGAGTACTGCTCAAACCAGCCCCTCCAGGAACCGGCGTTATAGCTGGCGGTCCTGTTCGCGCTGTGGTTGAAGCTGCTGGTATTACAGACATCAGAACGAAATGCCTGCGTTCCAACAATCCTCAAAATGTCGTTGCAGCAACGATGGTTGGGCTAAAATCCTTACGCGATGCTGCTCAAGTGGCAAAGACCCGGGGCAAGAGCATTGAGGAAATCTACCGATAATTCACGATTATACTGGAGGCATTAATAGGATGGCTAAGTTAAGAATAAAGCTAATCAAGAGCCTGAGCGGAAGACGAGAGAAGCATATTGCCACAGCGAAATCCCTCGGGTTACGCAAAATTGGTAGCGAAACCTTGCAACCCGATAATCCGCAAACCAGAGGCAAAATAGCAAAAATAAGCTATTTAATAACAGTTAGCGAAGAAGATTGATTTAATACCTAATTCTCATGTGCTATTGGGAATTGGATAAATCCCTTTTCGTAATACGAAAACGAAATTATTATGATTATTACTAGGGGGTCGTTAAAATGAGTTTACACGATCTTGCTCCCGCAAAGGGTTCGACCCATACAGGCAAAAGAAAAGGCCGCGGACATGGAAGCGGCAATGGAAAAACTGCTGGACGCGGGCATAAGGGGCAAAACTCTCGCAGCGGCGGCGGTACTCGCATTGGTTTTGAAGGTGGTCAAATGCCTCTTGCCAGGCGTGTTCCAAAGAGAGGCTTTATCAATGTATGGGCAAAACCACTAACAGCAGTTAATGTTGCTGCATTAAACAGTTTCAATGATGGTGATACCGTGGGTGTCGAAGAGCTGCTCAGTGCAGGTATTTTAAAAAAATGTAAATACGGTCTTAAAATACTCGGCAATGGCTATTTGGAAAAGAAGCTGACTGTCAGAGCTTCAGCCTTCTCTGACTCGGCAAAGGCAAAGATCGAAGCTAAAGGCGGAAAGACCGAGGTGGTGTAACGTGATTGAGACCATGCGCAATGCATGGAGAGCTGAAGAAATCCGCGCCAAACTTCTCTTCACATTGTTTATGATTTTGCTTTATAGGCTTGGCAATGCTGTCACTGTTCCATATATCAACACAGCAATGCTCAGCACCTATTTCAACCAAGTCAGCAATTCAATGCTGGGGCTTATGAACACCATGTCTGGTAGTGCTCTAGAACGCGCTTCCATTTTCGCCTTGTCAATACAACCCTATATCAATGCTTCCATAATCGTCCAATTGCTCACCATCGCCATACCGGCTTTGGAACGAATGCAAAAAGAGGGTGGAGAAGAAGGCAAAAAGAAGCTGGAAAAAATCACAAGGTATTCCACAGTTGCCATCGCAATTTTACAGGGTTACGGCTACTATGTAATCATCAGAAACGGCATTAACGGTGTTAGCATGCTCAGCTCTGATGCTGTTGGAAATCTACCCGCCATTATCATTGTCGCCACATTCGTAACGGGTAGTGCTCTTCTCATGTGGATGGGAGAGCAAATCACAGAATTTGGCATCGGAAACGGCATATCAGTTATTTTGTTTGTTAGTATCGTTTCCAGATTCCCCACTTCTTTGGCATCGATGATACGCGCAATCATTTCCGAACCATCCAATTGGTGGATTTACCTACTCGTTTTAATCGGAGCGTTGGCGATAATAGTTCTTATTGTCATTGTAACCAATGCTGAGCGTCGAATTCCCGTACAATACTCAAAGAGAGTTGTGGGAAGAAGAATGTACGGCGGACAATCAACGCATCTTCCCATGAAGGTCAACATGTCTGGTGTTCTTCCAGTCATATTTGCCCAGTCCATAGCATCTATACCTGCAACCATCGCTGTATTCGTGCCTAAGTGGGAAAATAGCACATTCATGAGGATATTCGACGCAACCAGTTTGCTATACGCTTTTTTATATTTCCTTTTAATTGTTTTCTTTTCATATTTTTATTCAACAGTACAATTTAATCCCATCGAAATAGCCAACAATTTAAGGAAAAACGGCGGATTCATACCTGGATTTCGAGCGGGGAAACCAACAAGCGAATTTATTCAAAATGTCCTGACGAAGATTACGCTTTTTGGTGCCTTGTATCTAGCTATCATTGCCATCACACCGATTTTAATTTCTCGCTTTTCAGAAACAGCTAGGACTTCTGGTTTATCCTTGGGCGGCACTTCTGTCATAATCGTTGTCAGCGTCGCTTTGGAAATCATAAAACAATTGGAAGCACAATTGCTCATGAGGCACTACAAAGGCTTTCTTGAATAAATCGAAAGGAATAGGGTTGATAAATGAGAATTATCATGTTAGGTCCTCCTGGAGCAGGAAAAGGAACTCAAGCCGAAGCATTGACAAAGAAGTTAGACATCCCCGCCATATCCACTGGTGATATGCTCAGAGATGCAGTGTCTCGAGAAACCGCCATTGGTTTAAAGGCAAAATCATTTATGGATGCTGGACAGCTTGTTCCTGACGATATAATCATAGGGATTGTGAGCGAACGCCTATCAAACCCAGATTGCGCCAATGGATATATTTTAGATGGAGTCCCACGAACATTAGTTCAAGCAGAGGCTCTTGACCAACAAGCCGTGGCAATCGATGTTGTCCTATCCATTGAAATCTCCGATGAAGAGATACTGGAAAGACTTGGTGGAAGGCGTGCCTGTCCGAACTGCAATGCCATTTTCCATATAACTTCAAAACCTCCAAAAGAAGAAGGCATTTGCGACGAATGTGGAACCGAATTAATTATTCGACAAGACGACAACCCAGAAACGATTAAAAACAGGCTTGATACATACCACAAAGAAACAAAGCCACTGAAAGAGTATTACGAATCCAAAGGGCTATTGAAAACAGTTGATAATGTACCTGGAGTGGAGGAAACCACCGCGGCTGTTTTTAAAGTTTTAGGGATATAAGTATATGACCAACCAAAAGAACCCAAGAGAGATAGATTTGATGCGCGCTGCTGGAAAAATCGCTGCCGCTGCTCGAGTTGAAGCAGGAAAGCTGATAACAGTCGGCGCTACTACCCAAAGTATCGATCAAAAGGTTCATGATTTCATAGTTTCCCAAGGTGCAATACCAGCTTTTCTCGGCTACAATGGCTACCCCGCCAGCGTTTGCATATCCATAAACGAGGAAGTTATACACGGCATACCCTCTATGCGAAGACTCAAAGAAGGCGATGTTGTCAGTATCGATGTGGGTGCTATGAAGGATGGCTATATCGGAGATTGCGCAGCTACCTTTATAGCTGGTACAGGTTCTGCTGATTCCGAGAGGCTTATAAAAATCACCACAGAGTGTTTTTACGAGGGTCTTAGGTTCGCCCGAGTCGGGCACAGGGTTTCGGATATATCTAGAGCCATACAACGCCATGCTGAGAACAATGGCTATTCAGTGGTCAGAGAATATGTCGGCCATGGTGTGGGTTCAAAAATACACGAACCCCCCGAAGTGCCAAACTTTGTTGAAAGACCAAGACACAAAGCCGACCCGCGGCTGCTCCCTGGAATGACTTTAGCAATCGAACCCATGATAAATTTTGGTAAAGCAAACATCATAGTCCTCGATGACAAATGGACTGTGGTCACAGCTGATGGTCAGATATCAGCACATTATGAAAACACTGTGTTGATAACCCAAGGAGACCCCGAAATACTCACAATTTGCGAGGATGCCACATGAATGCATCTTTACGCAGCGACGAAAAAACGAACTCTGTTATAAAATTCGATATTGCAGATATTGTGGTTTCCATGAACGGACGCGATGCAACAAAATTGTTTTTGGTGATTCGCACTGACCCACAATATTCATGGTTGGTAAACGGAAAGGGGCGTAAAGTAGAAGCGCCCAAAAAGAAGAAGAATAAGCACTTGAAGTTTGATGGTAAGTTGGATGGACTCCTCGCCTCGAAGCTTATCGGCGGCGAAAATGTCACCAACAAAGAGATTTTGCGGGAGCTTACGAAATATTCCGCCACCCGCAGTAAGTAGGAGGTATGTTAGATTGGCAAAAGACGACGTAATCGAGCTAGAAGGCATAGTAGTCGAATCGCTGCCCAACACGATGTTCCATGTTGACATCGGCAATGGGCATACAATATTAGCGCATATCTCTGGAAAGCTCCGAATGAATTTTATCCGGATACTTCCTGGTGATAAAGTAACAATTGAAATGTCTCCCTACGACCTAACGAGGGGCAGAATCACTTGGCGCAGCAAATAGGAGGACAATAATATGAAAGTCAGACCGTCCGTAAAACCCATGTGCGAAAAATGCAAAGTCATAAAACGCAAGGGTCGGGTAATGGTTATTTGCGAAAACCCGAAGCACAAACAAAGACAAGGATAATAAGAAAGGACTGATTATATATGGCACGTATTGCTGGAGTGGATTTACCAAAGGACAAGCGCGTTGAAATTGGCCTGACCTATATATTGGGAATCGGCAGAACAAGCGCAAAGAAGATTCTGGAAACAACGGGTATAAACCCGGACACCAGGGTAAAAAACCTCACCGAAGCAGAAGAATCAGCTCTGCGCGAATGCATTGACAGAGATTATGTCGTGGAAGGCGATTTACGTCGGTCTGTGGCAATGGATATCAAGCGCTTGACGGATATAGGAAGTTACCGCGGTCTTCGCCATAGGCGAGGGCTCCCCGTACGCGGGCAACGAAGCAAAACAAACGCTCGGACTCGCAAAGGTCCAAAGCGCACTATTGCCAATAAGAAGAGATAAGGGAGGAACAATCCATGGCAGCCGCCAAAAAAACACGTACTAAGCGCCGCGAAAAGAAAAACATAGAAAAAGGCTCTGTTCATATCAAATCCTCGTTTAACAATACCATGGTGACAATTACCGATGTCCACGGCAACGCTATATCATGGGCATCCGCTGGAGGCATGGGATTTCGAGGAAGTCGAAAATCCACACCATTCGCTGCACAAACAGCAGCAGAAACAGCAGCGAAAGCGGCGATGGAGCATGGGCTAAAGACTGTGGAAGTCTTTGTCAAAGGTCCAGGTTCCGGTCGCGAGGCAGCCATCAGGGCTCTCCAATCAGCTGGACTCAACGTCACGATGATTAAGGATGTTACCCCAATACCACATAATGGTTGTCGTCCGCCCAAAAGGCGCAGAGTATAGGAAGGTAGGATTTATATGGCAAGATATACAGATGCAGTATGCCGTCTATGCCGCAGAGAGGGTCAGAAACTCTTTTTGAAAGGCGATAGATGCTATACCGATAAGTGCGCCGCTGACCGCAGACCATACCCACCAGGTCAACATGGTCAAGGTCGCGTCAGAACTTCAGAATATGGAATCCAGCTCAGGGAAAAACAAAAGGCAAAAAGATATTATGGAGTACTGGAACGCCAATTTCGCGGTTATTATGAAATTGCACACAAAAGAGCTGGTAAGACAGGCGAAAACCTGCTTTCCATTCTTGAAACACGCCTTGATAACACAGTATATAGGCTTGGCTTTGCCATGAGCCGCGCCGAGGCAAGGCAATTGGTTCTCCATGGACATTTCCAAGTAAATGGTAAAAAAGTCAATATCCCCTCTTTTCAAGTTAAACCAGGAATGATTATTTCTATCAAAGAAAAAAGCCGGGGGCTCGATAAAATAAAGGCAGTTATAGAAGCCAATGCATTTCGGCAACCGCCAAAGTGGTTGGAATATGATGCCACAGCCCTTGTAGCCAAGGTGCTAGCCTCCCCCTCAAGAGAGGACATTGATATGCCCATTGAGGAGCAGCTGATTGTCGAGCATTATTCCAGATAATTAACAAGGAGATGCGTTACCCGTCGCCTTTCCCACCCTCAAAACTCATGTACTAGCGAAACATAATCCTAGGTGCTATTTGGTACCAAAAATGAAGGAGGGTATTTCATGATAGAAATCGAAAAGCCAAGCATTGAATGCATTGAAACGATTGAGGATGAGTCTTATGGTAAATATGTTGTTGAGCCGCTTGAGCGCGGTTATGGAACAACACTTGGCAATTCCCTGCGCCGGATTTTGCTTTCTTCCCTACCAGGAACAGCGGTGACGACAGTAAAAATCGCCGGAATCCAACATGAGTTTTCTACAATACCTGGAATAAAAGAGGATGTTACAGAAATTATCTTGAATATAAAGGGCATAGTTGCTCGTTTGCACACCGATCGGACAAAAACCGTTTTTATAGAAGCCTCAGGAGAAGGAGTCGTCACAGCAGGTGATATTAAACCCGATGGTGAAGTGGAAATTCTCAACCCAGAATTGCATATCGCCACTCTCAGTGCCGATGCCTCCCTTAGCATGGAGCTTACCATAGATCACGGACGTGGATATATGTCAGCCGAAAGAAATAAACTGTCCCAGCCAGTCATAGGCGTTATTCCCGTAGATTCCATTTATACACCCGTCCATAAAGTCAACTATTCGGTTGAAAACACTCGCGTTGGAAATCTTACCGACTTTGATAAATTAACAATTGAGGTTTGGACCAACAAAACAATAAGTGCTAGAGACGCAGTTTCCCTTGGAGCTAAGATACTTTGCGACCATTTCAACTTGTTCATTGACCTTTCCGAAGCCATCGGAAGTACTTCAACTGTCGTTGAAAAGGCAGAAGCCCAGAGAGATAAGGTTCTTGAAATGACCATCGAGGAACTTGACCTTTCGGTACGAAGCTTCAACTGTCTCAAGCGCGCTAATATAAATACGGTGGAAGACTTGATTTCCAAAACAGAAGCGGAAATGATAAAAGTACGAAACCTTGGGCGAAAATCCTTAGAAGAAGTCATACACAAACTTGCAATGATGGGTTTAGCCCTCATGAGCGAAGACAACGGTTAATAACGAATGGAGGAATCAGTATATGCCTGGAACACGTAAGCTTGGTAAGACCACTGCACAGCGCAGAGCAATGTTGCGCCAGCTGGTCACCGACTTTCTTGATTATGGCAAACTGGAAACAACGGTGACGCGCTGTAAAGAAATAGCGCCCCTTGCAGAAAAAATGATTACACTGGGTAAAAAGAATACATTGGCATCGCGCCGCAGAGCATTGGCCTTCATAACTAGAGAGGAGGTCGTAACTAAGGTATTTACGACCACTGCTCCCGCTTATGAAGATCGCAATGGCGGCTACACACGCATAACTAGAATCGGTCCCCGCCGAGGCGATGCTGCAGAAATGGCTATGATAGAATTAGTATAGAGCAAACAATCTAAATAGCCCAAATTACTGTATTTAGCGGGAAGCATCATAAAAAATGCTTTCCGCTTTTGCATAATCAAACGGACTTATCAAAAGAGCATTGACAAAAAGGTAATTTCAAGACATACTAAGAAACTAATTACTTGTGTTTCGTGTTTCAAACAGCTAGTCAAATGGGGTTTTGAAATGAGAACATGAGCTTAGCTGTCAAGTGGAGGAGATCAGTTATGGAAAAAACAATCAATAAAGTACTAATCGCCAATCGTGGCGAAATTGCAATCCGTGTAATCAGAGCTTGCTATGATATGAACTTGCGCACGGTTGCCATATACTCGAAAGAGGACAAGTATGCTTTGTTTCGAACTAAAGCC
Source organism: Oscillospiraceae bacterium (assembly GCA_009777775.1). Taxonomy (GTDB): domain Bacteria; phylum Bacillota; class Clostridia; order Oscillospirales; family Oscillospiraceae; genus WRMH01. The sequence goes on from WRLE01000004.1 coordinate 164,716, forward strand.
GACGAATCCTATCTAATTGGTGAAAACAAGAGTCCCCTTGGAGCATACCTTGACATACATGCTATCATCAATCTTGCAAAGCGTAAGGGTGTAGATGCCATCCATCCCGGATATGGCTTCCTTTCTGAAAACCCCGAGTTTGCCAAAGCCTGCGAAGATGCTGGTATTATTTTCATCGGACCACCATCCGACATTATCAATAAAATGGGTGACAAGATAAACGCAAAAAGAATCGCCACACAGTGTGGAGTTCCTGTCATACAAGGAACAGACCATCCTTTAGAATCGGCACAGCAAGCAAAAGACTATGCAGAGCAATTGGGCTATCCTGTCATCCTAAAAGCAGCAGCCGGCGGCGGTGGACGCGGAATGCGCCTGGTCACTGAAGCCGAGGAGATGGAAATCGCTTTTGAAATGGTTCAGAGCGAATCTGAAAAGGCATTCGGGAGTACCGATGTATTCATGGAGCAATACATGGAAGAACCCAAGCATATCGAAGTCCAGATTCTCGCTGATGATTATGGGAATGTGGTGCATTTATATGAGCGCGACTGCTCTGTACAAAGACGCTATCAAAAAGTCGTGGAATTTGCGCCTTCCATCAATATACCAGAAGACACCCGCCAAGCTCTCCTTGCTGATGCTGTTAAAATCGCAAAGGCAGTGGGTTATGTGAACGCTGGAACTGTTGAGTTTCTCGTTGACAAGCGAGGAAGACATTTCTTTATTGAAATGAATACTCGTATTCAAGTCGAACACACTGTAACAGAAATGGTTACAGGTATAGATATTGTTCAAGCACAACTCGATATCGCCCAGGGTAAAGCATTATCTGACCCAGCCATTGGTATTGCCTCCCAAGACGATGTGCGTTTGTTTGGCTATTCCATCCAGAGCCGCGTCACAACAGAAGACCCCAGCAACAACTTTGCTCCAGATTCAGGTATTATCTCTGTTTATCGCTCAGGTGGTGGCTTTGGAGTTAGGCTTGATGCAGGCAACGCTTTCGCTGGAGCTGAAATAACACCTTACTACGATAGTTTACTTGTAAAAATCACCACCCTTGATAGAACCTTCGAAGGTGCCATCCGAAAAATGCTCAGGGCAATCGGTGAAATTCGTATACGTGGCGTGAAAACCAACATTGCATTCTTAAATAATGTATTAACCCACGAGACTTTCGTGGGTGGTAACTGTCACACAAAATTTATCGATGAAACACCAGAGCTTTTTGATTTGAAAGATTCGAGAGATCGTGCCACAAAAGTGCTAAAATATATCGGAAAGACGATTTTAGCTAATCCAGACAGAGATAATAAACCAGCTTTTGATGCTCCAAGAGCACCAAAATACGAGGACAACGATGTTGTTCCCGATGGGATTAAACAAATTCTAGACAGAGATGGTCCTGAAAAACTCAGTAAATGGATACTTGATCAAAAAAAGCTTCTAATTACTGATACAACTATGCGCGATGCCCATCAGTCTCTTTTGGCTACAAGGATGCGCACAAAGGATATGATAAACATAGCTCCTGCAACGGCACACATACTAAAGGATGCCTTTTCTTTGGAAATGTGGGGCGGAGCAACCTTTGACACCACTTATAGATTCCTCAATGAATGTCCTTGGACTAGGGTAGAAGAGTTGCGCAAGGAAATCCCCAATATCCCCTTCCAAATGCTCTTCCGTGGTGCCAATGCCGTTGGATATAGCAGTTATCCCGACAACCTCATTGTTGAGTTCGTTAGGGAATGTGCCGCTGTCGGAATCGACATCTTCCGCATATTCGACTCCTTGAACTGGATTCCAAATATGGAATTGGCAATCGAGGAAGTTATAAAAGTTGGAAAAGTCGCCAATGCAGCTGTATGTTATACGGGCAATATCCTCGACCCCAAGCGCGACAAATACAGTTTGGAATACTATGTCAATTTCTGTAAGGAACTGGAAAAACGAGGAGCGCACATCATAACGATAAAAGACATGTCTGGGCTGCTTCGACCTTATGCTGCACAAAAGCTGATTAGTACACTGAAAAACGAAATTGGCGTACCCATTCATCTCCACACCCATGACACCAGCGGCAATCAGATAGCAACATTGATGCTTGCCTGCGAAGCTGGAGTTGATATAGTGGAAACAGCCATTTCATCCATGGGTTCGCTGACGAGTCAGCCTTGTATGAATTCCCTCGTAGCTGCTCTCGAAAGCACAGAAAGAGACCCTGGCTTCGATTTACAACAATTGCAAAAGCTCACCGATTATTGGGCTGATGTACGTGAGTTTTATACTCAATTTGAAGGCGATATAAAAACTCCAGAAGCCGAAATATATAGACTGGAAATCCCAGGCGGTCAATATACAAATTTAAAATCCCAAATAGTCGATATCGGACTTGGCGACCGTTTTGATGAAGTAAAAGACAAATATGTCGAAGTAAACGAAATCCTCGGTGACATCGTGAAGGTTACGCCATCATCGAAAACTGTAGGCGATTTAGCAATTTTCATGGTGCAAAACGACCTTGATGCCAGCAACATTGTCAGTCGCGGCAGGGATTTATCCTTCCCTGATTCCGTGGTTAGCTACTTCATGGGTCTAATGGGTCAACCAGCTTTTGGCTTCCCTGAGGATTTACAAGAAGTGGTGCTGAAAGGCGAGACTCCTTATACAGGCAGACCAGGAGAAGAGCTGGCTCCATATGATTATGATGAGATTCGTGAAAATCTGAAACAATATCTACCCAACCCAACTATGCGCGATGCAGTTAGCTGGTGCCTCTATCCCAAGGTTTTTGAGGATTATCTTGAATTGCAAAATGAGTTTGGCGATTTAAGCAACATGGACACCCATGTGTATTTCATGGGTATGTTCCGAAATGAAGCCACGGAAATTTCCATTGAAGATGGTAAAACGCTCATCGTGAAATACATAGGCATGGGTGAAGAAAACGATGATGGTACTCGTACAATGCAATTCGAGCTCAATGGCATACGCAGAGATGTCACAGTGGAAGACAAAACTATTAAAATAGTAGCCGAGCAAGTTGTGCTTGCTGATATGGACAATAAACAGCACGTTGGTTCTGGTATCCCTGGTGCCGTATCGAAAGTCCATGTGAAGCTTGGCGATGCCGTGGTAGTGAACCAACCTCTATTCGTTATAGAAGCCATGAAAATGGAAACAAGCATTGTTGCAAAAGTCGATGGCGAGGTGAGCGAAATGCTGGTTCGAGTCGGCCAGACTGTGAAGGCTGGGGAGCTATTGGCGGTACTTAAATAATGAACAATTAACAATGAACAATTAACAATTGGGAATCCTGGGAGAACTGTTGTTCTCTCAGGGTTTCCACATTCACATATTAGTCCGCATTCTCCGTGTCACCCTGAACGAAGCGAAGGGTCTTATTGCTTCGACAATAGATATAGCAACTAAACATTGTTGCACACATTTAATAATATTAAAAATCTTCAAATAAGGATGACTAGAATGGATAAAGTAAAACCACTACATGAAGTTATGACATTGCTTAGAGATGGGCAAACTATTATGATTGGAGGGTTTTTGTGTGCTGGGACTCCCGAATTGCTCATTGATGCAATGATAGAAAAGAATATTCGTGAGCTTACGGTTATCGCCAACGATACGGGCTTTGAAGATAGAGGTATTGGCAAGCTGGTGGTTAACAAACAAATTCGCAAAATGATTGCCACCCATGTGGGCACAAACAAAGAAACAGGTCGCCAAATGACCGCCAGGGAAATGGAAGTCGAGCTTATACCCCAAGGCACCATGGCAGAACGAATCAGAGCTGCAGGTGTAGGTTTAGGCGGTATCTTGACCCCAACGGGAGTTGGAACTGTGGTGGAAGAAGGTAAAGAAAAGCTCATAATTGATGGAAAAGAGTATTTATTAGAATTACCATTGCGAGCAGAAATCGCCCTTCTCCACGCTTATAAAGCTGATAAAGCGGGTAACCTTGTTTATAGAAGAGCATCAAGAAACTTCAACCCCCTAATGGCAATGGCAGCTGATTTGGTCATAGTTACAGCAGAACATATAGTAGAAACAGGTGAAATCGACCCAGACGAAGTAATGACTCCAGCACCACTCGTGGACATTGTCGTATTAATTAATAATGAATGATTAATGATGAATAATGTCCACAATGAACAATGAACAATTAACAATGAACGACTTCATTATTCATCAATCGAAAGGACAATATTATGACTGATATACGTAATATCATTGCAAAACGGGTAGCTGATTTTTTTGAAGCAGGGACGCTTGCTAATTTGGGTATTGGGATACCTTCATTGGTTGCAAACTATATTCCTGCTGACAAAAACATTACCCTCCATTCTGAAAACGGCTTCATTGGGCTGGGTCCCAATCCCGAGGAAGGTTTGGAAGACATGGATATTGTCAACGCTGGTGGCATACCTGTGACTATACTTCCAGGTGGAGCCTCTTTCGATAGCGCAACTAGTTTCGGCATCGCCAGAGGCGGTCATGTTGACCTCACTGTCTTAGGAGCCCTCGAGGTAGACGAAAAAGGGAATCTGGCTAGCTGGAACGTCCCAGGCAAGCTTCTGCCCGGAATGGGTGGTGCTATGGATATTGTAGTGGGTGCCAAAAAAGTTATTATCGCCATGGAACACATGACAAGGGAAGGCACTCCAAAAATACTGAAAGAATGCACCCTCCCCCTCACTGCCGTCGGTGTGGTTGATATAATAGTCACCGAGCTTGGTGTAATGGAAGTGACAGAAGAAGGCATCGTCCTTCGGGAGCTTGCACCAGGCATCACAAAAGAGGAAATCCAATCAAAAACTGAAGCGACTTTGATAATTCCTGTAGAAATTGGTATTATGGTGATTTTATAAAGCCACTTCAAGAATAGCAAATAATCCGTACACCCTGATATTACAAATCGGGGTGTATTTTGCGATAAAGACTCTCTCACCAAGGGTCTTTCTTTTTTTGCGATTATTCCGATATAATCATTAAGTGTGATATTTTCACACTTTATTCAACATAGGAGGAACAGTCTTTGCATAAAATGAAACGAATACTGGCTCTCATGCTGGCAATAATTATACTTTTGCCTTTTGCAGTTATACAAATGCAAACAGCTCAAGCACTTGATGCCAACGATTTAGCCGAATACATCAACACAAATATAGCAGGTTTAATTGCTACAGTAAGCGGTGCAACGGTTACAGTAACTGGCACAGCAATTAGAAATACAACGCTTTATCTTGATATATCAACTGGTGTTGTCTTGGATTGGCAAGGGAACTTAACAGGTTCAGTAAAAGGTGCTTTCCTGTTGAATATATCAGGAAGCGGCATCTTTATCTTTACTTCAGGCATCATCAACAATACAGGCACAGGTGGGCAAATACTCGTGGAAGGTGTCGGTGCCACCGTCAATATTGTCGGTTCTCTAAGCACCACATCAAACGGAATTAGCTTGAATGTCTCTGCAAATGATGTGACTGTTAATATTACTGGGGAAATTGTTAATAATGGTTCAAATTCGGCGATTAACGTTTCTCCTGGAAATACTGGAGTAAAAATAAATGTCATAGGTGGTACTGTCGAATCTACTCCCGGTGGATATGCAATCAACGATGGAAGTGCAGAGCCGCCTTGTATAAATACGACACAGATTGTAATAAATAACGGAATTATTAAGTCAAGCAGTGCCTGCGCCATTCGCTCTTCAGGCATAGGCTCCACCGTTACTGTTAGCGGAAGTAGCGAAATATCAAACGCCGCAGGCAGTAACACTAATTCAACCATATATATGAATGGTGATTATGGCAACCCTACAGATATTAATATTATAATTGAAGATAACAGTAGGGTCTTTACAGATAATTTAACCTCAGGTACAAGCTATGTTGTTCAAACAACAAGGAGCGTACTTGTAAAAGATAGTGCGATTGTCTCCGCAAATGCAGGACGCGCAATCAATCTAGTGGGCATGAACTCGGTTGCCATTATACAAGACAATGCAATAGTCGAAACTGTCAGCGGAACCGCCGTTTGCACAGCTACAACCATCCCCCTATCGGTGGCAAATGCAAGTATCGTAGTCACAGGTGGTATTGTCAGAGCAACAGGAACCGGTACAGCAGTTCGAATTACAGGAGCCAATAGCACAGTGAGTATTAGTGGTGGTTGGGTAACTGCGAAGCAGGGTATGGCAATAGATGCCTCAGGTTCCCCATCAATTAATTCGGTTGAAGTCACAGGCGGCTTCGTTTTCGCCTGGGGTGCTACTGAAAACAAAGTTGTAAGCCCAATCTCAAAACTTGATTTAAAAAGCGAGGGGATTGTAGTTGCTTGGAACACCACCACAGGCGAGGGTATATATCATCAAAATTCTACCACTGATTTATCTGCTGACCCAAGCGGTAGTGTCCAGTGGGATAATGATCCTCCCGGCTCTAATAATGGTGGAATAAGATACGCATATTTAACAAATGTCGGTTTTTATCCCCTTGCTCCAGATGTTGATGTTATCAACGATTTGTATACATTAACAGTAGTCAATGGAACAGATACTACAAGCTCAGGCCCATATCCAGTTGGAGCTATAATAACTGTTGAAGCAGATCCAGAAATCCCAATAAATCCTAGCATAGTGGGTCCTGCTCCTGATTCTTTAACTAATTATCCTATCAATGGAAATGCTTTTAGCAGGTGGGAAACAAGTGATGGGGGGGTCTTCATTAACAATATAGCAACGTCGACTTCTTTTATTATGCCAGCAAACGATGTAACTATAACAGCCTGTTTTGAAGACCGATATAGGTTTTCTATACAAAATGGATCAATAATAAGTCCAATTAATTATGGTAGCTCAACAAGTTATGGATTTTATTCCGAAGGAACAGAAATAATTATTCGTGCAAGCTCCTCCTTCGGGCCATATTTCTTCAATGGGTGGAATCAAAATGATTATAGCCTAGCTACAGACAGATATTCTCTAGTTACAACATTCATCATGCCTGCAAGAATTGCAAGTATAGGGGTGTTACCTGGCTCAAGCACTTATCCTACTCCAACGCAAAAGAGTATACAAACTATTAACGGAATAATCACCACAACTGGTGCTGGACTATTGATAAACAACTCAACAGGAACGTTTCTTTATGGAACAGGGCTTAATCTCAAAGCAGATACACCGGCTCCACAGTACATCTTCGATAAATGGATTATAGTGACTGGTGATGGTGGCTTCGTTGATGCAACTGACCCGAACACACGATTTATAATGCCTGATATGCATACTATTATTGAAGCAACTTACAAGCGCATTACGCCTACCTACACACTAACAGTCATCGATGGTGCCGATTTAACAAATGCTGGTGTATATAGTGCAGATGACGAAGTACATATTGCAGCAAATACTGCTCAAACTGGTAGAATCTTTTCCGGATGGCTTATAGATAGCGGAGGCGGTGTATTTCGAGATTCATCATCAAATGATACCGATTTCATAATGCCCGATTGTAGTGCTGTAATTTCAGCTCACTATGAATATGACTCAACATTGTATTCACTCACAGTTATAAATGGAATAGATGGAATGTTTTTAGGGTCTTATGCGTACGGAGACCAAATAACAATAATCGCCGATGACCCTCCTGCTGGTATGAACTTCACTAGATGGACAGCAGACTTATCTGGAGGTATTTTTGCCGATTCTAGAAACACAATCACTACATTCACAATGCCTGCTGGCGATGTCACTGTAACAGCAAATTATGCACGACCAGGCGGTAATACTGGTGGTTCAAGCGGCTCAGGTGATACAGGCGAAACAGGTGACACAGAAGAGTCTGATGAAACTGACGAACCCGGTGGCAGCACCGAAAATCCAAGCAGCACTAGCGATTCAAATCCCATTGATGTTGTACTCAGAGCCAATAAAATTGTATCAGGAACAGGAGCTATCCTCGATGGGATACAATTCGACTTTGCAATATATGATGATAACGATACTCTAATTTCATATGGCAGCAATGATGTCAATGGATATATAGAATTTGCTCCAATCAGTTTTACCGAAGAAGGTCGCTACACTTTCAAAGCAATGGAAACAAGCCAAAATGGCGATGGTTGGATAACCGATAACAGAGAGTTTGTCATAACTGTTACAGTAACTTTGGAAAAAGGTGAACTAAAAGCAACTATACAAAACCAGGGTGGTGCTATACCTGCATTTCATAACCGCTACTCCGCCGCCTTGGCTAGTAGTGACACCACTTCTGCATCTACCATCACACCTTCGATTCCAACACCTTTCATTGAAGACCATTTTGCTTACATATCAGGTTATCCAGACGGGACTGTCCACCCAGGCAGCGACATCACCCGCGCAGAAGTGGCGATGGTCTTCCATCGTCTGCTATCAGAGGAATTGTTGGAAGCAGACTCAGGAGAAGCCGTCCAGTTTTCCGATGTTGACCCAAATAGATGGTATAGCACAGCCGTCACGGTGATGCATAATTTAGGCATCATCAACGGTTACCCAGATGGCACCTTCAGACCCGATGCTGCCATCACTAGAGCGGAGCTTGCCACCGTTGCGGCACATTTTGCCACAATGATGCATATGTCACCTGCGGTGCATGTGAACTTCAGCGACATTGAAGAACACTGGGCACAGCTTGACATCTTATATGCAGCTAAAATCGGCTGGCTAAACGGCTACCCAGACGGTAGCTTCATGCCCCTTCGAAACATCACCCGGGGCGAGTTCATCAGCCTCGTTAATAGGGTATTGCACCGCACCCCAGAAAGCCCCGATGATCTACTTGAAGGTATGAAAACTTGGTCAGACAACTCAGACCCCAGTGCCTGGTACTATCTAGCGATACAAGAAGCCACCAACTCTCATACCCACGGATATAAGCATCAACTAACCCGCGACTCCGATGTTCAATACGAATACTGGGTGGAATTGATAAATTAGCTAGACAGTGAGTATCCCAAACCGTCCCCGCGTTTACATTCAAACAAAACAAGGATAGTTTGTACCAAATAATTGGTCACAAACTATCCTTGATATTATTGTGATATCATTAATTGTTACCGCTTCGCAATATTTTCAACAATTGCGGTCCTGCTACCAGGAGTATTGCTCCACTGACTATGGCTTCGCCAAGCATATAAGTACCATTGTATAGCAACGAATATAGCCACACGGCTTGCCCCGGTGGAGCATAAACGCCCCAGATGATTATCCCGGATGCGAAATGGCACAAAAAGCGCAAAGCAAAGCAAAATACCACTGCAAAAAGCATAGCCATTCGCTCTGGCATCACCTTGTTAAATGCTCGTAGGAGAGGACCAGCCAGACATAATACACTAAATGCGACTACATAATCGAGCGCAATCATCAATGAATAATACAATAGATTTTCCACAGGGGGTGCATAGAATCCACTCATCATCTGTATCAGAGAATATGCAAAGGCTGAGAGCAAAGACCAGCCAAAGGGATATTTCATAGATATAAGCATAATGGGAATCATGCTACCTATGGTGACAGACCCGCCGTTTGGCAGCTTAAAAACAGCGAACATACCGAGTATGGTGGCAAGGGCAATAAGCAATGCGCTTTCTGTCGTCGTTCTCGTCTTGCTTTGTCTCATTGTTTTTGTGTTATTGGTTTCCATTTTTATCATCCTTTTCATATAAAAATATAGCCTCAGACAATAGAAATGCCCGAGACTAGGTCTACTAATTTTCCTACGCTGGCATTATCCAGATCAGGTGAGGGACAGTGGGGGATGTTACCCACTATCCCAAGGGTCAGAGCACCTTCGTAGCTCACTCTCAGCCGGACGGGTCCAGCTCCCCATGTCGATTATTCAGTTTTCATTTGCCAAGTTACCGAATGATACCACAGAATACTACACTTGTAAACAGAGAATATATCTGCATTTTTGTGAAATAATACTCAATCTTGCTACCTTGTTATCGTTTCTATTGCCGATAGCAAGGTAGCATTGTTTTCCTTTGTGGTCACAGCAATGCGGAAATAGCTGTTGTCTAAACCATGGTAATTGTTACATGAACGGATTCTTATACCCTGCTTGTTTAGCTCCTCTTGGAGGTCAAAGTCAAAGGGGCTTTGGAGAAACACATAGTTTGTGCTTGATTCGAAAATCCGATAACCTAACTTTGTCAGCTCCCGCTCCATTAACTCTCGCTCAGTGGCTACATATGATACGGTGCTTTTAACAAAATCCTCAGCACCCTCCAGCGCTGCGATGCCTGCACCTTGGGCAAGGGTTGATACTGGCCAGTCTGGTCCATGGAAGTATAGACTATCATTGAAACTCTCACTTGAGCATAGTGAATAACCCAAGCGGATTCCAGGCATGGTGAACATTTTGGTAAATGCTTTTAATATTATAAGGTTTTGATGCTGAGCGAGAAAGCCTTTGCTTGTATGAGTCATGGCTTCCTTAGTAAAATCTAAGAAGCACTCGTCGATGGCAAACATTGTCCCCGAATAACGCTTCAGAAGTTCCCCAATAAGCGCAGATTCCGTAAGCCTGCCTGTGGGATTGTTGGGGTTGCAAATATAGACCAAATCCGGTTTTTCCTTTTCCACAGCAGTGACAAAATCGTCAGTGATGGTAAAACTATTATCAGGTCCTAAGCTATAATATACAATATCAGCACCATATGACTGTAATGCTCGCTCGTAATCGGAGAAGGTGGGTGCAGTTATCATCGCTTTTTTACCCTGCACCACCCTGGGAATGCGAAAAATAATGTCTGAAGCACCATTGCCGCAAAATATCCAACTGGAATCTACACCTTCGAACTTCGATATTGCATCACGCAAGGCTCCCGATGAGCTGTCGGGATACGAGGTCAGATTGGGTATCTCGGATACAATCGCCGCGCTCACCTTTTCTGGCAGCCCTAAAGGATTTATATTAGCTGATAAGTCCAGCTTTATCTCCACTCCGCTCTCAAATGCGGCATTACCGCCATGGCTGTATTGATACATTATATAACCTCCGATATTAATCCCAAGTGTCATCAGGGTGAAAAAATTCAACGCAACCATTCTATCAATTTGACCTCTGTCAGGTTTGATAGTTGCTCTTTGGCATACTGGCTGCGAAGCAACCTAGATAATTATATTTAGTTCACAGCAATCGAACTGTTCCGCTGTCTGGTATGTCTTAGTCTTTATGTTTCTCGTAAAGACGAGGTTGGTACACTGCGCAGACTCAAATTACTCACCAGCATCGTCTTGGGTGGCTCCCCTTGCCAGACTTCCTGCAACCGCTTTCTTTCTCCAGCCTCCTGTGAAAAATCGAGTATATGATATCAGTATAGCCAATGCCCAACCAAAGGGAGTTCCTGCCCATGCTGCGCTATATCCAAGCATATTGAAGTAAACAAGTGCATATGCTGCAACTATTGAAGAGCCTAGAGCAGACAGCGTTGTAATTGATTGAAATGCTGTATCCCCAGAGCCTTGGAGCAGCCCGCCCATTGTTTGGTAACAGCAAAACATCCAGTAGCACCAGGTCATAAATCTAATCTGTTCTGCACCCAAAGCCAAAGCGTTTCCAGATACCCCAAAGGCAGATACTACTCTTTCTGCATTGTAATTCATGAAAAAGCACATAATTAAGGTAACGGACATGGACATTGCCAAGGTTTCGCGAAAACCTCGATATACCCTATCTAGCCTACCTGCACCGATGTTTTGACCTGTGAAGCTGGCTAAGCCCGATTGAAATCCCATAATCGGCACTGTAATAAAACTGTTCAGCCTCCCAGCCGCTCCATACGCAGCTATGTTACCAGGCATTTGAGCGCTAAAGCTATTGACCAGCCTCTGCATCGCTCCGTGTCCAAAGGAGACTACCCCTTGTTGAATGGCGATGGGTAGACCCAATTTAGCCATGGTTGCGGATACTTCCTTATCCCAATGCTTCGTGCCTTTGTTAAAAGGAAATCTTTTTCTAATATACCTATATGATATAACAACGCAAACAATCTGAGAAATCACTGTTGCATATGCCGCACCGCTTACTCCAAGTTTTAACACTGCTACGAAACCTAAGTCTAAAATGACATTAAGTACCGTTGAAATCACCAAAAATAACAAAATCGCTTTGGAATCACCAAGCCCTCTAAGGGTTGCTGCAATTCCATTGTAAACAAATTGGAAAAAGAGTCCTAGCACATATGCGCGAAAATATATCACAGAATAGGGCAGGATATGCTCGGGTACACCAAGAACAGTACCAAGCATAAAGGGTGCAATTATTATCCCCACAGCAGTAAGTATCAGTCCAATGACCCCAAGGAGTATCAATGCTGTATCCACTGCAACAGGTAAACTATCTTGTTTCCCAGCACCATAATATTGGGAAATGACTATCCCCACACCGATGGACAGACCCATTGCCAGCGCAAGAAACAATTGTGTTAAAGACGAGCAAGTGGCGACTCCAGAAAATGCTGCTTCGCTGACAAATTGACCGACAATGATTCCATCGACTGTATTATATAGTTGTTGTAAAAAACTCCCTGCCATAATGGGTAGAGTAAAGAAAAGAATGAGTTTCCATTCTTTTCCAGTGGTCATATCGTTTCGCATTGTCGTCACCTCCATATGAGTCGACACTAGTAGTCTATTTAAATATAGCTTAACAAAAACGCTCCCGCTGACATTAAGACTACTGCGCTGATGGTTGCAGCATACATTAATCTGTTTGCAGCGATAATATGGCTAGGTACAGGCTCATTTATATCATCGCCAATGGTGGGTTTGTGAACTAAGACACCTTTATAATAATTAGGACCCCCAAGACACAAGCCTAAAGCACCAGCGCAGACAGCTTCAGTTTGAGCGGAGTTGGGGCTTTTGTGGTTTCGCCTATCTCTAACATAGATTCTAATTGCGTTTCTTACATCGCCTCCAACAAATGCACTTCCCAATATCATCAAAAGAGCAGACAATCTGGCGGGAAGAAAATTCACCACATCGTCTAACCTTGCGGCGAATTTTCCAAAATATTCGAACTCTTCGTTTCTGTATCCAATCATAGAATCTAGCGTATTTACCGCTTTATAGGCAAATCCCAGGGGAGCTCCTCCCAGCAAAATAAACACTAGGGGAGCGATGACTCCATCTCCCAAGTTTTCAGCCACCGTTTCCACAGCTGCTTTAACGATTTCCGGTATACCAAGCTCTGCAGTATCCCTGCCTACTATATACGATAGAAACTTTCTAGCTCCTTCGATGTCAGAATCGTTCAAACGATGATACACGAGCATACTTTCGTCCCTCAGGGCTCTTGGTGCAATGATAAAATAGCACATTATAGCCTCTACTGAGAATCCAAGCCATAAATTAATTCGATAAAGCCCAAGTCGCAAATAGAAAACGATGCTGTAGGTCAGGCTAATCATCACTAGAGAAGTGAGCATCCCCAATATGAACTGGGTAACAGGACTTGTAATACTCATTTTTCTATATGTTTTAATCCCGAAACCTATGCCATTGCCAATCATGCGCATGGGATGTAATGGGTTTTGAGGGTCTCCGATGATACAGTCAATGAGAAATGCAGCAATGATAATATATGCAATTCTTCTACCTTGTATTATATGCACTATTTGCAATATATCCAATTTGCACCTCCCAATACTTAAACATTAAATCTAAATTGGATAATATCTCCATCTAAAACTACGTATTCTTTACCTTCCAATCGAAATAGTCCCTTTTCTTTCACCTTTACCATGGTTCCTAGCTCATGAATGCTCTCAAACTTCACCACTTCAGCGCGAATAAAACCTCTTTCTATGTCTGTGTGGATTTTACCAGCTGCTTTCCTTGCTATAGTACCTTCTTCAATTGTCCAAGCTCGCACTTCATCATCGCCGACAGTAAGAAATGAAATGAGTCCCAACAAACCATATAGTGCCTTTGCCAATGTTTCTATACCAGGCTGGGAAATTCCCATATCTTCTATGAAAAGCTGCTTGTCTTCATCTGGCAAGCGGCTAATTTCCAATTCAATTTCAGCGCAAAGTACGATTACAGGTATGCCTAATCCGTCACATAGCTCCGTTAATGCATCCTGATTCGGATAGCTTCTTGTTACCCATTGATCCTCATCGACATTCACTACCACAAGCCGCGGTTTTTCCGTTAAAAAAGCAAAGCCCCGGACATACATATGTTCTTCATCAGTGAGTTCCATATCTCGCATAGAGCCGCCGTTTACTAGCCAATCGGAGCAACGCTCCAGCATTTTTATTTCTTCGCTATTTTCCTTTGTCAGCTTTTTTCCAGCATTGATGCGAGCTATTCGTTTTTCAATCATGTCTAAATCTGCAAAAAGCATTTCCGTTTCCACAGCTTCCAAATCCCTAGCTGGGTCAATTGTATCTAGCTCGTGTAACACCAGATCAGAATCAAAAGCTCTGAGAACATGGACAATCGCATCGCAGGGTCTCACATCGTTGAGAAATTTCGCCGCTCCGCTGTTCCCCGCATCTAAAGATGGTGAAAAGCCTGCCACATCAGTGAGCTCGATTTTCGCATATGTTGTTTTTTTGGGATTGTATATAGCTGAGAGAAAATCCACTCGCTCATCGGGAACATAGCCTACTCCGATATTCGCTGCACCCTTTGAACTTCCTTCCGCTCCCGAGTCCCTCCCTGTGAGCAGGTCAAAGAGTGTGGTTTTTCCAGTTTGATTTAATCCTATAAGCCCGATTTTCATGTTTTTATACCTTCTATAACAACTAAGGATGGTGAAATTGCAATTTTCCATAATTATTTCATTATATTGCGCTTTATATGATTTGTTATGCTTATGGTATCCCTCTTTAGGGAGAATGTCAATGGGAAATGCTAGTTATACTCCCACGAAATTTTTAAATTCCTCAATTGTTCTAGGCTTTTTCTCACTTTCCAGAGCTGTACTGCTTTTTTGCATAGATTCATAGACTTCAAAGAGTAAAGGCTTTTTCAGCCCAGCTCTTCGAAGCGTTTCCGTTTGGGAGAATACCTCATCAACGCTTGCATCTGCTATTATTTCCCCCTGGGCGAAGACTATTGCTCTTTGTGCAATGCGATATGCAAAATTAGCATCGTGGGTTGAAAGCACAATCGTTATCCCTTCGTTGCGAAGCCCATGGAGTATCTCCTCTAGAGCATCTATGTTCTGCGGGTCCAAAGAAGCTGTCGGTTCATCTAAAAGGATGAGTTCTGGCTGCATTGCTAGGATGTCCGCAATGCTGACACGTTTTTTTTCGCCTCCGCTGAGATAATGTGGTGCGTAGTCTCTGTATCTGACGATATCCATCTGCACCAGTGCTTGATCTACACGCTTTTCCACTTCCTCCTGGGACAATCGCAGGTTCATGGGTCCGAAACTCACCTCGCTCTCAACAGTGCCTGCAATTATTTGGCTGTCGGGATCTTGGAAAACCAAACCAACCGCTTGCCGCAAGGTATATATATCCTTTTTGCTGTCCGATATTTTTTGCCCTTGATAGTATATTTCACCGCTTTGAGGTCGCAATACACCATTACAACATAATAAAAAGGTGCTTTTCCCCGCTCCGTTGCTACCGAGAATAGCTACCATTTCCCCTGCATTAAAGCTTGCAGATACATTATTTAGGGCTACATATCTATGGCTATATTGATATGAAATGTTTTCTACTCTTAATATTTCACTCATGATGTCGTGTCCTTTGGAAAAAATAACTCATAATGGCAAAAAGTGAAGCCCTGCTGAAACTATCATTATCACTGCACAGACAAATACCTGAATCGGTGAAATCTGATGGTCTCGTTGTAGAAAGCTTATACCTGTGTCATAACAGCGGCTTTCCATGGCATCGAAATTTTTCCCTGCAAATTGGAAGCTACGTCCAAGCAGACTAGCATAAATCATTGCGGTGGAACGTAGACTAGTACGGTAATCCTTGAAACCAAGCCTGCTTTTGGCAGCATTATGCATTTCATGGTGCAGTGAGGTCAATATGAATATATAACGATAAATCAAATACATTAAATCAATTATAAATTCTGGGCAATGGGCCTTTCGTAATACAGCGATGATGTCTGGCATTGGGGTACTGGTGCTGAGTAGACACAAACAGCTCACTGCTCCAAAAGCTCGAGATATGACTAAGGCTGTTTTTATTTGTGAAATTGGCGTTACACATAACCATATACCAAATATATTGCAATTGACAATTCCCATAGGCTCTGGTGATGTTTCTAAAAGCAAAGCAAGCCCGCCAATAAGCAAAAACCTAATAGGCACTATAAGAACACCAATATAATTGTGCAGCTTTAATCCTCCTGCAAATTTTGAGAGCGTCATCATCATAATGGATAAAAATATACCAGTATAAACGCTTTTCGAAGCTACACAAATAAACAAAAGAGCAATCAATGTCCAGAATTTTAATACAGGATGAAAGTCTCTCAACCGAGAAGTCTGCGCCATAATGTCAATTGAAAGCTCCTCATTGTGGGAATGGCTATTGAAGTATGTCAAAAACACAGCCATTCCCACAGAAACGCAGGCTAACAGCAATATAGATACACGCCCATACAACGATAGTCCTGTAAACATGACAATTAAAAGGGCTGTAATTACATTGAACATTCTATGCTATGCCTTTCTCCTTTGAGCCAATTGCACCTTCGCCATCATCATACTTTTTCCTTGCTACGAGATATCCGAAGCAATAAGCTAACACGCCAACACCAATTCCCGTTTGAATACAGAAAAACAAAGTCTCCATTTCTCCTGGGAGTTCGCCTCCTAAGAGCCTTTCTAAAACTGGCTCGAACCAAGGCTCGTAGTTTCCATCAGTCAATTCATCAACCATGTCGCTACCTTGGCCATCGCTCCCTTCAAATTCTGCTCCTGGAAGTAAAAAGAGAGGGAAAAGTACAATCGCTATACATAAGAGTATTAATAGCATTACAATTCCTTTTTTCTTCTTCATATAATTTACGCCTCCATAAATGATATTTCCGCAAGTTCGCGGCTGGCATAACTCTCCATCCCCATGAGTATAAGAACGGTTAGCAATCCTTCTACTATAGCAAGGGGTATCTGCGTTGGTGCGAAAACGAATATAAATTGATTAAAGCTTGCTGCTACTCCACCAATCTCGCTGGGATGTGCCAGTGCAAGCTGAAATGCAGTCACACAATATGTGAATAATCCCCCAAGGGAAGATGCTATGAAGGCATTTGCCATTCGATTAATTTTCATCTTTTTCCCAGCTTTAAACAATAGCCAGGTAAGCAGCGGTCCTGCAATACCCATGCTAAAAGTGTTGGCTCCCAGCGTCGTATATCCCCCATGGGCAAGGAGGGAAGCTTGGAAAATGAGTACTATAATGGCAAGTATGCTTGTTGTTCCCACTCCAAAAAGCATCGCTGCAAGCCCTGTTCCAGTCATATGGCTGCAACTACCTGTCACAGAGGGGATTTTCAAAGATGAAATAACAAAGATGAATGCTCCAGCCATTGCCAGCAGCATGACAGATCTTCTGTTATCTGCGAATATTTTTTTCAGCCGATTAGTACCCACGACTAAAAATGGAATACTAACCACACCCCAAGCAATGCTATAACCAACAGGTATGTATCCCTCCATAATATGCATAGCTCCAGCCCCCATCGGTAAAGCAATGAACGCCGCTGCTATTATGGATAGCGTCAATAGTTTCTTCATAATACTTCTTTTCATTTGGTGCCTCCTTGATTTTTGATTCCGAATGTCCAATTCCTAACTCCTAGCTCCTAATTCCTAACTCCTAATCCCTTCCCGCTGTCTCATATAAAAGCGCATTACAGATAGCAGCGGCAACATTGCTTCCACCCTTTCTACCCCTTGCCACAATATGGGGAATATCAAGCTCCAGAATCAGCTCCTTTGACTCCACCACATTTACGAAACCAACGGGAACGGCGATGATGAGATCTGGTTTAAAGCCTTTTTCCACAATATTTTCATATAACCTTATAAGTGCCGTTGGTGCATTGCCCACCACGAATATTATGGGTTTTTCCAAAGTTTCAATGGCTCTGTCCACCGCTGTCCTGGCTCGCGTTTGTCCCGTTTCTTTTGCGATTTCAGCGACTTCGGGAGAGTCTATGAAACAATGGGTCACGCAACCCAGCTTTTGAAGTGCGGCTTTGTTTATCCCAGACCTGCCCATTTGGGTATCAGTCACTATATTAGCCCCATTTTTCAAAGCTTCCTTACCAATCGCCACCGCATTTTCAGAAAATACTAAATTGTCTGCATAATCAAAATCTGCACTAGTGTGAATCACCCTTTTGATGACATTCAAATTCGCTGGGTCAAATTGCCTATCCCCAAGCAACTCGCTAATCATCTCAAAGCTTTTGTCCTCAATTTCCGTCGGGTTTGTAACAAATTCCATCTCTGTTCTCCTAACTCCTAATTCCTAATTCCTAATTCCTAGCTCCTAGCTCCTGTAATAATATAAACCGGATTCTGTGCCATCATCATATCGTAACTGCCTACCCTTCTCCCTTGGGCAATGTTGACACAAGTTATGTCAGTATTAACAAGCTCGAATTTTTCAAAGCATGTGATTATTTCGTTAATCGTTTGAAGCGTTATCGCATTCGCTGTGATTTTCACATTAGGGTTGAGCTTAAGAAGCGCTTCAATTATCCCATCCATGTTCCCCGAACTACCGCCGATGAATGCTTTGTCCGGAGCAGGGAGATTGGCTAAAACCTCTGGAGCTTCCCCATGAATCACCTCTAGATTGAAAGCTCCATGTTTCCTTGCGTTTTCACGAATCAAATCGCAGGCTTCTTCTTTAACTTCGATTGCAAACACAAAGCCATCTGTCGCTTTTCTCGCCATTTCCACCGCAACAGAGCCTGTTCCAGCACCGATGTCGAAAACTGTATCCCCAGCTGCAACACCCAATTTTAAAATTGATAGCCAACGCACCTCTTCCTTTGTCATTGGCGTATCCCCTCGGGTAAAATCGCTATCCTTTAACGATATATATGGGTTTACTGCATCTGGATTTTCGATGCAAATGACCGATAGACTGTCAAATTCTTCTTGTTCCAGCTGAGCGGCTGTGCTTATCAGCACCCTTTCTTCAGGGAAAGACAACCTTTCGCCCACGCTTACCTTCACATCGCCCAAACCGCTGCTACTGAGTTTTCGGCAGATTGCAGCAATGGTGTTTTCTCCACCAGTCAAAGCAAAGACTTTATTATTGTATGCAACCTTTGGGATAATGTTGTCCTTAGTTCCATGGAGGCTGATTAACACAGCATCATCATATGAAGTTTTAATTTTTGCAGCAAAATAAGGAATGCTACCGATACCTGGGATTACTTCAATATCATAAATGTCTCCGAAATCCCGCAATATCGTTTTAGTCACAGAGTAAAAGCCGCTATCACCGCTCACAAGCAAAGCCGTTTCGCCTTTTATTGTGTCCCTAAGCGATACCATCAAATCAGCTAGAGATATTTCTCTAGAATTAAGCACCCGATCAGCTGTTTCAAGGATAATTTTACCCCTATCCGTCAGCATATCATCGCTCCCAGGCCCCATACCGATGATGTAAAGTTTATCCACTTCTAAACTCCTAACTCCGAGCTCCTAAGTAACTGCTCAGAACATAGTAAAAACCTTCATGTCTACCATTTTACGTACAGCAAGTATTCTAGTTTTGATGAAACTCAGTTATACGGTGGAACAAGATTCTTCGCTACGCTCTAGGATGTACCAAAACTCGATTTGGCAAGGCTAGAAAAAGAAGCTGCCGAACATGGATGAACGTAAAAATACAATTCAGCAACCGAAGGAAACGAAAATCAAGAAAAAGCTGATGAATATCGCACTATATAGCCTTGAGTATCTCATCAATTCCCAGAATGTTGATTGCCCTTCTCATATTGTACACTAGGAACGTCAGCGAAAACTCCCCTCGCACTTTTTGGATACCCTTCAGTAAGCAGTATGCAGAGTTCATACTTCGTTTAATCGTGCCAAAGGGGTGTTCAACAATCTCTTTCCTCTTCTTCAGCAGTTTCTTGTCTGGCTTGTAAGTTATTTGTTTTACCCGCAAGCCGTCAGTGTCATAATCATTTTTAAAATCCGACGGTCGCATCAAAACCAGCAGCTCCTTGTCGTAATTCTTGCAATCCTTTGTATGCGGGCAGATTTTACAGGCTTTCTTGTTAGAGTAGACCCCAGCGCCTTTCGCCTTGCGGT
>WRLE01000005.1 GCA_009777775.1 Oscillospiraceae bacterium
ACTCTTCATATCTGCCTATTGCAGCTTATTTTACCCCAATTACTCAGAATTTCCGCATCGAAAGACACCAAAATTTACATATTTTACGAGATTTGAATAATCGTGCCTACTTTTACTTGACAGAAACCCATTTATTTTGTAATTTGATTTCCTATTGTTTTCCGTGATATAATCAAGCGAAATGAGAGTCGCGACCGAGCTTGCTCGGTCATGACCGAATGAGCGTAGATTTCATCGAGGCAGGAGATATGCTTATCAACTGATGAGATATATGACCCTACCGTTTATGCTGATGCTTATAGGCAGGGGACATCTTAGCCTCGATATAATCAAGCGAAAAAATTTGAATAATGACTAAATAAGCTTTGAATGTGAGTGATAATATGGATAAAAATTTAAACAAAAATGTTAATATTATTCAAAAGACTTCTATAAGACTATTGTTGATTTTTATTAGCACATTAATAGTTTTCGTTTTATTTTTTGTATCTCCAAGATATAACAGTATTGCGACATCATATGGTAATTCTTTATCTGCTTTCGGTGAAGATAACTACCAAGGCTGGGAAAATCATTCGCTCCCCAGGCGACTGGAGACAGAGCTCATATCTATATCAGGCGGAGAGTTTGTGCGACCTGGTGAATTTGCTAGTTGGCGGAGCGTATATTGGGTGAAACCTAAAAATGGAATGAATAGCCTCACTATCAGTGTTAGTTTTTCACAAGGTCAAACGATTCGCTATAAAAAAGACGGCGTTAATGTAGCTGCTGACACTCAAAGCATTTCTTCTGGAAACATTAGCAGCGCATCATTTGCTATACCCAATGATGGGGAAATGATGGAAATCGAAGTCATTATTTCAGATGGGACTTCGGAAAGAAGCTATTATTTAGATATTTGCCATCAAGACCCCATGAGCCATGATATAGCAGCAGCTTATTATGGTTTAACACAATATGTTTCGACACAAGATAAAACAAGGGTGTTGGTTGATCAAATCACAGGCGGCTATGACCTTACTGCACAACGAATTGAATTCATCGCAAGCTACTTAGCTGGTTCACAAAAAAATATCAAAGCGTTGATTGAACCAGCAATGGAGCGAAATCCAAACTGGCATTCTCTCCATTATCATTTATCCCAGTGGAACGGACCTGCTTCAATAATCATTGACAATGGATGGACAAATTCCGAATGGCTATATCTTACTTCTGAGCTATATATGCAAGACCCACATATATTTATGTATGCCATCAATAAAAACACGAATCTTTCATCATTGGTAAAGGATGAGCATTATGGTGCCTATTTGATGAATATAAGTAATGAAAACTATTATCAATTTCTCCTAGAAAGCCTTGTATATCAATGTGAAAGCACTGGTTATGACTCTATTTTCCTCGATAGTTTCGGTATGGGGACGGTGTATTCTTTCACCAATTATAACTATATTACTTTGGGCGGCGGGAGCAATGTTCCACAGGAATTCATCAGTTATGCAAACCCCCAGCTTGGCGGTTTGAGCTGGTACCAGGCTTCGGAAGAGTTCATATCTAGACTGGGAAAGGATTTGAACAAACGTGGAATTTGGCTTTTACCTAATCTAGGAAATATGACCACCACCTGGGATCCGCTGGAATATGCTCTACCCAATGGCGGTATGCTGGAAGGTGTACCTATGAAACCCGACAACACAAGGAGTGTGGATGACCAGAATTATCTTTTTGACTGGATACAGCAAATCTCCAGAACCATGTATCTTGCCCAGAAAGACAGGGTGATTATACTCCAACCCAATGTGGGTGATGTGAGCAATACAGATTATAGGCTTTTTGTCATCGGGGAGTATTTAATGGTTAGGGGCAGGTATACATATATCAATATGTGCTTCAATGGTCAAAGGCAGGCTTCTTGGTATCCGGAGTATGAGATTAACCTGGGTGCTCCTGTACAGACCCATGTGATTGAAGATGAAGTATTTGTTCCAAGGAAAGATAGCATCGATAGAGCCTTGCGAAACTATCAGGAGGGGGATTTGTTTGTCAGACGATTTGAGCAAGGTATGGTTGTACTAAATCCACATGGAACTTCGAGACAATATCAAGTGCCTTCGGACAGAGCATATGCATATGCTGTAATAAGCGGCGGTGGTACAGTACCGGAAACCGGTATCGATGATTTGGTGTACAGTCTCAATTGGGAGGAAATACCAATTGGTGCTACTAGGACTATTCCTGCTGTGAGCGCATTGATTTTGCGTTATGCAGATGCAGGGTTGCAGGTGGGTGGCGGTGCAATTGGTGATACAGGTGCAGGAGGTTCAACAGGTGAGGGAAATTCGAGCAATATAACGGTAGGTGACAATTCTACAGGTGACAGCATTAGCGTTAATCCCACAGCTGCAACTGTGATAGTGAATGGCGAAACTATCCAATTTGACGCATATCATATCAATGGAAATAACTACTTCAAGCTCCGAGACATAGCCTTTGTTCTCAGTGGGAGCGAAAAGCAATTTAATGTGATATGGGATGATGCAGAAAAAACCATTTCTCTAATCAGCGAAAACCCATATACCATAATCGGCGGTGAAATGGAAGGAAAAGGAAGCGGTGCCAAAATTGCTACTCCCACCCAATCGCCTGTGTTTTTCGATGGTACACAGATTGTTTTTACAGCTTACCACATAGAAGGCAGCAACTATTTCATGCTTAGAGACATAGGTGAGCTACTAGATTTTTCTGTTGATTGGGATAATGATAGCAAAACAGTTACCGTCGATACAAGCGGAAGATACACACCAGGATAATCTACCAGTGTTTAGTTAATATGAAAGGAAGTAATATAGTATGAAAAAAAGGCTATTTTCCCTTGCTATAATGATTGTTATGTTGAGCATGTTACTGCCTGTTGTTCATGCCAATGCACCGATGTACGATCAGGAAGTTTATGAGCATAATCTAAGAGTGTTCACGGCGAATAACAGAAGTGAAGAAGGGATGCTTAGAGTCTGCCTTACTGCTGATTCATGGATAGATTCTAACCATGAAGATATTATAGCAAAAGCAATGGAAATAACAGAAGGAATCACAGACCCGTTTGATAAAGCTAAAGCAATACATGATTGGATGTGTGAAAATGTTGTTTACTATACAGAAAGACCCTATTATTTGGATCCAAGAGAACAGTTGTTAACCGCAAGTTATGTATTAGCGCAGATGAAGGGTGATGATCAGGGTTGGACATATTTAGAAATTGCGTTACTGAGAGCATCGGGGGTGCCTGCACGGCGTGTGTTTGGCAAAGAATTAAATGCTGATGAAAGTGATGGCATAGTTTGGTGCATTGCCTTTATCAACAACGAATGGATATCAATAATGTCCTTCAAAGACACAGGTAATATAGGACAAATAGATGGCACAAATGACACCATTGTATATGAAGGAAAAACCAGCGATATGCATTTTGATATATCTCTTGAAGAGTTGTCATTATATTATCGAATATCAAGCTACAACCCATCATTCGTGAGGATAATAGAAGATGCTGTACTGATAAAATGCGGTGACGATGGAAGTGGACTAGAGGGAATAACAGAAATAGCAAAGTACGCATTTGCAGATAACTATGTAGTAACAGAACTGATAATTCCAAATGGAGTAACAAAGGTAGGTTACGGTGCATTTATGGCATGTAGATATCTAACCCAGGTGACATTTCCAGATAGTGTGGTTGAATTTGGCGAAAGTGTTTTGGAAGGTGCCATTCGTTTGGAATCTGTTACTATGTCGCAAAATATAACTGAAATTGGTACAGAGTCTTTTGCTTCTTGTTGGGCTTTAAAAGAAATTGTCATACCTAATGGTGTAAAAACTATTGGACGGAGAGCCTTTGGTAGATGCTGGGCTTTACGAAGTGTCGAAATACCATATAGTGTTAATTCGATAGGTTGGAGAGCATTTAACGATTGTCCAAGCTTGAAGGAGGTATTTGTACCCCCAAGCGTCAGGCGTATAGATAGTGGTGCTTTTGGTGTAATGGAATCAGGTGACAAAGTACCGGGATTTGTGATGTATGGTGCCGCTGGCACTGCAGCTGAAGCATATGCCATTGCTAACGATTTGGATTTTCAAGTATTGACTCGTAATGCAGTGCCAACATCAGCCACGATAATGGTTGATGGAGTGATGGTCGAATTTGATGCATATATCATTGACAACAACAATTATTTTAAACTTAGAGACTTGGCATATGCGTTAAATGGTACTGATAAACAATTTAACATCGAGTTTCGTCGTTCGTCGAATGCCATCAATATATATAGTGACAGAGTCTATACAGTAGTCGGCGGTGAAATGCAAAACAGAGGCATAAATAATATTGTTGCATATCTTTCTGGAGCAACAATTAATCATAATAATGCATCATTTTCATTTCCATCATATAATATAAACAATAACAATTACTACAGGCTACGCGACATAGCTCAGCTTATCGATTTCAATGTGACCTGGGACGAAACGAATAATACAATCAATGTAGCTACCAGTACTGGATATGCAGTGAGGTAACATAATTACAAATAGACAATCTTGACACACAGCATTAATTAGGATAATATAAAGTATACTTTATATTATCCTAATAATTTGAGGTGCAATATGGATTATATCAATAGAAGCCTAGAGCGGAAGTTTTTAAGAATGAGTGGCTTTTTTAAGGTTGTGCTTGTCACGGGAGCGCGCCAGGTTGGGAAGACCACTATGCTTCGGTATTTGGCAGGGAAGCAAAATCGCACATATGTGAGCCTTGATAGCATGTTAGCGCGTGATCTTGCCAAATCCGACCCTGTATTATTTTTTCAAACATATAAGCCGCCCATAATCATAGATGAAGTGCAGTATGCTCCAGAGCTTTTTTCGCAAATCAAGATAATATGCGACGAGAGCGATGAAACTGGTCTTTTTTGGCTTACTGGTTCTCAGCAGTACAACATGATGAAAAACGTACAGGAATCATTAGCTGGCAGGGTTGGCATACTGCAACTCTATGGCTTTGCTATGAATGAAAAAGATGGTATTGTATTTGAAAATGAACTTGATTTTTCCTTAGCGTGCCTACTGTCGCGCCAGGAGCAATCAAAGAAAAACGACATAACCTATGTGTTTGAGTATATTTGGAGAGGAGGGCTGCCACAGCTTTTTCATGCAGATGATGAACAGCGACAGGAGTACTTCAACTCCTATATAAACACTTATCTAATGCGAGATGCTGCTGATTTAGGCTCTGTGAACGATGCTTTGCGTTTTGGCAGGTTCCTTCGCGCCTGTGCAGCACTTGTCGGGCAGCAAGTCAATTATAAGACCCTTGCTGATGCTTCGGAAATCTCACAGCCAACATCAAAGGTTTGGCTGGAGCTGCTGGAAAGCATGGGTATTGTTTATCTCTTACAACCATATTCAAATAATTTGCTCAAACGCTTGGCAAAGACCCCTAAGTTGTATTTTTGTGATACTGGGTTTGCTGCTTATTTAGCTATGTGGCCCTCATGGGAAACATTAATGAACGGTGCAGCAAGTGGTCATTATTTCGAAAACTTCATTGTAATGGAGCTGCGGAAGAGCTATTCGTATTCGCAAAAGGATGCATATATGACATATTACAGAGATTCAAATGCAAAGGAAATCAACATTTTATTACAAGTAGACAACGAGATTCATCCGTTGGAAATAAAAAAGACTGCAAAACCAGACAGGCGCGATGTTGGGAAGTTTACAGTATTGGATAAGGCTTTACTAAAGCAAGGCTCAGGAGGGATTATTTGCTTGTGCGAGGAAGTTATTCCCATCGATTCGATGAATTGCTTTATACCCAGTAATTTGATTTAGACTTGGCAAACAGGTAGCATTACGCTACACATGAAACAAGCTAATATCATAAGAGTGCTGTAACAGTCACAGTCGAGTTCTTGAGTGTAATTATCTTTCAATGAGCAAACCAGCACCAAGTTCAGTATAACCGGCTATTTACGATTCTCAAAATATAATGTAAGGTTTACTTGACACGAATAGCTTTGTGTGCTATGATGTGTCAGGTAAACCTTACATTTATCTGGAGGTGGGCTTATGCATAACAGGGTCAAAGAGCTGCGAATGTCGTTGGGGCTTACTCAAAAGGAACTAGGGGAGAGAGTGATGGTTTCCAGGCAAGCGATTAATGCCATAGAAACAGGAAAATTCGACCCTTCGATTTGGCTCGCTCATGATTTGGCGAAACTATTTTCAGTTTCGATCGAATATCTATTTATTTTCAGAGAGGAAGATAGAAAATGAAACGATTATTGCAGTCCAGATTGACGAACATTGTCTGCATCAGTATGTTCACAGGTTTCTACACCATCATATATAATGTGAACACAAGGGAAGTTGTCTTCAGCAGCAGTATGTTCAGTTCAGAGTACGACTCTTTTTGGTATAATTGGAGTCATTTGCTAGAAAACGGACACCTACGCTTTGTTGTTAATGCATTATGTATCGCAACAGGAATCTTGGTAATGATGCTTGTAATAAGACGGCGTCCCTATGATGAATACCATTCAACCTTGCTTACGAATTGCCTTATAGTGGCAACAGTACTAACGATGATTGCAATTGCTGTGTTTTATCTCATGATACTACTAGACCCAAGAGGGGTTCTGGAAAAATTTACACTGTTTATCTTTATTCATTGGACCACAGTCATATTAGCAGATTTTGTCTATGAGTTGCTTTGCCGCTGGAGGTAGACATGAAAATTCTGCTAGTGCAAGCAAAAATGAATAAGCGTCCAATGGACACAGACCTAAAGACTCGCATGGCACCATCGTTGGCATTGCTGTCTATTCTTAGCCTGACGCCAAAAGGGCATGAAGTAATCATTGTTAATGAAAACATTGAAAGGATTGATTTTTCTGTTAATGCAGACATGGTGGGTATCACCGTTACCCTAGATGTGATGCCTCGTGCTTGCGAAATTGCTTTAGAGTTTAGAAAGCGGGAGATACCGGTTGTTGCTGGTGGTATCCATGTTACTTGCTGTCCAGAGGACTGCTTGCCGCATTTCGATGCTATTTGTATTGGACCTGCGGAAAGGGTTTGGAGTAAAATCGTAAATGATGTTGAAGCGGGCTGTCTACAACGTGAATACTGCGATATGGAAGGTTTTTGCGGCGAAGAGATTGTTTCGCCCATGTACAGCAATATAGAGCAGAAGAAGTATTTATACACAAATGTTGTGTCAACCAGTAGAGGCTGTCCGAATCGTTGCAAGTTTTGCTATAATAGCGGAAGTAACAGGCTCTACACGCGGCGACCTATATCTGATGTGATAAAAGATATTAAAGCACTCAAGACTCGCCATGTTTTTTTCGTAGACGACAATTTCATTGGAAACCCAAAGTATACCAGCGAGCTACTACAGGAAATAAGTGGAATGAATCTTATATGGAGTGCAGCAGTAACGACAAAAATTATAAATTATCCTGAGCTGCTTGATCAAATGGCGGCGACTGGCTGCCAGAGCCTGTTTATTGGTATCGAATCGATAAATCCGATATCTCTGGGAAGTGTTAACAAAGACAATATTGTCAATAAGTATGAGGAGCTAATAGATGCAATTCACAGCAGAGGTATGATGGTCATTGCAAGCATGGTTTTTGGTTTGGATGGTGACGATAGAAACACATTTAGTACAACTCTCGACTGGCTGGTGAAAATGCGAATAGAAACATTGACTTCACATATACTGACACCATATCCTGGAACTGAGTTGTACAAAGAGTTGGATAAAGCAGGGAGGATTATCGACCGTGATTTGTCGAAATATAACACAGCGAATGTTGTGTTTGCACCAATGAATATGACAGCGAAAGAGCTATACAGGGGATACCGCTGGATGTATCGGAAGTTCTATTCGTTTAAAAATATCTTCCGTCGATATCCGATAAACGGCACACAGCGGAGATCATATCTTCTGTTTAATCTGTTTTATCGCAAATTCGGTGGTTTGACTTCCTTCATTGCTCGATTTGTACCAATGGGAATACTGGGAAGGATAGCGGCTAGGGTTTCATATAAAGTTTAAGAAAATGCAATGGACTGAATGAGTGCCATTTGATACAGTACAAAAACTCTTAACAATGAACTTCATTCGAATTGAAGTGGAATGCAGCAAATGGAAAATGGGCGTGAATAAATAATGTTAAAAATAATTGAATTTATAAAACACAATATAAACTGGCGGGAGCTTCTGTCAGAGGCACCGTATTATATAAGCATCAAAGATGATGAAGGCTACACAATCCTAAAGTATTCTCAAATAGATTCAGACTTCAACAATGAAATCGTGCGGGAATGCCGTGGGTTGATAATAGATGAAAACCTTGTTCCCGTTTGTGTGCCATTCTTCAAATTCGGCAATTATGGAGAACAATACGCTGATGAAATAGATTGGAACACGGCTCATGTAGAAGAAAAAATCGACGGAAGCCTTATTAAGGTATGGAATCACAGCGGCAAATGGGTTGTATCAACCAACGGAACTATATTTGCAAGCAAAGCAAAGATAGGATCTGAGGACGATAGAAAAATAGATTCGACATACAGCAGTTTTGGAGAACTGTTCGCAGAAGCATGCAAAATCGCTGATTTGAGACTAGATGACCTTGATCCTCGTTACACATATATGTTTGAACTTGTGTCTCCCTTTAACAGAATTGTGGTTCCATATGAATCAATTGACCTCTATCATATCGGGACTCGCGACAATGCTACGTTTCTGGAAACTGATATTGAAATAGGCGTAAAAAAACCAAAGACCTATATGTGTAATAATCTAGACGATTTAATCGCAATGGCGAAAGAGCTGCATTACTGCGAAGAAGGTTATGTAGTGAAGGATGCAGATTATCGCCGAATAAAAGTGAAGAGCCCAGCTTATGTGGCAGTTAGCCATTTAATAAGCGGAATGAACGAGAAAAGGCTGCTTGAATTAATACGGATGAACGAAACAGAAGAATTTTTGACGTATTTCCCCGAATACAGTGGTGACATTGAATCCGTGCAGCACAAAATATCTGAGCTTATACATTATCTTGAGCAAGTCATAAGCGAAAAGATAAAGCCAGTGAATTATAGTACAAGAAAAGAATATGCTGATATGGCAATGAAGACGAAGTATCCTGCGTTCTGCTTCCAGTTTTTAGATGGAAAGATAAGCAGCCCGCAGGAATGGGTATGGTCGATGCCAAACGATAAAGTGTTGGAGCAGATAAACAATTTATAGTCATGAAAACTGTATATTGTTAGTGTGTATACTTCGTAATTGTAAACGCTAAATTATGGCTTTTGCTGTTGTTGATTAGTTAGTATTATGGTAAAATAGTTTTAGTAAACGACTATAAAGAAAGTTGGGTTATCGTGTTACTATATCATGGAAGCAATATGGAAGTAAGCAATCCTGACCTCGGGTACTCGAGCCGATATCTCGATTTTGGCGAAGGTTTTTACTTGACGACAAATGAAGAGCAAGCAATACAATTTTCCCATAAGGTTATTATCCGTGAAGCAAAAAGAGGGAACAAAATAGGAACTGCAACTGTGAGTTCATATGAGTTTGATTTGTTATTAGCCAAAAGCAGCTTAAAAATGCTTGATTTTGAACTACCTTCCGAAGAGTGGTTTAATTTTGTTATTGACAATAGGCGAGGAGTGGTTCAATCGTTTATTTATGATATCATATATGGTCCTGTTGCTAATGATGATGTATATCAGGTAATTGGACTATTCGAAGATGGCATACTCTCGAAAGAAAATGCCATCACAGCTCTGAAAGTGAAGCAACTATTTAATCAATACACACTAAAAACAAATGCAGCTCTTGGCTTGCTAAAATTTATATCATCAAAGACATATTAGATGGAGGTGGATTCGATGTCATGGGAATCTGCAAGTATGCTCCAAGTAATTGTCCCAAGGATAATAAGTAGATACATGGAGTTACAAAACACAACATGGGAAATAGCTATAATGGATCTTTACAATTCGACTCTATATAAGGCATTGGAAGACCCAAAAACTTCTCTTTGGCATCTAAGTGCATTTTTGCTATGCGACCTTTTGATTGAAGAGATAAATACGGGCGATATATCTTGGCCAAGGGAGCAGTCAGCATGAAAAAAGAAATTAAATATCTGATATTTTGCATGGAAACGTACAAGCAGCATAGAAACATGACAGGTGAACAGGTGTACAACCATTTTGCCAAATACAATTTCATGGAATATATCATCGAGCTATTTGATATTCTCCACATTCAAGGCACAAACCGATTGCTCGAAGAGCTAGATCAGTACCAAAGTGTTCAGGAGCGTGGTCTAGTTTTTGAATAAACATTATCAATTTATGTATTGGTTCTAGGTAAGAATAAGGATAATATAAAGTACACTTTATATTATCCTATAATGTTGTTGTTCAAAACTTTAGCATCATTTGTCAGAGATACGAAGTGAAAAATACAAACGCTGAATAATGGCTTTACTGTTGTGGAGATAACACTGTCTTTGTTCAACTTGCCAAGGCTATGTTATAGTTCCAGTTGCCTATGTTTCTCACATACTCCATATCCGCTGTTACTATGCTAATATCGCTGATGGTAATTACCGGCATGGAGCCGTCTGTTGTCGCTGTGAGAGTCAGTTGCAATACAGCCACTTCATTGCCGCTGAAACCGGGCTGATTGCCTATTTTCGTGGCTCCGATTAGCACGTAATCGTCGAATTCCTTTGCGAAAATGGTGCCTATTTCAGCGATTTTTGAGGAAAGACCGCCGCTGTACTCAAATAGATCCGAATCATAGTTTACTTTGAGCTCATATCCATACATTTCTGCAAACTCGGTGGCTGATATGCTCACAATTATTCTATCTCCTGCTTTAACTTCGACGGTATTGACAAGCGGGGGATTTTCGATGATGCTGATATTGTTTCGCCAAGCGTTAGATTGTTAATTTTTTCTTCAATTGCGTTAAGCTTGGCAATTATAGACGCAAAAGAGTTTTGGCTCATTTGTTCATAACTCATCAGCTTCGCTTCCAGTTGTGCAATCATATCCAACGCAGCTGGGTCGTCAGATTGGTTAAGAATACGGATGATGTTGTTGTACATGACTTCGTTATTCTGTATTGTATCAATCATTTCGACCAACAACTCTGAGCGAGAATCCGCATCATTGCTCAATATATCGCTTAGATTCGTGTTGATAATATCGAATAGCTCATCAGCTGATATCAAGGGGATTTCTTGATCTTCTAGAGTTTCAAGAAGCTCCATGTTGTCCGTGTTTTCACTATTATCCAGGGCACTGAATGAAGCTGATTCTAATTTATTAAGTTTAAAATAGATTAGTAAAAAAGATGCAACATTAATAATAAATAGCACCGAAATAATTATGTAGAATATGCGCGTTTGGTTAGTTTTTTCATTCATTTTATTACGTACCTTAAAAAACTTATTCGCCTGAGTGTTGGAAACCTATTATAGATATACGGGTTTCCAGCAGCTGCATGACTCAGGAGATTTGATTTAACAATAAAGTATTGATTACCTGTAAACAATTGGCTGTATATAAGACTTTTGATAGTTCTAAGTTGATTGTACTCTTATTTAGATAATCGTAGATTGTGATTTTACTCACATGAAAATTTACCTGTGTTGTGTAAAATCTATGTTCAGCGGAAAGTAAAGTTTGTGTATAATGTGTATAATTAGAGTCGCAAGATTCCATCGCTGCAGCATTTATTGTTGTTGATATTATTGCATTGTGGTAAAATTGTTTCAGAATCAACTTAGAAATGGTTGAGCTAACATTGTGCTATGTCATGGTAGCTATTTTGAAGATAGGTTCAATGATGAAGCATACTTGGGATTTCAAAGGTAATAATGTGTAATTGCGATTGCAGAAAAGACCACAAAGCGTAAAGGAGCTTGTCATTATGCGCAGATTTAACGTGACGGGATTATGCGTTCCAAAAGAGGACTATATGGTGGACATCAGTGGGAAGATAGCGCAGATAAGAAAACTGGTGGACGACCGTTGTTATTTTACGATAAATAGGGCACGGCAATATGGGAAGACCACAACTCTTTTAAGCCTAACAAATGACTTAGCCAACGATTATTTGGCTGTTTCAATCAGTTTTGAGGGTATTGGAGATGAAAGCTTTGAATCTGCGGCGATGTTTTGCCAAACCTTTTTGAATCTTGTACGAAGAGCATTGGACTTTACCGATGCATCCGATGAATACAAGGAGAGCTGGCGAGATTCAAGTGTTTTAACTTTCGCTGCTCTTAGCGAACACATAACAGATATGTGCAAGCCTTCGAGCAATGTACAGGACAAAAAAGTTGTCCTAATGATAGATGAAGTTGACAAAATGAGCAACAATCGTGTTTATCTTCATTTCCTGGGGATGCTGAGAGACAAATTTCTTGGGAGAAAAAGCGAAAGGGATTATACATTTCACAGTGTGATCCTGGCTGGTGTTTATGATATTCAGAATATTAAGCTGAAAATGGTGAGCGAAGGAATTTACGAACCATCACAGGTAGAAAATGCTTTGTACAACTCTCCGTGGAACATTGCTGTGCCTTTTAATGTTGACATGTCTTTTTCGTCTGGAGAAATTGCTGCAATGCTATCGGAGTACGAGCTTGACCACTGTACAGGGATGGACATCCAAAAAATAGCAAATGAAATTTATGCTTATACCTGCGGATATCCGTTTCTGGTTTCGAGAGTCTGCCAATGCATTGATGAAGAGCTCGACAAAAACTGGACAGTCATCGGACTAAGGGATGCTGTTCAGCTTATGATAGGCGAAAAAAATACGCTTTTTGACGATATGATCAAAAACCTGGAAAACAACAAGGATCTCTTTGATTTGATTTATGATGTGCTTTTCGTTGGAAATGAAAGAGTATTTAATACTGATAATCCCATAATTGACCTTGGACATATGCATGGCTATTTAAAGCAAGGGGAAGGTAGCAAAACCGTCGTTACCAATAGGATTTTCGAATTGCGATTGTATGAATACTTTTTGTCAAAGGATTCCACATCTAGGAGGAAAATGAGTACTGGTGTTCTTCAAAAGGATGTTGTCGTAGATGGGCGTTTCGACATGGAACTATGCCTGCGAAAATTCGCTGATCATTATGCTGAGATTTGGAGTGAGCGAGACGCTGATTTTATTGAGCGTGAAGGACGCTTACTCTTCCTATCATATTTAAAGCCCCTTATCAACGGACAAGGGTTATATCACATCGAGAGCCAATTAACAGACTTGCGGCGCATGGACATTGTTGTCGATTTCGGACAGGAGCAATTTATAATTGAGCTGAAACTGTGGCGTGGGGAGGCGAGCCATGAAAAGGCTTACGAGCAGCTTCTGGGCTACATGGAAAGCAAAGGTGTTAACGAAGGATATCTTCTGACCTTCGATTTCAGAAAAGATGAAAATAAGCTACCATATGCAAACTGGGTTGAGAAAGATGGTAAGAAGATATTTGATGTGATAGTGTAAGAGACGAGATTGTTAACGGGTGACATTGTAAAGTTTGTGTATAGTCTTATTGCCAATTCGCCATTGACACAAGCTATGCTGCGTGTTATGTTATTTTACATGGAAAACTTCCTATTGTTGATGTTTCAAATGATGAGTATGAGGTTTATGTATGCACGAAAACTATAGCGATGAAATTGTTTATCTTGATGAAACGCTTTCTTACCTCAATGAGCAGATTGCCATTGCTAAAGCAGAAATTATAAAAGATGAAGAAACTCTTCAAAACTCCCAAGACGACAATAATAAAGACATGATATATGTGGAAGACATATATGACTTGATTAATGTAACTGCTGATGAAGCCGAGGTTGCCCAGGCGCGTTATCTACTCGACAGCTCCATTGACACGCTGGCTCGGTATGAGATCCAGCGTTATTCGCCATATTTTGGAAGAGTTGATATTAAACACATTGGCGAAAGCGAATATGATAAAATATACATTGGTCGATTTTCTCTGTTGGATGCGGATACATATAGAGCAATCGTTTATGACTGGCGGGCTCCAATATCATCGGTTTATTATGAAGATATTGGCGATGTGCGATACCTTGCTCCAAATGGAGAACAAAGCGGTGATGTGAACCTAAAACGTCAATTTAAAATTGAGGATGGGGAACTCCAATATCTTTTCGATGCAGAAGTTGCGGTTAATGACGAAATGCTTGCTAGGGTTTTGGCTCAAAGCAGCGGAGATAGGCTCAAAGTCATCATTAACACGATTCAAAGGGAACAAAACACTGCAATACGCCACATTGGTGGCGATGCTCTAATCGTTTTCGGTCCTGCTGGCTCAGGTAAAACGTCAGTTGGTATGCATAGATTGGCTTGGCTTTTATATAGCGAGCGAGAGAAGCTCACTGCAAAGAATTGTTTGATTATTTCATCCAGTACTGTTTTTAGCTCTTATATTGCCGATGTTTTGCCAGATTTAGGTGAAGAACGGGTAGAAAGCGTTGTATTTGACAAGCTATTTGAAATCGACGGTTATCATGAACAAATAGCTTATGTGTCTGGTGCTTCTCCTGGAGATAGGCGTATGGAAAATATCCGCATCAAGTATTCTGAAGACTTCATGGACTATGTCCGTATATATTTTGAACAGTTCGACTTTAATTGTGAAGACATTATTTTTTATGATGAATTGATATGCAGCTCTTCGGAGCTAAAGAAACTAGCCGTCGATGGAAATCGCAGATTTACTTTTCCCACTGCATATAATCGAATTGTGAGTCATATAGAAACCTGTTGTGATGAATACTTCATGATTAATAAAAATATGATTATGAAACGTATTTCCGATGATAGTGATGAGTATTTACTGGCAAGTGAAGTTACGGAAATATACAATGCTACTCAGAAACAATTTATAGCTGAGAAGTTAAGCAAATTTCATGAAGACAATATTTTAGATGATATTTTCCAATTGTACCGAAAAATCCTTAGGGCATATATGGTCAGCCGAGGTATGGCTCCTCGTAACCCAGGCGGTTTTTATGAGGACCAGATTGTTATGTGTTACATTGCTGCTCTATCTGGAATGATTGAAGCGAAAAACAGTGTTACCCAAGTTTTGCTTGATGAAGCGCAAGATTATAGTCCTATGCACATCGCGCTTTTGCGCCAGCTTTTTCCAAAATCGAAGTTCACGGTGCTAGCAGACACCCAACAGGCTATATATCAGGATATTACCATTACTGATCCTGACTTGCTTGTTTCGCTATTTCCTGGTGCATATACAATGCAGCTAAAGCATAGTTACCGTTGTACAAAGGAAATATTTGAGTTCGCTTGTCATTTTATTGGTAAGATCCCAGCAGATAGTCATACGAGAAGCGGTGATTTACCTGAAGTTATAAAAGGGGATACCAAAGCTACGATTCTGGAGATATTGGCAAAAGATTCAGTTTCCGAAGGAACTGTTGCTATCATTTCAAGAACAACGCTGGAAGCGCGAGACATCCATAAAAAAATAGGTGAAAATATTCAAGCGAATTTAATTAGCAAACCAGACAGTAGATTGACTGGTGGGGTCACTGTGTTACCCATGTATTTTGTAAAGGGTTTGGAATTTGATACTGTAATTTTGGTAAATTGCGAAAAACCAAACGAACCCTTGGGTGACAACCTCATGTATACATTATGCACTAGAGCACTGCACAGATTGTATCTTATTATCGATGAATGAAAAAAACGTTTGACAAGCGCATATTTGTCATTTATAATACTCCGAGTGCTTGTGTGGGTGAAATTTTATGATTCTAGACCTTCGAGAAATAATTGGTGTCCCAGGCGGCATTGCTAATTTTGATTATGAACCGGATTTGTCGGACGCGGCAGTTGGATCGGTTGTGTCAATCAAGCTACCAGCTAGGGCAGCGGGAAGCGTAGAGAATAGGGCTGGAGCCCTTACGCTGACGGCGATTGTGGACGTTATATGTTTATGCGTCTGCGCAAGATGCCTCGACGAGTTCGAGCAGCCCATCACACAGCACATATCATGCTACCTTACTGGAGGAGGAGAAGATGGAGAAGATCCAGATAGCTACCTTCTTCAGGGGGACAAGATAGATGTCGATGAGATTATCCTCACTGAGTTTATCCTTGATTTAGAAGAAACCCTCCTTTGTAGTGAAGACTGTGAAGGGATTTGCGATAAATGCGGTGCCGATCTCAATGACGGACAATGCGATTGCGACGAAGATATTGACCCTAGACTTGCGATTTTAGGTCAGTTTTTTGATAACGACGGCGACGAATAGATAAATGATGCCTATTTGGCAAACGCAGCGAAAGCGCCGATTACAGGAGGTGTACTAATATGGCAGTACCGAAAAGCAAAATATCAAAAGCGAGAAGAGATAAAAGACGCTCCTCCCATTGGAAGCTTGCTACACCAGGACTGGTTAAATGTCCAAGGTGCAGCGAACTGCGTATGCCCCATAGAGTTTGCAAGGCATGTGGCAGCTATAATGGGCGAGATGTACTGTAAAATCTAAGGTTTTGGAATCGGTAGTTAGGAATCGGTAGTTAGGAATTAGGAGTTAGGAATTAGGAATGTGGCATTAAAAAAATTTTTGCTTCTAAATCTCTTCATTACTCTATTCTTATCTATTAATAATTTTTGGGGCGGCTGGGGTCGCCCTTGTTCCTTTTATTTAAGATTTTTATGCTAGGGGTAATTTATTGTATGAATGCTGTAGTGAAAGCTGTTTTGCCGGGTTCGCCTGCTTTTGGATCCATTATTACTCCTGGTGATATTTTACGTAGGATAAACAATTGTCTGGTGGAAGATATACTTGATTATATGTACCTTTCTTACGAAGAAGAGTTGCTCATAGAATTGAGAAGTCAAGAAGGTAAAATAAAACTGGTGAAGCTTTCTAAACAAGAAGGTGCTGACATCGGTTTGGAATTCGATTCATTTCTCATGGACAATGAGCGTTCTTGCGGCAATAAATGCGTTTTTTGTTTTATAGATCAGCTCCCGAAAGGGATGCGGGAGACGCTTTATTACAAAGATGATGATTTACGTTTATCTTTTCTACAAGGAAATTATATAACATTATCAAACCTGTCTGAAAATGATATTTCTCGAATAGTTGAGCTTCGAATAAGTCCAATTAATGTTTCCATACATACAATGAACCCAGTGCTAAGGGCATATATGCTAGGAACAAAACGAGCTGCGCAAGGCATTGGGATTCTGGAATACCTTGCTGGTAACAATATTGTCACCAATTGCCAAATTGTATGCTGTCCAGGTGTTAACGATGGAGATGAGTTATCGTATACAATCAAAGAATTGATGAATCTAGGGGAGAGTATAAACAGTGTATCAATCGTTCCCGTGGGACTATCGAAACATAGGGAAGGCTTGAGCGAGCTTCGTTCTTTTGATACAGAATTGGCGCGAAAAACAATTCATCTGGTTAATGAGTTCGGTGATAAATGTTTAAAAGAGCAGGGGAAACGCAAGTTTTATTGTGCAGACGAGCTATATATAATAGCAAAGCTCGACCTTCCATCAGACGAATATTATGAGGAGTTTCCACAGTTGGAAAACGGTGTCGGAATGATGCGATTATTCATTTCTGAGTTTGAAGAAGCACTTGAATATTATGATATGGCTGAAGATAGAAACCCTGGATTAGATAGCCTAGAGATAGAAAATGATGAAAATAAACCATTTTCCATAGCTACTGGTACTGCTGCAAAAGAGTTTTTATCAAAACTTATGGTGACAGCTTCAAAGAAGCATGATAGAATAAGTGGGACGATATATGAGATTAAAAACGATTACTTTGGCGAAAGTATCACAGTTTCGGGTCTATTAACTGGGAGAGACATCATAGCGCAACTTAAAGGGAAAGACCTTGGTCACAGGCTTCTTATACCGCGAAATATGTTAAAAAGCGACGAAGATATTTTTCTCGATGATATAACATTGGAGCAGCTTTCAGAAGCTTTGGAAATCCCTGTTCGTGTTGTCGTGCAAAATGGTGCTGATTTCTTAAAGGCGATTTTAGGACACTAGTAGTTTTTGACCAGGTATAGTATAGCACTATTGAATTTTAAAATTGCATTTTTCAGCTAATTGTCAGACTTAATAATACATTTCTGTTTAGCATTTCAGGGAGGATGGGATTATAGAATGCCCAAACCATTGGTTGCAATTGTCGGCAGACCAAATGTTGGCAAATCAACGCTTTTCAACAGACTGGCGGGAAAGCGTTTATCAATAGTGGACGATACGCCCGGAGTTACCAGAGACAGGCTTTATGCTAAATCAGACTGGAATGGGCGAGAATTTGATTTGGTTGATACCGGAGGAATTGAGCCGAAAGCAGATACGGAAATGCTTTTGTTCATGCGAGAGCAGGCTATGCTGGCAATTGAACTGGCAGATGTCATAATTTTGGTTACTGATTTCACCACTGGTGTCACCGCTTCTGACAAAGATATTGCCACTATGCTGAAAAAGTCAACAAAACCTGTTATATTAGCTGTGAACAAAATGGATTCCACAGGTCCTGACCATCCTGACATCTACGAGTTTTATTCATTGGGACTCGGAGACCCTATGTCATTATCAGCAACCCATGGTCACGGAACTGGTGACATATTGGATGAATGTGTCAAGCTATTTCCAATGGAAACTGATGATGATAGTGAAAGTGAATACATCCACGTGGCAGTAATAGGAAAACCAAATGTGGGAAAATCATCTCTAGTGAATACAATTCTTGGTGAATATAGGGTCATTGTCAGCGAAAAAGCTGGAACAACTAGAGATGCTGTAGATACACCCTTTGAAAACGAGCACGGTAAATATGTCTTCATCGACACTGCCGGCATTCGTAGAAAATCGAAAATTAACGATAATATCGAAAGGTATAGCGTACTTCGCGCCCAATTGGCAATCGAACGTTCCGATGTCTGTATAATAATGATTGATGCCAGGGAGGGTGTCACGGAGCAAGACACGAAAATAGCAGGTCTTGCCCACGAGGCTGGGAAAGCTAGTATAATAACTGTGAATAAATGGGATTTGGTGGAGAAAGAAACCAATACCATGGAAAAAATGCGCAAGGAAGTATTACGAGACCTCAGCTATATGACATATGCACCGGTGATGTTTATTTCTGCGTCCAGCGGACAACGTGTGGAGCGTCTATTTGAACAAATCAACTTTGTATATGGACAGGCGACAACGAGGATTACAACCGGCACTTTAAACAGTGTGCTTGCTGATGCCGTTGCCCGTGTCCAGCCTCCAACTGACAAAGGACGAAGATTAAAAATATATTATATGACTCAAACAGGTATACGTCCACCTACCTTTGTCTGTTTTTGTAACGATGCGGAGCTGTTTCATTTTTCATATAGCAGGTATCTAGAAAATCAAATAAGAAGTGTCTTCGGTTTGGAAGGAACACCTGTCAAAATGGTAATACGTTCAAGGGAAGAGTAGAAATCTTTTAGTTGATTTGAATGGGTGATGATATGCCCACTCATATTGGAGGTATTGATTTGAATACTGTACTTGTTGTTTTATGCGGAGTTTTACCAGCATATTTGCTTGGCGGACTCAATGGAGCAATCATTGCATCAAAGCTTTTTTATCGGAAAGATATAAGAGAATTCGGTAGTGGCAACCCCGGCTTAACGAATTTTTACAGAGTGTTCGGCAAAGGCGGAGCGTTACTCGTTATTGCTATTGATATGGCAAAAGCTATAGCAGCGGTGCTCTTTGCCGGCTGGCTTTTTGGCACTTACTTAAATATGCTCATTCTGGGACGCGCTTTAGCTGGCTTGTTCGTTATTTTAGGTCATTGCTTCCCCTTGTTTTATAAATTCAAGGGAGGCAAGGGAATAATGTCTGCAGCTACTGTTTTAATCGTCCTAGATTGGAGAGTTGCGCTTATATGTTATGCTGCATTTTTTACGATACTAGCTATTTTTAGATATGTTTCCCTTGCTTCAATCGTGGGGTCAATGATATTTCCACCATCCGTTTTCTTTCTTGATATTGGTGGGGACAATGTTTTCATAATAGCGACATTGTGCGCTGTCTTACTGGTTGTAAGGCACAAGGGGAATATAAAAAGGCTAGTCCGCAGGGAAGAACCAAAATTTAGTTTGCGGAGGGAATTATGAAAGTTTCAGTATTTGGCAGCGGCGCATGGGGTACTGCTATTTCAATGCTCATGCGGGACAATGGATATGATGTAACCCTTTGGTCGAAATTTGAAGAAGAAGCGCAGGAGCTGAGAACAACAAGGAAAAACCCTCTATTGGAAGGAGTTGACATTCCTGATGATATATCGATTATTTCCAATATTGAGGATGCAACAAAGAATGCGGAAACTGCAATCATCGCCGTTCCTTCCTTTGCTGTTCGTGAAACTGTGGAGGAGCTAAAAGGAAAACTCAGTGATAATACCTTGATAATATGTATGTCAAAGGGCATAGAAAAAGATAGCTCATGCTTGTTCACGGGTATAATACAAGATGTATTTGGGCAAAACACACCCATCGCAGCTGTTTCAGGACCAACACATGCTGAGGAGATAGCAAGGCGCATACCTTCTGCTTGCGTAGCTGCCTCTGAAGATACAAAAGTCGCCCAACTTGTTCAAAGTATGTTGATGAACGATTATCTTCGAGTCTATACATCAACGGATGTGATTGGAGTTGAGCTTGGTGCAGCACTTAAAAATGTTATAGCAATATGTGTTGGTGTATGCGATGGACTTGGATTCGGAGATAACACCATTGCTATGCTCATGACCCGTGGGATCGCTGAAATGGCAGAGCTTTGTGTGAAAATGGGTGGTAGAAAAGAAACCCTTGCAGGCTTGGCGGGACTTGGAGACCTTATAGTGACTTGTATGTCGAGACATTCCCGCAATCGTCGTGCTGGAGTCCTCATTGGCGAGGGTAATTCGGCTCAGGATGCCATGACGAAAGTCGGAGCTATGGTGGAGGGATATTATGCAGCAAAGGCTGCTATCCAACTCTCAGAAGCCATGGGTGTTGATATGCCCATTTGTACGGAGGCATACAAGGTGCTATATGAAGATAAATCACCTTTGGAAGCTGTGAAGGATTTGATGAGTCGAGAAAGAAAAAGCGAGCATAATACTGGTGAAGAACGCTGGGTTATTTGAATTAGGAATTATGAGTTAGGAGTTAGGAGTTTGATAGTTTATGTCGTTTCGAGAGTATTTGGATAGCTTGAAGGATAAAAGAGTTGCAGTTATA
The DNA here is from genome assembly GCA_009777775.1 of Oscillospiraceae bacterium. Taxonomy (GTDB): domain Bacteria; phylum Bacillota; class Clostridia; order Oscillospirales; family Oscillospiraceae; genus WRMH01. The sequence goes on from WRLE01000005.1 coordinate 21,425, forward strand.
GGTGCGGGGATTAGTAATACTCCGCTTATCGAAGCCTTGCTTTCTTCTGGGATTGATACTACCATTTGTGATAGACAAAACCGGGTAGAAATGGGAGAAAAGGCAGATGGTTTTGAGGAACTGGGAGGAAAACTCAGGCTTGGTGAAGACTACTTGAAAAACTTGGATGCGGATGTCATATTTAGAACACCTGGATTGATGCCATGGAATGATGCGCTTAGGGAAGCAGTTAGTCGCGGGGCTTTACTAACCAGCGAAATGGAAGTTTTTTTTGAATTGTGTCCCTGCAAAATCATAGCTGTCACGGGAAGCGATGGCAAGACAACCACTACGACAATTATATCCGAAATGCTAAAAAAAGAAGGCAAAAATGTCCATTTAGGCGGTAACATCGGAAATCCCTTGTTATGCGAAGCAGACCACATGGAAAAGGATGATATAGTTGTATTGGAGCTTTCTTCTTTTCAACTTATTTCCATGAAGAAAAGCCCTGACATCGCAGTTATAACGAACATTTCACCAAACCATTTGGATGTTCATAGAGATTATGAGGAATATATTGAAGCGAAGAAATGTATTTTTATTAATCAAAGCAACTCTGGAAGAGTTGTACTAAACTACGATAATGATATCACCAGGTCTTTTGCTAATACTGCGCTTGGAGATGTTCTTTTTTTTAGCAGATTTGAAAAAGCTATTGATGGCTTCTATGTGGATGATGGTGTCATTTACGAGTCCATAGATAATAATAGTGATGCGCTCATGTCTTGTGGGGATGTACTTTTACCTGGTGTCCATAATATCGAAAACTATATGGCTGCGTTTGCTGCAGTGAGAGGACTAGTCGAGTACGAAACAATGATTGAAATCGCTCGCACATTCGGTGGTGTACCCCATCGGATTGAGCTTGTTAGACAACTGAGAGGTGTCAGATATTACAATGACTCCATCGCATCGAGTCCATCAAGGACAATAGCGGGGTTGCGAGCATTTAACCAGAAAGTTATACTAATTGCCGGTGGCAAGGATAAAGGAATCGAATTTGAAGAGCTGGGTAAGGAGATAATTAAGCATGTAAAAACCCTTGTTCTCACTGGATTAACAGCAGAAACCATTAAAAATGCTATTATCGACTCTTCTGAGTTTATAGATACACCGACAATAATAATGAAAGAAGATTTCGATGAAGCTGTACAAGCTGCCTCGCTAGCAGCAAGTGATGGAGATGTTGTGATTCTATCTCCAGCTTGTACCTCATTTGATAGATTCAAAAACTTTGAAGAACGTGGTGATACTTTTAAAAATATAGTGAAAGGACTGATATAATGGCTGAAGTTTCTGATATTTTGATCGAATTATGCAAATTACCAGGACCATCGAGTTATGAAGAGCCAGTTACTGCTCGTATATGCGAGCTTCTGAAACCATATGTGGATGAGTCTTGGGTTGATGTAATGGGAAATGTGATTGCAGTACGCCGTTGTGGTACTCAGGGAGCAAAAAAACTATTATTTGATGCACATATTGATGAAATTGGTTTTGTTATAACTGGTTCTCAAGATGGTTTTTTACGTTTTGAAAGGCTGGGAGGCTTGGATGCAAGAACGCTTCCTGCTTCAACTGTTGAAATCTTAACACAACCTCCGATTTATGGGGTTATAGCTGTTATGCCTCCCCATGTACTTAAAAGGGAGGATATGGAAAAGGTTGTCAAAATCGAGGATTTATTCATTGATGCTGGTTTGACTAAGGAGGAAGCAGAGGCTATCCCACTGGGAACACCAGGTGTTATGAGGGGTGATTTACGTCTTTTTGGAGAAAACCTTATCTGCGGTAAGGCAATTGATGACAGAGCTGGTTTTGCTGCGATTTTAAAGGCTTTGGAATTACTTTCTGATACAAAACTCGATGTGGATTTGTATATTATGGCAAGTTCACAAGAAGAGGTGGGTGTGCGAGGAGCGACTTCAGGTGTATTTGGGATAGCTCCCGACTGGAGCGTGGTCATTGATGTTGGTCATGGAAAAACCCCAGATGCAAAGCCTCTGGAAGCACCAGAAATACTAGATGGAGGAATCGTTATTAATCTCGGTCCTAATATGAATAAGGATTTCACCGATTCCATAATAAAATTGGCAGTGGAAAATGAAATAAAGCATCAAATTGAAGTGTCAGCAGGAGGTAGCAGCGGTACAAATGCCCGCGCTATTCAGGTATCCCGCGAAGGTGTGGCGACATCGCTGCTTAGTATTCCTCTTAAATATATGCACACACAAGTGGAAGTTGCTTCCATCAATGACATTGAGGCTGCGGCTAAACTTATGTGCGAAACTGCAAAATCCTTGAAAGGCGGTGCCTAAATGATGATTGATATTTTAAAGACCCTATGTGCAATAGATGGTGTCTCCGGTGATGAGGGAAGTATTAGAGATTATATTAAAAACCGCATTGAATCCCATGCCGATGAGCTTACTGTTGATGTTATGGGTAATATTTTTGCATATAAAAAGGGTGTCGCAGGAAAACCGGAAAAGAGTCTGGTTTTATGCGCTCATATGGATGAAGTCGGTGTGATAATTACAAGCATTGGAGACGACGGTTATTTAAAGTTTGCAGCTTCCGGTGGCATCGATGGGCGTGTTATACTTGGGAAAACGATTTTCATCGGAAAAGAACGAGTATTTGGCGTAATTGGATGTAAGGCAATTCACCTAGTGCCAGAAAGGGATAGAGAAAAAGCCACTGATATAGCTGATATGTACATCGATATTGGTGCAAAGAACAAAGAGGAAGCGGAAAAGCTTGTTGCTCTTGGTGACACAGGTGCATTTGATGATGAAATATTAGAGTTCGGAAACGGATTTATTAAAGCAAAAGCCATTGATGACAGATTTGGTTGTGCAGTTCTAATTTCGTTGATAGAATCAGAACTACCCGTGGATTGCACCTTTGTATTTACAGTACAAGAGGAAGTCGGTACAAGGGGAGCAACGATTGCCGCATATCGGTCTGCTCCTGATGTGACAATTATAATTGAAGGCACCACAGCAGCAGATTTTCCTTCGGTGGATGAACACAAGAAGGTAACTTTAGTTGGAAAAGGCGCAGTAATCCCCTTCATGGACAGCGGTACAATATATGACAGGGATTTGTATGCCCAGCTAACTAATCTGGCAAATGAGAACAATATCCCTTGGCAGACGAAAACCGTCATAGCAGGAGGCACAGACGCATCAGTCTTCCAAAGGTCACGCTCCGGCGTCAAAACAGCAGGCATAGCCGCCCCCATAAGAAACCTCCACTCCCCAGCCTGCGTAGCCAAAATCTCCGACCTAGAAGCAGTGTATTCTCTAGTGCAAGCGTATTTGCAAGAATATGCGGGGAATTAATGATTAATAATGAATAATTATTCAATGCACAATGAACACTGCACAATGAACACTGCACAATGAACAATGAACAATTAACAATTAACAATGAACAATTACCGATGAACAATTAACGATGTTCGTAGGGCGCGGCTTCCTAGACGCGCCGCTGCGGCAACAATGAACGATAAATTACATACAATGGCAAAGCTAACCCTAACGTGTCATTCTGAGGGAGCAAAGCGACTGAAGAATCTCATTGCACCACCAACAGATTTCCAAAAACATCGAATGATAGCAATAATCATTCATTATTCATCATTAATTAACTGAAAGTTGGTTACTTTTATTGTCTCACCTAATAAAAAATCTCTCGGAACAAGTGATGCAGGAAACTGTTGAAAAATTTGCTCAAATTGATGAGATTGCTCTGGTTAATACGGAAAAAGTGCTCGCTGCTTTTCATAGGCAGCGAGTTTCCGATGCTTGTTTTTCTGGAACAACTGGTTATGGTTATAACGACATGGGTAGGGAAGTGCTTGATAATGTTTTTGCCGATGTGATGGGAACGGAAACTGCTATAGTGCGTGTTGGTTTTGTCAGCGGCACCCATGCTATTAGCTGTGCGCTTTTTGCTGCTTTGCGTCCTGGAGATACCTTGCTTTCTGTGACCGGACTGCCATATGACACACTCCAGGGGGTAATTGGCTTAACTGGCGCTTACAAGGGTAGCCTAGCAGAATATGGCATTGATTATCAACAAGTGGAGCTGGGTAGTGGTGATATTCCCGATTACGAAGCCATTGCTGATGCTTTGAAAAAAGGAGGCATCAGCACTGTTTTAATACAGCGTTCTTGCGGTTATTCTCTAAGAAGAGCCTTGTCGATTAAAGAAATCGATGAAATATGCACCTTTGTCCATGAAATTGATGAAAATATCACCGTGTTTGTGGACAATTGTTATGGCGAGTTTGTAGAAATCCAAGAACCGGGGAACGTGGGAGCTGACTTGATAGCAGGGTCTCTTATTAAGAATCCCGGCGGTGGTTTAGCACCCACAGGAGGTTACATTGCAGGTAGAAAAGACCTAGTGGAAGCGGCTGCAAATAGACTGACAGCTCCAGGTTTAGGCGGCAACCTTGGAGCTACACTTGATATCAATAGGCTGTTTTATCAAGGGCTTTTCATGGCACCTCACACTGTTGCCCAAGCGGTGAAAACAGCAGTCTTCACCGCTCGCTTGTTTGAGCTAATGGGTTATGATACTTCACCCGGATATTTAGATATGCGTTCTGATATTGTGCAAAGAATCAAATTCGGCTCAGCAGAATCACTTGAAGCATTTTGTAAAGGCATACAGTCAAGTGCTCCCATTAATTCTTTCGTAACCCCCGTGGCTTCTGATATGCCTGGCTACGACCACCAAGTCATCATGGCGGCAGGCACTTTCATCCAAGGTGCCTCCATCGAACTCTCGGCAGATGCTCCCATGAGAGAGCCCTACATAGCCTACCTCCAAGGCGGACTAACCTTCGAATCAGGAAAACTCAGCATTATGCAAGCTGCTTCAGAGTTGGAACAAGCGAAAAGCAACAGAATAAGTGACTAGTTAAATAGTGTAGTGCAAAGCATTCGCTAGTCGTCAGGGTTATTGAATTGGGTGATACTGTAGCATTGAAGACTTTGCGTAATTATGGCTAGCTACTAGTGATTTCCGATAATATCATTAAGACTACTCAATGGGTTCACTTTTGTAGAAATCAATGATATACTCATCATAAAATAGACATATAACAAAATACTATGTATAAACCAATGGAGGATAAAATGTTACAAAGGCTAGTATGCAAGCTTCGTCTTCCTGAAAACAGTAGTATTAAGTATATACCTGGAGATGCTCTTCATGGTGTTATAATGGAACATATTGATACAGAATATGCAGACATACTACATAATCAAGATTCGCAACCTTTTTCTCAATTTGCAGAAGTAAAAAACGATAATATATATTGGACTATTCATACTCTTATAAATGAAGCTGGACAGTATATTGTTAATACGATTGCTGATAATAAATTTAACAGTTTTCATTTAAAACGATTAAATACTGATGTAAGTATTGTTGAAAAGAACCATAGCGACATAACTATGGATGATTTAGTAAATCAATACTATTTTGAGCAAAGCGAAAGAGAATTTCGAGTTGAGTTCGTGACCCCTACTGCATTTAAGCGTCAAGATACATACGTGTTTCATCCTGATTTGCATCTTTTTTTTGGCAGCCTTATGAGGAAACACAGTAGTATATTTGAATCGAGTAGTGAAATCGACATTGAAACTCATGAAATTCTTGTTGAAAACTCAAAGATTGTACGATATGATTTACGCAGTGTATACTACCAAGTGGAGCGAGTACGTTTACCTGCTTTTCGTGGTACTATAGTTATTAAAATGTCTGGAGCGCAGTCTCTTATAAACTATGCTAATTTTCTCATGCGGTTTGGTGAGTATTCTGGTGTGGGTATCAAAAGTGCTATGGGAATGGGTGCATTTAGGCTTATTCCAAGGAATATAAGTTGAGAGGGGTGTAAAAATGATTGTTGAATCTATTTTAGCTAGTATATGTGCTTTACTACACGATATTGGTAAGGTAGTTCAAAGAGCTGGTGGTGTTAGCGGAACACACAGCAAAATAGGTATCGAATATCTACGTGGATTAGGTTTTACTGATAAGGATGTAATTGATAGTGTCCAATTTCATCATAGCAACGAATTACGTATGGCAAACGATGTTAGTAAATTTGCATATATAACATATATAGCGGACAATATAGCAGCCGCAACAGATCGCAGATCAGCACAGGATGATTATTCAGAACAAGGTTGGGACGCAAAAATGCCACTTCAAAGCGTCTTTAATTTAATCCATTACGAAAGCGAGCGACATTATTATAAGCCAGTTACACTTGATAGCCAAGCAGGTATTAATACGCCAGAAACTGATGTACAACAATTTGATGAATTTTTTTATCGGAGAATTTTAGAAAGAATTTCGGAAAACATTAAGGATTTTGACTTAACAGAAGACTATATAAATTCTTTACTGGAACTTGCAGAAGCTACATTATCCTATGTACCGTCTTCAACGAATAAAGCAGAAGTAGCAGATGTATCCCTTTACGACCATATGAAACTAACAGCTGCTATTGCAGTTTGTATATATCAGTATATGCACGAAAACGAAGAAATCAATTACAAAGAACTTTTATATGATAACTCCACTGATTTTTATGATAAAAACTTTGCTATTGTGTATTCAGCTGACATATCGGGTATTCAAGATTTTATATATACCATTCATAGTGATGGTGCATTAAAAACCCTACGTGGGCGTTCTTTTTATCTTGAGCTTTTTATTGAAAACCTAATTGACGATATTTTAGATAAACTTGAACTCACAAGAGCGAACCTTCTTTACTCTGGAGGTGGGCATTTTTATATGTTGCTACCAAATACTGAAAAAGTAAAGTCGGAGCTATCAATGATAATTAGCAACACTAACATTTGGTTACTGAATTATTTTCGAGCCGCTTTATATGTAGCAGATGGATATTTCGAATGCTCTGCAAATAGATTACAGAATAAACCGCAAGGTGCATACGGTGAGATATTTCAAGAAATTAGTAGAATAATAGCTTCAAAAAAAATCCACAGGTACAATACACATGAAATAAACATGCTAAATAACCAGCACATGGAAGGACGCGAATGTAGGATATGTAAAGCAGTACGTTTATATGAGGGAGATGAATGTAATTTTTGCGGCGCATTGATTGTGCTATCTCGAAGCGTAGTAAAGCATTATGATGATAGATACCAAGAAGACGATATTTTTTATGTAGTAACGAAAGAAAGCGGAGAAGGGAGCATACCCATATCAGAATCGCAATTTATTGCTCCGATCTCAAAAAGCGATTTAGAGAAAAAGCTGATAACGAATGATGATATTGTTAGATATTATAGTAAAAACACTTTCTATATGGGAAAAAACCTCTCAACAAAGCTTTGGATTGGTGATTATTGCATGGAAAAGGAAATATCTGAATATGCAGTACAAGCAGCAGGAGTTGATAGAATAGCGGTACTACGCATGGATATAGACAACCTAGGAAAAGCTTTTATTTCTGGGTTCGCTTATGATGATGGGAAATATAATACCATTTCTAGAACTTCGACATTTTCACGTCATTTATCAATGTTTTTCAAACGAGACTTAAATACGCTACTTAGCCAAAATATGTATAGAATAACAATTATATACTCTGGTGGAGACGATATGTTTTTGATCGGTGGATGGGATGATATCATAGCTGCTGCAGTGGAAATCTCGGAAGCTTTCCGAATATACACCCAGGACAAATTATCAGTTTCAGCTGGAATCGGTTTATATCCAAGCAAGTTTCCAATACATATAATGGCAAGAGAAACGGGAGAGCTTGAGTCACATTCAAAAGCAAGACGCGAAAATGGGGAAGAAAAGAACGCAATAACGCTGTTTGATAAGGAATTGCGTTTTAGTTGGCTTGAATTTATAAACCAAGTAAGAGATGAAAAACTCGCTCAGATTGAAAGTTTCTTTAAGCAGAATTCAGAAAAGGGAAACAGTTTCCTATATAGGATTCTTAGCTTTATCAAAGGTCTCGAAGAGGAAGATAAAAAAGGAATTGCTAAAATTAGCCTTGCGAGGTATGCATATATGCTAGCAAGAGTAGAACCTGATGAAAGTGATGAAAATGGTAAAGCGAGATATAAAGTGTTTTCAGAACTCATGTATAAATGGATATCAGATTCCAAAGATAGAAAACAGCTAAAAGCAGCGATATATCTATATGTATATGCTAATAGGGGGAATGAACAATGGACTTAATTGACAGCAAAAACTATGTTGACAAAGCCGAAGCTGTTATAAAGGAACTTATTGCGGAAGCTAAAAGAAGCAAGAGGAATCCACGTAACGAAGAGGACTATAATATTCTATCAACTACGCAATTGCGTAAACAATTAGCAATGACCGCTGAAATGTTCGCATTAGCGGAAAATGACAACACTGACCAATTGAGCCATGAGCTTGAGGACAGAATAGAGTATCTACGTGTTCAATTCGTATATCAAGCAGGGAGAGATGAATATGTAAAAGAATTCATCGAAAAGGCTGGCATATTGCAAATACTTAAAACGATTAATGGTAACAAAGAGGATTTCATCACGTATTGCAGATACATGGAAGCATTGGTAGCTTTTCGGAAATATCACGGGAATGAAGATAAAGAGAGGTGATTTTATGTATACAAAAATAATGATAACAGGATGTCTCGAGGTAGTAACAGGACTACATATCGGTGGAAGTGATGCTTTTTCTGCAATAGGGTCTGTTGACTCACCTGTTGTGCGCGATTCGCTGGAACGCATACCAATGATTCCAGGTAGTTCACTCAAAGGGAAAATGCGAACTCTATTGGCAAAGTATTATAATGAGACCATAGCAAAGTCGCAAGATGATGACGATGAAAAAATCATAAGGCTATTTGGCAGTGCTTCGAAAAACTCGAAGTACAAAACGGGTAGATTGCTATATTCAGACATGACAATAGCAAATGCGGATGAACTTCGAAAACGTGGCGCAGATAGCCTTACAGAAGTCAAGTTTGAAAACACAATAAATCGTATATCTGCCGTTGCAACCCCACGTCAAATCGAACGAGTTATACGCGGAGCGAAATTTGATTTGAATTTGGTATATGAATACTACGGACAGGATACAGAGGAATTAATCGAGGATTTCGAAATAATTTGTACTGGGTTTACTCTGCTGGAATATGATTATATCGGCGGGAGTGGCTCGCGAGGATATGGGCGAATTTCATTTTCTAGTCTTGCGGCTAAGGCTGTTGTTGGTGAAATACCAGATGATGTTGACAATCGTGTTACCCAAATGCTTTTGAATGTAGGCAGTGAAAATGGAATATAGAATTTTACGGCTTTGCTTTGATAATGGGATTCATATAGGTGAAGGCTCGCTTGAAGACAGTAGCATTCGTTTACGGGCAGATACGATTTTTTCTGCGCTTTGTATCGAAGCACTAAAATTAGGTGGATATACAATGCTTAACCAGCTTATCCTGTTTGTTAAAGCTGGTTCGTTGATAATATCAGATGCTTTTCCATACATTAATGATGAATACTTTGTTCCAAAACCCATTCGAAGTGTAAGAGCCAATGATTCCGATGTTGATTCGGGAGCAAAAAAAGTATTCAAGCAAATGAAGTATATACCCATAGATATGGTTGATGAATATGTTGCAGGAGAATTCGATGTTGAAACGGTTCAATATATCACCAATAGACTAAATGAAAAACTTGGTGAATCGATAATAGTAGCTAGAGCTGCTGTGAGAGTACCAGACGACACTTTACCATATCATGTTGGTGTATACCAGTTTCGACCAGATGCTGGTTTATATATAGTGGTTAGCGGGACTAGTGCTTCTTTGAAATTATTAAATGAATTATTTTTTTCACTTGCTTATTCTGGTTTAGGTGGGAAGCGTTCTTCTGGTCTTGGTAGATTTCAGATGACAGCAGAGGAACTAGATGACGACATAGCTCCAAGGATTAACGATGATTATCCGTTATATATAACATTGAGTGTATCTTTACCCCAAGAGAATGAAATGGAGCAGATAATTCATAATTCCTCATATATGCTAGTGAGACGAAGTGGATATGTGTTTTCTGATACATATGCAGATGATTTTTTACGTAAAATGGATTTATATATGCTTGATAGCGGAGCTGTTGTTTCACAAAAATATTTGGGTGATTTGTATGATGTTTCCAACGAAGGTAATCACCCCGTATATCGATATGGGAAACCATTATTTTTAGGGGTGACTCTATGAACAACTTTTTAAGACGATTTACACTTACTCTTACAGTTGAATCACCAATTCATATTGGATCAGGTGAAACATTAAATCAAAAAGAGTATATATTTGATAAAAGAAACAGGCTAGTATATTTTCCCGAAATGCATAATATGTTTAGGATGCTAAAAAACAAAGGTTTAATTGAACGATATGAACAATTTATGTTCGATAAACAAAATGATTTATCTTATTTTTTATTAAACAATAATGTTTCATATGAAGCATGGTGGGGTGAGCCTATTTCGGTAAGCAATACTGTCACCAAATTAAGTAATATCAGTTCACATATAAAAGATATATATGGGCTTCCATATATTCCAGGCAGTAGCATAAAAGGAGCTTTTAGGACGGTCTTGCTGAGCCAGGAAATGCGCAACCGTAGAGTAAATGGCAATCCCGTACTTCATAACTTGAATAATATAAATGGTGAAGCAGCAAAGAGACTCGAAGCAGACATTCTGAATGTCTTAGACCGAAATGAAAAAAACAAAAGGGATGCGGTTAATGATGTGATGGCAGCCTTTCGTTTTAGCGATAGTGAACCTATTGATCGTAGCTTCATCACATTATGTCAAAAAAAAGATATGCCTGTATCGACAAAAAACGCAGATGAAAAATCATTGAATGTATTTCGGGAGTGCATTAAACCAGGTACAAAAATCCACATAATGCTGGCTGTTGATACTGCATTGCTAAACGGAACACCATATGCAGACCTCTTCAACAAGAAATCATATAAAATATCAAATGAGCAAACAGTTAAAATGCTTGTCATTAACGCAATGTTGCGTAATTATAATGTCGCATATACCAACGAGTATAGGAAATATTTTCCTGAAATCGAACGATACAATCCAAATGTATTGTATATAGGCGCTGGTACTGGTTTTGTTTCCAAAACTATGCTTTTAGGTTTGCTAAATGAAGAAGATAGGTTAATTTACACTACAAATTTATTAAGTGAAAGACACCGCAATCATAAGCATAGAGAAGACATTGAGCTAGGTGTTTCTCCCCATATACTAAAACTCACGGAGTATGAGGGAGACCTCTATGAAATGGGTAGATGCATACTTGATATAAAGGAAGTGTGAGAAACAAAACGCACGAGGAAAAAATGAGCCAATTATATGTTAATGAACCTTCAGCACAAGTCGGAGTGAGAGATGGACGTATCGAAATAAAGTACTCGGATGGTATGAATAAATCATTACCAATTGAATCCATTGATGGGATATCCTTATTTGGACCAGTTAGTATTAGTACACACTGCATTAGAGAGTGTATTGAACGAGGTATTGATGTCCAATATTATTCGACCACAGGCAAATATTTTGGAAGATTAGGTTCCACTAGTCATGTGAATGTCGCACGTCAACGCATGCAGGCTCGGCTAGGTGACAATGAAAGTTTTCGATTAGCATTAGCCAAAAGAATAATTCGAGCAAAGATACATAATCAAACTGTAGTTTTACGTAGATATACAAGGTCATCTGATACGATTGTAGACCAGGAAATAACTGCAATGAAAAATTATGAAGCTAAAATTGAAGGATGTCAAAAAATAGATGAATTAATGGGATATGAAGGTATAGCAGCAAGGTCATATTATGATGCTTTAAGTACATTGGTAGTGCCTGAGTTCAGGTTTACTGGCAGAAGCAGACAACCACCTCTAGATGCATTTAACTCTATGCTCAGCTTAGGCTATACGATTTTGATGTATGCAGTGTATGGAGCTCTTGAGAATCGTGGATTAAATCCGTATTTTGGATTTTTGCACAGTGATGCAGATAAACATCCAACGCTAGCTAGCGATATGATGGAAGAATGGCGCGCCGTCATTGTTGATTCTGTTGTTATGAGTATGGTGAATGGACATGAAATAAAGTCAGAAAACTTCTACTCTGTTCCAGACGAACCTGGTATTTATCTTGACAAAACAGGGTTTAATGCCTTTATTGGTAAGCTAGAGAGAAGATTCGCTGTTGATCAAAAGTATTTACATGATGCAGAATATGCAGTCTCATTTCGTCGTGCTATTAATCTTCAAGCATTAAGCTTGGCTCAAGCAATAGAAGCGGAAGATGCAGGATTGTATACACCAATTATTGTACGGTAAGAATATGGAAAATTATTTTTTTGATACAGAAGAGTCTCCGGGCAAAGGCTTGAAATATTATGTGCTTGTAATTTACGATATATCTAATAACAAGCGAAGGAATAACTTATCAAAAATAATGAAATCCTTTGGTTTCAGAGTGCAAAAATCTGCTTTTGAAGCTCGGTTATCTGAAAGTAAATACAATAAAATGCTCAAGAAAATAGAGTCTATTGTTGCAGAGAATGATAACATAAGGATATATAAACTACGTGGTAATGGTGCAGTAACAGTACTTGGTAAAGATGATGATGAAATTGATGATGAAGGAGTGATTATTATATGAAAATTCATGGAGAAACTACTGTTTTAAGCCGCATCAATAACTGCAAAGGTTTCAGGGCATATATAGCTATAATTACGCTTGTTAAATCTCTGAAATCAATTACCTCCGCAAAGCTATTAATTAGCCGTTGTGCCACAAGCCTTTTCTAAGGTAGGATTTACAATAACGGTACCCCGCGAGGGGACGGAAACGGTAGAGGTATTATATCAAATAGATGGTGAAAAAAATTTACAATAACGGTACCCCGCGAGGGGACGGAAACTTGTGTAGACATAAACGTCCATGTGAAATATTATGTGAATTTACAATAACGGTACCCCGCGAGGGGACGGAAACTTACACCCTGAAGGGTGTAGCGGAAAAATTAGGAAATTTACAATAACGGTACCCCGCGAGGGGACGGAAACCGTTCGTGTTTTTCAATGTACAAATTTTTTGTTTCATTTACAATAACGGTACCCCGCGAGGGGACGGAAACTTTGTTGCAGTATATAATCGAAAATATTGTTATTCATTTACAATAACGGTACCCCGCGAGGGGACGGAAACAGCTCTGCCCTTTCATTGGAGGTAAAAAACCATGCGATTTACAATAACGGTACCCCGCGAGGGGACGGAAACAGACTTTGCAAGTTTTTCACCGCTTGCTTGTATGCTATTTACAATAACGGTACCCCGCGAGGGGACGGAAACGAACGTGACAGGGTTGTCGTAAGCGTCTTTTCCAAGTGTTTATAATAACGGTACCCCGTGAGGGGACGAAAACATAGGCTATCAGTTTAGTATGCTTGCCATTTCACAATTTACAATAACAGTACCCCGTGAGGGTACATATTAAAGTCATGGGAATGATAAAATGGAATATGTACTTTTATCAGCTATTGGAGACTCTGATCCTATTAGAGATGGGTATGATGGACCATCACTTCACATTGTTCGAAAGTATCGACCTAAAAAAGTCTACCTAATATTTACCGCAGCTATGCAAAAAAGGGACATAGATACAAATTGTTATGAAAGAGCAATATGCTATTTAGAAAAAGAGTGTATAGTTGATAAAACCTATACAGATATTGAAAATGCTTCTGACTTCGATGCGTTTCATAATCTTTTCAGCGAAACGATAAATAGAATTAGATTAGAAAACCCTGAAGCAAAGATTTTACTCAATGTAAGTTCTGGGACACCACAAATGAACACCACAATGTGCCTAGAAGTAGTTTCACATAGTCTTCTTTTGCAGCCAGTACAAGTTTCCAGTCCAAATAGAAGCTCTAATGTAAATACTAGCCATTTTGACCCTTATACATGTGATTTAGAGGATGAGTTACATAATCTATTAGATAATTTAGATGATGCTCCAAATAGATGCTCCGAACCTGGTCTTATAGGAATACGAAGGAGTATGATTCGTAATCAAGTCAAAAGCTTAATCATCAACTGGGAGTATAAAGGTGCATATGACCTTATAAATGAAAACGCGCTCCTGTTCACGGAGCGCTTGAAACTCATTCTACATCATGCATATTTGCGAAGTCTCCCAGAGGAAAAGGGTGCGGAAGACATTGCGAAAATGCTTGATGTCTATTATGCGTTATACCCAGTTCGCAATAATGATGCAAAGCCAGTCTGTGATTATTATCTAGCTACTTCATTACGTATGAAAAGAAAGGAATTAAATGATTTTTTACTACGAGTTTCAGCATTGGCTGAGCATCTGTTGAAAATGGAAGTCGATGATGCTTTGGGGGGTATTGATACTATTGCTGATGAAAACAGTAAAAATGGAAGTCTATCTATCAACCATGAAAAAGTCGCTAAAAATCACCCAAACCTTGCTCGATATTTAGACACATGGGCCTACAACATTAATACATATACATACGAGTCAATTAACAAATATTTAGCTAATCAAGGAATGGAAATATCTGGTTATAATGAAATATTCGATTTAAGAAATAAACGCAATGATTCTGCACATAGTATAAAATCAATGTCAGAAAGTGACTATAAGGATGTTGACACAACGCCTGAAATGATATTGCATAATCTTCAACTAAAAATAAAAAGCATATTTGGTAAGGAAATAGTAAGCTCCGTTTTTAATGTTTTTGAAACTATTAATGCAATTGTTATTAAAGAATTAGATAGTATAGTATAAAAAATGAGATATTGACTAAGGCGAAGAGCAGAATTATTCTTGACAATGTACCATATAAGTGTTACACTGCAGATATGGATGAAAAGTCTTGTTTTATATATGAAGGGTCTAAGTTTACCATTAAATGGTATTTTGACATTAATGGGAAAAGTGATGCTTTCAATTTCTTTGAAAATGCTTCGGAAGATATGCAAATAAAATTCCTTGTCCTAGTGAAAAGAATGGGAGATTTTGGTAAAATATTTGATATTACAAAGTTTCGTAATGAGGGCGATGGAATATATGCCTTTAAACCACAACCAGATAGGTACTTATCATTCTTTTCAGATGGTGGCGAAATAATAGTTACAAATGGATTTAAAAAGAAAACAAGCAAGTTACCGAAAAGAGAAAAAGATATTGCTTTAAAATATATGCAAGATTACATCAAACGAAAGGCTGGTGGATAGAATTATGGAATCAACTTTTGATAAATACATTAATAGCGACCCAAAGCGTAAAGAAAAGTTTGATAAAGAATATAATGATTTCTTGTTGTCAGAATTTATCCTTGAAAAAATGGCGGAGGACAACATCTCTATAAGAGCATTAGCAAAGAAAGCTGGTGTGTCTCCAACAATTATTCAAAAAATCCGTAGCAAAAATGCCGCAAATATTAATTACAGGACATTGTCATGTGTATTAGATTCGCTTGGATATAAAATAAGTATAGTAAGTAAGTGATTAAAAAGTATGAATTGTAACATGGTAACAATGGATATAAATGCTCGCAATATATTGACTTTGAATGATATTTGAATCAGACTTGATTCGAAGATAGCGGATTTGTGTAAAGGTAGCACGACAGACTCTGACTCTGTTTGTCTGGGTTCGAATCCTAGATCCGCTGCCATAGGTAATAAGCCTTCAACCTTGATATTCAAAGGTTGAGGGCTTGTTGTATTATGGTGAATTTGTTGGAAATTTGACATTGTTACTCATATTCTGTTATCCTATAGGGGTTATTCGATAAAGGGAGGGAGAAAATTGAGTAATAGACTTGAAAGTCTGCGTAATGTTGTGGAGAGATTGATACAAGAATGTCAGCCATCAAACAGCAGCTACTTTGTTACCCATTTGTATGGAGTATCTGAATATGCAGCATTGTTGGCATTCAGGCGAGACTTGGATCCTGAATTGGCTTCAACTTGCGGAATGTTACATGATATATATCAAGTTACTGCGGGAACAACAAACAAACATGGTAAAAAAGGAGCCAAAGTTGCAAAAAGAATTTTAAGGCAATTGGGTTTGTATAGCGACGAGGAAATATTTATTGTCACTACTGCCATCAGCAGGCATAGAAAAAAGCGAAAAATCCAGGAACCATATGACGAAGTGCTCAAGGATGCTGATGTACTCAGTCATCAATTGTATAATACTGGTTTTACTGTAACGAAGAAAGAAAGAATTCGTTTTGAACTGTTGCTTGTTGAACTGGGATGTAAATCAGCAGTTAGAAAATGAAATAATAAATGGAGTAGACATGCAATATCGCAATGATGTTAAATCTGGTAATAATTTATCTATACTTGGATATGGCTGTATGAGATTGCCTCGTAGTATGGGTACAAAGATTGATGTTGATAAAACCGAAAGCTTAATTATGTCTGCAATCGATATGGGTATCAACTATTTCGATAGTGCATATATTTATCCAGGTAGCGAACAAGCTGTGGGCGATGTATTCAGGCGCAACAAGGGTGCTCGTGAAAAAATCTATCTTGCCACTAAGCTCCCCCATAGCCAATGTAAATCATTTGTGGATTTCGACAAATTTTTCGATGTTTCCTTATCAAGGCTAGAAACGGATTGGATCGATTATTATTTAATACATAATATTGGTAGCCTTACAGCTTGGGAGAGGTTAAAAAGCAATGGTATTGAAAAATGGATCGATGATAAGAAAGCACAGGGAAAGATACGTCAAATTGGCTTTTCTTTTCATGGTCCTTACAATGAATTTAATGCCTTAATTGATGCTTATGATTGGGATTTTACTCAGATTCAATATAATTATATGAACGAAAACTACCAGGCAGGGAGAGCTGGCTTGGTGAGGGCACATGAAAAGGGTATGTCTGTTGTGGTAATGGAACCGCTCTTAGGTGGCAAACTAGCCACTTCGTTGCCAAAGGGTGTGGAAAGCGTTTTTCGCCAAGGTGACAAGGATAGCTCTCCTGCAGCTTGGGCCTTACGTTGGATTTGGAATCAACCTGAGGTCACGTTGCTTTTATCTGGTATGAACAGCGATGCACAGCTTAATGAAAATGTTGAAACGGCAAAAACGGCTGTGCCAGGTATGCTCACTGATAAGGAAGTCGCCATCATCGAAAGGGTTGTCAAAATATTTGAAGAGAGCTATAAAATCCCATGTACAGGTTGCAATTACTGTCTTCCATGTCCTAATAATGTAAATATTCCAGGTAGTTTTGCATCATATAATTTATCATTTGCGTCAGGTTATATTGCTGGAATCACCAGCTATATGACTGGGACGGCTTTGACCAGCAAAGAAGGAAATTTCAGTGGAAGCAATTGCATAAAATGCGGTCTGTGCGAGCAAGCCTGCCCCCAGAAGATAAAAATTATGGGAGCACTGGAGACGGTGTTAAAAAGAATGGAGCCCTTTTGGATGAAGCCGATTATCAGCGTTGTTAGGAAAGTGATGAAATGAAATACGCTTTCATATTACTTTGTTGAAGTGGTTGACAATGGGGTAAATATGTGATAAATATTATTGAGTTTTTCGGAGCAACAATCGGGTCGAATCATCAGTTGATTCCTACGATACTCGAAAAACAAACATATAGGTTAAAGAAGGGTTTATTATGTCAAATAGCAACGCTGGAGAAAAGGATCGTTTTAATGCCGATTTTGTTTGGACTTTGTACGCAATTGTAATATTGCTATATGGTTTTGTCCAAGCGTATCTGGAGAATGGAAGCGGTGCTTTTGCATCAATTGTCCAAGGCTTGAAGGCTATATACACTAGCCCCGCAGTTCTCACCCATGATTATATGGCAATAGCTGGCATTGGAGCCGCTTTCGTAAATTCTGCCATGGCTGGTCTTCTTGTAATTTGTGCCTTTAAGCTTGCCAAGCTCCCAATGGGAAGCTCCCAAATGGGAGTGCTGGGATTGGTCTTAGGCTTCGCATTTTTGGGTAAAAATCCACTAAATATGCTACCAATTCTCATTGGAGGCAAACTATACAGTCTGTATAGAAAAGAACCCTATAAAAACCATGTCACAATGGCAGGGTTTGCAACTTGTCTAGCTCCTGCGGTGAGCCAGCCGGTACATACTCCACAGATTGTTGCGACATTAGGTACAACTGGTGCTATTATCCTGGGAGTGTTAATTGGTTTTGTCGTTGGCTTTATCATCAATAGCATGGCTGGATTCATACGTAAAAGCCATGAAGGACTAAACCTTTATAATGTTGGTTGGGGTGCTGGTCTCATTGCCCTTGCTCTAACAGCAGCATACAATGCAATTGGGATTGAGCGTTTTGGACCTGGATCTGCCATATCACCAGGTGTTTCCATTGCTAATGTGTTTGGTACTTCTGTATATTACACGGATCAACTGAATATTTTTCTTGCTGTTACAGCGATATATTTTCTCGTAATGGGCTTTGCAGCTGGTGGAATCGGAAATTATAAGCTCTCGGAGCTCCTATACATGAAAGCAGATGACAATTCATTCTATGTGAAATATGGCAAAGGACCGACATATTTGGCTATGGGTATACTTGCTCTCCTTGCCCTTGCCATAACATTGGTATTCAAGGTTCATATTAATGCTCCCATACTTGGTGCTATATTGTCAATGATAGGCTGGGGAGGCTTTGGGAAGGCAGTGGCAAACTGTGTCACGATTATCACTGGTGTTGTATTGGCGGGACTCATAAGATATTTTGTAGCTCCAGGCTTTTATCGCACAGGTACATTTGCTTTGGCTGGCTATCTTTCTGGACAAGCTGTTATATGGTCTTCCGCTTTTTGGGGTACTTGCTTGTCACCCATGGCTAAATACTTTGGCTGGAAATGGGGAGTTGTTGTAGGAATGGTGCATTTCACCTTTGCCAACTACATAGCGTCTTTCCATTGGGGGCAAAACCTATACAACAACGGTCTTGCTGCAGGATTTGTCTGTGTTGTGATGATACCGATTATTCGCTCCCTGGATAGAGCGGGGAAATATCCACCAAGAGATGTGTAAGCTTGACACGTAAATAAACTGAGTTAAAATACACTAGTAATACCCGCATATGGGAGTAAGACAACTTCCATATGCGGGTCGTTTTTTTGTAGTGCTAGTTTTGGTGTTATCGTGTTTAAATAGCTTGTGGAATACTGAGGTAGTAAATTGGGACTTTTAGTCTAAGCTTCTGCTTTGATTTTTTTCAAATTTGCAAAGCGGGGGAGTCCGTTTACAGTGACTCGGGTGTTCTCTCCTTGTATCAGCGGAAGTACGTAATCAATAAAATCTTGAGTAACATTGGTTCCATCTGAGTTAATCCAATCAAGGGGAACTGTTTTTTCAAGATTTGCACTAACGGTTAAAGGTTGGAATATTATTTCACAGCCATACTCACCATTGTTTGAGACACGATTTAGAGCAACCATTTTCCCGTTTTCTCCAGCAATGGCACTCTCCACCGCACATTTGCCAGCAAGATAGGCTTCATCGATATCAACTTGTGATGCTAGGTGAGCGCCACAACGTTGCAACAAACTCAATTCTATGCCACGAACCTTAGCTCCTGTTCTGTGTCCGACAACGGCAGCAAGGGTCGCTGCTAGTCCACCCAGTTGCTCGTGACCAAAGCCGTCTGTGGTTGATGGCTTTGCTTCCGAAACGAATGTGCCATCGCTGTATTTAATCCCTTCTGAGACAGCTACGACACAGTTGTTTTTCTCTTTGTATATGGCTTCGACTTTATCAAGGAAATCATCCAGATTAAAGGGTACTTCCGGTAGGTAGATTAAATCAGGTGCAGCATTGGAAAGTCCTGCTAGGGCTGAAGCGCCCACAAGCCAGCCTGCATTGCGGCCCATGACTTCCAGGACGGTTATAGCACCGGTATTATACACTATTGCATCTTTGTACACTTCGGCAAATGATGTAGCAATATATTTGGCTGCACTTCCGTAACCAGGACAGTGGTCAGTACCAACCAAGTCGTTGTCGATAGTTTTTGGCACTCCAATTACTCGACATTCATAACCTGATTCCATCATGTATTCGCTGACTTTCAGGCAGGTGTCCATAGAGTCGTTTCCACCATTGTAGAAAAAGTAGCGGATGTCGTATTTTTTGAAAATCTCTAGGATACGAGCCAAATCCTTTTCTCCTTCAAGCTTGTAACGGCAAGACCCAAGCTCGGAAGAAGGGGTATTCATGAGAAATTTCAGTTCTTCTGGGTCTTCTTTATCAAGGTCATAGAGCATATCGTTCAATATACCAGTTATACCATGGGCAGCTCCAAATACTCGCGTTATTTCCTCAGATTCCATTGCGGTTTTTATAACGCCGTATGCACTTGCATTGATAACAGCAGTGGGTCCGCCCGATTGTGCTAGAACGCATGCACCGATTAATTTTTGAGTCATATTGCTTCCTCCATATGTTTTATTGCGTTTTCACAATTCTATCACAGAGACAATTTGAAATTCAATTGAAAAATGCGAATTTTTCGTAAAGTTTATATTTTATTTTATCGTTATATGATATAATCCCATATATGAAAAGGAGGTGTTCTTAAATGCCACTAGTTACAACAACAGATATGCTCAAAAAAGCCTATGAAGGTAATTATGCCATTGGTGCCTTTAATGTCAATAATTTAGAAATCATTCAGGGCATCACAGAGGCAGCTGCGGAGCTTAATGCGCCGCTCATTCTCCAAGTTTCTGCTGGTGCTAGAAGATATGCAAAGCATGTATATCTCATGAAACTCATTGAGGCGGCGGAAATAGATACTGGCTTACCCATTGCTGTTCATCTCGATCATGGTGAAGACTTCGAAATCTGCAAAGCTTGCATAGATGGTGGATTTACATCAGTTATGATAGATGGTTCCCATCATTCATTCGAAGATAATATCAGCCTGACTGCTCAGGTTGTCCAGTACGCCCATGAGAGGGGAGTGACGGTGGAAGGCGAGTTGGGAAGACTTGCGGGTATCGAAGACGATGTGAATGTCACAGATGAAGATGCCAGTTTCACAAGACCCGATGAAGTGGAGGAATTTGTTACTCGGACGGGTGTTGATTCTTTGGCAATTGCCATCGGAACGAGTCATGGAGCATATAAATTCAAGCCTGGACAGACACCAAGGCTCAGGTTTGATATTTTGGAGGAAGTTTCAAAAAGGCTTCCAGGATTCCCCATAGTTTTACATGGCGCTTCCTCTGTCGTACCGGAATTCGTTAAAACAATTAACACTTACGGCGGCGAAATGGAAGATGCGATTGGAATCCCAGAAGATATGCTCAGACAAGCGGCAAGCATGGCGGTGTGTAAAATCAACATTGACTCCGATTTGCGTTTAGGTATGACCGCTGGCATCCGTGAGCATCTCAGCTTGAATCCTACCCATTTCGACCCTCGTCAATATTTGGCTCCTGGGCGGGAAAACATTAAATCCCTTGTCAGGCATAAAATAGAAACTGTTCTTGGCTGCGACGGTAAGGCATAAGGTTTCTAATAGCACAAAGCATAATATATAGCGATTATAGGCAGTAGAAAAATGAAGCTCCATGGACTGGTGAACATTCCATGGAGCTTTTATTATGCATTGCCTTATGGAGTTGCCAATGATTTTCCGCAAATGGGGCAGAATTTAGCGTCTGCATCAACTTTGCTGTTGCAACTGGGGCAGGTTTTTTCCTCTGTTTCGGTTTCTCCAGTTATGGGAGGAGCAGCAGCGACAATATTACTGCTTGTGCTTTGTTCTTGGGCTGGTTCTGGCGTTTGCACTGGAGTTGGAGATTGTTGCTGGGGTTCCACTATTGTTTGTGTAGGTGGTGGTGATTGCTGGGGAGCAGCTTGCTGTACTGGTGGAGCTTGCTGTACTGGAGGAGCTTGCTGTATTGGAAGCGTTTGAACTGGCGGAACCTGCTGTATCGGAGCAGCTTGAACCGGAGGAGCTGCTTGTGGCGTTTGAACTTGCTGGGGAGGTGCTTGTTCAATCGGGGGAGCTTGCTGTATCGGAGCGGCTTGAACAGGAGGAGCTGCTTGCTGAGGAGGAGCTTGCTGGGGAGGAGCTTGCTGTGTGGGTGGTGCTTGTTGCATCGCTGCTTGGGCGGCACGTTGTTCTTCCTGCCTTGCCCTCCTGTCATCGACACTCTGGCTAACTCTATCTGCTATATTATCGAAGACAGCATCAGATGAGACAAATTCTTGGCTAACTCCTGTGAGATGGTTAGTAATTGTCTGAACATTTTCGTTCATGGTAATTAAGAGAATTAAAAATTCATGCACCAAACGTAATATTACATTACCCAGGGTGACAATTGCTAATCCAGTTAAAAAGTTGAGGGCGAACATATAGTAAAAGCCAGCAATAACGAAAGTAAATGAAAGTCCAATGTATAATACTTTAATGATTATACCAATTACTATAGTTTTAAAATTCAAAAAATCATGGAAAAAAAGCAAAGTCTTTTTGAACATGAAGCTCTCGCGCTTTTTCTTTGGTAAAAACACTGCCATAAGGAAGATACCTACAAGCAATCCAATTATCAAACTGATGTACGTTATGTTTGTAAATATTCTTATGCGATTGTATACATTGATATTGTAGTTATTAGGCATTTTATAGCCTCCTTGTATAAAGATTTTTATTTTGATTACACAGTGGTAATTGCTATATATTAATTACTAAATGTTTAACGACTAATAATACTTGCGAAATTAGGAAAATTCAATGTTGTCCGATATAGCAACAATTGATATGAAGGTTTTACCTTTTCCTAGAGCAAGTTCGCTGCCATCGGGGAGGGTATAACTAAATTGGGAAGCGTTTTCATCTCGAGACCATTCGATTTCCACATATTTTCCTCCACAAACGAAATAGCCTATACCGGTTCCAGTGGTGACCACATTTCGTCGTCCTTCTCTATCACCTGCTATGAAAGATATGCTAGTTTTCAAAATCAGCACATTGGTAAAAGAGAGTTGGGTGCCATCGTTTCCGTCTGTGTAATAATTTCCATGTTGACGGAGATAATATAACTCATCTTCTTCATCATAGGAAAAGGCTGTGGATTTGCTACCAGCATATCTGACAGTAAAGCTCAGTGCCGATTCGCCATCTTCTGGAACAGCGTCATCAACAAAGCTCAAATTACGCTCATATTCTTCCTCGTGTTCCATGCGAAAATTGTATGTGGGAAGCCATTGCTCAATCAAGTCACTTGTGGTAACCATAGTGTGTTCTAAGCTCATGATTGATCTTCTATATGAATCGCGATAAAATATATGGGTCAGGCTTCCATTTACGCCATCGAGACGGGTAATACCTCGGTTGGAAATAGCTGAATATGCTTGGGGGCTGCCGCCGGCAAAAATGTAAATCGCATCGTAGCTCTGTACGATATCAACGAAATAATGGCGAGCGCTGCGTATGCTCCCTATGACACCAACATCGCTTATATCTTGAAATAATGCGAGCATTCTTGTGACATCACCCTCTGCGATGATTTCATAAATTATATCAGCCTTTGAGACTCCCAACTGGGGCATGGCAGCAGAATTGTTGTTTATCATTATTGCATAGGGTCTATTGTTTGATATATCGGTTTCAGTTGGTAGTCCTGTTAATGGGTTAAATGGTCCTGGTGGCTCTGGTTCTGGTTCTGGCTCAGGTTCGGGTTCTGGCTCTGGCTCTGGCTCAGGTTCGGGCGAAATGCTTTCTTCAACGGGAGATTCTTGCTCTGGTTCGTTTTCCTCTTCCACAACTCTAGGTCCGCAGGTGACCACGGTTGTCAGCATAATTGCCATGATGAATGCCAACAAAGCGAATCTTTTGATAATTTTTGAATTGACTTTGATAATCTGTAAAATTCGATGAAACGGTTCCATGTGTCAGCCCCATTTATCATTATGATTGGCAAGGGGTGAATCCTTTTACGCTCCGTAACCCCTTTAGTGTTTTATCATTTTAACCTTATGTGCCTGACTTGTCAACTATTTGGCAAAGTGGAATAAAAACCTATACTAATTTGTCTGTTTGTGTTATCATATACGAAAGATTTCTAGGGAGGCTAGTTTCATGAGCAGGGCGTTCGGTTTTATCCATGATGGACTCGAAATTAAGGTGTTGATATTGTATATTATGCGGCGTTTACCAAGACCTATCAGTCTGGAAGACCTTACGATGCTCGTCATGTGCGATGATGGAATAAGCTATTTTTTATATACAGACTGTCTCCATGACCTCGTTAGAACAGAGCATTTGGAATTTCGCGACGAGAAATATTTTATTACCCCAAAGGGAGAGCGCAATGGAAAAATTTCGGAAAATACTCTCCCTAAAAGCATAAAAAAAATCGTGGATGCAACTACACTGCTCCACGAAAACGCTTTAAATCGTGCTGATATGATTCGTACTGTACACAAAAAAAATACCGATGATGGTTGTACTGTCACCCTTTCATTGTCGGACGGTCTTGGTGAAATAGTCTCCATTGATCTATATGCGGCAAACGATGAACAAGCTCAAGCCATGGAAAATGGATTTCAAAAGAACGCTGAAATCATATACAACGAGCTGATACGCAATATTCTAAGCTGAAAGGTGAAATTATGGGAAAACAAGCAATTATAATGCCTTCTTTTGCTGTGGCAACGGGTGCTGTTGGATATTTTCTTAGACAAATGGAGCGTAGGTTTGTCTTCGATTCCTTTACTGGTTTGCCTGAGCGAGGTGCGGCGATTACATATGCGCTTATTTGGAGTTCCATGGCATTTCTCCTTATCAGTGCATTGTTTGCATATCGTGTAAAAATCGGCTTTTATTCACTTCCTGGTTTCGAAAACGCTTTCCGAACAGACCCTTTAGCATACCCTATGTCTTTTGTGCTGATTGGTGTGTTATGGCTCGGTGCGACTGTTAGATACTATTTTAATTTAAGCGCACAAAATGCCCTTGCGGGACCACAGTATGCTTTTCTAGCTCTTTGTGCACTATCCGCAATTTCTCTTGCTTTGTTTGCCTTAGAGGTTTACCAAGACCCTCGTAAAAAAACAAAGCAAGCATTAAGCGTTGTTCCTGCTATGTTTATGTGCTTTTGGCTTGTTTATTATTATAGGCAAAATGCATCGAATCCCATTTTGCTAAGTTATGCATATCATTGTCTTGCGCTCATTGCTTCTGCTCTGGCATTTTATTTTTTAGCGGGTTTCCTTTTTGGAAGAGCAGCACCAAGTAAAACCATTCTGGCTTTTCTTGCTGCGATTTATTTTAGCTTAGTTACCCTTGCCGATACACAAAACAACAGCATTAGGTTGATTTTCGTGTTAATTATTGCCACAAACTTCATATATGCCTCAATGCTCATTAGCAACTTGCAGAAAAACGATTAGTGATGATATGGGAGATACCTCGATTGCTGTGTAGCCTGATCCTAAAAAGACGATAATAGGAGATAAGGAAAACCAATAAATAGAAACAATATTAATTGCACCATTCACGGCTGCGACGGTAGTCTCCTGGTGATACTCCGAATTCTTGTTTAAAGCACTTCATGAAGTGCTTTTCATTTTTGAAACCAGATAATAAAGCAATACTCCTAATACTTTGTTTAGACTCTTCAAGGAGTTTTTTACTTTCATTAAGGCGTAGGCGTTTTAAATAATCGCTAAATGTGCTCCCTGTGTTTGCTTTGAAAAGGCTGGAGAATTGTGTGTAATTCATTGAAATATGATTACTCACTACTGCCATATTGATTTGCTTGCGAAAATGCTGATTTACATACTCCAATGCAGAGCGCATTCTTTCTTTACTTTGAATTTCTTTATTATATGGATATAGCTCTACAAGCTTAATTATAAAGTCGCAGAGAGTAATATGATATTCGTAGGCTGATTGGAAGTTCATATAGTTACTAAGACTTTCCAGGTTCTTGTTTTCAAACTCGATGCTAGAAAAATTATTTAATAACTGAGCTGTCAGTTGATCTAATAAAACTATGTACTCATCAGCATTAATACTGTCATTTTGTGTGGCGAACAATATCTTGCCAAGGGAATCGATTGCTTCGTTGCCTTTACCAGCAAATAACATGGATGATATTTGCAAAGCATTGATTGGTATAGTATCACTTACATTTTTTTGCTCATTAACTTGGGAAAACTCTCGAAGTCCTGATTTTATAAATGCGATTTTTCGCGCTATTTCCGCTTCCAAATAAGCATCCTTAAGCGCGACAAGACCACTTTTCATGCTGCTGATTCCAGCGCAAATGCTTTTTGGTAAACTTTGTTTTAGCATAAATAAATCATCTTCAGAAACTATGAGTATCATATGTCCATTTACATTATGACAAACATGATAAATGCTTTGCTCAATATGTGAGTCAGGAGCTAGGCATACTAAATAATAATTGCCGAAAAATATACTACTATGTGACAATAATATATCGGAGCAGTCGAATATATCATCTTCGCTGGATAGACCGAGCATGATGGAACGAAGCAGTTGGTTACATATCAACCTGCGATGTTCCTCATCGGTCTTTTTTTCATCCAGTTCATTTTGAATATTACATAGCAACTCATGGACTTTTTCCCTTTCAATGGGTTTGAGCAAATAATCCTTGACTCCGCTTTTGAAAACATCAACGGCATAATCAAAATCATTGTATCCGGAGATAACGACAACGATGGGAGGTGAGGGGAGTTTCGATGCTTGATTAATTAGCTCGATACCGTCCATTTTTGGCATTTTAATATCTGTTATCATCACATCGATATATTGTTTTTCCAATATTGTCATCGCTTCGATGCCATTTTGACATTCTATTACATTTTCTATTTCCAAAGGTGCGTTTGAAACGATGGCTTTTA
This sequence comes from Oscillospiraceae bacterium, assembly GCA_009777775.1. Lineage (GTDB taxonomy): Bacteria > Bacillota > Clostridia > Oscillospirales > Oscillospiraceae > WRMH01. Next base: position 48,506 of record WRLE01000005.1, read on the forward strand.
TGCCTGCTCGGATTGCTTTTTCGTCTTCGACGATCAAAACCGATTTCAATGTTTTACCTCGCTTTCGTTTTTGGTTTTGTTGCGGTGATTGTGGTGTTGTGCTTGCTGGCGGCGTGTCAGGGATGCCACGCCCTACGATGAGGTTTGTTATGTTTTGCGGCGATTGGGGGGGGTTATGAATAGGGGAGGCGTATGGTTACGCTGGTGCCTTTACCAGATTCGGAAGCTATGCTTAGACCGTAATCGGAGCCGAAAGCCATGTCTATGCGTTCGTTCACGTTTTTTATGCCAATTCCATCGGTGCTTTCATCGCCGATTTCACCAGAAAGCCTTTTTTCTATGATGCTCAGTTCTTCAGGTGTCATACCTTTGCCATAATCGGTAATGGTTATCGTATAATAATCATGAAATTCCGTTGCACTAAGCTCGATGAGCGCATCTTGCGCAATTTCTTCAATCCCATGGGTTACTGCGTTTTCGGCTATTGGTTGGAGTGTTAATTTGGGTATTTTTTCTCCATATAAATGGGAAGGAATATTGATGTTCACGGTGATTTCATAGTCGTACCTTAGGTTCATGAGGAGCAAATAGCTCTGGAGATGCTCTATTTCTTCTTCGAGTGTGACATTTTCTGAAGTCCAGCGCATACTATAACGTAAAAGCTTACCAAGTGATGTCAGTGCATCGGATATTTCATATTGTTCATCTACTTCAGCCATCATTTTAATGGTTTCTAAAACATTATAAATGAAATGTGCGTTAATTTGGCTATGGAGAGCGCGTATTTCCGAATTTTTTGCATGGAGTTCCCGTTTAACATTTTCGTCCATCAAAATTCGTATCCGATCGAGCATTTGGTTTACTTGGTTTCCCAATAAACCAATTTCATCGTTACCTATATGGGGTACCTCCACATCGAGAGCTCCTGAGCGGACGTTGTGTATAGTTTCAACCACAATGTAGAATCTGCGGAGCATGGCTTTTACCAATAGGTTCACAATGTATGCAAGGAACAAAAGAGTCAATATAGACACGAGAATGAAAGCATTTTGTCTTGCTGAGATTTCCGATGTAATTTCATCTTTAAACATAACTATGATATATCGTCCATTGAGTTGCTTGATGTTAATCGATGAGATTATTGCTGTGCGACCAGCTATCTTCGCATCAATAGTTGAGTCTCCAGAGAAAGCATTATCAATGGTAGATAGAATGTTAGTTATGTTTGTGTTCCAAAAGCTTTCATCGCTGGGCTGGGAAAACCAACTTGATTCTGTGACAAAAGCATGGAATCCGCTGCCTCTATTGTGGAATAAATCGGGAAATATTTCATCCATTCTAACGGCAACCTCAATAATACCGATGCGTTCGTCTTTATAATCCGTCATTTCTGAAACCAATGACATGATATGCTTTGATGGTGCAAACACTTCCTGCGGGAATAAGCTGTCTATATAATCATATTGCCAAGTGCCGGAAATCCAATCAGCCGATGCCCATGATAATCGTTCTAAGCGGGAGTCATGATACATAATTGGAAAAAACTCTGGAATATTTGGATTTGAAAAGTATAAACGAACTTGGTAAAGATAGGGAATTGCGTTGACGACTTTTTCAAAGCTACCAATTACATCCTCTCTATAAAAGGCAAGCAGTTCCTCCAATGGGAAATGTTCACCGCCTTTTGAGCGAAATAAAAAATCGTGTAGTTTCGGGCTACTCATGAAAAACTGCATGGTCATGGCACACAGTTCAGCGGTTTTTTCGGCTTGAGTCTGTATTCCTGTGAGTTCTCTGCGAGTTTCGGAAAGGCGTTCCTCAATGAAAATATTTTGCATGTTCACGAATATAACTATTGCAAGGCACGCCAGGGGGATGAAAGCAAGGGTGAAAACAAGGAGAGATAGTTTTTGATTTAGTTTGAAATTGCGGAAAAACCCGATTAAGCTATTCATGTTCACCCCAAGCGTTGTTTCGCTTCCTCAAAAAGACGTAACCACTCTGCTAAAACCAATTCGTATCCATATTCCATACGCTTTTCCAGATATTGTGCATAAAGAATATCAAATTCATCTTCAGTGGGTGCAGTGAGTAGCAAAGGTAGCAGCGAGCCCCACTCTTCCCTAATTTTCCAATTGACATCTGCGACTTCGGGCTCTGATATCACGATGTCATACTGTGGAATGTATCGGGTATATGGATAAGTCCATTCCCTTGGTTGCGCCAATGGAGCTTGTGGTGGCTGCTGCCATTTAAGTTGCATTGCATTGTCTTGGAGCATCCAATAGGTGTTGTCGGCTCCATATAGGCTGTTATACTGTGCGCGATCATGGCTTAGAAGCTCTCGTATATGCTCGCGAACAATGGGTTTTCCATTTTCATCATTGTCGTATGTAATACCCTCGATTCCACAAAAAAGTATCTTTTGTCCATGCTCACTCATCATATATGACATGAGTGCGATAGCTCGTTGCGGATCTTGACATGATTTGCTGATCATCGTCACAGTCCAACCATTTATACCTGTACCAGGAAGGGTATGCATATCCCTATTTGAGTTCATGGGTCCGTCAATGGCAATATACGTACCATTGACATTATTGCTATATAAATAAAGTTGCTGGTCGGCGATGTCGGCATGTTGATATAGCATACAAAAGTATCTACCTTCAGCTACCTTCTCCGCCATTTGTACCCTGCGATCGACGAAAAGTTCGTTTGATATATATCCTTCCGCATATAATTCACGTAGAACCTTGAGCCATTTTATGTAATCAGGATCAGCAACTCTATCGTAAATTCTACCATCTTTTTCAAAGGGAATTGCCAAAAAATTCATCAGTATTTCATCAAGGGAATGGTTTCCACCTTGATTAAATTCACTGAGACCTATTGCCAAAAGGGGCTTATCGCCGACATAAGGCATATATGCAAAAGCATCTATAATGGCTGTCTTAAATCCTTCTGCTGTGGTCATATCAGGGCTTCCGATGGCTTCATATATATCTGCTCGCACTAAAAAGGATTGGTTTGATCCTATTTTATCGTTTTCTTCATAATCATCAGGGGTAAATGATGAGTTGGGATAAGCGTAAATGTTCCCATCGCTGCGGGTATACCAAGCAATGCGTTGTTTCTGAGCCACTTCCCAAAAATAAAAGTCATACTCATCAGCGAGTTCATTAAGCGCATAAACAAAGCCACCTAATATCAGCTCTTCCACTTGCGGTTCCCAAAAACCGATGGTTATGATATCAGGCAGCGAGTTTGAGGAAATCATAGATGCTAGCTTTTCCCCTTCATTACCAGCCACTGTGATAAAATCGATGCTCACCCCTGTTTCCTCGGTGATTGTTTTTGCCACTAGATTGTCTCCCCATGTGGTGCTAAACCAAGAAAAATGGACATACCAACTCAGGGTAATTTCTTCTGTGGCGTATTTTTCCCATGCTGGAATATCTTCTTGAGATGAAATTTGTTCATTGTTTGATTTACATGCGGATAAAGATAGGATTGCTATCACAAAAATGATTGAGAAAACATAAATGTGCTTGCTTGTGCGGTGCCGAATGCTTTGGTGTGTGGTCATATGGATTCCTCCTTGAATCGTATTATATATGCTGCTTGCATTTTATGCAATTCTCTGGATTTTACAAAGGTTTCCATATTTCATTGTTTGTTCTTTGTCTTTTATACTCCTAGTGCCATAAGTTTTATATTTATGATGAAAAATACTATTTTATGACCACATATTATATTTACCTATATTGGCACATTACTGCAAATATGTAACAATGTGCAACTATGAAGCATTATTTCATAAATAATAGAATGTTTTGCATAATCTTAATCAATTTATTTTCAAATTGGTATCATAAATTCATATTGGTATCTCCATTTCGTCGAAGAGAGTTTCATATTGACAAATTAGATATATTTGTAGTTATAATCTATTTTGATATATTTCGTATATGGAAAAGGTGGCAATATGAAACGATTATTTACGTTATTTATAGTACTTTCAGTCCTATGCACTTGCGCATTAATGGTCAATGCCAGACAATTACCCATTGACGATTCTATTGTCTTTGCATTTAAGCTAGAATTGGTGGAGGGAGATGCTTCCGATGATGTGAAGCCGGGTGATATACTTGAATTTGAAGTGAGCGTACAGCGACAAGATAGTTCATCGAGCTTTACAATGTATGCAATGGTTTTTGAGCTAGTTTACGACAGCGAATGCTTTGAGCTTGTGGAAAACAGCGCAAAAATGCCGCAATTGCAATCCCATCGCAGCTACCCTGTGCCTCCTGTGGTCTTCAGCAATGCTACTATAGTTAATTTTGCGTATTCCAGCATTGATGGAAGGGGAGCTTCCATGCCAGCAGCATTTATAGTGGGAAGCTTGCAATTAAAGGTAAAGGAAGCACCCAGTCAGCAAACAACAATTATGCTACGAAACTGCAAATTTAGCTCAGCTAATGGGATGGCTGTGTATGCTACTGAGGATGAAGGCTCAGTGAGCGTCAATATATATAACCCAGAAGATATAGCGAATCCGCCAGGCTCTGATAATGGTAATGGCAACGGCACAGGTAGCGGTAATGGAAATGGAAACGGTACTGGAACTGGCTCAGGCTCAGGCTCAGGCTCAGGCTCAGGCTCAGGCTCAGGTGCGGATTCTCCTTCTTCCACCAATCCGACACCACCACCAGTTATAAATATCACAGATCCTAAAACACCATTGACAACTGTAAGCTTTACGGATGTTCCCAGTAACCATTGGGCATATGAATATGTGGAATATATGGCTTCTCGAGGCTTTGTGTTGGGTAGAACGGAGTCTATCTTCGCTCCAGAAGACAATATCACCAGAGGGGAGTTCATTACAATCTTAGCTAGAATGAGCGGACAGTCTCTACCTTCTTCATATGAGGGAGCATTTACAGACATCCCAAGGGGTGCCTTTTACGAATCTGCTGTTGCCTGGGGGTTTACAAATGGAATCACCACAGGAACTTCGGATACAGCATTTAGCCCCGGCAGAAACATTTCTCGCCAAGAAATAGCCTCTATGCTATCTCGATATGCTGTTTATATGAGAAAACAGCTCCCAAGACAATCAGAAGCTTCAAGCTTCAATGACTTTGAAACTGTTTCACAATATGCAAGACAGGCTGTTTTGGAAATGCAAAATGCAGGGGTAATAAACGGTTACAGCGATGGTTCTTTTCGTCCCAGGGAAAATGCCACTAGGGGAGAGTCTGTGAAAATGATGGCAGTATTGTATTTCCTCATGGCTGATTAGCTAATCATCCCAATCATCATCGTATCTGCTGTATCTTAATCCGCGCTCCTTTGCAAAACAATTCTGGCACAAACCATATTCATGATTCCATGGAGTGGGTTTTCCACAACGTCTGCATTTCCTGCTCATGGTCTCCATTGTTGTAGTGAGCAATGTGTGGATTCTAGCAGCTGTTTCCTGCTTTTGTTCAATAATCCACTGGGAATCGTGGAAAAGCCTCATTGTTTTGCAAAATGAATAGTATAAATCCAATTGTTTATAATATATTTCAAGAGTTTCCAAATCTTCGTAATCATCCAACATTGGAACTTGTATTTCTTCGTATTTTATATAGGACTCCATATATCCGTGCCATTGGGCGTAAAGCTCCGCCTTGTTAATGTCAAAAGGAATGAATATCAAGCTATATTGTTCCTCAATGGAGAGTTCCTTTTTATCTTCCACATGGGAGAGAAGGGCTAAAGGCTGTTCAATATCAGCACCAAGAAATGGTTCAACCTTCATCACTTTTGTCATCGATTCTATGAGTCTTTCACGAAGGGTCCCAATGGGCATGGTAAATAAGTATTTATCCAAAGGAAGATAATATGCTCTAGTCAAATCGGATAGGTTTCCACCAAGCAGCCTGCCTATTTGTGTTTTTTCGCCGATGGCATTGACATAGCCTTCATCATATATGTTCTTTCGTCCAGCTCTGCCAGCGATTTGCTTTATTTCGCTGGCAGTTAGCATTCGTTTACGAACACCATCGAATTTCGTGTTTTCCATAAACACGATTCTTTTTATGGGCAGATTTAGACCCATTCCAATGGCATCAGTGGCAACAACCACTTTATTCTCTTTATTAACAAATAACTCAACCTGTTTCTTTCGTGCTTCGGGAGGCAAATCACCATATATTACGCTTGCGCTAATGCCTTTGTCCGCTAAATAGCTGGCGATGCCTAAAACAACCTTTTTAGAAAAGGCAATGAGTGCATCACCCTCGCATACTCCATCTGGAAAGATAAAGGTTTCCTGATCCATCAAAAGAGGAGTGTCGCGGACATATGAAATGATTTCATAGCTGTCTCCGCATTCATCGATGAGTCTGGTTAGTAGCTTGATTGCATTGGAAGAACAGCAAATGTGAACCTCCTTTGCTCTTACGCCTAATACGGCTTTTGTCCAAGCACTTCCCCTTTGAGCTTCAGATATCATTTGAGCTTCGTCAATGATCGCAAGGTCGTAGACAGAATCTAGGTTCAATTTTTCGATTGTTGATGATATATATTTAGCATTTTCTACAAGTGTTTCTTCTTCTCCAGTAATAAGGGAACAAGGCTTGTTGTCATCGTTTAATTGCTGGAAGACTTGCAAAGCTAAAAGTCTAAGTGGAGCTAGATATACGCCGCTTTCCACCTGGGTGAGTGCTTCTATGGCGTGATAGGTTTTACCAGTGTTTGTAGCTCCGCTATGTATGGTAAACTTCCGTTTCATTAAACGTGTCAAAGCAAATTCATCCTTAGGATGGTTGGGTATGGTTTCGTTGACCACGCTTTGAAAAACGAGATCGTCAATTGAAGCCATGTAGTTTCTTTGCAATCTAATATCGCAATTGTACATGGCATTAAACCTTTGCACATATGCAGCTCTTCCATCAAATAGTAGCGCCATGGCATCATCATGGACAACTTTAATGGTTTCGTGTGCCAGAAGACCTCTTCTAGTGTATCCTAAAACATTTTCTATGTCTTTGAGCAGCTTTTGGCATTGAGCGTCAATTTTACTTATTTGCTCCAATGCCCTCGTTTGCGTTTTTACTCTTTCCAGTTCCTCTTTAAGCGCGTTTGTTTCTCTGATAAGTCGATCGATTTTCCTTCTGTTTTGTTGCAAAAAACTATTTTGGTATATATCGCTGCTTTCTGCCTTCATAACGGAATCTATGCTCCATAATTGCGTTGGAGCTGAATTTCTACTGGAAGTATTAGTTTTGGTCATGGGTTGGGGGAGCAAACTATCCATCAAAGGGTTTGTCCAACCTCTCATCACCAGCTCGTTTTTACTATATACTCTTTTGTTTTTCTTTCCCATTGGTGTTATCACGGCTCCTAGTTGGTATTTGCCTGCGCTTATGTCTATGTTTAAATGAGTTGTGCGTTGTTCGTGCATTTGATCGGGTTAAGCGTAATAAATTATATCATAAAAAGTCCAGTCATGGAATAGCAATAAATTTTGCTTTTTCACATAGTTTCTATATTTCTTATTAATTTGAGAAATTATTACTAATTATACTAAAAGCTAGTGATTGCAATGCATAAATGAGTCTTTATTTTATATAAAGGTTGCTGTATTACTCTATGACTTTTGCCATATTGACAAATAATATTTAGGGGTAATAATAGTAGAATTAGCTTTAATTGAAGATTTGAAAAAAGGGAGAAATAATATGAAAAAGACAGCAATATCAACAAAATCCTTGGCATTTATAATGGCGATTCTCATGGTTTTCAGCCTGATGCCAACAGCAAGTCTCGCAGATGGACCTGATGATTACGAAGTTAGTTTTGCATGTAGCAATGTGAATGCAAACAAAGGGGATACAATATACGTTGACCTTGTCGTATCTAGTGAGAGCGAGAGTTATTTTGAATACTTTCAGACTGAAGTATTATTTGACAACAACAAACTGAGTTTTAATACAAATGTAAGTAGTTATGATAGTCTTGAAGGGAATGTAATTGGCAATACTATAATTCTCGCTGGCTTCGGACTTAATGAAACACTCAACAGCAGCGGGTCGGTGGTGATAGCTACCCTCGCCTTTGATGTAATTGCGGCATCCAATGATAGCGTTGAGTTTACTTTTCATCCCGACCCATATAAAACAGTAGTCGGTATTGGTAGTGTAAAGGATTATTCAGTTTCAGTTAGTCAGGAACCATTAAAAGTGGATCTCCATAGTATCACAGTGCGCTTTGAAGCTGGTATTGGAGCATCTTTCTTGAATGCTCCAGTGACTGCATATGCAAAATATGGACAAGCAGGATTATTTGATAGCGATGCTTATGTAAGTGCATTTATAATTCCAACAGTCACAGCAGAGCTTGGTTATGCATTAGCAGTGCCGGTATGGAGCGATGGAGTGAACAATTATTCAGCAGAAACAATAGCTTCCATGAGCTTTACTCAAAGTACAGTGTTCACAGCAAGAGCTATAAAACTTAATGCTGTGAGGTTTTTTGATATGGATGGCGCTCAAATAGGTGACACACAATATGTTGCCGATGGTGAATATGCAATAGCGCCAGTTGCAGATGAAATTTCGAATATGGATTTCAACGGGTGGTTCGTAGTTGCCAATGAAAGTCAAGGATATGCTGGTGAAGCACTTTATACGAAAGCCGAAATCGACGTTTTAGCTGTCACTGCGGATGTGATATACAAAGCATACTATACTTGGAATACATTCACCATTACTGGAGATTTGGAAAAGCTTACTTTTACAGCTGGTGTTGATACAAGCGAGAGCCCATATATGGTGACATATGGTGTGGATATTGAATTTGATGTGGAAGCTGCACCAACAGGATATAGGTATGATGTTTATTATTCTGTGGGTGGAGAAGTAAGAAGCTTGCTTGAAGCTGAGGAAAATGGTTCATATGTTATATCAGGTGATAAAATTTTGGGTAATATTGTGATATATCTCCAAAGCGTTGTGGATGCTAGAATAAGATTCATAAAATTTGAAGAATATATTGGCGCACCCACTGGCTTTAAAGTGGCAATTGTCACTCCAGAGTTTGTTTTAGAATCTGCTTGGACGATAGCATACGATAACGGTGGAGCAACAGCTGATGAACTCTTCTGGTCTAGTTATTACAAAGGTTATGTGTGGTTTGTTGATTCTGATCTTTCTATAAATGATGTTCTTGCTAATCTATGCTATGTGTCTGGAGTGTCAGTCTCAATAGCTTATGATGGCGATGTAAACCGCAATGGTAGAGTCAATGTACAAGATGCTCAAATAGTTCATGATTTGTATAGTAATAGGCTCCTGGATGGTTTTAGCGTATTCGGTATGCTGGAACGTTTTGAAGCTGATGTAAATGGAGACGGCGTAGTAGATTCAATGGATGCTCAAGCGATAATGTATATAATTCTCAATCCTTAATGGGTTGAATATAGCTTGTATTCTAGCGTATATTTCTAATTATATTTATGGAAAAGAGAGCGTAATTTATGAAAAAGTCAACATTGTCGCGGATTCTCAGCATATTATTAGTCATGTCGATGATGGTAGCCTGGCTACCAGGCATGGGTATCTATGCTGCTGAAGCAGATATGAATACAGCAAGTGGAAACGATGGGAGCGAAGGTATCTATGACGTTCCTTTAAGCTCAGGAGATGAAATTGATGATGATCTCAACGATGAAACTCTTGATATATCATATGATTCGCCACTAGAGGAAATTGACGTTGATGAGAATGATGATCCTGATTCTGATTTCAATCTTCCTGATTTTGTTTTTGGTGGAAACAATGGATTTGGTACAAATGAAATAGATATAAGCCCAATCCAAGGTTTTGTACCTATTATCCCATTATCGTCTATTATAGATGGCGGTGAGCTTGGTGATGAGCTTTTGTGGACTCTTGACGATATGGGAAACTTGAGATTCACAGGTACAGGGGAAATACCGCAAAGTGCATTTGCCGGAGATTTAAGGATTCGTGATGTACTTATATCTGATGGGATAATAGGTATCGGTGCAAGCGCCTTTGCTGGGTGTATAAATTTGCTGTTTCTGGAGTTTGAGCAAGGTTTGACGAGTATAGGTACTCAAGCGTTCGACGGCTGCAACAAGATAATAGGAACGCTGGTGATACCAGACACGGTGACTTCCATCGGGGAATATGCGTTTAGGAACTGCACATCGCTGACAGGGAACCTCGACATACCAGGGAGCGTTGCTACAATCGGACAGAGTGCGTTTAGGAGCTGCACTGGTCTTAACGGTACGCTAACCCTGGGCTACGGCGTTGTCACAATAGGCGCCGATGCGTTCAGAGACTGCGCAAACCTGGTAGGTGACCTGATAATCCCCGACAGCGTGACTTACATCGGGAACACTGCGTTCTACAACTGCTCCGGCTTCAATGGCACGCTGCGCCTGTCCGAAAACCTGACCGCCATCAACAACGAAGCGTTCAGGCTCTGCACGGGCATCGTGGGCGAGATAACAATCCCCGACAAAGTAACGACCGTAGGCTCTGGGGCGTTCCTGAGCATGACCTCGGTTACGAGTGTGGTACTTGGCACTGGGGTCACGGCTTTCGCCTACTTCGCCGGACCTTTCAACGGCTGCACGGGCATCACAGAACTTACCTTTACCGGGTTGACTGTTCCCTCCCTGTACGATGGCGGCACTTTCACCAACATCGCCAACCTCAAAACCGTTTATGTCCCTGCTGAAAGGTACGATGCCTACGCCGCAGCTTACGCATCGCTGCTGCCCTCCGGTGCCAGTATACGCATCGTCGGCGGGGAAGACGACTTCTTCATAGAGGACGGAGTGCTGAAAGCCTACCTCGGCAACGGCGGCGAAGTCGTCATACCTGATGGCGTGGCAGAGATAGGAACAGGCGCATTCCAGAACAACAAAGAGATTACCAAAGTGACGCTCAACGTGGGTCTGACCAAAATAGGCAACTTCGCATTCCAGGGCTGCACGGAGCTGACGGAAATCGTTTTCAACTACGAGCTGGAAACAATAGGCAGCTACGCATTCCAAGGCTGCACGAAGCTAACAACATTGAATCTGAAGGACGACTATCCCGAAGCCGAGGGTGCATATGTTCTAGAAACAATAGGCAGCTACGCATTCCAGGGATGCATTGGGATTGCGGAACTCAAAACTTGTTCTTCTCTTAAAACTATTGGTAACTTCGCATTCACTGGCTGCATCAGCTTGGAGAGCCTTGAACTCAACCAAGGTTTGCTGACCATCGGCGACCAGGCGTTCGACGGCTGCAACAAGATAATGGGAACGCTGGTGATACCAGACACGGTGACTTACATCGGGGAATATGCGTTTAGGAACTGCACATCGCTGACAGGGAACCTCGACATACCAGGGAGCGTTGCTACAATCGGACAGAGTGCGTTTAGGAGCTGCACTGGTCTTAACGGTACGCTAACCCTGGGCTACGGCGTTGTCACAATAGGCGCCGATGCGTTCAGAGACTGCGCAAACCTGGTAGGTGACCTGATAATCCCCGACAGCGTGACTTACATCGGGAACACTGCGTTCTACAACTGCTCCGGCTTCAATGGCACGCTGCGCCTGTCCGAAAACCTGACCGCCATCAACAACGAAGCGTTCAGGCTCTGCACGGGCATCGTGGGCGAGATAACAATCCCCGACAAAGTAACGACCGTAGGCTCTGGGGCGTTCCTGAGCATGACCTCGGTTACGAGTGTGGTACTTGGCACTGGGGTCACGGCTTTCGCCTACTTCGCCGGACCTTTCAACGGCTGCACGGGCATCACAGAACTTACCTTTACCGGGTTGACTGTTCCCTCCCTGTACGATGGCGGCACTTTCACCAACATCGCCAACCTCAAAACCGTTTATGTCCCTGCTCTAGTATACACCTCATACGTCAATGCATACCAAGCCCTTGTAGGACCCAATGTTGAATTTTCCAGCAATACTCTCCCCATGTCAGTGCCAAATTTACAAGCTGAGCGAGTCTACAGCAAAACCATCCAACTCAGCTGGTCGAAGCATGTCAACCCTGCGGTTACAAGATATATTGTAAGACGTGATGGTGTAATCATCAGCGAAACAATACAAACAAGCTTTATTGATAGAAACCTGACTACCGATCAAACTTACACATATGAAGTCTATGGACTCACAGCCGATAACGCTGAAACAGGTAGGTCAAACATTCAAGCTACACCGAGATTACCCGTAATCAACGAAATCAGAACAGATAATGAGCTAAACAAAATCGGTGGTAATCAGAACAACATATACATCGATACTGTCAATAGCAAAAACTATCAATCCCTCGGGAGTGAATCTGTTACTGGCTTGCTTTATTACATGGAAAACAACAGCGAAATCCTCATTGGTCAAGCCAGCATCTACACAGTTACCACATCTACTGTTACATATTCTATTAAATGGGATGTGGCGTATATTGACAATGGTGCGTATACATTACTATTCCGCCTCACCGATGTGGATGGACAAAGCACTGAGTTTACTGAAGCTGTAACCGTAGACCATACTGGTCCCGAGAGAATAGCAAACCTAGTGGCATTGGGTGATATAGCGGGTATCAGGCTTTCCTGGTCAATTGCCTCCGAGATAGACACAACACGTTACCGCATCTATCGACGTTCAGAAATCGACAGTAATTTTTACATACATCGCACAATCGATGGTCGGAACATCGTGAGCTATCTTGATGAAACAGTTGTGGAAGACAGGCTATACTCATATTATGTGGTGGGTGTAAACAGCTTAGGTCAAGAAGGTCTGCCATCGGAAATTGCCACCGCTATTAAAGGCGTGGACGAAGAGCCACCCCAGGTGACGAGGATGTTACCAGCAAGCGGCAGTTTCATCAATGCTCTTACAACAATAACAGTAACAGCCCAAGACAATGTTAGTGTCACAAAAGTTGAGTTGTATACTTCAATTGACGATGGTGAAACTTGGGATATTTACAGTACCAAAATCGGCGCGCCGTATACATTCCAATTCAACACAACAGCTTTCGCCGATGGTGCCATTCGCATCAGAGCAATCGCCTATGATGCTCGAGACAACGAGAGCATTCCCCTTGCTTATATATATTCCATCGATAATACTGGACCTGAAAAGGTCGAGGGTTTGGCATTTAGCAGCACTTCGGTGACAATCACCCTGTCATGGGATGATGTGGCTGATAACGACATTAGCTTTTTCCGTGTGGAACGAAAGAATGCGGATAACAGTTACACCACATTGATGGATGTAAGCAAAACCTTAGGTGCCAATATATTGAACCTACTGCCTAATACACAATATACATTCAGAGTGGTTGGATATGACCATTTGAGTAATAGGGGTACACCTTCTGACGACATTGTAGCCACCACCCAGACTGACACGACAGATCCTGTTATTTCCTCAATTATGCCCAGACCTGGATATTTCGCCAATGAGCTGACTGTCAGTATCACTGGTGATGACGATTATGCCATCGCTTCCATTGCTGTTCAAGTTTCAATAAACGGAACAGCCTGGCAGACTGTGCATACAGAAACATTCCCGCAGCTACAAAAGACAAGAACAGTTACATACACCATTGACCTGACCGGATACAACGAAGGGCCTATATATGTGCGGGGAATTGCCACCGATGAATATGGGAATAAAAGCGACTCATCGGATACAGCTCCATTTGTCCAACATATTATCAATCGTACTCCACCCATGGCACCCACTGGTGTACAAGCCGTTGATAGAAACGGTATTGTTGAAGTCATCTGGCAGGAAAGCATGGAGACCGACATCGCTTCATTTGGAGTCTATCGTAGCACCCAAGCTGACAGTGGATACGAAAAACTAGCAGGAAACCTAGCAACATTAAATTATTTCGACCGTAGCGGCGATGGCGGGACAGTCTATTACTATAAAGTGTCGGCAATTGATCTGGCGGGCAACGAGAGCGAACTATCTGAAGCTGCCATGGTGGAGATATCACAAGATAGCGAGAAGCCGATTATTGTAAGTGTATATCCCATGAATGGGAGCAGTATAGGTCTCGGCTGGCGCACTGTGAGTGCATACATTACGGACAATAGGATGCTAGATGAAATCAAAGTCGAGTACAAAAATAAGGATGTTTCAGCATATATCCAGTTGGCGGTTTTCTCCTCGGTTAACAATCATGAAAGAACTGTTTCGGTATCTGTTCCCATGGATGGTTTTGACCATGATGACATTGTGGATCTTCGCATCACCGCAGTGGATAAAGCAGGCAATATAAGCGATTCATACAATTTAGAGTATACAATCGACAAAGAAGCTCCATCGGTAATATCTCCTCTAGCCAATTATGACAACGAAAGCGTTATACTCACTTGGCAGAGCGACATGGCAGATGATTTACTGGGATACAAAATATATAGAGCTACCAACAATGGGTCATACTCTCTGATAGCTCAACAACCTGCCATATCTGGGAAACTAGATTATGCCTTTGCTGACTATTCCATCGCAAAGACATCCCAGCAGTATAGTTATCGCATTGATGCTCTGGACAATGTGGGTAATGTGGGTAGTTTCTACACCAACAGTGTCATCGTTCCCAATCGAACCATGCCAGTTGCTGTCATAAACTGTGATACTGTTATGGAAATTGGTGTGGATTATGAAATTGATGCTCTCCAATCCACAGCTGATGCAGGAATTGCATCTTATACCTTTGATATGGGTGATGGTACAGTGTACAGTGACAGGCGGGTAGTCCACAGATATACACAATTGGGTGAACATACCATCACGTTGACCATAACAGACACCCAAGGTAATCAGTCCATGACCACGAAACAAATCACCGTGCGAGAGCGTGCTTTGCTGGGCATCGCTGAAATACGTGTGGTGGACGAAGAGGGCAGAGCAGTTTCCGGAGCATCTGTCTACTTCGACCTTGGTGAGCCTCATATGGTTGTTAAGCAGACTAATGTCAGCGGTTATGCCACATTTACCGCAGAAGTTGGAGTTCATGCTGTTGGTTGCATCATACCAAACAACGAATGGTTACCTTCAAAGAGGGATGTTTTAGTAACAGCGGGAGAAACCGCTCAAATGACCATGACGATGATACACCAGCCAATGATTGAAGGTGAATTTGAGATTCACCGAATGACTTTTGAGGAAATCATTGCGGCGGGTATTGACATTTCCAAGCCCGAAAACCAATACATAGTGAACATTGTCGTCACCCTGACATATGTTAAGCTGGATTTCTACTATAACCCACCCACTGGAAACATAGTTGGTGGTAACCCAACAATGGTGTATCAAGGCATCAGCTATACTGCGATACCCATCAGCGGAAGTGGTGGGTACAACCAAGGTGACCCCAATAGTACGCCTTCTCCCAACGATATTTCTGTAATAGTTGTGGAAATCCCAGTTCAAGCATCCACCTTGAAAGAGTTTTTCAACGTCAAGCTCCATATCATCAATAATGCTGCTGCTGAATTTTCCATGCTTGACAACCTGGTTACACTTAATGTTCCAGAGGGACTTACCATCATTGACACAGTGGTAAGCGAAAGTGAACGTGCTGTATACATTGCTGATATTCCGGGGCAGACTAGGAGTACAATCAATTGGATTCTCAGGGGTGACATGGTAGGCGAATACTGGCTTACGGCTGATTATGTGGGTACTCTGGCTTTGTTCCAGGAGACCATTGCAACACAATTTATTGCTAAAGACCCTGTAGAAGTCCTTGGGTTGCAAGGCTTGAAGTTACAAATTGATGTTGCAGATGAAATATATCAAGGCGATGTCTATTACAATGTTAGCTTATTTAATGAGAGCGACAGAGAGGTCTATGTACCAAATGTTTTCGGAGAGGATGTCTTACGAAGAACAGTATTTATCCACACGAATGGTACAAAGGAGCTTGTTACAGAACTGCCATTTGTGCTATATCCTGGTGAAGGAATATCACGTCATTATTTTGTGCATGTGCTGACTGATTATACTAATGCACGATGGGTATTGATGAGTTATTTCTACACAGTAGGGGAGACATATGGGTTAGCCATTGACTTGATTCCAAGACCTGTTCCATTCTTCTTTGAAGATATTGGTACACCTGATACGAATAAAGAGGCTCTCAAAGCTGCAATCGATGCTACTACAGAGCTTGATGAAGAGGAATACATCATCGAATCTTGGGAAGATTTGCAGCTGGCACTTGATAATGCGGTTGATTGCTATGAAAATCCTTTAGCAAGCCGGGTCGAAATTGATGAGGCAACCACAGCTTTGCTTGATGCCATAACAGCGCTGGAGAAAAAGCCTCCACAGCCTGATGTGGACTACTCAGTTTTCCTTGAGAGCTCCAGTACCAACGCAAACAAAGGAGATATTATATACATTGATGTCATCGTTTCTAGCGAAAGTGAAAGCGGATTTAATACTATGCAAAGCAGCGTACTTTTTGACAATGACTTGCTTAGTTATAATCCAAACGAGAGTATATTTGGTGATTATATGTATACAAACGTTGTTGGCTCTGCTTTTATATTCGGAGGATTTGAAATAAATGCAGTCTTTGATGAAGATGGTAGATACAAAATTGCTACCATTGCTTTCGATGTAATAGCTGGTGCCAATGAGAGCGTAAAATTTATAATAAATCCAGATTTAGAGACATATGTATCGATTGAAACTGGTGTTGAGGGTGTTTTATATGTTGACATGAATCCAATTTCGGTAATGCTCCGTTTTATCACAGTTAGTTTTAAAGCAGACACAGGAACAAACTTCGAAGGAACCCCAGTCACTGCATATGCAAGATACGGCGAGACAGGCTTGTTTGAAAGCGATACGTATTTAGAAGCATTCATTATACCCACTGTTGTAGCACAGACTGGATATGCTTTAGAGATTCCTGTGTGGAGTGATGGGACAAGTAGCTACTCAGCTGGAGAGATTGCGGCGATGAGTTTTACCCAGAGTGCTGTATTTACTGCAAAAGCCTATGGGTTGAACGCTGTCCGTTTCATCGACTTTGATGGTATACAGATTGGCGAGACACAATACATTGACAACGGAGAGTTCGCCTCAGCACCAGTTGCGGAGCCAATAGAGCATATGACATTCAAAGGCTGGTATATCGTAACAAATGAAGACCAGATTTTCGATGATGATGTGCTAATAACAAAATCACTGATTGATGAAACTATTGTCACTGGCGATGTAATGTATAAAGCGCATTACACTTGGAATAGCTTTACCATCACAGGAGATATAGACAAAATTAACTTCATCTCAGGTGTGGATAATATTGGAAGTCCATATATGGTGACATATGGTATCGATGTGGTATTTGATGTTGAATCCGCACCAATAGCTTATAGATATGATGTTTTCTACTCTGTAGGCGATGGAGAAAGGACGAAACTGGAACCAGAAGACAATGGAGAATACACAATAGCTGGGGAGGAAATTACTGGGAACATAGTGCTACAACTAGTAAGCGTAGTAGATGCAAAAATTAGATTTATCGATTTCGAGATATATCGTGGAGCACCCGCAAGCTTTAAAGTTGCATTGGTAAGCCCTTCATTCGCTTTAGATACAGCTTGGACGATTGCCTATGAAAATGAAAATGCAACTGTTGAGTTTATGTATTGGTCAGATAATTATGAAGCTTATGTTTGGTTTGTAGACTCAATTCTTTCAGAAAATGATGTGTTAAACCAGCTGCGTTATGTTTCAGGAATATCTGTCACGATTGCTTACGATGGTGATGTAAACCGAAATGGACGTATTAATGTGCAAGATGCTCAAATAGTCCACGATTTATCTAACAATAGACTACTTGATGGATTCACTTCAATAGGGATGCTGGAACGACTAGAAGCAGATGTGAATGGTGATGGCGTTGTAGACTCAATGGATTCACAAGCGATTATGTATATTATACTTAATCCATAGCTATTGATATGTACGCTTTGATTTATAATTTGATATTAGTGATGAATTAGACTTGGAAAATAAAAACATAAACACCCGAGGATAGAGAGAATCTTTCCTGCCTCGGGTGTTTTTGTTTGTCAAAGGTCATTGCATATAGATGATGTTTTTTAGCTAGCATTCCCATGTGATTGGTGATATATTATACAAAATACTTGACCAAGGTGGGATTGTAATGACACTAGTGTATCATGTGAGGAAAAACAGAGCTAATAAAATAGTAGCCATGCGCTTTTTGAGCATTGTATTGGTGCTTTGTATGCTGATACCTGCGGCATCAATGACTTTTGCTCAGCCGATTATACCTGGTGAGGAAACTGCAGTTGAATCCCAATCAACACAGAGTTTTGACAGCTTCGGTAGCGGCAGCAGCGGCACTGTTGGTGGTAGCGGGAGTAGCAGCAGCAGCGGTAGCAGCGGTAGCAGCGGCAGTGGCGGGACTAGCGGTAGCGGTGCCAACAGCAGTATCAGTAACGGTGGTGACGGTAGCAGCGGCAGTGGCGGGGACTCAAGCTTGGGTGATGCGTCTTTCGCAGAAGATAGCGTACTCATAAAGCTAGCACCAAGCTCCAATATGCGCTCATTATCTCTGGATTTTGGTGTGGAATACACAGATATGCACCTATTGAACCCATCACTACAACCTCCGCAATATGAGAATACAGATAGAATGTCACCCATGGGCATCAGCGGAAGCAATAACAATAATGTCTATGTCCTGACCTTGGCTCAAACCGGAAGGGAAGCAGTGGAGCAGGCGCTGGAAATACTAAATGCAAATCCAGCTATTGAATTGGCAGAGCCTGATCTATTTTTGGACTATTATGTTATACCCAACGACCCTGGTTATTTTAATCAATATGGACTGGGATTAATTAAGGCACCGGAAGCTTGGGATATAACAACAGGAAGCAGTAGTGTTGTGGTGGGTGTCATTGATTCAGGAATACTGGCTACCCATGAAGATTTACGAGATAATATGTGGGTCAATCCCAATCCGAATCAAAATGGCTACACAAATGATCTTCATGGTTATAGTTTTTATACCAGAAGTGGATCAGATGCCTTGCTAGACAGGAGAAATCATGGAACACCAGTTGGTAGCGTGATTGGTGCCAAAGGAAACAATGGAACCGGTATTGCAGGCGTTTGTTGGGATGTCCAACTGGCATCTTTGAGAATAAGTGACAATAGTACTGCTGTAAGGCTCTCGTCTGCCATCGAAGCGATTAATTATGCTGAAATGTATGGTATGAGAATTACCAATAATAGCTACGGAACTTCAAATTATTCTCAGCTGTTTAAAGAAGCAGTGGAAAACTACAGCGGACTGTTTATTGCCGCAGCGGGAAATGATAAGCAGAACAACGATGTCACGATGCATTATCCATCTGGTTTCGATTTGCCAAATGTAATATCTGTTGCTTCTGTGGAAAGAAATGGATACATGTCGAGTTTTTCCAATTTTGGTACAAGTACTGTTCATTTAGCTGCACCAGGGAGTTATATATACGTGGCATCATCAATTGGTACTAATAGATATTCTACAACAGAAGGTACATCCTTGGCAGCACCTTTCGTTGCTGGTGTTGCTGCGTTGATACTATCAGTCAGACCCGACTTTACTACTGCTCAGTTGAAAGTAGCAATTTTGGAATCTGTCCAAGATAAAGGGCTTCCAGTAATGACAGGAGGAGTACTTGATGCTTACGCAGCTGTGCAATATGCTATCGGAACAAATACAGTAGTTACTGTCACCGTTAATGCTCCTGATAACATTGTTTACGGAACAGTTTTAGCTAATCCAAGTGCAAGTGTTGTTGCGGAGATTGGTGCTCATAGTTTTTCATACCAATATAACGGAATATTAGACAATGGTGATGGTACTGTATATAATTCTGTTGACAAACCTACACTTCCTGGTACATATACTGTTACTGCAACTTTACTCAGTGAAAACCATCTGGGTAGCGGTGTCAGTGGGAGCTTTACCATTGGTAAAAAAGCTTTATCATGGACAAGTGGAGTTGTTAGCTCGAAGGCATATGATGGAAATACATCGACAATTATATCTTCACAGACAAACATAAGCGGTGTTATAAATAATGACAATGTAGTAGTAAACTTTGGTACGGTAATATATACCAATGTCACAGCAGGCACAGATACGGTGGAGGTCGTCGGATATAGCTTGGGAGGTAATGATTTATGGAAATATGTTCCTCCTGCTAATCAACCAGTATTTACTGTAAATAGCATAATTAAGGCTAATCAAAGTATACCAACAATTTCAAGTGGAGATATAGTAAAAACTAACCTAGATGAACCATTTAGCATTGCAGCTTATGTCTCTGGTGGTGAGAGTACAGGTGTTTATATTTATACTAGCAGCAACCTAAATGTAGCAAATGTAGACTCCAATGGTCTTGTAACCATAGGATCTGGAGAAGAAGCAATAGGTACGACTGAGATTTCTGTAAAAAGGCTTGGGGATATAAATTATAATGATTCAGAATATAGTCTAGCAATTGCTATATCTGTCAGTGTAGTCGATGACGGAGATACCGGTGGTGATGGTAATGGTGATAACGACAGTGGCACAGGAACAGGCACTGGTGACGATAATGGAAGCGGCACAGGAACAGGTAGTGGCGGTGATAATGGCAATGGTGACGATGGCAACGGCACTAGCGGCGAAAATGGAAACGATACAGGCACGGGTGATGATAGTGGCGGCACAGGCACAGGCACAGGCACAGGCACAGGCACAGGCACAGGCACAGGCACAGGCACAGGTACAGGTACAGGTAGCGGTGGTAGTGGAAGTAGCGGTGGCAGCGGCGCCAGCGGTGGTGGAAGCAGCGGCGGTGGTGGCAGTAGCAGTGGTGGTAGCGGAAGCAGCGGGGGAAGCGGAAGCAGCGGGGGAACTGACGAAAAAACGTCTGTAGGAGACATTGCTACCAGTGATGAGGCAGACAAGCAAGAAGATGAGGAAGACGATGAAACAGAAATAGACGTTATATTGTCACCTTTAACAGGACCTTTACCATTTTTCGATATAATTGAAGAGAATTGGTATTATACTCCCGTTGCATTTGTTTATAACAATGGTTTGATGAATGGAATGTCTCTAAATGAATTTAGACCAAATGGACTTTTAACCAGAGGGATGATTGTTACAGTGCTATATCGCTATATCGGTTCCACGGATACAGCATCTTTTGTCAATCCTTTCGATGATGTACCAGCTGATAAGTATTACACTGATGCCGTTATATGGGCAGCGGAAAACGAAATAATATATGGCTATGATGGTCATTTTAACCCAGAAGCTTATGTGACTAGACAAGATTTAGCAGTCATACTATCACGTTTTCTAAGTTTATATGTTGATGTTGTTCCTATATCTCGACCTTCAAAGAGCTTCATTGATGATGGGTTAGTTGCTTTATATGCAAAGGAAGCGATAGAAAAACTGTATATGGCAGGGATGGTCGATGGTTATCCAGATGGTAGTATTCAACCAAGAGGTTTTGCCACACGAGCAGAGTTTGCATCGATAATAATGAGACTCCTAGATATTCTTGAGCAAGTGTAGCTTATACTATATCGCACTTGCATAAGCTATAACAACTGGTGTACTGTGGCAAGAAGCAGTTTATTTGATAATTTTTCCTAAAATTGTTGACATTTACGTAGTTCCACAATATAATTATCTCGCTTTTGCGCGAGTGCTGGAATTGGTAGACAGGCACGGTTGAGGGCCGTGTGTCAGCAGGCGTGGGGGTTCAAGTCCCCCCTCGCGCACCAATAAAGAATCCTGTAACTGCAATGGTTACAGGATTCTTTTTATTGCTAAATTGTACGTTTGACCCCTTAAAATACCCTTAAGAAAACTTTTTTCTTGATGCATTTTTTGCAATTATCGTATATAATATGAGCATGTATAAAGAATTTGTGTATATTGATGACTCAGGTGACCCAGGGCTTGTGAAGTCTTCGACCAGCCATTTTATCATCGCAGCTGTGCTAGTGACTGATCAAGATAATTTGAATAATCTTATTGTCGCATTAGATGGCTTTCGTGCGGGACTGGGTTGGAATGAGTTGCACGAGTTAAAATTTAACTCTACTAAGAAAAGCATCATAAAAAACCTATTGAGGTTTGTTCAGCGGTTTGATTTTGTAGCATTCGCAGCAGTAATAGATAAAACAAAAATGATTGCTAAACCAAAATTGGCTTCCAGAGAGTCATTGTATCATTTTACCATTAAAGAATTACTTCTGAAGCTAGACTTGTCTGACGCTGTTGTTTTTATAGATGGAGTTGCCCACAAACGACAAGCCGAACGGATTCGCACATATTTACGCCATGAACTGAAAAAACATGGGGTTTCCAAGTACGAGATAAAATTTGTAGATTCTCGGAAGAATGCGTTAATTCAATTGGCTGATATTGTTGCTGGATCAATCGCACGTTCATATGATAAAGAAAAACATGACCATAATGATTATTTTAATCTGCTTAAATCAAAGGTGAAAGAGATTTACGAAGTGAACCCATAAAATGCGGAATCGACCCCTATCTCTTATGAGATTCGGCTACCATACGGCAACTCTTTCGGGATCGATTGAACCGACTTCCAATTCATTTATATCAAAATCCAGCTTAAAAAGCAAGAGGTTTGATCGAATTTTTCTAAAAAATTTGTTACAGTGTAATTTTGAGCACCTGCGAAAGGTCCTACCACACAGAAATTGTTAAGATTGCCAAGTCGCTTCGCTCCTGGTAATGGCACTAGAATGTTACCCTGTGAACAGTAAACCTGTGACCTTTACGGTTGCGGGTTTTTTTCTTGTTTGCTTGACATGAATATGTTGTATACATTATACTAGCATCAATTCTCGCATATATTATTATAAGGGGATGCTATTTGATGACAGTAGATCAAATCGTTGAATACCTCGATACTTTTAAACTTGAGGGAAGGGATTTAAGTCCCAGGCGAACTCAACGATTCCTGAAAAAACTGGGGAATCCTGAAAAGAAACTGAAATTCGTCCACGTAACAGGAACAAACGGCAAAGGATCGACTTGCGCATATGTGGCATCAATTATGCGAAAAGCAGGATATAGAGTTGGCTCCTTTGTTTCACCGCATATCGTGAAGTTCAACGAGAGATTGCAATGTAATGGGGAGTATATCACTGACGAGGAACTCATAAAACTGGTGGAAGATGCTCGCCCGATTCTTGATACAACAGACGACCCTCCTACCCAATTTGAAATCGTAGTCGGGCTTGCTATGATGTTTTATGTGGAAAAAGAATGTGATATTGTAGTGCTTGAAGTTGGAATGGGTGGAGATACCGATGCAACAAATGTAATTGACACACCTGAAGTGGCAATAATCGCCACCATAGGATTTGACCATATTGCTGCCCTTGGTCCTGAACTTACAGATATTGCTCGTGCGAAAGCAGGTATAATTAAACAAGGTGGCGATGCTGCGATATATGGAAGTACAAAGGAAGTCGAGGAGCTATTTGAAAGCATATGCAAAGAACGGGGCGCTAAGCTTCATAAAGCAGACTTTTCACGTATTTCCAACCAAGTTGAGTCCATTGACGGACTAAAGTTTAGTCTGGAGCCATACGGTGAAGTAACAACAGCTCTCCTGGGCTCTTATCAATCTAAAAATGCAACCCTTGCCATAACTGCCATTGAAATCCTTCGAGAAAAAGGATTTACAGTAGCTGATGAAGACATCATCAGCGGCTTGAGGGATGTCAATTGGCCTGGAAGGTTTGAGGTGATTGGTAGAAATCCGGTATTTATCCTCGATGGCGCTCATAATGCTGAGGCTGTGGAAGTGACAGCAGATAGCTTGAAACGCTACTTTGGCGATGATAAAATAGTATTCATCATCGGAGCTATGAATAATAAAGATGTTGATACGATGGTTTCCTTGATTGCTCCCATGGCAAAAGCATTCATAAATGCTCGCCCCGATTATGAGCGAGCAATGGAGTCCGAATTGATGGAAGAAAAACTTTCAATATATGATGCTCCAGTATATACAATAGATGATTTCGAACAAGCAGTAACGCAAGCAATAAACCTTGCCGGAAACGAAGGAGTAGTCTGCGTAATAGGCTCTCTACACTTCTCCACAGACCTTAGAACAGCGTATAATTCAATTATTCATTAAATTAAAGTGTCTCAAACTTTCTGCTTCCTGCTTTTGTTAGGTAGAGATATAACAAGGCGGAAAACACTAGGAACATTCCTATGCATAGGTAGAGGTAGAGGTCTAGCTTTATTTTGTCAATGAGTACAAATGCATATAGAAATACAAGTGTGAGCATTAATGCCATTTCACCTAGGAGAGAGATGAAGACACTCATTCCTTGCTTGACTGGTTGAAGTGGGTTAATCCAATCAAACCTTGGGAAAGCTAGGTTGACCGTTACACCAATTAGAGCTTGCATAATAGTAATAGTCATGGGTAGTATCAGTATCATCACAATACCCATGACTTGTGTTATTTTTAAAACGAAAATGCATACGATTCCGGCTAATACTGAAGGGATTGTACTTAAATAGACATGGGCGCATACTTTAGATAATAGTATACTTCGGGGCTGCAATGGCAAACTCTTTACCACCCACAAGGTCTTGCCTTCTAAAGAGATGCTGGGAGCCGATATAAAATTTAGAGAAGCTAAAACAGTGATGGTAGCAGCAACGATAAGACCTAAATTAAAATCTGGCACAATTAGTTTTATCATATCAAGCGGGTCTGTTAATACAGATGGGCGCACTAGCAACAAGACTGTTATTGCCAAGCATGCAATCCCTCCAAGAGCAGCATTTAAAATATACATGGGCATTGATAAAAATAACCTTATTTCACGCATAACAAGGGCATTGAAGCTACCTGATGTTTTCAATGCTTTTTCTTGATAAACTCTCTTTTTTTCGCTACGACTGCCAGCGACTATTTTATTAAAGCTGATAGATAGCAAAATATACATCAGTATAAACGGTAATATAGAACAAAGAGCAAATATCAAAAAGCTAAGGAAACTACCTTGTGCTGCAGCTATACCGAAATGATATGCAGGTGGTATGGCTCGCTGTACAGCCTTTGCGATTTCTGTACCTCTTAATAATAGATTCCCCAAGTTGCCCATCATATTCATGTAGAAGTAGATATATAATATTAAAAATCCAACGGAGAGAATGAGAGTAATAATGTTTTTGTTACGCATTCTTGAGGAAATTAGAGCCACTACATATCCAACCAAAGCAGATAGGGATGTAACAAACAACGGTAGAAGTATTGCAGATACAACAAAAAGAACAATGCCATTGGGGGGTATAGCGGTAATGTTACCTGTCAATGATAAAACTGCAATAACAGGGATAATAATTAATGCAATATAAGCATAATCTACTACTAGTAGAGAGCATAATCGACCAGCGAGAATCGCAGATGGTTTAATGGGCATGGAAAGCAATAGCTCGTTATCCTGAGCATTAAACAGCGAAGATTGAATCATGAATACATTGCTAAGAAAACAAATTACAAAAACGATGATACCAGCTAGAGCGAAATATAGCCAACCGATTCCCATGGTAAAAAAGGGTGTGCAAAGAAGGTAGAACATTCCTCCAACTGAAAAAAGCATCATAACTGCTATATATATTGCCAATATAACAAAAAGCACAACAGAGCTTTTTTTTCTTTTTTTGCTAGTTCCCCGAAAAGTACGAGCAAATAATGCAGCGAGGTTGAGTTTAATGAGTTTCCAAGTCATTGGCGTTCCTCCAGCTCAAAAAAGATTGACTCTAAGGAAGAATCGCCTTTAATATCGTCCATGTCACCAAAAGCCATGAGCCTGCCCGTTTTAATGATTGCCACTCTGTCGCAGAGTTTCTCCGCTACTTCTAAAATATGGGTGGAGAAGAATATTGCCCCTCCAGCATCGCAAATATCTCTCATGAGCAGTTTAAGATCCCTTGCCGCTTTTGGGTCGAGTCCCACAAAGGGTTCGTCGAGGAGCATTAGTTTCGGTTCGTGGATTAATGCAGATATCAATGCTAGTTTCTGTTTCATACCATGGGAATATGCAGATATTGGCTGGGCAAGGTCATCTGTTAATTCAAAGAGTTCAGCGTATTTTCTTATGCGTTCTTGCCGTGTATCAGCAGAGATTCCAAACACATCAGCAATGAAATTTAAATATTTAATACCTGATAAAAACTCATATAGGTCAGGATTATCAGGTATATATGCAATTTGAGACTTGCATTTTATTGGATCATCCTTTATCGATATGCCATCTATGTAAATTTCACCGGAATCGAATTGGATAATGCCAGAGACGGCTTTGATAGTAGTTGTTTTTCCAGCTCCGTTGTGTCCAATGAAAGCGCATATCTGCCCAGATGCAATGGTGAGCGTCAAGTCGTCCACTGCCACTTTATCTCCATATCTTTTAGTAAGGTTTTCTATGTGTAGCATAAATTAGCCTCCATATATGCTTTTTTGTATAGTTTACCATGATATTACATCATACACAAGAAGCTCGTCTGTGATTGCTAGTAAGTTGCTAGTTCAATCTAATTCCATTTCAATGACGATTTTTTGCTCGTTGTATGACATATAATATACATTGAGAACGGCTCCAGGTAGTACTTTAGCTAACATAGCGGGTGGTATTGCCTTTATAACAGTAGTATCGAAAGTTCCGCTATTATTCGGTCTAGTAACTCGCACATCCAGACTCATTTCTCCCCAGCCATTTACAATATTACCAGTTGGGGAAGACGACAAAACAACGCCCTGGGTTTTTGTACCATTTCGTGCAATATCAAGAGATTCTTGGGAGAGTAAACCCTGAGCTATCATTTGCTTTTCAAAAGCTGCTTGATGTTCAGCTGGGTCTACTTTGCCTTCAATTACAATATTTTGAGGATTGTCTTTATCATATCGAATGGGGAGCATTGCGCCTGCTTGTATAAGTGCTAAATCAGTTAAATCTATGATTGCCTTTGCCATGGCGGTGATTTCTTCATTTCTTTCAGTGATGAATTTTACCACTATTTCCAATTGCGGTTGATCGTTGATGGTCAGACCTGTTCGTCTTGTAGAAATTATAGTAGCAGAAGCAAGAATACCATTTTTTGCTTTACGCTTCGACGACGAACGAACAAACCTTGAAATAAGCATGAAAGAAACTCCAAGTATAGGCAAAGTAAGAACAGTGGTGGGTAATACAGTTTTAAATAAAAGGAGCAAAAGAAAAAAAGCTATAAGCAGTAGTATACCAATTAAATTCAGGATTCTGTTCAACATGGTTGATGCTGATCGATTTTCAACATATTGAGTTTCCTCGTATAAGCGTGCTTTAGCTTTTTTCCTAGCTATGAATGTAATGATAAGGGCTAGGGGTATTGTTACAGTAAAACAACTGATTACAATAAATATTACACGAAATTCAGTCATACCAAACAGTTTTGTCATTTTTGTCGATAAAGACTCGGTATATTGACTTGTCGATAAGTATTGTGGAGTACCTAGTGGGAGCGGGATAAGGACGGTACCTTCATATCTACTAGAATCTTTAACCCTAAGGAGCAACTGTTTTGTTGATGCTGATGTTGCGAATACTATATTATCAAGCTTCATGTTTTTGATAACTGGTAGTTTCGTTAAGCTGTCGCTGCTCATATCGTAAATATATCCTGTGATTAATGATTGTTCTAGGTTTGGTTCTAGATAACCCAGTATTAGTTGGCTGGAGTTGCTAATACCAAGGCTGACAGCGTGGTAAAGGGTTTCTGTTTCAATGAAAGTACCTTCATTAACAGCGTTTGAACTATTTGCAACTGGTACTGAAAAAAGCTTTGCAGAGGAGTCATTTTCTTTTCGCACTATTATCATGTTTTTGTTTCTATAATACTCTTGAGCTATTTTTATTGTAGTGTCTTCGCCACCGAAACTGTCGTCATTAGCTTCTTTAATAATTGGAAAACCTGAATCTGTCAAAAAGGGTGAAATAAAAAACTCGCGATTGTCATATAGACGCACTTCCACCACAAAAAAATTCAAATTGTTGAAATAATTCCACAAATCATGATGCCGAACGCTGCTGATACCAGATGCAAATTCCTCCATAGAGTCAAGGGACACATGGGTAACTTGACCATTTTGTATATACATTAAGGAATTTGCTCCGTTAGCATCTTTGCCTATCGCAACGGTGCTGTCATACCAGATATAGGGTTCACTCAATTGGGAAGTAAGATAGAATTCATCTGCGCTTAAAAGCTCTGGAGAACTATCCGGTTTACATATATATACATTGCAGGGTACTGGCTCACCTGACCTTACATCCTGTGGAATAATCATATAAGCATCGGATCCTTGGGTGAATATATATACTTTATGAAAAAAACCTGCTGGAAGCTTGTATGTACTTGTCACTTCATTTGTTGTTAAATCTATGGTATCTAAAAAGATAATGGGTTTTGAGTTTGCTGATGAAAAATGGGAAGAAACCCTATATGCAATATCACCATCTGCCGAAACTGCAACAGAATCCATTTCGGACAAATCAAAGGAACTGCAGCCAGTTAAAAGTATAACAGCAATTATAGTTGCTATAAATGCAGTAGTATATTTTCGTTTTGTTTTTCCCATTAATCGATACATTTTCGTAACATCTCCCTGTATAATAATAGAGGAATTTAGTTTAGTATACTGTCTTTTAAATAAATGGTTCTAGATGCTGAGGATTTTTATCGTCAAGTGGAACTAAATATCCGCAGTTAGGCTAGTGCCTATCAAGGATTTTTAGTACCGCATGGCGGTAAAAAGACCGGTAGGTAGGGCTAGTTATTTAGAAGACAGTGTACTAATATAACATTTTTTAGCTATATCATCAACACCCGATGAATAGCTAATGAATTTGACAGCTTATCGATGCTGTGGTATCGTGTACATCATAATTGAAAGAGGGTAAAGCTATGAAGAAAAAAATATTTATCATACTCGCCGCTGCTGTGTTTTTATCGATATTTTCACAGTTAGCAATCGGATCAGAAAGTTTAAATGCAAGACCCACCGTTTCGACAGTAAGTGTAAATGGTGAGAATATCGAATTTGAAGCATATTATATAAGCGAGAATAACTATTTCAAGCTCCGAGACCTTGCATATACTCTGTCTGGAACCCAGAAGCAGTTTAATGTTACCTGGGATGGGCAGCGTCAAGCAATTTCGTTGACCAGTAATACGGCATATGTTGTTGAAGGTGGAGAAATGACTGGAAGTGCGACTGTGACAAAGTCGGCGAATCTTACAAGCTCGAGTGTATTTTTAAATGGTGTTCGTGTCGAGCTTACAGCTTACCATATCGATGGTAACAACTTTTTTAGGCTCAGAGATATTGGCTTGCTACTTGATTTTTCAGTCGTATTTATCCCAAGTGATAATATGGTAATCATAGATACAAGCAGGGGATATAACGATAACAGCTCGAGTCAAACGGAAGGTTCTCCCTGGACGCAAGCTAGCCACACAGCTTCTGATGTCACTACTTTAAAAAACAAAAGCGTGTACTTTGCCCACAACTCCGTGGGACAAAACATTCTCGATGGTATAAAAGCAATTGATAGCAGTATATCAATTAGTAATAACTCAGCGGCAAATTCCAATGGAATCACTGAAAACTATATGGGTTTCAATGGAGACCCCAATGGTAAACTTGATGCGTTTACTGCTCTGGTACGTGATGGAGGAGGCGATGCGCAAATCGTAGTTTTCAAGCTTTGTTATGCCGATTTTCAGGCACATACCGATGTGGACAAACTCTTTGACGATTATGTAGCAGTATATGATGCTCTCCAAAAGGAGTACCCTGATACAATATTTGTCCACATAACAGCACCATTATATCATTACAACGCATCATATAACAATCGAGTTCAGCATGCTTTCAACGAAAAGCTACGAAACAAGTATGGTGCTTTGGTATTTGATTTAGCTGCAATTGAAGCAATTGACTCATCAGGAAACCCTGTTTTATCTCGTGATGGTGTTAGCCCTGCCTTAGCTGAAGAATGGACCAGCGACGGGAGTCATCTGAACACAGCTGGTAGTAGGAGGCTTGCTTCCGCTTTGATAGCTTTTTTGGCTCAATTGTAATGTTTATCGAATAATGATAATCCAGAAGTGTTTCACAGAAGCAAATAAAATGAATTGCGATAGGAGTGAAGGAAATCGTGACTAAAATTATTGAAAGAATTTTGGATAAAATTGGCGACAGAGAACTGCTTGATAAAATATCGATTCTTTCAAAATCAGACCTGAATTCATTGCTGCTCGAAATACATCATGAGCAGGCGCAAGAAGCTACAGCACCTGAGGTTTTGAAAGCTTACCAAGCAAATAGATTTACTGTTCCCAGTGAACTAGACCCTGTAGATTATCATCTGCTTGAGGCGGAGCTTCTGTCGCTCGCTAAAAAATCCGATATTCGAGCTATCCTATTGTCACCTAGCGCTCCTTTTGCTAGCTGTTCAGTTTTCGGCTGCGTTGACCAGAACAATATTGTCAGTGCAACACGCGGGGTTGAGATACTATCCGACCCCACCAATATGCTGTCCATAATAATAGCCGAGCAGCTAAAAAGGAACGAAACAGACAACACTTCAGCTATACATTATGGCGCAACAGCTCGTGTTTTAAGGGCGCAGCCCTTCCCCAAAATTAAAGGCTATTATGCTCATTTCGGTATTTTTTGTATTGTCTCATCTGGAAAAGACACAGGCTCTTATAGCTGCGAAAAAGAGTTGCTATCCAAGCAGCTGAGCTTCTATAAAAATCTCGCTTCTGAAAAGTTCAAAGGGAATTTATCTATTGTCTTACGGAAAAGACGCGGCTATACGGATGGAGACGGATTTTTCGAAGCTATGGCGGAATTGGTAAAAACCGCATTGCCTGATGTACCTCTATCATACGATTTGGATCACGAGGACAACAATTACTACAAAGGCATCAATTACAAAATGTACGTAGAAAAGGACGATGAAAAAACAGAGATAGGCGACGGCGGTTTTGTAGATTGGATTGCAAAGTTAGTAAACAACAAAAAAGAACGATGCCTAATCAGCGGCATCGGTATTGACAGGTTGTTGCTATAAATCATTTTATATTCTAAGGGTGTAGAAAATATGAGTTTGGGCATTTCTGATTTAATGCTTTCGGTTGGGTGCTGTCTTGCCTCGATGACCATTGCAGGTTCAACAGCAAGCAAGAAAGCTAACAAAGAATGGTTTGATAGCCTTAATCATCCAGACAATTCATTTATGTTAAAATACATGACTTATATCGGATTCGGGTTTTATCTCATTTTTGGCTATGTTTTATATCACTTATTTATCGGCAATGAGATTGTTTCCATTATTTTAGTGATTACAATTATTTTACTAATGGGACTGTGTCCGATGCTCCTTTATAAGACAAGAAACTTGAAACTGTTTTTCGTATCAAACCTTATTTTTCTTGTTCTTATTCCGCTTCTAGCTTACTTGCTTCTACAGTTAAGTTTATTGCTTGCGGGACTAACTATAGTCTATTTATTATGGTTTCTATATGATTTATCATATTGGTATCGCCTCATGAAAATGAACCAATAGCACGAACTCCATCACAAAGACATAAGCTTCATCGCAGAAGGAGAATATCACATGACCATATTTTATTTCACTGGGACGGGAAATTCGCTGTTTGCGGCGCGAAAAATCGCAGATGCCACAGGAGCGACATTGGTATCAATTCCGCAGGTTTTTGCGAAAGAGGAAACCTATACCGATGATAAAATCGGTTTCGTTTATCCCCAGTACGCCATTGGCTTACCTAAGATGGTTCGCAGCTTTATATTGAAAAATGAATTCGATGCTGAATATTTTTTTGCAGTCGATCTATATGCCCACATACGCATGAAAGCACTTGGAGAGATAGCCGGAATCATACCCCTAGATTATGGAGCCTATTTAAAAACACCCTGGAATTTCATCTTTGCATTTAACCCTCCAAAGAGCCCAGAAATAATCCTCGAAAAAGCAGAAGGCAGACTCGAGCAGATTATCAGCGACATCAAGGATAGTAAACGCCGCATTGTAAAAGGTAGAAAAAAGCATGGTGCTGCGACGGCATATTTTGGCAAAACCAATTTCAATGTTACAGATGATTGCACGAAATGCGGTACTTGTGTTCAAGTTTGTCCCGCAAACAACATACAAGTTACTGAAAAAACTGTTTTCGGCAACGAGTGTGAAAACTGTTTCTCCTGTGTCAATCTATGCCCATCCCATGCGATCTACTCCAACAAAAAAATGCAAAAACGAAGGCAGTACCGCAACCCCTTTGTTTCTGTGAACGATATTATTGAAGCAAACAATGATAAGTTATAATGTGTCTGTACCCTTCCAGCTTGAACGTAAAGAACAAGCAATGATGGGGCATGAACTATGACGATAGGATTGTTGTGGCATCCAGAGAAAACGGCTGCACAACAAAACTGATGTGGAGATTAGTATGGAACGTTTCTTCAACATAGCTGGTCCTATGGTGCCAGAACGTAATTATTGCATCGACCCTCTTTCTCGGCTCGATTGGGAAGAGGCGCAAAGGCTGATAAGGGACAATCGCTATTTCGTGCTGCATGCACCTAGGCAGACGGGCAAAACAAGCACGCTTATGGCGATGATGCAAGAACTGAACGTCGGGAACAGCTACGCCTGCGCTTATACGAACATAGAAACGGCACAGACTGCAAGAAATGATGTTGCCAGGGGCATTGCCGGAGTATGCGAAACAATTGCCAGCGACTTATCATTATACTTGCAACGCTCTGATATTGAGCAGTGGTTTCGCAATGAAAAGAGTATGATTTCCCCTGAAAACCAACTAGTGAAACTGTTAGAGCAATGGACTTCGACTTCTGAAAAGCCAACGGTGCTTTTTATCGATGAAATCGACTCTCTAGTAGGTGACACGTTGATTTCTGTGCTACGCCAACTTCGTGCTGGGTATAATAAACGACCGACAGCGTTCCCACAAAGCATTATACTCTGCGGAGTGCGAGATGTGCGCGACTACCGCATCAACCAGGGTGATGGTGAGATCATCACAGGGGGCAGCGCATTCAATATTAAGACAGAATCGATACGGATGGGGAACTTCACGCAAAAAGAAACGGGAGCCTTATGGCGGCAACATACTGAAGAAACTGGGCAGTCATTCAGCGAGGCGATCTTCCCAGAGCTTTGGGAAGATACTTTTGGGCAGCCATGGCTCGTTAACGCCCTTGGATATGAAGTAACGTGGAAACTCATTAAGTGCCGCAACCGTGATCTTGAGATAACGCTCAGCGATTATAAAGAAGCTAGGGAGAACCTTATACAATCACGAGCTACTCATCTTGACCAGCTGATGCACAAGCTAGAGGAACCCCGAGTTCAGCGGGTACTAGAAGCTATACTTACTGGCGAAACCAACGGTGTTGAAAGCATTCGAATGGATGACCAAAAATATGTCGAAGATATGGGTCTGATACAAACAAAACCAACAGTATCCATCAGTAACAGGATTTACCGCGAGGTGATACCCCGAGAACTTGTATGGGTAGCGCAGACAAGAATACCCAACCAAGAAACAGCATGGTATGTAACTTCCGAACGAAAACTTGATATGTATAAGCTCCTTAGTGCTTTCCAGCAGTTTTTCCGCGAGCACGCCGACAGTTGGGTCGGAGCTTTCGGTTATGAAGAAGCAGGTCCGCAACTTTTGATGCAAGCCTTCCTCCAGCGCATAGTAAACGGAGGCGGTTACATTAGCCGTGAGTATGGTATCGGTCGTAAACGAACAGACCTATACATCGAATGGCCCCTGGATGAAAAGCTCGGTATGCGCGGGTCTCTGCAGCGCATTGTTATCGAGCTCAAGTTGCGGCGTGGTGCTCTTGAAACAGTAATAGAGAAGGGGCTGGAGCAAACAGCCGATTATGCACGCCAAGTTGGAGCCGATGAGGCGCATTTATTTATTTTCGACCGTGAGGATGAACGAACCTGGGACGAACGGATCTGGCGTCGCGATGAACGGCATAATGATATGCAAATAACTGTCTGGGGAGCATGAGATGCGTTGTAAACTTAATACAATCAAAATAATTTCCGAAAATGAGCAGTGTTGAAATTTCTACAGATAAATCGTGCTATCCAAGCAAGCACGATTTTGAACGCAACGAATTGTTTGATTTATTTGTTAACTCAAAAGTGGTTGTTGGCGGATGCTGAGTGTTAATGAGATAGAAGTGTTCAATATGATTGGTGTACTATTCAAATTTGTTGTATTGCTTTCTTTCTTCTTCTTCTTTCTCTTTCTCCCATTTCCGAACAGCTGATATTTTTGTAATATAACCATTCTCAAATTCATTTGCATATATGCTTATATCAGAGATTTCGTGTTCTTTGAACGCTTGAATTAGCGGCAAGCGACTGTTAAGTATATCAGCAAGAGAACCATCCCATGACTTTGGAATAAGCGTGTCAAGCAACAGCTTAACAATTTTATGAGGATTAGAACTCATTGAAAATATTTCATATACAATGGGTTTCCAGTATGCGACATTGTCTTCATTATAGAACAATCGTATAGCGTTTACTATCTTAGCACAACGTTCATCTATATTTAGCTCAACCCAATGAATTATTTCTTTACTATCTATCGAGTCAAGCATGCTGGAATATAAATCATAATTTTTCATTGTGGTAAACTGATGAGATAAATCCTGTCCATCGCATAAAAATACATCTAAAAATAAGAATGGATTTAATGTTATGAGTTCATTAATAAGATGTGGATAAAAAATCGAGTGATTCTCATTGAACTTTGTATATATATTGCGATATAGCGTTTTTAAGTTTTCTGAATCATCAATAAAACAAGATTTGAATACTATTGATATATTATAATCAATGTGGTCTGTATATGGATCATTGTACTCATATTCTAAAAGTAAATGCTGTCCAATTAACGCATATTCATTTTGCAACTTCGAATCTTTCATATCAAGGCATAAATGATCGTGGAACAACCTTATAGCAACAGCAGCTCCATTTACTTTTCTATATAACATATTATAAAATTTTGAATGCTGTTCATTTGTTAATGATTTGAAGCCCCTGCCCCGCCACACATTATCAAAGAATCTTGCTGAAAAACCACAATTTGAAACCTTTTCGATAAGATCGTCAAAATAGAAATCACCAACGAATTGAGAAATAATACTAGGATAATACCTTCGCATATTATCATCTACCTGTATTCGCTGTAATACTTCCTTGAGGAGTGCCTCGTCAATGAGTACTAACTCATGCAAAAAACCTTGTAGTACATCGACTCCTGTTATGCTTGATGGCGTTTTGGTGTACTCATTAATTAAGCTACTCAAAAACAGCTTGCGATCTTTACAGCCTATGCAAAGACCCCGACCAATTGTAAAGGAATGGTTATTACTCTTACATACTAAACTACGCATAAAGATAGCATTAAAAGAAGTATCTGCACAAGCGAAAATTGCTTTTTCAATAATTATCTTTTCTGCTTCTACTTCATTTTTAGGTAAGTAGCCATATTTCGATAAATCGTAATGATTTGCTGATTGAAGCAACATAATAAATTCAAGATCATTATCGTGTGTTAATATGCTCTCAATTTGCATCAGATTATCTTTAACTCGGTTGTTATGTGTTTTTTCTTGTTGATCAAGATGGTTTTTTAAATAATTCATAGCGAATTTAACTGATAATAAACCTTCCGGCCAAAAACATATGCTCCTAATTTTCTTGACAAAAGCAAGTGTTACTGGTGATAAATATGTTTTTTCAAAGAGTAAATTCCACTCTATGCTTGTGTATTCTAGTAATGAACATCCATCAAATGTTTCTGAACAAACTGCTTCTTCGAATAATTGCAAAAAAGTACTGTACCAATTTTTGTCTTCATCTTCAGTGGACGGCCAGTATCCTTCGTCTCTTTGATGTTGACTAAAGGTGAATGTGTTTCCTGTACTATGATTTCTAGTACTTAAGGCTGATTTCAGCAGTTTCATTCCGAGTTCTTGTTTAGTATAATTATCACTTTTAAGTAATGATTTTACATATCGCATTCTTTGTTCAGGAGTAGCGTTTGTACCCGATCCATACAATCTAAAAAGCTGCACCAATCTCTGATTAATCAAAATTTTTAATGACTCTGAACATTCACAATTCAAATACATAGCAATTAATAAATCTACTGAACGAGCAAATAGTTCTGCTTCATAAGCGATGTATGCAACAATGCGAACCGTATAATTGTCAAGGGAATAATATATCTTCAAGAAGTTACTTACATTATCCTCGATGATTTTTAAAGCCTCCTTAGGGACAATAGTTGCAAGTCGGCAAAATGCTTCTATATCGTATTTATCTTGAAAGTTATTAGGCTCTTCATATGAGCATATTAACTCCTGTGCGATTCCTATAGCTTTATCGTCTTCATACAAATAGCTTAGCCTTCTAATAAATGAGTATAAAAGCCGTTTGTTACTATTTTCAAAAAATTTACTATCGGGTAATTCAAAATAACTTAAAGTTTCTTTTACTAGATAATTTGCTAATGCATGAGGGAGGATTGCTCTCTGAGTTGAGCGTTCCTGTAATATTTCGCGTTTTCTGAGTTCTTTGATACGGCGGCGAAAATTCTTTATACTAACATCAGCAATATTTGCTAAAACTTCTAACTCATTATTGTCTTCCATATCAAATGCATAGACAAGGGAACAAGCTTCGGCAACTCGTTGTAGCTCATCATCTTTACTGTTATTTTGCCAAAATAACCGATTAAAAAAAACTTTATCGGTAAAAGAATCGGTATATTCATGATTTTTTATTGCTTCATATAGGAGTTTTGCTAGTCTTGCATTTCCACCAGCTAGTTCAATTATTTTTGTTATAATACTGGAAGATAAATCATCGTACCAACCATGAAGTAGTTTTTCTATAACCGCATCGGAATTTAGACCGAGTCTAAAAAACTCAGTTTCTTCAGGCTCGCCTTCACTTATGTCATATTCAACTGTTACAATATTGACAGTACTATTTTGTTGAGTGCATATCTCAGTCAATGATTTGTGCAAAGTATAGGAGCAATTGTCAATAATCAGTGTAACAGTTTTACGAGTATTATAAAAATAAGCTGCCATATTTAGAGGAGAAGGTGATGGCGAGTGTCCATAATTTGTATATAATACTGATGTTATTGGCAATGAGTCATCTCCTATGCGATCATCAAATAAAGCTTGAACAAATCTTGTTTTACCGACTCCAGATAGACCTATTATCCGAATTGATTTCCCACTTAATTGTAGCAGACTGCGAAGCGTTTTTATTCCATCTTCAATATTATGATGACTCCCATTATATTCTATTCGATTCTTGTCATCAATGATATACTCTAAGTCTTTTCCATTTACATCATTTGACCAGTTTTCATATGGTTTCCAATGCTGTGTTGTAATATCGACTTTGTTTTTAACCCATGCAATTTCTGATGGAAAAGAGTTTGCCCACGAGGCGATTTTTTGGCTATCATAAAAATCCACCTCTATTTCGTTTAAAAACTTCTTTGATAAGATATCCTTCATCTTGTTTTTTCTAGCATTTAGCATTTTCAAATTAGCGTCATCGGCTCCACTTACTATTATATACATTCCTGCTTTATCATTTACTTTTTTTAGTATTTCCCAAAGCTTATCCTTATTAAAATCCATTTCATTCGTAATTTTCGATGGTTCCATTTTATACCTTTTTACTTGAATTACAGTATTGCGGTTACAAATGAATCCATCTAAAACGTTATTTTGGTTATCTATTTTAACTGTGATATCAATACCATCATCTGTAGCTGTTTGTGCGCCGCCCCAAATTACATTTTTACGAGATAGTCTATTGAGCTCCATTTCAGATTCGCATAAACGACCGATAAGATCCCGTAATTCGCCGTCATTTAGTTTTTGTATATCTGTTTTTGTTATATCAAACATCGTTTTCTCCTTATCGAATACAACCTATATTATATTGGTCTAATGCCTATTTGTCAAAGTATAAGAAAGCGCAATATTTGCTCAAGTTTTATTGCTTATGAAAAATCAAAATGATATACTATTTGTATAGAGCGTGGCGATTCTTTGAATGGTATAAATCTCGTAGAACAATATAATGGTTTAGCAATAGTGGTCTCTTTTTGAATTCAACAAAGGTTAATGAAATATGGATATTTATGGACAAATAGAAAGCATCCAATACAAACCAATATTAGCTCAATATTCATACAATGAATATGAGTTATCTGACTTGGGAGAAGCATTGGATAATACGACTTTCCTACTAAATCACAGTGGCAACAAGTTCGCTTTCAGTAGGTGGGTGTCTCCCAAGAGGACACGCTCCTACCCATTTGAAAGAGTTTATAATACAATGGGATTTCCTGGCAAAAGGGTAACTGTTATTCCGATTATAAAAGATGAAGGAGTCGATGGTGAACGTGACTATTTACAATGGGACACAATTTCGCTGATGAGCCTAATGGATGTCTATATAATCCTAGCTTACTACGATAAGGCTGAAAAGAATATGAAGTATAGCAACAAAATTACAAATCAACGTTTGGATGTCGACTATATTCGTAACCGATTTAATTTGTTATTATCGTTCCATTCAAATGCGTTTCATTGGAACATGGCTAAAATTGACAATGTTGAGAGTTTAATGAACACAGCAATAGAAAAATATAGGAATATATCGGGAATTACAGGTGTAACCATGAGTTCTGAAGATACTGCTTTGGCAAGAATAAGAAAGCTAGGTCGTGATAGAGATTCGTTCATGAAACTATCTCGTGAACTTGCTTATACTGCGCAACAAAGAGAGTCTATAACTGTACAGCCAAAGGAGTTTGTTACTGAAGGTGAAAAGGCGGCGATTACAATAAGCAATTACCAAGGTGGTTACTATTATTTGACCGCCGATGAAGCACGTATCGATAAAAACAATTTATACCTTGTTGAGGCAAAACACACAGCGAGTAGGACCCTGCCTTCACTAAGCGTTATAAAAGAAGGTCTGTTCAAAATGGTGCTTTTTACAAACTTAAGCACTGCAATAGTAGATAATCACGATTATGATGTGGTTCCCATTTTAAAGCTGACATCATCAAAATCCGGCAATTTATCAGATTCTGAACAATCTATATTGGAAATGCTCCATGAAGAAGCAAATACGAATGGTTTTGCAGTCGAATATACCTCAGGAGGTCAGATATGAGTTCAAACATCAAAAGTGTCCTTCGGTATCCAGGAGGGAAAACAAGAGCTATAAAACTCATCAACCCATTGATTCCGCGTGATTACATTGAATTTCGAGAACCTTTTGTCGGTGGCGGTTCAGTGTTTATCGACGCTATTCAAACTATTAACCCATCTGCAAAGTACATTATCAACGATTTGAATTTTGATCTATATTGCTTTTGGAAATATTTAAAAGAAGATGCCAATTCGCTTTATCAATCAGTCTTGTCAATAAAAGAAAGCGGCACAGAAGGTCGAAAGCTGTTTACCGATTATACGCAAAATGACAACTACACAGAGTTCGAAAGAGCTGTGAGGTTTTTTGTTCTAAATAGGATAACATTTTCTGGAACAGTCGATTCCGGCGGCTATTCCGAAGGCGCATTCAAAGGACGGTTTACCATGTCTTCCCTTGAAAGATTGCTTCAATTAGCTCCGATTTTAAGTGATGTGGAAATATGCAATAAAGACTATTCGGAGTTACTATTCGACGAAGGAGATAATGTATTTATTTTTCTTGATCCGCCATATTACTCACAATCAAAATCGAGGCTCTACGGTAGACGAGGAAACCTCCATACCGGATTTGACCATCAAAGATTCGCAGATGATATGAGATTATGTAAGCACAATTGGCTTATCACCCTTGATGATTGCGAGGAAAACAGGGAGTTATTCAAATTTGCTAATATCTATTCTTGGGAATTGCAATATGGCATGAACAATTACAAAAGCGAAACAGCAGCAAAGGGTAAAGAGCTGTTTATATCAAACTACGACCTTTCAGATGTGCTCAAAACGACAAATCATTCGGCACATATTTCTGTTCGAACACAACAGCTTTCATTATTTGATGACTGAAATCTTTTAAATATTATTGTAACCTATTTTATTGAGTGCTTAGTTTCACATAGATTTCACTACAAAACTACATGGTGATTTATAATGCCTGACATCAACGAAATAATCAAAGGAAAAGAATATGATTTTCTTAGGACAAATGAGCATCTGAAGGGCAGATTGATATTTTTGACATATGGTGGAAGCCATGCGTATGGAACAAATACACCCAAATCAGACATCGATATTCGTGGCGTTGCGTTTAACAGAAAATCCGATTTGGTTGGATTGAGCAGCTTCGAACAGGTAGTTGACGAAGCTACCGATACCACCGTGTATAGTTTCAACAAACTTATAAGCTTGCTATGTAGCATGAACCCCAATACAATCGAAATGGTTGCATGTAAAGAAGAGCATTATGCGATATATAGTCCAGTTGCTCAGCAATTGATCGACAACCGTAGAATGTTTCTATCGAAAAGAGTCGTGAATTCCTTCGGCGGATATGCACAGCAGCAACTGCGTCGCTTACAAAACGCACTAGCTCGCGATTCGTATCCGCAATCCGAAAAAGAAAAACATATTCTTGAGTCAATAAAATCCGCGATGATGTCCTTCGAAGACAGATACGAAACGATACCAGAAGGGTCTATATCAATTTATATAGACGATTCAGAACAAGAAGACTTAGACTCGGAAATATTTGTTGATGTCAATTTGAGCCATTATCCTCTACGGGACTACAAGAACATATGGTCTGACATGAATAACATTGTGAAAACATATGGCTCTTTGACTCAGAGAAACAAAAAGAAGGAGCTTGAATCGCTGGACAAACATGCCATGCATTTGGTGAGGTTGTATTTGATGTGTCTGGATATCTTGGAAAAAGAGGAAATAATCACCTACAGAGAAAACGATATCGAGCTTCTGATGAGCATACGCAGCGGAAAATACAGAAAGCCCGACGGAACATATATGCCTGAGTTTTTCGAAATGGTTGATGAGTATGGAAAACGTATGAAATATGCTGCTGACAACACAAGCTTACCGAGTCAACCCGATTATAAACGCATCGAAGAGTTTGTTATATCTGTTAATGAAAAGGTAGTTACTGATGAATATTGAATAATTATGAAATATCCATTTTTAACTATTTCACAGAAAGTTAAGCTGTGAGTACGAATATCGAAATTATCATTCGGTATCTTGTTGAAAAAACCAGAGACATAAAAACTGTGAAAAAAATTTAGATAATGTTATAAAGCTAGTTATCACGAAGAGATATATACCCAGATTGCGTGACACATTTTTGACCTTCATCAGATAATATCCAATCTAAAAAACGGCTACCATTACTATTTTCATCATCTTTTCGGATTGCAGCATAAAACAAAATAGTATACGGATATGCACCGTTTCGTATGTTTGTCAATTCAGGATAGACACCATTTATGCTTAGTACTTTATAGTCGTTATCGAAGTGAAACCCATCGTTTTCTAAAAAACTGAGAAGACAAAAGCCTATACTCTCGGGAAAATTCTGATATGCTCCATTAACTAACTCGCCTATACCATTATCAACTTGCACAGGAGTTATTAAGCGAGTTCCCTGCATCACCTCACTCATCATAAGCTTGTATGTGAAGCTTCTTTCAT
Source organism: Oscillospiraceae bacterium (assembly GCA_009777775.1). Lineage (GTDB taxonomy): Bacteria > Bacillota > Clostridia > Oscillospirales > Oscillospiraceae > WRMH01. The sequence continues at coordinate 90,545 of WRLE01000005.1, forward strand.
TGCGCTGATAATTCTTTATACGTAAATTATCGCCACCAAGGTCTCGCCAATTTATTATGTTTCCTACATATATATCACATAGTTCTTCTGAAGATATATCAGATACTGGGTTATCCTTGTGAACAATGAAGACAAGAGCATCTATAGCAATGGGTTCTAGTAGTATTTTGTCATTATCTCGATAATTATCTTTTGGCATTCTAGGAAAGATTGCAATATCCATAGAGAGTTCGTCATTTATCATTTCTCTGAAACGATTTGAGTATCTCATATTTAGTGATGAAAACCTTTTATTAATAAGTGATCTTATAGATGAACTGACATCACTTGATGTGACATTATCCATAAGTTCGTATTGCTCATATGTACTAAGTAAATTAAGATGCTGATGACAAAACTCTGAAACTAGAATTGCACTTTCATCACAATATCCAATAGCCGGGAAACTGCCAAATCCTATATATACATCCTCACCAGACGATGAATCCACTTCTAATTGAAATTCACTATGTTGTACAATTTGTTCTTTCACTCCTTGATATACTGGCGTACCAAACATATAATCAATCTGAGGACGATTTTCTCCTTTGTTTTTTAAACTGATGCTTGTAAGCATATAGACTGTCAGTATTACAATTGATGCAATAGCATGCAAAGCATGTTTATTAATTTTTATGCGTTTGTGTATAATATTAAGTACTAATGCTGGAATTGTAACTGCCAATATGCTGGGTAGAGCAAATAGGAAATATTGGAACACAAAACTAAATATAAACGCTCCAGCAAAGAATGAACCGACAAGTAGTAGACTAAGGAACTGACCAAGACCAATGCTTATTGCATATAATATTGCATCTTTAACTGTTTCTGTTTTTATTCCGACATAGCAACCTACCAAAGAATAAATGCATATTGTTAATAGACTTAAAAAAAAGATATGTCCAAAAATAAAGACATATTGATATTTTAATATTTCATATATTGGCTGAGGTAATATCATCGATAGAAACGATGGCAAATAGAAAATTGACACAGTTGTTATAATCGTTGATGTAATCATCAACACTATCATTAAAAAATAATTCGTCTTTTTCGTCATATTTATCTTCTCCTCAAAAATAATAATTACATATAGATAATTCTTATCTGGTACTGAAAACAATAAGCAACATAAGTGATCATTAAGTATATTATTTTTTGTTGATAGGATGCAAAATATACCATTTTTGTACATAATATATCATGTAGTTATAAATAACAAGAATAATCTCTGTATTACTACTTATCTGATGGTTATTGTATTGATGTACCCATGTAACTGCCATGACTAGAGGTGCAATGTATATGAATACTTTTAGATTTATACTGTTCTTCATCAATGGAATCGTTTTTTTTGCATGTGGATTGTATGTATTTCATAGAGAAAAAAGCATAATAAAGCATGGGACTAAAACAAGAGGAATAATCGTTTATGTTTCCATTGGTAGACCGACTATTGAGTACGAAACCCCACAGGGGTTATTACGAGTACAAAGCATATATTATTTTTATAAACCTTTTTCGAAAAAATATGTAGTTGGAGATGTAGTAGAATTATTTTATAGTAACGAAAAACCAAAAAGATATAGTATAGAAGGGGATACTATACTTCAAGTAATGGGAATATGGTTTATGCTCTTTGGTCTACTTGCAATCGTTGGAGCTGTGTTATAGTATTTACTGGTTTGTAATTGTTAATATGATGTATATCTCCTTTATATTAATTACAATCTATTTCAGCAGAAGACACAGCAGCTTTCATTATTTGCGGATTGAGATTATTTCTCTTAATTTCTTGTTTTATTGTTGGTCTTAGGACGTATTTGATACCTAATGAGGTGTACAATATGAATCGTCAAACAGTTGCGAAACCAATAAAGCGAAGTAATTTAAGGTTGTTTCTTGGCAAGCAGTACTTTACCTTGAGAAGACATATGTTATTCCTGAAAAGCGGAACAAAGTACTCAAAACAAAGCGTATCCTCGCTACCTTATGTGTGTTTTACCCATGAGACGCCTTTGCTGCGCAATTTGAAGGATCTCGACATGTATCTTCAATATAACAAAATAACCAATCTAAAGATTGCTGTTAAAAAAGTGAGTGGGGTGTACGAAAAAGATCACATTATGCAACTGGAATTCTAGGGCGGATACACAAGGCACAACTCGATATGGAGAAGGGTATATGATATAAGCGGTCAGGAAGTTAGTGATGAGTTTGTTGTGGAAAACCATGCAATAATGATGTATTCACCCTTCCTACCTGACCATAACGAACAAGCAATGGTGAATACATGAACAACGATGATGGGATTGTAGTGGTATCTTAAGAAAGTGTTACACAACAACAAAACTGATTTGGAGACACATAATGCCTAACATCAACGAAATAATTAAAGATAAGTATATGATTTTTTTTTGGACAAATGAACACCTGAAAAGTAGTTTGTTATGTCTGTTAATGAAAAGGTAGTTACTGATGAATATTGAACTGCCAAATGAAATAGAAGAGATATTAGACACACTTGAATCCGCAGGATACGAGGCGTATGTGGTGGGTGGCTGTGTGAGAGATAGTCTCATGGATAAAATCCCAAAAGACTGGGACATTTGTACATCAGCTTTACCAGAACAGACAAGAGTTGTCTTTAGCGGCTATGTAATTATCGATTTGGGGCTTGCATTTGGTACTGTTGCATTGCTACCGCATCAAGCTTCAATTGAACCCGTTGAAATAACGACTTTTAGGATAGACGGTGTTTACAGTGATAATCGAAGACCAGATATGGTATTGTTTTCTGAAAGCTTGGAAGACGATTTATCCCGCAGAGACTTTACGATGAACGCAATGGCATATAACCCCCAAACAGGTATAATAGACCTGTTTGGAGGAATTGACGATATTACTAATAAACTGCTAAAATGTGTTGGCGACCCCGAAAAAAGATTCCAAGAAGATGCTTTGCGTATAATGCGAGCGATGAGATTTGCTTCAGTCCTTGGATTTAATATAGACAAAGAAACCTCCCGAGCGATGCAGGAAAACTGTAATTTATTACAAAATATTGCAAAAGAGCGAATAAGAAGTGAATTGAACAAGATGCTACTCGGTCAAGGGATTAGTTCGCTTCTTATTGATTATAAATACATAATCGCTGAAATAATCCCCGAAATAATTCCAATGTTTGGGTTTGAACAAAACAACCCACATCATTCATTTGATGTATACACCCATACAGTTTTGAGTGTTGACCATGCAATCAGCGACCTTATGATACGTTTAACTATGTTATTACATGATATTGGGAAACCAATGTGTTATACAGAAGCTGATGATATTGGCCATTTTTATGAGCACTCGAGAATCAGCACAGATTTGACAAAGGAGATATTGCTGCGTTTGAAATATGACAGCAATACAATAAAAACTGTAAGTGAATTGGTTCTTTATCATGATGTAGAAATTGAACCACGCAATAAGCATATAAAACGATGGCTAAATCGAATTGGTGAAGAAAGGCTGTTTCAATTAATCGAAGTCCAAAGGGCAGATGCAATGGCGCAATCGGAATCTTCTCGTGATGAAAAGCTTGATAAACTGAATAAATTACCTGACATAATCAAAGGAATAATAGAGCAGCAGCAATGCTTTTCCTTGAAGGATTTAGCCATCAATGGGCATGATTTATTGGCGTTGGGAGTCTCAGACGGGAAAGAGATAGGGATTGTACTTAACCAGCTTTTAGAAATAGTTATTGATGAAAAAGTGGAAAACAACAAAGAAGAGTTAGCGAATGTAGTTATATCGATGTACCCATGGACCTGCCAGGACTAGAGGTGCAATTATATGAATATTTCAAAGATAGTCTATTTCATATCTTGCTCTTCATTAATGGAATCGTTAATCTATTTATAAGTTCCTATTCTTTTTTGATATCCCTTCATGTTAGTTCTCAACTGTCTATGGTTATCGAGCCAAATCATTCGTCCGACCCAGGTGAGGTTTGTGGGCATCGTTCCATCAGTGCGATTTATGCGCCAGCCTTCGCCTTCGTTAGTCATGGGTAGCTTCCCATCATCCCATGCCCAATAAATTCTACCTATATTATATCTTATCGCATAGGTAAACATACATTTTACAGCGCTCAATTGAGCGTTGTTATTGTTCATGACTCCGTATTCTCCTAAGATTACGCATAAACCGCGGTCTTGAGCATCTTGAAAATAGCTCTTAAATCGGCTCATACCGTTTTCCCAAGCATCATACACATGGAGAGAAAACACGAGATTATCATATTTTTCCAACAATGCTGGACCCATTGTGATAATTGCGCTATCATAGGAGTCAGGTCCATAATAATAGCCACCGCCTTGACCCCAGGCATGCTCATCGATGACGATGATGTTTTCTGCACCGGTTTCCCTGATTAGTGCTATGATTTCATCGTGGATATTGAACCAGAGATTCGCTGAAGCTTGGGTGTTCGCGGAACTTGGTTCATTCATAATATTAAACCAAACATAAGGATTATCTTTGAACCTTTCTGCCTTGTCTTTCCACCAGGTTTTTAAATGGGATAAAGGCTCTATATAGTTGCCCTCATAATCATATCCGCCATTTTCGTCACGGGAAGGGTATGTTCCTGTATAGTCGTGGTTTTCTAAAATGACAACAATACCCCTTTTGGTAAAGGCATCGATTATTTTTTCTAAGTCACTGTTCCAGCTTGCGGCAAACCAGTCCCACTTGTTGGCAGCACATAATCGAACTGTGTTGAATTGCCAAATATCGATTAACATATCAACATCCTGGAGGGTATCTCTTTGAAAACACCAACCGGGGCCGTTTATATTTACTCCTCTAATTACAAAATCCATGCCTTCATTTGTGTAAATTCTTGTACCGCTGACGTAAAATGATAGTTCAGTCGGTGCAATTGGCGTGTTCAAAGGTGTGGACGAGGGTGAATTAGAAGGTGAGGGTGAAGATGCTACGCTGTCATTATTGGATTGCTCCTCCTGAGAATGAACAAAAGAACCGTCCCTCTGTTCACTCTGAGAATGAACAAAAGAACCGTCCCTCTGTTCAAATTGAACAAAAGAACCGTCCCCGTGTTCATTTGTGGGGATGCTAAGGGCTGTTTGGGCCCAGAGTTGGTTTATTGCGTTGATACCTGCGGAATTGGGGTGTAATATGTCTCTGAAATAGCTGTCTGCGTTGTCTTTAAAAGCATTGTACAGGTCGGGACCGGATGTGAGTCCGAATTCTTTGGTCAGATTGTCGATGACGATGTTGTATTGCTGTATGCGGTTGTCCATACCACGGTCTCTGGTATATGGGATTCTTGCAATTATGGGTTGTTTTTTATTATCTAATACAGTTTGTATTATACCTCTTAAATACGTTTCAAATTGAGTAACGCTGTCATTTCCGTTTGTGCCTATTCCAATCGCCCAAAAATAAATCCCAGGATTATTATCAATCTCACTTTGTATTCGATTATTGATGTGTGAAGCGTTTTGACTACCGATGCCAAGATTCATCATGCTGGGGTAACGACTGGAATCCGATTCATTTACTAGCACATTGAAAGCTTTTCCTGCAGAGGCATCTCTCCAAAAAGCAAAAGCGGTTATACTGTCTCCAATAAAGCCCCAAGTATCAGAACCAGCTCCATCATTTACATAACTCATATCATGAATGTCAATTTCGTCTATAGCTCCCGTGCCACTGGTAATACGCAGTCGTAACCATTTTATATTTGCAGCTTTTATTTCGTGGGAACGAGCAGCGGATTGATTTCCTGTTATTGATACAGCGGTCACCCAAGTCCCATCGCATCCATTTGTGGAATCTGTGCTATATGATATCTCGTAGCTGCTAGGTCCTCCGTATCGAATTGTGTTGTAATCATAGTTTGCACTGGACATCCATTGAAAAAGCACATGGGATAGGGGGTCTGGTAACATGAATACCACATAAGTGTTAAGTGGTATTGGGTTTGTCCATGTGCGTCCTTCGTTATCTAGGAGCCAGCTTGGCGTACCAAATCCGGATATTGGTAATACTGTGGCTGAAACTCTGGGTGTTGAGACTATATTGATTTGATTATTATTACTGGCATGAGTATATAAAAAAGTACATAGAGGCAATATAAATAATATAATATATAAAATACTGTATATGCGTTTTTGTCTTTTCAACATCGTTTAAATACATCCTTATACAATAAGTGGTTTTTACACATAATTTTCACCAATATTATATCGAAAGATTAATCCAAAATACTAAAATTAGCATATCGTAACAATTCTGTAATATTCCCTTTGACTATATCAGCTAGGATATATTAAACTGTTTCTTGATGGTCAATATTTCATTTTATATTACGATATATATTAGTAGGGATTACTATAATAATCATTAACAGAAGAAAGAACAGACTTTGAAGTAATCAGCTTGCTTACAGCAAGGTAACATTATGGGAGGTTATCAGACTATATGAGCATGAAATTTTTTATCAGCACTATTCCTTTTTTTGATGCGCAAATGGCTGTACATGCATATCGTTTTGTCACGAAAGCAGGCGATATACTCTTCGGTGCTGCTGACGACCATCGGATGCTTGGCGCTGAACTATTGGCACCCGGTCTGGAGCTGGTTAATGAAATCGGTGTCGAACCTTTTTCTGGTAGTTATGATCTTTTTATCGAACTAACAAAATATCAACTTTTAATGGGTATGCCCATGAATACAGATATACCTCCCGAAAAATTAGTATGTATTATCGACAAAAAAACACTAACTGATACCGCTGTTTTGGAAAAGCTCAAAATATTGAAACAAAATGGGTATCGTATGGCCCTGGATGGTCTCAGTGAAGCAATAGGGATTGAAACTGCTGTTAAATTTTTTGATTATATACTAATAAATGTCAGGTCTAATGATTTTGTTGATGATATGAAAACGATAAGTCCCTTTGCTGGAGAAACCAGTATGGTGCTTACTGAGATTCCGGATATGGAAAGTTTTGATAAGCTTTCTACTTTGAATAATATGCTTTTATCAGGTGACTTCTATTCAGAACCAATCACCAAAGGTAATGTGGAAATTTCACCGTTAAAAGTGAACTCTCTTAGCCTTTTAAGGCAGATCAATGAAGAGGATTTGGATCTTATATCTGCAGCAAACACAATTGAACGAGATCCTGCTCTATCAATTTCTCTATTGCGCTTTATAAATACTTTTAACCTAGGTAGCGGGAGGCGTATTGATTCCATACGTCATGCTGTTGCTATTCTGGGTCAAAAGGAAGTAAAAAAATGGGCTACCGTAGCAATTTCCGTTAGCATCGGTGAAGACCGACCAAGTGAAATAACTAAATTGTCGCTTATAAGGGCAAAGTTTGCTGAGAATTTGGCTCCTGCCTTTGATATGGCGATTAAAGCCGGAGCTCTATTCATTGCTGGTTTGTTTTCCTTGCTTGATGTCATACTTCAAAAGCCGATGGAGGATGCATTGAATGAAGTTGCTGCTGATTCGGAAATTAGGGATGCCCTTGCCAATAAAAAGGGGAGGATATATGACGTTCTTTCCCTTATCCATGCATATGAGCGTGCTGATTGGCAAAATACAACCGTAAAGCTTGTTTTGCATAATATAAAAGTCGAAGTTGTCACCCAAGCCTATTTAGACTCCCTAAGCTGGTACAGACAACTTCTAGACTCCATCGACGAATCGGCGGAAGAAGAATAGATATGAAAATAACCTGAAAATAACTTGAAAGAATTTAAAACTAGTAAAATGTGAATAATTCTACATTACAAATGAAAGCGCTTTGTTAACTCTAGTCTAATGGTGTTATATTGATAAATAAGAATAGATACCAAAGATAAAAGACTGAGTGCACTACCTACAATTGATGGGTAGATTACATTAGTTAGTTTGAGAAAGTAGAAAACTAATGGTAGGACACCGAAAAATGCGTCAGCAATCAGACATACCACATAGTCTCTGGCGTTTAACTTCATCACCCTAGCCAAAATGAACATGGACATAACAGCTATCACACAGACTATGGGGAATACATAGTCAAGGGACCAGCCCTTCCAGCCAGTGAAGAAGTCCCACGCAACACAGCCGATGGTTACGAAAAATACTTGGTTAGATATACGTTTAGCAATGTTGTGCTTTTTATTAATAACCAAGAGTAGGAATACCCAAAAGCTTGCCATACCGAAGATTACAGTTAGGGACCAGAATCTTTCTGAAGGAATAATAGCATTGGCGGAAACTGTTCCTATGGCGATTACTGCGGTGGCAAAAAGCATTTGTTTAAAGTAGGCTTCGTATTCTTTGTATACTGAGTTGACCACAGGATATAGCTGCTCATTTTCGCCACCAGTCAAGGGACGCTGGCATAATGGGCAGCGTTTCGATTCTGTACGCACATTTACTTTGCATTTGACGCAATGTTTCATGAGACCTCCTGATTACTAGGTTCATTGGCAATGATTTCAACTTCGATTCCTGCAAAAGTCAAAAGCCTAAAAAACTGTCGCTCCACATCAGAACTGCGAAAAGGTGTTGTAAAAGTAATGCTAAGGGTGTCTAAATAGGAGCAAATACACATATGTAGCTTACTGGTGCCAATCATCACATCAAATGATCTGATATGGTCTTTGTAAATCTCTGGTATATTGAAAATGCCAACATTTGAGCAAGTTGCTGTGTAGTTTTTCAAGTTCCGTATATAAAAACGCCGCAGGAAAAAATCCTTTATGCGAAGGGGAACGATTTTCGCAATGGGATTATTTTCTGCTGCGGAAAGACCATCGAGGATTTTCGCCAGGTTTTCTTCAGTCACATTTTTTTCGAGCTGGTCTTTAATGGCTGCGGTGATATTATCTAAAGTTTCGCCATTTCCAGTAAGATTGTAAGGGATGAATAAGGTAGCAAAAAAATTGCGTATTGACTCAGAGGGAAAGTACTTGCGCAAATTCACGGGTAAATTTAGAATAAGAGGTTTCTTTTTTTCTCTAACATTCAAAACATCGCCAATTGCATATGTTAGGCAAGCGGCTAAATATACGGTGAGGGTGCTTCCGTATTCATGAGCTTTTTCCAAGACTTTGGCGGTACTCATACGACCTGTTATTGCGCGGAGACGATTATCGGAATATTTCGCACCAGTTATCTGGCAAGCAGCTTTTGCTTTTTCCCTTTTCCAATCTTTTGAACCTGAATAATATTTGCCATAACTGTCGTCGAGCATTTGATTCTGGGAAGCATCGTAATCAAGGGTTGCTTCGTCTACTTCCATTTTTATGGATAGATATTTTATTACAAGAGTTCTTAAGAAATTCATGGCACCAGTTCCATCAGTCAGTACATGAAACATCTCAAGATTTATACGTTTGCCAAAATAAGTGACTTCTAACAGTAATGATTTTTCGTAATTGTCAGAAAGCTTCGCACAGACATGGGAATGCTCTTCTCGGACTATTGGAATTATATCGGAATCCTCGAGATAATACCAAAAGACCCCTCGTTTAAGGGTGACTTGAAATATATCGTACAATTCCAATGTATCTTCCAAAGCTGCTTGAAGTATGTCTTGGTCTATATCATCATATAGCTCGCAACAATAACGAAAAACGTGGGTGTCAGTCTTAATCTGGGTCGAAGGGTATATTTTCGCAGCATTGTCGAGTTTTTCCCATTCTCTCCTCATGTATTGATATTCCTCTCGCCTTGAAACATAGCCATTTATAGTGGCTTTTTGTATATCAAAGGCTTATTAAATCCAAATCTAAAAGTATTATATACTGCTTAGTAGGGTATGTTCAAGCAAAATTTTTAATCCAATGAGTATAAGAATAGAGCCACCGGCAATTTCAGCTTTTGAACGAAACCGTAATCCAAAAGTGCTGCCTAATATTACACCCAACATGGAAAAGGTGAAAGTGGTGCCTCCAATCAAAGAAATTGCTGGTATGATGCGTACTTTCAGAAGAGCTAATGAAACACCCACAATCAATGCATCGATACTAGTAGCAAGGGAAAGGGGGAGCATATTTATCGCAGTTAATTCTATCTCCTCACAAACCTCATCCTTATTTTTTATGCTACCGATTATCATTTTCCCACCTAAAAAGCCAAGCAAAATGAAAGCAGACCAATGATCGTATGTTTCGATATAATTAGCAAAAAAATTAGCCACTGTAAAACCAATCAAAGGCATCCCTGCTTGAAAAGCACCGAAGTACAATCCCACAGTAGCAAGTTTCCGAAACTCGATTTTTTCTATGGACAAACCGATGCATATTGCAACAGCGAAAGCATCCATAGATACCCCTATAGCCATTATTATCAACTCAATAATGCTCATTGTAGCTCCTTATGATGTTAATTACTGCTAGTATCAATATGGTGTTCACATATAGTACCAAAGCTTCATTGCAATTACAAGCATAATCGAAACAGCATTTGCATTGGTGAAGACTGCAATTGTTATCTATGATTTTTCCAAGATCATTGATAGCATTGAATTCGCTTCCGCAAAATCGTATTTTTTTAGTGCAATCAATGCTTTTTCCAAGATTTCATCGGTTTCATTATCATAAATAAATGAGCTTAAATTGCTTAAAATTTCAATCCCAGTATCATTGTCATAAGAACGTATAGCAATCAACGCATCATCCAAACCTTCAAATAGATGCTCAGTATCACCACTTTCCTTTATTACTTTTTTCTTGTTCACAGAATAGACCTGAGATAATTGCTGGTGTAATTGCTCTAGTTTTTCTAATAAAGTAGGGAAATTTTCATTACAAAAAGCAGCATCATTGTCCTTTGCTGCAGTTTCGAGGTTTTGTGCTAAAGTAGATAGAGGCATGGCACCTATACTAGCTAGAGCAGATTTCATAGCATGTACAGTTATGGCAAAACCTGGCAGATCGGTGTTTTTCATAAAAGCTATCATTTTTTCGCAGTCAGGCTGGAGCTTTTCATAAAAGAGTTTTAGATTGCCACTGTACATATCTATATGTCCACCTACGCGCATAAGTCCGATGTCTGGGTTTATTTCAGAAACATTGGCAAGAGCATTAATAAAGGTATTTTCCGCTTCAAAATTATCAGCATCATAACTATCTTCCTCGTAAATAATGGCTTCTGATACTATATTCGCTGGTAGATTATCTATCAGAGTTTTTGTAAGTGCAGGTATTTCAATGGGTTTTGATATGAAACCATCAAAACCGTTCTCCAAAAACATTTCCCTAGCTCCTGTTATGGCATTGGCGGTTAGAGCTACGATTTTCAAACTTTTATATTTTTCTCCAAGGCTTCTTATTTTGCTTGTTGTGATGATACCATCCATTTCAGGCATCATATGATCCATGAACACAATGTCAAAATCATCTTTTTGAACCATTTGTATCGCACTTTTTCCCGAAGATGCTGTTTTTGCATGGATTCCATATAATTCTAGTAATCCCACAGCAACTATTAAGTTATATTCATTGTCGTCAACCACCAGGATTTTTGCATCTGGTGCTGATATGGTAAAGCTATTCATCATACCATCTGTACGGTCAATGCTTTTTGGGTCACCTGGTACAAGAGGAATCGTCACTGTGAAAATGCTCCCTTTACCATATTCGCTTTCCACTTTTATTTCACCATCCATCATATCAACAAATGTTTTGCTGATGGGTAAGCCTAAACCAGTACCTGTAATTTTGCTGCTTTTTTCATTAGTAGATTGCTCGAATACTCTAAATATCTTCGGGAGTTCGTCTTTGCGTATACCTATTCCTGTATCTTTGATTTCAAAAATAATATGTTTATCATCAGTGATGACTTTTAAGTTAATTGAACCGGTTTCCGTAAATTTTACAGCGTTCCCACATATGTTTGTTAACACCTGTCTTAATCTGGTATCATCTCCATATACGGCTTCTGGTAGCTCTCCTTCAGATTCGTATTTAAACTCTAACCCTTTATTTCTCGCTACGAACATAAACATGGAGGCAACTTCGCCCACTAGCTCTCGTATACTGTAGTGTACAAGCACAAGTTCGAATTTACCAGCTTCGATTTTCGACATATCGAGTATATCGTTGATTATTGAAAGCAACGCATTTGCTGAAGCATGTATGTCATTAACGAATTTTTTATCTCTTTCAGCTAGGCGGGAGTTCATCAATAGCTCCGACATCCCTATGATGGAATTCATAGGAGTGCGTATCTCATGGCTCATATTTGCAAGAAAAGATGATTTTAACCTGCTGGCTTCATCTGAGCGTTTTTTGGCAGCGTTCAGAAAAGTGAGGATTCCGCATAGGAGTAACATGGAAATAACCCCTGTTACTGTGAGAATCACCTTCATATTGTCTGCATCTTGATAGAAATCCTCAACAGGTATTCCCAAATATAAATGCCAACCATTATATAAGCGTCTGCTGAAAAACACGCTGTCCATGCCTGTATAGGATCTTGCCCTGTAAGCGCTGACTTCATCACCTAAACGCAAAATATCTATGAGTATGGAGTTTTCACCAAATTCTGTATACAATTCATCTAATTTTGAACCGAGGACGCTTTCATCCGTGTGCACCATTACTCTTAGCTGAGAGTCGAGGAGCGCTCCCCAACCAGCTTCCATGTAGGGTATTTGTTGAATAAAATCTACTATCGCTGAAAATCGAATATCAAAGGCAAGAATGCCAAAGGATTCACCGTTCCTATCATATAATACCTTCGAAAAAGAAACTATCAAATCCTCGGTCTGGTAGCAATAGTATGGGTCGCTGAAATGGGTTTCACCTCCTGCTTCAAGAGTTCCCATGTACCAAGGTCGCTTTGATATGTCACGAAAGTCTTCCTTAATAATGTCGAAAGTCTGGATAAATTCATCACCTATATAGCCATATAAATATAGAAATCCGCTGTATAGACCGTCTTTTCGCTCCATTAGGTATAGTGATGACCTGGTAAGCTCGCTTTTTATTTCTTCAATATCAAATCCCAATGAATATGCATCTTCTATTGAATAAGCTATATTTTCAAAAGCTACTTGATGCGCTTTTATATATGCAGTCAAGGTATCTGCCGAGAGTACTATTAGTTCCTCACCGTGATGGTCAAGGTTCGTGTTAACAATTCTTGTAGCAAAAAAACTGCTTATTATAATCATAGCCAAAAAGACTATGATAACAATAAAGCATTGTACCAATAGCGATGATTCCTGTTTAAGTCTATCTAAAAATTTCATATGATATACCTTTGTAATAGCAAGTGATAATCGAATTATTTAATTGACATTCACCTGTGAAATTTGTAATCGTATATATTAAAAATAACACCAAGCTGCCGAAACGATTATACAACCGTATACGGCAGCCCCTTTGAAACTACGTTCCATTTAATTTATCGCTAGTTTAAGGCAATTGCTTTAATTGTTGTGCAAGTATACATAACAAAATTTTGCTCAAGGTATTGCAATTGGATTTTTGTTATGTTACAATCGCTTTTGTGCGTTAATCGAATGTATAGTTTTAATAGCGTACTTCGTAAATAGCATATTTATTATTAATGATGAAAGAGGTGAACATGATGAAAGAAGGGATACATCCTGACTATCAGCAGACGACTATTAGGTGCGCTTGCGGAGAGGTTATTGAAACGGGAAGCACAAAGAAAGATATAAAAATAGAAATCTGTTCCAAGTGTCACCCCTTTTATACCGGACGACAAAAGCTGGTTGATACCGGCGGACGAGTTGACAGGTTCAACAGGAAGTTCGGCATGAATCAATAATCCCAAAAACCCGTGAGAAGACCACGGGTTTTTTATTTTCGCAAATTGCAGAGATTAAGGAGACAAATTTGGAAAAAACACTAAATACCATGGAGCCAGAAAAAGCTGTAATCGCTGGATTGGCTGCCGATAATATGAATATACATGACCGCTCCACTGAAGAGAGCCTTAATGAATTGGAAGCGCTTCTTGAAACAGCAGGAGGTATTTGTTTGGGTAGAGCATTACAAAGCAGACGCTCTGTTGAGCCTCGAACATTCATTGGTGAAGGGAAAGTTCAGGAGCTAAAAGAAATCGCCGAGCTTCACGATTGTACCCTTGCTGTCTTTGACAATGAATTGTCACCTTCACAAATAAGAGCTCTTTCAGAGGATTTGGGTATGCGAGTCATAGACCGCTCATCGTTAATTTTAGATATTTTCGCTGGGAGAGCAAGGACAAGGGAAGGTCGCTTACAGGTGGAATTAGCCCAGTACAAATACTTGCTACCTAGGCTAACAGGTATGTGGAGTCACTTGGTTAGCCAAACAGGTACCAGCGCCCCAATCGGTACAAGGGGTCCTGGTGAAACCCAGCTGGAAACTGACCGACGACACATCCGTCGCAAAATCACTAAACTCGAAGAGGAGCTTTCAGAGGTCACTAGAAATCGTGAAACTCAACGGAGATTGCGGGAAAAAAATAATGTTCCAGTAATAGCACTGGTGGGATATACGAACGCTGGAAAATCGACTTTATTAAATGCATTGACTGGAGCAGGCGTACAAGCGGAAAACAGGCTCTTCGACACTTTGGACACAACCACTCGCCGTCTTGCTGTGAGCGATACCTTGGAAGCCCTCGTTTCGGATACAGTGGGATTTATCCGTAAATTACCACATCATTTGGTAAATGCGTTTAAAGCAACCCTTGAAGAATTGCGATATGCCGACTTGCTTATTCATGTCATTGATGCATCTAGCCCCCAATGGGAAGAGCAAGTAAGGGTAGTTGATGCTTTGATATTAGAGCTGGGTGCTTCTGATATACCAAGGATTGAAGCATACAATAAATGCGACTTAGGAACTGAAGAAATACCTCACAACCCTGAGGGAAGCGTGGAAATCTCAGCGAAAACAGGGCAGGGTATACCACATCTGTTGGAAATGGTTGAGCTTGTATTATCTGCTTCAAAAAAGACAGTTATTGTACATTTACCATACGATAAAGCAGGTCTAGTAGAAACCCTCCACAGAGAAGGCACAGTCCTAAACACAAGATACCTTGAAGAAGCCATAGAGCTTGATGTAATCATAAACCAAAATCTATACGGAAGGTTCAAAAATTACATTTTTGAAAATTAGGAATGAGGAGTTAGGAGTTAGGAGTTAGGAGTTAGGAATTAGGAATTAGCGATTAACAATGAATAATTAATCTACTCGTATAATAATTAAAAGATATTTATAAACAATCGGTGCAACCAATAATTATGGATTGCACCGATTATCTTTTTGTTCTGTTAACAGTCACTTTAATAATTCATTATTCATTATTCATTATAAATAACTCCTAATTCCTAATTCATAACTCCTAACTCCTAATTGCCTGGCTGATGTCCTCAATAATGTCGTCTACATGCTCCAGACCAACAGATAGACGAACCATGCCTGGGTTTATTCCTACGGCTTCTAGTTGCTCATCAGTTAGCTGGCGGTGGGTTGCGCTGGCAGGGTGTAGGACACAGGTTCTGATGTCTGCAACGTGGACTTCGTTGGAAGCTAGTTTCAAAGAGTCCATGAATTTTACAGCAGCAGCTTTGCCACCTTTAACATTAAAAGTGATGACACCGCTGGCACCTTTTAGATACTTTTGTCCAAGCTCGTAATACTTGTCGTTTTCCAAACCAGGATAGCTAATAGATTCAATTTTGTCAGAAGCTTCTAAATATTTCGCTACTTTATAAGCGTTTTCACAATATCGCTCCATGCGAAGAGCCATGGTTTCGAGACCAAGGTTTAACAAAAAAGCTGAATGGGCAGAGGGATAAACTCCGAAATCACGCATTAGTTGCATTCTAGCTTTGATTATATATGCGCTCTTCCCATATGTATCTGTATAAATAATGCCTTTATATGACATGTCGGGACCCGTTATTTCTGGAAAATCGCCGCTGGACCAGTCGAAGTTTCCGCTATCAATGATTACACCTCCAACTTGAAGAGCATGACCATCCATATATTTTGATGTGGAATGGACGATGATATCGGCTCCATATTCGAAAGGTTTGCATAATATAGGCGTGGCGAAAGTGTTATCCACTATTAAAGGCACATTACGTCTATGGGCAATTTTAGCAAGCTTTTCAAAATCCAAGACATTTAATCCAGGATTTGCTATTGTTTCTCCGAAAATAAGCTTGGTATTATCTTTAAATGAAGCTTCTATTTCTTCCTCGCTGGCATCGCAGTCCACAAAAATGCACTCTATTTCATATTTTTGCATGGTATATGCAAAGAGATTCACAGTGCCGCCATATATTTGTGTTGTGCTGATGAAGCTATCTCCAGATTTGCATAGATTCAAAATAGCCAAAAGCGTTGCAGCTTGTCCCGAAGATGTACACATAGCTCCAATGCCACCTTCAAGATCTGCGATCTTATCCTCCACCGCCATCACAGTTGGGTTGGCAAAGCGTGAATAGATCAAGCTTTTTGTCGGGTCGTCAAAAACATCACCAATGGCTTCTGTGGAATCGTATACATAGGTTGTGCTTTGAACGATGGGCACAACACGAGGTTCGGCGTTTTTTGGAGTATAGCCTGAATGTAGGCATTTTGTTTCATCTCTCATATTGATTCTCCTTTAAAATAAGCAAAGCAGAGCTATGCTTTTTGTGTATAAGGCTCATGCCTTTGGGTGGGATTTGTTGTAAACATCCTTAATCTGGTTTTTTACCGCTCTTGCTATAACTCTGGTCGATGAAATATCAGCATGACCTAGGAGCTTTTGAAGAGATTGGAGGTCAGCTCCGTTTTCTAGCAAATGCGCAGCGAAAGAATTCCTTAAAGTCTGCGGTGTAATATCATCGTCTATTTGCGCTTCTTTTTTGTAGCTATCGAGTATCTTCCACAAACCCTGGCGGGATAATCGCTTTCCATTGGCATTTACAAAAAGAGCATTTTCGCCAGGATGCGCTAAAATTTTTCTGCTAGCTTTTAAATAAAGGTTGATTGCCTTTATAGCTTGCGCATAAATTGGGATATTTCTTTCATTACCATTTCTGCATATCAAAAGCCCAGTTTCCAGGTTCACGTCAGAAACATCGAGGGATATGAGTTCGCTAACACGCAGTCCTGTTGCGTAAAGCGTCTCAAGTATAGCCTTATCCCTTAAGCTCTTTGCTCCAGTTCCATCTGGAAGGCTAAGAAAGCGTTCAATTTCTATATCACTGTGTAGCTGTGGTGGTTTCTTTTCCCTGCTTTTTGTGCTTATACCCAAGATTGGATTTTCTTTAAATAAGCCTTCTTGGGTCAGGCGGGTGAAAAATACTTTGAGGGAGGTAATACAGCGAGATATGGTGGCAACTGAGCGTCCGTTATTTTCGAGATTTTGAATAAACATACGGACATCGACTTCAGTAATATCTGAAATAGTGGATTTTCCACTGTCATTTAAGAAACCGAAAAGCTGATTCACATCACGTATATACGATGCAACTGTGTTTGGCGACACACGTCGAATATCAACTAGATAATCACGAAAGCTATCGATATGTGCAGAGTCTACCAAATGCTTCACCTCCTTTTTATATAAGTGAGAGCAGTTTATTACACTTGAGCATAAGAAGCAAGACAAAAAAGATGATTGTTGCTATTTTGTCAGATTAACCAAATTCTTGACAGCATTATTGCTTTTTTCCGCTATACGAATATACAATAACTGCCGATAAAGACTGTGGCAATTAAGAAATTTGCTGTATAGAGTAATTAGGAAAATTACGAATATGGACGAAATGTTGCGAAAACAGGCGATATTACGATGCAATTTATAGTAACGAACAATAATTCGGAATAACGTGAAAATATGAGGTTTGCGCCCCTGTGGGTAAGGAGCTAAAATACAATTAGTCAAAGATAGTCAAAGTCAAACAGCAATTATTTGTTTCCGTGTTACTTTAGGTCTTTAAAGAAATGCTATTTATCAACAAATCATATATTTAAGGAGTATTTCGATGGGTATAAGCGACATCATTGCAAAATTCATAGAAGAATTGCTCAGCGAAACTGGAGGGACGGCGGAGTTGCAACGTATTGATTTGGCAAATAGATTCAATTGTGTACCAAGTCAGATTAATTATGTAATTTCCACTCGATTTTCTCCGGAACGAGGTTATATTGTCGAAAGTAGACGCGGTGGCGGGGGATACATAAGAATCAAGAGAGTGGAGCTGGAGCCGCAGATTTTAATTATGCACACGGTTAACGCAATTGGCGAAAGTATTGATACGAGCACAGTGGAAGCGTTGATTGCGAATTTGCTTCAAAGTAGGGTGATTAACGAAGCGGTGGCGAGATTGATACTATCTGCAACGGGCCATAATGCTTTAAGGCCAGCAAGGATTGAGGAAAGAAATATATTAAGGGCAAGCATACTAAAGCAAATGCTACTAAACTCAATAAACATATTGTAAATAAACAAGATTACCTATGAAAAATACAAACATGCAAGGGGAAAAGCAAGGAGAAATAAAATGAAATGTCAAATATGCGGGAGTGAAAATGCGAGTTTTCATCAAATCGTCATCGTCAATGGTTTTACTAAAGAAATTCATATGTGTTCTCAATGCGCTGTAAAGGCAGGAATTGATTATTCCGATATTTTTAATATGGGAAAAGTATTAGGTGGAACAAGCGGTAAAGGTATGCAAAATTTCTTTACGGGGATTGCTGGATTATCAAATGCTGCTTTCGCTAATATGCCTAAAAATACTACAAACTCAGATGATATCAATATAAACGATGATGACAGACTATCTGAACAAGACATACCTGCTGTCGATGTGGATCCTGAAATGCAAAAACGTAGAGAAATTAACACAATAAGGGAGCGAATGTTCAATGCGGCGCAAAAAGAAGATTATGAAGAAGCTGCAGCGCTCAGAGATAAAATAAAACAAATGGAAAATGAGTCTATTAAGTAAAGGAAGTGGTTATTAATGAAATTTGAAGATAGGTTCACGGAGCGAGTGAAGACTGTTTTCGAACTTGCACAAGCAGCGGCAACCGAATTTGGTCATAATTATATTGGTAGCGAGCATATACTCCTTGGTCTGTCCAGAGAAGGTGGAGGCGTTGCGGCAAAGGTGCTGCGAGAGTTTGGTATTGAAAGCCAACTCATCGCTGACTTAATCGTAAAGAATATTGGGACTGGTCAGCCAGGTAGTGCTGGTCCACAAGGTTTGTCCCCTCGAGCAAAGAGCATTATAGAGATAGCAGTGATGGAGGCAAATAGGCTTGGACATGGTTATGTCAGCACAGAGCATGTACTTATGGGTATCCTTCGAGCATATGAGAGTGTTGCAGCGCGGTTGATTTTATCCACTGGAGCAGATCTCAACAAGTTATATACTGAAATTATCAATGAGTTTCGCAGCAGCATATACAAGCCTGTGAGAAACGCTTCGACTTCTGGCGCTAATCAAAGAGCTGATACCAAAACACTTGACCAATTCAGTCGTGACCTTACGGAATCAGCAACAAATGGCTTGCTAGATCCTGTCATTGGTAGGGAAAACGAGATTCAACGTGTTGTGCAAATACTATCTCGACGCACTAAAAACAACCCTGTTCTCATTGGTGAACCTGGTGTCGGTAAGACAGCCATTGTGGAAGGATTGGCTCAGCGAGTCATATCGGGTGATGTTCCAGAAACACTACTGAACAAACGCATAGTCACATTGGATTTAAGCGGAATGGTTGCAGGGACCAAATATCGTGGTGAGTTTGAAGAAAGAATTAAAACAGCCATGGATGAAGTGCAACAAGCTGGCGATGTAATCCTCTTTATAGATGAATTACACACAATTATCGGTGCTGGTGGAGCTGAGGGTGCAATAGATGCGGCAAATATCATAAAACCTGCCTTGGGTAGAGGAGAAATGCAGATAATCGGAGCAACTACCCTCAACGAATATAGAAAGCATGTGGAAAAAGATGCTGCTCTAGAGCGTCGTTTTCAACCAGTTATGGTGAATGAGCCAACGCAAGAGGAGTCGATTCAAATCCTCTTTGGACTTCGTGATAGATACGAAGCTCATCATAAATTAAAAATTAGCGATGAGGCTATCCATGCTGCGGTTATGATGTCCAGCAGATACATATCGGATAGATTCCTACCCGATAAAGCCATCGACCTGGTTGACGAAGCAGCGTCCAGAGTTAGGATGAACAGCTTACTTCTCCCACCTGAGCTTAGGGATCTAGAATCAAAAAAAGAGGATTTGGCAAAGGAAAAAGAAGCAGCTGTGTCAAGCCAAGATTTTGAAAGAGCAGCTGGACTTAGAGATAGGGAAAAGGAACTTGACGAATCCATTGAAAACGCTCGTAAAAACTGGCAAAGCGTAAAAGGCGGACAAGGGGGAAGTGTCGGTGAAGAAGACATTGCCGCTGTAGTTTCAGGTTGGACAGGTATACCAGTTACAAGCATAAACCAGGACGAGGGTGAACGTTTATTAAAGTTGGAAGAATCCCTTCACAAACGTGTGGTAGGACAAGATGAAGCGGTTACAGCAGTTGCAAAAGCATTACGAAGAGGCAGAGTTGGATTAAAAGATCCGAAACGCCCCATTGGTTCATTTTTATTCCTAGGTCCGACTGGTGTGGGTAAAACCGAGTTATGTAGAGCACTTGCGGAAGTCATGTTCGGAGACGAAGATGCGATGCTGCGGGTCGATATGTCTGAATATATGGAAAAACATACAGTATCGAAACTGATTGGATCGCCTCCTGGTTATGTCGGTTACGATGATGGCGGACATTTGGCGGAAAAGGTTCGTCGGAAACCCTATTGCGTTCTGTTGTTTGACGAAATTGAAAAGGCTCACGAGGATGTTTTCAACATTATGTTGCAAATAATGGAAGATGGAATTTTAACAGACTCCCAGGGTAGGCGGGTGGATTTCAAAAACGCAATTATAGTAATGACATCCAATGCCGGTGCTAGAAACATAGTGGAAAAACGTACAAAACTTGGTTTTAGCGCTGGTGTGGAAGATAGTGACAAGGAAGAAAACGAGCAAATCAGAGAAGCCGTTATGGAGGAAGTCAAAAGGCTGTTTAAGCCAGAATTTCTCAACAGGATTGATGATGTGATAGTTTTCCATAAACTGAGTAGGGAAGACATACGTGAAATATGCTGGAAAATGCTTGAGACTGTGAACAGCAGAATGGAAGCCATAGGAATCAAAATGACAATAGAGGACGCTGCCATTGATTTACTAGCTGAAACTGGCTTCGATCCCGTTTATGGAGCAAGACCTCTACGTAGAGCAATACAAAGTGCTATCGAAGACACTGCAGCGGAAAAAATGCTGGAAGGCAGCATAAAGGATGGAGAAACCCTAGTGATTACAGTTAAGGATGGAGTCTTGGAATTCATCAGCGAAAGGCAGGTAGTGGCTGTATAGAGAAGAGAATTGAATTTTAATATAAGTATTACACTATAAAAATGGTGTCAAAGAGCTATAAATGCTTCTTTGACACCATTTACATTTTTTAATTATGTTTAGTCTTCTATGTCTTCGTTGTCATCGTTTTCATGGTTTTTACGAACTAATTCAAACATTTCAAATGTTTTATTCCGCAATTCCACAAATCTTGCTGCTTCGTCCTGTTCGTTATCAAGCTTGCGCACCAAGCTATCGTGACGAAAAACGGTATCTATACGCTCCTGCTCAACTGCGCTTGCGGCTTCTGAACGTCTTTTGCTTCTATATATCATAACACCAAGATTTAAAATGCCTATGCCAACGAGTAATACTATAACTTGTGTCATATCATGAACCTCCGTAGTTTATGTAAACATTTTAGCATATTTTTCGTGCGAAAACAATGATTTTGTGTTATTATTACTATCAAAACATAGAAACGGAAGGAAAATAATGATAGCTGTTAATAATCTTAGTTTGTCTTTTGGAGGCACAACGCTTTTTTCCCAAGTTGACTTACAATTTTTTCCAGGGAACTGTTATGGAGTAATCGGTGCCAATGGATCTGGAAAATCATCTTTTCTCAAAATTCTCGCTGGAGAGCTTGAACACTCATCTGGTAGTATATCGATTCAATCAGATGTGAGGATGTCTGTTTTAAAGCAAGAGCAGAACCTATATGACGATAATACGGTGATAGAAACTGTGATAATGGGTAATCAAAGGTTGTATCAGTGTGGGAAGGAAAAGGATGAGCTTTATCTAAAGGAAGACTTTAGCGATGAAGATGGCATTCGTGCAGCCGAACTGGAAGAAGAATATGCCGAACTTGGAGGTTGGGAAGCCGAACCACAAGCCGCACAATTACTTCATGGTCTAGGTTTACAAACTAATCTACACGATTCGATGATGGGTGAACTAGAGCCAAGACAAAAGGTGAAGGTATTACTGGCACAGGCGCTATTTGGTACACCAGACATATTGCTGATGGACGAGCCCACAAACAATCTTGATGTTAACTCTGTTGTATGGTTGGAAAATTTCCTCATGGATTTTGAGGGAACTGTTATAGTTGTTGCCCATGATAGATACTTTTTAAATACGGTATGCACGCATATAGTCGATATCGATTTCGGCAAAATTAGAATGTATGTGGGAAATTATGATTTTTGGTACGACTCCAGCCAATTGATGCAAAGGCTTCTTAAGGAAAAGAACAAAAAAAATGAGGAAAAAATCAGCGAGCTTGAAGAATTTGTTCGTCGCTTTTCTGCTAATAAATCTAAATCCAGACAGGCGACTTCCAGAAAGAAACTACTGGAAAAGATAACTATAGAAGAAATGCCAGCATCGACAAGAAGATATCCTTGGGTTGGCTTTAAAATGGAACGTGAACCAGGTAAAGATAGATTATTCGTTACTGATGTCACCGTAACACAAAATGGAATAAAAGTTTTGGACAAAGTAAGTTTCATAATGGGTAAGGATGACAAAATTGCATTTATTGGTGATAACGAAAATGCAATTTCCACCATGTTTAAAGTGCTAGCAGGTGAAATAGAACCTGACGAAGGTGACATAAAATGGGGAGCATCCACAACCCAATCTTATTTCCCTAAGGATAATACTGATTATTTTGATGGTAACGAAGATAGTATTTTGGATTGGATACGTCAATTTTCTGAAGATAAAAGAGAAAGCTATCTGAGAACATTTTTGGGACGGATGCTATTCACAGCTGACGATGTATACAAAGAGGTGAAAGTTCTCTCTGGAGGAGAAAGAGTCCGTTGTATGTTGTCGAGATTAATGCTATCAGGAGCTAGTATCCTTTTGCTTGACCAGCCCACAAACCATCTTGATTTGGAAAGTGTTGCAGCTCTCAATAATGGTATGTCTGAGTTCTCTGGTAATGTTATATTTACTACCCATGACCATCAGCTTATTCAGACTGTTGCCAACCGAATTATTGAGTTCAAAGATGATGGAATTGTTGATAGAACAATGAGTTATGATGAGTATATTGGAATTAATGAAAACTGAAAATAAATATAGACAAAATATAACAAAAGGTATAATATGGACGCAGTTTCAGTTACTAAATTATTATAGGAGGACATAGGTATGGCAAGACTTAGCGAACACGAAAATTATATGCTCATGTTAAAAGGCGAGATACCCGAGTATGTACCCAGATCAGGACCTTGGAATGTCGGCTTCACCGGATTGGCTCCAGGACCAGGCGGAACAGAGAACTTCATCGACCCATTCGGCGTCCCCTACGTTGTCAGCTCCCATGCAAATAATGGTGCGCTACCCCAACCCGACTTTTTCATCCTTGATGATATACGTAAATGGCGCGACATTATTAAAAGACCAGCTATTTTAGACGAATACGATTATGAAGCAGCAGCAAAAAGAGCTCTGGATGATCGTGACCCTGAACTACCTAAGTTCGGAGGCGGTTCCATTGGAAATGGCTATTTCCAGATGCTGGTAGCATTCATGGGGTTTAACAATGGCTTAATAGCTTGCTTGGAAGAGCCGGACGAAGTAAAAGATTTGCTTAACTTCATTTTAAGTATAAACCTAGAAATCGGTTCAAAATTCATTGACTTATTTAGACCGGATGCATATGGTATGGGTGATGATATAGCCCATGAGCGCGCACCCTTCGTATCTGAGGAAGTATTTGTTGATATTTTCGAACCAATGTGGCGAGCGACCGTGAAGCCATATAAAGAAGCTGGCTGTTATGCCCAGCATCACAATTGTGGAAACTTCACACCCTTCGTGAAATATATCGTTGATATGGGCTTTAATGCATGGAATCCAGCAGAACCCTGTAGCGATCTTGAATGGGTTAAGCAGGAATTTGGTCGCAAAATTGCCATAGTCGGCGGCTTCGATGGCAACGGTTTCGTTTGCTGGCCCCAAACCACAGAAGAGGAAGTTCGCGCTTATGTTAGAGAGCGTATGGACCTCTTGGCTCCTGGTGGAGGCTACGCATTCGGTGGCGGCATAATGGGATACCCAGACCGCAACGAGTGGGTCATGGATGAATTTGAGAAAAATAGGTACAGCTATTATTAATGCGATTTAATAATTCTTTCAAAATCAAATTAACCCCCCTCGGACTGATATGCTCCGAGGGGGGTTACACCATATTGAAAGGTATTCGTATGTTATACGATTCCTAAGTTTTTAGAGGCTTCCATCAGCTCAACAGAACCAATCGTTGTTACACGTTCTGCTTCATACTGAGCATCGACCCATGCTTTAAGCTTCAAGACACGCTCATCGGTTTTTTCAATTTTCTCGCCTATGAAAACATTCTGACCAAGCCACATGGCAATTCCAGCAGCACCAGATGTTGATGTGATGGCAACGGTGGGGGGACTGTTCAATAGCGTTGTGGTGTCGAAAATGTTGTATATTTCTTCATCTTTTAATAAGCCATCTGCATGGATACCAGCTTGGGTAACATTAAACTCCGATCCGACAAAGGGGGTTTTAGGCGGAATGACATAACCAAGTTCGTTTTCATAATAGTCAGCGATTTCCTTGATTACCGTGGTATCCATTCCATCCAGAGTTCCCCTAAGCTGGGCATATTCTATAACCATGGCTTCAAGGGGGGTGTTGCCAGTCCTCTCGCCAATTCCAAGCAAGGAACAATTTACACCAGAAGCACCATATAACCATGCGGTTGCAGAACCAACAACAGCCTTGTAAAAATCATTGTGTCCATGCCATTCTAGCTGCTCTGGTTTAAGTCCGGCATAATTGCGAAGTCCATATATTATTCCTGGGATAGACCTGGGCATAGATGCACCAGGATAGGGAACGCCATATCCCAAGGTATCACAAGCGCGTATTTTTATTGGAATACCAATTTCATGGGAAAGTTTGTTTATTTCTGTGACAAAGGGGATTACGAAACCATAAAAATCGGCTCGGGTTATGTCTTCCAGGTGACAACGTGCTCTAATACCAGTTTCCAGAGCATCTTTGATTATTCCCAAATAGTCGTCCATGGCTTGTTTTCTGTTTTTCTTAAGCTTGCTAAAAATGTGGTAATCCGAGCAACTGACTAAAATCCCACATTCTTTCAGCCCCATACCCTTGGCTAATTCGAAATCATTGTGGGTGGCTCTAATCCAGCCGGTTATTTCCGGAAATGGTAAATTGAGGTCCTGACATAGACGTAGAGCATTTATATCTGTTTTACTATATAGGAAAAATTCAGTTTGCCTTATTATCCCTTTAGGTCCGCCCAGTTTGTTGAGAAGCTTATAAATCGTAGCGATTTGTTCAGGAGTATAGGGCGCGCGGCTTTGCTGGCCATCCCTAAATGTTGTATCAGTAATCCATATTTCATCTGGAGGATCTACTGGGCTTACTCGGTTGTTAAATGTTGTTTTAGGTATTTCAGTATATGGAAACATTTCTCGGTACAAATATGGGTCATCTCGCTCTTGTAGTTGATAACTGTATTCAGACTCCATAAGCATTTTACGTCTTTGGTCAAAATAAATCATTTAGGCAACCTCCTGTTTTGCGTGTAATTATACCCACAAGGCTTGTCTCCGAAGTCTCCTTGCGGGCAATGGGTGTTAATGGCAACAATACCACGGCACATAGCAAAAGTCAAGAATTTCCGCTTATATTTATAGGTTATTGAAGATTGCAAGTTTAATTGCCCAAGTTTTTCCAGTAGACTTTTTGCAGCATATAGTTTTATGTTTCAAGTTCGGGGTCAATAGTATCTTCAGGAGCTAATAAATCATAGGTGACAATCAAATCGGGACCGTTGAAACTACCGTCAAGTTTGCTTCTCGTCCTTTCGAATTCTATGGCAGCAAATTCATATGGAACAGGTCGATAATCATTGATTGACTCGCTTCCGCTGACTGAGCAAGGGATATTATTGACAGATACGATTGAAATCGAACCATCTAAATCGCGCATGACTGTGACTTTAGCAATTATTGAATCCTTATCTCTGGGATTCGTATGTCCGCCAAAAGACCAATTACCGAGACTGTAATAAATATAGCCACCATTATACTCTTCCATTTCCTGCAATGTATGGGGATGTGTCCCCATTATTATATGCGCTCCCGCGTCGATGGCGGCTTGCCCAATGGTCTTTTGCCAGGAACTCGCTCTATATGAACCTTCCTCGCCCCAATGAAGAGCCATTATGATTAGTTCTGCACCAGCGGCTTTCATTTCTTGTACTGCCCTCACTACCTCACTGTCATTTGGAAAGTTACGAGAATAGACTCCAATGAGCAATTCCTTTTCAGTGGTAAATAAAGACCATTGCCCATTGGGTGCATATGAAATACCATTATCACTGAGTATTTGCATTGTATCATCATAACCCTTTTGCCCATAATCAAAGGTATGATTGTTACCTAGGGCAACGAAATCAATGTTTCCTTCGAGCAAAACATTCACATATTTGGGATCCGCTCTGAAATGAAAAGCACTATCTGATTGTATATCATGCTCGGTCAATACACATTCCAGGTTCACGATGGTAAAATCTGAATCTTCATACAAATGTTTTACCAAGTTGAAAGGGTATGCAAAATCATCGCCCACAATGTTTTCGAATGATTGAATTCTATCTCTTGCATTATATTCGCTGGCGAATGTGCAGTCGCCCATCATAGAAATTATGAAGAATTCGGGAGCTGGTTCCCAAACATCTTCAAGTTCATCAACAAACTCGTTGTCTTTATCAGTATCAACGAATAAATCAATCTCATCATCTAATTGTGAATCAGTCTCAATTGGGTCATGGGAAGTAATAGATTCATCACTGGGGTAGGTATCATCAATTTGAGTACTAAAACCTTGCTCTGTAGAGAGCGGATGATGAATACTGGCACCTATTATACTGCACGCTAAAACCATCAATGTAATTATTAGGTTTTTTACAAATGTGGATAAACGCTCCGACATGTATACACCCCATTTCGTTATTATATATTAAAAATTTATATAGGGTTTTGCAGTATGTTTGATAGTATCTCAAACTCGTTTTTTTTATATCTTATTATACCTTCATCGCGCATTTTGCTCAATTCGTATGACATGGCACTGCGGTCAACGCAGAGATAAAGTGCCATTTCTTCACGGTTATAGGGTATGAGAAATTTATTGCCATCAATTCGGAACATTTCGAGAAAAGCCAGGAGTTTTTCCCTAGTGCTACGCTTTGATAAAATATCGATTTTTTGGTTGAGAAGAAGGTTTTTTTGCGCTATTAACGAAAGCATATTTTCGATTAGTTTAGTGTGGAAGCTACAGGCAGAAGAACAGGTGCTTAAGACCTTCTGAAAATCGATGAACATCACTTCCGTTTTTGTTGTTGCTTGAATGGTGACAGGGCTACGTTTTACACCAGCACAGGCAAAAGCTTCACCAAAGAGATCGGATTTTCCCAATTCGGTCATTATAAATATATTTCCGTCGTAATCTTCTTTTATAACTTTCACGCTACCAGATAGTATCATACCGATATGTGTAACTTCGTCACCTGCCATAACAATATAGCTACCTTTGCGAAAGCTACGTTGTTTTCCTTCCATGCAAGCTATCATGCTTGTATATTGAGCAATATCGATTTGATTCCATAATGGGTTATGCATTAAAATATCATATGTGTCTTCAAGTTTCATGGTCTGCCACTCCTTGCTTCGTATAGCCTTGTATATAGTCTACCCAATAGGAAGTAAAGTTGCCCATATGTGGCAATATCATCATGGTTTGGATAAAACTGTAAATCATCTTCTTTGAGAATATTTTGAGCAAGCAAATAAGAAAGGGCTAATTTGGGATCTGCAAAGCCTTCTGCTCCCAAGGATGTGCAATGGGCGATTGTCTGGAAAACGAGTCCAACGGAAACTTCATCGGTATCCAAAGTTATAGTAATATTTGGGATTTGTTCATCACCGAGAGACTGTGTCCTTTCGTGTAGTATACGCATGATCTTAGTAGAATTTGTCTGTAAAGCCCAGCGATGGGGGAGAGGTGAATCTAAATGATAATCATTATTATATCCGCCTGAAGTCATTCCAAACTCACGTACTGGCACTAGACCATCCTCATATGCCCAATGATCCATGACTTCCACATGGACAGGTTCATACTCCACTAAATAGGCACCTTGTTTTATTAGTGTATTTTGCAACCAGGAAATAGCCATGGAATCTTGGCTCATTTCACGAAATGTGAGCTTCTTGTTTACGCTGTATGCAACTGCGGCTCCACATGCTTCACCAACCACCATTCCCACCGGTATGACCCTAGCACTGCCATGGGGGAGAGAATCATATGATGCGCTGCGACTAGCAATCAAAAGTTGCTCTATTTCCAATGGAACTAAACAACGAAAGGGGATACTGTATATTGCTGGTTTGCCTATGACCACACCGACGGTGTCCGCACTGCTTGCTTGAACATCAACTGGATAGCTTCCATGCCCTATTCTATCCCAATGGTCTCTATTTTCGAGAACATCAGTTATGGTGAGCCTGTATTCGCCAATGAAATGCCTGGTTTCTCTCACATAGAGTCTAGATGCATTTTGCACAAATTTAGCATCTTCGAAACCTGGGAAGTTTTCTCTCATAAAATCAATGATATGGGGGATTTCACGCTGTCCACGTTCAAAGCCTTCGGTGCAGGATTCTGGGTCATGGGCATCGACACCAAAAATTATCAATGCGTTTATAATTACATTGCCGTTTTTTTGACGTGCTATATTTGGTGCTCGAAAACGAATATTTTCGTTTACGGGCACATAGCTACGAATTTCGTTATTATATCCCCATGCGGCATTATCGGTAACACCTGTACTAGCTATACCATCGTTTCTTATGTGGTTTATCACCAAGTCCCAATCAATCCCACTCAACTCGAAGACAAGAGTTACCCCTTGGAGAAGTCCATGGGCGCCATAATCTTCACCACCAACAGTATAGGGAGCTCCCGCAGCAGCGGCAATATCCCCATCAGGTGTGGCATCAATGACACAATGGCTAAGTATCCGCTGGGTATTTAAGCTTCCTTCTTCAAGAAGCTCAAGACCGATTATCGTGTTACCTTCCATTATAGGAGCTAAAATTTTTGTGTTAAGCATTAGTGTTAGGTTGCTCTCATTGAGGCACTTGCGCAGAAACCATGCCTTCGCTTCGTCAATATCAAAGGCATTGCCAAGGGCTTCGAAAAATTCTAAAAATATACCTTGGGTAAGTAGTTCTCTGTTTGGACCATGGTTTTGGTCTATGAAATTGAGCATACCCAAAGTCATGAGGCCCCCTAAATCACCGCTTTCTTCCACCAATAGCACTCTCATACCATTTCTCGCAGCAGATAAAGCGGCAGCAACTCCTTCTGGGTCGCCACCAGCTACAATAACATGATAAGCAGCTTCGCCATTTATAATCGGTCTTTTTGCCTGTTCGTTATGAAAAACTTCGAATTCAGATATAAAAGCAAAAGCAACAATGAAATAAATTATCAAAAGGGTCAACAAAGGTAATATTAATCTAGCTAAAGTAGGTTTTTCATTATTCATATATGAAAACTTCCAATCTTATCCTTTATGGTGCTTCATTGTTGTAAATACAACCGATTTATTTTTGTTACTATACTATACTTATGTAAATAATACAAGGGAGTTTATAGATATGAAAAGACAAATAATCGAAATAGATGATGAAAAATGCGTTGGTTGCGGTTTATGCACATCCACTTGCCAAGAGGGAGCTATAGAATTGGTGGAAGGAAAGGCGAAATTAGTTCGTGAAGACCACTGCGATGGTTTAGGAAACTGCTTACCTGGTTGTCCAATGGAAGCGATTAGTTTCATCGAAAAGGATTTCGATGAATACAATATGATGGAACATGATGAAAGTGAGCAGGAAAAACCAGCAGTTCTTGCCTGCGGCTGCCCTAGTTCTAATTCACAAAGCTTCCAGCGTGATGAATCTGAGACGGTGCAGTTTGAAAACGAGAGGGTGCAAGTACAAACAATGGTGGCAACACAGCTTAAACAATGGCCCGTGCAAATCAAGCTTGCTTCTCCCAATGCTCCGTATTTTCAAGGTGCTAAATTACTCATTGCCGCAGATTGTAGTGCATATGCATATGGAAATTTCCATAATGATTATATGAAAAATAAAGTGACACTGATAGGTTGCCCAAAACTTGATGAAGGTGACTATTCTCAAAGTTTGACAGATATTTTGAAAATGAATGACATAAAATCAGTAACAATAGTACGAATGGAGGTTCCTTGTTGTGGCGGTTTGGAACAAGCTACGAAAAACGCACTCAGAGACTGTGGCAAACTAATTCCTTGGGAAGTGGTTACTATATCAACCAAAGGCGAAATTTTAGAAGATTAAACTAAAGATTAAAAATTAAGTTGACAAGCCCTTATTCAAATGGTAATATTCTGATTAAGACTACCACGGTAATTACCGTGGTAGTCTTATATAGCTATAATTTCATATTGTTCGTTCCAGAGGAGCGCAATATATGCGTAAATTATCGAAGGAGATGCCGAAATGTCTGAAACTTCGCTGGATACTAAAAGTAAAATCATTATAGCAGCAGCAACCCTCTTTTGCGAGGTGGGTTATGAAAAAACCACTTTGCGTATGATTGGAGAACGAGTTGGTATTCGCCATGTGAGTATTTTTAATCATTTTAGCAATAAAACTGAAATTGGCGGGCAAATTATCAAAAACTATTTTCAAGGACATCATAAACAATGTTATGCCATTAGCAGTATGATGGATTTGAAAGAAGATGATGAGGAATACTACCGAAACATTCTTTTCTGGGCTCTTCATTATAAAATTCATGAAGAAAACGAATTTTTCAGAAAATTTTATATTTCATATTTCAGCGAAGAGTCCACCATGCTTGCATCATCCTCCCACGCATCAAGCATGAATGAATTTTCCTTTTTACGTTTTACTGTCCCGGAAAGAAGGGCTTTCATCAATCGAAGTTTAATAATGGCAATTGACTCCAATTTAGCCAGTTTAATAGATATTTCTGTCATAGACTATGTCCAAGCAACTGAGCTTGTCCTTAGCAGAACCAATGGTCTTGATGTGAATTTAAGTAAGCTTCCAGATGAAGAGGAGATTCGCACATTCGCTTCCGAATATCTTCCGAAGCACAAAATTGATATTTTGAAAGACATCCTCCTTATGGAATATCAATGATAGGATAAAAACGTAATCTTGTTCATCGAAGTGCATATTGTTTGTTAACATACTACAATAACAACAAAACATGTTACTGATTATGCAGTAAATTTGTGCAAAATAACAAAATCGAAAAAAATGAAAAAAATATTGAAATAATGGTTGACAGGAAAAGAAAATGTTGCTAAAATAAAACTACCACGGTAGCAACCACGGTAACGACCTAGGTAACAACCCTGGTAACAACCGAGGTAGTGGAAATAGGATATTATATAACCTGAAAGGAATGGTAATCATGACTACAAAAGCATTAGCAGTAAAAACTGGAAAGAAAGCTGGAAACCTTGTGAACGCAATCCGTTCTGAAATTCAGGAGTATCACGGTATATACAATGATATGACTGCTGACGAAAAATTTGAGTTCTACAGAGACAGAGAAATGGGCAACAATATTTTCAGGTATCTTCATGTACACAAAAATCGCCAAGAGCAAGCTCAAGATGATAATCTTTACGCTCACAGCGCATAAAGGTATATTGATGATATGAAAAAAACAAATGAATAGAAATGAAAGTCCGAGCTTGTAAAACCCGGGCTTTTTTTCTTTTGTACTATTAACGCCATAATCTAAAATTATAATATCTGTAGCGAAATGCTCTAGTTATTTCTTTTCCTGTACTAAACTACTTGTCTTTTTATTCCGATGATATTAATGAGATATGCGATTGTTACTTATTGATTTATGAAGACTTTTAAAGGTAATGAGATAAACAATCGTCATAAGTATTATGATAAAGGAGGAATGAAATGGCAAGTATCTCTCTTAGAAGCATATCAAAAGTGTATCCAGGTAATGTCACAGCGGTGAAGGAATGTAACCTTGAAATTAGCGATAAAGAGTTTGTAATTCTAGTGGGACCATCAGGTTGTGGAAAATCAACTACATTGAGAATGATTGCGGGTTTAGAAGATATTTCCGATGGAGAGCTTTATATTGGAGACCGGCTGGTAAACGATGTGCCACCTAAAGATCGTGACATTGCTATGGTTTTTCAAAACTATGCACTTTATCCACATATGACTGTATATAAAAATATGGCATTCGGACTCGAAATGCGTAAAATGGCAAAAGATGATATAGAAAAACGAGTCAGAGAGGCAGCAAAGGTTCTCGATATAGAGCACCTTCTTGACAGAAAACCCAAGGCGCTCTCCGGCGGTCAAAGACAGCGTGTTGCTTTGGGAAGAGCAATGGTTAGACAACCGGCGGTATTTCTTTTGGACGAGCCTCTTTCAAACCTTGATGCAAAGCTTCGGACTTCCATGCGAACGGAACTCATTAAACTTCATAAGCAATTAGAAACTACATTTATATACGTGACCCATGACCAAACTGAAGCCATGACAATGGGCGATCGCATAGTCGTTATGAATGATGGTTTGGTTCAGCAAGTTGATTCACCAAATGTGCTTTATAATTCACCCTGTAATATTTTTGTAGCAGGATTCATCGGGAGTCCTCAAATGAACTTTTTAGATGCAAGCGTTGTTTCCGATGACAAAGCTTATAGCTTGCAAACTGGTGGCTATAGTTTACTCATACCTGAAGGTAGGTTCGGGAATAGTATTTCACAGTATGTTGGGAAGGAAGTTACCATCGGAATCAGACCTGAGGATATTTATGATGATGAAGCTTCATTGTCGCTGCACTCCGAATCATCTTTTAAAGCAAAAGTGGAGGTGAGTGAACAATTGGGAAGCGATGTATATCTACACTTAAGCTTCGAGGATTCAATGCTCACAGCAAGAGTAGAGCCTTCCTCAACGGCTAAAGCAGGAGACGAGCAAGAAATCGCCTTTGATATGAAAAAGATTCATATTTTCGACAAAGAAACTGGAGTTGCGATTTTCCATTAGAAGAAAGCTAGTATGTAAACAGGACGCACTATGTCGTCCTGTTTTATATTAACGGGTAACAATCAAGTGTCATAGCGAGCAGCGTTGCACCCCCGAGACCAGTAACCTTTCCTATTTATAAAATTTGGAAATAACTCCATTTACATTGACTTTGTAGCTGCCCTGTGCCATACTGATTATATTGATTAATCGGGAAGGGCGGTGATGCATGTTGTCGGACAATAGTAATGATATGATAAAAGAAAACGATGAATTCCAAACAGAAATAAAAATGCTCAAAGATGAAGTCAACAAGCTAAACCGCGAGTTGAGAAAAAGTCAAAGGGAGCTTAGGACATCAAGCAATTTTTTAGACAAAGTGACAAAATCCGCTGCAGCAAAAGATGCTCTAAATAACGCATTGATCGAAGCTAATTTAAAACAGAGGGCATATACAGATATGCTGCTTCAAAACTGTCCCGCTATCATCATACTATTTGACAATGATGGTAGATTTGTTCTTTCCACTGAAGCCTTGTTATCAGCAACGAATACACCTAATTTTGATTATATCAAAGATAGGAAATTCGAAGATGTCCTACCAAGTTTCTTTTCAGCGACTGGAATGTCAAGTTTTCGTGAAGCGTTCGATAAAATTGTCTTATCAACAGAAGTCATACGTTTTGAATCTTTAATCGATTTTGAATTATGCGGTTATCCTAAACTATATTCAATTGAAATGAGCCACGCCCAAATCGGTGGAAATGCAAATGATAGCCCCATGTCGGGAATACTAGCCGTTATGGTGGACATCACCGATTTCATGCGTGAAAAGGAGAGAGCAGAGGCAGCTAATAATGCAAAATCGGATTTTTTAGCTACAATGAGCCATGAAATCAGAACACCTATGAATGCCATAATCGGCATGAGCGAAATGCTTGATCGTTCTGAAATGACTATCACCCAAAAACGTTATGTTTCTGACATTAGAAAAGCTTCCAATGCATTGTTATCAATTATTAATGATATATTAGATTTCTCGAAAATTGAATCTGGAAAAATGGAAACGGTGAATACAAATTTCAACCTAAGGCTATTACTCGACCATTTATACTCCATGTTTGCAATGCTTTGCGCAGAAAAAAATATCTTTTTGGAATTGGATATTTCCGACGATTTACCCGAAACAATATTAGGAGATGAAATACGTATCCGACAAATTTTTACCAATATTTTATCAAATGCTGTGAAATACACAAGGGAGGGGGGCATTACCTTTATCGCACAAATAATCGGCTCAGACTTGCAGTTTGAAATTCGAGATACTGGTATTGGTATTAAAGATGAAGACAAAGGAAGGCTCTTTCGACCCTTTGAGCAGCTTGATGTGAGAAGTAATAGAAATGTTGTTGGCACTGGTCTTGGCTTGGCAATAACATATAATCTTTGTCGCATAATGGGTGGCGACCTTTGGTTTGATAGCACATATGATGTGGGATCTTCCTTTTATGTTAGTCTGCCATTTGTCCCCGCAGAACCTACAACTCGAGAAGAACCTGAAATCGTTTATGAGTTTACCGCTCAGGGAGCTAAAGTACTAGTAATCGATGACATCGACATTAACTTGGCTGTTGCTGAAGCTCTTCTAAGTGCATTTTGTATTGTTCCCGATTTGGCAATCAGCGGTGTTGAAGCAATAAAAATGGCAAAAGAAAACAACTATGATATTATATTCATGGATCATATGATGCCTGAAATGGATGGGATAGAAACAACGAGACACATTCGTGAATTGGGTGGATGGAATAGCGAAGTACCCATTGTTGCATTGACAGCCAATGCAATAAGCGGAGTTGAGCAAATGTTTCTTGATAATAAAATGGATGACTTTTTACCCAAACCCCTAGATTTTTCAGCATTAAACCTATGCCTTCGTAAATGGCTCCCAGCGGAAATAATGGTGGACGTTTAAATTTACTCTAGTAGTGACAAACAAATAATACCGAAGGAGGAATCCAATGATAAAGACGATAACGGCACAAACGATTGAACTGGATGATGATATCCTGGCAGTTGAGGAAGTCTTGGAACAATTAAACTTGTCGGAGAACCTCATGAAAAACACAGTGGGCATAGTCGCCTGCCATTATGAATTTGTTTTTTCGAATGTATACAAAGCAATCTGTGAAGCCTTGCCCTTTGAATTGGTTGGCACTATTTCTCCCACTTCTGCTGTCGCAGAAAACTCTGCATCATTGCTTTTTGCTATAACTGTGCTAACTAGCGATGATGTGGAATTTGATATCGCCATCACTCCTTCGCTGATGGAAAACCCTCAGGAGGTTATAGCTGAAACATATAGGTCAAATTCTAGGGAAACAAAGCCTGCACTCATCTTGACATATGCTCCCTTTATACTTCAAAACTGTGGTGATGACTATGTGGACGCTCTTTCAGAGGTAACGGGTGATGTACCCTGCTTTGGAACTCTTGCTGTGGATGATACATTGGATTTTACACATTGTTATCTATTGGCGGAAGGGGAGTATCACAGAGAAAAGATGGCAATGGTCATGCTTTATGGTGACCTTAGTCCAAACTTTTTTGTGGCAAATATTTCTGAAGATAGAATAATGGAAAAAAGCGCAGTGATTACAAAAAGTTCCGGTGCACTGCTGATGGAAGTCAACGAGCGTCCTGTTATAGAGTATTTTAGCGATTTAGGACTCCTTGATGCCACAGAAACCCAGTATGCCATGTCCACTTTACCATTTTTATTGGATTTTAACGATGGCAGTCCTAAGGTATCAAAGGTCTTCATCGCCCTTTCAGAAGAAAAATATGCCATCTGTAATGGAAGGATGCCAGAGGGGAGTACCTTATATATGGCTTCCACTGATAAAGACGATGTTATGCTGACCACAGGTGTTGCAATGGAGCAGATTCTTGATAATATCGAAAATGCATCCCTGGTGCTTATATACTCGTGCATCGGTAGAAGCATGACTTTGGGTTCTGAACAGTTTAAAGAAATCGAACTTATTGATAGATGCCTCAAAGGAAAGGTTCCATTCATGGTGGCTTATTCCGGTGGAGAAATCTGTCCCGCTCAAATAATGGATGCGAAAGCAGTAAACAGATTTCATAACAATGCGTTTATAGCTTGTATATTATAATTCAAACAGTGTAATTATCCCTTGAATCATAATGATAAATTGAAAAACGCCCGACAAGGCATATGAGACCTTGCTCTGGGCGTTTTTATATTAACTATGTATATATGACTATAATAGCGAGATTAAAGCTTGTTTACTTCGAGCATAATATTAAACAAATAGCAGAGCATGGGTGATAAATCTTTCACACCATAACCTGTAGTATTTTGGGATCTTTGAAGTGCTTGGCATGTTGGAATCAAGTACATTATGCTGTAAGCGTAAAATCCCCAATATTCAGGGTCTGAATCTGCCTTTATCACATTCATTGCCTTCAAAATGTCGAAAACTCTCCCAATAAACTCTTGGGTATCAGAAAGACGTAATAACACATAGCCCCCAAATAATGACATCCTGTGTTGCTCTTGATGTATTAAATGGACTAAGTTGGCATAATATGCATTGTCTGTTAATGTGGAAATACTTTTCAAGATGCAGGCGGTAATACCTTCCCCAGTCGGGTTTTCTTTCAATATGGGTTCGATGTCTAGACTGCGGAACAAATCCCTGGTGCGTTCAGCATAGTCGTCAAGCATAAAAAGGAGCATTTCCTCTTTTGATGTAAAGTGTCCATATATAGATCCGGCAGTAATGCCAACCGCTGTAGCAATATCACGAATTGATGTTTCAGAATACCCCTTCTGGCAAAACAGTTCCAATGCGGATATCATTATTTTTTCCTTAGTTGACATTTCATCTCTAGAAACATTCGCTAATGAATAATCCATACCATAACACACTCCTACTAATTATGTTATAAATTTACTAAACGAATGCTAGTTTGTCAAGACTTTACAATTTATCTTGTGATATTTACCAGTGTTCAGTTGACATAATTACGAGAATTTTACTAATATTTTTCATCGATATCAGTTCGTGTCAACGAAAAGGTTGTTGCAACCGAAGCAAACGCAGAATAATTTGCGAAACTCGCATTTGAGGATGTCAAGCATGACATCCGGTTTTTTTTACCTATGTGTTGCTCTGTTGTTTTAGTTATATCGCTAAAATTCGCTTACTAAGCTTTGTGTACTTTATAATATAAGCAAAAATCTAGCAACAAGAAGGTTGAATGCTACTGTCTTATTGGGTATAATATTAGTACTAATATGAAATGAGACAGGATATTATGCAAAATCAAAAACGATATAAGTGTATAGCTTGTGATGTTCTTTTCAGAGAGTTTTCACTAGCAGCGGCGCTGTCGGACAATGTCATTAAACTCACTTTTATGCAGCAGGGGTTGCACAGCGTCGGAGCAGAAAAAATGAGTAAAACGTTGCAGGAAGAAATCGATAATACTGATCTAACACAGTTTGATGCAATATTGCTTGGATACGGGCTGTGTGGGTACGGTGTGAGTGGCTTGCACTCCGAGCTACCAATAGTGATTCCGAGAGCACATGAATGCATACCAATCATTGCGGGCGACTTCGATAAATACTCTGAGTATTTCGATAAAAACCACGGTACTTTTTTTCTTAGTCCAGGATGGATTGAAAGAGCTGGTTTCGGAAACGAAGATACGGAATCAGAAGAAATCATGGGAATCAGGTATAATCGTGAGGAATTACTGGAGCGTTATGGTGAAGAAATGGCTGATTATATCGCAGAAACACTCGGTGGTTTAGATAAAAATTATACCAAGTATACATTTATCGATACTGGTACTGGCAATTTGGAAATGTATGAGGAAGAATCAAAAAGAAGAGCCGAAAAGAAAGGTTGGGACTACGAAAAGCTCGTCAGCGAGAATCAAATTGCACATAAACTATTCGCAGGAGATTGGAATGTACATGATTTCCTCATTATCCCGCCTGGAGCAAAACTGAAACCAACCTACGACGGTACGATTATTGGTTATGAATTTTAGTAACTTACGAACAAATATTCATAAGATGCTTCATTTTGCTGATTATTTAATGAAAAAAGCATACTATAAAAAAATGATAATGAAAACAGACCACAGAAGGAGATCACAAGCAATGCAAAACACAAAACGAACATTGATAACAATTGAGTATTGCCCTTTTTGCCAAATCGAACATGAAATTCACAAAATTAGTTCGGAAGCCACCATTGAAATAAAAGGCGAACTTGTTAACTATAATGAAGAAGTATTTCTCTGTCCGTTTACAAAAAACGAAGATGGGGATACATGGGCACCTGGAAGGATGTTCGACGAAAACCTACAAAGAGCGAGGGACGCATATAGAATAAAACATAACTTGCCAACTTCGGCTCAGACTATCGGTTTTTAGGAAAAGCTATAAGTGAAATCATACATTAAGAAGACGCATATTTAATCAAGGAGTGTACCATGGATATAAATACAGCAATGACAATAGCTATGGAAGCTGGGTTTGATACCGTAGCTGAAATGGATCCGAAAAAGTTGCATTTTAGGCATGAAGTAAGGGACATGTGCGCAGCATGCAAAGCGTATGGCAAAAGATGGACTTGCCCGCCCGCTTGTGGCGAAATTGACGAGATGCCAGAGCGTTATCACAAATTTAGCAATGGCATCATTTTCCAAACTATCGTAAATTATGAAGACGAATTTGATTATGAAGGAATGAGCCAAGCGATGCGAAGGCAAGGTAAGTCAATTGGCAGATTGATTGATTTACTAAGCAAAATTGATGAAGATATTATGCTATTTGGCAGCGATGGTTGCGGAAACTGCGAAGAATGCACATATCCGGACAATCCTTGCAGGTTCCCTGACAGAGCATTCCCTTCAATGGAAGCAACAGGACTCCTAGTAAGCGATGTCTGTAAAGACAACGATGTAAAGTATTACTACGGCAAAAACATTGTTGCCTTTACTGGTGCCTTTCTTTTTAACACTGAAATATATTGAAGACTAGATTGTATGATAAAGAAAAAAAGCACGGCGAGTGAATCTGCCGCGCTTCATTTAAATGTCTTTAATATACTGTTCCCAACATCAATGAACAGTATCACGTTATCTATCGTCTTGGGTTAGCACCTCATCAATGTTTCGTTTGCTGTATAAAATAGCAATAATATTGACTGTATCTGTTTCGTCATCTATCTCATAAAGTATGCAATAGTTGCCTGTGAATAGTCGTCTCAAACCTCTTGACCGCCATGGCTCATTCGGGAAAAGAGAGCCACGTTCTGGCATTTGATCTAAACTATAAACTGCATTACGTATACGTTCGATTTGTCGCCAGGCTATTGCAGGCTCTAGCAATGTAACCGCAATATATCTATAGATGTCAATTAAGTCATTTTCTGCTGGTTCAGATAGCTGCACATCCCACTTTTTCATATACTATATTTCTTTTCCATATCGGTGAATACATCCTTAGCAGGTCGCTTCCTTCCCTCAGCAACTGCGAGAAAACCTGATTGTATCTTTAAATCCAGTTCTTCATCACTCATTTCTTCCAATGCTATTGGTGGGTTGGGAGGAGGCACTCGCAATTCAAACGGTATACCCCGCTCGCGAACGGCGGTCTTTGCAAATATCGTAACTGCTGTTGATATACTCATCCCCAATTCGCTGCATAATAATTCCAGTTGTTTCTTTAGTGCTTCGTCCATGCGTACATTTATTGTTGTTTGTGCCATATTACATCGTTCCTTTTATATATTTGCATACATTGTATCATAAAAAGTGATAAAAAACAATACATTGTATATGAAACATAGCAAAAATATATTTCGGGAATGAAAGCAAGGACAATTTTGATTATTTCAACTATACTGGTGTAACTGGGGGTCTTTCGGCTATGTCAGAAAGCGGTGCGTGGAGGGGCATGTTGAACCTTTCTAGTAGGACTTTTGCGGCATCATCTGCGGTGGGGATTGGGGTTTCGAACTTTTCGCCGTCTATATACTCTCTGAAAATTGCACCATCAATGGAGATGCCACCCTTTGGTGTGTGCATCTGAACCATGCGCCTTCCTCTAAAGCCAGTTGCTGACATATAATGATTCGCTCCAATGAAGTCTAAATGGGGATATGGAAGACACATGAATTTGAATATATGAGCTGGCCCTTCATCTGTGTGACGAATGACCAGTTTATTATAATCTGGCATATCTTCAACTGTGTGGATTGAACCTTTTATGTCCTGTTCATCATAATCATCAAGGCAAATAGAGGCACGTGCAGCAGCTGCTGAACCGAATCCTACATCGGTGACATATCTTTTACCATCAATTACAGCTACTGTCATTCGATGCATGGAAGCAGGAAATAGATCCTTTCCATCTACAGGTACACTCCTGGCAGCGACGGGAAACACTTCAAAGCCAAGCCTTTGCAATAGATTGTAGTAAAATGCATTTAATTCAAAGCAATATCCGCCTCTTTTACGTATAATTATCTTATCCCACAAGCTAGGAATATCAAATTCGATTTGCGTATCGAAATCCCATAAGTCTAGGTTTTCGAATGGTATTGCACATAAATGAGCGAATTGCAACATATCTAAACCTTCACGAGTCTTAGGGATATGAGTACCCTTTAATCCAATCCTATCCAGATACATATCAATATCTGGAAAATCCTCGAAATATTTCCCATACCGCTCCATAAAATTACCAGCCATTGTTGTTCTCCTTTCACTTACATTGTTTGAATATTGTACCCGAATGATAAACTAAAAGCAATATAAATAGTATTGGTCTGTTCATCTGCGTTTACAGCAATTTTACGAAAATATAACATTACACATATTGACGCTGGTATCATGCTGACATAAAATTGCCTTATCTTTGTAAAGGGAGTGGTGCGAAATGGCGGAATCAAGCGAGCTTGTCGTCCAATGGATTGATGATGTGTCTTTTAATCTCAAATCACCCTTTGATTTTTCCTTTCTTAGTAAATATGGGAAAGTGTTTAAAGTATTCGATGACCAAGATTCGGGTAATATCTGTTTTGGGATAACAAATGCCAGCAATAAAATCTTCGTAAAATTTGCTGGTGCGCCGACTGCTCGCAGCAATGTCAGCCCTGAAGAAGCCATTTCTAGGATGAATAATACTGTGCAGATATACCGCGATTTAGAGCATCCGATACTCAATAGGCTAATCGATGCAGAAGAAATCGGTGGTGGTTTTGCCACAATATTTGAATGGACTGATGCACAGTGTATGGGCAAGCAATATCCTATCTCTCGTGAGAAGTTTTTACAAATGCCTCTTGAAACTAGATTGATTATCTTTGATGATATATTGGATTTCCATGCCCATGTTGCGAAACAGGGTTATGTTGCTATAGACTTTTATGATGGTTGCATCATGTATGATTTCGAGCTAGAGCAGACAGTCCTATGCGATATTGAGCTCTATGCAAAAATGCCTTATAAGAACCCAATCGGGCGAATGTGGGGTAGTTCTCGTTTTATGTCACCGGAAGAATTTGAACTGGGTGCTGACATAGATGAAGTTACAAATGTCTATACCATGGGTGCCACAGCCTTTGCATTTTTTGGAGAAGAGCTGGACAGAAGCTTTGACAAATGGAAACTGGGTGTAGAATCCTTTGAAGTAGCGAAAAGAGCTGTCAGCGATGAGTGCAGTAATAGACAACAATCAATAATGCAATACATCGCTGAGTGGAGAGATACAAATTAGCTCATTAATAAAATAAAAGGACGGACTTTCAGAACGATTTTAGTCGTACAGAAGGTCCGTCTTTTGGTGTTACTGAAAATGGTTGGGAAAACTAGTATTATATGGTATAGTATTTACAACTATATTCAATGCGACCACTGAAACGTGTTATGAGTCTTGTTAAATCGACAGAAATAGAGGAATAATCCGTGCTTGTAAATGAATTGCTGACAGCAATAGTTCAACTTTTTGCAATGTCAATCATCCCTCTTATATGGTGGCTCGTAACCGCCAGGACAGAATTTTCTTTCTTTATATGGATTGGTTTGAGGAAACCAATAGTGATTGAGAAAAAGACATTTACGATTGCAGTTTTCATATCTTTGTTAATCATTGTATTCATGTCACTTGTTTTAGACCCAATGCTACCCGATGATATTCAACTAGCAAACGAGAGGTTTGGCGGACAAGGGATAAAAGCATTTGTTCCAGCAATTGTTTTCGCCTTTTTCGCCACAGGGCTTGCTGAGGAAATACTATTTCGTGGTTTTATAGGGAAAAAGCTGTGCGATAAGCTCGGTTTCCTCATTGGAAATACTTTACAAGCACTCTTATTTGGGCTTTTACATGGAGCGACTATGTTTAGAGTTCTAGGCATTGCCATTCCATTGCTGGTTATAGCATTCACAGGTTCACTCGGTTGGGTCATGGGATATATAAACAAAAAAGCAAGCAATTCAATAATTCCTAGTTGGTTATTACATGGAGTAGCGAATCTTTATGCAGCCATTATCATTATGTTTGAATTGCTATAGGATGAAGGATAAATAAACAAAATGAGAGTAAAATGGTACGGAGCAGCTTGCATAATGCTTGAGAGTGATGGAACTCGGCTGCTCTTTGACCCGTTCTTTTCGCTTAACGATAAAGGTTACAAACCATTGTTAGACGAGTTATCATCAGTAATGAGTATATTGGTGACACATGGGCATCTTGACCATATAGTTGACATACCAACTATATGGAAACATGGTGGAGGTAAAACCGATGTCTACTGCTCATCAACGCCGCGCAAAGTCCTCATCTCTAAGGGTATTAATAACGTCAGCATCCGTGAAATTATGCCAAACGATGAGTTTTCCATTGGCGCATTCGATATTAGAGTGCTAAAGGGTAAACATATAGGTTTTGATAAATGGATAGTGCTGAAAACACTTTTCCGACCGCAGATTGTTCAATACTGGAAAAATTTTATTTATATGTTTAAAGAAAACATGATTTGCACCGAAGCAGGAGAAACCATTGTATACGATATTCGAGCAGATGGTAAACAAGTTTTGTTACTGGGCAGCTTGAATCTAGATGCTGATACAGAATACCCCATAGGCGCAGATTTGCTCATACTGCCACTTCAAGGGCGTTCAGATATTTCCGAATATGCTCTCTCCTTTATTGATCACTTGATGCCGAAGATGATACTACTCGACCATTATGACGATGCATTCCCACCCATATCGTCTGCTGTGGACACTGAACCCTTCGTTACGCTCATTGCAAAGAGGCATCCGAATATTCCTGTGATTTCTCTAAAACCAGGAGTAGAGTGGATAGATATTGATGAGTAGAATTAGAAGATACTGTTATCGTGATTATAACAGCTCTTGATGCTATATGGATAGCTTGTTTAGCTTGAAAGTCAATCTTTCTTGCCTATGTTATACTTCCCTTTCAGCATCAATGGTTTTTATTTCCATTGTCTACTTTCAGGGGAGCATATCATGTTTTACACTTT
Organism: Oscillospiraceae bacterium; assembly: GCA_009777775.1. Taxonomy (GTDB): domain Bacteria; phylum Bacillota; class Clostridia; order Oscillospirales; family Oscillospiraceae; genus WRMH01. The sequence goes on from WRLE01000005.1 coordinate 134,827, forward strand.
CGGTTATCTCTGGGCTATATTCAATCATTCAACAATGATACTAACAACGTAAGTTTCCACTTTGTTTTGTATTGTTGCAGCAGCTTCTTTTGCTGTGATTCGACCATCGAAATAATATCTAGCAGCTTGACTTATTATACTTATTAATTCATTATCATATTCCCCGATGACACATGATGCTGTATCAAATAGGTCTAGTATTTTGTTTGCTTCATTTTGAGACATCGCATATAGATATGTGCCTTCGTTAAACCAATGACTATACTTAATAAAATACTCATCATCAATAAACTGGAAGCTATTTTCATGAAACCAGATTTTTGGAATTGGTACATCATTACCTTGTTCATCGCTATGGTATCTTTGTGTCGTGATTTCATCAAGATGCTTTTGCAAATCAGCATAGTTTGTCGAAAATCCTGCCTCTGGCAAATAATCGCTCTTGTATCTCAAAAGTGTATAAATTGCTCTGTCTTCTGCTAAAATTTCATAAATGAATTGCCATGCGCCTAGTTTGTTTTTTGATGTGCTGGTCATCGCAACTCCATATTCAAATGTGATAATATTTCCTCTGCGGTTTTCACAGGGATAACCTTTAAAAACAGCTTCTCCATATGGGTGTAAAAACAGCATTGTATTAAGGAAACTTTCAACAACACCAGTTTCCATTATACGTTTATTGTCTGTGATTAATTCGAAACTGTAATCATGTCTATAGCTTTCGTTAAGTGGTATAGCTTTAACTTGCTCTAAAAAGCTCACGAATTCGTCCGTATTAAAACTTATAAGATCCGAAGACCAGTTTATATAATTATCTAGATTTAGCATGACAAGTTTACTAAATAAATCACTTTTATCATAATTATTTCGTAAAAATGATGACTGTGGGTTGGCTTGCATAAATTGTGTGAACTCATCTAAATTCCAACCATTATTTTCGCCTAAAATAGATTGATTTCCCCATATTGTGTCAACAAAAAAAGTCGGGAATACTTGGAACAACTTGCCGTTTTCTTCTGCTGCGTTAAATACTCCTCTAACTAGTGCATCGCGTTTTAATTGTTTATCAAAATCGATAAAAGTGTATAGATTAGACAGCATACCAGTAGCAGCAAATTTTCGATATGGAATGTTGGTAGTTATAATTAAATCAGGTGCATCACCATAAAGTATATCAGCAATGAGCTGTTCTAACCCTGTAATTCCATCTTTATCAATATCATAGGAAGCATAGTTCTTTATTTCGAGTAGGTATTTATTATTATTTTTATTAAAATCATAGACAATTAGATACCAAGCTAATTCTTCAGGCCAGATAAATCCATTACAAGCAAGAGTAAGCGTGATTCTTGGTACAGCCCTGTCTGCTGGCACTTTGGAGAGTATGATGATTTCATGCAGTAAGGTCGCAATTTGGTTTCTATAACTTGGTGCAAATGCAACAAAGAGAAAACTCTCTTCGGGTAGCATTATCATTAAATCAACAGTTACTAAATCCAAGTTTATATCACAATTGCTTTTATCTAGCAATGCTGCACTTTCTCCTGATATAGTATCTACGCCATAAAAACATGATTTTTGATAATATACCAAATCGTATGTACCTATTCCTTGCTTTGCATTGTTGAGAGTATAAAATAAAATAATTTCTTCTCCCCAGTTTCTTGTCTCCAGATCGATTTTCTTTATTATGAAAGTCGATGAATCATTATGTTCTAGCGATCTATTTAGTTGAGCGATTGAACCGTCAGAGAGCATGAATAGATTGTTATATATACCAATTGCATCCAATAGAAATAAAAACTCACCTTCCGGATTTAGTATGAATAAAACATTTGATGAACCGATGTAGAGGTTACCATCGTTGTCAATGATAAAGGTTTCGTAATTATTTTTAAGCTCGATCTCAATTTCATTCATTATATCGCTCAAGTTAATTCTTTGAAGTTCTGCTCCTGTACTGTCAAGTTTACGCAAGAGATACCCACTGAATATAAGTCGCCAATAATCGTTGAGGCTCTTCCAATAATCAGATTGCTCATAAAAACCTTCAGGTACATCATAATAAAATAGATGGCATTTTTCTAGTATCCATATATTTCCTTCAGAATCACCCTGCATTCCAATTATGCTTGTAGTACCTTGCGTATTACTGGGTGCATTTTCGAACTTCGCATCGTGGACATAGTTTTCCAGTTCTCTTAAATCTGTACCATCTAGAAAGAATGAATACAGTCTCGTTGTCCTTGGAATAGTAGTGATTGTTGTATGGTTGGGTAAATAATTCAATGCTTGTGTAGAAAAATATACTCTATCGCCAATAACAGAAAGACTGGAAACATCATCTACTTCTTCAGGCAAGGCTACATATTTAGACCTGTATACATATTGATTGCTATCTTCTGAATCATTATAAGTAGCTGTTTGGGCGCTTATTGTGCAGCTAGTTGTTAGCGTAATCAATATTGACAAAATAAGAATGATTGCTATCGTACTCGTTGTTTTAGTCTTCATGACAACCTCCTGTTGCGGTTGCATATCATTATTCATTGACTTTTCATTTCACTTTACTCTGGTTCTTTAATAAGCACGGCTCCGTGGGGGCAGAGTTCTTGGCAGCAGAAGCAGCGGATGCAGCGGCTGTAGTCGTAGACGGGAGGTTGGGATTCGTCGGTGCCGTTGTTTGCCCAATTAATGGCTTTTGGTGAGACGGGGCACATTTCGATGCAAACACCGCAGCGGAGGCATTTCTCTTCTTCGATGTAGGGTTTGGGTACTCCAGCATCGTTGTCGAAAGAGAAAACACCTTGACCTCTTACATTGCTGATGGGGTTGCGGTTAATATTGAAGTCATAGGAAATTAGGCTTTCTATGGGGTCTCCTAATAGTTCGATTTCGCTATCTAGATATGTTCCGTGACCGGCTTGCATACCAAGGGATACTGTGTAGGAATACTCAGGATTTACGTTCACTAAGCGGGCGACTGTTGCGTCTAATGCAACAGGGTCAGAGGAAAGTAAAAGGACATTCATTTTCTTTGGATCGCCGTTCATGGGTCCGTTGCCTTCCATTGCCATGATTCCGTCCATTATGTAGAGCCTAGGACTCAGGAACATATTCAAGTCGATGAGCATACGAGCGAAATCAGCAGGTTTGGGTAGCTGTTGGTGGTATGCTCCTTTTCTTCTACCAGGGATGCAGCCGAATTGGTTTTTCACTGCTCCAGTCAGTTTTAAGAAGCCTTGGGTTTTTAACTTAGGTAGACTGATGATTCCATCGGCATCTAGGGGTCCATTGGCAACGAAAAATGTTTGCATTTCAGTTTGGATTTCCTTGCCGTGGATAAAGTCGGCAAGGGGAATCCCAAGCTCTTCGCTAATTTCTAGGAAGCCTGTGGCGGATGCCGCTTCCGTAGTTTCGTCTTCTGAGGTACCTCTGCCTGGGGAGTCTCCATAACTGAGCTTAGCGCCAGCTTCGAGGAATATTTCGCATACTGCACGAAATATAGAAGGATGAGTAGTTGCGCAGCGTTCTGGGGAGACTGCCATTATCCAATTGGGTTTTAATAATATGTTTTCTCCTGGTTTTACAAATGTTTCGGCTCCACCAATTAGGTCAAGGCCTTTTTTTATAGCAGTTTTTACTTCCGTTTCATCATAACTTTCGCATCGAATTATGGCTACTTTTGACATTATTTTCCTCCGATTGATTGATTGAATTGTTTTATAAATATATGGCTTTTGTTTGCTTTTGCTTTGGAACATTGCGGCGTGTCAGGGATGCCACGCCCTACGATATGGGTTGGAGTGCATTGCGTTGAGAGGGTGTTACGCAGTACAAAAACTTGCGGTGCGTTGGGGAGGTGATGCATAACGAAAAGGTTTGGGGTGCGGTGTGTTGGGGATGCATTGCTCTATCATGTATTTTTTTATATATTCATTGTTGCGGCGAATGTTCTGAATAGTGATTCGTTTTCGTAGAACATATCCATATCTCCTGCGTTATAGAGCATGAGTCCTTCCCACCATGAATCTGCGTAGACCCAGGCGATGGTGTGTTCAAATACTAGCATATAGCCAGATTTTCCATTATCGAAATAGAAAACTTCATAATAAACACATTCGTCTAAAACATCGGCAAGAGGTGCATCAATAATATTGCCTAGAACAAAATCCACAAAACCATAGTCTTCCTCGCTACTAATGAATATCCATTCCATGTCTTCTTCGGCACGGAATTCATATGACCAATGGGGTGGAATTTTTATCTTACCGTCAATGTTTAGCCAATTGTTGATATTATCGGTTTCATTTGACATTGTTTCATCTTCATTTTCATCACCAATTATCGGTATGCTAGGAATAGGAAGCCCAGATGGTTCTTCGGATGAATTACTCGAATCAGTTGGTATTTCGGGTATAGAGATGCCAGCAGGACTTTCATTTGTTTCGTCAATGGTGTCTGCTTCGTCAATATCTTCAATATCATCTTCACCGTCAGTGCTGTCTTCTTGTGTTGAGCTTGGTAAATTTGAAACAGAAGGTATGTTTATACTTGAAAAGCCTCCTGTTGCGCTTTCTGTTTCTTCGGTTCTTCGATTGTTAAGTATTAATATGATTGCGATAATACTTCCGATAATAGTCACTGCCACTATAGATAAAACGAGGGGGAGTTTGCTTCTTTTTCGTAGATTGTCCTCAGGTGCTGGTTCTATTTGGATTGGCACAACCTGCGCCTCGCTTTGTTCTTCGGGCTCATCATTAGTTAGAATCTCGTTTAGCTCCTGGGCTTCGTCTTGCTCTTGTGTTTCTTCTTGTATTTCTTCTTGCTCCGCAGAGTCGTCGGCAGATTGTATCAAATCAGACTCCTCAGGCTTGTCAACGATTTGTTCTTCAATACTCTCCATTTGTGTTTGTTCAATTGTTTCAAGCTGCTCGTTGTTGTTTGTCTGGGTCTCTCCAACTGCTGTTCCACAGGATGGGCAGAACTTAATATTTTCTTCTAAGGATTTTCCACATTCGGAACAAAACTTTGCCATAATGTATACCTCATAATATGTTTAAAATACATATTTTTTATTTCATAGAATTTAAAATATTATACATTATTAAAACAAATAATGCTACTAGTATTATTTATTTTACCTTAGTATATAACAATACATGCTACAAGTCGCGGGGTATTATGTAGGTATAAACCGTGTCATCCTAGAGCATTAGCGAAGGCTCTTACTACGACTAAATTGCTGTCTATTAAGATTGCCACGTCGCAACGCTGCTCGCAATGACACTGGATTGTTACTCCATGACCAGTAACAAATGCATATAAACCTCAAAGGAACCTTAGTGTTGACTAAGGTTCCCTTGAGATTTTATTGATAGGACTATGAAACATAAATTCCTTTGTGAGTTTATTGAATGCCGCTGGTGAGCAAGGGTTGTCTTTGCATTTCTAAAAGTTTAAATTGTGCCATAGTAGCAGCAAGCAAATCTGATTGTCCGCTCATTTCCTGAGAAGCGGCTGCACTTTCTTGGGCAGTGGCACTATTTTGTTGGACAACCTGCGCCACTTGATCTATACCTGTATTGATTTGATCGATTGCTGATGATTGTTCCTCTGAATATCTTGATATTTGTGCAACAATGTCTGCGCTTTTGTTTATACCATCTACAATTTCTTCAAAGGATTCTGAAGTTTCGTTTGCTATATTTAATCCGAGATTAGCTATTTCAATTGATTGTTCGATTAATCCACTGGTATCTTCTGCTGCTTCTGCACTCTTTGCGGCTAGATTACGTACTTCCTCTGCGACAACCGCAAAGCCTTTGCCATGCTGACCTGCCCTTGCAGCTTCCACCGCAGCATTAAGAGCTAGAATATTCGTTTGGAAAGCAATATCATCTATTACTTTTATGACTTTACTAATTTTATTGCTGGCTTCGTTGATGTCTTTAACAGCTTGCATCATCAGATTCATCTTTTCGCTACCCATTTTTGCGCTGTCAAGGATTTCTCCAGATAAATCCACCGCTTCCTTTGCTATGCTGGCATTTTGATTTGTCTTATCGGCTATGTCGCTAATGGATGCTGATAATTGCTCAATGGCTGCTGCTTGCTCTGTGCTGCCTTGGGCAAGGGTTTGTGCACTGTCTGAAACTTGCTTCGCACCAATGGAAACTTGATGAGCAGAATCGTTGATGTCTATGAAGAGCCCATTTAAGCTGTCAACCATCTTTTTCAAAGATACACCCATGGTGTCGTCTTCGGAGCGAGGTTCAATGTGGACAGTCAAGTCGCCGTCTGCAAGGCGTTCCACCATATCTCTTTGCTCGCTGATACCTTCGGTGAGTTTTTCAAAGGCTTGTTCCAACACTCCAAATAATCCAGCTTTATCCTTGTCGCTGGCATGTTCTGTAACATTAAGCCTACCATCGGCAAGATCCTTAGCAACATCGGTAAGCTTGTATATTGGGTCAGCGATTCTTTTTGAAAATAGATATGATAAAAACAAAGATATTACTAATAATCCTAGGGCAACACTGATCATAAGGATTAGGGTTTGCCTTGTAGCTCTACTACCAGCTGCAACGCTTGCTGCTATGAATTCATCTATGTCGTTTACATAGTTTCCTGTACCGACTTCCCAACCTATACCTTCATGGTATAGGCTATAGGTGCGCTTAGGTTCTGCCACATCAGGATTTTGGCTACCCATCCTTGGGAAGTATACATCATTATAACCACCATCAGATAGTTTACCTTGGCTAATTAAATTTCTGATAAAAAAAGTACCTTGTGCATCGAGTTCATCAAATCTGTTTGTACCTTCTTTGGCTGAACCGTATAAAGCAATGCAATAACCATCGTCTTGATGTACCCAAAAATAGTTATTACCATAATCGTAGCGCAGTTCTCGAACCAATTCTTGCGCTTGTGCTTTTGCTTCGGCTTCTGTCAATTCGCCGCTTTGCCATTTGTTATAATAGAAGTCGAACATGCTATAGGTATTTTGTGTAAGCATTTTAATTTGCTCATCGAAACTTTCGTGGAGGCTTTCCTCCAGTGTTTTAATATGATTATTTCCCGCTCCCACAAAGAGGAAAACAGACAAAGTAATCAATACTGCGATTATAAATATATTGATTGCCAGCGTGATTGTAGTTATTTGAAATTTTATGCCCCTGTTTTTAAACATAATTAAATACCCCTTAGTATTAATAAAAGATAAATATACCGCTATTTCATTTTATCGTTAAAAACTTACAAAACATGACTGTTCCCAAGGTAAAATTAGTAAATTTTTTCTAAGAAAACTAGGTAAATTTAACCCAGTTTTCATCAATTAGACAATAAATAATCACAGCCCTTATTTTCGTTGGGTACAGAAGGGCTGTGTCATACTGTTATAAATATATTAAAGTCGAATGTTTGTCACCAAATATTAGAAACGAAAGACCATTCCAATGACCGCACTGGCGGCGAGAAAGGCAACAGGGTGTAAGTTTTTAAATTTGTTGGATAAAGCAAATATCACAAGAGCCAAGCATATTCCTTTGAAATTAAATAGACTAATGAGCAAGCCTGTATCTTGCCAGAGAGCCTCCTGAAACAGTGATAATCGAAGCACTGCAAGACCTGCTGAACATATTAATGCAAGTGATGCTGGGCGAAGTCCATAGAAAGCCGCATCAATGTATTGGCTATCTTTGAACTTGTATAAAAGTCTAGCAATGATACAAGCAATGATGATGCTTGGTGTAATTAGTCCCAAGGTGGCGACTATACCACCGGTGAGACCTGCAACGGTATATCCCACATAGGTTGCCATGTTCACTCCGATGGGTCCTGGAGTTGCTTCTGAAATGGCTATCATGTCCATGAGCTGCTGTATGGTGAACCAGCCAGTTTTTTCTGATATTTCTTGTAGAAAGGGAATAGTTGCCAGTCCTCCACCGAAGACGAACAAACCTGTTTTGAAAAACTCGTAAAATAGCTGGAAGTATATCATTTCGCCTTCATAACCTTTCTGAGCATTTGTATTGCAATTCCTGTGGTTCCGGCGACAGCCACCATTATCGCCACTGGAAGGCTAGTCAGAACAGAAAGCAAAAACACCAAGGAAAAGAGTACAAGGGTTGATTTATCGATTATTGCTTGTTTCCACAGCCTTATGACTGTGTTGATTATCAAAACGCTGACACATACCCTTATGCCAGCAAAGGCGTTTTGAACAAGCTCAATTTCAGCAAAATTCGTCAATAGAGCTGCGATTATAGTAATGATTACCAAAGAGGGAAACACTGCTCCTATTGCAGCTATTATCCCACCAAAAACTTTCTTTTGTTTGTAACCAACAAAAACAGCTGCATTAGCAGCTATGATTCCCGGAAGGCATTGGCTGACAGAAAAATAGTCTATCATTTCAGTTTCGCTCAACCAAGCCTTTTTAGATACAAGTTCTCGCTGAAACATGGGAAGCATGGAATAACCGCCACCGAAGGAAACTGCGCCAATATATGTAAATGTAAAAAATAATTGCAAATAGACCTTCAACTTACACCTCCACGGCACTATAATGAGTCAGGGAGCTCATATTTAACTTCCTTTGTACTATAAATCAAACCAACGGTACCTGGTCCAACGTGTAATCCAATTACAGGACCGATTGAACATAGTTCTATATTAACATCTGGATACATCACCATTAGTTGTTTTTTCATTTCGAGGGCTTTTTCTTCAGAATTAATATGACCAATATAAATGCCTTCCAAGCCATATTTTTCGCTGTCTTGGGATAGTACCTTGTATATTTTGGAAATTGCGCTATCTAAACCCCTTGTCTTACCATATAAATGGGTCATCCCTTTTGTCATATCAACGGTGAGGATCGTATTTATATCGAATATCCTACCCAGCAAGGCTGATGCTGTGCCAATACGGCCACCTTTTTTAAGAAAGTTTAATGTCTTGGGGGTGAAATAGAAATGGATTTTGCTACGTGCCGATATAGCTGCATCAACAACCTGGGAGAAAGAAGAACCGTTAGTAGCAGATTTGACTGCTTCTAGCACAATATAGCCCAAAGCCATACAATTTGTATATGAATCGATGATTTCTATTTGCCTGTCGGGGAAGTCTGCTGTTAATTCGGCCTTTGCGCTTAGAGCATGGTGATATGTACCGCTCATGGCAGAAGATAGAAATATTGCAATAATATCATCACCTGCTTCTAAAACTTCCCTAAAAATTGTTTCCAGCTCCCAGGGCGATGGTTGGGATGATGTTGGAATCACGTTGTCTCTGCGTATCTTTTCATAAAAGTATTCGTAGTCAACTTTATCCTCGTCATATGATTCATCGGGAAAATGAACACTCAGGGGTATAATTAAAATATTCAATTCCTTTGCAATATCATTGCTTATGTATGAGGTGGAGTCGCTGATTATACGTATACCCATAATTTTACCCCTTGTTTGTAATAATGCTTTAATAGTGCTTATATTAGTATATCACAAAGGGCTTAAAATAGACAATGGGTAGATATTATTATTTTTTGTTGATATTTTTGACTTTTTTGTAGTATACTATTAGCGTCATTGTCTTGTGTCATCGTCTTAGTCATACTTGAAACTGGATGCAAGATGACAATGAAAATTTTGTCAGCTAGTACTGGTTTTTATATACCAAGTGCTAGTATGTATGAAAGGTGAGTGCATATGAAATACGAAAGACCGACATTCATGCAAGAAGGTGTGGAGGTATACAACCTTCCAAGACCAGGAACCACAGAGACCCTTGCAGTTCCAAAACCTGATTATCCTATTACTCCAAAGGAGAATTTTTACCGAGCAGCAAAAAGGGACAATCCTCTTTGGGTCCCCAACTCCATGACAGAATTTGATTCCTACGCGATTGGTACAGGTGTTGGCATTCCAAACCAATCCCAATGGGGTGGCACAGAACGCAGAGAGTTCACAGATGCCTGGGGTGTTATAAATGTCTGGGTGCCAGAGGTTGGCGCTCCGATGAATAAACCAGGTTGGGCGTTTATGGACGATGTAACCCAATGGGAAGAAAAAGTAAAGTTTCCCGAATGGGGAGAGAACTGGGAAGAAGCCGCCAAAGTGTTTCTTGACACAAGATATAATCCGGACAGGCCTCTTAGAGCAAGCCTTGGTCAAGGGGTATCAGAGCGCCTGGTTCAATTGATGGGTGGATATGAGCTGTTTTGCGAAGCCATCATGCTGGAACCTGAAGCTTGCCGTGCTTTCTTCGACCGTTTTGCAGATTATACCATTGAAATGGTAGAACGTATGCTGGAGCTTGTACCATATGATCTCATCAACTATAATGATGATTGGGGTACGGAAAAGGCCACATTCTGGTCTAGCCAAATAATGGAAGACCTAATTTACGAACCAACGAAACGTATTATTGATGCTTGCAAGTCAAAGGGTGCTGCTTTCGAACTACATTGCTGCGGTCATATAGAGCCTTTTGTGCCTTATATGATTTCAATGGGAGTGGATTTTCTACAGATTCAACGTAGAGCAAATGATATGCCAAAGTTAAAGGAACTCTATGGCGATAAAATCGGCTTTGCTGCATCTATTGAAGGTCTTGTTGCAGGTCAGCAGCTTACCACAGACGAGTATTGCGAAAAAATCCGCAACACCATCGACATCTACGGCAGTGGTGGTGGAATGTACATGGCTGCCAGGGGAGCAACCGATGAGCTAACATGGGCTGGAGCTTCAGAGCAATACTACTATAGCCGTGAGTTTTATGACAAAGAACAAGGCAGAGATTAATTATCTAAGCTTATACAGTCTATAAAATGAGTGGAGACTCTAATTTCCTGTGGGTCAAAGATAAATGGAGCCAATAAATGATTGTTATATCCATTCAAAACATAAAAAAAGCATTTGTCGAGGGAGTAAATGTCCTTGATGGCATTACTTTTAACCTAAATGAGGGTGAGCGCGTCGGACTTCTCGGTAAAAACGGAGCAGGGAAGACGACGTTGCTCAAACTCATATGTGGAGAAATTTCTGAAGATGAAGGCTCTATAATGGTGCATCCCAGTAAAAGCATTGGACTTATTTCCCAGATTCCTGTTTTCCCTACCCATTATACCGCTGACGATGTGCTCAGAACAGCTTTTACCAACTTGACATCAATAAAAGCTCAAATGGAAAAATTAGAAGAAAAGATGCTTCATGACTCAAATGCCGAAACGCTTAAAGCTTACGATGCTCTTGCTTTTGAGTATGAACGTTCTGGTGGATATACCATTGAAATTGAATTAAATCGAGTTGTCAACGGCTTACGGATTCCCCAAGAGCAAAGGGAGCAGCTTTTCGATTCCCTCTCTGGTGGGGAAAAGACAAGGATAAACCTTGCTCGTCTCATACTAGAAAATACCGAGATACTCCTTCTGGACGAACCAACAAACCATCTCGATATGAGGGGAACAGAATGGTTGGAGGAGTTTTTAAGCAAGTTTAAAGGTACAGTGCTGGTGGTTTCCCACGATAGGTATTTTTTAGACAAAACGATTAATCGAGCCATTGAAATTGCTGATGGAAAGGCTGCGTTTTATAGTGGTAATTATAGCTTCTATGTTGAAGAAAGAAAAAGACGCTTTGATGAGCAACTGAGTAGATACGAAAGGGAACAGGCAGAGGCAAAACGATTGCGAGATGCTGCTGCCCGTTTACATTCATGGGGTACTGGTAATGAGATGCTGATGAAAAAGTCTCGTTCTATTCTAAAACGCGCCGAAAGAGCAATCACGACTGAAAAACCTAATAAGGATAAATCTCTCCAAGTAAAGTTTGGCGAAAAGGAGTTTCAAGCGGACACTGTTTTAACCATACGAGATTTGTCAAAATCATATAATGAACGCAAGCTTTTTGAAATACAGGATTTGGAAGTAAAAGGCAACCAGCGTATAGCGATTATCGGCGACAATGGGACAGGTAAAACAACCTTGGTTAAATTGATTATGGGCTTAGAGCCTCCTGATAATGGCAGCACTAAGCTTGGTCCTTCGGTGAAAGCTGCGTATTTACCTCAAATCATTAACTTTGAGAACCCTCGCCGCTCAATAGTTGATACTATGGTATATGGACTCGATATTAGCCCGCAAATGGCTAGAAATAGGCTTGGTGCTTTTAATTTTTCCGGAAGTGATGTATACAAATCTGTGGGTGATTTGTCTGGAGGGGAAAAAAGTAGGTTACGATTATGTATGCTAATGCAAAATGAAATAAACTTGCTCATTTTAGACGAACCCACTAACCATCTGGATTTAGCTTCAAGAGAGTGGATTGAAGAAGCTGTTGACAATTATGGCGAAACATTAATATTTATTTCCCATGACAGATATTTTATAGATAAATTTGCCACAAGGATATGGGACTTAAACGATGGTGTTTTCACAGACTTCATTGGGACTTTTAGCGATTACTATGAAAAAAAAGTAGCTAATAATCAATTCGAGAACGAAAGTACAGCTAAAAGGAATAATAAAAAAGGACAATCTAAAGGCAACGGGCTTCTTTCATCTAGCACTGCGGCTTCAAAATCTCAAAGAAAAAAACCATCTGATATACAAAAGGAAATCAGACGGCTAGAGCGAGAAATTGATGCTCTTGAAAACAAAATAATCGATATAGCTAGCTCGAAAGAGGAATTTTCAACTAATTACGAAAAATTAATGGAGCTTGATGGACAGGAAGCTTTGTTACAGGAGCAATTGGATGAGCTTTATATGCAATGGGTAGAATTGAGCGAAGAAATTGAAATAAAGACATAAAAACATACACGATGGGAAGAAGGTAGCAAAATTGCTTATACTTGCTATGGAATCATCTGGGAATCCTGCCTCTGTTGCATTGTGTTCCGATGGGATGCTTTTAGCTCAATATTTTCAAAATAGCGAACTGACCCACAGTAAGACCTTGCTCGTTATGGCTCATTCAATGCTGGACAACCTGAATGTTTCAATTTCTGATTTGGACTTAATTGCCGTTGCCAATGGTCCCGGATCCTTTACCGGAGTGAGAATAGGAGTATCTGCCGCAAAGGGTTTAGCCTGGGGTGGTGATATTCCAATTTGTGGCATTTCAACTTTGGAAGCGATGGCATACCAGATCGGCGAAAGTAGTTATGTAATTTGCTCAGTTATGGATGCTCGGCGGAGTCAAGTGTATAATGCTCTTTTTCAGCACAGCGGTAATGATGTAAATAGGCTTTGCATCGACCGAGCTATTTCCCTTGATGATTTGGCATCTGAGTTAAAAAGCATCAATGCTCAATATCTCCTAGTGGGAGATGGTGCACAGCTTGTATTTGAGCATATGTCTAACATCGGTATAACATGTAAAATAGCCCCCGAACTACTAAAATACCAAACAGCTTATGGAGTAGCACGAGCAGCCGAAAAAGCAAAAATAACCCCAGTTACGGATCTAGAACCAATGTACCTACGCCCATCTCAAGCGGAGAGAGAAAATACTATTAATAATTAATTGAGATTCTTCTTGTGTTTCCTCCGTGGGTTTCGATTGTTACTTTTATTGTGTTTTCTGGAAATGCTTTTGATACTTTTTCGCTCCATTCTACTACACATACGCCGTGGCGCGATATGTAGTCATCCCAGCCGATGTCGAATAATTCGTTTTCGTTTTCGAGACGATACATATCGAAATGAAACAAGGGGAGCTTTCCAGGATACTCGTTTACTATGGTAAAAGTTGGGCTTGTTATATCCATTAAAATGCCTAGCCCCAATGCGATACCTCGAGTAAAGGCGGTTTTGCCAGCACCCAAGCCACCATAAAGGGCAACAATGCTTCCAGAAACAAGAGTCTTTCCCAGTTTTTCCCCCTGCTCAATTGTTTCCCTTTCGCTATATGTGACAATTGTCATTGCTCCACCTCGATGTACCAAATAATGTGATATTATAATAACATACACAATAATACCATTATTGTTAAAATAATAAAAGAGTTTACTATTGTTTTAAAACATGGTAATATAGTTTGAGGTTTCATATAATCGAAGTAGATATATCGGAATAATCTCTCACTAGGTTTATGCAGATATTTCATGAAAAGACCACTAGATTGCTCCAGATTATATAAACCACACAGTATTTTGTTGAAAAGTATTCAGGTGTAGCTTATATGAGGGCTTTTTTTAGAACTGTATATAAGTTCATGGGTGAAGCAGATATATATCTGCTGTCTTTGAGTTCTATTAGCGCAATATACGGAATGATATTGATTTCCAGCGTGCTTAAAAACTCCTCTAGCTCCAGCAATCAAATATATGTCCAAATAGGAGCTATGGTAATCGGACTTGTCCTTTTTGTGATGTTTTCCTATCTCGATGTTGACATCATCGCCGATAAATCTGGTTTGCTTTTGATTTTTAGTGCATTATTCATCATAACCTTGCAATTCTGGGGAATCGGCGAAGAAGAAACAGGAAACAATGCCTGGCTTCGTTTCCTTGGATTTGGAATCCAACCGGCGGAGGTGGTAAAAGTCACCTTCATTATTGTAATCGCCAAAATGCTAGCCAATCATAAAGATCGGAAAACACTTAATACTTTCAGCTCCATCGTACAAATTGCATTGGTATTTCTTTTGATATTCGGCTTGATTGTCAGGATTTCCAGCGACCTTGGCTCTGCTTTGGTTTATGGCTTTATATTTGTGGTTATGCTTTTTGTGGGCGGTATAAAACTACGGTGGTTTGCGATCGTTGGCGGTTTAATTGTTGCTGTATCCCCATTGATTTGGAATAATTTTCTCACCACACAGCAAAAAAACAGAATACTTGCTCCTTTTTTACCCGAGCTTATTGTCAATCCCCAGACTGGTCTCATCGATTCGGTGACTCGACGGGATGTTTTATTTCAGTCTGATAATAGCGTGAGAGCGATTACATCGGGCGGTTTTCGAGGTCAAGGACTGGGACAGGGAAGGATGACACAATCACAGGTAATCCCCAGACAAAATACGGACTTTATCTTTTCTGCCGCTGGCGAAGAGCTTGGTTTCGTGGGTTGCGTCCTCATAATCGCCTTGTTGGTCGCCATTATTATCAGATGCATTTATGTTGGAATAAAATCCAATAATACCCTAGGACTTTTAGTATGTTCTGGTGTTGCTGCAATGTTTTTGGCTCAAACTTTTGAAAATATAGGTATGTGTCTAGGACTACTTCCTGTCATTGGCATCACATTACCCTTTTATAGTTACGGAGGATCTTCCATCGTTGCTTGTTTCGCCGCTCTGGGTATTGTTTCTGGGATAAAAATGCGTCCAAAACCCCTTCGTTTCCGAACATTATGATTATTCATAGATGTAATAATGAAAAAATGTGAGGATAATGGGTGAAACTTACAAACTGCAATGTTTTTATTAGGTGATACCTTGAATAATTCGATAAAATAAATATAGCCATATAGCCAAAACCGTACTCGATAGTGGATTATACATAATAAACCTTTTATAAATAAATTCATAGTAAGAACGATCGACATGAAGACTCAATCTCAGGTAACACATTACATATAAGTATATAAACCCAATCAAGTTACAATTTATCGGGAGTTGCTTTCCATATGCCTATTGCGGATAGTTTCATCGATGACCTGGTTAACAGGACAGATATTACCCAGCTTGTCAGTGAATATGTAAAACTGACAAAGCGCAGTGGCAACAACGAATTTGGTCTTTGCCCTTTCCACAGCGAAAAGACACCTTCTTTCTCTGTAAATTCTGATAAACAAATCTATTATTGTTTTGGTTGCGGTAAAGGTGGCGGTGCGATTAATTTCATGATGGAAATCGAAAACTTCCAATTCATGGATGCGATTGAAGCCATGGCAAAGCGGATTGGTTTAAAAGTTCCAGACGAAAGCGCAGCTGCTGGTCAAAACGCAGCGAAGCGTCAGCGTATGCTCCAGCTCAATGCGGATGCAGCTCGGCACTTTCATAGTATGCTGTCTTCCCCCCAAGGAGCTGCTGTTTCAAACTACCTTGCATCTCGAAAAATTTCAAAAGGGATGGTTACCAGATTCGGAATTGGAGCTGCACCAGATTCGTGGACATTGCTCATAGATGCCATGGAAGAAAAGGGCTATTCAAAACAAGAGCTTATAGAAGCTGGTCTAGCTAGGAGCGGTCAAAGAGACGGAACCTATGATGTATTTAGAAACAGGTTAATGTTCCCTGTAATTGATGTTCGTGGAGGAGTCATTGGGTTTTCAGGACGGATAGTTGGTGACGGCGAACCCAAGTACTTAAACTCTCCAGAAACCCTTGTGTTTATTAAAAGCAGAAACCTCTTTGGCTTGAACATTGCACGCAAAAGCAAGGCAGGTACACTTATTTTAGCCGAAGGAAATATTGATGTTGTTACATTACATCAATATGGTTTCGATGGTGCAGTTGCATCTCTGGGTACAGCATTAACTGCAGATCAAGCGAGACTTATGTCTAGATACGCAGATAGAGTCGTAATTGCCTATGATTCCGATGAAGCTGGAAAAAGAGCAACATTAAGGGCGATTCCACTTCTTGAAAATGCAGGTATGGCAATCAAAGTCCTAGATATGGGAGATTCAAAAGACCCGGATGATTATTTGCGAAGGTTTAGTGCCGATGCCTTTAGCTTGCTTTTGGAGCGAAGCGATAATCATATAGAATATCGACTAAATACAATAGAAAAAAACCATGATTTAACCCAAGACGAAGGGCGTTTGGCATATATTTCATCTGCTGTCGATTTACTAGCGGAACTCAGCAGTAAACCGGAAAGGGAAATTTACAGTGCGAGAGCTGCCATGGCTGTCGGTATATCGCCACAATCGATAGAATATGAAGTGGAAAACAAAGTACGGCAAAAACAAGCATCAAATCGAAAGGAACAAAATAGACGCTCCATTTCCGTCGGTACCAGTCGTAACGCAACTCCCATCATTAATAGAAACAAAACTCAAAGGTCAACGGTTGCGGAAGAAGAGCTTATTCGAGCCCTGACAATGGACAGCACATATTTTTCTATAACCCAGGAACTTGGGTTTACAGAAGAAGAATTTACTTCAGAATTTTTAGCAAAAATATTTTCGATCATATCAAGGCGGGTTTCAGAGGATAAGGATACGCGAGAATCCCTTATTTTATCTGAATTGGACAATAACGAGGCTATTGAGTTTTCCATGCTTTATAGAAATATGCAAAACATACCATATAGCAGTCAAAGCATACGCGACTTCATTGGGCGAATACGTGAAGATAGACTTAGAACTATAGCACCAGACAACGATTTTTTGTTGGAATTGAAAACTCGATTAGAGACTAAAAATAGCGGAGGTTAATGGATTGGATGATATTATGAAAGAAATAGAAGAGCGGGACGCTAGAATCGTAGCGGAAAATGATGAAAACCCCAACGAAAAAACCCAAGAACAAAATAAAGAAGAAAGACTCAACGCTTTAGTAGAAGAAGGAAAAAAGCGCGGAAGTCTCAGTTCGAAGGAGCTTTTGGACGTGTTGGAAGACATGAACCTTGAGCAAGACCAAATTGATCGATTTTACGATATGCTGGAGAATTTGAGCATCGACACCATTGATGGTGATGAAGCTGCTTTTCCACCTGCAGACGATATAGCACCAGAAATCGAAGAACTGCAGGAAATCGAAACCTTAGCTGAAGAAGAATTAGTTGACCCAGAATCCCTAGTGGATTCATTTAGCGTTGATGACCCCGTTCGGATGTATCTTAAAGAAATCGGCAAAGTTAGCCTATTGACTGCAGAGGCAGAGGTGGAGCTTGCAAAACGAATGGCCGGGGGAGACAAAGAAGCAAAAAGGCAAATGGCTGAAGCGAATCTTAGGCTAGTTGTTAGTATTGCTAAACGCTATGTAGGACGTGGAATGCTCTTTTTAGACCTTATCCAAGAAGGAAACCTGGGTTTGATTAAAGCAGTGGAAAAATTTGACTATACAAAGGGTTATAAGTTCTCCACATATGCCACTTGGTGGATAAGACAAGCGATTACCAGGGCGATTGCTGATCAAGCGAGGACAATTAGAATACCTGTTCATATGGTGGAAACTATCAACAAAGTTATGCGAATTTCCCGCCAGCTTCTACAAGAACTAGGACATGACCCCACACCGGAAGAAATTGCTGAAGATATGGGTCTGCCAGTGGAAAAAGTGCGTGAAATACTAAAAATAGCACAAGAACCGGTCTCTTTGGAAACACCCATTGGTGAAGAAGAAGACAGTCATCTTGGTGATTTTATTCCCGATGAAGATGCCTCCGAACCTTCCGAGGCTGCTTCTTTCACTTTGCTTAAAGAGCAACTTTCTGAGGTTTTGAACACTTTGACACCCAGAGAAGAGAAGGTTCTCAGACTTCGCTTTGGAATTGAAGATGGACGCACCCGCACACTGGAGGAAGTGGGAAAAGAGTTCAATGTCACCAGGGAAAGAATCAGACAGATTGAAGCGAAAGCCCTGAGAAAGCTCAGGCATCCCAGTCGAAGCAAGAAGCTTAGAGATTTTTTAAATTAACACATGAATTAACGAAAGTGCATGGATTGCATTAATCAACTTAGCGGCGCGATTTTTCGCAATGCCAAAAGGAGGTAAACCTTGACAGACGATTTATTGATGGAATGTGAGAGATACAGGCAGCATTTTACAGGGCTGCTGGAGATTGGCTGTAGAATTGTCGATCTTCCTGAGAATGCTCCTGCCTATCTATCACCAAAGATCGACTTGAGGGATTTTTGCGCCCATTGCACATATGGTAAAAACAAGGGATTAACAACCCATTTATACGGTTGTCACGAAGCCCATCGATGGAACGGCACATATATTTACTATTGTCCCTTGGGTTTAACCTTTGTCGCTGCATCCTTATCAGATAGTGATGGGAAGCTGGCGGGTGGATTAATTGTGGGTCCAATAGTAATGGGTGATACCGATGATGTCCTCTACGATATGCCTGCTCCAGAAATGACTTGGGCAGTATCGAAGCTCAATATAATGTCAACTCAAAAGGTTCGCCATATATCGGAGATTCTCTCTGTAGTCACCGGATATATTGCAGATAGCGATCGAGACAAAAGGGAAAGCCAAATCATAAATCAAGAAAAACTCCTGTATGAAATTAACGAAGCCAAAGACAGTTATGCAGATGGCGATGCAAAAAGCGCCGAAATGCTTTTAAAGTTTGAAAATGACCTCCATTATGCTGTACTTTGTGGTGAAAAAAACCAAGCTTTGGAAATGATTAACGAAATGCTTGCTCACATTCACGTTTATAGTAATTTCGATGTGCGTGCAATTAAAGCGAGGCTTTTGGAACTACTTGTGGTATTATCCAGAGCCACCATCGAAGCTGGTGCTGACCCAGCTGAGACCTTCAGGTTGTCGGAAGATTTCATTTCTCAAATAGAGCAACATTCAGATGCAGACCAATTGGCATTATGGATATCGGACATTGTTAGACGTTTTATACTACAAGCTTTCGACCTTGCTGCCATTAAGCATTCCGATGTGGTTTTTAAGACAACAAATTATATAAAAAAGCATTATTCAGAAAAACTCTCCCTTGATTCCCTTGCAAAGGAAGTATTCCTCAGTAAGTCTTACTTAAGTAGCATATTTAAGAAGGAAACAGGGATGAGCCTCACAGCATATATAACAAAAGTCCGAGTGGAAAAGAGCAAGAAACTCCTTTTGGAAGACAATACCAGCCTTGCACATATTTCAAGCCTTTGCGGCTTTAAGGACCAAAGCTATTTCACCAAAGTATTCAAGAAGGAAACAGGCCTTTCGCCGAAGCTTTTCCGAACCAATTACTTCGGTGCTGGGGCTGATTCATAATAAATCAAAAGGAGAGTACAAAATGGCATCATTATCAATGAGAGAGAACTTCCTGCGCTGCATCACAGGAGGCGTGCCTGAGTTTGTTCCCAGGAACGCCATGGGTCCCGACCCCTATGGCACACTTCCACCGCAAGTTGCCGGAATGGGTTCTTCCCATGTTGAGCGTAGGACTTCGCCCGAAGGAAATCGTATAGACATCTGGGGGGTGGAGTATGTGGCCACGGAAGATACCGGCGGTATGGCTTTGCCGAAACCCGGTGCCTTCCTCCTGGATGATATCCGCAAATGGCGTGATATTGTTAAAGCTCCGGATTTATCGGACATCGATTGGGATGCGCTGGCAAAAAAAGACTTGGATAATCTGACATATGATAGGACAGCTGTTGCCATAACCGGTTCTGGCTCAGGTGGCTATTTCATGCCCCATATGAATCTAATGGGTTTCACAAATGGGTTAATGTCATATTATGAAGAACCTGATGAGGTCAAGGCTTTGTATGAATATTGGCATGAGTATTATTCATCGGTCAACAAAGAATTCATGGAGCGTTATCCAATTGATATTTACACAGTCGGTGATGACTATGCAACGGCTCTCAATCCATTTATTTCTCCCGAAATGTACAGAGAGTTCATCAAACCCTTCGTAATGGAAGACACAAAAATAGCCCGCGAGCGTGGAATGCCAATCATGATGCATAACTGCGGACGCTGCGAAGACACAGTGGAAGATTGGATGGACTTTGGTTGTAATGCTTGGAATCCTGCCCAAGTGGTTAATGATCTAGAGGGCATCAAAGCCAAGCACGGCAACAAAATGGTTCTCGTTGGTTGCTGGGATAGCTCAGGTCCAGTGGGTTGGGATACTTGCACAGAAGAACTGATGCGCTCCGAAGTAAAAAGAGTCATAGACACTTTCGGAAAGGGCGGAGGTTTTATATTCTGGGGAAGCACATATGGACCTCCCGACCACGAACCACTGGTCAATAGGCGCAAATGGATGACCACCGAATACGAAGCTCGCAGATTCGACCCCTATAAATAAGCTTTTCTGATTTCCCTTTCTATATTCTTTGGGCAACCGCCAACGGACAACACCGTTGGCGGTTGTCTTTTCATTAAATATCCAGATTAGTTGTGTGCAAACGCTTTACGTGAAAAGGAAGTAAAAAATTAACAAAAAATTCAAAAATGTATTGCATATTTTTTCAAATGTTGATAGAGTACAGCCAATTGGCAAAGATTTTGATTTGCCTAAGGAAGAACCAAATTTAAAAAGGAGGAATAATTGATGAGTGCAACCACCGCACAGCCAGCAGAAATGAAAAGTACCCTACCTGCGCAAGTGCCGATTATGTTTCTAGTCTATGGTTTTACTGGTAGTTTGAACACTGTCTCATTCGCGTACATGATGTATTTTTGTACTGAGTTCGCAGGCTTGAACGCTGGTGCCATAGCAGCTTTTTTATCAGTGGCACGTATTGTAGACCTTGTTGTATCTTTGGTCTCAGGTTCGATAGTACAAAGGTCTAACA
Source organism: Oscillospiraceae bacterium (assembly GCA_009777775.1). GTDB lineage: Bacteria > Bacillota > Clostridia > Oscillospirales > Oscillospiraceae > WRMH01. The sequence goes on from WRLE01000005.1 coordinate 156,287, forward strand.
CGAAAATAGGGGAGTATAGACCATGGGTTTTGGGCTGCTGCCTATGCACATATGCAGGAGCTACCCTCATGTTCCTAAACCCGCCGACCAGCACTACGATTAAAATGATCATAGTGTGTGTCACCTACATGATGCTCCATATCCCCATGAACTTTCTCACTGTTGCTCAAAACGGATTGGTGGCAAAAATATGCGGACCCAACCCTGCAAACCGTTTACAAATTGCATCTATGAGACTGCGCGGTTCAACAGCCACTAGGATTTTCACATCAGCCACAGTTCTCCCGCTTATTGAATATCTTGTCAAGATGGGACATAATGGATACTTCTATGTAAACCTGTTTATGGGTCTCTTTGCTATAATTGGAGTGTCCATAGTTTTTGTTGTTTCTAAAAAGTATGACCTCTACGTTCCCGATAAAATGGCTGTCACCGGAGCCAATCCTATAACCCAATGGAAAGATGCCCTTGGTATTAAACAGCTTTGGGTGTTATGGTTCTCCGATGTTATTAGAACAGTCGCTGGTCAAGTTCCCGCTGCCTGTGCGATTTATTACTACAGATATTCAGCGGGTAATGTATTGCTTCAAGCTTTGGCGGCAACCATATCGAGTTTTGTTTCCTTAGGAGCAACCATAGTGGCTCCTATGATGGCTAAAAAAATAGGAAAGAAAAACTCCCATCTATTCGCAAGTTTTAGTGCCTGTGTCTTATATCTGGTTATTGCTTTCTTCGCCGATGGAAATCCGGTTTTGTACATTGCTTGTACTCTGGTCAATGGCGTATGCGCTACTGTTTTGACTTCGTATGGCATCAACTTATATCTTGATGTTGCAGAGATTCGACTACTGGAAACAGGTGTTGACAACCGTCCATTCATCATGTCCATCAACAACATTCCCATTAAACTTGGTTTGCTGGCATCGGGTCCTGCCCTTGCCATCATGCTCAATTTAGGTGGATACGATGGTGTTGCCCAAGTTATGCCAAATACTGCTCTCTTTGTGAGATGGTTTGGTATAGTTCCTTCTGTCATGTATGCTGCAGCTTTTCTTCTAATGTTATTCTTCTATAGAGTAAAAGAATCAGAAGCAGTTGCAGCAGCAGCAGCAAACGCCGAAGCAGCAAAAGCCAGAGCAGAAGCGGCTGCTGCAAGACAATCATAATTTGATTGTATAAATTTACACTCATAGGATGTTAGCGGGCGATAGATTCCTGCACAAATAGCCAACTGCTGTCAAGTGTAGTATCTTTTACTCGCAAACGATACTAATGATTTATTCTAGAAAGGATTATTGATTATGAATAGGAAAATCCCCTTTGAAAAAAACGAGCTTTTACCCGGCGACTTTATTCCTGGCAGAGCAGGTAGACCCGACACCCCAATTAGAGCTACACCAGTGAGCGCAAGGGAGAATATCAGTGCGATGTACTTTGATAAGCATCCCTATTGGATACCCACCGCCATTGACGCAGCCATGGTCGCTCTTCCTTTGTATAACATGACTTTGGGAAGAGGCGGTATCGAAGATTTTACGGATTCCTTTGGCATCGAATGGGAATATGTGCCACAAGTCAACGGCGCCATCGTACGTCCAGGAGAGCCTTTCATCGGGAATGCAAATGAATTAAAGGATAAAATCAAATTCCCCAACATGGATGAATGGGATTGGGAAAAGGCTGCAGAGGACTTTAAAGTCGATATGAAACGCGGTTATCAACCAACCCTCATCAATGGTTTCTGGTTCGAGAGGCTTGTTTCCTTTATGGAATTCGGACCTGCTGCCGTTGCTCTAATTGATGACGAGCAAAAGGATGCTGTCAAAGCCTTTTTTGAAGAATCCACAGAGTTCGCCATGAAAGTCGTGGACAAAATGATTGAATATTGGCCTGGTTTCGATGGAATCAATATCCATGACGACTGGGCAGGGCAAAAGGCTCCATTCTTTTCCATGGAAACAGCATATGAAATGTTTGTTCCATACATGAAAGCCTTGACTGACCATATTCACTCCAAAGGTCGTTATGTATCTCTGCACTCTTGTGGACATGGATATGACAGGGTTCAAGCCTTCATTGATGGTGGTATCGACTCATGGGATCCCCAACCGATGAACGATACCCAAGCATTGTTCGAGCATTATGGCGATAAAATCATCATTGCCGTTGCTCCAGATCGTTTCGATCCTGAAACGACTTCAGAAGAAGAGCAACGCAGCCGTGCAAGAGATTTTGTAGATAGATTCTGCATACCGGGTAAGCCACTGACAGTCGCTGGTTATGGTGCATCTATTCTTACCCCAGCTTTTTCCGATGAGCTTTATGAGTATTCAAGGAAAAAATACGCAAGTTTTTAATAGCTTTTATTTAAACTAATAACGCACAAAGAAGAAACAGGACATGAAACTTCATTGTCCTGTTTCTTTCTTCCAAAAAACGATTGACAGCCGATTTAGATTGTGATATTTTAGAATAGCAAAAAGCTGTGATGGATAAGAAGTAGATATGGGAAGTTTCCTATCAGAGAGTTGCCGGCAGGTGAGAGGCGCGAGGATACCCATATTGAATACATATCAGGAGCTGCCCGCTGAAGACCCTTTGCGGTTGTGTAAGTGCGAGCCGTGGGTGCCCGTTAAAGCACAGGGGTATGGAACTTTTATATGAGTATCCGCACCCCCTGAGTCCTCTGCTGAAAGGTAGAGGAAAATTGAGGTGGTACCGCGATTTTTCGCCCTCTGTCTATTTTGACAGAGGGATTATTTTTTTAGGAGGAAAGCAAAATGACACTATTCGAAGAATTACAAGCTAGAGGGCTTATTGCCCAAGTGACTAGTGAGGATGAAATCGGCGAACTCATAAATAACGGAAAGGCGACTTTTTATATCGGATTCGACCCCACAGCAGATTCACTCCATGTTGGACATTACATGGCTCTCTCGCTAATGAAGCGTCTCCAAATGGCAGGAAACAAACCCATTGCTCTAGTAGGCGGAGGGACAGGAATGGTGGGAGACCCCTCGGACAGAACTGATTTACGGACAATGATGACTGTGGAAACCATTGACTACAATTGTGAATGTTTTAAAAAGCAAATGTCAAAATTCATTGATTTCTCTGAGGGAAAAGCATTAATGGTAAATAATGCAGATTGGCTAAGGGATCTAAATTACTTAGAATTTATCCGTGATATTGGTGTGCATTTTTCCGTAAATAAAATGCTTGCAGCAGATTGTTATAAAACACGCATGGAGACAGGATTAACCTTCCTAGAATTTAACTATATGATAATGCAAGCCTTTGATTTCTACGAGCTTTTCAACACATATGGCTGTAATGTGCAAATCGGTGGTAATGATCAATGGTCAAATATGTTAGCTGGCACTGAGCTAATAAGAAGAAAATTGGGCAAAGATTCCCATGCCATGACAATTACTCTATTACTCAATACAGAGGGTAACAAAATGGGAAAAACCGCCAGTGGAGCAGTTTGGCTTGATGAAAATAAAACCACACCTTTTGAGTTTTACCAATACTGGCGAAATGTCGATGATGGAGATGTTATCAATTGCTTGAAGCAAATGACATTTATACCCTTAGATGAAATCGCAATTATGGAAAGCTGGCAAGGTGAAGAATTAAATCAAGCTAAGGAGCTTCTCGCTTTCGAGCTTACTTCCCTTGTTCATGGAGCTGATGTTGCTGAACAATCACGAGACACTTCCAGGGAGCTATTTAGCTCAGGTGGCGCTGCTGATATGCCTTCTGTGGAGCTAACAAAAGACGATTTTACTGATTCAAACATCGACATCCTGGCTGTTTTAGTGAAATCTGGCTTATGCACATCGAGGTCTGATGCCCGCAGAGCAGTCGAACAGGGGGGCGTTGAGGTCAATGGAGTAAGAATCGAGGAAATCAGTACCAGTTTTTCAACGGATGATTTATATGCTGATGGAATTATAGTGAGAAGAGGAAAGAAAAACTACCGTCGTGTGCTTGTGCAATAAGACAAATAGATTTGGGGTGTATTTTTGGTAAAGCTGGAATGTTAGTCTAGGAGCATACTATATACTAACAATGGAGGATTCCAGCAAAAATGAATTTTACACGGATAGAATACTTTCTAGCAGCAGCAAAATACCTAAACTTTACAAAAGCTGCAAATGTCTTATATATCTCTCAGCCATCACTAAGCAAACAAATTGCGCTATTGGAAGACGAACTCGGCGTGACCCTTTTCAATCGCTTACCAAGGGCATTACAATTGACTCCAGCGGGAAAACTGCTCAATTACGAATTTAATCGTCTGATGCCAGAAATCGATGCCATAACAGAGAAGGTAAAAAGGCTAAGGGATGAAAGCATAAAAACGCTCTTTTTAGGTTGCGTTGAGTCCATTCATCTAGGAACAAAAGCCTCTGAAGCAATAAGAAGCTATACCTCAAAATCGAAGGATGTGGAATTTTTCATTGAAAGATATGATTTTGAAACATTAAACAGCAAGCTAACGGATGGTTCCATCGATATTGCCTTTACCATATCCACAGAAATCGGTAAAATGAAAGACATCGTAACTGTGCAAGTGGACGAGCGAGAAAGATATATCATAATGTCAACTGAGCATAGACTAGCTGTGAAAGAAGATATAAAAATCAGCGACTTACGTGATGAAGTTTTTGTCTTACATGGAAAGGCAATATCTCAAGCTTCCAGCGATGATTTAATCGAAGTATGTGCAAAATATGGTTTTCATCCTAAAATCCGTTATGCCCATGATATAGATGCGTTGCTGGATTATGTTGAATTTGTCGATGGTATTGCCTTTCAAGACAAAAGCATTACTGAAAACAGACTCGGTAGATTAAAGTACTTTCCCACGGAAGAGAAGAAACGATTCGATTTGATATGTATGTGGAAAAAGGGTAACAAAAACCCTGCTCTGAAGGAGTTTGTCGCCCATTTTCCCAATGCTTAAGCTGATACAATCTCATTGAAGCGGGAAAAGCATATGAGTGGAAACAATAAATATAAAGTAAAATGGTGTTACCTAACTTTTGTGCCAGTAGTATTCATAGCTTTTTTCCTATATGGATGCTCAACTAAAAAAGAATCAGAATATATTAGTGAGACACGTTTACTCCTTGGTACAGTTAGCACTATATCTATTTATGATTCATCAGACAGAAGCTTACTCATTGATGCTTTTTTACTCTGTGAAGAGTATGAAAAAATGCTCAGCATGAATGTGGAAGGTAGCGATGTCTGGCGAATAAACCATGGAAAAGGGGAAGCTGTTGATGTCAGTTCTGAAACCGTTGAAGTCATCTCAGCAGGACTTTATTATTCCGCCATTTCCGAGGGCTTGTTTGACATTACCATTGGTAGATTGACATCATTATGGGATTTCAATGGAAACCCTGTTGTTCCAAAACCTGAAGACATAGAAGAGGCACTTAGCACTATTGATTATAAAATGGTGCATGTCTCGGGAAATACAGTCCAGTTGGATAACCCTGATACATGGTTAGACTTGGGAGCAATAGCCAAGGGATACATCGCCGATAAAGTTGCGAAGTATCTTATTGACCATGGTGTACGCTCCGCTGTTATCGAGCTGGGGGGTGATGTGGTGACAATTGGTACCAACAATGACGGGGAAGCATGGCGCATAGGAATAGCAAAGCCCTTTGCCAGTATCAGCGAAATCGTTGGTGCCGTGGAGATTGTTAATTTATCCATAGTTAGCTCAGGTGTATATAGTCGCTATTTTGAAATGGATGGTGTATCATATCATCATATACTCGACCCACGAACTGGTATGCCAGTGGATACTAAAATTGTAAGCGCAACCATTATTGCCAGTAGTGTAATGGATGGAGATGCTCTAGCTACCATCGCCCTATTGATGGGTATAGATAATGTGGCAACAAACAAAGTAGCGAGCTTGTCCGTTTTGGATACCAGCTCATATTATAAAGGAGCCGTCATTATCACAGACGATGATGAGCTGCTGCTACTGGGTGAAATAGTTTTCTACCCCTTTGAATAAATAAACAATATTTCACAAAAAACATTAGCGACCAAGCAAAGAAAAACTTGGTCGCTGTGTTAATTGTAAAACATAAATTTTGTCACATATTAAAGATGTTATAGAATGAATAAACAAATTGTAATTTATAAGAATGCTTCTATACTATTTTCATAATCGTAATCATCATCATCTTCTTCACTGTCATAATATAGAGATAGACATGACAAGTTGAGATTAGTATAAATTATTTCGCCACCCACCTGCACAACCGGATATTCCAACATTCTAGGTTCAATGGAAATCACAGAAGCGACTCGTCCATCTGTCAGTACAACCTGCTTGCCTTGTAATTCTTCTGACATTTTTGTAACAAAGACATCTACCAACCTTCCGTCTAAGTCTCTATCTCGAAGTTCATCAATGACTGATAGGATTTTAAATGGGCTGTTTGGGTTTTTATATGAGCGACGAGATACCATAGCATCATATATATCACTGACTGCGGTGATTCTACCCATCAATGGTATTTTATCACCAGCAAGTCCATCGGGATATCCAGAACCATTGAATTTTTCGTGGTGAGCTCGAGCAGCACGCTTCACCACTTCGGGAAAATCGTTCATAAGCATACCGCTGTACCCAGGATGGGTTTTTACTACTTCAAATTCCACAACAGTTAATGGACGTGGGGCAGCAAGGATTTTACTGGGTATCGATGCTTTCCCGCAATCGTGGAGAAGCCCAACCAGTATCAAAGTGTCCACATCTTCCTTTGACATACCTAGCCATTTTCCAATGAGTCCGTTGAGCAAACCAACATTTATGCAATGTCGCTGGAGATATTCATCAGCGGAAGCTAAAGCACTTACAAGATCGACGATTACAGATGGTGCCGTTACATCAACTGCTCGGGATAAATCCTCCGAAACAGAATATAGTGTAGGAACCGATACGGAGCCATCGTGGGAGATTTTTTCTAAAATGGCTATTGTTTCTTCTTTAATACCCGTATAACCGGTTTCGTCTTCTAAGGCGCGGGTGGAAGGAGCTTCTCTGAGAAGTTCGTTGCGTTTGTTAATCAGCTTTTCGGTTTCTGCTGATATGTAAATTTTACCGAGTCCATCGTGAAAACGTTTCAGCTGCTCAATACGTGCCTCTGTCAGTACACTACCCTCTGTGACCAACAACAATGACATGTCGGCATTATATATATTTTGAGGAACAACCATGCCCGCATATAGGGAATCTATTGTACTGAGTACATAGTTCGACATTTGTTTATTTCACCTAACCTTACTATAAAATGCATACGGCTTTTCTATTTTTATATGATAAAGCATAAGGCTAATCAGTATAGTCAATAAGTTTACAGCCGTATTCAGAACTATCTTCCGTGTCAAGAGTGTTGACCACATGGGCAGATAGAACCTTGGGTTTGTCACCCACCTGAATTTTAATTTGTACCATATCATCCAGGCTGAGGGAATTGAGTTTCATACGTAGTCGAACACCACCTTTGCTTAGGTTGACAAGGATTGCTTCCTGTGGTGTATGGAGTGGAAAAACCTTATTATCGTGAATGTATCCCGTCACTTCAACCTGTCCATTCACAACGTATCTGACATTGTTGCGTTGTTCTTTTCTTTCACCGCGAAATAGCTTTAAATCGATTCTGTCAAGCTTCACTTCAGCAATGCAAGAAAAGGTATGGGGAGAAGGTGCAGTGAGAATCAAAACATCGTATTTCCCCCTATCGGCAATTTCAGGTGCTTCTTCAATTTCAATAATAGAATTGACTGTATCATGATCAACAACGGTTGTTTTCAACAAAAGCGTTCCTGCTTCATCGTATATATATGCTCCGCAACCATCAAACTTAACTGCCATATGCAACCCTTTCCTCTTACTTGTATTATGGATAGCTCAATATATGAGTAGCCCTTTATATATTTTCGGATAATTGATTAAAAAAATAAGTTATTTTAATACAAAGACTGTGTGTATTCTATGATATTTGGAGTAAAGTATGCTAAAATAGAATTAGTTTTTATTTTAACAATATATTTTTACACTTTATTATGATTTGATTGCTTTGTTATGGTATGGAACAATAGTATATGTCTATGGAAAACACCATTAATAGGGGGTGCTGATACAATGACTTTACAAAAAAGGGTAATGGCAATAAACGATATATCAGGGATAGGAAAGAGCTCTCTTACAGTTGCGTTACCAATTATTTCGGCGGCAGGCGTGCAATGCGCTGTAATTCCCACTGCTGTTTTATCAACCCAAACAAGTGGCTTTTTGGATTTCACATTTCGTGATTTAAGCGATGATATGCTTGAAATTGCAAGGCATTGGAAAAAAGAAGAAATACACATAGATGCAATTTACAGTGGCTATCTCGGTTCTTTGGCACAAATCAATATAGTCAAAAGCATAATAGATTTATATAGATCTGAGGAAACCCTTGTATTAATTGACCCAGTCCTTGGTGATGATGGTGAGCTATATAGTATGTTTAAACAGGAGCATATAGTGGGTATGATTGAGCTATGTTCCTATGGTGATATCATTACACCCAATCTTACAGAAGCTTCTCTATTGTTAGGTAAAGACTTCAAGGAGGGTGTAATGTCGATAGCTCAAGTTGAGGAAATTCTTTGGGAGTTAAATGGTCTTGGCTCAAAATCAGTAATACTCACAGGTGTTAGCTTAAATGAAAATGATATAGGCGTTGCCTGTCTTGACGGTGAAACAGGGGAGAGTACATATTTCATGAGTGATAGAATAGATGGTATTTATTATGGTACCGGTGATGTTTTTGCATCATTTTTAATGGGTGCTCTGATGTGCGATAAAAGTTTATTTGAAGCAACAAAAATAGCAGTAGATCATACTCATACCGCCATAAAGCTAACTCATTCAGATAACACCAACCCCCGCATGGGCATCCGCTTTGAATCAGTACTAAACGATTATTGGAAAGCCCTAAATAACTAATTCATTCCTCATTCCTCACTCCTAATTCCTAACTACTCATGTATTTGAAAAGTGTATAATTAAAGGCAACAAAAAATCCATGCAATTATACTAATTGCATGGATTTTGGCACGCCTGAAGGGATTCGAACCCCTGACCCACGGCTTAGAAGGCCGTTGCTCTATCCTGCTGAGCTACAGGCGCAGATTTTTTAATGAACAATGAACAATGAACAATGAACAATTAATAACATAATAGATTTGCTGTAAGGCAGATTATACAAGCTATACCTGCAACTGTCAATAGGATAAATTGCAATACAACGCAGCACTTAGATTATTCTTGTACTGCGTTGTAATTTTGCTTTTGAATCCTAGTTACCTGTGTAAACAAGGTCAGTTGCTTTTTCAGTTATTGTTTTAAAGGAACTATTGCTTGTTTTGTTGGAGAGTAGAGGGAGAGAATTGCTTGCCTTTAATCTAAAGTGGGAAATATCTTGAGCTAGCATATCGGAATGGCTGTTCATTTCTTGGGAAGCTGCTGCGCTTTCTTGAGCTGTTGCGTTATTTTGTGAAACCACATGGGCGACCTGTTCTATACCAGTATTAATGAGCTTGATTTCCTCTGATTGCTCCTCTGATAATCTGGCAATTTGAATAATTATATCTGCGCTTCTATTTATTCCATCAACAATCATTTTTAAAGACTCAGCAGTATCAGTTGCTATACCAAGACCTAAATCTGCTTTTTCTATGGAGTTTTCTATGAGCAGACCTGTATCTTTTGCTGCATCTGCGCTTTTAGCCGCTAGATTTCTAACTTCCTCTGCAACTACAGCAAAACCTTTACCATGTTGACCAGCTCTCGCCGCTTCAACTGCAGCATTAAGAGCAAGGATATTTGTCTGGAAAGCAATATCATCTATTACTTTAATTACCTTACTGATATTGCTGCTTGCCTCGCTGATGTCTTGTACCGCTTGCATCATGCTGTCCATATGTGCGCTGCCTGTTTCAGCACTGCTTCTTATTGTATCAGAAAGTTTTGCCGCTTCATTGGCGATGCCTGCGTTTTGGTTAGTTTTATCAGCTATTTCGCTGATGGATAAAGACAGATACTCTATTGCAGATGCCTGCTGGGTCGATCCCTGCGCCAAAGCTTGAGCACCGTTTGCAATTTGCCTGGAACCAGTGGCAACCTGATCGGTTGTGGCGTTGATTTTATGGAACATACCATTTAATTCATCAATCATTTTTTCAAGGGAATGTCCCATGGTATCTTTATCTGATAACAAAGACACATCTGGTGTCAAGTCTCCTTGGGCAATGATTTCCAACACACGACTGATGTCAGTCACTCGATTGATAAATGCTGTGCAAGCAGAAATCATTCTTCCAGTTTCATCTCTAGCTTTTGACATTTCATCAATTTGTGCCAGATCAGTTTCATCGAAAATTAAATCTCCAGTTGAGCTGGCTTTTTCCATAAAAGCAGTGAGGGTAGTTAGCGGTTTGCTTATAAGCCCGGAAATGTATATGGAAAGGAAAACAGAAGCTGCTAATGCAATGATTGTCACCACTACTACCCTGTATAATGCAGCTTGATTAGAGACAATTGTTTCAGAAGCGAAATAATGCACTGAATCAGCCAATGCAAGTGAGAGGGTATCAGCACCTCTCAGTGAGGCAATGGCTGCATCCTGTGCTTTCCCTATGTCAGTTTTGTTTTGTTTGTTGATTCTTTCAAATTCAGCAAAAGCTGTCTTGTAATCATTAAGAACAGCAACCATATAATATGCTGCATCCTTGGTTCCTTGATACCTTGCTACATCGCCATTTTCTTGAACCACATCGATGATTCTATCCATTTCCTCAATAAATGATGCAGTCTCCGATGTGTCTCGAGAGCTGAACATATACTCACCAGTGCTAATTAAGCTTTCTATGTCTCTGATAAAAACCACAGTTTCATCAAGCCTGCCAGAGCGCCTGAGCATGTCTTCCACGGAAATTCCATCGACTGTCTCAGTCTGCCATATGTTTTGCTGATTATAGTAAGCTGCTGAACTTGCTTCTCGAAGCTCTAGCTGCTTTTCCCTGCAAATATCTGCTGCTTTTTCTACCGAGCGGTTGCTCTGTTCTAAAACATCCACAGCTGATTGCCATATTCTCAGGTCTTCTCTTATTTCTAATACATTACCAACAAACCTGGACATTACTTCATCGTTTTCCACATTGGCAATCATGCGGTTGAGTACTGCATTGGCGTTGGTAATTGATTGGCTTGTGCGCCCATAAGCATTTTTATCAAGGGAAGTGAGCAAGAGCACCGCTTCCACTCGTGCTTCCCAATAATAAGTTTGAAACTCGTTGTTCATGATTTGAAGTTCGGCATCATTTCCGAGATATGTCAAATCGACGATGGTTTTTCTGTTTGTGAAAAATACAACAGCCACAACAGTAACAAGCAATATGGATGCCACACCGAAGCCCAATAGTATTTTTTTACCAACTTTAAGATTTCGCATTTTTTAATTCTCCCTAATTTTACCCTATAATATGCCGCTTGATGATGTAGTGCTAAATGAGTCTTTAGCTAGAAAACTCACTAAATTGCCCCATTGTTTTGTTATATCAATATTTTCCCATTCCAACAGAACTGGTGAAAACTTCGCTGTTTCCATCTTTGTCTGATGAACCCACTGGAGGCAAGGACATACGCCCGATGTTACCATTGCGAAGATTAAAGTGGGAAATAAGCTCTTCTAAAATGCTCGCTTGTCCTGACATTTGTTGAGAAGCGGCTGCGCTTTGTTCTGCTGTTGCACTGTTCTGATGCACAACAATAGCCACCTGCTCGATTCCGCTGTTGATTTGTGAAATACCCACAGATTGTTCTCCCGAGGATCTAGCAATTTCATTGACGATGAGATTGCTTTCGTTAATACCTGTTACTATTTCAGCTAGGCTTGCTGCTGTTTCTCCGGCGATTCGTGAACCCAGTTCCGCTTTTTCGATGGAATTGGCGATGAGACCACCAGTATCTTTAGCAGCTTCGGAGCTTTTAGCAGCTAAGTTGCGCACTTCCTCTGCTACTACTGCAAAACCTTTACCATGGACACCCGCTCTAGCTGCTTCGACGGCTGCGTTTAAGGCCAGTATGTTAGTCTGAAATGCGATATCATCAATGACTTTAATAACTTTGTTGATATTTTGGCTGGCTTGGTTAATTTCGTTGACGGCTTCCATCATTTCGTTCATTTGATTACTGCCTTTTTCAGCACTATCCATGATATTGTTCGCCAGTGCAGCCGCTCTACCTGCCATTTCTGCATTATCATTTGTTTTTTGCGCTATTTCAGTAATAGAAGCTGATAGCTGTTGAATTGAAGAAGATTGCTCTGTGGAGCCCTGGGCGAGTGTCTGAGCACCATCTGCTATTTGCTTCGATGCAGTGTGAACTTGATTGGAAGCTTGATTTATTTGTGACAAGGTTTCATTCAGAGAAGCGAGTATAATATTAAGAGCGGACTTTATCGGAGCAAAGTCGCCTATATAGTCGATGTCAATGCTCAGGTTCATATCACCCTGTGACATATGCTCAAGTTTTTCAGATATATCGCTCACATATTTATTCAAATTCGATTTTAGGATTATAATTGAATTCACCAAACGTCCGATTTCGGAAGTGTTTGGTTGTAGCGAAAAATCTGATGCAAGGTTACCTCTGGCAATTTCTTCCATTTCCTTTTGCACTTTTCTCACAGGGAGAATAGTTGACAAAATCATTATCATAGCATTGGCGATTTGCAATACTCCAACAATAGCAATCATGATGACAGCAATTGTTTCTGCACGATAATATTGCTCGTTTAATTCATCAACATGACGAGCTGCCCGATTATCAAGCATAGTGAGAAACTCGTTTTTAATACCTCTGATTTCTCTAATGGTTCTTTCGTAGGATTCTCCATATACAGCTTCAATGGCATCTTCCATTTTTCCTGCCATTGTCATATCCATGGCATCGCTTTCCAGTGGTACAAGGTTATTTGACAAAGCAGCCATGGCATCTATTTTCGCCTGCTCTTCTTGGGTTATACCGATTTCTTTGAGCCTTTCTACACCAATGTCTCTGTTTTTGAGTACATTGATCTCATTCCAGTAATTATTATAGTGAACGATGTCGCCGGTTGCTGCAAATGCCCGCACTTCATTGGTTAAATAAGCTGAACCATCCATGAACCTATTTGCGTTGAATGTCAGCTCGAACCTGTCGATGCTTGCTTGGTCCACCAAATCTCCTATTGACCGAACATTCATAAAAGATATGACGGTGGCAATGATAAAAATGATGGAAAGCGCGTTGATTGTGATTACCATTGTTGATTGATTGATTGACTTTTTCATACTAATACCCTCCAATTTATAATGAATAAACGCAGCCCGGGGCTTTTTCACGATGCCCATTAGGTTGCGTCTTGTTTCACCAAAGATGCAATACCCCTCTTCGCACCCCTGATGACGAGCAAGCTACACTAAATACTTATGCAGCTTATTCTATTTTTATTCATCTATGCTTATTCTAATATTCGTATATTTTACAATATTACTTTAGTTTTCGGGGGATTTAGGTATTGGCTTCATATTGGTTATAGCTTGTTAAATAGTAAAATATAGTTTTATGTGATTAATATGAATAAACATAAGTATTGACATTGTATCGTTATAACGATACAATGTCAGAGGGGGTGTCCATATGGAAACAACAATTACAATTTATCATGGGTCTCAATATGTAATCGAAAAGCCAATATTCGGTGAGGGGAATCCAAGAAATGATTATGGTCTCGGGTTTTATTGTACGCATGATATTGGACTTGCTAAAGAATGGGCTTGTACTAGTGAGAGTAGTGGTTATGCGAATATTTATGAGTTAGATACATCAGAATTAATTACTATGCATTTATCTGGTGGTGAATTTAATATACTTAATTGGTTAGCAATTTTGTTGAAGAATAGAACTTTTAATATAAACAATGACATAGCTGTTGAGGGATATGCATATCTAATAGACAATTTTTTACCTGATATAAACTTGATCGATTTAATCATAGGTTATCGCGCTGATGATTCATATTTTTCTTTTGCTAACGCCTTCCTAAATAATACTCTTTCTTTAGAGCAGTTGGAAAATGCGATGTACTTAGGCAAACTAGGTGAGCAAACTGTTATCATAAGCGAAAAAGGCTTTTCACACATTAAGTTTATTGGTAGCGAATTTGCCGAGCGCGATGTTTTTTTCCCTATGAAAACAAGCAGAGATAGTGAAGCTCGGTTAGCATATCGAAGGGGACGAGCACAGCGGCGAGCTTCTGATTCGACCTATTTAATTGATATTCTGAGAGAAGGGTGGAGTAATGATGACGAGCGCATACGACGAAATGTATCTGGATGATGCAATGAATAACCTTGGTGATATGTTTGATTATGCTGTCAATGATTGCGGTATTGAAGGTGATGATATATATGTATGGTTTTTCGTTTCAGAGATTGCAAAACAATTTGGAAGAGGTAATCCTAAGTATATAGCTGGTTTATCTGGATCTGAGTTAGCATCAGAAATAAACTTCCGTACTAAACGTATGCGACTTGATGTTATTCCTACTTCTAGTATTGATAAGAGTCCTGAATATTGGGTGGGGTGGATATTGGCATATTATCAATGGTTTACTGGACTTCGTTTTATTGATTTATATAGAAATGGACTAACTTTTAAGCGTGTTTTGTCGCTTTACCCAACGCTACATGAAGCTGATATTACGAAATTCGTTGATGTTGCTAATGATATTATATCAAATAACAAAAAAAATAATAATAGTCTGAAAGAAATCAGAATGGCAAGAGGCTTAACCCAAAGCAGTCTTGCTGAAAAATCTGGTGTTTCTCTTCGCATGATACAACTGTATGAGCAAGGGCGGCAAGATATAAAGAAGGCTCAAGCTATTTCTATAGTTCATATAGCTCGAGTTTTAGGTTGCGAAGTCGAGGATTTGTTAGAATAAGCGGCGGAATAGACATATCACCTCCGCCTCCGCCACCTCCCCTCGTAGGCACATACGGTATCTCTATCATTTAAAAACTTGTTTCAGAATCTAGGGCGCATATCAACAGATTGAGTGGATATTAAACAGGTTCAGCATGACAGAAGTATGAGCAGGTTTTGGGTAGAGATAAATTTTTCATTGACCTACCCCGCCCCAAAATGCCATCACAATTGCCAAAACACATCAGTGTTCGCGATGTCAAAAAGCTATTTGACGCCGTAAGCAACCCGAAACACTCTTTAATGTTGAAACTGTGTTATGGAATGGGCCTCAGAGTATCTGAAATCGTGAATCTCAAAGTTACTGACATAGACAGTGGCAATATGCAGGTGCTTTTGGAACAAGCAAAAGGTAAGAAAGACCGATATGTAAACCTGCCGGAAAGCATTTTAGATGAGTTGCGCAGCTATTACAAGGAGTACAAACCCAAAAAGTATTTGTTTGAAGGGCAAAACGGTGGTCAATACAGCATTCGAAGCGTTCAAAACGTTTTTAAAACTGCTATGAATAAAGCAAAAATCAACAAGGATGTTGGTATTCATGGGCTTCGACACAGTTTTGCGGCGCACTTATTAGAAAATGGCACAGACATCAGTTACATACAGAGCTTGCTTGGCCACAGCAACATAAAAACGACGCTCAGATACACTAAAGCAGTGCAGAAGAATGTAAAGCATGTGAAAAGCCCGCTCGACTACCTATAACTGCGTAAAACAAATAGAAAACATGGCGCATTCTCAGTAGAAGACATATAATAACAATGGCGCATAATCAATAGAATGTACGTGGAAACTGCGACCTATCAATGCTTTTAGTAATAAAATGCCATTGACGCACTTACACAGAGCGTACAGTCTTATGGCGTGTATTTGGATGTTATATGACATTTGACCTAGTGCGATGCGGGTTTAGCGCGACTCTTATAATGTTTCGATTTATCTAACGAGAGGAATCAAACTTGCGTATAATACGCAAGTTATGTGACATAAACTTAAAACATATGCCGCCGTCCATGGTGGCATAAAAACCAAAGAAGAAAATTTATGATTATGGATATTATTTTTCAATAGATTTGAAATGTACTTCTAGTGAATTTATCCGAAAATAGCAAGAGATGTCAAGATTCAAATTCATCTCTCCTATATAATCATTACAGAGAGGAGGTCTTGTGTGGATTGGTTAAAGGGAATGAATAAGGTTCTTGATCATATTGAGAATAACCTTACTCAACCGATATTGTATGAATCGTTATCTAGAATTGTCGGTTGTTCTGTATATGAATTTTCTCGAATATTTTCATTTATTGCAGGAATGTCTATTTCAGAGTACATCCGTCGTAGAAGACTATCTCAAGCCGTTTTCGACATTCAAAACGGCAATGCTAAAATTATCGATATTGCTTTGAAATACTGCTACGAATCACCATCAACATTCTCTCGGGCATTTAAAGAATTACATGGGGTATCGCCTCTATTTGCTCGAAAAATGAGTGTTCCCCTAAAAACCTATCCACCAATTTCCTTCGTACTCACTATTAAAAGAGTGAATAATATGGATTTTAGAATCGAACAACACGACAGCTTCACGATTATGGGTCTTTCAGGGTATTCGGAAGAAGATATTCCGTGGGAAAAGACATTATGGGGCGAATTTCTTGATGGCGGCAGCGGACCCGACGGTAGCGGCACTTTTAATCAAGCGTTTTTTAACAATGGCAATCCAAGTTTTTACACCGCACCGTTTTGGCAAATCGGAGCTTATGATTTCAATTCAATTGACGGTAAAACGCCTACTATCATCGGGGCAGAATACAAGGGCACTAAACCTAATATAGAAAACTTGTCATTCAAAACCATTCCTGCGGCAACTTGGGCTGTTTTTTCTATAAAAGGTGAAACCGGGCCTGTAGCATATTCTGCCGCATGGGCAAGGATACTTACCGAATGGCTTCCTCAAAGTAATTACATTCGCAATGAGGATGTACCAAACCTTGACTCGTATCCCGGTGGTACAATTGACGACAACTATGTGTGGGAAATTTGGTTTCCTATTCTCATGAAGTAATGTTCAATCGTTGGAGCGGCAGTAAAAGCTGCTCCAACATTTAATAATATTATTAAGTTGATATTTCCTGTGGTATAATATGCAAGTTAAACACTTACCGCTTATTCCGATGAGCAGCCAAATGATAAAGATTAAAACTAAAAGTATTAGCGACATTTCGTTTAACAACAAATGGGGTAGTCAGCAATCAATGGGTAGTGCAGTCACAAACCTTGCTATAAAAATAGACAAATGAACGGATAAAAGCAAAACGAATGTTAAATAAATGGAATCAGTCCGGTCAAACGTCATATAACAAGCAGCTTAGCGAAATGTCGGTCGGTGTGGAAACAGAAGCCCTATTACGCCCATTGACCGTTTGTGAAAACTCAAGTCAATACGCTCCCAATCCGCCACTTCGCCAAGCTGCTGGGCGTTATGCGACATATACCCTAGTGCGGAGGTAAACAGAGATATTTATTTTAGATTTCGTCATCGGTGCAGAAACCTTAAATTGGTGGTGTTTGTATGAAAATCAAACGCAAAACTCTTTTCATTTCTGCGGCAATAATAATCATTATTGCCGTTGTGGTGCTTGTTTGGATTTTGAAAGATGATACCAGTTCGCCGCTAGATGGGGGTACAACGTGGTTTGCGGGTCAAGGAGAGCATGACGCAAACACATTCATTTTTCCGACTCAGGAAGAATTGGCTGCAATAGAACCGAAAGACAGGGCTGCCGCACTTCAAATCCCCGAAAATATCCTTAGAGAAATGTCAACTGCGGGGCTTGCGGAAACTTGCATAAACTATCCTATGATTGCCAACATGGCTTTTTACGATTCGTTGGAAATAGGCTTCGGAAGAATGAAAGACCAATTCAACGGATTGCAAGAGTTGTTTGTGCGTACCGATGTTGCGGATGTATTAGTTCCGATATTTGTCAGCATGGACTTAAACAAGCTAAATCAATTCGCTGAATACCCGACATTTAAGTTTCACTATATCTGTATAATGCTCTATCAAGAGCCTATACTAAACGCTCTCACCGCCGAACAAAAGAATGACCTTATGAAAGCCATTTCAGAAAAAAGGAAGTTAATCAACTCAAAGTATGACGACCATTTCAGCCTTTACAACTTGGAAATACTCGAACAACGTATTAAGTAACAAGGAAAGCAGCTACCGCACCTAAACGCATTTTCTATATCCGGGTATACGTCGCATAACAAGCGGCTTAGCGAAATGTCGGTCGGAGTGAAAGCCGCCGTGCCGCCGCACCCCCGTCCGACGGTGGAAACCCGTGCTGCGGTGTTCCCCATCCGCCACGTTCGCCAAGCCGCCGGGCGTTATCGGCAATTCACCCTACTGCGGTGCGAGTTTATTGACAAATCTTTGAATGAAGCCTATGATTCATTTTAAAGGCAAATTAGTTATATTAGGCGGTGTAATATGCAAGGTTATAACGTGATTCTATTGTACGATGTGAATATTGAGCATTTATTATTATGCAAACGTAAAAAGGAACCCTATAGAGGAAGGATGAACCTTATAGGCGGGAAAATTGAATACGGTGAAAATGGTATAGACTCAGCATATAGGGAAATGCTCGAAGAAGCTAATGTTGAAAAAGAAGCAGTTGATTTATTTCATGTAATGGATTTTAAGTATTATATGTCTGACTGCTATGTTGAAGTGTATGCTGGCAAGCTTAAATATGATGTGGAAGTTTCCGGCGATGAAAATGAATTGATATGGTCTGACTTGGACTGCGATTTTTTTGATATGGAAGCATATGCAGGAGAAGGGAATATTGGTCATATGATTGAGCAAGTGAAAATTAACGCCGAGTTGATATTTAATAATAGCAGTACAAAATGACATGAAGGACAGAGAAGTCAATCCGGGCAAACTGCCGATAACAAGCGGTTTGGCGAAATGGCGGTCGGAGTGGAAACCGAATTGCCGTTGCGCCCCTTGACCACATGTGATAGCTCTGGTCAATGCACGCCCAAACCGCCACGTTCGCCAAGCCGCCAGCGTGTTATGTGTAATTTGGCTCACACTGGCATAAACGGCAAGAGGATTATTGACAAGAATATTAGTCATCTTCAAGGGAGGGGCAGATAGTGAATATAGCAGAGAACATCTTAAAGCATAACCTGAAGAACGTGTTTTTCCTGACAGGAACGGCAATGGCAGGAAAAACCACCATTGCACAAGAGTTATCAAGGAAATATGGATTTGTTCATTTCAATGACAACTGGCATGAGGATAACTTTAAAATATGGGAGTCCATCATTGACGAGAAATACCAAGTGAGGGCTTCAAATCGTAAAGCTGTGACGGACTGGGAAGCATATTTCGGCAGAACTGTTGAGGAGTTTTTAGCCGACGGTGATTACAATGGATATGATGAATACTTGGAATATGCGATAATAGAGCTAGTCAAGCTATCGCAGGATAATACGGTAGTTGCTGATGTAAGTGTGCCGTTGAATCTGTTGGTAGAAATTTCTGACTACAATAGGATTGCGTGCATGATTGTATCTCATGAGTTAGCGACTTGCGAGAACTATGGAAGCCGCGAAGACCACAAAGAGTTTTTAGAGTGTATCCTGTCACTTAAAGAACCAGGGAAGAAGATAGCGGTACAGGATGAACTGTTTAGGATCAATATTGAGAAGACATTAGAAGAAGTCCGTAAATACAATCTGTTTAGCCATGTAAGAACGGAAGAAAGTACGGTTAAGAATACATTGAGTATAATTGAGGAGCATTTTGGGTTGTGCAGATAGTGAAGCACCTTTTTGTTGGGAATGCCGGAAGAAACCCGCCAAACTACACATAACAAGCGGTTTGGCGAAATGGCGGTCGGAGTGGAAGCCGCCGTGCCGCCGCGCCACTGCCCGCTTG
>WRLE01000006.1 GCA_009777775.1 Oscillospiraceae bacterium
TTACCGCGGCTGCTGGCACGTAGTTAGCCGTGGCTTGTTTTCGGGGTACCGTCATTTTTTTCGTCCCCCGTCAAAGAAGTTTACAACACGAATGCCTTCTTCCTTCACGCGGCGTTGCTGGGTCAGGCTTTCGCCCATTGCCCAATATTCCCTACTGCTGCCTCCCGTAGGAGTCTGGGCCGTATCTCAGTCCCAATGTGGCCGTTCAACCTCTCAGTCCGGCTACTGATCGTTGCCTTGGTGGGCCGTTACCCCACCAACTAGCTAATCAGACGCGAGCCCATCCCTCGGCGATAAATCTTTGATATACCATGGATGCCCACAATATATGTTATGCGGTATTAGCAGCCGTTTCCAGCTGTTGTCCCCCTCCGAAGGGCAGGTTGCTCACGCGTTACTCACCCGTCCGCCACTAGGCTTCCCCAAATAAATCCAGGGGGCCCCGTTCGACTTGCATGTATTAGGCACGCCGCCAGCGTTCGTCCTGAGCCAGGATCAAACTCTCAATATTTTGGTATCTTGTCCAATGTGTGTTCAATGGTTACCCATCTCTCGCACATCGGCTAAAACCTAATTGATAAGCTAAATTCAAGCTCTCAAAAGAATCTTGTGACCCGTCGGCTCTCGCCGACTTGTCTTTGGTGCGCATTTGCTTGCATTGTTTAATTTAAAAGGTACACTCCCACCGCTTCGGCGGTGGACTCTCATTCTAGCACAGGAGCATCGCCCCTGTCAACACTTTTGCGCCTTTTTCCCACCTTTTTCCCAAGTCTTTTTTTTCACCCTCACACGGTGTTTCCAAAAACGCGCTTGGCTAATCTACCACATACACTCCTCCCTTGTCAATACATTTTTTTCCCTTTTTTCGTTTTTATGAAAATAACCGCAGGTTTATCAGACACGGCGGGTATTTTCTATTGTCTTTATATGACTTCCACGCTATATAAGCTGCTAATACAGCACCACACACCTAAACTGGTATTTCCATTAATATAGCTAATCTGCTACCTGTTTGATGAAGAATCCCCTTGACATTATGTGCATAACAGGTGTATAATAAGCACATAGTAAGGAGTTGATTAGTAATGGCTACCACTAGAATATCAGTAAATATTGACAAAGATATAAAACAAAATGCACAGCGCATATTCGGCGAAATGGGTTTGGATATGACCACCGCTATTGAATTGTTTTTAAGAACGGCAATTATAGAGGGGCGTATTCCCTTTGAAATCCGCACAGAACGAGCTTTTAGAGAGGCTACTCATGCTGCATATATCTATGCAGCACTGGAAGATTCCGTACACGAAGCCAACGACCCCAACACTAAATGGCTATCCCAGGACGAGATGAAGACCAATCTAGCTAAACGCCGCGATAATAGAGCAAATGTATAAGCTCAGGTATCTTCCATCTGCGAATCTTGATATGATTGAAGCGGAGTCATATCTATTTGAATATAGTCCTCCGGCTGCCGATAAGCTATCGTTGGCGTTTGAGGAGAATACAGATGCTCTCATAGGCCATCCTTTTATGTACCCGGTCTATAGGGGTAATCCATACTTCCGCTTTATAACACTACCATACGAATATCTCTGCTTTTACCATGTTGATGAAGAGGCAAAAATTATTAATGTACATAGGGTTCTGCACGGGATGCGTGATATTCAAAGCATCTTGTCCGAGTAAATACAATCTTTTATTTCCTTTTTTACCATACAAATCTACACAAAGGTCTTTTACCAAAACGGTTAGACGCTCGGTAAGCAATAGCTAAATCAAAATATAATTCAAAACCTGAATAGTGAAATGAAGCCACATGCTAAGAAAAGTAATGCATATAATATCACAAACAGTGGTGCTTGTTGTGTTAAAATTGACAACAATACTTTATCTTCCTTACGATAATACATTGAAGTGCCAATGCATATAATAATTGAAATAGGTATGGACAAAAACAAAAAACCACTTGTACCAACAATCACTGCTATTATGGAGTATCTTGATGCTTCGCCGATTGTTACAACAAGGTACATGCTAAAATATGAAATAATCAATACTGGGAATAACAGTAGCAACCAGATAATGTTTATTGTAATACTAGTCTGTTTTGCTTTTTTTAAGTCAGCATATTCATCAACTAAATGCTGGTATTTCCCCTTGTCGTACCTTCTTGTAGCTCTTGAACAAGCCAGATAAAACATGAAGCAGACAATAATGACACTTATTCCAATTTCTGATGAACTCATATTGTAAACCTCCTTAAGATCATTATGACAGTAATAATCCATTTGCTTTTATGTTAAAAATCCCTCGTGCCGGATTTGGCATCGAGGGTTTTCTGCATTTATGTCTGTATCACCCCTATGCATTACCGATAATTATACTTGGGTATTTTTTATACGTCAAATAATATTTTTCCTATATATTTTACAACTTGCGGAAATTAAGGGTTTTTATTGTATATTTAAAACGATAGCTATACTATTTAATATTTTTCAATATTGGTGTAGTTAGATCCTTCGCATTCGCTCAGGATGACACGGGTAGTGCTTTCTGAACAAAGGAACGGTTCTTTTGTTCAGAGGGGTTGTTTCCTCTGAACAAAAGAACCGTCCCTTTGTTCATTGTTCAAATACTAAATGTGCACATCGTATCCTACTTCTTCGATTTCGTTCTTTATTTTTACAAGATCTGTTATGCTTGGATTATACACAACTGTTACTGTTTCTGTGTCTAAATCCACAACTACGCTTTCAATTCCGAGCATGGTGTTGAGTGCTTTCGTGACAGTCATGACACAATGATTGCATGTCATTCCTTCTACAGATAAAATAGCTTTTTCCATTTGACGGGCCTCCTTTCGTAGATATTATAACAATATTTAATACTTTTATTTTCGCCCTAGCTCCATTACCAGCAACCATTAGACTTAAAAATCCGTGCTGGATATACCCACTTGACTGATGTCGTAGGGTGTTGATTGATAGACATAATAATTAAGCCAATTTGAATACATGAGCTGGGCATGGGCTCTCCAGTATACTGGGGGAACTGCTGTGGGGTCGTTGCCGGGAAAATAGTTTTCCGGCACATTTATGGGTAAGCCCTTTTCCACATCGCGGAAGTATTCCAAAGCAAGGGTTTCGCCATCGTATTCAGGATGTCCTGTGATGAATACTCGCCGATTGTCAGTGGATTTCACCGCAAAAACTCCTGCTTCTTCTGATACCGAAAGCAGCTCTAAATCTGGTACTGCAGATATTTCCGATTCCAGAACACAGGTATACCGTGAGTGGGGCATATAAAATACATCGTCAAATCCTCTGAAAAGATGAGACTGGGGCTTTAATACTGTATGGCTGTAAACGCCTGATATTTTTTGCGGAAGGGGATGCTTGTTGACACCATAATGATAAAACAAACCAGCCTGAGCTCCCCAGCATATATGAAATGTGGAGTGAACATTACTCGTGGACCATTCCATAATATTACAAAGCTCGTCCCAATAATCAACTTCTTCAAATTCCAAGTTTTCCACAGGAGCTCCTGTAATTATCATTCCATCATAATGCTGATTTTTCACATTTTCAAATGTTGTGTAAAAGGACGATAAATGCTCTGGGTCTGTGTTTTTCGAGGTGTAGCTAATTGTTTGCAAAAATTCCACTTCCACTTGTAGTGGTGAATTGGATAGCTTGCGAAGCAATTGGGTTTCCGTGACGATTTTCGTGGGCATAAGGTTTAGTATCAGTAAACGTAGTGGGCGAATGTCTTGATGAATCGCTCTGTACTCCGTCATTACGAATATGCTTTCGCTTTCCAATATGCTTTTTGATGGTAATTGATCTGGGATTTTGATAGGCATGTCTACTCCTGTGCTCCTTTTGTTTGTTGTATGGAATGTTGTATGGAATTTATAAATCCAGTATATCACAAATTGAATATATTGAAAAGTTGAAATGCAATAAATAATATGTCTTATATAGCACCCTACAAGCGTTCGTTCATGGTGAGGCTGTTTGATCTTACCACACCATACATTGGTATCACCATTCCTCTGTCAAACAAATCCGCTCTGTAATATGCAATATTTGCACCAAGCTGGTAATCGCCCAACCTGACAGGAACGCCATAATAATCCGACATCATTTCCGTCATTTCTAGGGCTATGGAATAAAGTTCATCTTTTGAAATAACAGAATTATTAGTAGTATTTGTATTTGATTGGCTCGTATTTGATTGGTTTGTGTTTAACGCATTTCGCCGCTGATATATGAGCTTGAGTATGATTCCTGTCTCATCATCAATGCTAACATTCACTTCATTGCCATTGCCATCGAATACGCGAAATTCCCATATAATCAAATTCACAGTAGGATTGTCTGTTTCTATCACAAATACAGCGTTTCCATCCTCAGCTGTGCAATCGTCCACATCAAATTCGATTAGTTTCCCACCAAAGAATCTTTGTAGCTCCCTTATGGCGCTTTCCCTAGCCAGTTCCATATTCATGGTTTGCCCAGTCGCTATGGACAGCATTTCCGTAAAGGGATTCGACAAAAGAGCAATCCTATCAGGGATGCTCATATTTAGCTCAGTTTCAAAGCTGATATTCTCCGCTTCGATAATCATCAGATTGTCTAAGGTTCGAGCATCCATGACATTGGCAACAGCATTTGGTAAATAAAAGCTTCCCACCAAACTAATTCCAACAGCCACAATTGGCAAATATTTTGTTATATATTGCTTAACTTTCATGAAACCCTTTCTGCGACTATACTGGGCAACCGTACTATAACTGTTGTTCCCACACCCAGTTCGCTTTCTATCATGATTTCTCCATCGTGCAATTCAGCAATTTCATCACATAAGCGCAGACCAAGCCCGACACCTCCCTGGGATCTGGACCTGGATTTATCTACTCTATAAAAAGCATCTTTGATTTTCGTTAGCTCTTCTTCTGGAATGCCTCTGCCATTGTCCGAAACTCGGATTTCGCAAAAATCGTCCAAAGTACGAGACTGGATAATGATTGCTCCAGAATCATCTATTGCTTTACGTGCATTATCGATTAAATTCACCAAAAGAGACATGAACAAATCCGGTTCTATCATACACTCGGTTTCATCACATTCGTTCTTCATGCTAACCTCCCTTTTGTCTAGGGCAGGTTGTAAAAGGCGCGTTGTATCTTCCACAATGTTTTTAATCTTTATGGGTAAAAAAGTGAAATCTCGTTTCTTTAAAACAATGAGGTCAAGCAGTCTCAGCGATAAAACTTCAAGTCTACGACCTTCTAAAAAAATATAATTAGCCGCGTCCACCCTATCATCTTCCGATAAAGAATGCCCTCTGAGCAAATCCGCATATCCGATTATGGAAGTCAAGGGAGTTTTCAGTTCATGGGCAAGCCCTCCCATAAATTCCTCTTGGCGACGCATGGTGTCACGCAATTCGTTGATATTTTCTTCCAAGCGGTCTGTCATATTATTAAAGTCAGTTGCCAATACCCCAATTTCATCTTTGCCATCGTGGTCTGCACGATAACTTAAATCTCCAGATGCTATCCTCCTGGTCACCCTGGAAAGTCGATGCAATGGACGAGTCATAAGAAAGGATAAAATCCACGAAAGAGCCGCTCCCAAAAGCACAACTATAATAAGCATCCTCCGAAATACCAGCAATTGATATTGTCGCCCTGCAAAGACATGGGTGATGTCGTGGAGGCTCTCTAAATACATTAACTGTGAGCCAAATTGGAACTGTCCTGCGATTTGCAAATAATATTCACCGGTTTCGCTGCGAAAAGCAATCATCGAATATTTATCGCTTCCAACACTATTTACAAGATTATTGTTATATAAGCCTCGCTCTCGGCTAACATATATTTCTCCGTCGCTGTCCGATAAGCGCAAGGAACGCCAGCTTTTCCCGCCCTGGGCATCCATACGGGTTAGAGCATTTAAAAGCTCGTTGTAATCGCGTATGTGGGTTTCCACTTGGGGCGCACTGGAAACTGCTGAAATTGTATAGAGTATGAGTGTATGGGCATTTGCGGCTGCGTCTTGGGATTGGCTCAAAGAGTTCCGTGTAGACGTAACGATGAGCAAGCTACCGCCTATACCGAAAGCTAATGCTAGCATAACGGTAAAAACAATCATGATTTTTGTGCCAAATCGCATCGTCGCTACACCTCTAGCCTATAACCCACCTTATATACAGATTGAAGCTTATCTTCCCACTTTGCTTTTTTTCTAACACGTTGAACATGGAGGTCAATGGTTCTACTATCGCCGTAATAATCACCACCCCAGACTCTCTCATATATAGTTTCCCTATATAGGGCAGTTCCTGGATTTCGTGCAAAGAGCAAAAGAAGCTCATATTCCTTTCTGGTTAATGAAATTTCATCGCCATCACGCCGAACAACCATGGAGCGGGTGTCTATGGAAAGCCCTGCAATTTCAATCATACGGTCTAGTTTTTGATACCGACGCAAAACCGTCTCAACCCGTGCCAGTAGCTCAATAATTTCAAAGGGTTTGACTATATAGTCCTCAGCACCCATTTTCAGCCCCTTTACCCTATCTTCCACCATATCCTTCGCTGTAATGAAAATGACAGGGATTTCCAAGGGTTTTATATATTCCATCAGCTCAAACCCATCTGCTCCCGGCAGCATAATATCCAGCAATATCAAGTCAAATCGTTCGTTCTCAAGCAAATCGGCAGCGTCCAAGCCATCAAAAACGCAAGAGCAATCATAGCCTGCTTTCGTTAAGCTCATACGCAAAAGGTCCGATATTGGTTTTTCATCTTCAACAATTAAAATCTTTATCATAGTGCCACCTTTGTTCCGCTTTTAGTATTATCATTTACATACATTACTTTTTCAATTATAATACACGATAGCATCTAGGATGTAAACATTAGCTATAAGGAAATTATATGATATGTCAGATACGATAGCTGCCATCGCAACGGGCGATGCCATTTCTGCCATTGGTATCATCAGAGTCAGCGGAAGCGATTGCATAAGAGTTGGCGATTTGGTTTTTCGCTCCTTTACTGGTGTTAGTTTAGCCGATACGAAAGACAGAATTATGTTGTATGGGATGCTACAGGATTCCGATAATACAGTACTTGACCTATGCTTGTGCATGATTTCACGCAGTCCAAATAGCTATACTGGTGAAGATACTATGGAGTTTCATTGCCATGGCTCTCCCACTGTTCTAAGGGAGGTTTTGGAGCTTTTATTTAGACATGGCATTCGTCAAGCCGAAGCTGGTGAGTTCACGAAACGGGCTTTCCTCAACAATCGCATGGACCTGACCCAAGCCGAGGCTGTGATAGACCTAATCGAAGCCCAAACTCCCATCGCAGCAAAAAACGCTGCCGCACAGCTCCAGGGTGCCATTGGAACGAAATTGGAATCTCTATATAGCGAGCTGCTCAATATTATCGCCCATTTTCATGTGAAAATAGATTATCCCGATGAACTTATTGATGAATTTGACCTGGAAAATTATACTGAGCTTTTGGACAACACATATAATGAATTATCAAAAATGCTGGCTACCCATGCCAGGGGTAAAGTCATGCTCGATGGCTTACCCACTGCCATAATTGGACGTCCCAACACTGGCAAGTCTTCTTTGTTGAACGCTTTGCTTGGTTATGAGAGAGCCATCGTCACCGATATTCCTGGAACAACGCGGGATACAATCGAAGAGAGATTGCTCATTGATGATATGCTATTGCGAATTACCGATACAGCAGGGATAAGAATCAGTGATGATGTCATCGAGAGCTTAGGGGTCGCACGAACCTTTGATGCGGTCATGCGTTCTAGCCTAGCAATTATAGTGTTTGACGGTTCTCAGTCCCTTTGCGATGATGATTATGAGGTAATAAATAGCATTCCAGAGGATGTGGCAAAAATCATAGTGGTAAACAAATCTGACCTACCCCAAGTTTTAAATGACGATGAGCTTGACAAATTAGGTATATCATATTGTCGGTTATGCGCCATCAGTGGTGCTGGGTTAGTGGATTTGGAAGAGTTAATAAAAACAGCATATCCAAAAAACATAGCTGCTTCCATCGCTCCTGGTGAAATTATAACCAACGCCAGACAAGCCCAAGGCATATCGAAGGCGATGAACTATATAAAAAGTGCCATTTCCGCCATGGAAGCCTTTATCACAGCAGACGCTGTTTTGCTGGATGTGGAAGAGGCTTTAGCTGAAATCGGAGAAATCACAGGTAAAACAATGAGGGAAGACATCATCGATAGAATCTTCCAACGCTTTTGTGTCGGTAAGTGAGTCGGTAAGTGAGCCGGTAAGTAATTCGGAAAATCATTTGTATCGTCATATTTGCAACATCATAGTTATAGTAAATCAGCCTAGTTTATAAAATAAACGGTATTTATATGGAAAATCATTGAATATTATGTAAATTTTATGATTCAAGTCATTTTGAGTCTATACCGAAAATTAAATTAGTGATATAATCGTTTTTACTTAAATTTTACTTTTGTGAGGTACCATGAATGAGTCATAAATATGTTTATTTATTTTCCGAAGGAAACGGCGATATGAAGGCACTTTTAGGAGGTAAAGGTGCAAACCTCGCCGAAATGACCAATCTCAACCTTCCCGTCCCCCAGGGCTTCACAGTCACCACAGAAGCCTGCACGAAGTATTACGATGATGGGGAAGATATATCAGAGGACATCCAAAGGGAAATAATGGAGTACATCGACAAGCTCGAACAGATGACAAATAAGAAGTTCGGCGATGCGGAAAATCCTTTGCTTGTGTCTGTTCGCTCAGGAGCGCGAGCATCGATGCCAGGCATGATGGATACGATTCTCAACCTTGGCTTAAACGACACTGTCGTAGAGTCCATGGCGCAAAAGAGTGGCAATCCCCGTTGGGCATATGATTGCTATCGGAGATTTATCCAAATGTACTCCGATGTTGTTACTGAAGTTGGCAAATCATATTTCGAAGAGCTAATTGACGAAATGAAGCATAAAAATAATGTCTCCGAAGACACAGAACTGACTGCTGACAATCTAAAGGAATTAGCACAACAATTTAAAGATGAATACAAGTCAAAAATCGGCGAAGACTTCCCAGTTGATCCAAAAGTCCAGCTAATGGGAGCAATCCGCGCCGTTTTTCGTTCCTGGAACAATCCACGAGCTATTTCATATCGTAGAATGTATGATATTCCCGGAGATTGGGGTACCGCTGTCAATGTGCAAGAAATGGTCTTTGGCAACCTTGGCGATACCTCAGGCACCGGAGTGGCATTCACCCGCAACCCTGCCACTGGTGAAAAGAAGCTCTTTGGTGAATATTTATTAAACGCCCAAGGCGAGGATGTTGTTGCAGGAATCAGGACTCCTATAGATATAGAACAATTACGAACTGTCATGCCCCAAGTGTATGATGAGTTCGTAAAAATTTGCGATACTTTGGAAAAGCATTACAGAGATATGCAAGACATGGAATTCACCATCGAAGATAGCAAGCTCTTTATGCTGCAAACAAGAAACGGCAAACGCACTGCTGCCGCTGCATTAAAAATCGCTTGCGACTTGGTGGACGAAGGTGCCATCAGCGATAAAGAAGCTGTCGCCATGATTGATGCTAAATCCCTAGATGCTTTGTTGCACCCACAATTTGACCCAGATGCTTTGCAGGCTGCAATCCCCATTGGCAACGGTTTAGCAGCGTCTCCTGGGGCCGCCACAGGGAGAGCTGTATTTACTGCTGACACGGCAAAAAAATGGGCTGACAATGGTGAGCAAGTAATCCTAGTCAGGTTGGAAACATCGCCTGAAGATATAGAAGGAATGGCTGCTGCTAAAGGAATCCTTACTGCCCGAGGTGGAATGACTTCCCATGCAGCCGTGGTGGCGCGGGGAATGGGTACTTGCTGCGTTGCTGGCTGCAGTGCAATAAAAATGGATGAAAAGAACAAGCAATTCGAGCTGGGCGGCAAGACCTATAGCGAAGGAGACTGGATTAGTCTTGATGGCTCCACAGGGAATATTTACGGCGAAACCCTCCCCACCATCGATGCTGTTATAGGTGGCGAATTCGGTCGCATCATGGACTGGGCTGACAAATATAGAAAAATGGGAATTAGAACAAATGCAGACACCCCCCATGATGCCAGTGTTGCCAAAGGATTCGGCGCAGAAGGCATTGGTCTCACACGCACAGAGCATATGTTTTTCGATGCAGGCAGAATCGCCGCAATCCGCGAAATGATTTGCTCCGATACCACCGAGCAGCGGGAAAAAGCACTTGCAAAAATCGAGCCCATGCAACAGGCTGATTTCGAAGGCATCTACGAAGCCATGGAGGGTTTACCGGTCACGATTAGATATCTAGATCCACCCTTGCACGAGTTCTTGCCTACCGAAGAACATGATATTGAGGCTCTAGCAACTGCTCATGGTAAAACTTTGAATGAAATCAAAGCAATTATCACTTCTCTCCATGAGTTTAACCCCATGATGGGTCATCGTGGTTGTCGCCTTGCTATCACATATCCTGAAATTGCTGCGATGCAAACAAGGGCAATCATCAAAGCTGCAATAAATGTCCAAAAAGCTCATCCCGAATGGGAAAACTTCGTTCCCGAACTCATGATACCCCTCATTGGAGAGGTTAAAGAATTCGTTTTCTTGAAAAACATCGTTGTTGAGACTGCTGATAAGCTCATTTCCGATGCCGGTAGCAATTTGAAATATATGGTGGGTACGATGATAGAAATCCCCCGCGCCTGCATCACAGCCGACGACATCGCAATGGAAGCCGAGTTTTTCTCCTTTGGCACCAACGATTTAACCCAAATGGCATACGGTTTTTCCAGAGACGATGCTGGAAAATTCCTAGATGACTATTATGAAAAGCAAATTTTCGAGTCAGACCCCTTTGCTCGAATTGACCAAGTCGGAGTTGGTAAACTTATGGAAATGGCTGTGAATCTTGGGAGACAAGGTCGCACAAATCTCAAACTAGGCATCTGCGGCGAACATGGCGGCGACCCATCCTCTGTAGAATTTTGCTACAGGATTGGTCTTGATTATGTTTCCTGCTCGCCCTTCCGTGTTCCCATTGCCCGCCTTGCAGCTGCACAAGCAGCTATTTCAGAAAGCGATGAAAAAGTTATTCACGGTTAGACCCCTTTAGTTTATAAACACAAAATAAAATCAACAAATCCTTTAATTGCTAAAATAAAAGGATTTGTTGATTTTTTATTTGCACATGGATATACTCTGTGTTAAAATGTCGTATTCATTGGTATGATATTAAACATTAATCAAAACAGGAGGGCTATTGTGATAATTATAAGATGCGAAGATTATGATGAAATGAGCTGCACGGCTGCCGAGTACTATGTGGAGCTGCTCCAAAAGAAACCAAATAGCGTTCTAGGTTTGGCAACTGGCAGTACACCCTTAGGTCTATATGAGAAACTAGTGGAAGCATATGAAGATGGTGTCATCGACTTTTCCCAAGCACGTTCATTTAATTTAGACGAATACTATCCAATAGAAAAAAACCATCCTCAGAGCTATCATAGCTATATGTACGAAAACTTCCTTGGTAAAGTCAACTTTCAAGAAAGCCAAATACCCAACGGAGAAGCAGCAGACCCAGAAAACGAATGTATTGAATTTGATAAAGCTATAAATTTAGCTGGTGGTATCGATCTTTTATTGCTGGGTATTGGAACAAACGGCCACATTGGATTCAATGAGCCCTCCATCAGCTATACACTCGCTACCCATCTCACAGAGTTGGCTGAAAGCACCATTGAAGCAAATTCTCGTTTTTTTGCCGATGGCGAGCTTCAACCGAGAGCAGCCTTAACCATGGGCTTTGGCAATATATTCGCTTCAAAAAGTATCCTTATGCTCATCAGCGGAGCTTCAAAAAGACCAATCGTCCAAAGACTGCTTGATGACAAAATACACACTGATGTCCCTGCTAGTCTCCTTTCCCTTCACCCAGATTTTACCATTATAATTGACCGCGAAGCCCTAGGCGATTAGCCGCCGCTACGCGAAACATGAAACGGGGTTTATAAATTGGAAAACATACTAAACAGCTTTAGCAATATAGATTCTCAAAACATCGCCCAGGCAGCAAATAACTATGGCACTCCTGTATATGTTTACGATGAAACTGCAATCCTTCAGCGTTGCAAGGAAGCTCTTGAAATGCCCAATGCATATGGATTAACAGTACGCTATGCCATGAAAGCCAATTCCAACCGCAGTGTTTTGAAAACAATTAGTGCTGCAGGATTACATATCGATGCCAGCTCTCTAAATGAAGTTATGCGCGCCCATATGGCAGAAATTCCTTACAACAATATAATGCTAACTACCCAAGAAATATACGAAGGCGCTGATAGATTGATTTTCGAAGAAATGCTACGTTCTGGTTTGAGCTATTCCGTATGCTCTTTGCGGCAATTGGGAATAATACTAGATATGGAATCCGCTGAGCAATACGAAATAGGAATCCGCATCCATCCTGGAGTCGGTTCCGGAGAAAGCATCACCCGCAACACAGGGGATGAATATGCTTGCTTCGGTGTGCATTTGATGGATATTGAAGAAGCAGTGAATCTAGCATCACAAAGGGGTGTTTTGTTTAAATATGTTCATGTACACATCGGTTCTGGAGGAGACCCCTTGGTTTGGCAGCAAAATATCGACAACGAACTGTCAATCATAAAAAAATACTTCCCCCATGCCGAAACTGTCAACTTTGGTGGTGGCTTAAAGGTAGCAAGAATGCCCGATGAAAAAGCAGCTGACATCAACGAGCTCGGTCAGTATGCTAAAATGCGCATAGAAGAGTTTTTTGCGGATACTGGCAGGAAGCTAAAAATGGAGATTGAACCCGGAACATATATCATGGCAAATTCGGGATATGCTGTTACTCGGGTCATCGACAAAAAAAGAACGGCTTTACTGGATTTTGTAATAATTGATGGCAGCATGGAAATAAACTCCCGTCCCCTTTTATATGGATCGAGACATCCAATCTATATTATCGCCGCTGATGGAAGCCATGTAAAGTCTTCTGATTGGGGTGATATTCCAGGTGATTTTGAAGCTGTTGTTGCTGGTAGATGCTGCGAAAGCGGCGATTGCCAGACACTGGATTCCGAAGGAAAGCCAATCCCACGCTCCATGGTGGAGCCTGACATAGGCGACATAGCAGTCATCGGAGGTACCGGTGCTTATTGTTCTGCAATGACTCCATTTAATTATAATTCCCATACCCAAATAGCAGAATTGATGCTGACTTCCCAAGGGACACTGGAGATTATTAGAAGAAGACAAACCTTGGCGCAAATGCTTGAAAACGAGGTGTAAAAAGCGTATATTATTACACATATAATTAACTAATGCGACCAGCTCCACTAAAGTTAATGGGAAAATAAACCGATAGCAAATTTGAATAGATAAATTTAATTTAAACGGAGGTATTTATTACTAATGAAGAAATTTGTATGTAGCGTATGCGGTTATATCCACGAAGGCGATGCGCCACCTGAAACCTGCCCCATTTGCAAAGTATCAGCTTCGAAGTTCAATCTTCAATCCGATGATTCCGCAGCCGCTACTCAAACCGCTGCAAATGCAACGACAGCTGGCAAAAAGTTTGTCTGTTCTGTCTGCGGATATGTCCACGAAGGCGACTCCCCTCCCGACTCCTGCCCCATATGCAAAGTCGATAAGTCAAAATTTATCGAGCAAGGTGGTAGTGGAATGTCTTGGGCGGCAGAGCATATTGTTGGCATTGCACAAGGTGTTCCCGATGAAATAATTGCTGAGCTACGTGCCAATTATGAAGGCGAATGTAAAGAAGTGGGAATGTATCTTGCCATGTCCAGGGTTGCCCATCGGGAAGGTTATCCCGAAATAGGACTCTACTGGGAAAAAGCAGCCTTTGAAGAAGCGGAACACGCAGCCAAGTTTGCTGAGCTCCTTGGCGAAGTTCTCACAGACAGCACAAAAACGAATCTCGAAATGCGTGTGGAAGCGGAAAACGGTGCCACCCTTGGAAAATTCAACTTAGCAAAACTAGCCAAAGAACTAAATTACGATGCTATTCACGACACAGTCCACGAAATGGCAAGGGACGAAGCAAGGCATGGCAAAGCATTCAAGGGACTTCTTGAAAGATATTTCGGCTAATAATAAATAGATACATATTTAATAAAAAAATAAACGGTGACCAAATGGTCATCGTTTATTTTTTAATTATATATCTTCATGCATCTTCATGTGAGAGCAGAGCAATGTGTCTGTTTTTTAGTTCCGTCAAGCGAAACCAAGGACGGTGGAGCGCGCGAATTGACGCATGGATGCGTCAATGAGCGATAGAAACTAAAAAACAGACACATTGCTCTGCTCTCACCAGCAGGCAGTTACAAACTATTCTGCTGAGATTATATAATGGTATATTGGCTGCTTGCCCATTATTAACATTGTTTCTGCACTTTGGAAATCGCGTCCCAATGAATCGGACACAGTTATTGCATCCTCCTCCGTCACATCGGCTCCAGCATATATGGTGATAAACTCAGGCACAGCCTTATTAAGCTCCCCTTTGACAATCTCCATCAAAGCATCGAAATCAGCACCACTTGCTATTAACACATCATCAAGGAGAGCCAAATATTCACCCTCCATAATATCCATATCGTCAAAAACAGAATTTCTCGCCGCCACAGTAATGTGTACTGTGCGAACATACTGCGCTGCTTCTGTCATTCTGGCAACAATTTCATCTGCATCTCTAATCGTATCTGCTGCCAGCATCGCAGCGACTCCTTGGGGAATACTCCTTGTGGGAATGACTATTATGCGCTTATCCGATAAAGGAATACATTGCTCCGCCGCCATGATAATATTTTTGTTATTTGGAAGCACAAACACAGTTTCGGCAGGAGTATTTGCGATTTTTTCCAAAATATCCTGGGTTGATGGGTTCATCGTTTGACCACCAGAAATAAAGGCATCGGCCCCAAGGTCGGAAAACAGTTCTTCGATACCCTCACCAACACAGACCACAGCAAAGCCAATATCCTTTATTTGCGCCACTTCCGGCTCTTGACTTGTGGCTGTGATGTCGGCACCAGAACCATCCATCGCTTCTGTGTGCTGTTCTCTCATATTTTCGATTTTTATCGACAATAAAGCTCCATATGTCAGTGCTTCAGTCAAAACAACACCAGGCTCATTTGTATGGACATGGACTTTAATAATATCATCGTCATCCACAAGTACCACGCTATCTCCACGAGCATTTAAAAAAGCAGAGAACATTTCAACATCCGATTTATGAGTCTTTTCCACGATGAACTCGGTGCAATAAGCAAATTTTATATCCTCCGATGTAAACTTTGTAAAATCTGCTTTTTCTGATACTTCGGTTTTTATGATTAGCTTAGTCAGCATTTCCCCCTGCAATGCCAGTAGCATTCCCTGGAGAATATACATATATCCCTTAGCACCAGCATCCACAACGCCAGCTTTTTTAAGCACAGGATTAATATTCACTGTATCGGCTAAAGCGATGTCTCCCTGCTCAATGGCATGCTCAAACATGGTCTCTAAATCCATTTCGTTTTCCGCAGCTAAAACAGCAGCACTGGCAGCAAGCCTTGATACTGTTAAAATAGTTCCCTCTGCCGGTTTCATAACAGCTTTATACGCAGACTCCACCCCCCAGGTAAGAGCAGCGGCGAAATCCGTTGCATCTGCGCAGTCGCAATCTTTCAATCTGCGAGATAGCCCGCGAAACAAAAGAGACAGTATTACACCTGAATTCCCCCTTGCACCTCGAAGCATAGCAGCTGCGGTTGCCTCTGCAGCTTGACCAATGGTGCCAGGAGAAATGCTCGCAAGAGCTTTTTCCGCAGCTCCGATGGTTAGGCTCATATTTGTGCCTGTGTCGCCATCTGGCACCGGAAAAACATTCAGATCGTTGATTTCTTGCTTGTTGTTTTCGATAGCAGCGGCAGCGTTCATAATCATGCACTTAAACAACTCGCCGGTTATCTGCTGTGTCAAGCAGCCCAACTCCCTTCTACCCCAATAACATCGAATCGATAAATATATTTATCTGTCTAATCTGCACGCCCGTTCCTTTGGTCACTTGATAGTGTACCCTGTCTATTATGCTTTCACATATGGCAGGAATATTTACCCCTTGGTCAACGGCTATATGCAGATCGATGATTATGCTATTGTCATCATTGTATGTTATATGGACGCCCTTGCCCATGTATTCTTTTTTCAGGAGATATACAAGCCCATCTGTCATAGACCTCACCGTCATGCCTTTTACCCCGAAGCAATTGGTGGCTGCGTCTCCTGTTAGGATAGTAAATACTTCGCTTGCTATGGTGATACTGCCATTTTCATTTTGAAGTTTAACCATCGAAGTTTTCCTCATTTCATGCTAATTGCTCGCTTAGTCCTTTGCCCGCTAGTAAATGGAAGTGCAAATGTAATACCGTCTGCCCTCCATCGGGTCCTGAATTTGTCACCACACGATAGCCCCTTGTCAAGTCCTCGCTAACTACCAGCTTTGCGATTGCCTCAAAGCATTTCCCTGCTAAATGGGAATTGCTTTCATCAAGGTCAGCTGACGATGTAATGTGTTCTTTAGGAACTACTAATATATGAACTGGTGCTTGGGGTGCTATATCACGAAAGGCAAAGACATGCTCGTCCTCATATACACATTGGGAAGGTATTTCTCCAGCAATTATCCTGCAAAATAAACAATCAGTCATATTGACACCTCCAAGAATCATTTAACTTGTCAATCAACGTAGCTATGTGCAAAGATCATAGCCATGACAGTAGGGTATATTTAAGTCAATTTGCCACTGCATCCGTGACAAGTTTTTCAACAGCTTCTAAAGCTTCTTTGAGCTTGTTAATGTCTTTTCCGCCTCCCATGGCAAACTCAGGTCTTCCTCCACCGGAACCACCGCAGATCTTTGAAACTTCACGTATTAAGTCTCCGGCTTTGACTCCCTTTTCCACAGCTTTTTTACCACAAGTTGCCATTATGGTGATTTTATCATCTTGCACGGTGGCTAAAACTGCAACTATACCGGATTCGTTGTCTCTGAGTACATCCTCGATTAGTCGCAATTTATCGGTATCCACTTCCACATCCTCTATTAACATGGAAATCACCCTCAACTCTCCAATGCTTCTGGCAGCTGTCATAATCCGTGCCGCATCGGAGCGGGATTCCCTTTGTATGGCGGCATCGAGCTTTGAACGTACTTCCCGAAATGCCGACAAGTTTTGCTCTACTTTAGCAGCCAATTCATCCGCTGTTCCCGCCTTTAGAATCGAAGACAAAACAGATAGTTGCTCCCTTGCAACAGTGAGCGCATCTAAGGTTGCTGCCCCAGTCATTGCTTCAATGCGGCGCGTTCCCGCTGCAACTGAAAACTCTGATGTGATTGCAAAGGTCCCAGCTTTGGCTGTATTATCCAGATGGGTTCCACCGCAAAACTCGATTGAATATTTCCCACCCATACTTATAACTCTCACCACATCACCGTATTTTTCACCAAAAAGTGCCACTGCACCCAATTCCCTTGCTTCTTCCAAGGGCATTTCCTGGGCTGTAACAGTCATTCCCTCCAAGATAGCTTCATTGACACGTCGCTCAATTGCCGTGAGTTCTTCCTTGGTGAGTGCGGTAAAGTGCGTGAAGTCAAATCTCAACTTGTCTGGTTCCACCAGAGAGCCAGCTTGTTTCACATGGTCGCCCAATACAGATGCAAGGGCTTCATGGAGTAAATGGGTAGCTGAATGGGCTCTCATTATCCCACGACGACGGGTTTCATCAATGGCTGCTTCCACATTGTCATCTACATTTAGTGTACCCTTTCGCATTATACCATGATGGAGGTATTTCCCCGAACTATTTTGGGAAACCCCTTGCACATCAAAGAATGCATCATTTGTGAAAATAGTTCCATAATCCGACGATTGCCCACCCATTTCTGCGTAAAATGGAGTCTTGTCTAGGACAATGGCTCCCTCATCACCTTCTCGCATGGATGAAGCCAATTCCCCTTGGGTGATAATTGCCAGCACTTTGCTAGTATCTTGATGGTTTACATAACCCGTAAACTGCGTGGGCGTATGATCTAAACCCAAGTCAATCCCTGCCCAAGCAAGGTCGCCAAGAGCTTCCCGAGCCGTTCTTGCTCGAAGTCGCTGCTCTTCCATATGCTCATCAAAGGAGCTCAGGTCTGCTTCCATATCATTCTCGCTTAAAATTTCCACAGTTAAGTCAATGGGAAAGCCAAAGGTATCGTAAAGCCTAAAAGTATCGGCTCCTGAAAGTATTTTTTCATTTTTTTCGTTATATTCCTTAATCATGCCATTTAATATGGCAGTTCCGGAATCTATTGTCTTACCGAAGTTATCTTCTTCGATTTTAATAATGCGAGCTATGAACTCTGCTCTCTCTATCAAATCAGGATATGCGCTTTTGTTCTCTTCCACCACTGTTTCAGATAGTTCGTGTAAAAACACACCGGAAATACCCAGCAAACGACCATGCCTGGCAGCGCGTCTAAGCAATCGCCTTAAAATATATCCTCTACCTTCGTTGGAAGGTAGCACTCCATCACATATCATCATCGTTGCCGAGCGTATATGGTCTGTTATAACGCGAATGGAAATGTCGGACTTCTCATCTTCTTTATATTCCACACCGCTGATTTTGGAAATCTCGTTGATGATGGCTATTATCGTATCCACTTCAAATATACTGCCAACTTCTTGGCAAACCACCGCAAGCCGCTCCAGACCCATGCCTGTGTCTATATTCTTTTGACTCAATTCGGAATAATTTCCATTGCCATCATTGTCGAATTGGGTGAAAACATTATTCCATATCTCGATGTATCTATCACAGTCGCAGCCTGGCGCACAATCAGGATCGCCGCAGCCGAACTCCTCTCCCCTATCGAAATAGACTTCGGAGCATGGCCCACAGGGTCCTGAACCCACATCCCAAAAGTTGTCATCCCTACCCAATCGAACAATTCGATTGGCGGGTACATTGATATGGTTTTCCCATATATCATATGCTTCATCATCATCTTCAAATACAGAGGGGTACAGCAATTCTGGTTCCAATCCCAATCTATCGGTGAGAAATTCCCAGCACCATTCGATGGCTTCTTTTTTAAAGTAATCGCCGAATGAAAAGTTGCCAAGCATCTCGAAATAGGTGCCATGTCTCGCTGTTTTGCCCACATTTTCGATATCGCCGGTACGTATGCATTTCTGGCAGGTGCATACGCGCTTCCTTGGAGGATCCTGCTCTCCGGTGAACCATGTTTTCATGGGTGCCATTCCAGAGTTAATAAGCAGAAGCGATGGGTCATTTTGCGGGATAAGTGAGTAACTCCCAAGCCGTAAATGCCCTTTCTCTTCAAAGAAAGACAAAAACAGTTCACGAAGTTCGTTTAGTCCATAAAATTTCATTTTTTACTCCTCCATAAATACTGATTTTATAGTGGAGCAGGGCAGTTGTCAAACATTTTTTTAAAAAAGCAAACCGCTTTCTCCCATTTGGTTAAAGCAGTTTGCATATTGGCTTTATTATCAATGCCGATGAGATTTTGCTACGCAACGATCATAGCTTCAATATAGTCGGCAATTTCTCCCATGGTTTTGTGTTCAAAAACTGAATCGTCTTCTACAGTAATCCCATATTCCTCTTCCAGTTCAATGATAAGTTCCACTAAATCAAGGGAATCAGCTCCCAAATCGTTCATTATATCGGTGTCTCTGTTTATTTCATCAGGGTCGATATCGAATTGCTCCGCTAGAGCTTCCCGCATTTTTTCGAATACCATATTAGTCTCCTTGTAATCATGCTCCCATAAAAACTATGTGTAATTTATTGAACCGTCTGCCAATTAACTAGCTCCATTCCCGATGTCTCGGTTGTTGCTGCTGACTATTGGAAGAAGCTTCGTTTTCATCATTGCGGCTTACATTGCTGTCGCTAGTATTTTGGTTCTGATTACGGTTATCATAGCTTCTGTTGTCATTACTACGGCTATTGTTATTGTTGTTGCTTCTATTGTTGTTTCTGTTATCAGGTCTATCACTACTTCTGCCATCGTTTTCCCTAGCTTCACCATTACGGCTGTATGCAACCACAATGCGCCTGTTGGGTTCGGCACCCACCGAATAAGTGGAAATGTTTTCATAGCTTTGTAATGCGGAATGTATCACATGGCGCTCATAGGCGTTCATAGGATCTAGGGTCATGTTTCGACGATACTTCATTACCCTTCCAGCTGTTCTAGTGGCTAGATTTTCCAAAGTCTCATTTCGACGCTGCCTATAGTTTTCTGCATCAATGTTCACCCTGGTACGGTCGGCACCAGTTCTATTTAAGGAATAGTTTGCCAAATGCTGAATAGCATCCAAGGTTTCGCCCCTACGACCTATGAGTGCACCAGGCTCACTGGCTCTGATGACCACATCAACGGAGCCTTCGCCTTCGCCTATTTCCATGGTCGCTTCGACACCCATTCTTTCAAACAGCCCCGATAAAAAGTTTTCCACTTGAGCCGCGGTATTGTCCTTTTCTTCATACATCACCCTTACAATCGCTGGAGTGTTCTTTAAACCGAGAAAGCCCGATTTTGCTCGCTCAATTATTTCAACTGAAACATCATCTCTGGTTAAATTTAGTTGTTCTAGGGCTGATTCTATCGCTTCATCTTCTGTCTTTCCTGATACTTCGATTGTTTTCGTCAATTTCTTTCCTCCTTTAACCTCATCGGTTAATTTTCTTCGTTATCATCCTTATCATCAAATTCATCTTCGTATTCATCATCTTCATCGTAGGCGTATCTATCTGGATCATATGCTCGTCCCCGGGCATAACGCCTGTCGCTTACTCTGCCTGGTTCGGGTACAGGCTCTGAGGGTGGTTCGTTTCTTCTCGCCCACTCCACCGACCTGCCGATTTGTTCTTGTTTTTCGTTTGCTTGAATTTTGCGTTTTGATGTGTTTCGGTTTCTCGCTGCGATTCCTTCTGCTTTTCTCCGCTCCGTTTCCAATCGTTTTGCTTCCAGCTCTGCGGCTCTTTCTTCCCTGGCAGCAATTCTAACAAGCTCCTCTTCATCCACAATCTTTGTATAAACTTTGGTCAAAATAACATCCTGTATCACTTGAAACAATGTACTTATTGTCCAATAAAACCCGAGAGCAGCAGGAAAAGTAAAACTAAAAACCACCGACATCAGCGGCATTACCTTAAACATTGTATTCATGGAACTAGTTTGATCTCCACCAGCTGCCTGGGGTGTCAGTTTTTGAGTAATCGCTGTTGATAGATATTGCGATCCTGCTGATAAAAAAGGAATGAGAAAGAGAACAAAACCAGCAATCCATGTTCCATACAAAGCTCTGTTGGGATTCCAAAGATAGTCCCATTGAGGTTGGTGTCCAAGATTAATGTTATTGAAAAAGCCAAAATTTATTGCTTGCAATTTTGGACTAATGTGCAAAAATTGGTTGAGATTTGCCGTTATTGTCATGGTTTGGGTAATTTGTATGTGGGCACTCAATCTTCCAGGGTCGAAATTTAATCCTGTTAATATAGTCGAAAAATATGTCACAAATTGCTTTGCGGTATGGGGTATGAAGCTGGCATTGCCAAATTGCGCTCCGATTGTCTGGAACAAATGGCTAACTCTGTCCCTATTTTGAAATATGTTGCTTATGATAGCATATTCTTCTTGAGAAAGCCCCATCATCATGGTTATGGGTTGGCTGACAACACGAATAAAAGCTATGAGTATAGGTAGAGGAATGAATGCCCAGATACATCCGGATGCAGGGCTAATGCCTTCTTCCTTATATAGCTTCATCGTCTCTTCTTGCAGTTTGTTTTGGTTCGCTCCATGCTTTCTTTTTAAATCATCGAGCAATGGTTTGAGTTTCGTTTGCTGAAGCTGACCACGCTTCGCTTTCATTTGAAATGGCAAAAGCACAAGTTTAATAATCAAGGTGATTAGAATAATGGCAACACCGTAATTATTAACATAATTATATATTATCATTAACAATAGTCCAAATGGTCTAGCTATTGCATCTAGCATACAAACTAACTCCTTTATGCAGCATTATCATGCAGCAAAATTATGGAACCGGGTCATATCCGCTCTTAGAAAAGGGATTGCAACGAAGCAATCTACGAAGTGCCATAAATCCACCTTTGAGAGCACCGTATTTTTCAAGGGCTTCCAAAGCATATGCCGAACAGCTGGGAGAATATCTGCAATTTGGAGCAGACATTGGAGAAATACGTTTCCTATAAAACTTCACTATAGAGATGAGAATTCGCTTCATATGACAGCTACCTCATTACTGCTCCCTCTCCCTGATTTGGGAGAGGGGTTGAGTATGCTTAACTTCTCCATCAGCGATAACACAGACTTTTCTATCTCCTGAAATGTCGCATATCGGCTCTTTACCCTTGCAACAACGATTATGTCGTAGCCTTTTTTCATTTGCTCCTCGTTGATTCTGTATATCTCTTTTAGTCGTCGGCGGATACGATTACGAATAACAGCACCGCCGATTTTTGTGCTGACTGTTATACCCAGGCGATTTTCCTGGGTATTATTTCGTCTGCAATAAACAACAGCATATGAAGAGACTTCACTTTTCCCCCTGTTGTATAGCCTTCGAAACTCATGGTTCTTTTTTAGGGAAGTTGTAAATTTCAAAGACCCCACTCCCCACATTGAAATACGGAGTATTCATGTTTCGTTTTGTTTGGCAAGCTACTTGGCAAGCAAAAATTAACTAAGCCGAAAGCTTCGCTCTACCTTTTGCTCTTCTTCTCGCTAGGACCTTGCGCCCGTTTCTATCAGACATTCTTTTCCGAAATCCATGAACTTTAGAACGATGTCTTTTCTTTGGTTGATATGTTCTGTACATTACTGCACCTCCTTGCTTCTTTGTACACGATGTACACGGTTATACGGTATTAAATTATATAACACCGCCACACACCCTGTCAACCACGATTCTCGTTATTTATGTGTTAAGTGTGCAAAGCAATAAAGCAACCAGTACTATCATAACCAAACAAGAGGTGCGAATTTCGCACCTCTTGTATTTTGGAATAGATAAGCACAGTAGCGGTTCTATGTACATAAGAAACACGCTCTACTAAGCGTTTCTTTCCAACTATATGTTGCTCTCTGCCGTATACCTGTCAAGTCTTTGTCTCGTCATCCCAATACTCCCAGCAGTAGCGGAAGAGGTTCGCATCGTCAATGGGAGCAGTCAGCAGGTTACCAAAAGCATCGTAGCCACTGATCTCGAACGTGATTTCATCATCGTTACCGCTAGTCCCAGCTAAACAAAGTCCGAGTATTGCAAGTTCTGCTCCAGCATCCGCAATTATTGAAACCATCTATCTTATAATGATTTAGCACTTATGAGTTTGCACCCTGATTGTTTACAAAACAAGCTAAAAAGGTTATAATACGTGCATGAGGTGAGACTGATGCAGATTAATATTGTTATTGATAAATTAACCCCATGCCTTGTGGAAATAGAAACGGGTGCGGTTCATCAAACTTCATTTTCTGTAGCAAAAGATGAAGAGCTACATAATCTTCAATCACTTGGATGGAATTTTGATTGGGCTGATGTGGATTTAGCATATTGCAATATATATAAGCTGCAGATAGAGGGCGATGAGGAAGTTCAAGGGCTTGTCGCTGCTGAAGTTGTTCGAGGAGCAGTATACATACACCTCGCTGAAAGTGCTCCTCATAATCTACCGCCTAACAAGAAGTATGACGGTGTT
Organism: Oscillospiraceae bacterium; assembly: GCA_009777775.1. Taxonomy (GTDB): domain Bacteria; phylum Bacillota; class Clostridia; order Oscillospirales; family Oscillospiraceae; genus WRMH01. The sequence continues at coordinate 23,958 of WRLE01000006.1, forward strand.
GGGGGACATTTGTTTGCAATAGCCATCAAACTATCATTAGCTATGGGATTTGGTGGATACGTATACTTTGAAGCAAAGAATCTTGAATTGGTTGAACACTATACAAACAGTTTTGGAGCGCGGTTGCTGAGGACACGAATACATGAATATCGCATGGAAATTGACGAGGAATGCGCTCAATAATTAATCGAAAAATATACTCTAGAAGGTGATTTAAATGTTCGATGAGAAGCATAATGGAAAGACCTTGGACGAGGCTGCTGCAATAGCCGGAGGTTATGTTGCTTATACGCCTGGGAAAAAACTGATTATTGATTATGACTATAGGGAACTCAGTAGATATTGTCGCGAAAGAGGTGTCGAGCCTATCGATTTACCAGAGGATGAGCTTGAAAGATTCAGAATCACCCCTCCATTAGTCTACCCCAGAGCGCAGAGAAACACGTAGTAATATAAGAATAATATCCTTATAAACAACAAGCGCAAACTTGTTGAGTTATCATCAACTCAGCGAGTTTGCGCTTATCATTATGCTTGTAGTATTATTACGTGCTATTGTTGTTGTGAACAAAGGGATGAACAAAGGGACGGTTCTTTTGTTCAAATACTTAGCAGATTCATTGCAAAACTCACCTGCATCAAAAACAATATTTTATGCTGCTCGTATTAATATACCTTGAAAGCTTAAGGAAAAAAATCGATTACATTGTAAATATGCACATTTTGATAATCTGTTGAGTTATCTTCAATTTCAACCCTGTTTCGTTTGTCTCAAACATATATGGTAATTGTATCAGAGTTGTCAAAGTTGACAACCTTTGAAGCTTTGATCTTGAAGTGGAAGATGAATTATATTCATTCCATAGTTGTAAATATACTGTGAGTATTAAATAGTTTTCACCATATTTTTCACCGTTTATCAAAGGTATGTGTATATTTATCATTAGAATCCATTTTTATATGCATAAGATTGTTATATTATATCATAATATATTACCAAATATAAATCTGTGAAATTATCTTTGCATTATCATAAATATATGATAAAATTACGTAGGTATTAGCCCAGAGCATTTATTTTTACCATCGAAAAAATACAAAAGCTAAACAAACTCGCATATTTCAAAGCAAAACTATCAGCAATAATTCCGAAAGGGTGTATCCATTGGCGCAACTCTCGAATCTCACCGGGTTATCCAGCTTGGAACAAGCATTGGCACCCAACATCATTATGACCGACGATCCGATGCGAACAAAAATGCTGGCTGCTCATTATTTGGAAAACAGCGAAATTATCTACGAATTGCGTGGCTTAGTCGGCTATAATGGGAGTTACAAGGATGAAAATATCTCCCTCGTTTCAACTGGTTATGGTGAGAGTTCGGCTTTGCTGCATTTGTATGATGCCATGATTCTTGGAGCGAAACGCATTGTATACATGGGAGAGTGCATATCAACAACGGCTGATGTTGGGCTCAGAGATGTTATACTTTCTGATTCTGGTGATAAGCTTCTTATTGAACAAACCCTTGCTTCGGCAAGGGTTTTAGCGATTGATGTCAGTAAGCGAAAGGTACTCACCAATGATCGTTTTCCACTTTTAAATGAAAGTCTCATGGGTGATATTATCGATTTCGCTTCTGCTTCAATAGCTACATTTGCTGCTTTGAATCAGATTGCCTTGGTGGCTATACTCACCGTCACTCGCAATCTTGCCACAGGCGAATCCCTGGAGGAACATGAGCGCCAAAGCCGTATGAATAATGCAGCACGATTAGCCTTTGAAACTTTGGCATCAAGGGAATAATTCGTCTTTCGTAAAATTGACATAACTGTTGTTGGGCATGACATCTTTTGCGCGTTGGCTGTTTGCGTTGGATGCCTTGCGTTGCCATTGTAGGGCGCGGCATCCTTGACGCGCCGCCTGGGTTGCAGTGGATGCCTTGCGGCGCGTCAAGGATGCCGCGCCCTACGAAAGACTTTATGTTCTGTTAAATATTTTTAACATTGCCTAATGCGAAACTGAATAAATTATAATTGGAGGAAATACTATGAAAAGCAATCTGAAAAAAGTTTTGTCGGTGATGCTGGCTCTTGTCATGCTAGTGAGCTTCATTCAATTCAATGCAGCACCAGCAAAAGCCGCACCTGAAACTTTGGTGGAGTGGAAACCTACTTCATCACCAGCTGGGTCAAGCTCCCACTTAGCAACAGGAGGCATTACAGCAAACTCTTCTGCAACGCTTACATTGTCAAGCGGAGGAAATATCACCGGCGTTGGCACTGGAGATGGAACAAATCCATATGCTTACACATACAACACTTGGCAAACTGGTGGCATATGGTGGCAACTAGGCGACATATCAACAACTGGATATGAGGATTTGGAAATCAGTTTTGCTGTACAAAGCTCAAACACCGGACCCAGGGATTTTGCTCTTGAATATAGCATTGACAATGGTGCTACCTGGAATCCAGTCATGTCATCGGGAACTACGGTTGCTATCACATCAGCTAATGCTTACACACCCATAGGTCCATATACACTGCCTGTAGAAACGGAAGACTGCGCCTCATTACAACTTCGTACAATAAATACCAGCAACACATCAGTAGGCGGTGGTACCGTTGGATCTGGGGGAACCAGTCGCATCAGCAACATATCTCTCATAGGCACTTCAACAGGAGGGAGCATCCAACCACCCGAAATTGATGGTTCAGGTATCCTCGCCAGCTGGAGCCTGTCAACTGTAAATGGAACAAGTATCCCAGCAACTGGCGGCGACTACATGTCACTGTCCAACTTGCAATTTATCAAAGGCAATACACCACAAAATCTCAATTTTTCATCAGGTGGTGCCAACCTGAATGGATTGAATGGTTTTACCAATGATGCATATTGGTATGCTCAATTATCCAGCGATGGTTTTGCCAATATGGAAGTCACCTGGAATATGCGCTCCTCTAGCACAGGTCCCAGAGATTTCAAATTGCAATACAGCATTGATGGTACAATATGGCTTGATGCTATCAATCCTAATATTGTAGTTCCCTCAGCTGTAGCCATTGGTAACACAAGCTACACGAAAAACCTCCCGCTGGATGCAATGAATCAAAGCGACCTCTACCTGCGTTGGCTATTGGTCAGCGAAGTCTCAGCAGGTGGTGGCGTAATCGGATCTGGAGGAACTCATCAAATCAACAATATCGTGATTAGCGGTGACTATATCCTAGCTGCTGACCAATTGAGAATGCCCACCAGCGACTACGAAAGCGGTGCTATCCCCCTGGGGAGCATCATCACCTTTTCTCCAGGCTCTCCCGATGATGCCGCTGCGACAAACTATGCAATCCTGACCTCAAGCGATGGCGGAGGAACATGGAACGAAGCTACTGCTAATCAATACACAGTGGTAAGTCTACCATTAAACCTACAGGTTAAAGCAAGTGCCAGCGGCAAAACCGACAGTCGCATATCAAGTTATGAGTTCACCCATGCAAAGCTGCCCATGGTAACTTCCAGCAGAAACTCAGGTGCTATAATCCCTGGAGCAACAATCAGGCTGGAAACCACAGTAGCTGCAGCGACAATTATGTATAGGCTTGGTGGTGCTGCCGCTGAAATATATACCCAACCCATTGTACTTGATGAGCAATTGTTTGTTGGCGATCCAGCGACCCTTACCGTGGAAGCGTGGGCAACCGCTACTGGCTATATAACAGGCGATGCAACTATTTTCACTTATACAATAGCAGCAAGCGGAGGCGAGAGGGTTTACTTTGGTCAGCTCCATTCTCACACCACTAATTCCGATGGCATCGGTAGCCTGACGGAAGCATATAATTATGCTAAGAATGTCGCTGGCTTAGATTTCTTTGCAATCACCGACCATAGCAACAGCTTCGACGAAACAGGAGCCAGCAGCGACAATCCAGCTAGCATCGACCTTGACACATATAATATTGCAAGTTTGAAATGGCAAGCCGGACTCGATGCTGCACAAGCAGCCCGCACTACTGATTTCATCAGTGTTTACGGTTATGAAATGACTTGGTCGGGTGGACCTGGGCATATGAATACATTTAATACAGATGGATTCGTTAGCCGCAACAATGCGACACTCAATGGGAAAGCTAATGACTCTGGACTGAGAGCATATTATGAAATACTCACAAGACATCCAGATTCAATTTCCATGTTCAATCATCCTGGTACAACATTCGGCAACTTTTCCAACTTTGCATACTATGATCCAGTCATTGACCAAAGGATAAGCCTCATCGAAGTGGGCAATGGGGAAGGTACCATCGGTTCTGGCGGTTACTTCCGCTCCTATGAACAATACACCCTCGCCCTTGATAAAGGCTGGCATCTTGCACCCACCAATAATCAAGACAATCATCTTGGCAAATGGGGAGACTCTAATACAGCTCGCACAGCTATTTGGACTAACGACCTTTCTGTGGAAGGCTTATACCAAGCACTACGAGATATGCGGGTCTATGCAACGGAAGTCGCTGACTTGGAAATCGTCTATAAAGTGAATGGACAACCACTCGGCTCTATCCTAGATGTGGTGCCCCAGAGTGCGAATTTCACAGCGGAAATAATTAACCCAACCAATGGTAATTACGTGAAATCCGTAACCCTCGTAACAAACGGTGGAGTGGAGATACTGCGAGATACGCCAAATACACAAAACTACAACTATAACAAAACCATTAGCAACCCAGTTGCAGGCTACTACTATCTGAGAGTTATAGTTTCGACACCTGAGGGCGACCGCACAGCGGTGACAGCTCCTGTATGGCTTGGGGAAGGAAAAGCTGCTGGCTTCGTGGAAGTTGGTAAAAGTACCGTAATGCCAGTCACTGGGGAGAGCTTGATAATCTCTGCCAGTCTATTTAATAATGAAAGCCAATCTGTCACTTTGCTATCTTTGGAATATACAGACAAGAGCGGAACCGTCCTCGCTTCATACCCCAACCTGAACATAAACATCGCATCAGCTGGAGAAGCTACCCATTCCTTTACCTACACACCAACGCAAGCGGGTAACGAAACCATTACAGTTTCAGCTCATATGCTATTTGCTGACGGTAGCGACCTTAATTACTCATATGACATTTCTTATGAAGTCTGGGATGCTGATAAACTGGTATATATAGGTGTAGATGCCTCCCACTATAATGAATATGTCGATGGAAATTACAAAGACAATATGGAAAACTTCACAGCCATCGCTGGTCTATACGGAGTTCGGGTGAATATACTCTGGACAAGTCAAGAACTGATTGATGCCTGCGCTAACCTCAAATACCAAGCAATGATTTTCACCGCTCCAAGCAGGCGCGTTGACCCAGCGGCAATGAATCCAACCACAGGACAAATATATGGCAGCCATCGTTCATACTCTCAAGCCGAGCTTGATGCAATCGCTCAGTTTGCACAAAGGGGCGGAACCGTTGTGCTGACAGGCTGGAGCAATATATACGAAAACTACAATTATAATTTAAATATGCCCCTCGATGAGCATATGTCATCACAGCAAAACAAGGTATTAGCTGCGATTGGCTCCACACTACGCCTTTCAGACGATGCATCCATGGATTCTCTCCAATGGTCCTCACAAAGCGATCAATATAGGCTATATCTCACCGATGCATATGATTCATACAGTTGGACAAACCCGCTTCTCAGTGGAGTCGATAACTCCCAGATATATAGCCATTACGGGGGCTCGACGATTTATACAGTCAATCCAGGTGACGTAGCAAATTGGAGTGCGACACCATCTTCCCTCGTTCCATCATCTGTGCTACCCGCTGTGACACTCTCCACTTTGGGCGGCGAATCTATAAATAGAGAAACTGCAATCATCGGCAGTGGAAACACCAATTACAGAACAGATTATACAAAGCATGACGGAAAATTTATGATATTAGCTTCGGAAACCCTTGACTACGGAAATGGCATCACCTCTCAGGTCATTGCATCTGGTGGAGCTTTTATGTCTAACTTCGAAGTGAAAATTGAGATGGAAAATTCGGCAACTCTCCAGTATAGCAATTATAATGTGGCTTTGAATCTGATTATGTCCATCGCTCCCCAAGCGGAAATAACAAGCATAGCCGATGCTAAAGTGCTTCCCCAAGGCACGGTGGTCACCATCGAAGGCATAGCCACCAGCAATGTATACTCCGGTAACAGTGCTAGCAATACAGGCTTTTTCGACTGCATTTATGTCCAAGACACAACTGGTGGAATAAATCTTTTCCCTGTCTCATCAGGGGTAAGCGAGGGTCAAAAAATCCGAGTCACAGGCACAGTGAGCGCATATCAAGGGGAAACCCAAATCGCAGTTACAAAGCTTGAGCTCATAGACGGTAGCATTAATCTCCTCAGCCCAACAGTGCTGACAACAGCAGATTCCATGGCAGCAGCAAACACAGGCTTGCTGGTAAGTGTCACGGGTACTGTTTCTGATATAGTAAGCACAGCAGGCGTAGTTAGCCAATTTACGCTAACAGATTCATCAGGCATCGCTGCCTTGGTCTTTATAAACGCATATATCACCGATACTGTTGATCTTTCCTTTATCGAAGATGGAGCTACCGTAAGCGTAATTGGACTTGCTTCCATTGGGGAGAACAATACAAGCAGCAATCCGCTTCCAAGAATCAGGGTGAGAGACCGTAATGAAATCACTCTAGTAACCTCACCACCTGTGACATATACCATAACTTTTGATGCAAATGGTGGTACTGTCAACCCTGCAACTGCTCAAACAGGCATTGATGGAAAATTGGCAACACTCCCAACACCCACAAGGAGTGGAAGTTATAGTTTCATCGCTTGGTTCGACAGCCTAAGCGGTACTACAGCCATTACAACTGACACCGTATTCACCGCAAATACAACGATATATGCCAGGTGGAATTATACTGGCGGAGGTGGTGGCGGTGGCGGACAGCCATGGAATCCATCTCGCCCAGATACACAGGAAACTCCACCAATCAACGAGCCGGAAACCCCCTTGACAGAGAAACCTTGGCCTGTGTTTACTGACTTGGCGGAAACAGACTGGTACTATGAAGCTGCCAAGTATGTATACAACCTTGACATCATGATTGGCGTTGCAGATAACCGCTTTGGTGGAGAATCTACACTAAGCCGAGCAATGATTGTTACAATCCTCCATCGACTTTCCGGAGAGCCTAGCGCAGATGGTTTTGTCAACGATTTCACCGATGTTGTGGCAAATGCATGGTATACCGATGCCATCAATTGGGCTGTGAAAAATAACATTGTTCTAGGATACGGCGATGGCAGATTCGGTCCCAATGACCCTGTGACAAACGAGCAGCTGGCAGCACTTTTGTACAGGTTACAATTGGAAAACTCAGTAAATCCGCTCCCAGACATAGAAGATATTGATATGGATCATCCAAAACTAGCTGATGTACACGACTACGCCATTATCCCCATTTATACCTTGATAGAGCAGGGCTTCCTTGATGATTTACCAGCAGGACAATTCATCGGAAAAAACCTTGCCTCCAGAGCAAGCGTAGCATCGATACTATATAGATATTTATGCGAGATTGATGATTCAATAGACTAGTTTACCATTCATGAAAACCTTACTCGCTATTGACATTTATACATCATCGTGATACTCTTTTTTAAATTTATAAGAGCGAAAAGATTCGTAGATTAATTGCGCTGGATTTTTGTTGCCATATGGTGTTGGAAATCCGCAGGAATGCAAGCGCATTTCAAGGATTAAACGTAGATAATGGCAATAAGATTAGCGAAAACTGCGAATCTTTACGCTTTCTCATTATTATTTTGAAATAGTCATTTGGAGGTTAATAATTATGTCAAACAACCAATATACGTTTGAAAACGAAGAATACAAAGATGCCTATAGACATACAACCTCACACATACTCGCCCAAGCCGTTAAGCGGCTGTATCCTGAGGTAAAGCTTGCCATTGGACCATCAATAGCAGATGGATTTTATTACGATTTCGACACCCCAGAGCCTTTCACTCCCGAAACCCTTGAAATGCTGGAAGATGAAATGCGAAAAATCAGCAAAGAGGCATTTCCCCTAGAGCGTTTTGAACTCAGTCGGGATGAAGCACTAAAACTGGTGGAAGAATTGGGCGAGCCATATAAAATTGAGCTTATTAGAGATATGCCCGAGGACGAAATCATCAGCTTTTACAGACAGGGTGAATTTGTCGATCTTTGCGCCGGTCCCCATGTGGACACTACGGGTAGAATCAAGTCTAACGCTTTCAAGCTCACCAGCTGCACTGGAGCATATTGGCGCGGCAATTCCGATAATAAGATGCTCCAAAGGGTTTATGGCACATCATTTCTAAGTAAAGATGAACTAGATGCTCATCTCAAGCAACTGGAAGAAGCAAAACTCCGCGACCATAGAAAACTAGGGCGAGAACTGGACTTGTTTGCGTTATATGATGAAGGTCCTGGTTTCCCATTTTTCTTCCCAAAGGGTATGATTCTGAAAAACAATTTGATTGATTTTTGGCGAGATGAGCATAAACTCGCAGGATATGAAGAAATCAGTACTCCCCTCATATTAAATGAAGAGCTTTGGCATCGCTCAGGGCATTGGGACCATTATAAGGATAATATGTACTTCACGAAAATCGATGAAAACGATTATGCTATAAAACCCATGAATTGTCCTGGTGGGATGCTTGCTTTCAAGCGTCGAATGTGGAGCTATAAGGAGCTGCCTGTTCGCACGGCGGAATTGGGACTTGTCCACAGACACGAACTGTCCGGTGCTCTTCATGGATTGATGCGCGTGCGAAACTTCACCCAGGACGATGCTCATCTATACATGACTCCCGACCATATCACCGATGAAATATCTGGAGTTATCAATTTAATCGACAAAATCTACAAAGTCTTCGACTTTGAATATCGAGTGGAACTCTCAACTCGACCCGAAGATTTCATGGGTGAAATTGAAACATGGAACATGGCAGAGAAAATCCTAGAGGATGTGCTTATTGACAAAAAAATCAATTACCGCATCAATCCTGGAGACGGAGCTTTCTATGGTCCTAAAATAGATTTTCATTTGGTGGATTGCATCGGACGCACATGGCAATGCGCCACCCTCCAGCTGGATTTTCAAATGCCCGAGCGTTTTGAATTGGAATATGTGGGTGCCGATGGAGAAAAGCACCGTCCAGTTATGATACATCGCACTGTCTTTGGCTCTCTGGAACGCTTTATTGGCATATTGATAGAGCATTATGCCGGAGCTTTCCCCATGTGGCTTGCTCCTGTACAAATTGCAGTTTTACCCATTACAGACCGCACTCAGGAATATGCTCAAAGCATCGCAGACAAGCTATCTAGTATGGGATATCGAGTGGAGACGGATTTCAGAAGCGAAAAAATCGGATATAAAATACGAGAAGCCCAGTTGCAAAAAATACCATATATGTTAGTATTGGGTGACAAAGAGGCCGAAAGTGGTCTGGTCACTGTTCGTGACCGCAGCGAAGGCGACCTGGGAGAAATGACCTTAGAAGATTTCGTAGAAAGAATCGCAAATGAAGTAAGCGCACGAAAATAGAAATGAGGTTTGATTATGAGCGATTTTACAATATTAACAGATACCAACACTGACTTACCCGCTGACTATTTTTCCCAGCACGAAATAATGATAGTTCCAATAGCTTTTCAACTTGACGGAAAGTTTCATAATAGCGGAAATTATGAAGAAATCACAGCAAAGGATTTTTATTCTGCTCTGCGAAATGGCAGCACTGCAGGAACTGCCCTTGCCAATGTGGAAACATTCACCGAAGTTTTCACCGATCACGCCCAAAAAGGCAAAGCTATATTGGCGATTACCCTCAGTGGCGAGTTATCGGGTACATACCAAAATGGTGTCATAGCACGAAATGATGTAAAAAGCCAATATCCAGATGCTGAGATTTACGTTGTGGATAGCATTAATGCAGCCGGTGGAGCTGGTGTTGTGACTGCATTAGCTGTGGAAAAGCGCAGCGAAGGGCTTACTGCTGGACAAACCGCAGCATGGCTCGAGGAAAAAAAGCACAGCTGTATTGCGCTCTTCACAGTGGATGACCTGATGCACCTCCATCGTGGCGGTCGCCTTAGCAAGCTTTCGGCGATTGCAGGGTCAATAATTGGTATCAAGCCTCTTCTAAATGTAGCTCCAGATGGCTCGTTAAAGCTCAAAGATAGGGCAAGGGGTCGCAGTAATTCCATAAATACGCTATTTAGCCAAATGCAGCGCAGCCTCAATCCCGATACTAAACTCAATTATGTCATAATCAGCCATTCCGATTGCTATGATGATGCAAAGAAACTTGCTGATTTGATTGAAAATGCATATGAAGTTAATAATTTAATGGTGGAAATGATGGGTCCTGTCATTGGCACCCACGTAGGTCCCGGTGCCATAGCACTCTTCTTCGAAGGAGACATGACCCGCCGCGAATACGAAAGCAAATACTACCCGGCTTAGTGGAGTTAGGAAATCGTAATTCTCCAGGATAATATTAGTCGGTGCAGATTAAAAACTGTGTAAAACATCATTTGTTGAGCACGGCTTCTGTAGGGCGCGGCATCCTTGACGCGCCGTTAAGTATCCAGCGCAACCCAGGCGGCGCGTCAAGGATGCCGCGCCCTACACACGTATCTCTAATTTTTCGAAATTCGAATCATGACCTAAAAATAACAGCCAATGGAACACATTTCCACTAGCTGTAATTTTTGTATATATAGTTAACTCCTAATTCCTCACTCCTAATTCCGTCAGGCTTGGCGTTCTCTTATGGCGTCTCTTCTGGATAGGTTTATTCTTCCTCTGTCGTCTATGTCCATGACTTTTACCCAGGTCATATCGCCTTCGTTGAGGACATCCTCTACCTTTTCCACTCGGCGGTTTTCCAGCCTAGAGATATGAACCATTCCATCTTTACCAGGAGCAAGCTCCACGAAAGCACCGATTGGTATAACACGGACAACCTTACCATAATACAGAGCGCCGATTTCAGGTACAAAGACGATATCATCTATCATTCTCTTTGCTGCGCGGCAAGCTTCGATATCGATGGAGGCGATGTAAATACTTCCATCGTCTTCAATGTCGATTTTGGCTCCAGTCTCTGCAACGATTTTTTGAATAACCTTACCACCAGAACCAATGACCTCTCTGATTTTATCAGGATTAATAGTCATCATAATCATCTTAGGTGCTGTTGGTGCAAGCTCGCCCCTAGGCTCTGCTATACAAGTAAGCATGATTTCATCAAGAATTAAAATACGTGCTTCCCTTGTCATATTCAAAGCGGATTCGATGATGTCAAATGTGAGCCCATCATTTTTTAAGTCCATTTGAATAGCAGTGATTCCCTTTTTCGTTCCACCGACCTTGAAGTCCATATCACCGTGGAAGTCTTCCACGCCTTGAATATCAATGAATGTTGTCCAGTCATCACCATCGGAAATTAGTCCGCAAGAGATTCCAGCAACCGGAGCTGTAATTGGAACACCAGCGTCCATCAGCGCAAGGGTTGAGCCGCAAATTGCGCCCTGGGATGTGGAGCCGTTTGAAGCAAGCACTTCTGAGACAACACGGATTGTATAGGGGAAATCCTCCAAAGTTGGAAGCACTGGCTCCAGTGCTTTTTCAGCCAAAGCACCATGTCCATATTCCCTCCTGGAAGTTGACCTCGAACCCCTTGCTTCTCCCACGGAAAATGAAGGGAAGTTATAGTGATGGATATATCTTTTTGATTCTTCCAAATAAATTGTATCGAGCCTCTGGGCACTTGACAGCGTTCCCAGCGTAGCCACTGATAAGACTTGCGTTTCTCCCCGAGTAAATAAGCCAGAGCCATGCACCTTTGGCAATACAGCTACTTGGGCATCACTGGGTCTAATTTCGTCCATATCTCTGCCATCGACACGTTTTCCTTCAAAAAGCATTGCCTTTACAACCGCTTTTTGCAGTTTATATGTGATTTCTTCCAACTGTGAATTAATCTCAGGATAATCCGTAGAAAACTCGTTTAGCATATTGGCGACAACTGCATTATAACGTTCTTCCCGAATGTTTTTATCATCTGTATCCATTGAATGTCTGACATCACCCAGGTATTTATCTTTGATTTTAGCGTAAAGCTCTTCATTAAAAGCTGCCTGCTCGATTACAAGCTTTTGTGCTCCCATATCTGCCACCATTTGATTGATGAGAGCGACAATTGGTTGAATTGCTTCATGGGCATGGATAATGCCGCCGAGCATGATGTCTTCGGGTATTTCCTTACCTTCTGCTTCAATCATGACGACCTTTTGACCAGTTGATGCGATGGTGCAAAACATTTCTGTGACCTCGCACTGGGCAGCGGTGGGATTGATGATATATTGCCCATCGATATAGCCGAGGGAAACACCGCCAATGGGTCCGTTAAATGGCACTTCTGATATGGATACTGCTGCTGAAGCTCCTATCATACCGGCGATTTCCGGAGAGCAATCATGGTCAACGGCGATTATTGTACAAGTAATGACCACTTCGTTACGCAGTCCGTCTGGAAACAGCGGTCGCATGGGTCTGTCAATCATTCTTCCAGCCAGCACCGCTCTATCAGAGGGTCTGCCTTCTCTTCTGAGATAGCCCCCAGGGATTCTACCCACTGAGTATAGTTTCTCTTCAAAATCCACATTCAGAGGGAAATAATCCAGCCCATCACGAGGTCTAGGAGACACAGCGACTGCTACCAATACCACAGTTTCTCCATAGGTAACAAGGACAGAGGCATTGGTCAGTTCCGCAAGCTTCCCCGTTTCCAATTTGAGGGGTCGTCCCCCCAGTTCAATTTCGTATTTCCGTTCATTCGGAAATGTTCTTCTAGTGATTTTCATTAATACGCTCCTTAAATTTTATTTTTCGGAGCCGCTTATCTCTTAGCACTTGAAAACACCACCGAGACTAACTAAATCGTAGATTTTTCCGAGTATCGGAGACATTTTCAACTGCTATGGGAAAGCAACCCCGGGTTAATTAATAATTAATCAAAAGCCGGCTTGATTTGTAGGCTTAATTAGCCTTCAAGCCGGCTTTGGTTTATCTTCTGATGCCAAGTTTAAGTATACATGCTCTGTATCGTTCGATGTCTTTTTTCGCTAAATAGTCAAGGAGGCTTCTTCGTTTACCAACCATTTTTAAAAGACCAAGTTCGCTGTGCTTGTCTTTTTTGTGGATTCTCAAATGAGCTGTCACTTGTCTGATTCGCTCTGTGAGTATGGCGATTTGCACCTCCGGTGAACCTGTGTCCGTATCATGGGTGCGGTTATCCTCGATGACTGCGTTTTTTTCGTCTTTTGTAATCACGTAGTTTGTATTTCCTTTCTTTTAATTATTCTCCATTGGCTGAGTATCAGGCGGAAAAGATACCGGCTTTCTCCCGGCTATATCCCAAAACCAAGCACAAGGAAACCAGCGCACAAAGTGTACGCTAATGCATACTAGCACAAATCACGAAAGTTGTAAAGCACAAATGTCATATCGTGCAATATACGGGATGCTAACTGTTACAAGTCACGGGGGTGCTAGAATCCTATATTTCGCTATTCATTGCATACATAGTACGCACCAACCGTGTCATCCTGAGCGAAGCGAAGGATCTTATTACGCCGTAATTGCTGACTAAGAAGATTGCCACGTCGCTGCGCTCCTCGCAATGACGCTGGATTGTTACCCCGTGACTTGTAACGCTGAACTTGTCTTTTCGTGCAATATGCGGGATGCTGAGCTTGTCTTTTCGTGCAATATTTAGGTTGCTGAGGGTGTCTTTTCGTGCATAATCGCTACTCATTTGCTTGTCTTTTCGTGATAAGTATGCTAAAATGGTTGCAATGTAATCGTTCTGTTGTGCATGAAGCAGCTCCGACAGCACGAGCTTACCTGGGAGATTATGATATGAAAACTCTAAAGAGAAAAATATACGATGACCTATTAGCATGGAAAAGTAATAGCAACGGAGCTACTGCTTTGATGATTGATGGCGCAAGACGCGTAGGCAAGAGCTTTCTTTGCGAGCAGTTTGCAAAAAACGAGTATAAAAGCAGTATCATTATAGATTTTGGAAATGCTCCGCCAGATATTCTGAGCTTGTTTGAGAATGAAAGCTCCAATCTTGACTTGTTTTTTTCAAAACTCTCGGCTTTTTATGCAACGACTCTCTACAAAAGGGAGTCTGTAATTGTTTTTGACGAGGTGCAGCAGTTTCCACGCGCAAGACAATTCATAAAGTATCTCGTAGCAGATGGTAGATATGATTATATCGAAACAGGCTCCCTAATTAGGCTGAAGAAAAATGTTCAAGACATTATAATACCATCAGAGGAAGAGCATATCGAGATATTTCCCCTTGATTTTGAAGAGTTTTTATGGGCTATGGGTGACAGTGTGACTATCCCATTCGTAAAGCAATGCTATGACACAAGGATGCCGTTGGGGCAGGCTCTTCATAGAAAAATTATGAATGATTTTCGACAATACATCCTAGTTGGCGGAATGCCGCAATCGATATTGGAATATGATGAAACAAAAGATTTCGAAGCAGCTGATGTTGTAAAGCGGCGGATTTTAAAACTGTACAGAGATGATGTTTCTAAGTTTGCCCAAGGATATGAAGACAAGGTTTTTGCTATATTTGACGGTATTCCGGGGCAGCTTTCAAAAAAGGAAAAAAAGTTCCGTTTATCATCTCTATCAAAACAGGCTCGTTTCCGGAACTATGAGGACTCTTTTATCTGGTTGGCGGAAGCGATGATAGTTAATAATTGCTATAACACTACAGATCCAAATATCGGACTTGCACTGAGCGCAGACCACGCAACACAAAAATGCTACATGGCTGATACAGGGTTGCTCGTCACACATGCTTTCATGGACAACCCATACGTTGAAAACGAGTTGTATAAAGCTATTCTTTTTGACAAACTAGGTATCAATGAAGGTATGATTATGGAGAATGTGGTCGCTCAGATGCTGCGTAGAAACGGACATAGACCATATTTCTACTCTCGAAATGATAAAGAACAACGTGAGAATCATATGGAAATAGATTTTCTCATTAGCGAAAAGAAAAAAATAGCACCCATAGAAGTCAAATCTGGCAATTATCGATCTCATTCTTCTTTGGACAAATTCAGAAATAAATTTTCATCGAATCTGTCAAATGCATATATTCTCTACGACAAAGACCTAATGGTCAAAGATGGTATTATTCATCTGCCGTTATATATGGCTATGTTTTTGTAGCGAAGCTAATTATATCGCAATTGTGGTATATTGAGATAAAAAAATGCGGTTGATAAACATGGGGAAACCATGTATAATGTAAAATACTGAGCAACTGATAGCAACTACGAAAACCATGAAATTGCTTCAGCGAAAGGCTGCACTAGTTGGGGAGTTAGCGGTGCCCTGTCACCTGCAACCCGCTACAGCAGGGATGAATTCCGATCCTAGGACTTTTGGTGTTTTGACAGCCCCTGATAAGCAGCGATGAAGAGCCGATCTTGCGCAACGCGAATTCGTGAACCATGTCAGGCGGGGAACCGAGCAGCATTAAGCGAAAGCTCGCGTGTGCCGCAAGGCAACCGGTTCCGAGCCGGCTGTCAGGTTAGCGGGGGTATCACATTTTCAAAGAGCGGTGTGCAGCCTTTCGGTGGAGCAATAATCAATATGGAGTAAACAATGTATCAAGCACTCTATAGAAAATACAGACCACGGACATTCACCGATGTTATCGGACAGGAGCATGTCACCCATACCCTCCAGCGACAAATAACAAGCGACAGGCTTTCCCATGCATATTTATTCGTTGGCACCCGTGGTACGGGAAAAACTTCCTGCGCAAAAATTCTGGCAAAGGCTATTAATTGCGAAAACCCAAAGGGTGGTGACCCTTGTTGTGTTTGCCCTGCTTGCATCGGTATCGAAAACGGTTCCATATTAGACGTTTTAGAGCTTGATGCCGCCTCCAACAACGGTATCGATGATGTTCGCGCATTGCGGGACGATGCCATATATAGCCCTGCCGTTGTCAGTAAAAGGGTATATATCATTGATGAAGTCCATATGCTTTCCAATGCAGCCTTTAACGCTTTGTTGAAAATATTAGAAGAGCCACCGGAGCATCTTGTGTTTGTTTTGGCAACGACTGCTTTACACAGAATCCCCCCCACCATACTATCCCGTTGTCAAAGATTCTCCTTTAAGCGGATTTCTACCCAAGAAATAAGTGAGCATCTAATAAATATCGCCAGCAAAGAAGACATGAGCATTACGGAACAGGCTGCATATGAGCTTGCTTCCTTGGCAGACGGTTCGCTGCGAGATGGGATTTCGTTACTTGACCAATGTGCCAGCGACACTCTAATCGACATTGAGCGCGTATATGATATTATCGGGCTTTCAGGTTCATCTGAACTCGTGAGTCTTTTAAGCTCTGTGATAAAAGGCGACACCTTATCGACTTTGGACTTATTGGGTAGCATATACGACAATGGTAGAGATATGTCTTCATTTATGAACGAAATGGCGGCTTTGGTTCGAGATATATTGCTGCATAAGCTATCTCCCCAATCTCCTCTACAAAGCGGTTCATATAATAATGATGATTTATCCACCCTCTCAGAAGCATTGTCAGAACAAACGCTTTTTTCATATATGGAACTCATTCGTGAGGCAATTAGCAATCTTTCCCGCAGTGCCAGCACATTGGGCTCTGGAACCAAGCTGACTGTGGAATTGGCTCTACTTAAAATGTGTAATAATCGTTTATCGGACGACCCAGCTTCTTTGCTTTCTCGTATTGAAATTTTAGAACAATTAGTTCAAAATGGAGCAGCTAATATAAATAATATAAACGAAAGTATAGAGCATAGAAACACATTTATTAATGAATCAACATCAAAGGATGAAGATGCTACCAAAACAACAAATGAAACTTCGATAAATCAGAAAGTCGAAGACACAATCGGTGATAAGGATGAAACTTCTAAGGACGTTATTGAAGACGCTATTGAGGAAGCTACTGAGGAAGCAAACATAAACAGTCTCATTGATGCATCAAGCCCAGCAATTGAGCTTTCTTCCGATACAGAGCAAGAAAACACCGACACGAATTTTTGGGAAAGCATTATAGATGAAATGAAAGATGACATATCGATATATTCATTACTCAGCGACGGAAAACGAGTGAGTGCCAAACGAGATAGTGAGGGTCTCCTAATTCTCGCTGCCGATGCATTTACCATTGATCTCATCGAATCTAGCAAGTTTTCCAACCCTTTGAAAGCTGCTGTTCATAAATTTTTAGGAAATGATATTGTCATTCGCATCGAACAGGGTAGCATTCCAGTTGACGAAGGAAAAAGAAGCAAAATAGACGAACTGGATAAATTCGACATAGTGGAATTTGAGCAATAAAACTAAGAAGGAGTGGTCATAACATGGCGAAAAAAGGATTTCAAGGCGGTAGCTATAGCGGTGGTGGCGTTAATAAAAACACCATTAAACAAGCGCAAAAAATGCAAGCTGACCTTTTGAAAATGCAAACGGAAATGGAAGAGCAGACTTATTCAGCTAGTTCTGGCGGAGGAGTCGTTACAGCGGTGGTCAATGGAAAAAGCGAATTCACCGAGCTAATCATAGACCCTGATGCCGTTGACCCCGACGATGTGGAAATGCTCCAAGACTTGATAATCGCAGCCATAAACGAGGCTCTGCGTAAAGCCAACGCCCACGCCAGCGAGGCAATGTCAAAACTCACTGGTGGACTCAACCTTGGCTTCTAATGATCAAATACATATGGAGTATCGAGTCCCCCATCGGCTTGATTTATTTAGCTGAAACAGATGGTGCCATATCCGACTTGAGTTTTAAAGCTATTAATGGTGGAGAAGAAAAAGAGACTCCCCTCATTTCCCTTGCTACGGAAATGTTGGGGGAGTACTTCGATGGTAAATTAAAAGTATTCGATTTGCCAATTAGCTTTAATATTGGCACCGAATTCCAGAAAAAATCCTGGTCTGCTTTACTTACCATTCCATATGGACAGACTCGGTCATATAAAGAACAATCTCTCGCCATTGGTAGTGAAAAAGCTTTTCGAGCTGTTGGTAATGCAAATGGCAAAAACCCCATAAGCATCATAGTACCATGTCACAGGGTCATTGGAACCGATGGCACTTTGGTTGGTTATGGAGGCGGTTTGGATATCAAACGCTATTTATTGGAATTGGAAGCCAAGCATAAATAAGACCTGCAGCTCCTGTATAATCAGCTCCTGCTCAATTTGATACTGGTACCAGTTCCATGGAATCTAGTATTGAAAAGAGCAGATTTTTTTGCTCATTATAACGATATCGAACAACAAAAACCATCCCATACGCTTCCGCCTGATCCACATCATCTTTTGAAATCGTATGTATCCAGGCTTCATAAGTCTCGCCGCCATCGCTGGTACCGGTGACATAAACTCCCGTCAGCTCAGAGCCTCTAATTTGAACAAGCCCATGAACTGATGACTCGGCTCCATCCAAATACTCATTTAGAAAACCCTCCGCAAGCCTTTGGGCTCCCAAGGGTAAACCTAAAAAATGCAAAAGAAGCCATGAATCATCAGTGCTTTCAAGGGTAAACATGTGAGCCCACTCTGGTTCTGAGTGTAAAAATTGCTCATCATCGACATATACTACTAAATTCATATCTGCTGTGTATTGTAGTTCATATCGAGTTCCACTTGGTGGTAGAGTATTCTGGTTTCCTGTGCCGTTGTTAGGTGAATTGTCGCCAACTTGACCATTATTAGAATTGGACACGTCATCATTGTCCCCATCGTTTTCCGATGTGGAGTTCAAAGTGTCAGATTGCCTATTTTCACCGTCATCTCTCCCTCTATTGAGAGCAAAGAGTTGAATCGTAAAAACAAACAAAACAACCACACATAAAAGTGTTAATGCAACGAGCAATTTTTTAAACGTCTTGCTCATTTTATATGCCTCCTCCCAGCTTTTCAATGCCAGATGAAATGCGCTTTAGGGTTTCTTCACGTCCTAGAATAGCACATATTTCCACAGCTCCTCCAGGAGTTACCGCTTTACCTGAAACAGCAATACGAACAGGCCACATTAGCGTTGCATTTTTCACAGCTTGTCTCTCAGCAAGGGCTATAAACTCATTGTGTAATGAATCATTAGTCCAATTAGAAAGCTCCGCAAGTGCGCTATATGCTGCGCTTAGCATATCCAACGAAATGCTTTCATCAGTTCCTGATTTCTTATGGACATACAATTGCTGGTCATACTCGGGCAAAGTATCAAAGAAATCAATTTTTTCTGGTATATCGCTTAATTTTTCGCAACGGGCTTGGAGTATCCTAGCGATTGCTTCAACGGATATATCCTCATTTTTCACAGCTTGTCTAATATACTCTTGTGCAATCTGTGCAAATTCCGAAAGGGGTAAGGCACGAATATATTCGCTGTTGAAATGATTAAGTTTTCCAATATCAAAAATTGATGGAGATTTCGACAAGCCTTTTATTTCAAAGACTTCAGTCAATTCCTGCAAAGAAAAAATTTCTTTCTCCCCACCTGGGCTCCAACCAAGGAGCGCAACATAGTTTAATATGGCTTCCGGTAGATAGCCTTGTTTTAGCAAGTCTTCGTAAGTGGGGTCTCCCCGACGTTTTGAAAGCTTGTTTTTACTATCTCGCATAATTAGTGAGACTGTAATATATGCTGGTATATCCCAATCAAAAGCCTTGTATAATAGATTATATTTCGGAGCAGAGCTGATATACTCGCTACCCCTTAAAACATGGGTTACACCCATAAGATGATCGTCGATGACATTGGCGAAATTATATGTGGGCATTCCATCGCTTTTCAATAGAATCATATCATCTAAAGTTTTATTTTGTGCAATAATTTCACCAAACACCATATCAACCACCGTTGTTTCACCTTCTTTCGGGGCTTTCATGCGTATGGCAAAGGACTCACCCTCATCGACTCGCTTCTTTGCATCTGCATAATTTATCTCTCTGCAAAGGTCAGCAATTGGTAAGCTGCTATGAGCTACAGCCTCTGGCTCATCTTCTTCCTCATCGATTTCATGGACATCGTGACCTTTGGAACAAAAGCAATAATATGCAGCTCCTTTTTCGCACAAAAGCTCCGCATATGGACGATATAGGGGTTTTCGTTCGCTTTGGGTATATGGAGCAACAGGACCGCCAATAATAGGACCTTCATCGTAATGCAAGCCCGCTCCATTTAATGTGTCAATGATAATTTCAGTGGAACCTTCCACGAAGCGAGCGAAATCCGTATCCTCAATTCGCAATATAAATGTTCCACCAAGTTTTTTTGCAACTAAATATGCATAAAGTGCAGTTCGTAAACCTCCAACATGCATATACCCGGTTGGACTCGGCGCAAACCTTGTCCTGGCGACTCCTCGTGGGATTTTCGCCTCCATTTCATCAAAAAAGCTCATTTTAAACTCCCATTTCTAACTTCTAATTTTTATTGCTTCTTCTTCCTCCAGGATGGTGTATGCCACTTTTCCCACTAGTGTGCGGGGTAATTCATCTCTATATTCAAACTCCCTTGGCATCGCATATCTTGCTATATGCCTGCTGCAATGCTCCAATATTGATGCCTTTATCTCATCTGTGGGTGATAATCCCTCTCGTAACACTATGAAAGCTTTTATTCGCTGCATCCTATAATCGTCTGGAACCCCGATGACGCAGCAAATGAGGACGCTCTCATGTGCCTCTATTTCATTTTCCAGCTGTGAAGGATATACGCTATATCCCGATGTGACAATCATTCGCTTTATACGTTGGCGAAAATATACAAAACCCTCTTCATCTATGACTCCTAAGTCCCCTGTGTGTAGCCACACCAAACCATCTGAATGAAGTTGAAGTGCTTGAGATGTTTCCTCCTCGTTATTATCATACCCTTTCATAACAGTCGGACCTGTGAGGGTTATTTCTCCCTCTTCTCCATACGGGAGAGCTTCGGTGCTTCCCTGGCGAACTATTTTGTAAAAAGTATCAGGATATGGAATTCCAATGCTGCCTTCTTTATGAAAATCATGGGGAGTCAAACAACTAGCTGTAACACATTCTGTTAAGCCATAACCCTCCCTCACCTGTACCTTCGCTCCCCTTGCAATGAGAAAAGCATCCACTTTTCTTTTAAGCTCCACAGACAAGGAATCTCCGCCACAAAAAACACCTTCCAACTGGGACATATCTAATTTATCAATATTTTCGAGTCTCAGCAAAGCTTCAAAGAGTGTCGGTACCCCAGCGATATAATGGGGTTTGTATTTTTTTAATAGCTGAGCATATGACTTGATTGAAAACTGAGGAACCAGAATGGTCGTGCCACCAGCAACATAAGCTGTATGAATGCAAATCCCCAACCCGAAGCCATGGAATATGGGCATAATTGCAAGCATTTTATGGGTTGGAACAACGCATTTTGCAGCAGAAATAGTTTGCAAGGCAAGGGCATTGAAATTGCGATTTGTCAACAATATACCCTTTGTTGTTCCCGTTGTGCCCCCGCTATATAAAATAGCAGCAATATCATCACCCGATGTTTCTTCAAAAGTTTCAACCTTTTTAGAATTTGCCTTTGCCAACATTTCGGAATATCTTAATATTTTTCCACTTGAAGGTCTCCGTGGGATTTTTCTACCCTGGGTTAATCTATATAATGGTTTTTTTATACCTTTTAATCCATCTTCAATACCGCATAAAATGAGGGTGTTTACACCAGTTCTAGGGAGTATCTCAATAAGCTTATCGCTAAATTGGTCCAAGGTCAAGGTAGCCACACTTCTGCTGTCGTTTAAATAGCGCACAAGCTCCTCGCTGGCAGAGAGAGGATGCACCATATTCGCCACAGCACCTATATGATTCAAAGCATAAAACATGACAACCGCCTGGGGTGTATTTGGCATACAAATCGTCACTCTGTCATGTTTTCCTATACCAATCATACGTAAAGCATTAGCGCATAGATGAATCTCATCAGCAAAATCTCTATAGCTTTGTTTGCTTCCAAAGAAATCATAAGCTATCACATTTGGATATGTAAGTGCCGCATCAAAAACCAGCTGTGCCATGGAACAGTCTGGATATTCGATGCTACTTATCTCACTTCCATAATTTTGCCACAGAGTATCAATACTCATACACAACGTTTCCTTTGATATAATTCATATATGCCCTGAGGAGTATTAATTGTAGCCTATCATCAATTGACATATCGGTCAAGCTAAAATATACTAACATAGTAAATGTTAAAGATAGCTATTGGTCACGGAAAAAAATTTAGTATTATTGCAAGTAGCGTAGCGCCCCCCCGTGTCATTCTGAGGGAGCGTAGCGACCGAAGAATCTTAATAGCCAGCAATTTCAGTAAAAAACTATAGTTCAACGAAAACGAGCAGGAGGAAAAATATATGTGCGGAAGATATTTGGTCGATGATGATGCGGCTGATACAATAGAAATGTGGATGAACAGCCTCACAGGAGGCTTGCCAAATTATACCACAGGTGAAGTATTCCCAACAAACATTGCAGCAGTTTTGACTCAAAATGGACCAGAAGCGGTGAAATGGGGCTTTCCCCATTGGCAAAACAGCAGTGTTATCATAAATGCCCGCTCAGAAACAGCATTAAATAGCAATATGTTTCGCAAGCCGCTCCAAAATCAACGCTGTGTCATACCATCAAGCGGGTTTTACGAATGGTCTGCTGTACCCGGCACAAAAAAGAAGGACAAGCACTTGCTTCGAATCACAGAAGATGAAATGCTCTTCATGGCTGGTATGTATAACACATTTCACGATAAAAACGGTAACGAATACAGCGCATTTGTCATACTCACCACCGATGCCCATGAATCCATTGCCCATATACATAATAGGATGCCGCTTCTTTTGTTGCATGATGAAAACGATTTGTGGCTAGGGGACAACAGCTTCATGGAATTCGCCCTCAACCGCCCAGGACCTGAACTAATTAGCAAGCTAGTCTAATATGATATTGTTTCATATATTGTCCTTGCAATTTCCGCTGTATGTGTTATTATTGGTTTATTATATAAGATAGGTGTTGATTCTTAGTGAAATCCATCAAAAATATACTCATCACCCTTGTAGTCGGTGTGGTCTATTTTTATTTCTCCCTACCGGCGATAAATTACCAGAATCCAGATTTGTATATATTTCTCCTT
Source organism: Oscillospiraceae bacterium (assembly GCA_009777775.1). Lineage (GTDB taxonomy): Bacteria > Bacillota > Clostridia > Oscillospirales > Oscillospiraceae > WRMH01. The sequence continues at coordinate 47,333 of WRLE01000006.1, forward strand.
GTTTTGACAGCAATTTACGCCTTATTGGAAATTAGAAGCAAAGGTATATTCCGCGGTGCAATGGATGATCTCAGCAATTCCATTCCTTTGGATGTCGTAAACTCTGTTGTTAGTAGGCTTATAAAAGAAAGCAAAATACCTGTCATAATAGCAATTGCTTTGGTAGCGTTTCTATTTATTGGAAATGTTGTATCATCGCCCTTTTTCAGAGCCAATGCATATAGCAACTTGCTCCAAGTTATCCCTGGTGATTTTGCTGTTGAAGTTTCGGAAATTCAACTCAGCAGCCAAATCCCAATGCTAGATACAGACTCGGCACAAAGGCTCGGCGAACGTAAAATGGGAGAGCTTGCAGACATGGTTTCCCAATATGAGGTGGCAAAGGATTACACCCAAATAAACTACAAAGGTACACCCGTCAGGACAACTTCCCTGGAATATGGCGACCTCATAAAATGGTTCAATAACCGCTCCACGGGACTTCCAGTATATTTCATCGTCGATATGGTGACCCAAAACGTCGAAGTCATATGGGTTTCAGATGTGGTGGAAGGCGCAACAGGTATAAAATATGCGCCAGCTGAATATTTGAGCAGAGACTTAACTAGACATTTGCGCTTTAATTACCCCACATTCATGTTCGACACTCCGAATTTCGAGATTGACGAAGATGGCGTTCCCTACTGGGTCTGCCCCAGACTGGTCAGGCGCATCGGTATCTTCGGAGGCAAAGACATTCAAGGAGCTGTGCTTGTCAACGCTGTCACAGGCGAATGTCAATACTACGAAGACCTCCCCGTGTGGGTTGACAGGGCATATTCCGCTGACTTGATTATCCAACAATACGACTATTTCGGCAGATATCAAAATGGTTTTTGGAACTCTATATTCGGTCAAAGGGACGTAACAGTAACCACAGAAGGCTATAATTATATCGCCATCAACGATGATGTGTATATGTACACGGGCATCACCAGCGTGGGTACCGATCAATCGAACATCGGTTTTATTCTGACAAATCAAAGAACAAAACATACATCATTTTATTCTATTGCAGGAGCTACAGAATTTAGCGCAATGGCTTCTGCCCAAGGTGCAGTGCAGCACTTAAATTATAGATCCACCTTCCCGCTCCTTTTGAACATATCTTCCCAACCTACATATTTCAGTGCATTAAAAGACTCAGCGGGTCTGGTGAAAATGTATGCCATGGTCAATGTCGAGCAATATCAAATCGTCGCAACAGGCGCAACCGTAACGGAGTGCGACAGAAATTACAGAGAGCAGCTACGCATAAACAACCTTGCTGAGGAAGTTTACATTGTCACAACAGAAATCACAGGTTACATCGAAGAAATCCGCTCTGCAGTCATTAATGGTAACACGCAATATTACATCAGGCTCAGCGGTACGGATTATTTCTACAAGCTTTCAGCTAGTGAATCCGAAATAGCTGTTGTCTTAGATGTGGGAGATAGGGTCTCACTGAGTGCCAGCGATGACACAGGCACAGTAAGAGCAGCCTCTTCACTACGACTGAGATAGTGAAAATCGATTAAACAAAATTTCTCGTATAAAAGCATAATAAACCCCTTTCCGAATTCCTTTCTGGAGTACGAAAAGGGGTTTATTTTGTTACTAGTCATGTGATATTTAATATCGTCTTTACGAGTCGCGAAGAAGCAATCCAATCCTTTTTGTAAAAAAACACTTTGTATCAAGTCTCAGTTCCGCTTCTTTTGAGTCCTATCATAACAAAGCCTGCAATCGCCATGCACACAGCTGGACAAAGAGTATACAAAGCTCGCAAAGAAAATATCGCACCAGGAGTCTGCACAGAAACCATCGGGGAATAGCCTGATATACCCATAACAAAAGCAGATGAACCCCCAGCAATTGCAGCTCCGAGATTCGAGCTTAGATTCATAGTTGATGATAATATTTCGCTCATGCTAAGACCTTCCTGAGCGCGTAATTCATCGGACAAGGATGCCACAACAGTATAGACAAGATTGGCGACTATGGCTGTGAATACCCCATATAAAACAACGCAGACCACCAGAGCCACAGGTCGGTCACCAATGAAAAGCATCAATAAGCATACGCATGCGGTGGCAAATAAACCAAATACAATCAAGCTTTCTTTTTTAGCATATTTCAAAAGCGAAGGTATAATTGTTTGGACAGCCAAGGGTGTAATTAAACCAAAAAATATGAAGATAGGTAACAAATCACCACGCTTTAATACATGGCTCAAAAAATGATATGTAGCAGAGTTTTTGAAGGAATCTGCTATGGAATATATGCAAAAGCCAGTCATAAACAAAATAACCCGTTTGTTGCGACCTATTGCAACAAAAATATCTTTCAAAGAAGGTTTTCCACGACTTTCGCTATAATGCCGCTCATTTAAACGAAAATATGCATTGAACAAAAGCGGAATCGTAATGATAGCAAATAGTACAAGAGTCAATGCAAAACCTTTTTCCATGTTTCCAGATCCAAGGAACCCTGCCAAAGGCAACATAAAAGTACCGATGGCGATATATGCCAAAATTGCGCTACTATTTGAAAATGACATGAACCTGGAGCGGCTAAAATCGTCTTGGGCTAAGTAAGGAAGCAGGGAAATTGATGCAGTATTCAGTACAGTCCAGCTCAATTCGCAAAATATCAGCATCGCGGCTACATAAGGAAGGCGAAAGCCAGTATTTATTTTTGTAGTCACCCCAATAGCCGCCATACTCAATGAAAAAGGTAAAGTACACCACTTGAAATATGGTCTATACTTACCGTCTTTAAATTTCATCCTGTTAATGAAAATGCCCACAAATTGTGCATCGACAGCACTGATAATGCGAAATATCAAAAGCAAAACCGCAGCGTATGCCGGTGGTATCATCACCACATCAGTGAGAAACATAAGTAGATAATAAGACAAAAACGCCATGAAGATGCTGGTGGAGAACTGCGCTCCGCCAAATGCAAGCATCTCTGAGGCGTTTGCTCTTTTTATATTATTATCTCCCATCTATATATTTCCTTTATAGCTCATACTCTACTTATTTAGTTCCATGAAGCTCAAGCATCAAATTAAATGATTCTCTAAGCAATCCTTCCATTCCCTTCCCAGTAAACTCAGGTTGATTATCGCCAATCCCCAACATCATCCTGAGAGCAAAAGTATAAAACAAACTAGATACGATTTTAGACCAATAATCGGAGTCGATGTTATCGTCAATTATTTCAAGCTTGATGAGCGCATCAATGATTTTTCCAAAGTTGATTTCCGCTCTCAAAACAAGCTGGTCGGAAATATATCTACCCACATTCGGGTTTCGCAGTTGCTCTTGGAGCATCACGCATAATACATTCATATAATAAGCGATTTTGTCTGCGGGAAATGCAGTTTGCAAACAAGCCAATATCCCATCGGCATTTGGTTTTTCCAGCAAGATTCCGTCAATATTTCGCATTTCGAATATATCTGTATTATCTACCGCATATTCCTCCATCATCTCTTCCAAAATAGCATTTTTAGATGGAAAATGATGATAAAGGGAAGCCGGATTCTTCAGTCCCGCTGCAATAGCCAATTCGCGAACAGAAGTATCCGCAAAACCTTTTTTCGCAAAAATGCTAGCAGCACATTCAAGAATCCTTTGCTTCGTCATACTGCTATGAATATAACTGCTCATATTTCCTCCAAAAAACTATAATATTCCCGCTTCACCTTCAACCTCACTAACGCTTGTTAGTCAATTATACCAAATATAAACCATTGTGTAAACTTTTACAAGGATTTTTCAAAGTTTTGTATGAAGATTGTTGCATCCATTGACTAGTAACATATTAATACAATAGATAATTAAATTCCAACTATATTTATTGCCATTAATGTAAAACCCATGGTAAAATGTATGTAAAATCTCATCACCCAACCAATTGGTATGAGGATATATCAAAAACATTCCTGTATAGGAAGTAGGTGAAAAACATAAACGGCAGACATGAACTTAAATTTAATATCAATGAAACCGACATAGCAATATTGCGAGCAAGGCTTCGTATTGTTGCCAAGGCAGATGAAAACGCAATTGAAAACGGCAGGTATAAAATAAACAGTTTATATTTTGATAATTATAACGATAAAGCAGTATTTGAAAAACTCTCAGGACAAAGCAAGCGCGAAAAATTCAGATTAAGATATTATAACAACGATACTTCATTTATTCGCCTCGAAAAAAAGAGTAAAATTAATCGTTTAGTCTTTAAGGAAAGCACTATGATAAACCAACAACAATGCGAAAGATTGTTAGATGGTGATTATAAAGTGCTTCTCGAGGGAAATGAGCAGTTGTTTTTAGAGCTGTACAGCAAAATCACATACCAAAATCTTCGTCCCAAAAGCATAGTTGTATATACAAGAGAAGCCTATACATATGAACCCGGAAACGTACGCATCACATTTGATACAGATATTAGAGCATCAAACAATGTCTTGGGATTCCTGAACGAATACCATCCCACCATACCCTCTGCAAAGGCAATGGTGTTGGAGGTGAAGCACGATGCTTTTCTTCCAAATGTCATACGAGATATGTTGCAAATCGGATGGCGCAATCAAAGCGAATTTTCAAAATATACCGCATCACGTATTATTTAATTGACATTTTGTTAGTGTTTTATCAATAATTGTAGTATTTTCAATATATCAGAATTTTTCCACAAAAGTATCACAGCTATTTTATTAACGGAGGCTATAATATGTTAGACCAATTATTCAGTTTCAACTTCCTGGACAAAGCAGCAAGCTTCTCCCTCATCGACATTGCAGTTGCAATGCTTATATCATTTTCCCTCGGTCTTTTCATTTACTTTATTTACACCAAAACATTTAAAGGAGTCATGTATTCATCATCATTTGGAATAACATTAATCACCATGACTCTCATCACCACATTAATAATATTGGCTGTAACATCTAATTTGATAGCTTCCCTCGGAATGGTCGGAGCCTTATCAATTGTTCGTTTCAGAACCGTTATAAAAGAGCCACTCGATTTGGTTTATCTGTTTTGGTCAATAACGATTGGTATAGTTGTCGGTGTTGGACTTATTCCATTGGCGGTAATCGGGTCTTTAACAATTGGTTCGATATTAATTGTATTTGTAAATCGTAAAGTAAACGAAACCCCCTATGTGGCTGTCATTAGCTGTGCGAGCGAGCAAGCGGAAGCACAGATATTGGGAATGCTCGGCGAGTACACTAAAAAACATATGATTAAAGCGAAAAGCATATACTCTGGTGGAATCGAGCTGACAGTTGAAGTCAGATTAATCGATTCATCCGTCCAATTTGTAAACTCATTACTTTCCATAGAAGGCGTAATTAATGCTTCGTTGGTTTCATATAATGGCGATTATTATATGTAAACTAGCAAACTAACATATAATGTTCACTAAAACATTATATCATCGAAAAATGGAGACTTCGTTATGATAACAAGCAGATATATCAAACTAGTAACTGCTTTATTAGTATGCATAAGCCTTCTAATATGCGCATATATGGTTTTTGCTGCACAAACTAGGCAAATCGAACAAATATCCCAGACAGCGAAAATAACGGAATATCAAAAAAGGCTTTTCCAAGGAGAGCTCATCATCATCGACATTCAAGTCCAGGAAGATGATTGGCAAACTTTGCTCGATAATGCCCGTGACAAAGATTGGATAAACGCAGATTTGATTATCAACGGCGAGTTTTTCAGTTTCGTTGGCATCAGGGTCAAAGGCAATTCCAACATCGCCAAAGTCATTTCTTCAGATAGCGATAGATTCAGTTTGCAAGTAAAGTTCAACAAATATGTCAAGGGTCAGACATATTATGGTTTAGATACCTTCTGCCTCAATAATCTCATTTACGATGCAACATACATGAAAGAGTATATGGCATTTGAAATTATGGACTATATAGGTGTACCAACACCCTTGCGAAATTATGCCAATGTATCGGTAAACGGTGAAAGCTACGGTTTGTACCTTGCCTTAGAAAGATATAACGAAGCATTTTTGGATAGGGTATATGGCAGCAGCTCGGGTCAGCTCTACAATGTTAAAAACACAAAAGGAAAAAACGATTTCTACGGTGGCTCACTACTCTATAATGGTGATGATGTCAGTAATTATCCCGAAATCTTCAATAACAAAGTGTTTGGCAACAAATCCGATAAGCATGACAAGCTTGTTATTGAAGCCATTTTGAATCTCAACGAGGGTGCAAACTTAAGCCAGCATTTTGATATAGATGAAGTTTTGCGCTATCTTGCAGCTCTATCTGTAATATCAAGCACCAACAGCTATGCTACTTACCAAGGACAAAACTATTATATCCATGTTCGAGACGGCAAGCTTTCCATATTACCTTGGAGCTTTGGACAGGCTTTTGGTGGTATACTACCCACTGATGAATTTTATGTATCTAAAATTATAAATATCCCAATAGACAGTCCTGTACTGGGTGTCGAAATGGTGGACAGACCTCTCATAAACAATCTTCTTGCTATACCCGAATACAGAGACAGCTACCATATGTATCTTCGCCAAATAATCGATGGCTTTTTCGCGAGCGGGATTTTCGATGAAACAATAGCAATGCTGGACAAAAAAATCTCCCAACACATCATTGGAGATGACATTGGCTTTGCCTCATATGAAGCATATACATATGCAGTTGCTGCTTTGCATGAATTTGGAATACTGAGAAGCCTTAGTATCGAAGGTCAATTAAGTGGAATCATTCCATCAACTTTAGACAGCCAAAATATTGACAGGTCACTGTTAGTTGATGTTTCCCATTTCGATTATTCGCCTTTAGCAGGTTCAAGCAGTTCATCTTCCTTGTGGTCTTTTGACAACATAAGCCAAATTATTAATCAGCATATAGGCGATATGAAGTCACAAATATTTTTAGAAAACGATGAAATCCGTTCCGACAATGCTGATATTATTATCTCAAATCAAACTGCAACGATAAAAAGCGGTGGTATTTACGAAATAAGCGGAACGCTGGAAAACGGTCAAATTATCGTCAACGCAACTGCAGCGGATGTCGTTTTGATATTAAACAATGTGGATATTACCTGCACATATAGTTCACCAATTTATATCTACGATTGCAATACAATAACCATATATACGCCCGAAAACACCATAAACATCCTCACCGATGGTGCGAAATACAACTTTGACAATAGACTCTTTTCCCAAAGTAACGACGAACCCAATGCCTGCCTATATAGTAAATCCGATATGTTCATTACCGGTGGTGGCACTCTCCATATCTCTGCAAATTATAATAATGGCATCACTAGCAAAGACAATCTAAAAATTGAAAATGCCACTATACACCTATTAGCAAAGAATAACGGCATAAATGGCAGAGATAGCTGTGAAATAATCGACTCGGACATATTGGTGCAATGCGGGGGTGATGCGATTCGTTCCACATATGATATGGACGATACTCGCGGTATAGTTTCGATATCAAATTCCACTCTAAACTTGAATGCAGGCAAAGACGGCATATCCGCACAAACTCATTTGTCGATTTTCAGCGGCGACATAAAAATCATAAGCGGTGGCGGTAGCACAAATCGCACTTCATCTTCATATAGCACAAAAGGCATGAAAGCAGGTAAGATTATCGAAATAAGCGGAGGTGTAATATCAATCGATAGTTCCGATGACGGTATACACTGCGATGATACTATAGATATTTCCGAAGGGCATATCACGATTTCAGCAAAGGACGATGGAATTCACGCAGATAAGATAATAAACATATCAGGCGGTTTTATTGATATAGTCACATCATATGAAGGTATCGAAGGTAGAGAAATTAACATTTCTGGCGGCTACATTAAAATTTTTGCTATCGACGATGCGATTTCCTGTGCCAGTCCGCAAGTATCACATAGCGGTTTTTTTGACATAACCCGCTATCAGCCAACAAATAACGAAAAACTCTCAGTTCACATCAGCGGAGGTTATGTAGAAATATATTCCACAGGCGACGGTATAGATTCCAATGGTTCTCTCATTATAAGCGGCGGTACAGTTATCTCGATTATAAATGCCGCTGGTATCCCAGGCAGTTTCGCCATAGATACCGATGGTGGTTTCACCCTAACCGGCGGAACGGTTATAGCTGGAGGTACAGCAGCAATTTATCAATTTCCAGTCAATTCGCCTTTAAGCTCCATCAGCGTTCCCAATGTAACTGAAGGTATGCATATACTGATAAAATCTCCCTCCGAAATCATATTCGACTACACAGCAGACCACGATGCTACCTCAACAATCTTTTTCCACGAAAAACTAATTGACGGTGATATATACACTGTTGTTTTAAACGGCATAGAGTCAGAAACAACAGCCGGAACCAGAAGACTCCCTCGATAAATCCAAAGTTCACCCCAGTCACCAAAATAGAACATATCTGGTAGTACAATATCTAGCCTTTGTCTTATCGTTCTAGTACTCCCCGCAGTAGCGGAAGATGCTTGCATCATCAATTGGAGCTGTCAGTTAGTTCCCGTAAGCATCGTAGTCATAACTGGTTGTGACATAAAGATTAAGTTAAATTATTGTCATGTAACAAACTCTCCTGAATATAAATAATCGTCAGTCATGTCGTAAATTATTTTCCATTACGTTAATTGGCTCACTATCGTTTTTTCTATAAAAAGCAGAATAAAATTCATATATTTGGCTGCTAGGTCCCTCTACAATTATTATATTATCTTCATGAATAACGCTCCAACCAATCCATTCAATTTTCGTATCATAAGCATCATAAAAGTATGTGATTATACCGTCCTTTATACCAACAATAGCAACTCTTGGATTAACGCGCTCATACTCCTCTATTGGTATATGCGAAATTTTACTTCCATCAAAATACTCTGTTGCTCTTACCACTATTACTATATATTTATCTGTGAACGCATCATATTCAATATATTCAACTTGAAATGGCTTATGTGTTCGAGCCTTAAAATATTCTAATGCAGCTAATTCGGCAGCTTCTCGATTAATGTCGTTTATGCCACACATTGTAGCCAGATTACTTGCGTGTAATAAAATGTCTTCATCATAGCAATAATATTTATTTAATATGCTCGTAGAGCTTACATCATTGCAACCATTTGCTAAAAGTATTTCATCCCATATATCATTATCTTTTTTCATAAAATCTTTTAGGTCATCAAAATCGATAACAATTTCAGCATAAGAACCAAGTGCATGTAGTGTTGCAATTTTTATACCAAGATAACTATCAGTAAAGTAGCAAGCATATTCGGTTTCCATACTCTCACCATTTTGAATATCAGATAACTTAAAATTTCGCATCAGCTCCTCATCTGTGTTATCCCATATTATATAATCGAATGCTTTTTGTAAAATGTGATTATTATCAAGATCGATTATAGCATTTGTTTTAAATGCTTCAATAAATTCCATGTTTATTTCTATGAAGTCATCAAGTATTAGCAGATTTCCTGTTCTAAGGTCAAGGTTCAATGTTTGTAATAAATGATTGTCATATGCTGCACTTTGTTTAAAAAAATAAATTCTTTGCTTTATGCTCATAAAATTTTCACTTAACCATGCAATTTCAAATGATGAATATAATCGTAGTCCAGTAACATTCTCGCCATAACTTGTCAATAAGCCCAAGGCATTATCATATAATAATTTATTGATTGAATTTTGAACTCCTACATCAGCTATATTATTAATTTGTGGAAACACGATATTTATATAATTTTTTATATAGTTATCGTGTAAAAAATATTTATGGGATTCGATTGTATAACTAACACAATCAAAGTAAAACTCATTTACTTCGCAATCGCATTCCACGTGGTATATATTATTAATTGATAATAATTGCGATATATCATTATTATTTGTTTCTTCAATTAATACTCTATTGTCAAACACGCTACTATCAAAAATAACATACTCTCTAATGCTAGTCTTGTCGAAAATATCTTCTTCGTTGGATATTAATTGTTTTTCTTGCTTCCCACAACCAACAGCCAAAAGGACACTTGCTAATACAACGAATAAGCTTGTCTTTTTCACAATACCCTCCCTAATTATAACGTTTTTTTATCAACAATTTTACGGTAAACAACACATTGAAATCTAAATATCTCGATATTATCATATCCCATAGATTGGCTAGTTTCTATATTTCCGTTCATACCATTGAGTTCCCACCAAAATCCTGAAGCTTCCCAAGCTCAGTAGCTTGCTACATACATAGCTGGATCAGCAGAATAAAATATGCCTGGATCACCATTTTCTGTATAAAACGCTTTATAGTTACCTTCTCCCGTAAGTTGAATAAATCCAGCACCTCTGTATTTGCTTGTGTGTCCATCCTGTGTTAACCCTGTTCTTGATTCATGCATCGCTACACCAAGGAAGAATTGAATAAATTCGATTGATGTTATCCCATATCTCCAAAGCGTATAGTTTAAGTCAGATACAGAATTTAGTGTAGCTACGGCATCAGAACCATTTGTTGTTCTATTTGTAGCAACATATATAGCTTGTAGTTGGTTTTGAGAAAACAATGCACGGTATACTCCTTTATTATCTGCTTTATCATAAACAACATAATCAGAGCCTTCTGCCAAGGTGTGTCTCTCAATATATGCGACTGTTCTCAATCTGTTCTCATATGATATATCGGCACCATATAATGAATGCATCGTAATCGCTCCATTGATTGCAAGCATCGTATAGATGTCGCAACCGATATATAACCCATTGCTGTCAAACAAGCTCTCTGCATCCATGTTCAAGTAAACGATTTGGAATCTCATCAGAGCTTCTGTTGTCGCAGGACCAAAATTTCCTGTCAACACAGTATTGGGATTAGCAAAATACCCAAAGTCCATCAAAAATTCTTGAAGAGCCCAAACTTCGCGACTCCCATAGTTAGATGAGCTTGGTACTAAACTGTGCGTCATTTGAATTCCATACCGAGTAAAGTTCAAATTTGCCAGCACTGGTGAATTGCTTGTTGAATCTGTGTTATTTATACTGTTTGTCTCTTTTATCGTAACAAGCATACCATAGGGACCCACTCCCCAAAACTCCTCGAAGGTCTTTCCAGAACCAGTCCGCAGCCAGTCTGCGCCTTCGTTTTCACCGAAGTTTACCCCATTGTTTCCACTGCTCTGCTGAGATGCTCCACTTGATATAGGTGACCCATATGGTCCGACACCCCAAAATTCCTCAAAGGATTTGCCCGAGCCAGTCCTGAGCCAGTCTGCGCCCTCGTTAGGTCCGAAGTTCACACCAGTCACTGAATACCCCATTGGATCTTTGTACTTGATGGGGCTGTTGTGCGCATAGGTATACCTGTTGAGACTGAGCGGGTCGGTGTACCTCCCTAGGTAGCTATCTCTCTGAGTAAACCTTCCGGTGGATGGCTTGTAATACCTAGCCCTTAGGTAGTAGTTCTTCGTCTCGTCGTCCCAGTACTCCCCGCAGTAGCGGAAGGGGCTCGCATCGTCATTGGGAGCAGTCAGAAGATTCCCGAAATGTCGTAGCTGTAGCTTGCACTTTCACTGCACTGTAGCAATGGCGAATAATAAATCATATGTTCCAACTATTATGATTCTATTAAGCCAATCTCTACAAGCATCTGAGTAAATATTTTATTATCTGTACGTGCATAATCTATTAAGTCTTCATACATCAGTTCAAAATGCATAATGCCACCCATTACGTTACCGACTGTCATCGTTATTCCAACTCTGTCGATACAATAATATGTATTGATTCTTGAATTTTCACCATCTGCGCCAAACAAATAGTCAGTTAATTGCTCATACCCATACTCACCGCGTGCGTTACTTCTAATAAGATACTCAAACGTCGATTCGCTTAGCATATATTTATCATTATTAAAGACTGCTTTTTCAATCATGGTATCTATAAAATCATTATCAATAATATAGAAGTCTCGCAACCGTAGTTTATCCACTGGATATTTAAGATAAATATTAGTTGTTTCGATGTAGCTAACTTGATATGATGCTAAATCAGAATACCTATTACCAAAAAACAAAATACTAACAAATTGGTTGTCGCAGTATGTTATTGTATACGAAACGTTAAAGCAGAGTCCTTCTACACGAGATATGCTGTCGTTTATTATTTCATTATATAAAACAATTTTCATTAGAGTATTTATCTTTTTTTGCTGGATACTATCATTAGGAATAATAATTTGTGGATAATAAATTTCAATCTCACCTCGATTATTTTCATTAAATGCAAAGTATCTTCGATTTTCAAACAAATAACTTCCCTCAAAAACAGAAAAAGCATCACCAATACTTTCATCGATTTCCATTATATCGTTTGATGATGTTTTATAAATGTATTCACGATTGGAGATGTTCATAATATTTTTATAAACAGTTTCATTTTGGTTATTCGAGTAGCATATCTGCCTAATTCCATTAATTGATATGATTGTTAAAAGCAATAACGATATCATAATAAAATAAAATTTTTTCATAATAGCACCTTTAGTAGTTAGTATTATCATTGAATATTAACATATGGTAAGTATCGGCGAGACGATAATTGCATTTACCAAATCGCAAATTCGTCTCGCCACACCACGCTCTATTGTTCTTTCGAAATACAAACTAGTATGTATGACCTTAATTTATCAACCTGGAAATATTTTTATAACTTCGTCGAATCGCTCTTTTCGATCGCCCCAATCTTCTGGTTCATATGCTGCGTAATAACTACCACTATTTGTAGCATTTGATACAGCGAAGAATATGTCAATAGTACTCATGTTGTTGTTTTGACTTTGCATAATTTTGCAATTCATGTTGTTAATTTTCCACCAAGATCCAGATGCCTCCCAAGCATAGTAATCAGCTACATATTGTGGCCCACCTGTTCCGTTTCCATATATATCTATGTCTATTATTCTTGAATTACCCATTTCCTTTGAAAATATTTCATAGTTTGGTTCTGTTGATAGTTGCAAATAACCAGCTCCATAAAAAGGCCAGTACCATTTCTCCATTAAATAAGCCATTTGTTGATTGTAAGATAAATAACCTGCTTCTACTAAAGCATCACGAGACTCATGCATTGCAACACCTAAAAAATACTGTATCAGTTCGATTGATGTTATTTCATATTTCCACAATGTATAGTTAAGTGCAGCAACGACATCCTTTGTAACCGACCCTGCTAGGTGATGTTGTGTTAATGTAAAAATATCTCTTAATTGGCTGCTTGTTACGAGAGTTTTATAAACTCCCACTGTGCCAGCTTTATCATAAACAACATAATCAGAGCCTTCTGTCAAGGTGCGTCTCTCTATATATGCGACTGTTCTCAATCTGTTCTCATATGATATATCGGCACCATATAATGAATGCATCGTAATCGCTCCATTGATTGCAAGCATCGTATAGATGTCGCAACCGATATATAACCCATTGCTGTCAAACAAGCTTTCTGCATCCATGTTCAAGTAAACGATTTGGAATCTCATCAGAGCTTCTGTTGTCGCAGGCCCAAAATTTCCTGTCAACACAGTATTGGGATTTGCAAAATACCCAAAGTCCATCAAAAATTCTTGAAGAGCCCAAACTTCGCGACTCCCATAGTTTGATGTGCTTGGTACTAAACTGTGCGTCATTTGAATTCCATACCGAGTAAAGCTCAAATTTGCATGCACTGGAGAATTGCTTGTTGAATCTGTGTTATTTATACTGTTTGTCTCTTTTATCGTAACAAGCATACCATAGGGACCCACTCCCCAAAACTCCTCGAAGGTCTTCCCAGAACCTGTGCGCAGCCAATCGGCACCCTCATTCTCCCCAAAATTGACCCCATTGTTTCCACTGCTCTGCTGGGATGCTCCACTTGATATAGGTGACCCATATGGTCCTACACCCCAGAATTCCTCAAAGGATTTTCCTGAGCCAGTCCTGAGCCAGTCGGCACCCTCGTTGGGTCCGAAGTTCACGCCAGTCGCCGAATACCCCATTGGGTCTTTGTACTTGATGGGGCTGTTGTGGGCATAGGTGTACCTGTTAAGACTGAGCAGGTCGGTGTACCTCCCTAGGTAACTATCCCTCTGGGTGAACCTGCCTGTTGATGGCTTGTAGTACCTAGCCCTTAGGTAGTAGTTCTTCGTCTCGTCGTCCCAGTACTCCCCGCAGTAGCGGAAGGGGTTCGCATCGTCAATGGGAGCAGCCAGCAGGTTTCCAAAAGCGTCGTAGTCGTAGCTTGCTATGACGCTGCCTGCGCTGTCTGTTAGCTGCACCACATCACCCCTACCGTTGTAGAGGTAGTAGGCTATGCCTTGGGCTATCTTTCTGCTGATGATATTACCAGCACCATGCACATTATGTGCCATCTGGTTACCTGATGCATCAAGCTCTAGAGTGATGTTACCGTTTTCGTAGAGGTACCTGGTGGTTACAGATACGCCGTCCTGAGTGACGGTTTTTTCCGACCTTAGACCGTCAGCACCATAACTGTATTCGGCAATATAGTGGTCGTTGCTGACAGTCGTAGTCCTACCCCAAGCGTCGTAGCCGCTGATCTCGAACGTGATTTCATCATCGCTACCACTAGTCCCTGCTAAGCGCAGCCCAAGTGTTGCGGGGTCTGCACCAACGTCAGCCATGGTGGAAACCATCATGGAAATCTGGCTGCCGTTGTTGTCGTAGTGATACTCGGTTGTCTTCTCCCAATAGTCCGAAGTTTCTGTGCTATCCACGAGCCTGTTGCGGTTGTCGTAAGCATACACGGTAATTGTATCTGAGTTGTCAATTGAGACGGTCTGGGTTTCCCTGTTACCCGCCACATCGTAGGCATAGGAGGTTTCCCTGCCATCTGGCTCGACAACCAGCTCTATCCTTCCAAGGTCATCGTAAGAATAGGTAGTCTCGCCCTTCATCTCCAGCTTCGCAGTCATGTTGCCATTTCCATCGTAGGCGTAGTTGAAGGTGCTGAGGTAGCTCCCGTTTTTTGAGTTCGCCAATGTATGGATTCTGTTGTCGGCGTAGTAGGTGTATGTAGCCACTACACCATTGGGATAAGCCATTGTCTGACGGTTGCCGTTGGGGTAGTATGTATATGTTGTCGTGTCGCTTCCACTTTTAAGCTGCCAGAGCCTCCCCGCTTTGTCGTAGACCCTGGTAACTGCGTTGCCCTTGGGGTCCGTGCTAGTCTGTGCAACATAACCCGAAGACAGTCCCGCCGTTATGTCGAGAAGGTAGGTGCTCAGCCCAATGCCCGGCACATTCCTAGATATCATGCGGTTAAGGGAGTCGTACTGCATGACTGTAGTTCCATTGGAGTCGGTAACCGTGAGTACGTTTCCGTTGTCATCGTAGGTATACCCCATGGATTGTCCACCAGCAATTGCAGAGAATAGCCTGCCGTGGATATCATAAGTGTATAATGTTACCGCACCGTTCTGATCTGTTTGGGTCTCCACGCCACCATCGGCGTAGTAAGTATAAACCATTGAATAAGCTGAGTCGATACCCGATGATGTCAACCCTCCTGGCTCAATCCTATGAGTAGGCAGGTTTCTAGCGTTGTAAACTGTGGTCATTGTATTGCCAGCGGCATCCGTATGGGATGTCATGTTGCCCGCGTTGTCGTAGCCGTATGTAGTTATCTCGCCAAGTGCGTTCTCAACCTCATAGAGTCTGCCTTGCCCATTGTAGCGATACTGGGTAGATTTGCCGTTGCCATCGGTTTTTACAGTGATATTACCAGCACCGTCATACTGCTGCCCAAAGGAGTTGCCCTCGCCGTCTATCGTCAGCTTCAGCCTGCCGTTCCTGTCGTAGCGGTACTCTGTAGCGTTGCCCACCGCATCTATCGACCAAGTCTGGGCATTGCCGTCATTGTACTTCAATTCCTCGATTAATACACCAAGCGGGTCTCGCCTTTCCACTAGCCTACCCAGTGCATCGTAATTATAAGACCATACATTGCCCAACCAGTCGGTGACCGTCTTCAGGTTGCCGTTTTTATCGTAGCCGTATGCAGTGTTCTGGCTGCGAGTTATATTGTTGACATCTTTTACTGAAATGGACGACACTTGCTTCCTATTCAATGCATCATATGTGACGGTTACCATGTTTCCATTACCATCGATTGTGTACCTCGGGTTGCCAGCCAGGTCGTAGCGGGTGGCGACCGTGATTGCTTCCGAGCCGTTTGCCGCGCTTTCCGTCACGGTGAGAACCCTGCCTTGGTTGTTGTATGTTGTTGTAATGCGCCTGCCCATGCCGTCCAAGGAAGATGCGGAGAGACCAAGCTTTGTATACCTGTATGAAACCGTATATGCAGGTATGGTGGCATCACCCATCAGAGTCGCGCTGCGGAGTCCATTCATGTTGTTAAACTCATAAACTGATGTATTGCCATTGCCATCGGTGGATGTCTTCAGATTGCCGAGGTAGTCATATGTACAGGTCAGCGACAATACCCCGCCAAGCGTTGTTGTTAGGGCATTCCCCCTAGCGTCGTAAGTGAATATACCTGCTACAGCGTTGGCCTCTGTAACGCTGGAGAGCCTTCCCATGCCATCATAAGTCATAAGGCTCGTATAGGGCAACCCCGCAAGCTGGCATTCCGGGTCTATGGTCTTGGTAAGCTTGCCACGCATATCGTATTCATAGACGGTTCCATAACCACCGAGGTAGCCGAGTGCATCCTGGGATAGCGTGACATTACCGCAACCGTCATATTGGACGTTGCTGACTACCACAGTTTTCCATGCACCGTTTGAGTCCTTGTAAACCTCAATCCTACGGGAGAGCCTCCCCATGGGGTCGTATTTGTACTCTGTTCGCTCCATGGAGGACAATGGGAGCGATGCGCTGTATTGCTCCGGTTTTACCTCAGCCGTTAGCCTACCCTGGCGGTCGCGGACGTATAGGCAGACCCCACCTAAGGCATTGGTGGTTTTTACTAGGTAGCCTTGTTTGTCATACTCGAAAAAAGTGACTCTGTTCAACTCATCTTTGCATGTCAGAGCATTCCCCGACCAGTCGTAGGTCGTCTCCGTAGCTAGCGTTGCAGGGCTGTTGTTTTCGTTGAGTCCTGGCTGGCTCGTGGTACGGAGCCTGCCCATCAAGTCGTGGGTATATGTGGTAACTATCCCATTTGCATCCGTCGCCGTCTGCAGGTTGCCATCAAGGTCGTACACAAAAGACTCTGTGAGGACTAGGCTCGCCGTGGTTTCGGGGTAGCCGATGATATCCCTCTGCTGGACTACTGTGTTCCTGGTGGCAACTCTGTCCATGCTGTTGTAGGTCATATAGACATGGTTGTAATTAGACGCGTCGCTATATGATTTTACATCCGTCAGGTTTCCCGAATTGTCGTAGTCATATACTATCTTTGCCCCATCGCTCCACGTTTCCTGAGCAACGAGTCCATCTAGCCTGTACTGGTAACCCAACGATACAAGCCCCACCGATGGCACCGTCCCATTTGCAACGCGGCTCGTTGACCAGGTCAATACCGTGACCCTGCCCGCCTTGTCGTAGGCGGTGCCGCTGTATTCGAATTGCCCAGCAGAGGCGGGGTGCCAAGCTCCGATTTGACGGTTGAGACCATCATATGCAAAGTAGCTTGTGTTACTCCTTCCGTCTATAGAGCTGAGGAGGGTTCCGTTGGCGTTGTAAACGTTTGCTGTGTACGCTCCATCTGGCAGGTCTACCCTGACTGGTCTCCCTGCATGGTCGAAGGTGGTCACTGTGTCCAAATAGGTCGAAGCTTCGAAATACTGCCGAACGGTCATCGTAGTTTTGCCGCTCTGGAGTATGGCGTATTCATATTTATACAAATCCACCGATGCTCCCGAAGACGTTTCCTTGAATGCAACCCTTTCTAAAAGGTCCATGTCTGTATAATAATATAAGTACACCGCTCCATTTGGTTTTGTCTCGGTCGCTTTGTTACCGTATATGTCGTAGGTGAAGCTGGTAGCGAAGCCCAGCGGGTCTGTGGCGGTTTGGAGGTTGCCGTTGGCATAGTAGGAGTACCTGTAGCCATGGCTAGTTTGAGTATATGCAGCACCTGCACTGCTCTGAATATGCTCAGAGTCGAAAGCGGCTGCTGTGTCTGCTGATGCCAAGTACTGTTTAGGAGTCACCCTTTGGGTCAGGCTACCCCTGTGGTTGTATGAGAGCCGCTGTATTCCACTGTCTGGGTATATTGTTTTCAGCAGGTTTCCACTCCTGTCGTAGTAGTGGCTTGTCGTATACCCCCTAGGGCTAGTGGTAGATTTTAGCCAGCCTAGCTTGTTGTAATTAAAAGCGGTGGTTTTCCCCATTGGGCTTGTCACAGTGGAGACATAGCCGTATGCATCGTAGGCATAGCTCGTAACCCCGCCCTCGGGGTCTGTGATGCTTTTTAGCAATCCATGGATGGTCTTGCCGGTCATAGTGAGGGCTTCCCCTGCCGTGTAGTATGCGTATATTGTAATGGCGAACAAAGACTGGTTGCCTCCAAGGCTGTATATATCTGTACCGTTGAGTGGGCGTGCAATCCTGACAAGATTTACACCTGCTGCATCGTAGACATGGAACGTATATTTACCAAGCTCGTCTTTTTCCCAGAGGAGGTTATCTAGCAAGTCGTAGCCGTATTCTCTGAAGCTGCCGTCTGGGTTGACCACCCTCTCTATATTGCCCCTATTGTCTCGTTCGTAAAAAGTGCTGTTGCCGTTGCGGTCGGTATGGGAGCGGACTTCGCCGTATCTGTTTATTCCGCCGTCAAGCTCATACTGGGTCAGGGTCTCCCTTCCCTCGGCATCTCTTTCTCTAATAGGGTATATATCCTTGTCGTACCAAGTGGAGGTAGTCCTGCCATCGCTGTCTGTAACGGTGAGCCTACCCTCGGCGTCGTCGTAGGAGTAAGATCTGGTGTTGCCCTGATTATCTGTAACCGATGAAACCCTAGGCTGGGCATTCCCTCGCCTCGGGTGGTATACAACGCTCTCGATTATGGTACCTGCGTTATCCTTGACGGTACTCAGAAGCCCGACGGCATCGCCCGATGAGTGATACTCATAATAGGTAAAGTATCCATTGGGATTCTTGACGGAGCTGAGCCTGCCTGCGGAGTCATATGCATAGGTAATTATACGCCCTACTGGATCTGTTATCGTTGACACCCTGTTGCTTATATATACAATTGTTGTCACTCTGCCAACCTGGTCTGTCACCGAAGTGACCCTGCCAGCGGAATCGACGGCAATGGTAATCTGATTACCGTTACGGTCTTTCATCCAGGTCATGTATCCGCTGGCGTTGAATCCGTAGGAGTACCTATCCTTCGTTGTCAGAGTGTAACCTCCTGCTGGGAGCTTTTCCAATACACCTCTGGAGTCTAGAGCTTTATAGCTACCATTTGTGTTTTTTTGAAAAGTGCAGGCGCTTCCGTTTGGTAGGAACACCACAACCTCATTTCCAGATTCCTCTATCTTACCTTGGAAGCCAAAAGTCCAGCCAGGGCTGATGTGACTTGCCCTTGTGTCGGAAGAGTTGTAGGTCCTCGTGAACTCAACGCTGAAGCCCTGAGCCCCATATGAGAGGTCTGTATATGTGCGAGAGAAGTTGCCCGTGAGGTTGATCCTGTCATCGCCAAGATGCCTGTATTCGTTACGCAAATTGGAGACGATGGCGAACTCGACGCTACTGAATGGCCCATCAATATTCTGACCTCCAAATGCGTATATACCGAGATCGGTAGCGACAGTTGCGAAATCGTATCTGACAGCTTTAGGACCGTCCCAGACCAGCCACTCATCGATGGCGGGGCTATATTCGTGGACGACGCTAATTTCGTTGTATCCGTCGAATCCGCCGATGACATAGAGCGTGTCCATTGCTACGGTACCTGCGTATCCGACAGGGCGGGGCAACGGCTTCCTGCTTGTGTCCCAGGTATTGGTCGAAGGGTCATAGACCTGCAGGACATTAGTAGCGGTGGTCGCATTAAGGAAGCCACCCGCTACATAAATTTTACCTCCTATTACCGCTGCGCCTGCTCCGTACCTTGCGGTGGGCATGTTTGCTCCTGTTGTCCATATGTTGGTCGCTGGGTTGTAGATTCGCACGGCGTTCTGCGCTGCGCCGCTTGCGTTCTTGCCGCCGAACACATATATCAGATTGTTGACCGTGGCTACCGCCATGTCAGCCGTCGCAATCGGTAGCGGGGTTTTTGCAGTCCATGTGTCCGATGCAGGGTTGTATTCCTCCACATTGGTCAGAGCTGCCGTGTTGTTATAACCACCGATGGCGTAGAGCCTGCCGTTTGCCGCAGCCAACCCGAAACCAGCGCGGGCTATCGCCATGGGAGCTATTGGAGTATATAGGTTACTTACTTCAGAGTATTTATAGAATGCGTTTCTGTAAAATGTATAATCGTACCCGCCGCCAATGTATATATTATTACCTAGAACTGTTGCTCGATGTCCATAGACCCAGTCAGGCATCGTTACTCCATCAGTCCAGGCTATTGACGGAGGAGTATATGTCACCAGCCCTGTGCTATAACCTTGCGCATCCTGAGTTATAATGTACGCCTTGTTACCCATTTCAGTAACCGACTGAGTAATGCCACTGAAATTAAAGGATACAAACCCTTCCCATGCGTTCGCAATAGGAGAAAACCTGAATCTATCAGATATATTTCCACTCCCTCCAAGATTGTAAAGCGTGCTTCCCAAGACTACGAATTGACTGCCATATTGATAACCTGAAGCAGTATGCTGACTCCAGCCATTAGCTGGACTATATTTCATATAATTTGTTGAAAAGCTGTCAAAAACAAATAACTCGCTTCCTATGACGCAGCTATAAATTCCAGTTATTGATACATTCGAATTGCTTAGTGCGCTTATCGTATTAGTTAGCGGGTCATACACATCGGCAGTAGACATATATTGCCCACTAGAATTTAAGCCACCCATTACTACTATCTTACCATCGTAAAATGCTACATAATGGTAACACCTCGTGTCAGGCATCGTGATTTTTTCTGTCCATATATCAAACTTTGGATCATATTCGAAAATTTTGTCGTTATTTGTAAATACGCCGTTTTGTGTTGTTGACGACAATCCGCCAACCAAATAAATTTTACCATAAGCTGCCGTTAATGAGTACCCATTGCCATAAAACGGCATTGGAGAATCCATGAGAGACCATGCGTCATTTATTGAATCGTAGACAAAAACTTTGTTGGACCTATGCGATGTGCTATTAACGAACTCGACTCCTCCCATCAGGTATATCTTCCCTCCTGTGGAAACAGTCTTGTAATCGCTCAACGCAACAGGCGGAGAGGCTTTCTCCTCCCAGCCTAGGTCAATCATTTCCATTGTTGGCATTACACCATAACCATTAATGCCTCCAATTATATAGACCTTTCCATCAAGCAGTAATGTGCCAAAACTTGCACGGGCAGTCAAAAGATGAGTCTTAATTATATAATATCGTACTCCCGGGATGTTATCCATTGTTACCAATGAATGGGTTATATCAGATGCATATAGTGAGTGGGATTTCCCACCTATACCCATGAATCGTTCAGCCGTCAACACCCCTCCCGCATCGGAATTATATACTCTCGCGCTTACAGGACTCGATGAAACTCCTGTAGCTATACTATATTTATATTCATTTTGCGATAAAGTGCCACCGCTCAAGCCACCTTCAATGTATATCTTCCCATCGTAGTAGAAAGCTACATGATTGGAAACCCCAACGGTCAGGTTAGGCTTCGCAGTAATCGTGCCATTCGCAATGTTGTACTCATACACCGAGCTAACCGATATCGATGTAAATCCGCCGACAATATAAGCAGTATTCGTCCCTGGAATCAAGGTGACAGTGAACGCCCGCATAGCTACTGGCAGCACCAGCGGCAGAGTCGTCCATGTATTCGCAACTGGGTCGTAGCGTTCTATGGTGTTGAGGTTCGCACCGTTAGAGCCGATTCCACCCATGGCATATATATAACCGCCGTGGACCAAAATTCCGAAATAGCTCCTTGCGCTGTTCATCCCTTGCACAGCAGTCCATTCGTCCCTGTAGGGGTCGTACTTTTCCACCAGGTTGGTGTATCCGCTGGATACAGCGGTCTGCCCGCCGATTGCATAGACTTTGCCATCGATAGCGGCAGCCCTGAGACCGTGCCTCGCTACCGACATTGAAGCCCTATATGTGGCGTGGTTCTCCGCGCCGTATAGCTCGTATCCATCTTCTTCCTCTGGCGGCTGGTTCGGGACAACGATGGGTAACGGCTCGTCATCGGGTGCATCGATTACATTCTGGTGGGGTCCTGCCTGACCACTGGAGGCGTAACCTGCATTGAGCAACCTACCACCACCAATTTTATCGACTAGACCAGTCACCGTATCAGCAGATTCCAGTATCCTTTCCTTAGTCTCTTGTGCATTACATGAAGAGTATACGCCCAGCACCTCCGCAGCCGCTGCGCTCACAAATGCCGCCGACATTGACGTGCCTGAGACGCTCTCGTATCCACCACCCAGCCAAAAGCTCACTATGTCCTCGCCCATTGCTGCGATGTCCACCGAGTCAATTCCGTAGTTGGAGAATCTGGAAAGTTTATATTCGTTGTCTACTGAAGCGACTGAAATGACATTATCCAGCTCCGAAGAGTAAGCCGCAGGATAGACAGGGTAGTTATCGAGGTTGTACAGTCCATTACCAGCTGCACAGACGAAAAGGCTCTCGCTGCCTTCCATGGCTTCCCTGAGTGCGGGGTTGTCGAATCGGCTGCCCCAGCTGCAGTTTATTACCTTTGCGCCCATGCTTTCGGCATAGGCTATAGCCTCGATTATGTCGCTGGTATAGGCTGTGCCTCCCTCGAAGACCTTGATTGGCAATATGACCGCATTCGGCGCCTGCTGCGCTATTATCCCAGCTATGTGGGTTCCGTGCCACTGGTCCATATATGTGCTTATATCATTGACGCTGTTGTCGCCATTGAAGAAATCCCAGCCGGAGGTGTCGTCTATATAGCCATTGCCGTCGTCATCGATGCTGTTGTCATGTAGCTCACCGAGATTGGCGAATAGCCTGCCAATTAAGCCCGGGTGCGCCGTGTCTATGCCTGTGTCCAGCACGGCGACTATGACCGCTCCGCCGCTCGGAATTGCAAATGAGGTTTCCGTAGCATAGCCAAGTTCCGCTTCGCCTGTTTCTTGCAATGCTGACATCTGCATCGGGTAGTCGGGCTGTATGTACTCTATTACCAAACCCGCGCTATTCGCTGCTTGCTCTATTGCCTGCCTTGACTCTGCCATCGTCATGGCTACGTCGAACTCCACGAGGGCATGACCACCGCTGCGGGCTGCACCTTCAGCTTCGATCGTTCTAGCCGTAAACGATGCTTCCAGAGATTGTCCACCCCTTGTGTCAAGGGCTTGGGCATCGCTCGACGATGCCAGCTTCACGATGTACCTTTGCGTTTCAAAGGTTTCAACTTCCTCCGCCAGCATTGATTCGTATCTAGTCCTTGAATCCACGATGGGTTCGCTCGCCCATGGTTCGCTCTGATGTTGCCAATCGCCACTGTCATAGCTTGTATCTGTTAATCCTGCAACGCTCTGCTTCAGGTCTTCGTCCAGTATCGACTGCCAAGCTCTCTGCTCATCTCTTGCAGCCCTTGCGGTCTGAAACGCTGGTTGGAACGATACTGCTCCCATGGACAGCATTACCGCTAATACCCATGCTATTGCCCTGGTCGCTGGCTTTGCTGATGCTCTTTTCACCCTGCTTCTTGTTTTCTCCGATGCGTTCACCGATGTTGACTTTGTAGCTTTTATCATGCCATACCCCTTTACAGTCATGCGCTTCCGCGCTACCGTTGTATTATGTTAGTATCCAAGTTTTCTAGTGTTTGGAATAATAATTAATTATTTTAGTGCAATGGAATTTATTATATCTTATTTGATTTTGCCATTTGTGTATCTTAATCACCCTTTGAGCGGTATCTTTGAAGTTGAGTTAATCGCCCTGATGCTATCTCGCGTTTACCGTCGCAGTACAAGTCGCAAGGGCTTTGAACCTGAGCACCGTTATCGCTCCAGTCCATGATGAGCCCAGTTCGATGCTTTTGTCGAATGACAGCTCGATTATTCCCGGCGATACCGATTCTATTGTTATATCGGTGCCCGCAATCGCACCTGTTGTCGTATGAGCATTGCCCGTCTGCTCCGCTGCACCCAAAAGCTGTAGCTGCGCCGGGTCGTATGAGACTGTTAGCGTTCTTCCATTGAATGATGATATATCCGCTCCGCTGAGTGCTATGGTGTACTCCTTGTTTAACACTGCGTCTATTTGAAGCTCGAAGCCAGATGCGCTAAGCTGCAGTTGTGCATACCCATTGAAGCCCATGCACGAAGCTGTAATGGTTACCGTACCAGGTTGCGCTGTGCTGCTTGCGCTGATTTCGCCTGTGGATGCGTCGATGGTGACTCCTGGATATGCTGCGGTTAGTCCGTATGTGACCTGCATACCTGGTATGGCTACCCCATACTCGTCCAATAGTTGTGCTTGGGTTTGCAACAGCTCTGTGCCGCTGTCTGGTAGTTCTAGAGTATAGATAGGCTGGTCGAATGTCACGTTGTCCATGAGGAATCCCACGTCCTCCGCGCCCTCGTAGTCTCTTACCATTCTGTTCCACATTTCCAAAACCATCAATACGTCCTCGTTGTCTATGAGGCAGTCTGCGTTAAGGTCGCAGGCTGCAACATAATTGGGGTCAAGCGCATTGAAGCCGAACTGCTGGAGTATGAACATCACATCCTCATTGTCCACGCGGAAGTCATCGTTGCAGTCGCCGTACCAAAGCATGAACACGCCGCTATTTATGCCCCCTGGCGGCTCCAGCGCAACTGGGTCTGGATCGGTGTCCGCTATCTCGATATGCATAGCCCTCACCAGAAAGCCGGCTCGCTTAATCACTAACACATAGCTGCCATACGGTACGTCCTCTATCACGAAACCGCCTGTACTACCGAATGGACCAGGCAGCGAATCGTCTACTATTGTGGTCAGGGCTGGGTCAGCCGCCACCAGGAAATGGCTGCGTAGCTCCACCGTTATCTCATGCTTGGAAAGGAAGTCGTCACCCAGCCCGAACATATCGAAGGCTATGGGCCACACGAAGCCTGTTACCGTCCTTGTGTCTGCACTGCTGCCACGTCCTGATGGAGCGGATCTGCTCCCAGAGCTACTTGGTGTGTTAACGCTTGGTCTGCTCATACCCATGTCAGATACGCTAACCCAGAGGCTGCTCTCCGTTGCTGGTGACATCTGCTTTGGTTCAAAGCTTCCGGTAAGCAGCCCATAATTATTACTGCCCCAGACCCAAAGGGAGCCGTCTTCGCCGTTTGCTATACACATACCACCTTTCGACGCTATACCGATTATCCCGCTCAGACTTGGCACCATGACTGGCAGCATACTTCCGCTGATTGTATCGGTACCCAGCTGTCCCATGGAGTTGTCGCCCCAAGCCCAAACTGTGCCGTCGCTCAGAAGCGCGAGGGAATGACCTTCCCCAGCGGCGACTTCAACTGCTCCGCTCAATCCAATGACCTTAACGGCGATGGAGCTGTCATAGCCGCTGGCATCGCCAAGCTGACCTGATGCGTTGCTTCCCGATGCCCAGACTGTTCCATCTTCTGCTAGGACAATCGTATGAGCGGCGCCCATTGCGACCATTACCGCCTCGCCAATTTCTGGATGTGGGTTGGCTGTCTCCCTGGCTTCTCTGATTCTTTTGCTCAAATCGTCTCTAGCTCGCTTGTCCGCGGCTTGACGCTGTGCAACTGCCACACCTGCGCCCGCTGCCAGCAGTAAAATAATCGCTAATGAGATACCAATCATTTGTCTTGCTTTACCGTTCATGCTGTTCCCTCCGGTGTTTTCCTCATACTAGTATTCCAGGTTGGTTTTGTTCTCTTTTACTTAACTCTATCGTTCGAGCGTTTATACTATTCGTTTTTCCTATCGTATTATTCTCCGATTCATTATTCGTTATTATTCCACAAAATAAAAGAGCCCCGCTTTGAGCGGAACTGATTCGATTATTCACGATAAGTTTGAAAACTATGATGAAAAATAAAACTATTTCATCATAGTTTTACACGTTTGCTAAAATATTATGCATATTTTTCATCATTATCCATTTTAATAGTGTAAGATTTTTATAATATTTCGTTCTATTTTACCAATTGTGTTACTGGTAACGGGTAAAACCCAGTGTCATTGCGAGCAGCGTTGCGACGAGGCAATCTTATTAGTCAGAAATTTCGGTGTAGTAAGATTCTTCGCTACGCTCTTAAATGACACTGTAAGTACTTACGAAGGATGTGTGACCAGTAACTTGAGACTTCTAAAAACTACTTTTTCGCTGGATGTACATTGACATTGTGCGCATAATGTGCTATTATTATGGCAGCATAAAAACATATAGATTTAAGCTTTAGAAAATGGGAGGCAGTTATTATGCCAGTAAGCACAGGTGCAAACGCAAATATAAATATTCGCGTGGACAGGGATATAAAAAATAAAGCTCAAGATGTGTTCGCAGCATTAGGATTAGATATGACCACTGCTGTAAATATTTTTTTAAGGCAAGCTATTAGAAAAAATGGTATTCCTTTTGAATTAATAGCAGAGCAAGCAGAAGTTAAACGCACCCCTCCTCGGCTTGGTTATATGAAAGGTCAGATTAAAGAACTGGACGGTCATGACTGGTTTGAACCGCTAGATGATTTTAAGGAGTATATGTAATGGAAATATTACTCGATACTCATGCTATTATATGGTTTTTTGATAATGATAGCCGATTGTCAAAACTAGCAGTAGAAGCTTTTTATGAACTTGATAATACGATTTTTGTCAGTATTGCTTCTATTTGGGAAATCGGTATAAAACTCAGCACTGGTAAGCTAGCTCTAACACATGGAATCGACGGTTTCATTGAAGCAATAAACGATAATGAGTTTAGATTATTGGAAGTTTCTCCTGATCATATTAAAACAATCACCGAATTACCTTTCATCCACCGAGACCCATTTGACCGTATGCTGATAGCGCAAGCAAAAGTGGAGGGAATGCATCTTATGACAGCTGATGATAACATTATAAAATACGACATAAAACATATCTGGTAGCATTATTTCATCATATTTTTACACGTTTACTAAAATATTATGCATAATTTTCAACACTATCCAATTTTAATGCGTAATATTTTTATAATATTTCGTTCGATTTTACCAATTATGTCACAGGTAACGGGTAACAATCCAGTGTCATTGCGAGGAGCGAAGCTTTGTTGCTATCTTAATATACAGAAATTTTTGTGTAGTAAGATCCTTCGCTAGCACTCAGGATGACACTGTTAGTGCGTTTAATAAATACCATGACTAGCAATACGCTAGATTCAAGCACCCCATTGACGAGTACCCCAATCATATCACCTTATACATACACAACAACAAACAAGTAGACATACATGATGATTGCTGTTATTATTGATGAAATTGCAAGTTTGGAGGTGAATATGCTGAGACTGCTTGAAACGATTGGTGGATATATACGAATAGGCTTGAATTATCTTGAATTTGCAATGATTTTTCCAGTTATCACTGTGATATGTCTTATATATTATTTTCGCTATTATAAACGAGCAGCACAACCACGGCTGGGGACTACGGAATGGATAACTTGGGAAGTCAATAAACCACGTATGACATTTTTTTCACAACGTTATCCAATGGAAAAAAGCGACATTCTGCCGCTTTCGTTGATATTGGCTTTATTCACATTTCTAGCTTTGTTTCAACTGGGAGACACTGTTGCACCCCAGAGCTTTTACCAATTTACAAGGGAAAACAATAGCATAACAATTGAATTGGCTGTACCAGAAAAACTGAGCAATATTATGTTCTACACAGGAATGTGGACTGGTTATTACGAATTGGAGCTCTCAGAGGATGGCGATGTCTGGAATAGACAATTCACCAATGAAATCACAGGCTACGATGAAAGCCCAACTCCCGCCATGAATCAGCCCCATTCTCATCTTTTCAAATGGCGTTATGCTGTTCTCAATTATGATAACCCTCCTGTGAGATATATACGTTTAACAGCGTCCAGGACTCCTTTGGAACTGGGCGAATTGGCTCTTTACGACTCCAGCGGTTCTATAATCCCTGTTTACCATATATCAACAGATGCCGTAGAATTATTCGATGAGCAGGAGCTAATCCCCGAAAGACCCGAATACATGAATAGCATGTACTTCGATGAAATATACCATGGTCGCACTGCATTGGAGCATCTTCGCAATATCCGCCCATATGAGACGACCCATCCACCCCTTGGAAAGCTTATCATTGCAGCTTCCATTAATAAATTTGGCATGACTCCCTTTGGCTGGCGATTTATCGGTGCAGTCTTTGGGGTGGCTATGCTCCTTATTATGTATGTATTTCTGAAAAATATGTTCGGGAAAACAGCAGTTGCGCTCTGCGGTACATTGCTTTTGGGATTTGACTTCATGCGCTTTACCCAAACTCGCATCGCAACGATAGACACATACGGCGTATTTTTTATCCTCGCTGCCTTTTTCTTCATGTATCGGCATATAACAACTGATCCAGATGCGCCATTTCGGAAAAGTCTACCCTCTCTGGCTCTGTCGGGTATATCCTTTGGACTTGGTTGCGCATCGAAGTGGATTGTCCCCTATGCTGGTGCTGGGCTTGCTGTGATATATACAATACGCTTGTTCATGCTGGGGAAGCATTACGAAGATAATAGCAAAAAAGGATTTGGAATCTATTTACTAAAAACAATCCTTTTCTCTCTACTCTTTTTCGTTGTTGTACCCGTTGTTATTTATATACTCAGCTATATACCCTACGGTCTTGCTCGGGATATGACAATACAAGATGGAATGTTGAAAGACCCCGAGTTTTATGAAATAATATGGGAAAATCAAAAATCCATGTTTAATTATCATGGCTTTCTCGTTGCGACTCACCCATATTCCTCTTGGTGGTATCAATGGATCGTTGATGGTAGACCCATTCTTTATTACAGTAGCTCCAATGGTAATATGCGCTCTAGTTTTGCTGCTTTTGGAAATCCCATCGTATGGTGGGGCGGATTATTTGCCATGATATCAATGTTTTATGCGGCAATTAAACAACGAAGCGGTAAAGCATTGTTCATCATAATCGGCTATTTGTCCCAGCTTCTGCCTTGGGTGGCTGTTACACGAATTGTGTTCATATACCACTATTTTCCCAGTACATTGTTTCTCGTATTGGCTCTCTCCTATGTATTTGACACATTGCTCAGTCGTGGCTATGGTAGATATAAGCAAGCAGTTTATGGATTAACTGCTTCAGCTGGAGTTTTATTCTTCTTGTTTTATCCTGCGCTCACAGGTGTATATGCTCCCAATTGGTATTTTAGATATCTGTTGAGATGGATTCCAGGTGCCTGGCCCTTCTGATTAATTCACGGTAACTCTATGTAAGGAGGAATAGCTAAAAATGATTGATTCATTACTTGCTTTCCTCAACAACCTATTGGGCAGTTCGAATTTCGGTAAATGTGCAATAACATTTTTTGTCGCTATGTTGCCTGTTGTGGAATTACGTGGTTCCATCCCCATTGGAGTCGGTATGCTTGGCTTACCTTTGCATATTTCCGCTTTGGTCAGCTTCTTGGGAAATATGCTTCCCATTCCCTTTGTAATTCTTTTTACTCGTAAAGTATTTGCTTGGATGCGTCGGAAGAA
Organism: Oscillospiraceae bacterium; assembly: GCA_009777775.1. Classification (GTDB taxonomy): domain Bacteria; phylum Bacillota; class Clostridia; order Oscillospirales; family Oscillospiraceae; genus WRMH01. Next base: position 77,300 of record WRLE01000006.1, read on the forward strand.
TCAAAGGCTGGCAAATATGGCAGACAAAATGGAGAGCAGCACAAAGAGCAAAGGTATCAATTTATACAGGGGCGAGCTTATTGGCTTAATGGTCTTTGTGGCAATCCCCCTTCCAGGCACTGGTGCTTGGACTGGTGCTATGATAGCAGCTCTTTTAGATATAAGGCTTAAAGCCGCCCTTCCAGCAATTGCTGCTGGTGTTTTTATTGCTGGTATTCTCATTTCTGGAATAACATATGGCTTTGCGTCATTCTTTTCCTAAAATAGTGGTATATCTATGTAGATATTCATCCTTTGTGAATCCAACACAAAACCCCCGACTTCGTCGGGGGTTTCGCGAAAAGAGAGGAAGATTATCGGGAACAATATAAGCTGTGAGCATTTGTGGCATGGATGCCAAATCATTTGCAAATCTACTTTAATACACTAAATTCCATCCACATACCCACAACTCAATAAATTCATGATAAATCCTCAATGCATACATACTGTGACGATTGTTTTAATAAATTGTTAATTTGTACCATTCATGGCTAATTTACAATAGATGAATCTATTAGGTCTTTATTGGAACTCCGCTGCGGAGTTTCTTTATTTTATCACAAAGTCCAGTAATCAACAGACCCGCTGATGCGGTCACTTGACTTCCTTCCACCATATCTTTTACCGTTATCTGTCCGCTGCCAATCTCATCTTCGCCAAGTAGTACAACATAGGGCACTCCCAGCTTATTGGCATATGTCAACTTTGCGGCGAATTTTTTATTCTCCCCATATATCTGCACCCGCAAACCTTGCTCCCGCATTGATACAGCCAGAGATACTGCAGGGGACATATCATCAGTCATTGGAATAATTAAGACATCGCTAGCTGAAGTGAGAAGGGAATTGTTCAGTAAAGACTGCTCCTGTAATATATAAAATAATCTAGTTAGTCCAATAGCAACACCAACACCAGGGAGCTGACGGTCTATGAAATACTCAGCTAAATTGTCATAACGTCCTCCACCGCAGACAGAGCCTACTTCGGGGTAATCGGTCATAATCGTTTCATATACAGTTCCTGTGTAATAGTCCAAACCACGAGCCAATGCCAAGTTAATTTTAAAATGGGTTTCCGGCACGCCGAATCCTATGACATGCTTCTTTACAGCTGCTAATTCATCATAGCCTTTATCAAATAATTCATTTTTACCTTTGTATTTTTCAAGCAGCTCAAAGGGGTCTCCTGGGAAAGAAACAAATTCCATTATTTCACTCGCCTGCTCTTGTGTCACCGATAGGTCATCCATGAGCATTTCCCTCAGTTTATCCTCGCCAACTTTATCCAGCTTGTCCACCATTCGCATAACTTCTGTGGAAATTTCACCAAGACCGATTATTTCAAAAAAACCGCTCAATGCTTTTCTATTGTTTATATTTATTACAAAGCGTTCCAAACCGAGGGCAGTAAAACATTCATAAATCACGCTGGGAATCTCTGCTTCATTAAAAACATCGAGTCCGCCATCTCCGATGATATCAATATCTGCTTGATAAAATTCTCGAAACCTCCCCCTCTGTGCCCGCTCACCCCGATAGACTTTTCCTATTTCATATCTTCTAAACGGAAAGCTGAGCTTGCTGTAGTTTTTCGCCACATATTTCGCCAAAGAGGTGGTCAATTCATATCGGAGTGCAAGGTCAGTATCTCCCTTATTCAATGTATATATTTGCTTTTCCGTTTCTCCCCCGCCTTTGGCAAGGAGTATTTCAGCCGCCTCCATCATGGGCGTATCCAAGGGGGTAAAGCCATATAATGAAAAGCTCTCCTCCAAGCTACGATATATAGTGTCAAACAGCACCTGCTGCGCAGGCAAAAGCTCCATAAATCCCGACAAAGTCCTAGGTTTAATTCTTTCCATATAACATTTCCCCTTAGTTGATGAATAATTAATTAATTTTTGGATTTACAATATCTCGCCAGCTTAGGTCGCCTCTCATTAGTCCGTGGATTAGTACTTCGGCTGTGGCTACATTTGTTGCAAAGGGTATGTTTTGTTGGTCACAAAGTCTGGCGATTTCCATGACGCTACTTTGGTAGTCATCTTGTGAAAGAGGGTCGCAAAAATACAGCACTAGGTCTAGCTCATTATATGCTATTCGTGAACCAATTTGCTGGCTTCCTCCTTGGTTACATGACATATAGAGGGTGATTGGTAAACCCGTTGCTTCACTAACAACTTTCCCTGTGTTATATGTGGCACAAATGGAATGACCCGCTAAAATCCCGCAATATGCGATACAGAATTGAATCATCAATTCCTTCCTACCATCATGAGCAATGAGAGCGATATTCATTGTTCGTACTCCTTAATAAGATTTTATGCGTCTGAGAGGTACTTTTTCACCTGTTATTCGTCTGGCAGCATCAAGAAAATCATATGCTGCATTTCTTTTTCCATGAAGAACCAATGGAGTGTTTTCATGCAAGGCTATCATTATCCCTTTATCTTCCCTAATAATGCCTAAAAGTGAAACACCGATAGTATCAATGACATCATCTATGGTTGCTTGAAGCATTTTATAGTCTTTTGCTCTCACCCTATTCACCAAAAGCCGCAGCTCAGGAACTCCCAGTTCCCGGACTATATCAGCAGCTCGCTCTGCATCGCGCATAGTGGGTAATTCCCCATTGGTCACCAAGATAGACAAATCTGCATCCATATGAGCCAAGCGAAACCCATGTCCAATGCCTGATGGTGAGTCTAACAGGCAATAATCAAACTCTCTGCGAATTTCAGAAAACATAAGCTCACAAAGGGAAATATCAATCTCATCATCACTATACACAGCCGGTGCTGACAAAAAAAACAAATTTGGTATAAGAGGGTGTTCATGGCAAGCTTCCATTAATGAAAGCCTACTCGATAATACATCTTCATAATCCGCCACAGAGTAATCCGTCATGGAAAGCGCAAGGTCAAGGCTCCTAAGCCCAGCATCCAAGTCCACAGCAAGGGTCTTATACCCTAGTGCTGCAAGACAAGATGATATGGCAGCAACTGAAGTTGTTTTCCCAGTACCACCCTTCCCAGACCCCACAGCAACAATCTTCCCCATAAAACATATCACTTTCAAAAAAGTCAATAATTAATTTTTAATCAACCCTCATCTATCCCAATATTCAGACAGGGCATCGATTTCATCAGCAAACTTGGTTAAGTCTTTGTTCGTTCCGCCACGATTGCGGGTAATGACTTCTATGAGGCGAGTGCCAGCGAGAAGAAGCCTTTGATATATAGGAGAATCGCGCCTTCCATCAACTGGTGTTTGAGTATCGCGCCTAGTGACAAGATCAACACCAGCATATACCATATCGCTCGTCAATAAGTCAAAGATGGCTGTGTGTTTTGGAGCGAGAGCTCGATGTCCCTTCTCCACAAGGGTAAGGGCAAATGCTTCGCATACCTCGTTTTCGCCATGGACAACAAAAACACATTGGGGTTGCGATTCTATGGAATCAATCCATTTTATAAGCCCATTTTTGTCTGCATGGGCACTCATTCCTTTTATGCTATGAACGGAACTCCTTATGACTATTTCGTCTCCAAACAAATTTACACTGGATTTTGCTCCTTCAGATATTATCCGACCCAATGTACCTTGGGCTTGATATCCTGAAAAAACAACAGAGCACTCCCGTCGCCAAAGGTTATGTTTCAGATGATGCCTTATCCGCCCAGCCTCGCACATTCCACTTGAAGAAATAATAACTTTTGGTGTTAAATCATCATTGAGCAATTTTGATTCATCAGCTGTGCTGGTGATGCGCAAACCATCAAAAATAATCGGGTTTCCTCCAGCCCTAACCAATGCAGCCGAATCTGCATCAAGATAGCCTTCATTCTCCCCAGAATATATTTTCGTTGCAGCAGATGCCAATGGGCTATCAAGATACACCAAAAAACCAGGATTGCTTTTCACGAGATCTCGGGCTTTGATTTCACGGATTAAGTATAAAAGCTCTTGAGTCCTTCCAACAGCAAAGGCGGGACATATGACATTGCCACCCTTTCCAAGGGTATCATCAATAATTTTCGCCAGTTCGCTGATGTTGTCGTATAATGGGTCGTGTTCCCTATCGCCATATGTCGATTCCATAACGACAAAATCTGCTTCAGTTATGACACTGGGGTCCTTTATAATGGGTCGGTCAGGAGTTCCAATATCTCCTGAAAACACAATTTTCTTTGTTTGGGTGCCTTCTGTCAGCCACATTTCAATATTAGCCGAACCAAGTAAATGCCCTGCATCAGCGAATCGAATACGAACTCCCTCTCCAGCATCTATCATGTAATCATATCTACATGGAACAAGAAGGGGGAATACACCTTCCGCATCGGCAAGGGTGTAGTATGGTTCATCGCTTCCATCACCCAAGCGGCGAGACTTACGGCTTTTCCAACTTGCTTCAGCTTCGTGGATATGTGCGCTATCCCTTAGCATTATTCCCAGCAATTCGCAGGTGGGTTGCGTAGCATATATTTTACCTTTAAAGCCATGCTTTACAAGTAATGGAAGTCTCCCCGAATGGTCGATATGGGCATGGGTCATAAAAACCGCATCTATTTCACCAGGATGAAATGGGAAGTCCCTTGCAGGACCCGCTCCAGAACCTTGCTGCATACCGCAATCCACTAGATATTTGCTACCACGCACTTCCACCCCATGACAGCTCCCAGTAACCTCACGAGCCCCACCATAAAACATTAATTTCATCAATCAAACCTTTCCTATTTTCATAAATATATAAAGTAATAAACCAAATATGCATCTTATGCACCGTGTAAAAGATACCGCACCACACAAATAGTATTGATTATGTATCATTGCATGCTACTATTCATAATTCATCGTTCATTGTTCATTGTTCATTATCCATTATTCATTGTTCATTGAACCACAACATTTTCCTTCCCCAGCATTTCGCATAACTCGCTGACAAAGGCATCATGGATAACGCATTTCGTACCCACATTCGTTTTTGTATCTTCAAAATGGATAACCAACTGCTCTTTTCCTGGAAACATTATATGGATTAACTTTAACCTTTCATATTCCGGACAGGAGCTGTTTTTCAACTTCACATAAAGTTTCTTTTCCTGGGATATATCTATTTGTGAATCATCATCGCTCCCATAACTTCTGTCATTCTCTTCAACTCTGGCACTATCATCAATGCCAAATCCAGTATTATTTCCCCCGATAATGGCGGAGTCAGCTGATGCAACGCTGGAGTCCACAAATTCACTTATCTTTCTAAGTGTATCGACAACTATTTGTGGCTCTTTATCGTCTCGAGCCGATAATCTACCCGTGACAACAAGCAATTGTCCGTTTTCCATTAAATCAGTATAATTGTCGATAACCCGTTGGAAAGCCAGCAATTCTATACTACCAGTTCCATCATCTAAAGTTATATATGCCATCATAGTATCATTTCTAGTTGACCTTGTCTTAAGCCCTTCTATGATACCAGCAATTTTAATTTGCTGCTCATCCTTATACTTCACATTACCCTCTTCTCGGGAAAAGTCTGAAAGTATATCTCCAATCCCTGCTGTGTTAGCGTTTTTCATGGCGACTCTATATTCATCCATGGGATGCCCAGAGAGGTACAAACCTGTGACATCGCGCTCCATACGCATGATTTCGCTTTTGGAAAACTCAGGAACATCAGGCAACTCCATCCCAGTGACAGCACAGCTATCACCATCCATCGACATTCCAAACAAGTCTATTTGCCCCTCCACATTGCGCCGCCTATGGTCTGACACACTATCAATCACCGATTGACAAATTGTCATTAGCTGCCTTCTATTTGCTCCAAAACTATCAAAACAACCACATTTAATCAAGCTTTCCAGAGCTCTACGATTGATGTCGCTGCCATACATACGGCTGACAAACTCTTCAAAGCTTGTAAATTTCCCATTTTTCTCCCTTTCTTCCGTCATATCAGCGATAAATCCACGCCCAATATTTTTCAAAGCAACCAGTCCGTATCTCAAATTCTTTCCAGATACAGAAAACATTGCCGATGACTCATTAACATCCGGAGGTAAAAGCTCCATCCCCATTTCACGACACTCAGCAGCATACTCAGCCACTTTGTTCCCATTACCCAGCACCGAAGACAAAAGAGCAGCCATATATTGGGAAGGATAGTGCCTTTTCAAATATGCCGTTTGATATGCTATGACCGCATAAGCCACAGCATGGGCTTTGTTGAATCCATATCCCGCAAACGGGATTATACTATCGTAGATTTTTCCAGCGGCTTCCTCTGGGATACCATTGGCAACCGCTCCTGGGATATTACGCTTTTCATCCCCATGTATAAAAGTCATTCTTTCTTGCTCAATCTGATCTTGCTGTTTCTTGCTCATGGCACGGCGTATCAAATCGGCTTGACCCAGTGTATATCCAGCTAATTTACGCAATATTTCAATGACATGCTCTTGATAAACGATACAGCCATATGTTACATTTAATATCGGCTCTAAAACTGGATGCAAATACTTAATTTTCGATGGGTCACGGCTGTTCTCGATGAAAAGAGGGATTGCTTCCATAGGTCCAGGTCTATATAGAGCAATAACCGCCGCTATATCATCAATATCTTTAGCAGCTATTCCCACACATACGGAGGTCATTCCCTCCGACTCCATTTGGAACACTCCAACAGTCTTTCCTTGGGCAAGCATATCATATGTCGGAGCATCCTCTTCATCTATATCTTCTATGGAAAATCCTGGCTCGATTTTTCGAATTTCTTGTACTGCATCGTCTATAACCGTCAAGTTCCTCAAACCCAAGAAGTCCATTTTCAAAAGTCCCAATTCTTCGACTTCATTCATGTTATATTGTGTAGAAATTCCATCAGTTTTTTTCGACAAAGCCAAGGGGACATACTCATGGACGGGTTTTTTGGTTATGACGATTCCCGCTGCATGGGTACCAGAATCCTTCGGCATATCTTCAAGGGCCATGGCAGTGTCTATGACTCGTTTTATGCGGGAATCATTATCATACATTGTACGCAATCGAACCGATGACTTCAAGGCATCGGCAATTCTAATGTTAATAATACCAGGTATTTCCGCCGCCAGCTCGTTTTCTTCTTTAATAGTAAGTGCAAGTGCTTTTGACACGCTCCGCACAGCATTTTTCGCTTTTAGGGAGTTAAATGTGATTATTTGAGCAACATGGTCTTCACCATACTTTTCCTTAACATAATCAATTACTTCGCTTCGGCGACGTTCGCAAAAATCAATATCGAAATCCGGCATGGAGATTCGCTCAGGATTTAAAAAACGCTCAAAGTATAGATTGTATTTAATAGGATCGACCGTAGTAATATCTAGACAATAAGCAGCGACGGAAGCAGCCCCGCTCCCACGCCCTGGTCCCACTGGGATATTTTGCGATTTGGCATAGCTTACATAGTCAGACACAATTAAAAAATAGCCGACAAATCCCATGCGGTCTATCATTTCCAATTCATATTCCAACTGGGAAATTACACGGCTTTTCATCTCATCATCGGCATTGCCATAAATGCGCTCGAATCCCTCCATACAGAGCTTGCGCATATATTCAAGGGGGTCGCTTTCACCCTCTGGTAGCTTGAACTCTGGCAAATGATGTTTACCAAAGTCAAAATCAAAGCCACACATATCAGCGATTTTCCCAGCGTTTTCAATGGCTTCCGGAAACTGTGGAAACAAACTGCGCATTTCATTTTCCGACTTCAAATATAGCTCGGAGGAATCAAAACGTATTCTATCCTCATCGTATATCGTTTTACCAGTTTGAATGCACATTAACACATCCTGATACTCGGCGCCATCCTTATCGATATAATGAGCATCATTTGTAGCTACAAGGGGAATGCCCGTTTCATTATGAATGCGAACCAATCCCTCGTTAATTTGTGGCTGCTCACTCAATCCATGGTTTTGAAGTTCTAGATAAAACCTATCTTCACCGAAGATGTCTTTATATTCATTGGCTTTTTCAATCGCCTCACCAAGTCTTCCTTGCAATATGAGTTTTGGAATTTCACCGGAATTACACGCTGAAAGGGCAATTAATCCATCGCTGTGCCTTCGTAAAAGCTCAGTATCAACTCGAGGCTTACCATAAAAACCCTCGGTGAATGAAGTGCTAACAAGGGTACATAGATTCCTATAACCCAACTCGTTTTCGCACAATAATACAAGATGATGGCGTTCGGAATCAATGCCATAATCCATGTCGAAACGTGTCCTGGCTGCGACATATACTTCACAGCCGATTATGGGTTTTATGCCTGCTGTGACTGCTTCTTTGTAAAAAGCAATCGCTCCATACATTACTCCATGGTCGGTGATGGCAACGGCACTTTGACCAAGCTCCTTTACCCTTGCAACCAGGTCACGTATCCTGCACGCACCATCGAGCAGGCTATATTCGCTATGGACATGAAGATGGACAAAAGCCATATCGCACCCCTTTTACAAAAACCATTATTCTTTAAATAGGTTTGTGCTTAAATATTTTTCTCCTCGATCGGGGAAAATAACAACTATGAGCCCACTATCGAGAGACTGGGCTATCTTCAAAGCAGCAAGCATTGCCGCTCCAGAACTCATACCAACAAATATACCCTCTTCCAAGACTATCCTTCGGGCAATGGCATAGGCTTCTTCCGTGTCAATCATGATACTGGTGTCAATCTGATTTATGTCATAAAGCTCTGGCACAATGGCTTCTTCCATGTTTTTTAGCCCCTGTATGTAATGCCCTTTAACAGGTTGAGCTTCAATGATTTTTATTTCAGGATTCAATTCCTTCAGCTTCATCCCAACACCCATAATCGTACCAGAAGTACCAAGGGAAGAGACAAAATGCGTAACCTTCCCATTCGTTTGGTCCCAGATTTCTTGGGCAGTGGTACCATAATGAGCCAGTTTGTTATATTCATTGGAAAACTGGTTGGGATTAAAGTATGCATCTGGGTTTTCTTCTATCATTTCCCGCACTCTGATGATTGCACCATCTGTTCCTAGAGTTGGGTCTGTTAATATGATTTCTCCGCCAAAAGCCTTAATCATGTCTTGCCGCTCAACGCTGACGGCACTGCTCATGACGATTTGAATACGATATCCTTTAATCGCACCTATCATAGCAAGCCCAATTCCAGTGTTTCCCGAGGTGGGTTCGATGATGATTTTATCCTTTGTAAGTACGCCTTCTTGCTCCGCTTGTTCAATCATCTTTAAGGCAATGCGATCCTTAATACTGCCGGTAGGGTTAAAGCCCTCCAGCTTTGCATAAAGTGATACAGCGTCATTCTCGTTCATTTTGTTTATTCTAACCAGCGGTGTATTTCCTATAGTTTCGAGTATGTTGTTAAACATTTTTGACTTCCTTTATAATACGCAATAGCGTAGATTGTTTTTATTTCATTATAATTTAGACAGGGTTGATTGTCAATCAAGAGGCAGACACATACATTTCATCCACAGCGAGCTCTTGTTCCTGAACTAAACACAGTTCTCTGTATAAGCCAGGAATTTCCGACAATTCATTATGGTTGCCTTCCTGGGCAATCCTTCCATCTTGGAAAACCAGTATTCGGTCTGCTCTTCGCACAGTGCTGAGCCTATGGGCTATGACAATTATTGTTCTAGTTCCAGCGAGTTCCATTATCGCTCTTTGAATATCAGCTTCTGTTTTCACATCCACCGAAGCGGTGGCTTCATCTAGTATCAAAACAGGAGCATCGCAAAGGACAGCTCTAGCTATGGCTATACGTTGTTTTTGTCCGCCGGATAGCCTAGCTCCCCGCTCACCCACAATCGTATCGTAACCGTTGGGCATTGCTAATATATCATCATGAATCCGTGCAATTTTAGCAGCTCTCACCACATCATCAAAGCTCGCATCGGGGCAAGCAAATGCAACATTTTCTCCAATTGTGCCATTAAAAAGGAAAGTGTCCTGCATTACCATTGCAACATTTTGGTGCAAACTATGAATGTCAATGTCGCATAAATCATGGTCATCTAGATATATTGTTCCCTCTGTGGGGTCGTAAAATCTAGCAGTGAGCTGAGCCAGTGTGCTTTTTCCCACACCAGTTGCACCCACCACCGCAATCATTTCCCCTGGTGCCGCTTGGAAGCTGACCTCCTCCAGCACCGGAACTCCCTCAATGTAACTAAAGGAAACATTATCAAAACGCAAGGCTCCCTTGGCATCAACTAGAGGCTTTGCTCCTGGTCTGTTTCGGATAATCTCAGGAGCATCCAGTACAGCCAAGACCCGCTCCACTCCGGCAAGGGATTGCTGCACCTGCTCCAGCAGATTAGTCAAGCCAGTTATAGGAGCGTAAAACAAGCTCAGATACAACATAAATGCCACGACATCTTGAACTTGGATTTGGTTTAGATATGCCAAGTATCCTCCAAAGCCAACCACGATTATTGTTCCAGTGGCTGTCATAAATTCTACACTGGGATGAAAAACTGCAGAAAAATTTAGTCCCCGCAGCATATAATAAGTGAAGCTGCCTGCCTTTTCATTTATGTCGTCCGTTGCTTTCGACTGCCTCCCAAAGGCTTGAATCTCCTGCATACCGGAATAATTGTCAACCAATTGAGAAGAAAGAACGCCCAAAGCCTCTTGAGTTTCGCTGAAACAGGGGCGGATTTTTTTTGCGAAAAACCAGCCGCTTATCAGTATAAATGGTATTGGAATACAAGTGAGCAAAGCTAGCTTCATGTTAATGGACATCAATACAATGGTGACTCCCATTACTGTTATCGTGTTAGTGATGGATTCTGGTATCAAATGAGCATAAAGCTGCTCAAACATACCTGTATCGCTAATCGTTCTACTGACCAAGTCACCTGTTTTACTGTTGCGGTAATAATTCATGGACTGAGCCTGAAGCTTGTTGTATACCTTGAGCCGAATCTCTTGCACTAGCTTCCAAGCCGCTCTATGTGACATATAGTTGCTTAAATAACGAAGTAATATTCGCGAAAAATACACAATGGTCAGTGAAAGCGTCAGCTTGAAAATCAATTGCAAACCAGCTTCATCGAGCCCAAGGGCAACAGCACCCACCATTTGAGACATTAGTCTTGGAGCAGCGAGATTCGCCAAAGTAAGAAGCAAGGTGCTTACAATGGCTAAAAGCAACAGACCAGCATATTTCTTTGCCTCCACCGCTACCCTTAAAAGTATCTTCATTTATAGTTCCTTTCTTGGAAGGCTTTTCGTTTTATCTGTAAAACACTCGAAAATCCTTCTATTTATCTTCATAGATTTTGTGGAGAAACCAAATATGTATCCTTTTACACTTAAACATATTATCATGTTATTTTCAACCAATAATATGAGAAAACGAGGTAAAGTTTTATGATATAGTTACTGGTCACCCCATCCATCGCAAGAACTTACAATGTCATCCTGGGCGTAGCGAAGGATCTTATTATACCGAAATAACTGACTAAGAAGATTGCCACGTTGCTTCGCGCCTCGCAATGACACTGGATTGTTTCCCGTGACCAGTAACATGATATAACCCCTCAGATTATCAGGTCTGAGGGGTTATAGATAATCTAGTTTTTATGCAATACTATGTCTAGCTTGCTCCATATTCATCTAAGTATTTTCGCATATTGGCTGCATGAGTCATTGCATCGGGTACAGGGGTACAGTTTTCGGGGGTGTTTTCCAAATAATCAATAATATCGGCAGCAGTTGCAATGGAATGGACATCGATTCCAAACTCTTGCTTTAATTGCATCACAGCAGAAACATCGCCAGTCCCTCGCTCCATTCTATCAACGGAAATGTAGAGGGACACGATTTTTGCATCTATGTTTAATTCTTCGAGAAGGGAAATCATCGCTCGCACAGATGTACCAGCGGTTGTGACATCCTCAATAATGGCTATGCGGTCGCCCGTTTGTGGATAGTAACCCATAATCCATTCGCCTTCGCCGTGGTCTTTGCGTTCCTTTCGGTCAAAGGAAACATACATATCTAAACCAGATTGTGCGAGTTTCGCAGCTGTCAGGGTTGCTAGAGGAATACCTTTATAAGCAGGTCCGAACAACACGCTAAATTTCGACTTAATTGATTCATTGATTGTCGCTACCTCGTCATCGCTAATCACCTCATCAACCGCTCCTGCTTTTTCTTCGGGTCGAAACGAATTATGTATAAGCTTCGCATAATAATCCCCAAGTTTCGACAACTGAAGCCCTGTCTTATATTCACCGGTATTAATAAAATAAGGTGAAATGCGACCACTTTTCAACGAAAATTCACCAAAAAGCAAGGCTCCACTTTCAACCATAAAATCCAAAAATTCACAATACAACACTCGTCTCGCACTCATATAATTTCCTCCAATAAAAGATATGAATAATATACCTTTATGCATTAATACTTGTCAATACAAAAACCCAACACCATCAAGCATATATTGTTTTGCAGGGATTGGCATCGCTGGCTCATTGGGTTCAATTTCACCTGCCAGTACCATCTTCGCTACTGTTATAGATTTATCTATATGGTCAGCTGGCAAAGGGAAAGCTCCATGGGATGGGTAAACTTCATCGAATTCACTTTTCATTATAGCAAGCTTCTCCATGCTGGCGATATATGCGTGGATGTTGCGACCATCGCCAAACATATAGATGGGACCGGCAGATAGACTGTCGCCAGTAACGATGATACGGTTTTCCCTATCAAGGAGTGCAATGCTACCAGGGGTATGACCAGGGATGAACACCACTTCGAAGCACCGTCCGCCAATGTCGATTATGTCACCTTCCCATATGGCTGTCACAGCTGGAGCTGGTCTATCTTCGCGGAAAAAGCGAAACATTTCTGAGGGATGCATAGTTACCGAGCCAAAATCTAATGCTCCACCAATGTGGTCGCCATCGGCGTGTGACAGTATAAGCGTCACCGGCTTGTCGGTTAGTGTTGAAACAAATTCTCTCAGACTGCCAGCTCGACCGAAACCTGTATCCACAAGCAATACGGTATCCGAGCCAATAAACAGCATACAACGGACACCACCCTCTTCAATACGGTAAGTTCCTTCATCAATTTTAATCGCTTCAAATTGCATCTGTGGTCTGTTCTCTGACATTTAATAATCCTCTCATCATATATATTTTATTTATCCTATTTTAACACAGCTGTCAAGCTCAGTACATATATTGTAATCGCACACATTAGCGTTCACATAGCAGCCGAACAATGCATGATCTATCCTATTTTTTATTTCCATTTCTTTACCTCGTTGATTTGTTATTGACAAGTGTGTATTTAGTGTGTATTATAGTTACGAAGGATTGTTGTTATGAAAACAAGAGATTTGATAAAACTCTTAGAAAAGAACGGTTGGAAACTTAAACGACGCGGCAGCAACCACGATATCTATGCCAAGGACAACGAGCGGGAGTCTATAGTTAGGCATAAAGAAACGGATGAAATGCTAGCTGCTGCAATTATTAAGCGCAGAGGTTTAAAATAGTCATTTAAAGCAATTAGGAGGTTTTGTAATGAAACAAGCATATCCGATAATCATGAGTAAAGGGAGCGAGCGCATTGTTGTATATATCCCTGATTTCGATATAAATACCCAAGGTGATGATTACCCAAATGCAATGGAAATGGCTCGAGATGCCATAGGTCTTATAGGTATCGACCTTGAAGACGATATGGAGAATATACCTCTCCCCTCTGATATATCAGCTGTGATATGCGAGAGTTCCGATGATATAGTCACATTAGTGGATGTGGATTTTGACGAGTACCGCAAAAAACACGACAACAGGGTGGTACGTCGTAACATAACCCTCCCCGCATGGCTCGATGCAGCTGCTTCGTCGGAAAAAATCAATGTTTCTCGTGTAACGCAAGAAGCTTTAAAGGAAATACTCCAATCCTCAAACTGACCATGAACACAGTGAATGTGAACACAGGGAGTCCAGCACGAACTAGTAAACCATCTGGTTAGACCAGAGGTCAAGATACCGATTAACAAACATACCAACGATATCCTCACCAGTACACATAATTAAATTAAAAAGATTAGTAGTTTATCAACTCCTATTGGAATCTAGATTTACGAGGTGTAACATGAAATATGTGTATCCAGCAATATTATACCAAGATAATGGAAAAATCGGCGTAACCGTACCCGATTTACCTGGCTGCCATACTTTCGGCGACAACCTTGCTGATGCGCTTTTTAACGCTAAAGATGCAGTAGAAATGTGGCTCTGGAGCGCAGAGGGCGACGGTACATCAATTCCTACTGCATCGGAGTCTCTACCTCTCGATGAAGACGAAACGCTCACGCTCATTGCTGCAGATACGGACGAATACCGCAAAGCAAACGATACAAGGGTATTTCGCTTTTTATTTGTGAGCCCTCAGGGATATTCGCTTGGAGCATCATTAGTAGTGTATTTTGCATGATTTTTAGTCCTTTTAACATTTTGTATATTATTGTTGATGATTTATGTCCACAATGTTATACTATGCTTATACATAATCAATTTATCACAATGAAAGGAATTTTGTCATGGTGTCGCCACTATATGTAGCTAACAACCTCATCCGAAGAGCAAACGAACAGGGTGTTGAGCTAACTAATTTAAAGTTACAAAAACTGTTATATATCCTATATGCTAGTTATTACAACAAAACTAATAACGCACTGTTTTCAAATAGATTTGAAGCTTGGCAGTACGGCCCCGTCCTTAGCGATGTTTACAATATATTCAAAACAGAGAGTTCTAACCAAATCACAGAGTACCGTCCGGATTCAAATGGAGATATTTTGGTAGTTACTGAGATTGGTGATTTTGGAGAGTCATTTAACCTAGTTTGGAGCAACTATGCCAGAAAAAGCGCATCATATTTAATAAACATGACGCATGGGCTTGTCGAAAACCCAGACAAGCGTATTGTTGCCTGGAAAAAAGCAGTAGAAAAAGCAGGTTACGGTACATTTATGGAAGATTCAGATATAAAATTAGATGGAGAGATGTGGTTTGCTTGATGATACAAAATTCCCAAATAAAGAAACAGAGCCAAACAACTCACTAGCTACAGAGCAACCAAGGTCTCTTATTGCTACTGTTGAAGAACCGCCTTCTAGAAATACGCTCGGGCTTGAGATTCCAGTCTCCGACAACCTCACAGTACAACAGCGCAGTCGGGATGAAGAAACAACAACCTTATACAAACAATACGTAAATGCACACAAACAGAAACAGGTTTTTTCAGAAAAAGCAAAAAGAACAATCCACCTATATTGCATATTATGGGTATCTGCTATGTTGCTTGTCTGTTTTACATTGTCGTTCTATGTGATTATCGGAACAGCAAGAAATACTTCTGACATTGTTGCGCTCCTAAGTGCTATAATTCCTTTAGTTGCCGCTCTTGTTGGAACACTAAATATTGTAACCAAGTACGTTTTTCCAGAAGACGAAGAGCGTAACATAACCGAAATAGTCAAACAAATTCATGAAAATGACTTAAGGAATAAACAGGAAAACCTTAAAAGGTAACCACTCGAATCAACGAGCATTCATAAATAAACAACAGCCGCACTTTAACGGTGCGGCTGTGTTTTTCATTTGCTGTCGCTAAAGCCTATATCAGCATATGAACGCAGGGACGGTTCTTTTGTTCACAAACTACAACAAAGCCGAAACCCTTGCAAATGCTGGGGTTTCGGCTTTGTTTCATTGGTGGGCCCTCAGGGATTCGAACCCGGGACCGCCCGGTTATGAGCCGAATATCCCATGTTTGATCACCCTGTATTTGCAATACTTTCAGCTACTCCAATTTCTATTTACGACATTTTTACGACAGTGAATTTTTGTTTAACAACTAATTCATTGGCATTATCTCTGTTATCGACAATGCAAAAAACCCCGCTCTAACGAGCGGGGTTTTTTGCAATATGCTTTTTTAAACTACATAACGATAGGTTTACTTACGTGCCTTTATCTCGGCTTCAATCTTCGTTTCCAAATATTTTGCTATGTCGCCATGCGCTGTGGCTAAAAATTCTTCTGCACCATTTGTCAGTTGCGCTTTTGCTGTATCAATGGAACGCTTCAAAGCTTCTTGCTGGTTTTCAATATTGAAGCTATCCGATTTCCTGAGAGTGTCCACATAAGTTTGCGATGTGTGTAGTACAGCGTCTGTAACCGCTTTACCCACCTCATCGAAGTACCGCCGCGCGGTTTCGTTCTCTGTAATTGTTTTTGCCTGTTCTGTTTTGCTCCCTAAAAATTTGACCAAGTGCAGCGTTCCAAGAGTCACGCACAAGAGGATAGTCGCTTGGAGCATCATTAGTAGTGTATTTTGCATTATTTTCAGTCCTTTCATTATCTAATATATTGTCGTGTTTATTCATACCTCTATTTGTCTTTCCTGCCTAGTATCACTAACAAACGCACCATGTCGCGCGAGAGGTCAAGGTCAATTGGGTATCCGTCATTATCCGTTTTACCACTGCCGAGCAGCATTCCGGCATCGCAAAGCCCTTTGATCGTCGGCAGCGCCCATGCTGGCAGCTCTCCGAGGGAGTTATACCTGACTGCCCCACCTTTGGGATCCGAACCCGTTTCCTGCTCCCGCTCGGTTTCCATTTCAGCTTTCGACCAATAGGCTGGCAAGCAATAGCCGCGGATGTACCTTCCATTGACCTCAATCTTTCTTTCCTTGACGCTCCTCGAGTAGTTGCCTTCGATGACCGTCAGCGAGTTCCCACTCACTTCAGAAACAATACCGACATGATCAGGCCAGCCAGTAGCATCAGTCGTCGCATAATTAGCTCCATCAGCCCACCAGTACATCACGATGTCGCCAATCTGTGGGACATATGAATCGCTCTCCTCCCACCTGCTCAGGGGATGCTTTCTGAAAAGGTCTACCATGTGACCGCATGAACACTCTGGTGGGATAATGTCCGTCCACCCCAGCATCATGGCGACCGCAGAAACATATGTAGCGCACCACGCATCCAAATATGTCACCTTGTATCCCCTTGGCAGTGGGCTGAACTTATTGTAGGTGTCGATTATCTCCTTGTGCTTTTCAAAACCCTGAGCCGCTCCAAGCCACGCCTTGGCAGTGTCAACCGCTTTCTGTCTAGCTTGTATCTCAGTCATGCATGTCACTCACCTTTCTTGTTTTGATTGTCTTTTTCTTCTTTTTCGTTGAATACAGTTTCGTTTACCTTGCTTTCCAGCTTGTCTAAAAACTTGGTCCCCATCAGGCCAGCCATACCGCAAACAAGACCCAGCAGATCACCGTTGTAGGACACACCCACTAATGCCAATCCACCACGAATCATTAGTAATGCAAGTAAGCCGCTGAAGCCGCTCACACACAGCTCAGATATGACTATCAGCTTTCTGAACTGCCGGCGATCTTTTTTATTGAGCAGCCGGACCAGTCCGCCAAACATACCCAGTGCGCCTGCTATCACATAATCCCATATGCTATCAATATCAAACACTTTTTGGGTCCCACCTTTCCCGCCACTTGCTCTTTCCCTTGCGCATGGTATAGATATGACCAAGACAAGCGGTCAAATAGGTGGTGAACACCGTACCAACGGTCGATATAGCGAATACAGCCCATAACGCATATGTCACCCAAAGGTAATCCTTGGTAACGATACTGTGACGGCTAACCCCCATCACGACAAGATAGCGTTCACCCCTTGGCGAGTACAAAGGCATCCACCTGAAATAGATATACAAATCTCTTTGTACTTTACCTTCTGGCGCATAATTAATCGTGACCGCTCCACTCTCCAACGATTCCACCGCTTCGCAAAACTCATCATAGTCGAAAGGCTCAAATATCGACGCTTCAAAATGCCTTTCTGTAAACAACATTGTTTCGCCATCAGAGGTTTTGTATGCAGCAGCGTAAACCTCGTATATGCCGTCCATCTGCTCCACCGATTTTTTTATATTGACTTCATGTTCATGCCATGTTCTAGTCGGCTCAGCTTCCACGCCAGCTGCAATCACATCCACCATTTGAGTCATGGTAACGTATTTTTCCGACAGCATTGCTCTTTGCACTTTTGGAGGAACGATGATTATAACGGCGATTAACAATGCCATTGGTAGCAAAATGAGTAGCCTCTTATATTTATGGTTTAGAAATTCCAACTTTGTTCACCTCTTTCATACCCCTGTATATACCCCCACCGCTAGGGGTTTACATGATATTCATCAAATAAAAAATCCGCCCTTTGGCGGCATTATTATTGACAGTATTGTCATAGCGATATAATATGTGTTTTGGTGCTGCCCTTACGGTAAGCGGTTAGCCAATCCCTCGATCGTTATATGAAAGGGGGTGAGGCCAATGTCAGTGTACGAAGCAATAGTGATTATGATTGCATTTGCAAAATTCATCATTGTACTGCTCGACTACAGGGACAATAGAAAATAACCGCTCCAGCTCACGGATTGCGGTTATTTTCAATCGCTATATCTTAGGCTAGCCGTTTGCCGGCAGTGCCTCTTTATGTTTAATATACACCACCATGCCATATTCGTCAATAGATTGTTAAACACACCTAGCGTACCTCTTCCCAGCCCCAAACGCCGGGTTCCCAGACGTTCCATATGCCATCGCCGCCTACACCAGTGCAGATCCATTTTTTTCCATTATGGGTAACTTTATCGCCTAGCCTGTATGCGTCGCCCACGCCAAGGAAAGGCACCCACATGGGGTACTCGTCAGCAGGGTTTCCAATCTCCTGCCATAATGATGGCGTTTCGGAAGGCTTAGCGTTCTGACCCGCTCCAATGTCGTGGAGAGCGCGAAACAACCGACCCTCGTCTTGTAGAATTGTACCGCGCCCACCTGTCCAGTTTTCATCCCAGACCGCAAAAATGTCGCTATGCTCCGTAATGGTCACATCGTCCACCATCTCGGACTGGGCCATTACTGCGAATACGAGAGCGGATACGTCCGTAGAACGCTCCACCATTTCATGTACACGCTCCTGCCTACGCCTTTCGGCTTTTGCCGCTTCCAGCAGCTCATTCATCTTCGTTGCTTCCATCGCTTTCAACTCCTATTAGTGCTTCAAATAGTTTTATGACATCGCCAACCGTCGGCTCTAGTTCTAGCTCCTCCTCAGGCTCCCACGGCTCGGGTTCTGGCTCGTTGGTGAGAGTGAGCGTGCTGCCATCGTATATGCACCGCTCGTAATCTGCGGAGTAGTCTGAGCGCAAAGCAAACAAATCCTCGTCCCTGCGTGTGACGATGCTGCCAGATATGGGCAGCTCCAAGCCGTGCAGACCTGTCCAGACCACCGCCGATGCGCTTGGTCGGAAATTTTCTATCGGGTATGTTTCGCCGTTGTATAAAATGTGCATGATGCACCTCCCTCATAGGGTGACTTTGTAGATTTCTATTGTTATTATTGCCGTGCTTCCTGCTCCGGGTGCAAATTGTGACCCTATCGACAAAAACTCTTGTCCTTCATAAGATACTGTGTAGTTTGAATTAGCCGTCATGCCAAGCGGTAAAACTTGACTAAGCAGGATTGGGGTTATAAACGGCGTTTCTGTGTTATACTCCCCAGTACTTACGTGTGCACCCACCCCCCGTCCGTTCATCGTTGTTCCGACATACAAAAATGGCCAACCATTTATGCTAGCTGTGGGGGTGACCTTGAATGTGCCTTTGACTATGCAAAACCCAGCGGGCAGGTCAAGTTCAATAGTTTGAATCGTTTCGTTTGTTTTGTATGTAAACGTATGTGTCATAGTGCTTGCCAACGCCTCGATGTTTCCACCGCCTGTCTGCCCTGTAATTAGTACATTGCCCATCAGCTGCACCACCTTTCGGCGGCTGAAACCGTTGCGGCTCTAAGGCTTACAGCACCCCCCCCCCACTTTTTCTGTGAGGGTGTGGATAACTCTTTGTGTATCTTTCATTGCATTATCTCCTTACCATAATGGCGTTCTAAATAGTTTAATTGTGGCTGTCACGGTTGCCGTGCTAGTTTCAAGTGTCTGTGCAGCGAAGCCAACACTTCCCTTTTTAAGCAGAAGTGCAGGTTTACTTTTCCCTACCTCTAATAGCTTCCCAGCGTTACTTGAATAATAAATAGCATAACCATTAGCCATGTAACCAAATTCGCCACTAGCATTGGTGTTAATGCCATTATTAACCGTTCCACCGCTTAATGTAAACTGTAATGTTACTTGTACACTGTATATGCCAGGAGGTACATCAGGTATTTCTACCACAGTGATGCCCTGACCACCCGATTTGTTCACCGTGACCGTGTTCGTGGCTTCGGCGTATAAATATTCGTCTGGCGGCTTTGCCAGAAATTCGCTCTGACCACATATGTAGACGTTAGCCATGCAGACCACCGCCAATCTGCGGAAAGCCTTGCGGCTCTAGGGTTTCAAGCCCCCCCCGCCTAATCTGAGGGGTGTTTTTCGTGTGGATAACTCCATGGTGTTCCTCCTATAATGTCACTTTGTATAGCTCTACCGTTCCTGTCGCTGGGCTGCTAGATGAACCATTGATTATAAATCGCAAGTTGTTATATACGTATTGTGTTGATAAACTAGTTTTTACTCCGTACAAAATGTACTCGTTTATCTGTGCGTCAATATTTGCATTAAGTGATACTGTGCATATTGCTCCATAACCATTAGATATATTCATACCAGTAACGCCAATATATAACGATGCAGTTAATGGTGATTTTATAGTTCCTTTTATTCTGTATATACCCGGTTGTAAATTTGCTACTTCCAAAACTGGGTCTGCACTATTGAAGGTCTTGCTAATCGTATGCGTCGAAACCAGCGTTTCGCTGTATGTGCCGCCAGTCTGACCATTTATAAAACTCCTGCTCATCGTGTCACCTCCCATTGGAACGGCACGTTTACCAGCGGTAATGTCCTCGCCTTGAAGCGTATGACCCCCGCCATGCTCTCCGCCATGGCGATGCAGTTCCATGCGTCTTGTATCAATGCGTCCGATGCTGCGTTCGTGCCTGTCTTTACGATGCCTACTTTTGGCATATCTGTCGCTAGCAAGCCCGCTATGGCAACGTCTTTGTAGTAGTAGCCGTTGGAGGATACTTGATTTGTCCAGCTGGAAAATGGCAGCGTTGCCGTGCCTTTCAGTAGGGTGGCTTTTGCGGTTAGGTCGGCTTGGCTTGCAAGTTTGTTCCATGATTTCCAGTTATCGTTACCACCTTGGTTTATCCTGACCCATACATCAATGACTTCATACGACTTGTGGTCAAAGAAAAGTTGAATCGGGTATATCCCACCTGTCAGACGATAGGGCAATACAAGCATATTGCCCGCTGCTGCTCCTGTCGGTTTATTGGTCGAACCGCCCGAAACACCATAGAATCCTGGCTGTGTTATTGTGTTCAAGTCTAGCCCCTGCGCATCGCCACCGCCCATGTGGGTCAATGCGTTGTACGCAGCAGCTTGTGTGGTCGCTCCTGTGCCGCCCATGCTAATGGGTATCACAGCGGGCATATCGCTGCCCGAATTGTCGATGATGTATTGCAGCACGTCGGCTAGGCTGCTGCCAGCGGGTAGGCTAAGGCTAGACATGACTGCTGCTAGCTCTGCTTGATAATCCTCCTGTCCATCCGATAACGTTTTTAGCAGAGCGTCTATAACATCAGCGTTTTCATTAAATGGATCAGGGCTGACTAATATACTATCATCAGGCTTTTGCAATCCGTAGTTTTCAGTAACATTCAAAGCGTTCCCTCCCTTAATTGCTCCCATGTGTATGCAGCAGCGTCTCCCCATGTCATGTGCTTCACCATGCCCCAGGTGCGGTAGGTGTAGACATAGGCGAAAGCCAGATGCGCCGGTTTTATCTCTTCGATTGCAGCCGTCAGGTCGTCCATGTTAGGCGGTATTCCCACAGTTCCTGTGAAAACTACATCAAAACGGTATTCATCGGCATATTCCACAACCTCTATTTCGCTATTGGAAAAACTTTCGGCGACATTTGCTATCATACCCATCGTTGTGGTACCCAAGCCCCTGAGCTTGCTTTCTATGCGAGACCGCCTAAACGCAAATGGACGCGATATGTCAGTCGCTATCCCCAATGCGGTTTCCCAGAGAGCCAAGCCCTTCATCGTAGCCGTTTTAACATCGAACTGGGCGAAAAGCTCATCCCTGGCTTCGTGCATCGCATTCGCCCATTTGCTAAATGCATTTTGCAACTCCACTACCTCGGGTATCTCCCTAAAGTGTTCAGGGAGCATTTCCAGCAGATCTTTCATATTGTCACCCCAATCGAGCCGACAACCGGTACTTCATCATCAGCAATGGCGACATCCGCAGCACCCCCATTTACGCTCAATGCCGTAAAATCGATGACCCCAGGCGTGTCCAACAGTATGTAGCCTATTCGGTTGAATGACACGTTGTACTCCTTGAAAGCTATCCCCTCCAAATACCCGCCAAGGGCTTCAGAGAAAGCAGCTTGCACCGTCAAGACATCTGTATCTGGCTTTATGCTCACCTGTGCGTCTACAGATATACCAAGACCAGATGCGCTGACAACGGCGACATCCGCCCCAATGGGCCTCACCAGCTCTATATGAGCAGCACAGCGGTCAACCACGGTGACATCCACCGGTTGCCTGCGCTCACCGACTATAAGGACTTTTACCGTCCCCGCTCCGTTCCACAAGGGAATTACCTTCGCATCTCCTACACCGCTCACTTCGAGCGCCCATTGGCGAAAATGGGAAGCATTCCCCGATGTCGGCGGTCTGCGCCTATATTCGTCATACCGCTCCACAAATTGCTTATCGCCCTCTTCATCGGTACCACCGATTGCCTCGCTGCTCACTACCGAGTCTATCCCGCTCTGGTTGACTGTCTGCCTGTGTATAGCACCAGCAGGAGCATTGTACGCATTGCCAATCATCATCGCTGTAAGCCTGCCATTACCAACGCCACTGGAAATGGTCACATCGGCATCAAGGGCATATTCCAACGAGTCGGCGGTCATGAATATCTTACCTTTGCGAATCACAGTACCGTCCACCCCTTGGAAAAACACATCAGCCGTTGCCTTCGTTCCCGGCTTTCTTGACATACCATATACAGCAGCACTTTTGTCTATATATGGACCGCTCGTTTCGTCCACATAGACTATAGGAACTACCGCATCCAATGACTGGTATACCTTCCACATTTCGTATGCCACAGCGGAAACCAAGGTGTTGGTGTAGCTCCCCTCCCTGGTAGAGGCAATGGCAAGCATCCCTAGGATGTCGGATTTTATATATTCTGGCGTAAGGTGTTCATACATCAAGCGATACCTCCCCATATACGGTGACGATTGTGCAACTGACGCTCAATAGGTCACCGACAAATTCCACTTGTATATTTTTCACATGGGAAATATACGGGTTTATAAGCAGGCACTCGCTGACGAAACGCGCCGCTTCGGACTGCTTAAGCCCATCTGAAAAGGGCCGCCCGATGAGGCTCTTCGCTTCACAGCCATATGCCCTTGTGAATATCTCGTGTACATGCCTAGGGGTATGAAGAGCGTTCCAAGCCCAGACAAGGACCGCTTCCTTCCCGCTCACCACGACTGGCTCTCCGTTTTTGTATATAGGCGCATTAGCAACGAAATCCCATGCAACTTCTAAATATAGCCCCCTACTCGGCTCTGTTTCCCCCGATCGGGGCGATATAAAGGGAAATATGCTCACAAGCCCACCAGCTTTCCAAGTATAATGTAACGCTGCTCATCTTCGATGGGCACCAACAAGACCATATCGCCTTTTGAATACCCCGGCATGGATACGCTCGCAGTCGCAGCCGCTGGATGGCTGTGCAATTGCGATGTCTCAACGTTTACCGTAACGGATACTGTCCTCGGCGAATAAATGGAAACAAGGGCATTGCTTTCCTGAACCGCTCCACCCACGTCTATCCTCAAAGGGCTTGCGCTGATCACCTCGCCTATGCGATAAGAAGCAGGTATCGCTTCAAATGCAAGATCCCGCATATTGCCAACGAATTTCGCATAAGGGTTTTCTTCAATATTTTCCATATCGCTATCCGTCCTTGAAAATATACTCGTACCGCTCCTGGGAACCCGCGCCCCTGCCAGAACCCCTTGCAGCTTTCGCCCTGGGTAGGCTTCCGGCTTCCTGCTCGTCCATGAGTCTTCTGTAATTCAAAGAGAGCTTGTTGAAATACAAGCCGTTTTTCCATGTATGGGTATCGGAATCTATCCAGAACAGTCCATGAAGTCCGCTATAAGGCTCTTCCACCACTACGCAATTGCCAGTAATGCATTCCAACCCTCCCAGGTTGTTCACGGTCATTTTCCGCTCAACTCCGAAGTCATCAAGGATTTTTCGGGCTTCCTGCCTAGGGTCTTTGTCCTTGCCTTGCTTTATATGCTTCTGCATAAGCCCATATAGCCTTATCCGCTCATCGTCTTTGACGGTATCGACCAAGGCATCATTTTCGCCATATATGGCTACCTGGGTAACCATCCGCTCTATGCTCTCGGATACGGAGGCACTAATCAGGTTGCTCCCACCTTGAATCACCAATGTCTCCTCAGTGACAGCCTTCGCAACGATGTCAAGGGCAACGCCATTAAAGCGCATCTGATATGCTTCCCCTGTTTCCCTCGATGCCAAGGTGTATGCGGTTTGGATTATCTGATAAAGGGAAACGCCAACGAAGTTCCTACTTATCGGAATGCCAGTTTTAGCGATGCTCCCTATAGAAATACCAAACTCACCACAAAGCCTAACCGCTATATCCTCCGGCAGCGCATTTGAAAAGCTCCTGCTCAATTCATTTCTTTTCACGTATATGCCACGGTCAAAGCACCTTATATCCATTTTGCTTGATTCAGTGTCTATTTGGCGAGCAAAAACAAAACCATCAAAAAGCGTTTTACCATCCATTTGAAACTGCACAGGAGCACCCATCTCTATTTCCACTACAGGAATCTCTTTATCAGTGGGGGAAGAAAGCAACGAAAAGGACAACGACCTGCCACACTGCCGAAGATCGCCGCTCCACGATATGGATGGCGCAAGACTAGAAACTTCGGTGACAGCACCACCGGAATCAATAAAAAGCTCCACAATAAGCGCCTCCATAAATATGCATTGGCATAATCGCCGAATATATCAAGCCGCTCCCAGCAGCGACTTGTCAGGCAGATTTACAGCCTGCCCGGGATATATGAGATTGGCGTTCTTTATGCCGTTGTATGTCGCCAGGTGATAGGCAAGCAAGCCGTCCCCATAATATTTTCGCGCTATAGCCCAGAGGGTATCGCCGCTCACCACTATATGCGTCTGAGATGTAACAGGAGGTTCAGGGTCTGGTCTGGACAGGTTTTCCGTCTTTTCCGCTTTCTGAGTCTGGACAACCGCAAGCTCCCTATATTCCCTGAGAGATATGGTGGCGTAGACATCACCGGTCCCATCCCGCTCGCCGTAATCGATGCTTTCGACCAGCACAGGTATATTGACTGGCGTTTCCGTCACGATAAAGCGCACTATGGCAGAGGGATCTAACGCCCACAGCTCGAATTGTTTGACATAATCATAGGGTCCCATCCCCATTGACTGGGAAAATGCGTATTCCCTAGCCGGGAACATGCAGGATACTTTTATCGATGCGAGGGAAGCATATCCGCCAATCGCCACGTCACCCACGGCGTGGATGTTCACCATTTCCACCCTTTTACCGTGGCTCGCCTCGAATCCCTTGGGCGTGACCGGTAGCGTCAGCTCATCATCGCTTTTAGAATCTTTAAATATGAATTTCATATAGTTATTACCCCATTAGCATTTGTGCCTGCTCTATTTGAGCAAACAGCTGCACAGCAATTTTCCCTATATCGGCTTCCTCCCTGACATGAAACTCGTTACCGCTGATGACGATGCCGCCACCAATACCCATGTCTTGCCGCCTAGCCTCGTTTGCGGTCAACACCCGCTCGCCTTCGTGGAGTAGTGCAGGGTAGTTGTCATATGGAACCCTGTCTTTCCCCCATGCGCTAGGTGGCAGATCAGGAGCCCCGGGATATTGATAGACTGGCATACCAGGATATGTGGCAAGTTCACTACTAACAATCGATGCTATGGCAGCACCGACTCCCGACATTCCCTCTGTCATACCTTTCGATACGGCTTCAGCCCATCTGTAGCCAGCGTCATAATACAAATCGTTTAGCTCCGCATTTTCCCGCATTTTATTCACAGTAGCAATTTGTGTATTAAGCTGCAGCTGCGCACCCTCGGAGGCGTTGTATTCGTTCATAGCGATTCCCTGAGCCTCTGCTAATAGCTGACCCATTTGAGCCCCAGCATCCGGAGCATCTGATTCGCTAATTTTCACGAAGCGGGCATACATATCAGCAAGCTCCTCGGCAACCTCGCTTTCTTGCAAAGCTACCGAAATGTTGCCGGTCATCACTGCGTCCATGACTTCCCGCTGGAGCCTTTCCTTTTCGTTTTCAAGGTTCGCTTCCCACTGACCTATGAGATAATTGGCTTCCATTATTAGGTCGCCACCTTCCCCGGCCATCCATTCAAGCTGGTCGCGCATCCCCTGGCTCCTAGTATCGGTGAAACCCTGTCCCATGGCTGCATCGATGTCTTCTTGATACGATCCCAAAATCATAGCAAGACCGGAATAGGTATCCGCCGCCCGCTCGGTGGAACCCTCGAACGCCATTCCCATGTACCTGTACAGAGCATCGACGACCTCCTCCACGGTGGCTCCATTGCTCCCAAGCCCCGCAAGGAAAGACTCAATATTCTCCTCCGTCAGCATATCGCCGCTAAACTGCTCCTTAAAAGCTTCGGTGAGCGCCTCGTTTACGTTTATGCCCTTCTTTGCAAGCGTCCTTATGAGCCGCGAATCGAAGCGTCCCATTTCAATGGCTGCATCCATCATACCCACTATGCCTGACGCTTCCGAACCAGTCATATTCAAAGCAGATGCCGCCTCCGTAAGACTTGAAAGCCGCCGCTCCACCGTTTCCGTGGAGTGACCAAGCGCAAGCATACCCCTTGCCATATCAGAGAGCTCGCCATAGCTCATCTGGGAAGCCCTGCCTATTTCTATAAGGGTTTCCTGGAACTCCTTTGCTGATTGAGCATCGCCGTCCATGAGCGTAGTAAACGCCACCAAGTCCCGCTCCCGAGAGCCTGCCGTGGCTGTACCCGACGCTAGAGAAGCCGACCGCTCCGCCATCACTTGGGAATACTGGTCTTGGTAATAGCCCATGAAAGCCTCGTTTTGCATTTCAAAGACCTTGACGCTCCCTTGGAACAGACCTACCAGACCTCCAAGGGCAGCTCCTATCGCAGTCCCGACACCAGGCGCGATTGCGGTTCCTATAGCAGCACCCATTGATGCGCTGGACAGAGCAGCGTCAAAATAAGTTCCAGCTTCCCTGCCATATGCGCTGCCTATAAATGTGCTTACAGCACCACTAAGAGCATTGCCGAGCATTTTCACCGCGCCCGCTCCAGCCAAAGCGGAAAGGATGCTCCCGCCATCGCCACCGGCACGGTTCTCCATCTTTTCATTGGTTTCCGATAACGATTTGAGATCCTTTTCCGCTTCCCTCGCAGCTTCGGACACGAGCTTCAGGTTAGCTGCTATGTTGTTTTGGTCGCTGTACGCCTCTTCAAGCCTCGCAAGGGCTTTTGCATAATCGTCAGTCCCCTCCCTTGCTCTGCGGAGCTCCTTTTCTGCTTCCCTGATGTTGTCGGTGGCGTTACGCGAGTCTATTCGCATTTCGACTTTGGTGCTATTGAGAGCGTCAAGTTTCTCCTTCGTTCCCTCAACGTCCTTGCGGAATGCCTGGTTTGCAGCACGCATGGAAACAAGAACATTAGAAAAATTATCGGTTGCGCTTATCGCTATGCTTGTAGAAGCCGCCATATCTAATCCCTCTCGTCAAAATGGTCGTACACAAGAGCCCTTATAAGCTCCTTTTCACCCTCGGGTAGCGCATAATACACACTGGGTAAAACTCCGTGGGTAATAAGGAGCCATTGCATAAGCCTCAGTTCGTAGCTAGACTGGAGTTTTTTTTAACCTCTTCCAACACGGTGGTCTTATATCCGCTCAATTGCTCCACCCTAAGAGCTAGATCATCTATCTCCCCAGGCAGCAGCATTTTCGAGATTAGCTCTGCAGGCGTGACAGCATCGAACCGCTCAAGCAATGCAGGAGTTTTCAAGTCTGGAGATACAACCCCGGCAAGCACTATGTGTATGGGCTGGTTCTCTTCGCTCACAGCTCGTATTTCTGCAACCCTGGAAAAGGGCAGCGCACGCAGCGTGAATACCACATCGCCGCCCAGCTCCTCACTCAGGCGCTTAATCTTATATTCCTTTTCCGGCAGCTTTGCCGGCTGTGCATTTAGCAGCAGGTCAATAACATCCATGGCTACGAACCCATGAAGTCGAGATATTTATAGTCGGTGAAGGTAAAGGGTGCCTCCACCGTACCCATTTTAGCAGCTTCCCAGTCGGCAAGGGTCAAATCGTCCAAAGATACATTTGATATGCTCACCCGCTCCGCTCCGTATGAATCCGGATCGTCAAGCTTCGACATAATCGTAAACCTCACGTCTATGCCGTCGCTTATCTTCCCGCCTATGGTCTTTGCCATTCTGCTTGATGCCTTGTGGAGTTTTAGGCTACCG
The DNA here is from genome assembly GCA_009777775.1 of Oscillospiraceae bacterium. Lineage (GTDB taxonomy): Bacteria > Bacillota > Clostridia > Oscillospirales > Oscillospiraceae > WRMH01. The sequence continues at coordinate 106,141 of WRLE01000006.1, forward strand.
GTCCCCTTCATGGAGACCACCTTTGAATCCGTAGCCATCCTTCTGCACATGGCAACATCCTCTTTGTTGAACGCCATCTTTGCTTGGAGACCGTAACACTCGGCGACATACTCGCCGTCTAGCCACACCTCTCCCCAAGTCCCGCTGGCAACTCTCTTCGCACTATCCATGTCTATCCCTCCTAAACGTTTATCTTAAGGCTAATATCTTCAATAGCGTCAAGTATAGATACAGCCGCCATCAAGAATACCTGAGCCCCTGTATTGGCTTCCTTTATGCTTTGGACGCTCATGGAAGATACATCAGCACCCTGCCCTATGAGATAGTTTTCCTGCGCCTCGACATCAAGCTCCACCGTGCTTTTGCCAGAAGCAAGGATGCCCTCTCGCTCCAACAGAAAGAAATAGTTTCCTATCGCCGTAAGCAGAAGGCATTTGTTGTCGTAGCTGTTTGCATATTTTCCAATATACGTGTCCTGGGCCGTTTTCTTTATATCGTCGTAAATCATATCCATGACCTCGACTATCTTTATCTTCCTGAAGCTGTCGTTGTAACCTGGGAGCTTCGCAAGGTTGGTGAAGCTGTTGACACCCCTGCCGACCTTAACAGTAACGCCGTCTCCAAATAGTATGAACTGCCCAGCATCGATTGCCAAATCCATATCCTCTTTGCTCTTACCTTCTACCCGCTCCACTTCAGGAAGGGGGGCATAGGTGCAAGAGCCTATGGTAAGCGGCGTTCCAGCGATGAGTCCCGCAATCCTGGAACAATACTCAGCTGTCGTATAGACCCTTTTGTCCACGACTATGCCGTCTGTCGTAAAGTTGACGATGGCATAATCCTCGGCTGCAGTATTCGGCAGCACAGCCTTCGGAGTACCACCCGCTTTCCTTGCTTCCTTAATCCAGAGCTTGATTTCCCCACTACCAGCATTGTCGATGTCAGGCGGTCCCACTAGGTAGTCAATCCTTTGGGTAGCTAGATAGCCGAAAGCCTCGGTATAGTCCGTTGCTGTATCTGGTAGGACGTATACCACCACCTTTTTAGGTGGATTGGCATAACCGAGGAAAGCCCGCTTGATATAATCTTGGTTTTCCGTTCCAAGTTCTGGTAAAAGCTCAGTGACCTGAGAGGCTTTTAATAGCTCGCAAGCTCCATTGTCCTTTTCGTCTTTGAGTATGATCCCCACCGTTCCCCTGGTCAATCGCTGTATAGCAGTATTCGCTAGGGCGCGAAAGGTAATCTCTATGTTTGGAAGCCCCATTTAAATCATCCTCCGTTCGTTATTATCGTATCCACAGACTCGGCGATGGGGTAACAATCCCCTTCATCGGGTCTTTCGTCAAAATATTCTATATTTAAATCGATATAGCTCTCCGTTATTTCCGCTCCGCTGGACGCTGCCACAAGCTTGACGCTCCTGTCGGCAACTTTGATGTATCCGCGAGCAAAAATGCGCATTATACCATCTTGCCTTTCGGTGACGGCTTGGGTATCAGAGTTGTAGTGTCCATCCACTTCGCAAAAGCAGGTGAGCGCATACTGTATTTTCACAGCTAGCATTTTACGGCTCGCATCGGTCCGCTCTGTGTTCACAAACGCAATGAGCGTAGACGGTCTTGAGAAATCCTTTGGTATAAGGTTCACATACACCGGATCATTTGGGTATGCCTTCGCAATAAGTTCGTTGATAGCTTCGGTTATTTCCGTTATCTCCAGCACCTAGTCACCAATCCTCTCCAACATTCTTTGGGCATAGGCGTTCGCTGCGGCAATCGCCACCTGCTGCGCCCTTGACCTCGCTGCTGTATAAAAGTAATAACCTCTGGCATAACCGTACCTTCCACGGCTCTTCCTTTGTCGCTTGGCTTTCCCCGATGGTCTACGAACCTTGTGACCCCGCTCAAGATAGTTTGTGATAGCTCCCGCGCTGTTTCTTCCTGTACCTCCACCATCGGCTTTTCCGATGGGTCTCACAGCAGCATACCCGCCACCGCTGCCGACATATCGACTCTGCCAGTCTCTAAGTCCTCCAGTGGGTCTGTTTGCATTGCCTATCTTATCGCCGCTCTGCCTAATGCCTACCCTGTCTATCTGATCCAGCACTTCGTATTGCAGTTCCTTCGACACTTCAATGTGCATCTGCAGCCGAAGCTCCGGACGATCACGCATAGCAGAAGCAAAGCGCCTGTCCAGCTCTTCGAGTCCTTTGTATTCAATACTCATCAGTTGTCCCACCTCATAACCACTTCATATTCATTCTTATATGGATCCAGCAGGTGTGCAACCGCCACTTGGCAAAGCTTGCCACCAACTTCCACCAGCTCGCCTATTTCCAGCTCAATAGCCTTTGGTGTTACCAACATATACCTGTACTCGGAATATGACATAGGTTCTCCCTGGCTCTGGCGCAAGTATTTCTCTGCCAGTATCCCTGGGAACACCAAGGGGTCCAGCTCCACCACATCCGGACGGTTCAATACCCCCATACCAGTCTCCGTGCGTCTGCATTCGCAGTTCTGGTGTTCTACAAATGCGGCGGTCAAAATGTAGAAGCCTGGCTTGTCCATGTTTATGTCGCTGATGTGACAATGCCCTCCACCACCGGTGGCGAATATAAGGGCATTGTGGAGCGTGATATTAGTGTTCGCATGAACCGTGAATCTGGTCGAACGCTGGAGTATCGAGTTGTTGGACACAAGACTCCTGTAATTCTGGTGTTCCGCTTTCGCCCAGACCGTTTGCAGCCATACCCATTCCCATGTCCCAAGACTGGTTTCTACCAGCTCCAGCACTTCAAGCCTGTCCCCAAAATCACCGGCGTTCATCGACACCACCTCCAGGCAGCAGGTTATAGTCATGAGATCCTATGATAGAGTCCACAATTTGATTCACCTTTTCGCTGGCGACATGGTAGCTCCGGTTGTAATACATATCGGAAACAAGGACAAGCGCGGCGACCGTCAGGTCTTCATGCTTGTCCGCATCTCTTTTCGTCATGCCCGTGTAGCCCAGCACATATTGCACAGCGGCATCCCAGTAGACCTTTAGCATCGGATCGTCTTCGGGAGCGTGGCAGTGGGCGGCTATAGTCTCTGTTTTTACCCTGCTGATCTTCACGGTAGTCACCCTATTTACCTTTCGCAGCCGTACCGGCTTTGCCTTTGCGATCCGCACTATCGACAGTTTCAGCCGTTTCATCGATAACAGCTGCTCCATCGTTTACGATTTCCACAGCATAACCGGAGTTTATTAGGTCGAGGGCTATTTCTTCCCTAACATCCCTGATTTCGTCCTGCATCATTGTTACCTTTCCGGTAAAGCTCTTTACAGCCTTTATCTTCATGCCAAGCCCCCCTATGGCGCCATCTCTAGGACGGTCATCTTCTGGGGTTCAACCACTCTGCTATCAAACTCCACATAGCCGACAACGCCAACAGCGTGCTGGGTGGAGTATTTTTCAAGGAGAAGTTGGAGCTCTATATCTTGCGCTAGCTTAACATACAGTCCCGACATGTCGCCATAAACGATGACCCGCTCCTCAGCGGCTATCTGGGGCATACTCTCGGTGATGTAAACAGGCTTCCCAAGGATGCTCCAGCCGAAGGGAGTAGTGATGTCCTTGTTGAGCAGATACTCACCTGTGGAGTCCTTTAACTTCCTGAGTGCCTTTAGAGTATTCTTATGCATCACCCAGCAGGCATTTGTCTGATAGTGCATCACCACCGACATTTGTAGGTCAATGAGGTCGTCAGCAGTCAACGCAGTGGCAGACGGTGCAACCAGAACCTGTGGAGCCGATAAAATACCTTCGTTTTTCCCAGTTGCGCCTTGTATAAGGTGAAATTCGAGAAACTCTGCAATAGCCTGACCCACTTTCCTGACAACGAAGCTCATGAGGTCGAAGTCCGTGCGGTTCATCAAGGATTTTGAAATTTTCGCTAAACAACCCACTATGAAGTTTTCAAGCCTCACCGTGGTGAATTTGCCTGTACCCTCGGTAAGCTCCTGCATATCATCTACGAAAGCCGCGCCGATGGACGATGTGCCTTCATCGTAGATGGGGAATATGAGGTCACCACCCACGTTGTAGACCGTTGCCAATGCATAAATGGGAGAAAGCTCCTTCACCACCTCGATTATCTGGTTGGCGATGTGCGCTGGGATTATCCCGCCGTTTTGCGCGATGTCCAGGGCGCGGGTTTCCCCCCTGATGTAGGAAAGGAAGTTGCTTTCGTCAAGCGCCCTTCGCTCTTCCTCGTTGGCAGCGTCGCCCGCTGCGGGATCTTCAAAGGTCTGCTCCAAAAGCTCCCTTGTTTCGATGGCTGAAATCTGCCCGCTGATGGCTTTGATTTCCGCTTCCAGCGTGTTAAACTCGGTCTGCTCTTCATCTGTGAAAGCTCTGACCTCTTCCTCGGTTTCGCAAGCGGCGATCAGCGCGTCCATTTTGTCGATCAGCCCATTGCGTTTCTCAATTAATTGCTTTTTCTTCAATGTTATCCCCTCCGGTATAATATATTGTTTCTGCGGGCTTTATAGCCAGCAATTTGCGTTATAATAGCTGCTTTCGATTCTGTACCCCCCTGGGGGTCTACATGGTTATCTTCCTGCACTTGTGCGTCTTCCCGCTCTTCATCATGAAAGACATATTCCGTATCCTGCTCCGAAAAGTCCCGCACCTCAATGGAAGTGGCGATATATGCGGGTCGCCTCGTGTCGTCCACTATGGTCACCTCGGTTAGGGTGATGTCTTTGAGGTACCGCCTTGGAATCGTGTCTACCCGCTCTTCCCATTCGTCTTTCGGATCTCTAAAACCAAACGACCAGCCGAGGAGTTGCTGGTTTCTCGCTTTTTTTATGACTTCAGGGTCTGTTATCTTTGCCTTTGCCCTGAGTCCAATAGCGTCCTCCACAAGCTCCAGTACCCCATCTGAGGTGCTGCCGAGAACCCGCTCATGGTTCAGTTTCAGCTCGACTGTGTTTCCCCTTCCCAATGCCCTGGCAAAAGTACCAGGCATCACCTGCTCAACGAAGCCTCCCCTGCGATCTGCTATCGTCTTGCTGTCGCGCCCCACGGCGTTCACGTACCCGTCAAGCAGCACATGGTCTGACCTGATTTCGATTTTCATCCGTATTCACCTCTTTCCTGTTTTCCCCAATGAAAAAAGACCAACATTCAATGTCGGTCTATTTATTTGTTGTTGCATTCCCGCTCTTGTTATGGTAATATGTAATCAACTAATAAAGCTAATGTGAACTGCAGAAAATCTGACACGACTGCCGCTTTGGTTTTACCAACTGCGATGAGGGGAATGTCAGTCCCTCCACATTAGCTTTTTTTATGGTTTCATCTTACCAACACTTGTGTTGCTTGGTTCAAATATATGAACAATCTCATAATATTCTTTTCTATCTGCTAACTCGATTAATGTTAGAGCAGCACGTCTTTCGCCATATTTAACGAAATTCATATAATCAGGATTATGATGCTCTCTTCCTCCAAACCGTTCATCGCTGTTATATAATGCTTGACCAATAAGTCTTGCATAATCTGATGCGTCAACATCAGGATGCCGTAACAGATTCCTTTCAATAATGCTTTTTTTTAGTAAAACAGGCTTATCTTCTTTTCCAAGCTCATTTAAATCTTCTTTATTCAAACCCGGCAGTATATTATCTGATTCAAAATCGATACTTATACTGTCGATTTTCTTTTGCTTTTCTTCCTGCGAAGTACCACTGCTTTCATCATTACTCTCCGATCCACCGCCGTTGGAATAGTTCACGGGCTTCCACATGCGCGGTCTGCTACCCATCATCTTGCCTGTCACTGGGTCTTGGATATAGTCGATGTCGCCAACTATCCGCTCCTCCGGCATAGTTACCGTTCCCTCGAAATCGCCCAGGGCGTTCATGTTGGGTATAAAGAACGTCCCCGCTTCTGGGTCATACAAGACATCTTGCAAGCCCAGCTTCACGAAGGTGAGCCCAAGGGGTGGCATATTCTCCAGCTTCCTCGCCTCGTCTATCTGGAGTACATTGGAAGCTATCGCCGCTGCGTAGGTCTCGAAACGCTTCTCTATGGAATAGCGCAGGAACTCCATGTTGTCGAACATGAAATAAAGATCTCCCTTTTCCGACTCCAACAGCAAATCCCGGTTGAGCGCTGACTCGATGCTGGCAAGGACAGGGGCAACGGCTATCTTTATCGCTGCTGAATACTCCTCGTCCGTTGCGCTGCCTGAAAGGACATTCTCTGAAACGCCGAATAGCCTGCATATCTCGTTAGAGAGCGTCTTTTTCCGCTCGTTTAGCTGCTGCTCTACTGATGTTGCAGAAGTCTCCTGGAAGGAAATGCCCGCATTTAGTACCAATAAACTGGCTTTGTCGGCTTCGTTGTAGTCCTTCCATTTGTCACGAAGCTCGTCAAGGGCTTTCTGCTCCAGCTTCTTTTCTGCTTTAAGTACACCCCTGCGGTTTCCCCCTGTCTTCACAAGGTTGTTTTCGTATTTCAGGATGTTATATGCAACGGCAAGGACAAGCTGGTGTTCTTGGAGCGCACCGGTCCCCCTCACGCCGTCCACGGTCTTTCTCGTGGCTTTTATAAACATATGCTCGCTGTACCGTGAGCCGTTCACCACGATGCCGCAGCTCTTGTATATGGGGTCAACGCCTGGCAAAAAGCTGATATAGTGCCTGGGAACATAGTGCAGGCTTATAGCCTCGTTTCGCCATCGGTTAATATAGGCATAGCCGCCGCCTTCCACAACCAAATCCTCGGCGATCGCCTTTTTCAGCTGCCATCCGCTCAAAAGATCTCCGGTGTCGCCATTAAGCAGCAATACTCTTGGGTCATGCTCCAACTCCTGAACGCCAGCTTCAGTACGGCGATACAGCTTAATCGGTAAACCTGCAACGGTTTCCGCTATGAACCTGACGCAGCCGGCAAAGGTGGGAATGTCCATCGCTTGAGCCCTGGTAATCGTATCCTGACGCAAAAACACCGCCAGAAGCGGGTTCATCGTGTCAAAGTCCGTTGTTCTGTTTTCAAGTACCCAGTCAGCTATCCTCTGCTTAATCCCCATACTATCTATCCTTTTTCCTATGTCTGCACGGCCCAGTCATCCGCTTCCCCAAACATCACATCTTGCTGAAGCAGGTACACGGCGTTTATAAGGGCGACAACCATGTCTACCTTTCCCCGCGACCGCTTCTTGGAAACGTACTGGTTCATGTTCGTATCGTATGTGCATTTTGCGTTTTGAAAATTTATCTCCAACAATTGGTTTTCGTCATATGTAAACCGCCCCTCCAGTATAAGCTCCCTCAGGAGCTTCGTGGGGGGGTGAAGCGTGTCCGAATGTTGCCGAATTATAACGGTGTCATAACCTTCCCGCTCCCATTTCTGAGCAGATGACATCGCATTGTATCTGTCCACTCCTATGGATACAACCTCAACGCCATATTCGTCTTCTATCCCCAGCACATAGTCTTCGATGACCCCATAGTCAACGGTGCTATCACCGCAAGATATGCAATAGAGCATCTCGCAAAACTCCCGATAGCCTACCCGCTCTTCCTCGCTTTTTTCCTCTATCCTGCCCTCGGGTATAAAACCAAGGACGCGAGCGAATACCGCTCCATTTTCTTCCGCAACCATCGCCACGGCACAATTGTCAGTGGTCATCGACAAGTCGGCGGCAATCCATACCCGCCTACCAGTCCAATCGATGGGCTTTTCAGCTCTGCATTTCATCACATCGCTGGGAGATATGTAAGTTTCTGTACCCATGCCCTGGTAGATGATGTTGCAGTGCTTGGTTATGAAATATTCCCGCTTATTGGGCTGAAATATTGCATCCCTGCGTTTTTTCAGAAGATCCTCCATAACCTCCGGCACGTCCAGTGCCAGAGGGTTTGCATGATGGAGTATCCTATCGCTGGTCATCCACTTTTTAGTATCGTCTGGCTCGAACAAAAGCGCAAACAGCGTTTCATCTTCCACAGTGCCATCCAGCACTTTTTTCGCCATATCCACCTCGTCCTCAAAAGGGTTATCGATGCGGGGATACTTGGTGGATATTATACAGCCCAGCTTGTTGAGTATCGTCACCTGACCGCCGCGCATAGCTTCCACCGCATAGTTGTTTGGCAATGCGCCAACCTCGTCAGCGACAAATACATTGGGCAACTTTCCGTCAAGCCTGCTATTGGAGTAGTTCAGCGGAAAAAACTGGCTTGATGTCAGGTGGCACAAAATGTCGTCCCGCCTGAGCTTGAACTTGTCGGTAAGCGCCGGGCTTTTTGCAATAAACTCTCTTAACGAGGTCTGTATCTCCCTTGATAATTGACCATCGGGTGCAACTGAATAAAACCGCGAAAACTCAGGCTCCAATAACATCAGTATTAAAAATAGCACCGCTACGAGCATCGTCTTACCGTTTTTTCTAGCTATTTCAAGTACTGCAGTCGTATACCGTCGCTTCTCTCGATTGTCCCTGTGGACAACGCAAAGGACGGCTATTATAAAAAGCCATTGGAATCCGCTCAGACAATCGTAAAGGGGCTGTCCTAGGCTGAGTCCTTTTGGCATATTTATCAGTTTCAGTATCTCACCCACAAGCTCGCACCTGTCGGGGTCTACCATGTATTTTTTATTCTTGCCATTGGCAATGTCCCTAAATACGCGCGCTTGGATCTTCACGTACCTTGGTGCCGGTACACGCCTTGCAGCCGCATCGGCAGCGTATTTGTATGCAGGGTGCTGTTTGTCCATCGCCATACCGCTAAACCCTTCCAGCAAGTATCTTTTTCAAGGGGTCCTTATCCTCTTCCTTCTTGGCAAGATTCAATATTCCTATCTTTGCCCTTGCCTGGGGGGAAAGGGAAAGCTCATTGGCACCTCGCCAAAAGTCCTTGATGTAGGAGTTGCGGGCGAATATAAGCTCCTTGCTCTGGAGGTTCGACCTTGCATCTTCGTTTATCATCTGCTCCAGATCGAATATCCGCTCCGTAACGACCGCGAATTGAGTCAACACGAAAACATCCAGATTCCCCAAGACCCTGCTGGCTTCCATTTCCGCAACAACGAACTCGAATACGGTTTTCTGCCCTTCGTTGAGCCAATCCGGAGGCACTATCCTGTCATCTTGACCTCGCAACTCATCCTCTGCCGCTTTTCTTGTGTCCTTTTCCAATTTTGTCAGATTCGCACTTTGGATAGCGGTTGCTTTTGCCGGTCTACCCATAACAGCTCCCCCTTTCGCTTTATTCGCTTATCAGCATATTCCTATAACGCGCGCGCGGGCGCATACGCACACGCACACACACACGCGCTAAGCCATTTTCGGAATTTTTTATGAGTGGAGGAGGGCTGGTTGGTGTAGGCACACTCAGACTTTCCCCTTCCGAAAGAGTAGGGGGGGTACTTTTGAAGCCGCAATCTTCCTCAGATGCTTGCGGGCAACCCTTCCACCATCAGCTTTTTCATGGCAGCCTCCGCAAAGAGATACCAGGTTGTCCAAGTCAAGCCTCAAATCAAACCGCTCCGAAAGCGGCTCTATGTGGTGAACCTCCAACTTGCCATATGAGATCCTCCCCTCTGAAGCGCATAGCTTGCACAAGTGCAAATCCCGCTCCAAGGCTACCTTCCTCACCCGTTGCCAAGCGTAGGTGTTGCGAAACCTAGACTCCCTGCTGCCCGCTTTTTTTCGGGACTTGGGCGGCGGCTTCTTGACACAGGGAACCCCTCCCTCGTGGATGCGACCGCAATATTTGCAGCTCTTCCTCATGTGCGCCGCCTTTCACGAAAATGGCAAAGCAGCCGCCCTTAATCGGGTAGCTGCCACTAATTCACGCTGCCATTATATCACACACAAACATACACAAACATACACACTTTTCATTTTTGCAAAATTATTATTCAAATGACCCTAAGATTCTTATTTTTCCTGCCAATCTAAGTTCCTCCACCGCTTCAAGCGCTTTGGGATGCAGCCTGAAGGTGACGTTGGTATAGCTATAGCCCATGTCAATGGCTACCTGCTCCCATTTCTTGAACAAAATATAGCGGTTTATGAGCAAAAGCCGCAAGGTGCCATCTTCCACAGCGTATATAGCCCTGGCGATTTCCACTAGGATTGAATCCAGCTCTGCGATCCTAGCGTCAAGCTCCCTGCCATACTCCAACACCTGGACAAGAGCACCGTCACCCCTGCCTTTCGCAGAACGCTTTGACGTTAGTTTTCCAGTCGCGCTCCCGCTGGCTGCCCTGACCTCGGCAGCTAGCTTAGCAGTCTTCAGGGCTTCCACCTCACGCATAGCAGCTCTACCCCTGTTAAGCCAACGTTTGATTTCTTCGTTTTTCGTTTCTCCAATAGCCATATAACGCTCCTTTCGATATGCGCCGCTCTTCAGCTTCTACCCACAATCCATTCTCGATAATAAAATATTTCCTTGCCAGCATCTATAGCCATAGCATACTCCAGTCTGGCTCCATTGCTCTGAACCCAGTCCGGCAAAAAGCAAACAGCCTCGCACTCTTCGAGCATAGCAGCCGACATTCTCAGGTACTGATCATACTCGAACCCCGGATAGGGAAGCATAGCAGGGTTGCACACGACAAAGCCCGCAAGCTCCAGCTCCCTCGCCGCCGCTGCAAACTTTTCCCTGTAACCCTCATCGCCGGTTATCTTTCCTGCTAGGTATACCGTCTTCATCACTCACCTCTTTCCCTTTTTTTCGCTACCGCCCGCCGAGGCTTTTTCTCAAGCGGCGGCTTATGCATCTTAGCGTAAACGTAAGCTCCGGCGACAAAGTCGCTACGCTTTACATCGCACGATACGAAATCATAATCAGCGAACAAATTGCCAAATATCGTGGGAGCAGCCTCTTCCATGTCCAACGCCATCCGCTCCACCTGTCTTTTGCTCACCTTCGTGTCCGATATAGTCACTTTGGGCTTTTTCAAGTTTCTCGATGCCTGCCAACGCTTGCTTCGCTTTATCCCACCTGGTGGCTTTGTGATGTACCTGGCTAGTCCTTCCAAGCTGCCATCCTCGGGTTCCAGCTCATCGATGTTTGCGATTCCATGAGGCCAGAGAGCCTTTATCGCCTTCCTGTCAAGACCTCCTGACATGATGACATGGTGGTGGACGCGTACCCTTCTCCTGTCGCCATCGGAATACTCTATCACGTAGACATATTTCAGCTCAGGAAGCTTTTCCCGCTTTCTAAGCGACCTGACCCGCCTGATAAAGTTGCGAATGTCTTTCAAGGCTTCGGCTTCATTGGGAAGCCGCTTGTCCTTGTAGGTCAAAGTAACGTGCAAATCATTTTCGTTGAAATTTGCATTGATTTTTCTGATGAGAGCCTTCTTTGCGTTCTTTTCGTTCTGATTCTGCTGCGCCTGTCTAGACTGATTCGCTTTCGCCGCTCTAGCTGCGCTTGGCGAGTCATAGACAGGGTATATCTCCACTTCCCTAACAAGACCGCTGGTTATAGTCTTTGTCCTGTACAAGGCGACGCCGGAATGACGGAGAAGCTCCCTTGCTTCCCCAAAACCCGCGTCATCTTGGACATCTATCTCGCTGTTGAAAAGAAACTCATACTTTTCGCCAGAGTAGAGCAACTATTACCACTCGCTTTCACACAACGTCATTGATTTGCGCACCCATTTCATCGTTTGGAGCGTCCATAAGTTAATACCCATTACAAGCCCATAATGTGCTTTCCAGCACAGTTTTTTTCATGCGCACAGCGCAATAATTACAAGCTTATACAAGCCGTGCTTATTGCTTCCTGTCTATGATTTCAAGGTTCACGTCTTGCCATCCCGCTCGATCGAAACTCAGCAGCTCACCAAGCTCCCATTCGCCTGCTATGGTCAGCCCATGGCGGCTCATATACTCTAAGCAAGTCGCACACCAGTATACAGATACATACTTGCCATACCTGTCCATATACATGGCGTTTAGCATCTGCGACCCTTTTGGGTACACTTTGCCGCAACCCCTGCAACTGTGTTCCTTTCGTGCTTTCACCATGTTTTCGTTTAGTAAAAACAATGCCCATACCCCTTTCCATTCCATATAATGTATAGTATATGTATAGCCTACTTGGAGAAATAATGGTTGCCTATTCTGATAACCCCAACGGTGGTAACTGGCAATGTATTGAAATAAACATAGTCGGTCTCCAGCACCGGCTCACCATACAAGGCTTCATCGACAGCATCATACTGAGCCTGCTGAGGCGTAGTGTGCGGTATCATTCCGGAAGGAGCGAATTGCAAACAAGGATCCGTTTGGAATACCACCCCATTAACCGTGTCAGGGAAACGCGGGTCTGATACCCTGTTCATTACCACCTCAGCCACAGCTTGCTGACCCCTTTCGCCCTCTCCACGAGCTTCAAGCCATACCAGCCTTGCCAATGTCTCCCGCTCCGCATCGTCTATGTCCGGATAACGGCTTTGCGCTTCATATACGATTACCGCATCAGCAACATTAGGCTTTTGCACGCATTGCGTCTCTCCAACGTCATTTGATGGAGAGGCTGGTTCCCTGTGAGGGAATACGTGTTCTTGTTTGACATGGGCTGCTTTCAACGGCTTGTTAGCAGACGGACTAGCCACGGCAGGTTTTTTATACCTGCCGTGGCTCACCGCCAAGGACACAGCCGCCGAAGATATGATCACCACCGCCAGCACAGATGCCGCAAAAAACACATCGGCGATTTTGCAAGGGTCAATCTCCTCTGTTCTCATTTTTTTTGCTCTCCTTTTACTCCAGAGCATTCGTTGCATATCCATAGTCCCTCCGTTTCCTTGCAATGCTCCCAGCCCAGTGCAACAAAATCATCACTTACAGATACTGCGGTCTTCCCGCTGCCAGCAGGATACTCCGCTGATATTTTAAAACTGCAGTGCTGGCATGTTGCCGTATAGCGGGTACTCGTGTTGATTTCTATTGGGATGCGGTTTTTACGTATTTGTAACTGAGACATATCACCACCCTCCTACGAAGCGGCCCAGAGACCGCTACTCAAGGGGTCGGTTTCCGTTATCATTTCCATGCCTATTTTGCTGTCGAGTGCTATTATGGTAATGACGCTGATGGCTTCTAAACAAAGCTGCCATTCTAAATGGTCGATGTCGCCAAGCTCCTTTAGCCTCGTTATGTCCGGATTGTTGGCTTCGATTACAGCAAGCCTGTTGATATATTTCTGGTAGTGCTTCCTTAGCACATTCACAGTATCCATTGTATATTTCATGGTTTCTCCTTTATATTTGAAAGTTTGCCCCGCTCTTATCCGTCATTGTTGCTTTTCCAATCTCTATCCAACGCTTTTTTCTTTTTGCCCTTTTCGTATCTTTTGCAGCCCTCTACTGGACAGCCTCGACCTATGCCGTGGACTAGCCTGTAATCGCAGCTCTTGGTAGAACTGGCAAAATACGCACAGTCTTTGCGCTTACAAAAGCCTGTTGATGCAAGGTTGCGGTTGCTTATGTACCCGACTGCATTGCGGTTTGTTTTTATCGCCACTACTCACCCGCTCCTTAATAATCTTCCATCGTTTCTTTTAGCTTTACCCGCTCCGGCTGGAAAAGGGTAAGCTGCTCGAAACTTTCAGTCTCCGGATCTTCCTGCATTTTAGCTTGCACAATTGCTGGCTGCTTTGCGTTCCCTTCCGCTGTAGCCGCTTTCTTGACGCTTTTCCCCTTGCGTGGAACAAACTTCTCGCCGGTGCAGGTTCCCCAATGGGGACGGTAAGCCTTGACGCTCCCTAATGCCTCAGATTGGAGTATGTAGCCATATGCTGATTCCCGCTCACCGATATACACAAAGTCGGGTCCCCTTGGGTCTTCCACGAAATACACCCTAGTCGCGTCACAGGGCATGTACTTTCCGGCAGCAGTGCGTATATACTTGATAAGCTTCCCGCAATACCTGCAATAGGTTTCCTCAGACATCGCTATCATCCCCCTCTTCTGGATCCTCCATTATGCAATCGTCGCATCCGCAGTATCTACCGTCGCATTCGCCAGCGCATTCACTTTCAGTACAATCGAAACATATGCAATCCTCGCAGTCATCATCATAGTCACGCAGATACATTTCATGGGAGCCGTCCAGCATGGCGGCTTCCTCGTCGCTGATTTCGTAGCCAAATGTCGCAAGGTTAAGATATAGGTTTCTGAGCGCATTTATGGATGTGTTGTTCGCATTGAATCCACCTGTCCAGTCCATCAGTGAAATCGCACCTGGTTCCAGCGAGCAATAAGACAGCATAAACAAGAACCTGCCTCTGCCTAAACGCCCTTCGTGCTCGCGTCTGACCATGAAAATTGCTTCCTCGAAATTCGCATATTCACCGTCTGCATTAACTGCATCCATAAATACAGTAGCCATTTTATAATCGATTGGACACGACACTAAGGCATCCGCTGCGAAGCCTAGCACCAACTCAGTCATCGCCATCCCAATGTTGAGATTTTTTACAAAAGTCTTCCGTGACCAGTAGGCGCGTTTCGCCACCTCGGCAGCCTGCTTGCGACGCGCCTGCCTGTCAAGCTCAACTAGATCGGCCTCCCGCTCACTTTCATTCTGCTCCGTCTCTTCCGTTGTGTGGTACACTTGCACGTATTCACCATAATCTTTATAGAAATACTCCTTGTCGTCATCCGGAAGTTCCCATTTCTCAAAGTCCTTTAGCCAAAGCGTCGTATAAAATGATATATCATTGTTTTCTTGATATTCATCGCTAATTTCAAGAGCAAAGCTCATGAGCAATTCAATAGCAACAGGTCTCGCTTCCTCGAAGGTCTCCTTTTCCACCGCTTTCCTGAGTTCCCAGTCGAAGTTGTTGGTGCCTATATGGTTCAACACCTCGTTTCGGGTGTCGATGTCCTTTATCCGCTCCAAATCGATGTAGTTTTGCAAAGTCCCACCTTTAGCAAGAGACTCTCGGAGCTTCCCTTGATCCAGCTCCATCAGCTTCACCCTGCGCCTTACGGTAGACTGGGAAACGCCGGTGGCTTTTGCAGCTGTCTCCACGGTTTCGCCGAGATCCAGCATCATTTGGAAACCTTTTGCCTCTTCCTGAACGTCCAAGTCCGAACGCTGCATATTTTCGGACATCATCGCTGCTACCTGCTCCCGCTCCGTCATATTGCGCGCGATACAGGGTATTTCTTTCAATCCCGCAATTTCCGCCGCTGCGTGTCTGCGATGCCCCATGACAATGATGTGGCTACCGTCATGCTCCCATTCTTCACAGGGCAGAGGGTTTCCGTCTGAGTCCCGCCCTCTGGCAGCACCAAGCTGGGCCTCCTTGGTACACGAGCTACTCACATGGAGATAGTGAAAACAATTCCGGCATCGACCAGGGCTATCATCAGGCACCACCGTCAGCGGCTGCATGATACCCTGCTCCCTTATGCTATCCGAGAGCTCAGTCAGGTCTCCCAGGTCTCGCCTTGGATTCTTTGGATGCGGTCTAAGGTTAAATGTCTTAATCAACGTTATAGTCGGTGTCATAATTTGCTCCATTATGTGTTTTCTCCTTTTAGTTAATAAGAGTTCATCTATTTCCGATACCCTAAATAGAAAGGTTGTGATTTTATGGCAGATCCTAATAATTTTTACATCAATAGAAACCCAACATTTCAACAGTACCAACAAGCTGAACGTCACCATGCCGAAAGAATGATTTTTGACGACATAGCTTTCAAGTCGATTCGCAGACGATGGGTTGTTACAACAATCATCGCAGTCATTGCGCTCATACTCTCAATTGTGTCATTAGCAGCGCAGCTAGGGTTAATACGATTCCCGCAGCACCAAGAGCAGCCGGTAGCCACCACAGGCGATCCCAATACGGCTCTTTACCAGCAGCCCAGCATTTCATGACATAGTTCCTCAGCTTTTCGGCTTTCCTTTGTTTTCTTTCATGCCACCTTGTCATCACTATTACCCTCACCCTTCTCGGTCGCAACCACTTAAAGCAGATTTTATAAAACTTGCGACTTTTTCTATGTCATTATTTTCAAGGTTGAAACTAATCGGTTGCTCTTTTAGATTCAAAACCTCCGCCGCTGTCTCATAAATGTGGACAATAAACCTCGCTAATTCCTCTGGGCTTCCATGAAGTGTGAAATCCATGCTTTTATCTCCATTTCTCACTCTGATTTCCATACTGTTTTCTCCTTCACTCAATCTGGATCTGCTTGCGTTCCTCTTGGCAAGCGAAACACCAGAAATGCTTTGGGTGACCCCTCTCGGTCTTCCCGCTTATCTTGCAGGCGGGAGTGATCGCCCCGCACTCCCCGCAGCGGAACAACCTTATCTGCACGGAGCGCGGGTCTTTCACGTTCACCGCCTCCCGCCCCTTCCTCATTGCTCGGCTTGCCGCGCATAGGCATAAAGCGGTGCATCTTGGTAATGCTTGTCGATTTTCAAAAGAACATCGATTTTCTTTGCAACAATATCCAGTTCAGCCTTGTCGCTGATTTCAAGCATCATATCCACCAATTCAAGCACCCTGGTCAATGTTTCGTTTTCCATGTTTTGCTCCCCTTCCATTTATTTTTCCCACCATTTTTCTTTGTAATCATAGTATTGGGGTCTGCTATAAAGAGTCGTTTCGCGCAGCCATTCAAGCGCGGCTTCAATGTCTATAATTATCCGCCCCTTTTTCCTGAGCTGAATAACTGGGAAGTCTTTTGCCCGCGTGTACTGATACGCAAGGCTAAGTCCAATGCCCAGGTACTCAGCAAACTCATAGACGCTTATAAAAACTGGCAGATGATCTGTTTTCTTTTTCTCATCCATTTCATTCTCCTTTCTTTTCGGCGCTCTCCCGCACCTTCACGCCGCCTCGCTCGGTGAACCACTTTGCGCTTTGCAGCTTCTCGTTAATCAAATGCGCCGAGCCGACCTGCATAATAAACTCAAACTCATGAGCCGGCTCCCTGCCGTTCAATTCGGCGACCTCGGCAAGCATTTTCTCCTGTTCCTCCGTAAGGTGGAAGGTTACCGTGTATTCCTTCATATTTTTTGATTCTCCTTTCCTAATGCCCTCCACCGCTCAATCCGATAAAACAAATGAAAGGACGTGATGTTTTGTTACTAGTAAAATGCAAATGCGGATGTCTATTTACGCTAAAAGACGAAGCCCCGCTAGAAAACACAACTGGTAGAAACTTTATATGCCAGAATTGCAACGAAGGAATAACCTTATCATCCAACACCAACATTAGTGATTTGCATAATACCGCACCAGCTCCAATATCAAGCGTTTATAAGTTACCCAATAGTGTTGAAATTACCTTCAGTTTCATTGAAACGATTTCAAGCAACAATACTATCGATGATAATCCTGCTAAGAAATAGTGTCAGCGTCTTCTCCGTCCATTGTTTCTGTTGATTCTTTTTGGTCGCCATTCGCTTGTAAATAGATGTTTGCACCGACTACCGTGTATTGGAGTTGTCTTATCGTATCGATTAGCGCGTCAGCGTGGTACTGGACAGTTTTGGACAACTCCATAATGCGGTTGATTTCAGGTACTTCCACGATTACTTTGTATTGCATCGTTTTTCTCCTTTCCACCCGCTGTTTTTTCAGTGGCGGGTTTTTTTAATTAATGATATTTGTGCATTGTTACGACAACTGTTACAAAGGGGTGATTACTTTGTCAGATACAAAAACTGCTATACATGATTATCTGTGTGAACTTCGCGATGCAGATAAAAGCTATATACCAGGGCCAAATGAAGTAGGACGAAAATATCAAATGTTGTTTAACGGCAAAACTCGTAATATCGTGTATTCTCACGAAATTTATTATTCCATGAAAAACAGGCTTGACTTCGACTGTGAGTATTCCGATTTCTACGAACTTGCTAAAATATGCTGTGATGAATTAGGAATGGTTTATGATGATACTACCCAGCATTACAATGTTCTTGACCTAAGCTTTGCTTCTTTTGAAATTACTCTTCATTAACATTAGACACTCTTGCTCTGAAGTCAAAGCCCTCGATAGCTGGTAAACCGCGATGCACACGAGCTTCGTTGGTAGTTATCTTTCCGGTTTTTAAGTCTTTCTCCATTTCTTCCATGCATTCGGTGATAGGTTTCCCACAGTAAGGGCAAATCGTGTCTTCATCTTCCATCGTTTTTCTCCTTTCCACCCGCTGTTTTTTTCAGTGGCGGGTTTTTTCTTGTTTTCCAACCTTTGATTGTGAGTTCTGGTTTCGCTTTTCGCCCTTTTCGTTGTTTTCGTTGCCGTTTTCTACGCTTTGGGGCTTCGATACGTTTATAGACAGGAGCGAGGAAGCAAGCTAGAATGGCATCGGTGGGTCTGGCGGGTCAGATTCGCCCCAGTGTTCCATCCGCTCATAGTGGAGTTCCTCCATTATGCCGATGAGCGTACTGTAACACCGCTCAACGTATGCCAGACCTATTTCCACTATTTCGCTCGCCTTTTCAGCGTCGAATTGCTTACTGAGACCGCTCGCACTGATGGGCTCCGTGACAAAAACGTCCCAGACAAACCACGCCAAGCCAGAGCGTAGCCCGGCAATCAACGAGTCCGGCTTTGCCGTTCCCACCTTGACGCGGATGAAGCCGTCCCTCATGTCCAGCACCTCGCGGTAAAACTGCCTGTACTCCAGCTGGGTTTCTGCCCCGCAATATGAGCAACGTATAGCCTCGCTGTTGAGGATGATGCTGCCGCAAAAACGGCATTCCTTCTCATTGTTTCTTGTATCCATTGTTTCCTCCGTTTCTAAAAGCTAATTATGTTGTTTAATTTAGCCTATTTGTTAGTGTTGAGTATTATTCATCTTCTAATGCTTAGATTCATATCAAGGCACCCGCAGTATCCTTGTTGGACACTTCGTTGTTAAAAAAAATATCTTCAATACGTAGATTATAATGATCAGCTATAGCTTTCGCTTCCAATAAGGTAAAAGGTACATTTCCTGTTTCTTTTTTGTGATAAGCTCCTCGCGTCTTAAATCCAAGTATAGCGGAGAGATCCTCACAGGTTTCTCTTTTGGATGTACGAATTTCTTTCAATTTTGAATACATAATATCACCTCGTTTCCATTTAAGACACTCTTAACTTAACACAATTATAGTTTCTTGTCAATACACTTTTTTGTGAACATTTTGTGAACTTGTGTCTGTTTTAGACACTTGCCTTGTGTTTCCATTCAGGATACAGTAAAATATATATGGTGAACTCGATGAACAACATTAGAAATGCAAGAAAATCGAAAGGTTTAACAGGTGAGCAACTTGGCTCATTGGTTGGTGTTCAAAAATCAGCTATTTCAAAATATGAGCGCGACGAAATACAACCGAGTAAGGATGTTTTACTAGCAATGGCTAACGTTTTATCAGTCACCACCGACTATTTACTTGGTCGTACAAACAATCCCACTCAAACAGAAACAGAAAAAACCGCCACCGATGATGGTGACGGTCTGACTGACGCTCAACGTGAGCTTATAGATAAAGTAATGAAAATGGATGACCACGCAGACATACGCGCTCTGCTAATAGCTGCCGAAGCCATAATAGCAAGGCGAGACGATGACAATTCACAACAATAATCATTGATTCTCTGACTCATTGCTCATATTTTGCTTGTGCCTAGCAAGCTCTGTTATTTCCATTTCGTTCATTGTGCGAATAATTGCAATCAAATCTGCACGGTCTTCCTCAATCGAGGATACAGTTTCTACCACCCCTTTACCCTCCCAGTTGAATATTCCATAAACTATTATCGTTTTTTTTCGCCTTTACATTACGTTTTTCGTATTTTTATTACTCTCCATAAACTATTATCGTTTTTTTCGCCTTTACACTACGCTTTTCGTATTTTTATTACACTTTACGGCATCATTTACCATGTTCAGTTATAATTTTCCTATCAAACAAGATAAGGGAGATTGACATGATAAGGTTAATGCTGCATATAAGACTGGCAGAACGAAGGTGGACTCAAGCGGATCTGGCAAGAGCCACAGGGATTAGACCCGCTACAATAAATGACTGGTATCATGAGTTTGCCACTCGCATCAGCCTCGACCACTTAGACAAAATATGCACCGCTCTAGGTTGCGAAATAACTGACATCCTAGTCAGGGAAGAAAGATAAACCCCAGCCCCATTGCGGGGCTCGCCGTGCCGCGCCGCTCTCCATGCTCTTTATAATATAACGCAATTATCCCGCTTCACCTCCCTCGAAGCGGAATGTATATAAAACACCAGCGACGCGGTGCGGCAAGTCCCGCAAAGCAACTAAATATTGACAGACAACCCCCGGCTATGTTATGCTTCTACTGACAGAAGCGAATGTTTTGCATTGCGCTCATCAAAAAGAAAACCCGGGAGTTGCGCCTCCCGGGTTTTCTTTTGTGGCTGATGATGGACTATTTATCCCTGTTGTCTAACCACTTGCCGATGATGTGTACAACCACACCAACGATGCGGTGCGGCAAGTCCCGCAAAGCAACTAAATATTGACAGATAACCCCCGGCTATGTTATGATTTTTGAGCAACGGAAAGAGATGTTGTATGCAAATCACATAACGAAAGCCCGAGGGTGTCAGATACCCTCGGGCTTTCTATGTGCTGTTACCGGATTATTCATCACCGCCCAGCCACTTGCAAATGTAGTGTGTCACTATATTTGCTGCGACGGCAACTAGGAAAGAGAAAAAGTGTTGCAAACAAATCACCTCCGCTTCTGCGGATAGTCTCCGGCAAAAATAATTATACCACGCCCACACCCTAGCGAGCAATCAGCAACTAAATATTGACAGACCTCCCCCGCCTATGTTATGCTAACTGTGCGAATGATACAGCGTTAAGTATGAATGTTCGCCGAAAAGCGAAAACCCGGGAGGTGTGACTCCCGGGTTTTCTTTTTGTGGCTGTTACTGGACTAATTACGCTTGCCGTCGAGCCACTCGTTGATGATATGTGTGATAACACCAGCGATAACAGCAACGATAAAGGATACAGCGTGTTTCATATGACTGTTCACCTCCCTCCTACTGGAGGTAGCCCAGTAACACGATTATACCATGCCTACTCCCTAGCGAGCAATCAGAAACTAAATATTGACAGACCTCCCCCGCCTATGTTATGATTTGTGAGCAAAGACTGGACGTACTGCATAGCGTTCACCAATTCGAAAACCCGGGAGTGTCAGCTCCCGGGTTTTCTTTATGTTATCCCAACCGCTATAGTCGTTGCATCTTTAGCAAAGAAATACATTTTTTCTAAGCGTTCCTTATCTTGCGGATTCATAAATGACCACACCTTCTTTTAGTATACTATCATACATAGCAGATGGGTTTGCTATTTCAAGGATATCATAAACATCAACCCTTACCGGCAATGCATCAAGGAGTTCGCCACCTAATGCAAATATTTTTCTATTCCACAACAAGCCATTGCTGTCAACAATCAAATCTACATCGCTTCTTTCGGTAGCATCGCCACGAGCATGAGAGCCCAGCAATATCACCCTTTCAATAGGATATTTTTCAATAATAGGCGTGATATAGCCTCTGATTTCCTCTATCGACAACATAAATAGCATTTCCTTTCAACTTTGAAGCATAGACATTGTTGAAAACAACCGCCCTCCAGCTACGAATGCGGTTGCTTTCTGACCATATTCGAGACTAACCGTTTTCCAGCAGTGCCTCTATATGCCTTTATGTCATTATAGACCCCGCTCATGGCGATGTCAAGGCAGGGATGCAGTTAATTGTATGCAATCGCAATGCACATATCATCATTAAGGAGAATACTACCGCCATGGCAAGATATAAGAAAAGGGCAGATGGGCTCTACGAGTCAAAAATAAACCTAGGCATGAACTATGACGGAAGCTATAAAAGGAAGTCCATTTACGGTAAAACAGTAGCTGAACTAGAAGAAAACATCAGAGTAGCTAAAAACTTGCACGAACAAGGCTTTGACTTGTCAGTCAGCAAGCCAACGGTAAAAGAATGGGCTTACAAATGGCTCGAAGTCTACAAAGGCGATGTCGCAATGAAAACCAAATCCGGATACGAAACATACATAAAGCTCCGATTGCTACCAATCCATGACATCAAGATTGACAAGGTTCGTCCTGTGCAGCTCCAGGAGATACTCCAAAACGACTCAAGGACATATTCACAAAAGTCCGTCAGCGAGCTTTACAACTGCATATGCGGAATTTTCAAGTCGGCACACGAAAACCGGCTTACGCCGTCAGACCTGTCCAAAGGTCTGAACAAGCCCAAAGGAAAACCAAAGGTAAAGAGAAGCGCACTGACTCCGCAGGAGCAGGACACCTTTATCCGCGTGTGCGAAACGCACGAGTTTGGGCTTGCTGGATTGATAATGCTTTTTGCGGGTCTTCGCTTCGGTGAATCGATAGCACTCACCTACGGCGATCTTAAAGGCGGCTTCGTGAACGTAAATAAGACAGTCGTTTATGAGGAAAATTACAATAAAGCATCTATAAAAGATCGTCCAAAAACAGAAGCTGGTATCAGGAGCATACCCATGGCTCAGCCACTTGCGGAACTACTAGCGAAACACATGGCTATGCGGAAAACAAAACCACTCGACAACGAGCTTGTCTACTCTTTGAACGGCAATCCTTACAGCAATATGAAAAGGAGGAGAAGCTGGGATAGCCTCCGTAATGCGTTCAACGCCGCATGGATAGAAGAAAATAGGCTAGGTCAGCTGCAATCATCTCCCAGGAACATCACCGCCCATATGCTCCGGCACACTTTTATCACGGCACTTTACGATGCAGGCATCGACATCAAAACCGCACAGCGGTGGTCGGGGCATTCAACTGTGTCCGTGCTCATGGATATATACACCCACCTATCCGAAGAAAAAGAAAAAGATTCCGTAAGCAAATTTGATGCGTATTTCAGGTCGCAAACAAGCGAACAGAATTCTGACCTAATCGCCGATGCTGGCAACTAGCACCATGTACATGATATTTACGACAATATTTACGACAGTATTTACGACAAAACGTACTAATTGCATATAAATGAGCAGCAAAATACACAAACTCCAACAAAGCCGAAACCCTTGCAAATGCTGGGGTTTCGGCTTTGTTTCATTGGTGGGCCCTCAGGGATTCGAACCCGGGACCGCCCGGTTATGAGCCGGATGCTCTGACCAACTGAGCTAAGGGCCCACGAGAACTGGTGATACTTGCTAATTATAAATAAGGTAAACACATTTGCATGATTTTACAAATATATTCACTTAGCGTGCCAGTCCAAGCATAACTAAGGCGCAATGACTGCGCTTTTTCATTATACACAATTGAGAAACAATTGCAAGAATAAAATTCCATCGGTTAAACAATCGTAACATTCATTAGCTCAATTGTGATGGATGCTTACTGAAGAAATCTACTCTGGGCTCGAGAAACTTGAACTTATGACCATTTTCAATTAAATCATCAAGGGGCTTAAAAATATGCTCCCAGCTCCACAAACGCTCATCGACCTGTAGGTATTCCCTTACCATATCACAGCCAGCAGGTGCGATGGGATGCAGTAAAGTAGCAGCGACTTTAACCACATGAAATGTATCTATTAGAAGCTGCTCAATTTCCGCAGGATTTTCGCTTTTGCTCCGCGCAGCCCAGTCTTTGTTGGCATCTCTCAAATAGAGATTCAACAGCTCAAAGGTTTTATCAAAAGCAAACTCGGACATAAACCGCTCGTATGCTAAAATGGTCTCGTTTGCTCGATCTTGCACTTTGGCGCTAATTGTCCCCATTGGATATGTCCCGCCATTATGGTTTTGCAAAGTATAAAAACACGACCTAACGATTCGATTAAAAACATTGGTAAGCAAATTACCTTCCTGCACCACAGAGTCGAATTTATCATCTTTTTTTTCAGGCATAAAAGCTACAGGTTCAAAGCCAACATTTCGTTCGCTCAAACTGGCATTGAAAAAATGCATACGAAGCTGCTCTGGAGTATAATGTTCGAGGAGCTCAGCAGCCATGGGAGGTTTTATTTCACCGCTGCTGGAAGCTTTTGTTTTTCCGAATAAGAGGTGACGATTAGGTACAATAATCGGAATCGTCATATTATCATCCAATGCCATGAACATTCCCATTTCAGCAATACCGTAGAAATAAATGTTATCTTCTCCAATGAACTGGAAAATATTCGCATCTTCGGACTTCCACCAGTTTTCCCATTTATTGCCATCAAGTCCATCATTCAAAGCAGCTTTTGTAAAGGATATCGGAGCCCATAAAGACTCTGGCCACACCCAAAAGGTTAAATCCGAAGCTCCCTCAACTTCGGGTACAGGTACTCCCCAGCTCACATTACCTGACAGCCTTAAAGGTACCAAGGTCTTACCTGTTCTATACCTGACTCCGTTTTGGGATAATATGGAGACAGCTTTTTCCCTATCAGTCAGATTGTCAAAAACTAATTCCCAAGTTGCTTTTTCATCGTCATCGGGAGCTTCAAATGTTGGCATATCTGGATAGAGCCTAATATCATCGACTGCTTCTTTTCTAACATATATTGATGGCTTTTTTAGAAACTCACGTATTACGTTAAGAAGTACCTTGCGATATTGTGAATCTTTATCCCATTTTTCTACTAACTTTTCCATTTCTACTGTAAATGCAGGTAAATCAAAAAACCAATTTTTAACTGCTACACGCTCCGGTGTCTTTCCTGACAAAACACTGATGGGATTTATCAGCTCCTCAGGGCTGTATTGATGCCCTAGAGAGCATTCGTCAGCATATGCTTTTTCTGATTTGCAACCTTGTATGGGGCAAATGCCCGTCACTTGCCTACCATTGAGAAAAACACCTTTATCGCTATCGAAAAACTGCATCGTTTCCACTAATTTCAAAGCACCATTATTATACAGGCGATTGAAGACATCGGCTGACATCCAATCGTGGATTCTTCCTGCTTCGCCAAGGGCTGAAGCTCCGTATAAATTCGGAGCTATATAATACTTCTGGAGCGTCTCTTTCTGATTCAAGTGATTACGTTCTACAAAATCTTCCAGGCTTCCTTCAAAGCCTTCTTCCACAGCCCTTTCGTAACCAAGCATAACACCAGCACCATAACAATCTGTGCCAGAGACAAATAATACATTCTCGCTTCCTATTCTATCCCGCATGAAACGGGCGAAGACATCTGCATGTAAAAAATTACCACCCACATGACCAAAATGCAATTCTTTTTCACCATATGGCATACCAGCAGTGACAACTGCTCTTTTTGGAAACACAGGTCTCGAAACCACGTTTTCGCTCATATATTTTACTCCTATTTTTTGCTTACGATTAAAGGAAAACAGCCAAATCCCGCACATTGCTGATCTTTGACCGCTTAGCCATTTTTTATTCACATTATTGCACAAAGATAAAATCTTGTCAAACAGATTTATTTAATGAACAAGTGAACATGGGGACGGAGCTTTTGTTCAATATTTTATGAACAAAAGCTCCGTCCCCTTGTTCACAAGCCGGCGGTGTCGAGTATAGTCGCATCATTTAGTAGTGATATGTCGCCATCTGCTAGCAGTTTACCTTCGTGCATAATTAAAACACGGGAACATAGCTCCTCTGCAAAGGAAAGGTCGTGGGTTGCTATTAGTTTGCTTTGAGGCAACTCTGTTAAAGTGGCGATTAAGTTGCGGCGGGCTCGTGGGTCAAGATGAGCAGTGGGTTCATCGAAAAGTAGCAAATCAGGAGACATGACAAGAACTGTTGCAATTGCTGCAAGCCGTTTTTCGCCTCCTGATAGTTTTAGAGGAGAACGTTGTGCAAGATGCTCGATTCCAAGACGCGACATGGTATAATTTACTTGCTGTTCCACATCTGGTTCATCAAAATCATAATTTCGCAGTCCAAAGGCAATATCATCATATATCCTAGGCATAAATAGCTGGTCATCGGGGTTTTGAAAAACCATTCCAATCTTTGTGCGTATATCACGCAGGTTATTATTCTCGACTATTGTATCGCCGATGAGTATTTCTCCGCTCTTTTCTTCTAACACTCCAACAAGCGCAAGAAGAAGCGAGGTTTTCCCCGCTCCATTCGCACCGATGAGTGCCACATTTTCATTGGTGGAAATGGAAAAGCGCACATTATCTACAGCGCAAGTTCCATCTTGATATACCACTGTTAAGTCATTGACAATCAGCAAGAATAACACCTATCTCAAATTAATAACTCGTATCAATACACAGGAAATGAAGACCGCAGACAAAAACGCAAAATCAACTCCAGTCATTTTACGTTTTGCAAAGGGAATATGCTTCAATGAATATCCGCGGCAAGCCATGGCAGTATATACGCGCTCTGCTCGGTCAAATCCTCGCAGTAACATTTGACCAACAAAGGAACCCATGTGACGCATTTCTATTGCCTTTTTACTGCCAGAGCGCAGTCTATAAGCAGTTGTCATAGAATATGCTTCTTCCAACAACACTGCGATATAACGATATGTCATTTCAAATACCATTACAAATATATATGGAATCCGCATCCATCGCAATTGTGTTGTTAGCTCAGTAAATGGAGTTGTTGCAACAAGGAGCAATGCAGCCATGACACAAAGATACATTTTTAGCAAAATAGTAAAAAGTGACAATACCCCAAAGCTAATATTCATACTCCCAATAGTAAGGGCAATGCTTCTGTTAAATATTACATTTGAAATGCCAGCAAAAAGACAAAATGGAAGGGCTATCAGCACACGGGAAAGCAACAATCTGTATGGTAATTCCGCAATTGACATCATTATAAAAGGATAAAAAAGATATGGTACTAGTCGAATAAAATCATATGGTCCAAATGAAACTGTGCATATGACAATTGTCATAGTGCAAATAAGTTTAGCAAGTGGGTGCAGCCGATGTATTGCTGTTTGCCCAGCAGAAAGGGTGTCAAGAGCCCTTAATTCATGGACACGTGCATTATGCGCTGACATTCCATTTCTCCTTGCTTCTTTTTTTCGCAAATGTAATAACAAAACCAGTTCCGCTAGCTAAGGCAAAGGTTATAGCAGCACCTATTATGCCTGACAGCGAAGTCCCAATTGAATTATCCGTGTCAGATGCGAAAGAGTAATCAGGAAGAAAAGCAGTTTTTTCCTGTATGCTAGAAGCAGTATCATAAACAGATCCCTCTGCTTCCAGCTCGACTTCCTCTCCATATACCTGCTCGGTAGTTCTTCCGATTGCCCACTCTAGACCATCTGGCTGTGTGGATGCAAAGAGTGAGAAAACTCCTCCCACTACTATCGCCATGGCAGCCAACGCAATTGTCAGATTCCGAATTGACACACTCTTTGTCTGTTCATTTTGCGTTGAATAATCTACAATCTCAGGGCGCATTTTATATACAAAAGATAGAATTGCCGCTGTTATGAGCCCTTCGATAATACCTATTACTAAATGAATGGGTAACATTAGTGTTATAAAAACATTGAATGGAAGCTCTGCTATACGTGAAAATAATGTTTGCATTACTACAAAGAAAGCACCCAGTTCCAGAGCAATCACTACGGAAAGAATAGAAGCCAGAGACAACATTTTGTTGCTTGTAGTCTTTTTCAACAGAGGTTTAAATATTAATGGATAGACAAAAAGACATGGAATAACACCCAAATTAAAGATATTGCTTCCCAAAGCCAACAATCCGCCATCGGCAAAAAATAAGCATTGAATAATAAGTACCACTGTTATGGATAAAAATGCAGGAATGCCACCTAATAATCCCGCAAGCAATATTCCTCCACCGATATGTCCAGAGGAGCCTGTTGCTGGTATGGTGAAATTTATCATTTGTCCAGCGAAAACTAAAGCCCCAGATACTCCCATTATCGGAACTAGTTTTTCGCTGATTTCGTTTTTCGAGACCTTTGCCACCGAAACTCCAATTGTCGCAGCACTGACCACATTCATCGCCATTCCTACAGCTGGAGAAAGCAGCGCATCCGCCATATGCAATTCGTAACACCGTCCTTTGCTTTGTCCATAATATTTTTATCAGTATATCAAAAGCTACGTATTAAGTAAACAGAATAACAGATGGCAACAAGATTATTCTTTGTTACCATCTTTTGATTGTGTTATATGTTCTGCTGACTGCTTATTGCGTTCCGTCGATTCCGTTATGCGGGAATAGGGAACCTTTTCCTAAGATTTTTTCATCATTATCATAATTTGCGAAAGCTAATGAGCAAGCACAACATTTTTCTCTACTATCCCACTAAACGCACAATCGCATATATACCGTCTTCGTTTACCATTTCTATGTATACATCATTGTTTTCAGATAGCTGGGATATTAGCTCGATTGCTGTTTGACGTGATACTTCGTAATATTCATCGCCATTTCTCATAACTCTTTGAGGGTAATAATATTTCAATAACTCGGGGAGTTCATCGTAAATTTCTATATAAGCATACACATTATCAGGAAATGTTATTGATGCAAATGGTCTAGGTCCATCTTCTTCATCATAATCATATTCAAATTGATAATACCACCAATCATCTTCATCATCTTCTATAAACATACCCGGCGCTGGGTTGTGAATCATAAAGTCATCGTCATCGTCCTCATTCTCAGCTTCGAGATGCTCGCCTGCTCCAGCAGATACAATATCATCATCTGCATTTTCAGGGTCAAAACCATCTTCCACTTCCATATCAATATTATCATTATTCATTTCAATATCAACAAGGTCTAATCCCGTGGGTGGTTCCCACCAGATATCATCATTTTCCCCCAATGCATCCACACTGTTTTCATCGAACTCATAATATTCATCTACTAAAACATCAATAGAATCATTAGCTATTTGCTCTTCGCTTTCATCACCAATGCCATCGTCGATGCCCTGTGCTGCGTTTCCAACACCCGGCGGGACAGACATGGCTCCAGTATCTGTTGACACAGACCTATCATCGTCCTGCCGAAAATAATCAGAATCCAGTTCCAATTCATTTAATTCATCAAAATTGTCTAGCACTTCAGGTATTTGAGGCAACATTGAATCATCATCGCCTAGATTGTCTAAGGGTGTTGGTAAAGAGCCTATTGCATTTGATTCATCCTGATTTACATTATCTCTCACAGATAAGGAAACAGAATCTTGAGACGAACTACTTGTGTTTTTTCCTAGAGATCGAAAAAGGTTTATTGCAATAAGAGTAACAAAGATGAAGCTTGCAGCAATCGGTATGATTTTTGTAAATATATTGTTGACTCTTTTAAACTTTATCAGATTCTGGGCAGCTTGTTCATCGCTTATAGTGCTTGAAGATTGTGTAGCGATAGAATCATCTTCCGCAAACTCTACTTCACCGCTGAGTATCTTTTCCATAATGGAGGTTTTTAATGATTCAGGAGCAAGAACAGCCGACTTGCTTGTGGCTTCGCTTATAATTTCATACGATTTGAGAATGGAGGAACAATCCTCACACTCTTTGAAATGGGCTTCAATCATATTTTTTTCGTCTTCCTCAAGCTGCCCATCTATGTATGCGCTTATTAATTCAATATACTCGAGACATTTAGACACAATCCTCCACCTCCTCACCTGCTTTTTGACGATAGCTATCTGGAAAAGTTCCTTTGCTTATTAGTATTCCAACTAGATTCTTTCGCGCTCTCGCTAGGCGAGACTTCACAGTCCCTTCGTTTATATTAAGGGTGATTCCTATTTCTTCATAACTCATTTGCGTAATTTCACGCATTATTAGAATTTCTCTGTGGGAGTCGTTTAGTTCATCTATGCTTTTCGTAATTATTTGTCGAGATTCCTCGGTAAGTAGAGCATCCTCTGGTAGTTCTCGCAAGTCTGGGATTTCGTAGTTTACTATATCATCATCGTCATCAGTATATGTAAGGGAAACCGTTGCCTGCCTTGTTGTTTTTCGTAAAAAATCGATACAAAGGTTATATGTCAGCCTATACAACCAAACGGAGAAACGGCTTTCGCCACGAAAACTCTCCAGCTGTGTATATGCCTTTATAAACGCTTCCTGAGAAATATCAAGGGCGTCTTCATCGTTATTGGTCATTTTTCGTGCGAGATTGTATACGTTATTTTGGTTCGCCAAAACAAGCTCCTCGAAAGCAGCTTTATCTCCATCAATAACCTTTTTAATTATTTCAAGTTCCTCAGCCTTAGTCAAAGTGCCAATCCCTCATTCCTAACTCCTAACTCCTAACTCCTAATCTCTAATCCCTAATCCCTAATCCCTAACTCCTAATCTCTAATCCCTAATCCCTAATCCCTAATTCATCTGAGTTCTCTTGATATTCCTTCTGTTATGCGCCTTAAATCATCTAGGGTGGTGGCTTTCATAATTTGCTCTTTGAAATATCCTGAATAGGGAACGCCTTTCAAATACCAAGCATAGTGCTTTCTTGCTTCGAGACAGGCTATGCGTTCACCTTTATTTAGTGCTGCCAACTCAAATTGTTCCAGAGCTGTTTTCGCTCTCTGAGCAATTGGAGGTAGTTCCGGTATATCAGTTTCATCTAGATACGCTAACGCTTGCGCAAAAAGCCATGGATTGCCAAGGGCTCCTCGCCCAATCATAGCAATGTCGGCATTTGTATATTTAAGAATCCTTGCTGCATCTTTCGGTGTGAAAACATCACCATTGGCTATCACAGGAATATCGACAGCCTTTTTCACTTCCCTGATTATATTCCAATCAGCTACTCCAGAATATTGTTGTACTCTGGTTCTTCCATGTACCGCAACGGCTGCAGCACCAGCTTCCTGTGCCATTTGTGCAAATTCCACAGCGTTGACATTTCCATTATCCCAACCTTTGCGGATTTTCACCGTTACTGGACAAGGAACGCTATCAACAACCGCTTCGATAATTTCTCTTGCTTTTTCAGGCTCACGCATCAGAGCGCAGCCATCGCCGCTTTTGACGATTTTTCCCACAGGGCAACCCATATTAATATCGATGATATCACCACCGGATATTTCCAATGCCAAAACTGCTCCCTTTGCCATTGAGTCAACTTCACTTCCGAAAATCTGCACAGCCACAGGATGTTCGTTCTCCCCTATTTTCAACAAAGTCGCAGTTTTTATATCATTATATACAAGAGCCTTTGCACTCACCATCTCTGTATATGTGAGTCCAGCACCCATTTTTTTACAAATTGTACGAAAAGCCAAATCAGTAACCCCTGCCATTGGAGCTAGGGCTAGTTTGCTATCTATTGAAATGCTTCCAATTTGCAAAGTAAACCACCTCAGATGGAGTTAGGAATTCCTAATTTCTCATTCATAATTCATAATTCCTAACTCCTAACTCCTAACTCCTAACTCCTAACTCCTCATTCCTCATTCCTAACTGTTTTTGCTTTTCAGGTAAATCATTAAAGCCGCGGCATCGGCGGGGGATACGCCTGAAATGCGCATCGCTTGTCCTAGGCTTCTTGGTTTCACGGCGGTGAGTTTCTGCCTCGCTTCTGTGCGAAGTCCCTGGAGAGCATAATAATCAATCCCATCGGGAATTATGTGATTCTCCATTCTATTAAGTTCATCAATCTGTCTCTGTTGTCGCTTAATGTATCCCTCGTATTTAATGGAGATTTCCACCTGCTCTCGCACCTCATCGGAAAGAGAAGGCTTGACGGGGTCAATCTCATAAATATCTTCATATCCAATTTTCGGTCTTCGTAATAGAGATGCCAAATTCACACCGCTCGTTATTTCAGGCTCCCCCAAGGAAGATAGCACCATATTTACATGGTCTGACGGAGGAACGAAACATTCTTCCAAGCGTTTAATTTCATTGTCAACTGCCTCATATTTTTCCAATACCTCGTCATGGCGTGCTTGAGAAACCAAGCCAATTCGTAAACCGATATGGGACATCCTAATATCCGCATTGTCCTGACGATGGAGCATTCTGTATTCAGTTCGAGATGTCATCATCCTATAAGGTTCATTGGTGCCCTTTGTCACAAGGTCATCTATTAAAGTACCGATATAACCTTCGCTTCTGCTAATTACAAGGGCATCATGACCAAGAATTTTCAATGCTGCATTTACACCAGCCACAAAGCCTTGTACAGCTGCTTCTTCATATCCTGATGAGCCATTAAATTGCCCCGCTCCATACAAACCTGAGATAGCTTTTGTCTCCAGTGTGGGTAATAAATCCAAGGGGTCTATGCAATCATATTCGATGGCATAGCCTGGTCGCATTATTTCTGCATTTTCCAAACCAGGCACTGTTCGGAGCATTTCCAATTGTACTTCCTCTGGCAAAGATGAAGAAAAGCCTTGTACATACATTTCTTGTGTATCGAGACCCATGGGTTCCAAAAAAAGTTGATGCCTGTCTTTATCTGCAAAACGCACCACTTTGTCTTCAAATGAAGGACAATAACGCACACCTGTACCTTGAATAACTCCTGAATACATGGGACTTCTGTGGAGATTCTTTCGCACAATTTCATGGGTTCGCTCGTTTGTATATGTGAGCCAGCAATAGGCACTGTTTTCTAAAGGAAACTTTGTGTCAAAAGAGAAGGCTTGGGGAAATTCGTCACCCATTTGTATTTCCATTTTTGAAAAATCAATGCTTCGCGCATTGATACGAGATGGTGTTCCTGTTTTGAATCTACGAAGATTTAGTCCATGTGATTTTAATGAATCTGTCAGAGAATATGCAGCAAACATTCCATCAGGTCCACCTTCTTGCACTGCTTCTCCCACAATGGTTCGTGCAGAGAGATAGGTTCCTGTACATATTATCACCGCTCGGCAATGGAATATTGCCCCTGTATGAATTTTGACGAATGAAACTTCACCATCTACTACACCCAATTCGACAACTTCACCCTGCCTAAGGAGCAGGTTTTCTTGGCTTTCCAATGTTTGTTTCATAATTTTTTGGTACAAACGCCTATCTGCTTGGGCTCTTAGGGAATGAACAGCAGGACCTTTTCCTTTATTGAGCATCCGAAATTGTATTCCTGCACGATCTGCACATCGAGCCATTTCTCCACCCAGAGCATCAAGCTCCCTAACAAGATGACCTTTCCCAGTTCCACCTATTGATGGATTACAAGGTAGATTCCCAACTGCATCAAGATTAATAGTAAAACAAACAGTTTTCAACCCAAGGCGCGCCGAAGCAAGGGCAGCCTCTATCCCAGCATGCCCCGCACCGATAACAGCAACATCAAATTGACCAGCGTTGTATGTGAGCATTGTTACCTATATCTCCAGTCGTGGTTATGAATTAATAATTAATGATGAATAATGAATAATTAATTAGATTTTCTCAAGGACAAATTGTGTTACAAGTCCTGTCATGCAGCCTGATACTATGCCTATTACGATCAATTGGGGGAGCAATATGGCTATCGAGGGGGTGCTGGTGATTATTACTGCGGCTATTATTTGTCCGATATTGTGAAATATTGCACCCATTGCACCGCAGACCCAGATTTGTTTGTTGTTTACAATCTTTTTCGTCAATACCTGTGCAACAAAAGCTAAAAGCCCTCCGGTAACGCTATATATAAAAGCAATGAACCTCCCAGAAAAAATCGCACTGAGTATAATGCGACATATAAGTATCATAAATGCATCAACACTGCTCAGGGTAATCGGGGGAAGCTCCCTTCCATCCTGCTCGCTTTTTGGTTTGTAAAAAAGTGCAAAAAGTGTAATTGTATTAGCCAAACCGAGCTTCGCTCCTGGTATCGGCAGTGGCAAGGGTATCTGGGCTTCTATTGTAAAAACGATAAGGGCAACAGCCGTCAACATGGACATCAGCGTTATTTTTTTTGTGGAAATACGCAATATGGTAAATCTCCATAACAAAATTTCATTGTAAATATGATTATAAAATATAGTGTGTTATATGAAAAAGTTAGCATAAGCCATGGACTAATTTACGCAAAATTCAGATTAGCTAGTCCAAACCATGGGTTTATCCAACAATGGCATCAACTTGGGGTTTTGTTGGGTTTTCCAATTGAATAATCAATCTATGGGGCAAGCAGACAATCGGGCGAGCTCCGCCTGAAATCCACCCTTGATGAACACAAAAATTATCTGGACAATCAGCATGAGCTATACGAATCCTCCCATTTTCCACTTCAATAACATTTTCAAACGATTCCCATTGCACAACAAATGTATAAGGTTCATCATAAGCAGATAAATCGAGAGTAGCTATCAAAATTCCATCCTGGTACACCTTCGCATAATTCGCTGGTCTACGAGAAAAAAAGATCATAAAAGCAAAGCAAATAAAAACCATCAGAGTTAGTATAATAATCCAAAACTTATTCGACTTCAAAACAATAACACCTAACTCCTAACTCCTAACTCCTAACTCCTAATTCAAAAAGCCTCATTCCTCAAGCAAGACTCTCTTCAAAAACATCCCAGTATAGCTGGCTTCGCAATTAATCGCATCTTCTGGAGTTCCTTCAAAGAGAATTTCACCTCCGGCATCGCCTCCCTCAGGACCCAGGTCGATAATATAGTCTGCTGTTTTTATGACATCAAGGTTGTGTTCTATGACAATCACAGTATTACCAGCGTCAGTTAGTCGATTTAACACTTCTATGAGTTTATGAACATCAGCAGTATGAAGCCCTGTTGTTGGCTCATCGAGGACATATAATGTGCTACCAGTTGACCTTTTGCTCAGTTCCGTAGCGAGCTTTACCCTTTGAGCTTCGCCACCTGATAGGGTTGTGGATGGTTGACCCAGCTTTGTATAACCAAGACCCACATCAACTAAAGTTGTGAGTTTTGTTCTGATTCTTGGCAGGTTTTCAAAAAACAACAAGGCTTCGTCAACAGTCATGTCAAGAACCTCTGATATGTTTTTCCCTTTATATCGCACTTCAAGGGTTTCCCTGTTATATCTCTTACCCTTGCATACTTCGCAGGGCACATAAATATCGGGTAAAAAATGCATCTCAATTTTTATAAGTCCATCTCCGGAACATGATTCACAGCGGCCGCCTCGCACATTAAAGGAAAATCTTCCCGGACCATATCCACGCGCTTTCGAATCAGGTGTGGAGGCAAAAAGATCTCTGATGTCGCCAAAAACTCCAGTATATGTTGCCGGGTTGGAACGAGGTGTTCGTCCGATGGGTGATTGGTCGATATTTATCACTTTGTCCAGGTACTCTACCCCCGACATGGATTCATATTTCCCCGCCCGGGCTTTAGCCCTATTAAGCTGGGCTGCCAAAGCTTTATAAATAACCTCATTAACCAAGGATGATTTCCCGCTACCTGAAACTCCTGTTACACAGGTCATAATTCCAAGTGGTATTTTAACAGTCAAATCCTTTAAATTGTTTTCATTTGCTCCATAAACAACAAGGGAATTGCCATTTCCCGTTCGTCTGCTGGTGGGTATGGGAATGGTCTTTTTTCTACCTAAATATTGTCCAGTAATAGATGCTTCGCAATCGATGATTTCCTGGGCTGTTCCAGCACATACGATTTCACCGCCACCCAAACCAGCTCCAGGTCCCACATCCACAATAAAATCCGCTGCTCTAATCGTTTCTTCATCATGCTCCACAACTAATAATGTGTTCCCCAAATCGCGCAATTGCTTCAACATATTCAAAAGCTTGATATTGTCCCTCTGGTGCAAACCAATGGAGGGCTCATCAAGAATATAGAGTACCCCCATTAAAGACGAGCCGATTTGCGTAGCAAGCCTTATACGTTGGCTTTCGCCACCAGATAGGCTTCCCGCTTGTCGGCTCAGAGTGAGATATTCCAGCCCAACATTACGCAAGAAGCCAAGTCGCTCGATGATTTCTTTGAGAATGCGCCTGGCAATCATTTCGTCTTTTTCTGAAAGGACTAGTCTTTCAACGAAATCCAAGGCTCGAACTATGGACATATCCGTTAGGTCGGCGATATTGATACCGCCCACAGTGACCGCTAACACTTCCTTTTTCAAGCGCCGCCCTTCGCAATCTGGACAAGGATGTTGTGCCATATAGCTTTCCAGCTCCCAACGCATTGACATACTTTGGGTTTCTTTATACCGCCTCTCGATATTATTGACAATCCCCTCAAAGGATTGCACCAATGTGCCTTTCCCCCGAGGCTGATCATAGTATAATGTCAGTTTTTCTCCTTTTGTGCCATATAATATGACATCTACAACCTCCTCGGGTAACTGAGCTATGGGTGTTGTAAGTTTAAAGCCGTACTTTTTTGCCAAAGCTTCAAAATACATTTTAGAAATACCATCGTTTTTCACATTTCCCCAACCAGAAGCTGTAATTCCCCCATCGGCAATTGATATGGATGGATTCGGCATGATAATTTTCGGGTCAACGCGGAGCTGAGTCCCCAAACCAGAGCAATTCGGGCAAGCTCCGTAAGGATTGTTAAAGGAAAACAATCGAGGGGTCAGTTCTTCCATGGAAATGCCACATTCTTCGCAGGCATAATTCTGGGAAAAGAGCATCTCCCGTCCTTCATCTACGATATCAATAATCAAGAGTCCCCCCGCCAGTGCCAGTGCAGTTTCGATGGAATCCGTCAAACGACGAGTAATATCATCGTTGATGACAAGTCGGTCAACAACAATTTCAATATTATGATTTTTATTTCGGTCTAATTTAATATCTTCGGTTAAATCATATGCTATTCCATCAGCCCGTACACGCACATAGCCACTTTTTCGCGCATCATCAAAAATTTTTTGGTATTCTCCTTTGCGAGCGCGAATGACAGGAGCCATAACTTGTATTCTCGTGGCTTGTGGCAATTCCAAAACGTTATCAACAATTTGGTCCACAGACTGTTGCTTTATTTCGACACCACAATTTGGACAGTGGGGTATACCTATTCTCGCCCATAATAAACGTAAATAATCATATATTTCAGTGACAGTACCCACCGTGGAACGTGGGTTTCTGCTTGTCGTCTTTTGGTCAATGGAAATCGCTGGAGACAATCCTTCTATGTAATCAACATCGGGTTTTTCCATTTGTCCCAAAAACTGTCTGGCATATGCCGATAAAGACTCCACATAACGCCTTTGTCCTTCAGCATATATCGTATCAAATGCCAATGAAGATTTCCCGCTTCCAGATATTCCCGTCAACACAACCAATTTATCTCGAGGTATCTCCACATCGATATTCTTTAAATTATTCTCCCGAGCACCCTTGACAAATATATTATCTCGCATATAAACACCTCGATATAATGAAATAACTAATTACGGTATAAGTTCCCCATATGGTACTGTGAAGGCTGTTATTTGCGTTCCGAAGTAATAATCTAGTACTGTCCTTGCTATTGCCATGACTTGGGCACCTGAGCCGCCTTTTTCTATGACGACAGAAATTGCGATTTCTGGGTTTTCTGCTGGAGCATAACATATGAAAACACCGTTATTTATATCCTGGTCTTCTATCTGGACAGTACCCGTTTTGGCAGCCACATTTACTGGATAATCGCCAAAGACAGAGTATGCCGTACCATTTCGAGATCTGGCAACAGCGCGCATACCCTCTTGAATCCATTCTAAATACTCTTTTTCTTCAAACTCATTTAATACAACAGGCTCGTGGATAAAGAGTAATTCCGACATATCTGAGCTTACCACCTTGCGCAAAACCGTCAAAGAATGAAGAAAGCCTCCATTTGCGATGGTGGCAGAATAATTAGCCAGTTGAATCGGTGTAAATTGGTTGTTCCCCTGTCCAAAGGAAGTCATAACAGTATCGGCTCTATACCAATCTCTACCAAGAACAGTGCTGGTATACTCAGGTGTTGCCATTATCCCTGACACTTCTGGAATTTCCACACCTGTGCTTTGACCTAAACCAAATTCCCTAGCCACCTGCGCTATTGCATCCGCTCCCCTTGCTTCGCCGCCAAGGACCCTATCGCCAATATAACAAAAATAATAATTGCATGACCGTTCAAGAGCTTGAACTAAATCCAGTTCGCCATGTCCGTAACCAACTTGCTGATGTATCCAGCAAGAGGGTCTATATGAACCTGTATCATCATATAATACAGAATACACACCAATATCGTTTACAGGAAAATATTTGCTGGAAAAAACACCATGGCGTAATCCTGCCAGGGCAGTTATCATTTTAAAAGTGGAACCAGGATTGTATTGCCCCTGCATCGCTCGATTCCACATGGGTTGGTTTTGATCTGTAAATAATGCCATGGCATCCTGAGTCAAAGTGGCTCTATTGAAGGTGGGAAAAGAGGCAGCAGCAAGAACTTCTCCAGTTTGCACATCCAGGACGACAACGCTCCCCCCAGGTATTTTTTCCACAGTCTCGTCCCTACCTAGATTTATAGATTCAATATGGGAGCGCAAGGAGTTTTCAACAGCCACTTGAAAACCTATATCAATCGTCAAATAAACATGCTGTCCTGGAATTGGCTCTTCATAGGTCACCGTTTCAAGGACGGTTCCATTCTCATTGGTTTTTATGGACTGGCTGCCATTTATACCCCGTAAAATTTCTTCAAAGGCTAATTCAGCACCTTCTATTCCAACCAATGCATCTAGAGGATATCCCATTTCTATGTATTTTTCCAATTGTCCAGATGGTATCGGTCTCAGGTAACCCAGTACATGGGCAGCATTCGATGTGTGGTATTCCCGCACATAGCTGTTCTCTATAAAAACACCAGGTAATCCTCGCTCTTCAAGTACAGCAACAAAATCAGAACCAACATCATTTGCAAAAACATATGGTGCTAGATTCGTCACGATTGCCCTTATTTCAAGCTCATAGCGAACACCGATTATTAAACGAGCTTCGGCATTTGATGTCATAAAATCAATCATATAATGCCCTCGCATCCAAGCGAGTAAATCAGAAGCAGAGATATTTTCGTCCAATTTCATGAAGTCCAAATACCTGGATAGCCTCATACGTTGGTCTGATGTCATATTGGTGACATAGGTAAATGGTGCTCCCATGGTAATGGGAAATGCATCATTATATTTTATACCCTCATCCATGCAAGAGGATACAAGCTCCCAAGCTACTTCGTTTCTATATGTAGTTGGATATCTCATCAATGTATCTCTATTGATCATTATATTATATGCAGGTCTACCCGATGCTAAAAGCACCCCATTTCGGTCATAAATATTACCCCGAGCGGCAGCTAGAGTCACAACGCGAGTAATAATTGCATCTTCATGGAGTTCAAATTCCTCAGGACGATCATCATATATCTGCAGCCTATACAATGCAGACACGAAAATCGTTGTCATAATTGCCATAATGGCGATTATGAAACCTATCCTAACTGGTTTGTATAGTTTTTGCATGTTGTCAGCTCCTATATTGTACCCGCTGGGTTCTTCTCTCTAAAGCTCGCACAAAAAACCAAATGGGAAAAGCATAAACAAGGGAATAAAATGTTTGTCTTGTTGCCATGGTAATAAGAGGAGCAGATGGCGTATTTTCGAAAAACAGCAGTGGAAACATTTGGGCAAAAGCGGAAATTGCCAGCACCAAAGCGCAACTGATAAAGTAGGTCACAATTCCCCTTGCCATCACCGTATCGGCGAGCAACCCAACGAAAAGCCCTGTCAGGGTAAGCAGGACGGTAAACACGCCAGCTGGTTCATTGAATGTCATGTCACAAAGAATACCAGCAAAAATACCAGCAACGCCTCCAGCAATGCGTCCCTGGTTTATGGCAACCCCCGTACTAACAATCGGTAACAACAAAGGAACGAGACCATAAAATTTAATGTATGGAAAAATCATCCCCTGCAGCAAATAGACAATCATCAGCAGCAATGCATGATAAATCATAGACAAAGCCGAAGTCCACCGCATATGCAAAGTCAACCGTTTCAAACCCCAAAACTCCTTTTATAATGAACAATTAACAATGAACTCATCCTGTTGCGTCGAAGCTTACTACTATGTATACATCAACTATGGTCATATCAATGGCTCGCATTGGTCTTACTGTGGCATATCGTCCAACTCCGGTGCTGTGCCTGAGTACATCGATGACTTCGCCTATAACAAGACCAACAGGAAAGATACCGCCAGAGCCAGAAGTAATAACTGTATCACCAGGTAAAACGATTCTATCGTCATCGAAATGGTCAAGGAGCAGCAAACCTTCGCTCATCAGGGCAAAATCACCTTTGGCAGTCACAGAACCATCTCCCTCGCCAACGAAGGCTGCAGCAGAAAAAGTCGTGTCAAGAACGCTGATAACAGTTGAAGTATTTGCATTTACTTCTGTAATTCTACCAATAAGAACCCCATACTCAGTAATGACGCTATTTCCGCGAGCAATGGGTTTTTCACTATTTGCATAGCCTTTGTTTATGGTAAAAGATGAAACAAAATTACTTGAGCTCATGGTCTGTACAATGGCTTCTTCCAATATCAGACCACCATGGCGTTCCTTAAACTCCAAAAGCGTTCGCAGTCTATTGTTTTCATCGAGAAGCTCCGTTGTCTCCCTATGGGCTCGTTGAAGCCTATAAATATCGCTGATTGCTTGATCATATCGCTTTTGGAGGTCATCATATCTATAAATTGAGCTATAAATACTCTCGAATGTTCTTGCAATTGTCGTTGCCATAGACCTAAACGGTCTGGAAACAGTTGATGCAAAGGCTGTAATAGGACCTCCACTGCCATACACATTCACAGACACAATGGTTATTATTGCTATGAGCACCGCTATGGTAGCGATAATTATCGTTTTCCTAGTGAGCAGAGCTTTCATATAATATTATACTCCAAAATCCTTCAGCATGATGGACAAGCGACAAAGCGGCAAGCCCATTACATTGAAAAAATCACCTTCAATCCTTTGAATAAAAACAGCGCCGCCTCCTTGTGCGCCATATGCTCCTGCTTTATCCATAGGCTCTCCAGTTTCGATGTAAGCATTTATTTCATCATCTGATATTTCTCGAAAGAAAACATCCGTCATTTCCGAAAAAGTGCTCTCCCTACCACCCTGGAGCAATGCCACTCCCGTATAAACCCTATGTCTGCAACCCGATAGTTCCCTAAGCATTTTCGCTGCCTCGGCTTCGCTACTTGGCTTACCCAAAACCTTGTCATTAATAAACACCAATGTATCAGCAGCAATTATTATATCATCTTCGCCACACAAAAGGGAAACATTTCTAGCCTTGCCCAAGGCGATTTCACAAACCGTCTGCTCAGGAGAAAGCCCCTCTACAGTTTGCTCATCGGATTGGTCAGCAATCACCTGAAAATCCCCAATCCCAATCATAGTAAGCAATTCCCGCCGCCGAGGAGAAGCCGAAGCAAGTATCAAAGCCATACAAAACCCCTTTTGTGATTAATGATGAACGATTGTCGATTCTTACGGATTCGGGCAAATTGCCATTTGCCCTTACATTCCTAACTTCTAATTCCTAATTCCTAACTCATCATTCCACTCCTGTGTAATAAACGCCCCGCATATAACCAGAGGGGGTGTAGTCATTTAAGCCCATGTACCGTTTTAGGACAGCTACACATTCTAGAGCATTTTCTGTGGTGAACATCAGTCTTTGCGCCCATAAGCCTAGAGCTGATACTGCGCGCTGCCTATCAGCCAAAAACAGCTTTTTGGAGCTGAATAACGTGTTTCTGCAGCCAAATTCAGGTAAGACTGGGAGTACAGCCCCTTGCTCATCCACCAAGCCAGAAAAACTATCGCAGGTGCAAGCACCTGTTGCGATTTTAGTAATGCATGTTTGCATAATCATCATTGGAATTCGTCCATATGAGAGGATTTCCGTATCGATTGGCTTTGAAATATCGCCTATTTGCGCCAAAGAAAGCTCAAAGGAAAGGGTGGCAGATTTAAGTCCCAAGCTACTCAAAGCCGCTAGGGTCTCACCATTGTACACATTGAGACCATAATCGCCTCTTATATCAAGCCCGTGGCTTCTGGCAAATTGAATATGCCCAATATTGCTGACAAGAGCTTCAGAAACACCCAAGGCAAGTGCCCTATACAGCATATCAGATACTTTATTACGTTCGCTATCGTGTATAACTCTGGGGAGAGCAGCAACCACAGTTATATCTTTGTTATCAAGCATTTCCCGAAAAGCACTTGTCTCATTATATAGCTCCATCACAGGTATATAGACAATGGGGGGTGCCAGTTCAAGCATTTCACTGGATAATTGCTCCACACTACTGATATAAACCGATAAAATAGGTGGTTCATCATGCCCAGGTCTATACTCGCTGGAAACATACTCGCCAATCGTTCGTTTTTCGACCACCCTGCGCTGTTCCAGTATTTCCGCTAAAAGTTTGCGGCGCATATCGTCCCACACAGCAAGGGGTAGCGCAAGCCCTGGATCAACTGTACCTTTTACACTTATACATTGAAATGGTGTACCAAAGGTTTTATGTAACTGTGTTTGAATCGTTGTTAAAGTTAGTTCCTTGTGGAAAGCTTGCTCAGGTACAGGACCATATAAAATAGCACTGTTGTTTTTATCATCAATTGCCTCTAGTTTTACCCTTTTGTCTTTATTTACCGTGCCAACAAAACGTACTGGAATTCTTTGGTATTCGCCATTTAAGTAGTTTTTGCGTGCTGTTTCGAAAATTACGGAATCATCCCGCTCCTCCACATCGCGCATTCCCAGCATATCTCCATCTTGCTGTTCGGTATAATATCCATCAGTAAAACCTTGCTTTGAAAAAACAGTTTGCAAGGTTCGCAAATCATCCTGGGAAGGAAATCTTCTATTATGCACAACCTTTGAGTAGCTTCCAGTTACCATTGCCGAGTACTCTGGTCTTTGCGTCAAGCCTTCGATATTGATGGCTTTTACGCCAAGTCCATCCAAATCATCTATATATGAAATGAGACAATTATCTTTTAGGCTCAGGGGATATCTAGTCCCATGTCCAACGGCATTATAATTTAGCCTGCAAGGTTCTGTACACATTCCCCTATTATCGCTTTTTCCGCTGGTAAATGTGCTCATGTAACACTGTCCGGTATAGCTGACGCACTGGGCTCCATGGGCAAAGACCTCTATATCTATTGGTGCATGTTTACATATATATGCGATTTTTTTCCTGGAAAGCTCCCTAGCCAGGGTCGCCCGTTTGAAACCCATGGCAGCAGCCATTCTGACACCCTCTAAATTATGGATGCCAAAACCCATTCCAGCATGGAGAGAGACCTCAGGCACCGTACGTCTCACAGCAAGCATGACACCTGGCTCTTGAACAATTATTCCATCAATGCCATTTCGACAAGCTTCGATTGCCAGCCTAGCGATATCGGAAAGCTCATTGTCAAATGCTGCAGTATTAAGTGCTAAATATGTTTTAACACCCCGGACACGGCAATACTCAATCGCTCTTCCAAACTCATCCTGGGTAAAATTGCTTGCCTTATCATTGAAAACAAATCCGCCGATGCGAAGATATATCCCATCAGCTCCATTTTGTACAGCAGCAATCACCCCCTCGGGCGACCCTGCAGGTGATAATAGTTCCAGCATAAACTCACCTATATAAACATCCGATCAAATTCGGAATCAACTATCGAATCAGCGCAAACCATTATAGCACAAATTCTATCCAGTATACCATATTTCGCAAAAATTATTTTAAGTATCTTATATATTATGGTTGCTAGTCAAGGCTAGTAGACAATAAGTCCGCGATTAATTGCAAAGCATCAATCGCGGACTCTATTT
Source organism: Oscillospiraceae bacterium (assembly GCA_009777775.1). Classification (GTDB taxonomy): domain Bacteria; phylum Bacillota; class Clostridia; order Oscillospirales; family Oscillospiraceae; genus WRMH01. The sequence goes on from WRLE01000006.1 coordinate 149,963, forward strand.
GTGTCTTATATCGAAAATAAACCTTTGCTTTTACTCAACCAATTCAAAAGACCATCTTCCATCGCTTATGACTTCGAAACAGTATACAAGCATCGGTTGATATGGGTGTATTTCAAGTATAACAGTCTGATATCCAGTTCCTTCAGCTAAAATTTCAACAACCTCTTGATCGCTCTGCGGGTAAACATTCACATAGTTTAGAGTAAACTCTCCCAAACCGTAATGGGTAAAGGCTAGTTTTTTTGCAGATGCATCGTTCATGGGGTTTATTCGATTCCAAAATACAAAATTCCCATTACCTGAATATAGATACTGTCCAAATGCTTGGATATTCAACGTCGAAAGCTCCCAGTATCCATCTGCGCTTATGTTTATAACTCCATCAGCGGGGATATCGCGCATCAGTATTCGACCATTAAAACTGCCATAATGGCTAAACATCACATTGTCCGCACTATCTGTAATAATGAATTCCTTTTCGCCGTAATGCCTCGCTTCAAACACGGTACCATAATCCGGGTTAATTACAATCACTTCATCTCCATGCCCTTGATTATGGGAAAGAAGCGCGGTGTTTATAAAAATACGCCTGTTTGCTTCTGGCATAAAAGTAGCATTAGCCGTAACGGATAGGTTTATATCAGAAACTAAGCTGTTGTCATCATATAAAACTTCCAGCGAATATGAATACTCTGCATCGCTTTGGACCGCATTTCCATCAGCATCTAGCAAATAGTAAAAAGGCAAGCCCATTGGAAACCCATAAGGTTCAAGCGGCGGCAAAGGTTCCCCTAGGATTTCTTCCACTTCAGACTGCAACATACCAATTTGTACAGAATCGTTCCATATCCAATCATCGGTAGATATATGCATTGATACGACTCTGCTCCGCATGATGTAAATATATAGGTCCTCATTACCAACAGCACTCCAGTTTTTCACGTCGATTCCTACCGCTCCACTTACATCGTTCATATGCATACCCAAACGTAAAATAGAATTATTGTCAGTATTTCGGAAATATGCACCATGGTATGATGTGATGTCACTCAATATATTACGATTTCCGATTGCTCTAACAGCACTAAGTGCATTTAAAACAGTGTTGTAATCGACATAACCTGTCGAATCGATTCGTTTATCACTCGCTTCTATAATTTCGTATTCCAAGGCAATAGCTACGCTTTGATGCGCCCAATCTGGAATTGCATGAACATCGGAATAGTTGCTTAAATCACGATAGCTCAATTCCGAAAAATCATTGACTGCAAGCATCGCTATGCGGACAAATATCACAGCGAGTTCCATACGGGTAATAACTCTGTCTCCAGCAAAGATGCCCTGATCAACTCCGTTCACATATCCCATGCTCAGAGCCCAGTTTGCTGCGTCAGCGTAAAACTTACCATCGGTATCGGTGAAAACAGCCTCAATCTCACCATTATCCGTTGACGATAATGTGTTATAGAGCCAATAGACTACATCCCCCCGACTCAGCGATCCATACTCAGGAGTCGCAGCAGCGGAAGATATAGTCATCAGCCCTAATAAGATAACAATTACCGCCAAAACATATGATAACCTAATAAATACTCTTTTCATAGCATTTCACCAATCTTTCTGTTTTGTATCGGTATAAGCATCATTAAACTATATTTTGAATTGTAGTTAAATAATATTGAATTCTTTCACTAATACAAACAATAATACTGTTGATTTCTTCATTGTTTTCACCATTCTTTCTGATAATTTGTTTTGTTTTACAACTAACGATTGTATCGTAACATTGTCACTCTAATAAGTCAACAATATTACTAAGTTTATAGTATAATTTTGATATTGTTTACATTCTATTCATAAACATTTTTGGTTATATTGCCCAATTGACATTTGCGCTTTAGTGCTTTAAAATCCTAAAGTACACAGGCGATGACTGGGAATAAGTAGCTTTTAGATAATCCTGTCAGAGAGTCGGCGGTTGGTGAAAGCCGATGGGGATGCTATGAGCGAATACATCCCAAGAGCTGCGTTCTGAAAGCGGTGACGGATATATCGCCGCTCTAGGATGCGACGGGGGCGCCCGTTATAGCGCAGGAGTATATCGGTGTCATATGAGACAGCTTGCTTGTAAAACAAACTTGCAAATATGCCAGTTAATTCACAACTAGCAATCGATAATCATGCTGAAAACACTTGTACTCTATGAGCATGCAGTCTGCGAAGCTGCATGGAACTGAGGTGGTACCGCGGTTATAACCCGCCCTCGGACAAATGTCCCGGGGCGTTTTTGTTTGCCCCAAAAATATAAAAAGTGAGGCAATATACCATGAAAAGAAACACAAAAATCACAAGAATCTTAGCAATGATAGTCTTTAGTGCGATTATCATGTCCATCGCAACAGCCTGCTCATCGGGCGGTGGCGACGACAACAGCGTTGATGTCATCGAACTGCGTCTTGCACATTTCTGGCCCGCAAATCATCCTGCAGAAACAGATTTAGTCATCCCCTGGGCGGAAGCTATAAAAGAAGCAACAGATGGTAGAATCATCGTCACTAGCTATCCTGGAGAGATACTAGCACAAGCAGATGCCATCTATGAGGGAGTCAAGCAAGGCGTTGCAGACATTGGCTTGTCCTGTTTTTCCTACACCAGGGGGCAGTTTCCCATAATGGAAGTCTTTGAGCTACCCGGTATTGTATATAACACTTCCGAAGCCGCATCTAGGGTCGCTTGGGAAGGAGCAAAATTGCTCAATCCAGCGGAGATCCAAGACACAACAATGTTCATGATATTCACAACGGGTCCTGGACATTTATTCACAAGAACACCAGTAAGGGAACTCTCCGATCTTCAAGGATTCGAAATTAGAGCAACAGGACTCAGTGCAACAACACTAAGCACCCTGGGTGCGATGCCCGTTGCCATGTCACAGGCAGAAGCATATGAAGCAATTTCAAAAGGAGTCGTGAGGGGCAACCTCAGCCCATTGGAAGTTCTGAAAGGCTGGGGACAGGCTGATGTAACCAATTACATCACATTGACACCTTTCCTCTACAATACTTTGTTCTTTTTCACCATGAATACAGACAAATGGAACGAAATCAGCCCCGAAGACCAGGCAATAATCCTTGATATAAACGAAAGATTCTTTGAGGAAGTCGCCTGCAGTCTCTGGGATAAACAAAATGAAGAAGCTCTGTCCTATGCTCTGGAAGAAAAAGGACTGGAACTCATAGAATTGGATGCGGAAGAAGCGCAGCTTTGGATCGATCTCATTGAGCCTATACTTGACGATTTCGCCGCAAGGATGGATGCCCAAGGTTTTAATGGCAATGAAATTATAGATACAGTCAAGGAATTAGCAAATACATATAATTAGGGTTTCAATCATTTAGCAGGATGCGGAAAAAGACAATGAACCGTCCCCGCATCCTCACTCGCATCCCAACCTGCCCGCATTTATCTTGACCTATATCCACGGAAACGGAGTATCAAATAATGGAGACTTTTATCAAAAAGCTATCATCGATAACAGACAAAGCAGCTGGGATATGCTTCTTTTCTGTAATGAGTCTTGTTGTGGTCAATGTCATCATGCGCAAGCTCTTTTCAACAGCAATAATCGGAGCATATGATTTGGTGGGACTTTTAACAGCCACAGGCATAGGGCTTGCTCAGCCACAATGCACACTGGGAGATGGGCATATTGCAGTCAGTATCCTAACAGATCGCCTTAGCACATTCTGGCAAAACGCTTTAAGTGTAATAGTCAATCTTGTGTCTCTGGCGGTATGGCTGCCAATTTGTCAACGAATGTTCCAACTTGGCATTTCCTCATATAGAGCCGGTCGGATATCTTCCACAGCACAATTTCCAGTTTATCCTTTCATCTTTATTATGGCTTTCGGTTTACTATCCCTCTGTTTGGTACTGGTATCAGTGCTTATCCTATCCTTCAAAGCAACTGATAGGAGGAATGCATCATGAGCGCATCAACTATTGGTCTTGTAGGACTGTTTGCATTTTTTGTACTGATTGCATTGAAAATGCCCATATCCTTTGCCATGGTTTTGACCGGTTTTGCAGGCTTTGCTGTCCTAACCTCGCCATCAGCTGCATTACACATGGTGGTAACAGAAATTTACAACGCTTTCACATCCCATTCATTGAGCGTCATAGCAATGTATGTGTGGATGGGCTATCTGGCGTATCACTCTGGCATAGGAACAAGTTTGTATGTTTTTGCATATAAAATGATTGGTCATGTGCCAGGTGGACTTGCTGTTGCCAGTCAGATTGCCTGTGCCATATTCGGTGCTGTTTGCGGTTCCAATACTGCGACAGCTGCCACAATGGGAGCAATCGCCCTTCCTGAAATGAAAAAATATGGATATGACGATACATTGTCCACAGCCAGCATCGCAGCAGGTGGAGCCCTTGCCGCTTTGATCCCTCCCAGTGTGGTGTTCATAGTTTATGGAATGTCAACTGGTCAATCCATCGGCAAGCTTTTCATTGCGGGTATAATTCCAGGCATCATGCTCATGTGCCTCTACATAGCAGCCATATTGATACTTACTAAACGAAACAATGCCCTCGGTCCCAAAGGTCCTAAGGCAAGTTGGAAAGAGCGGGTTTTATCACTGAAAGACGGCTTAGGTGAGACCCTTATCATATTCTCATTATCCATCGGCGGTCTGTTCTTCGGTTGGTTCACCCCCACTGAAGCGGGTGCCATTGGAGCAGGTGGGGTTCTGGTCATAACAGCTCTACGGAAAAAAATGAATTTCACAAAGCTGAAGCTTTCCCTATCAGATACAACTAAAACAACGGCGATGATAATGATGCTCATCGCCGGAGCGGTCATATTCGGACGTTTCATGGCAATTTCAAGAATACCAACACTATTGGCGGAGTGGTCATCCTCTCTCCCCCTGCATCCCTACGCTATTTTTGGTGTGGTAGTAATCATATACATGATTCTAGGCTGCTTCATCGATGCGCTCGCTTTAGTTTTGCTCACTGTGCCGATTTTTTACCCCGTTGTCGTTGACACATTGGGCTACGATCCAATTTGGTTCGGTGTCGTCGTCGTCCTGGTAGTCGCCATGGGTGTTATAACACCACCCGTGGGAATGAATGTGTACATCATTAAAGGCATAGCCAAGGATGTCCCCCTAGAAGCAATCTTCAAAGGAGTCTGGCCCTTCTTGTTCTGCATCCTAATCTGCATAACAATCCTAGTAGCCTTTCCACCTTTGGTCATGTATTTACCGAATCTTTTAGTCAATTAATAATGAACAATGAATAATGAACAATGAATAATGAACAATGAACAATTAACAATTAAATCTCTTTTAGAAAAAGCAAATCACGATTGACTTAATCGTGATTTGTTTTATTCTGCAATATTCATATAAACATTAGACAAGAAAACGACAACCTCAGCAAAAAATGTGATAGGAAAAATCCCTCACTCCACCCAATTGTTCATTGTTAATTGTTCATTGTTAATTGAAATAATTGTTCATTGAAGTAACTGTTCATTGAAATAATTATTCATTATTCATCATTAATCATTAATCATTAATTATTTAAGAAATCCCTGTAGTATGGTTTCTTCGGCTTGGGATTCTGTTAGGCCTAGGCTCATTAGTTTCATTAGTTGTTCTGAGGCTATTCTGCCGATTGCGGCTTCGTGGATTAGCTCGGCTCCCTCGTCTAGAGCGGAAATTTCGGGGATTGCGGAAACTTGAGCATTGTGCATGATTATGGAATCGCATTGGATATGCCCTTTGCATTCGCAATGACCGCGCATATTTAAATGAAACACCTGTTTCGACTCGTTTTGAGCAACCGAGCGAGAAATTACTTGGGCAGAAGAGCCTTCTCCCAAAAGCTCCACAGTGATAATGGAAACAGCCTCTTGTTTTAGATATGTGAGCAACCTCTCTGTCACAATAAGCCTAGCGTTTTTATGAAGCCTAACTATGGTGTCTCGTTTTGCGAAATCCACGCCTTTCATTTGAAGCATTTCAATTTCAGCGGTGGCATCTTCACCTACTTCGATGATTGTGGTGGGATTCAAAATTCGCTGACCCTTACCATTACCCTCACCATAATGCTTTTCCACATACTTCATCCTAGAGCCACGCCTGAGGAAAAACTCGTGGACACCATCATGTCCTGCTTTTTCACCAGTTCCATTATGGATACCGCAGCCAGCAACAATGGTAACATCAGCATCTTCACCAATTTCAAAGGTATTGTAAACAAGATCCTCCATCCCCTGCGAGAGTATGACGGGGATATGCACGCTCTCATTTTTTGTACCTGCTTTTACAATTACATCGATGCCTGGTTTGTCTGTTTTCGTGATTATGTCGATGTTATCGGTGGTTTTTCTCGATAAGCCTTCGCCGTTTTTCCTTATATTATATGCTCCTTGGGGAATTTCGTGTAAATCAGCTACTTCCTTTAGTAGCCTTTTATCTATATCTGTCAAAGACGACATTTATTACTTACTCCTAACCCGGACAATCCGGAAATAAAATATATGCTCATAGAGCGAGTTCCACTTAGAACTGTGCTATGCTATGCCATGCTATGCTATGCTATGCTATGCTATGCTGTGCTATGCTATGCCATGCCATGATATGCCATGCTTTGCCATGCCATATCATATCGTAACTATTTAAAATTTACCTTGCATAAACGAAGCGTACTATACCCTGACCCCATATTCTTCGTTAACACCACTCAACAAGGATCTCTCAGAGCATTTTGGACAAAGTTTGCAATCGGGGTCTTCAAGTTCAATTTCACCGAGGATTTTATCAGGATTGGTTATTTCCGAAACTGTTCCTCCTGCAATAACTATAACCTCATCTGCTAGTCTTAGGATTCGCTCTTGATGGGAAATGATAACAATCGTCGTGTCGTTTGTTTCGTTGAGTCTTCTAAAAGTTTCTGTGAGTTTTTGAAAACTCCAAAGGTCGATGCCCGCTTCTGGCTCATCAAATACAGCTACTTTTAATTTGCGAGCGAGAATGCTGGCAATTTCGATACGTTTCAACTCTCCTCCGGAAAAGCCCGAGTTCATTTCCCTGTCTATGTAGTCTTGAGCGCAAAGCCCCACATCCACAAGGAGCGCAAAGAGTAAAGCTTCATCATCGGTTCCTGCGGCGATGGTCAAAAACTCACGTACTTTAAGTCCTTTGAACCTTGTTGGTGCTTGGAATGCATAGCCCACACCCATTTCTGCTCTCTGGGTGATGGATTTATCCGACAACTCCTCGCCATCAAGGGTGACAGAACCCCCTGTCACTGGGTATATACCGATTATCGCCTTGGCAAGGGATGTCTTACCTCCACCATTGGGACCTGTTACCACATAGATTTTATTATTCTCAAGGGTTAAGTTGATATCTTTGAGGATGTCAACATTATCCCCATTTCCGTCTTTTACTGAGACATTGACATTTTTAAGTTCCAACATTTGTGGATCCTCCGTTTTGTTATTAATACGCTGGTAATCAAAAATACTTGCAATGTTGTATCTATTGCTAGTATAATGCACGTAGCAAAAATGCAGTTTGTTGTATTTAATCGGCAACACAGTAGCTATATATAAAATAAGCCAGAATAAACAAGAGTGAAACCAGCGAAAACAGCGTACTGCGCCTCACGCATAAACTAATATAATTTTAGCTCAATGGATAGATAATGTCAAGGGGATTCAAATGATAATACTGGGTATTGACCCTGGGGTCGCAACAGTCGGATTTGGGATAATCAGCGAAGCTGGTGGGATTCCAAAGCAGATCTCCCATGGCATAATAAAAACCCCTGCAGGGACTCGCCTCGCACTTAGACTATCCCAGATAAACAGAGACATATCCCAGCTCATTGATATGTTCTCGCCAGATGCAATCGCTGTCGAAGAGCTTTTTTTCAACACAAACCACAAGACTGTCATTTCCGTTGCCCACGGTCGCGCCGCTGTTATTCTAGCTGGAGAAACCCTTGGCATTCCAATGTTCGAATACACCCCCCTCCAAGTTAAAAAAGCAGTTGTTGGATATGGTCATGCAACAAAAAAGCAAGTCATTGATATGGTGCAACGCTTGCTTTCCATGCCCCAGCCACCCCAACCAGACGATGCTGCCGATGCCCTTGCTGTGGCAATATGTCACGGACGATATGCCAACTCCTTAATGAACATCGATGGAGGAGAAGAATGTTCTACTATTTAGAAGGAAAAATAACCATACTTGAGCAGTCTCTATGCGTCATCGATATCAGCGGAGCAGGCTACTCCTGTATGATTACAACAAAAACCCTATCTCGCTTAGAAATCGATAAAACAGCGAAGCTTTACACATATTGTCATATAAAAGAAGATGCTTTTGATATATATGGATTCTATGACCTCAGCGAAAAGCGTTGCTTTGTTCATCTTCTTGGCGTTTCCGGCGTTGGTCCAAAAGCCGCTCTTTCCATCCTATCCTCACAAACTCCCGAGTCCTTCGCTCTATCCGTCATCAACGAAGACGAAACCGCTCTAACTGTTGCCCCAGGAATCGGAAAAAGACTTGCCCAACGGATTATTCTGGAACTAAAAGACAAGGTAAGCAAAGACAGCCTGATACCCGATGTCTCCACCAGCCAAATGGACAGTCCAGCAAGCCCGGTAGATATACCTCCTGGCATTAAACAACGAGACGCAGCAGCAGCCCTAGCCGTACTAGGCTACAGCCAAAGCGAAATATCAGCAGCCCTCCGCTCCATAGACATCGCAACCCTAACAACAGAAGAAATAATCCGCGAAGTATTAAAGAATTAGGAATGAGGAATTAGGAGTTAGGAGTTAGGAGTTAGGAATCATTAATGTAGGGGTAAATGGCAATTTGCCCGAATCTAAAAAATCCACAATCGTTAATCGATTACAGTTAATTGTTCATTGTTCATTGTTCATTGTTAATCGTTCATTGTTAATTGTTAATCGTTCATTGTTAATTATTCATTATTAATTATTAATTATTCATCATTAATTGAAAAAAGGAGTCTCATGAGTATACAATTCTCCGATGAATCCATAATAGAAGACGAAACTGGAGCTATTCTTTCCGCTTCTTTTATCAGTGAGGATGCCAGTGAGGGGAATTTGCGTCCGCAGACTTTGGCTGATACTGATTTTATTGGTCAAGACAAAGTGAAAAGCAACCTTGCCATATTTATTGAGGGAGCTCGCCGTAGGAATGAGCCCCTAGATCATGTTTTACTCCACGGTCCTCCTGGGCTTGGCAAAACTACACTGGCAGCTATTATAGCAAACGAAATGGGTAGCGCATTACGAAAAACCTCGGGACCAGCAATAGAGAAACCTCGGGATCTCGCCGCGCTTCTCACAAATCTCAACGAGAATGATGTGCTTTTCATTGACGAGATTCATAGAATAAATAGAGCTGTTGAAGAAATACTATACCCTGCTATGGAAGACAAACATATCGATATCATCATTGGGCAAGGACCTTCTGCAACTTCAATTTGCATTGAGCTGAAAAATTTCACTTTAGTTGGCGCCACGACTCGCGCCGGACAGCTATCTTCTCCACTGCGAGATAGATTTGGCATTGACCTAAAGCTCGACCTATACTCAGCTGAGGAATTGCAGCTGATAATAAAAAGATCGGCAGGGCTTCTTTCCATTCCAGTTGAAGAGGACGGAGCTTATGAAATCGCTTCTCGCAGCAGAGGTACCCCTCGTATAGCAAACCGCCTATTAAGACGAGTTAGAGACTTTGCCGAGGTCATCGGAGATGGAACTATCACATACGAAGCTGCAAATACTGCCCTGACTCGACTGGAAATCGACAACAGCGGGCTAGATGCCATTGACAGACGCTTGCTCAAAAGCATAATAGAAAACTACGGTGGTGGTCCAGTTGGACTGGAAACAATCGCAGCCACTGTAAACGAAGAAGCTATAACCATTGAGGATGTCTATGAGCCTTTTCTCATGCAACAGGGTTATTTAACAAGAACCCCCAGAGGTCGTTGCGTTACAAAAAAAGCTTATGAACATTTGGGAATCGCCTTCACAGGTCAAGAGCAAATGTCAATTTGTTAAAATATACAAGCAATTACAATTCAAAATCACATAATACGAAGCACTTTCGTAACTATATAAACAGATTACAAGGAGACGAATAAAATGGGGAAATATTTTGGAACAGATGGAATACGCGGGGTAGCGGGAGCAGAGCTTGATGCCGAGCTTGCTTTCAAAGCAGGTCGCGCAGCGGCAACGGTACTAGCCCTTGGCAACAACGAACGCTCGCGAGTGCTCATAGCCAGAGACACCCGCATTTCATGCGACATGCTAGAAGCTGCTTTTTCAGCAGGTCTCAGCAGTGCTGGAGCCGATGTAACACTCCTTGGCGTATTACCCACACCAGCTGTTGCCTATCTAACGGTGGTGACAAAGGCAAGCGCAGGGGTAGCAATCACAGCTTCACACAACACATTTGAAAACAATGGTATAAAGATTTTTGGCTCAAATGGATTCAAGCTATCAGATGCACTGGAAGAACGCATTGAGCAACTCATTGATGATGACAGCGAAGTGTATAAAAGAACCGGTGCTGACTTAGGTAGAATTTCGGGCAATCATGTATATTGGACTGATGAATATGTTAAATCCCTTACAGCTGCTTCAAAGGGTCAATACCCAGGAAAAATCGCCCTCGACTGCGCCAACGGCTCATCATATGAAACCGCTCGTGCTCTATTCCGTGGACTCGAAGCAAAATTTGAGGTTCTCGCTGACGAACCAGATGGAATAAACATCAACGAAAACTGCGGTTCTACCCATATTGATGTTCTACAAGAATATGTCCTAAAAGGCTCTTTCGACATTGGCTTCGCCTTTGATGGTGATGCCGACAGATGTCTAATCGTCGATGAAAAGGGCGAAGTCGTTGATGGAGATAAAATCCTTGCGGTCATAGCTAGGGATATGCTAGCATCTGGTACATTGAAAGGTAATGCCATCGTAGGTACTGTCAATTCCAATTCTGGGATGAGCATATTCGCCAGGGACAATGGATTTGACTTCTTACGCGCACAAACCGGTGATAGGTATGTATTGGAAATGATGCAAGAAAAAGGGTGCAATCTAGGTGGTGAAACCTCTGGGCATATTATTTTCTCCGATGATGCCACAACCGGTGATGGGCAACTCACCGCCATTAAGTTTCTCAATGTTCTCACAGCTTCCGGGAAAACTGTTTCTGAACTAGTGGGAGAAGTTCCAAGTTTTCCACAAGTAATGTTAAACTTCAGATATACCGGCGGAGCCGAACAACGAGATGCCATTATGAGCAATAAAATATTCCTCGATGCCATCACCCAGGTGGAAGAAACCCTGGCAGATGACGGTCGAGTCTTGGTTCGCCCATCGGGTACCGAGCCTGTCATTCGAGTTATGGTGGAAGCTGGTACTGAAGCGTTGGCAGAGGAAAAAGCAAGTCATTTAATCAGCGTACTTGAAAGCCTTTAATAGGCTTATGAAAAAAAATTGTGAAATTTTTAAACTTTTTGGTAAAAAATGCTTGACTTTAACACCACCAGTAAATATACTGACATTTGCGTGAATCATTTGCAATAAAAAAGGTATATTAAACTGCAATACGAAGCGCGAATATTAGGCCCTGCATAGTTAATGGAGTATAGTCACTGGCGGTTAGTGGATTATAGATTTTCTAATTTCTCATAGTCGGCTAACTAAAAACTAATAACTAACGACTAGTTGGGTACGATTTATGTCAAAAGAGAGGTTATGAAAATGTACGAAGACAAGACATTAATTTGCAAAGAATGCGGAGAAGAATTCGTATTCACTAGTGGCGAGCAGGAGTTCTATGCTGAGCGCGGTTTCCAAAACGAGCCGCAGCGTTGCAAGACCTGCCGCGACAACAGAAAAGCTGCTGCTCGCGGACCCAGGGAATATTTCACAGCTGTTTGCGCGACTTGCGGTGGCGAGGCAAGAATCCCCTTCGAGCCCAAAACCGACAGGCCAGTTTATTGCAGTGATTGTTTCGCAAAAACCAGAGAGCAGACATCAAGCGGAGGTTACTAAACATGGCACAAATTACAAAAGACATGGTTATCGCAGACCTATTGGAAACCGATATCGCTGAAGACGCACTTCCCATCCTTCAGGAACTTGGCATGCATTGCCTCGGTTGCGTACATGCAAACAAAGAGACACTCGCAGAAGCTTGCGAGGCACACGATGTTGATGTGGATCTCATTGTTGAAAAGCTAACTGCGCTTCTCAATAGGTAAAATCGGCACTTAGCCAAAAACAAATAAAGCGAGGCGCAGTATTTGCGTCTCGCTTTTGTTTTTCAAAGGAGCATCAGATGTCTGACATCAAACTAAAACTATCAAAACGACTTGCTGCAGTTGCAAATTTCATACCCATAGGAGCAGCCATTGTTGATATTGGAACAGACCATGGATATTTGCCAGTCTACCTTGCGCAAAACGAGCTGACAAGCCGCATCATTGCCACAGACATCAGCAAAAATTCATTGAATTCCGCAATAGAATCAGCAAAAAAATACGAAGTCTCAGATAAAATCACATTTTTAGTAGCTGACGGACTTCATGGTATCGAGCCAAATGATGTTGACACCATCGTATTAGCAGGCATGGGTGGAGAAACTATAAAAGACATCCTAGCCGCTGCTCCTTGGACAAGGGAGAAAGACAAAAGGCTAATCATCCAAGCCCAAAGTAAACTAGACATACTATGCCCATGGCTAGATAATTTCACCTACATCATCCACGATGCCACTTTAGTCAAAGAAAGAAACAAACTCTATACCATCATGCTAGTCTCACCGAGTGAACACGGGGACGGTTCTTTTGTTCACGTGAACGAAGGGACGGTTCTTTTGTTCAAAAATGAACAAAAGAACCGTCCCCGTGTTCACCGTGTTCTCTCCGAACCCGATGGTAAGCTATTGCTCGTTTTATCAGCTAAAAAAGACCCGCTGCTACCCGAATACCTTGATATGTTAATATATAGTTCGCAAAAAACAGCCCTTGGAACAGCTATATCATCACCAGCAGATAGCAAACGCTGGTATGAACGCATTGAACGCTTAAAGCTATTAAAAGAACCGTCCCCACGTTCACTATATCAAAAATTCGCGGATTTTTTCGGCTACTGCTTCGCTGGCTTCATCGTCTGTGACTAATTCAATATCTTCAGCAGAAGTGACACCTAAACCGAGTTCCACTGCTCGTGAGATTTGTTCCTGTTGGAATATGGGCGTATCCATAATGGCAGCATTTGAACCTAAGCTTTTCAATAATGCCAAGCCTGCTCCATCGAGAGCTATGCGATCGTTTCCGATGAAAGTTACATTTGCACTATTTCTTTTACCATCCATGGGTCCACCATCGGTAAACACCTCAACGGCGTCGCTAATAATAAAATCAGGCGTATATGCAACGTTGATTTCCGCTATCATTTTTCTAATATTTGGAGAACCGTGGAGTTTCATCATATCCTTTGGCGTAAGTCCAACAGCCAATTTCAACGAATTTGAATATATACCTCCAAATCCATGGGTTTTCAAACAACACATTCCAACCACAATATCGGATTCGACCAAAGCTCGCGGGACTTCCAATCCACCTTGCCAATGGAAGTCGTCGCCTTCGATTTTTACCCAGTCATCCTTTGAGATATTTTCCAAATTCAAAAATTCTGCATCATATTTTTCGCATAATTGTGCAATGTTTTTTACCGCATAGACTTCCGCAACTACGGCAGGACCGCTTCTTTCACCTAGAATGATTTTTTTCGGATTTGCTGCTCGAACTGCAGCTAAAATCGTTTCCAATGTGTCATTGTGAGTTGACCCGGGAGCAGGGTCTGCGGTATTGAAATTCGGTTTTACATACACTTGCTTACCGGTATAATCTAGAGCGTCCCAATATGCAAGACAACGCTCCGCTCCAGTTTTCCTATCTTCCGATGCAACAAGATATACTTTCGATTTACTCATTGTTACCTACCCTTTCATACTATAACAGATTATTATCGAATTAATAACTATAGTATACCATGCTTTATGCAAAGCAGCTAGTCATGAGCATAATACTTTTTGCGTTACTTGTCATGGGGTATTTCGTAAGCACTAACAGTGTCATCTTGAGCGAAGCGAAAGATCCTATTATACCGTATTATGGTGTAGCAAGATCCTTCGCTATCGCTCTAGGATGTACCAAAACTCGATTTGGTAAGGCTAGAAAAAGAAGCCCCCGAACATGGATGAACGTAAAAATACAATTCAGCAACCTAAGGAAACGAAAATCAAGAAAAGCTGATGAATATCGCACTATATAGCCTTGAGTATCTCATCAATTCCCAAAATGTTGATAGCCCTTTTCATATTGTACACTAGGAACGTCAGCGCAAATTCCCCTCGCACTTTTTGGATACCCTTCAGTAAGCAGTACGCAGAGTTCATACTTCGTTTAATCGTGCCAAAGGGGTGTTCTACAATCTCTTTCCTCTTCTTCAGCAGTTTCTTGTCTGGCTTGTAAGTTATTTGTTTTACCCGCAAGCCGTCAGTGTCATAATCTTTTTTAAAATCCGACGGTCGCATCAAAACCAGCAGCTCCTTGTCGTAATTCTTGCAATCCTTTGTATGCGGGCAGATTTTACAGGCTTTCTTGTTAGAGTAGACCCCAGCGCCTTTCGCCTTGCGGT
>WRLE01000007.1 GCA_009777775.1 Oscillospiraceae bacterium
ATCACCGATAAGCGGAATTGCCGGGATGAGTTTTCTTGAATAATCAAGCTCATTCAATCTGACCGCACATATTGTAAAGCCGCGTCGTTGATAGAAACGAAAAGCATGGCAGTTGTCATTAGTTGTTGTCAGATAAACCCGCTTACAATATTCGTCATTAGCAATTTTAGTTACGGCATCTATTAACGCGGTACCTACTCCTATATTTTGCATAATAGATTCAATAGCCATAATTTCACATTCGTTATTTGAAAAACGGTAATAGCAATACCCGAGTATTTCTCGTTCTTCCGAAAGCGCAATTAGACAAGGTAAATCACGCAAATCAAACACTTCACGATGTACGGCTATTTTCATTTCATACAAAATACCTTCGCTCTCACCGCTATAAGTTTCAACTACTATCCGCTCAACTTTTTCCTTATATTCATCTGTAAGTGAAATAATCTCCATATCACAGCTCCCTTGTATATAAATTTCCTTGCCCTTAATCCATAACAAGATAAAATAATTAATGCTATAACTATCACAAATAAACCATAAATATAACATTAAAACACCTCACATTAATAAAACTTATTAAATGGATAAATAGCAAAAAAGACATTCGGAAAGCCTAGTTCAGTTTGCTTCAAGCAAGTCCATGTGTACTATATCGAGATAGCGACAATCTACATATCTTGCTTCACGGCGACACCCAAACTTTGTAAATCCGACCTTCTTGTAAATACTTTCCGATCTAAGTGTCGTTTTATTATCTATGAGTGATACTTGCTTTCAAGAAATTCTCTAAAAAAAGGTAATTCAAAAGCTACCTTTCCAATACCTATACTACCTATAATTCCATGCGTAATGAGCCTTTGACGATAAACACCTGCATACTTCGATGTAACCTTCATACGATTAGCAATATCTGACATATTGCTGTAATCATCATCGTCTAACATTGCTACTAAAAAATCGACATCTCTGTCCGATAATTCTCGAATTGTCGTTTCATAAATCATTCTATCCAGTTCGATTTGTGCTAATTTTATACCTTCGATTGCATCATTATATGTTATACAAACATTTTCAGGATTTTGACGCCACATCTGATATCCGATTAATTGTATAAAAAACGGAAACCCTTTTGTATTTAAAGATGCAATTTCGAGAGCTGTTGTTTCAATTTCTCTACCTGCTAGTTCAATTGTTTTCTTTAAGGAATATCGAACCTCGCTTTCATCTATTGGCTCTAAATGATGTTGAAAAGCTCGTCTCAAAAAAGAAATAGAGTCATCTCTCAAGAGACTTGATACTTTGTGAGGTAATCCTGCCATAATTAGCGCAACATCCATGCGTTCACGTACAAAATGCTGAAAATTAACTATCAATGTTTTAAGCGCATCAATGCTAACACTTACTTCATCGACAGTAATCAATAGACCTACTCCCTTATTATTTAATTCCTTCAGTATTGTAGTCATTTCTGACCGCCATGTGCTTTTTTTAGTGTTTTGAGTTAATTCGCGCGAAAGACCAAAACCAGCAAAACTTATAGATGTAATACGTGATAGTATTTCTGGTGTAAGCAGTTCTACTGCTTTATCTCGTATTTGCACAAGTATTTCGTCAAGCATTTCATTATCAGCATTTACATTCAAGCTAATCCATCCATTTGATGCTGCTTCCTCAGCGATTCTAGCAAGCAGTACAGTCTTTCCCGAACCTCTAGCACCAACAAAAATGGTTGACCTATAAGGGTCTCCCGGACCATTATTAATACCTCTTAGTATTTCATCTAGCATTATTTCTCTACCTGCTAAATGTAATGGTATGCTACCGAATGATGGAGTGAATGGATTCTTCTTAATTTCGCTCATAAGCTTACTTCTCCAATTTTTTACGGTTTTAGAACTTTTTAGAACTCTTTAGAACCTTTTAGAATCTTTTAGATTCCTTTAGAATGTGGCAATTGTACCACATTCTAAACTATCGAGTCAACATGCGACTTTTGTGTATCTTCAGTCGCTCTTTTCTTGATGATAGAATCATACTGAACATTTAATCCCATAACATCACACCGCTATCAAGTCGAGCGATACAATCGAGTCTGCCGTTTTGAATAATGCTCTCACGTAGCGATGAGCGCATGAAAAGGTATTCACCCGATATATAAACATAGCTTACCGATTCACTCCAGCCAATTTCAATCTCTCCTTGCGCGTTTGGTATCATTAACTCCGGGTCTATGGTCTCTTGATATTGATAAATCTGCTGAAACGTGATGCCGACCCATTCGCCATGTGCGTTAAAAAACTCATTAGCTTCCTCAATTAATGTTATTGTCTCTCCGGTTGTGATGTCCAGCTTGTTTATCACATGACAAGGACCATTATCGTTTACGTCTATACCCATATAATACAGATTTCCACCACTGTAATTGAAAAAGTCTCCGCCGCGTAAAATCAAACGGTCGTTGCTTCCGTCGAGGTTTATAAAGCGGAATTCGCCCTCGTCCACAGCCCAATAGTAAATGCCGCTATCGTCAACGGATACATTATAAACATATGTATCAACAAGGATTTTTTCTTCACCCGATTTTATATCAAACACTCCAAGCTGTGCCGCACCGAAATAAATCTTGCCATCGTAGTAGTACATGAGGCTCGCTTCTGGGAATAGCAGAGTAGTGTTACCGCCGTCCAAGTCAGCGCGATATATATGAGATTTATTATCATCATCGCGCTTGTCGAAATACATCCCGCTTTCGGCAACATAAAGATTACTGCAATAGCCTTCAACAAGTTTCTTTTCATCCGTGCCGTCTGTTCGAACACTATAAATCGAAAATCCGTCTCCATAATCCAAAAAGATAACCAAGCCGTCAAAGACGTTTATATTGCTCGGTTTACGGTCACTTATTTTTGTTTTTTCCAAACCATCAGGACTTGCCCGATATAACTTCCAATCATCACTCTCGCTTCTATAGTAGATAAACCCATCATCAGCACCACATACCAAACCTCCCGCACCGATATTGCCACCCTCAAAACCGAGCCGCTCTGCTTGAATCGGAGGCGGTTCTGAAACGTTCGGTGGCTGCGAGTTGGTAGTGCTGCTATCCGTCTGCAAATTTTCCAGCTGATTAAATGGTTCACTATTCTCCGCATTGACATCAATGTCGCTATTGCTCCGACTACACCCAGTAAACAGCACTAGTAGAATTATGATTGCAACACTATATATAATTGTCTTTTTCATCTTAATTACCTATATATTTAACATTTTGTAAAAGCTAGGCTTACTTCAGGAATTGTCAACTAATTCGCACCGCAGTAGGGGGAATGAAAAATAACTACCCAATACACGCCAAACGGCAATACGCTATGTATGCGTGTGTCAATAGCTTTTTTCGTTAAAGCCGATGAATTCCAACATCTTTGTTGATTTTTGCTTTGTCCATTGCGTTCATAAAATCACCTTAGCAACTCCGAAATATTTATATCTGTGTTATGATAACGTCTGCGCTTCTTTGTTTTTTCTCCATATTGTATTGCTGCTTCGGGACACCAGCTGATGCAAGCTACGCAATGCTCGCATCGGTGCTTCCATTCGGGGCGATTGCTTACGATTTTAATATTACTCACAGGGCAGATTTTTTCACATATCCCGCAACCTGTGCATCGCTCATCAACAAAGAAATCATGATCGAGGGCTTCAATATTTTTATAAAGGTAATCTGATGAAATCGAACTTTTATGTATCATTGATTTATCAGCCAATATTTCGCCAACAATACTTTCAATTCGCTTATTCGCCCTTCGATTGTATTTTTTCGCATCATTAGCAGATAGCGGGTTGTATTTTAATATGTAATTTCTAGGCATGGTTATCCCATTACAGTAGCGTAGCTTCAATCCTTTATCAGCCAATGCTTGTTCCAATGCTACTGCACAACCATTTCCCATTCCCATAGGTGCGCCCATTGTTACTACGCCAAATAGCGAAGTGTCAGGATGTATATTCAATTCGGAAATGAATCTGCGTACGATGCGAGGCAAGTTTCCATAGTATGATGGAAATACGAAACCGATCTTTTCATCCTTACCTCCAATTTGCTCAGTTGGAACGGATGATGCAATTGAATGGACTGTACAAACCTCCATTCTACTTGCGATGTTTTTAGCCACAAACAGCGAGTTTCCAGTGCCGGAAAAATAAAAAATCGTAGTATTCAAATCATTGCTCCTTTGCCAACTATACTCGATAATGCTATTATGTATACATCGTCTCTTCTCCTTGAACTCACACTCATTTTTACCGCTCTTTTCATTTAGTATGGGTCATTATACCCCATTTCCCGCTATGAAACAAATGTATTTACGGTTTACTGAGACAATTTCACATACTGTTCAGTAAGTGAAGCTTCAATTTCATCATCATTATAGTGATTTATGGTGACTGCTACTGGTCACGAGGTATTTCGTAGGCACTAACCGTGTCATCCTGAACGAAGTGAAGAATGACACGGTTAGTGCCTACGAAATACCCAGTTACCAGTAACGGTTACTTTTCAGGATCTAAGATTACAGGTACATCTGGATTGACAATGGTATATTATTCGCATATAGTGTTGGTGTTAATGAAGTGATAAATATGGCAAGCAACAAATTGAAAGTGAATTTGATATTAACAGAGAAAGGTATAAATACTAAATGCTTTTTGAACAAATTAAAACTAATGGTCTAGGTTGTTATTCCTATGTTATAGGTTGTCCGGCTTCAGGGGTTGTTGCTGTAGTCGATCCTAGGCGTGATGTCGATATATATCTGCAAATTGCGAACGAGTACGACTTAAGCATCACCCATATATTTGAAACACATGTTCATGCAGATCACGTGAGCGGCGCACAGGAGCTCCGCGCACTAACGGGAGCAGAGATATGCATACATGAAAGCACACCTATAAATTATGAAGCAATAAAACTATCTGACGGCGACGAGTTCCATTTTGGAAACGCAATTTTGCGTGTTCTTCATACCCCTGGACATACACCGGGTTCCGTATCGTTTCTGGTAACTGATCTTGCCCGCTCGTCGCTGCCGAGTATAATTCTGACAGGCGACCTTCTTTTTGTCGGAGATATTGGCAGGCCCGATTTACCCGGAGATGAGATTCTCGACGAACAGGTCGAGAGTCTTTATAACAGCTTGTACAAAACTTTGGGAGATCTGCCAGATTATTTGGAGGTTTATCCTGCACATGGCGAAGGCTCATTGTGCGGACAAGGTATGAGCGCCAAACCTTCATCAACCCTCGGATATGAACGCCTGACAAACCCAATGCTGCGATTTTCGGATTATAAGAGTTTTAAGCAAAGAGTTTTATCAAATCTCCCCATGCGTCCTCCGAGTTTTGAAAAAATCATAAATACTAACCTGGATGGCGCAAGCATCTCTATAAAACGAGTGGCGGAAGAACACGCTCTCTCCGCCGAAGAAGCAGTCGCAATGTATAAAGAAGGAGCTACAATACTGGATTTGCGAAGCGCACTTTCGTTCGGAGCTGCTCATATACCAGGTAGCATCAATGTAGATTTTACCGATGGACCAAAGCTCAACTGGGTCGGTATGGCTACACCACCCTACAAACCCCTTGTGCTTGTACTGCCTTCTGACCAAGAATTTGAAGCAGTGTGCACCGAATTGCGACGAATAGGATGTGACGATGTAAAAGGATGGCTAAAAGGCGGCTTTGACACTTGGTTGGAAAGCGGTATGGAAACAGCAAGTTTTACATATATATCTGCAACATCGTTGCTAGAACACCTTGCCGGTGACAATCCCCCGACACTTATTGATGTGCGCACTCCCGCTGAGTTCAACTCAACAAGTATTAAAGATGCAGTCCATGTTCCTATTGATCTTATAATCAGCATGGATTCGTGTACAAATGATGCAGTTACGCAAACGGTTGTTGTTTGCCAAAGCGGATTTCGCGCAGCCATTGCCGCAAGTATTCTACAGACAAAAGGCTGCAATGATCTAACTATCCTCTCCGGAGGTATGATCGCATGGGAAAATATAACCTAACATAACACAGATGGATAGGTTCGCTGTGTACCCATGAATTCGTTGGCACAGTACTATAAAGACACACTTTGAGGAGGAACAAAATGGATTATAAACCATTACCGATTGGCGTAGAAAACTTTGACGACATGATTACAAATGGCTATTATTACATTGACAAAACAATGTTTATCAAAGAACTGATTGATAAAAAAGGAACTGTCAACCTCTTTACCAGACCTCGTCGGTTCGGCAAGACGTTGAACTTGAGTATGCTGGAGTATTTTTTTGACATAACAAAGAAAGAAAGCAGCCATATATTCGATGGCCTCAATATAATGTCAGCAGGAGAAGCATACACATCAGAGATGAATCAATACCCTGTCATCAAGCTATCATTAAAATCCGCTGAACAATCAACGTTCGAAGCATCTTTTAGAAGTCTTAAAAAAGACATAATCCGTGAATTTGGTCGCAACGAGTTTATATGCGAAAGCGATTTGGTACCTGCATACAACAAAAACGCATTCAAGAAGCTTCTATATGGTGAAGTCGATGACATTGAGTACTATGATTCCTTGAAATTACTGTCGGAATGTCTTCATGCTCATTACAACAAGAAAGTCATAGTTTTGATAGACGAGTACGATGTACCCCTTGAAAAAGCGCATGTCAATGGATACTACCCACAGATGCTTGAGTTTGTCCGATCTTTTCTACATAGCGGGTTGAAAACTAACAATGCCCTGCATTTTGCAGTGATGACCGGATGCTTAAGGGTAAGCAAAGAAAGCATATTTACAGGACTCAATAATCCGGTTGTCATATCTATCTTGTCTAGCGAATATGGCGAGTACTTTGGCTTCACGCAAGAAGAGGTCTCCGCTGCGTTTGAATATTTTGGATTAGAAAGAAAGCTCCAGGAAGCACACGACTGGTACAATGGCTATGTTTTTGGTAATGTAAACGTTTATAACCCCTGGAGCATCATACGATATATGCGAGATTTACGAAATGACGAAAACTGGTTCCCCCGTGCTTATTGGGCAAACACGAGTTCTAACGAAATCATACGCGAGCTTGTCGATGTTGCTGACCGCAGCATAAAAGCAGACATTGAAGCATTGATGAATGGGGGGAGTATTACAAAACAGGTGGTGGAGGAAGTCACCTATAGTGAGATATTGGGAAAATCTGATAATGTGTGGAGTTTTTTACTATTCACAGGCTACCTAAAAAAGATTGGCGAGGATTTTATTGAAAGCAAGATACATGTTAAGTTAGAAATACCGAACATCGAAGTTCAAACAATATATAGGGATAAAATATCGGAATGGTTTTCGGATAGAGTCAGAAGCACTGATTTATCTGCCATTTATTCAGCGATTATTGATGGCGATGCAAAAAAGCTCACAGAGGAGCTTTCAACAATGCTTGCTGATACTATAAGTTACCACGACAGTCACGAGAGTTTTTATCATGGTTTTTTGATTGGTGTTTTGGCTTCGATGAAAGACTACTTGGTAAAATCCAACCGCGAATCAGGAAGCGGTCGGGGCGATATATTCATCATCCCTGACCTGTTGGAAAAAAAAGCTGTCATCATGGAGCTAAAAGTCGCCGATAAAGCATCTGACATGGAAAGAGAAAGCATATCAGCATTAAAGCAAATTGACGAAAAAGGCTACATAGACGAACTGGAGCAGATTGGCTATAAAAATATTTTGAAATATGGCATCTCTTTTTACCGCAAAAACTGCTTGGTTACAGTAGTCGATATGCAGTAAGCACCAGATTGTGTTCTATCATATTATATTTTCGATGTTTCTACTTTGTTACACTAATATACCTATTGTCAATACATAAGGTATATTTTGTGTTTTTATTGCTTTTCCGTTTAATTTTATATAATATAGCGATGTACAATATAATCAAGGAAATGAGGTACTTACTATGCTCATCAGATGGGCCAGTGATGGCGATCTTCCTAGGTGGTTTGAGATTGCCACCGAATTATCGACAATAATGCGACATCCTGGCGATATGGGTGCAGACCCTGAGTTCATGGAATATGCCAAAAGCAAGGCGAGCAAATACGAAGCTCTCACCGCTGTGGACTACATGAGCGGAGCGAATATGGGCTTCATCGGTTTTTCCAAATCAAACAACCGCATAACATGGCTTGGTGTGTCGGAAAAGCATCGCAATAAAGGAGCCGGAAGCCAATTGCTAATGACAGCATTGCGACAGCTTGACCACACTCAACCCATTACGGTTGAAACATACCCAGACGAATATGAACCGGGAGCTCCTGCTAAAAGGCTTTACCGCAGATTCGGTTTTGTGGAAACAGAATCAAATTTGCTGCTGCCTCATTTTTACGGTGAAATTGTTTGTCGAATGACTGCTGATTTGTCCGATGAAAAACGAGGAGGCAGTTTCCACTACCGTTATGCGGAGTTTATAAAAGAAGCAGAAATAGAAAACTGCCCCGTATGCAATCACGAAGCAGCTCCCGATGATCAAATTGATATTGTGGTCAACGATAATGTATATATTTGTGGAGAATACCCTGGTCAGGGACGTTTATTCGGGAAGCTTTATGTCATGCCAAGGGAGCATTACTTTCACTTTGAAGATATGCCGCAAGAAGCCGCAGCAGATTTTATGAACGAAGTCCAACGCGTGGGTAAGGCACTTCGGGAAGTTACAGGTGCTGTGAAAATCAATTTTGAAATGCATTCCAACTCCGGAGCTCATTTGCATATTCATTTATTCCCACGTTATCTCAACGATGATTTTCCAAGCGCACCAATCGATTATCGAGAGCAGGAACCGGCTCCATATGAGAGTTATGAGGAATACCTGTGGTTCATTGAACGTATGCGAGATGAGCTTATATGAGTTTTCAACATTTATATGTACCAATATGTACCAAAATATGGAGGTATCATATATGTTCAACTGGAAAGAAGACATATTTAAGCAGCCCATAGAAACCATGTTTTTGCTTGAAGAGCATCAGCTTAAGTACCTGGCTTCGGGAGAACTGCGCGAGGATCTTGCCATCATATTAAAAGCGCACCCTTCAATAGAATGGTATATGCGAAACAAAGCTCCCGCAACAAACGCCTGGCTGGATGAACTGATGACAAAGCATCAGAATGTACCCATCCCCTCAATGGATGAGTTACGTGAAATCGAAAAGGCTGTCATCGGCTCCATGGAAGATTGGATCATCTATGCTACCACACCGGACGATTACCACAAGCAACCATTCAACCGTTGGGAGGAAAGTGAACTCACGGAACTGACGGATTATAGCGGAAAAATAGTCGTAGACATCGGTTCGGGAACAGGCAAGCAAGCCTTTGCTGTCGCTCCATTATGCAAAACTGTATTCTGCGTTGAACCAGTTCATAATTTGAGAAAGTATTTAAAAGAAAAAGCTCGCAGAGAAAACTTGGCTGACAAGATTTTTATCGTTGATGGGCTGCTGGAAGACATCCCCTTCCCCGATGGTTTCGCTGATGTGGTCATGGGCGGCCATGTTTTCGGAGACGATCCGGAATCAGAGATTGCTGAAATGACACGGGTGGCGAAAACCGGCGGCATGATTATACTCTGCCCGGGCAGTGCTGATAACGCAGACAGCGAAAGTGAGAGCCATCGTGTTTTGCTCGCAAACGGCTTCGAATGGTCTCGCTTTCTCGAGCCAGGTGATGTCATCGGTTCCGGTTGGAAACGAAAATATTGGAAGACAGTAGACTGATCTTTTGCTAATTCCCGTGTGTAGTATTATGCTATTAAATGCATCTTTAGCCCATTTTGATTGGATGCATATTCAAATTACGTAGATAAAAGGAGTAAACTATGAACCTACTCATTATTAGCGACTCGATTTTCAATCTAAACGATGAAGAAATCTCATTGTTGCAAAGCCTGTCTCCAAATGCTGACATCAGTTATTGCAGCCCAGAATCTGTGACCGATGAACACTTTGCACAGGCTGAAGTGATTTTCGGTTGGCCAAGACCGGACCGATTATCTTTAGCAAAAAACCTAAAATGGCTGCATACCCCCTCAGCAGGTGTTGATACATATTTAGATCGATCAATATTCGCAAACCAAGACATCGTTATCACCCGTTCAAAAGACGTTTTCAATGTCCAAATCGCCGAGCATGTCATTATGCTGTTTCTTGCAATCAGCAGAGGACTGTTTACCAGCGTATCTTCAACAATTGAGAAAAAGTGGACGATGGTTCGTAATCAAAAAGAACTTTCCAGTTCTACAGTGATGGTTGTCGGCACCGGAGCGATTGGTAATGAACTGGCTAAACAGTTGCAAGGCTTCGGATGCAAGATAATCGGTGTAAAACGCGACAAAACCGTAATACCACCAAACTACAGCGAGATATGCTCAACCGAAGAGCTTGACGACAATTTGCCTTTTGCTGATTATATAGCACTTTGCCTACCCAGGACACCAGAAACTATCGGCATGTTTGATTATCGCAGGTTTTCGCTAATGAAGCCATCGGCGATTTTGGTGAATATAGGGCGCGGAGATGCTGTTGTCACAGACGATATTGACCGTGCTCTTCGTAATGGGCTTATATACGGTGCTGGTTTAGATGTCACAGAGCCGGAACCACTGCCCGAAGAGCATCCTCTATGGAGCGCACCAAACACTATAATTACATCCCACACATCAGGGTGGAGCATAAATGCAGATAAGCGCAGACTAGAGGTCTTTGTTGACCTTTGGACTCGCTACAATACGAACCATGCTCTCCACAGCATCGTGGATTCTGAAAAAGGTTATTAAAGCAACAAGTATCAGAAGACTAAGTTTTAACTCACGCTCGATCACGCTCAATGAAGTATAGGAAATAAAGTATGGTGAAACCTGAGGAAGTCAAAGAAAAAGCGGAGGAGCTTGAAGACGAAAATAGTAGATTTCGAGCATTCCTAGAGAGCAGTGCAGATGACAAAGAACTGGACGAGCAGTTCAAAATGCTGCATAAGGAGTTTTTTGCTAACTATGATTGCTGCGACTGTACGAATTGTTGCAAAATATATACGGTACTCATCGACAACGATGAATTATTACAAATTGCTGCTTATCTCAATATGACAGAAAGTGTAGTTATTGCTTTGCATTTGGAAAAAGCAGCATTCATCGATGCTAATTCCCATAGAATCAAAGAAATGCCCTGTTCCTTCCTGTTTGAGGACGGGCGATGCAGTATCTATGAGTGTAGACCAGCCGATTGCAAAAACTACCCTTTCACAGACCATCCGGATAGATTATCCCATTTTGCAAGCATGATAACAATGTCCGGTGTTTGCCCGGTCGTATTTGAGATTATTGAACGGTTAAAAATGCTGTATGGGTTTAAGTAACCTACAACACCTTTCTATACTCTCACTTTTCGTCTACTGACATCAATTGCAACAAGAATTGCTGAAATAATTATTATCAACACAAAACCCAATAAGTTCCAAGCATCAAACCATACACCACCAATTATGCTCGCTATTGTATAATTAATGATTAGCGAAAATGGGATGCTCAAAAAATTTACAACCGCAGAGGCAATCAGTTTCCTAAATCCTTGTTTTCTATATATTCCATAAATAATCCACATATAAATTATTGTAATGACTGACACTCGAATACTAACAGCAAGAAAGTTAGTGACACCACCTAACAAACGATTTAGAATATATAGATAAGGTATAATAAAAACGCTAAAAGCAACGAGCGAATACACGATACCTTTAGCGCCAGACTTTATCGTTGGGAAACACATCAACCATGCGAATAATATTGAAACAATTGGTATGCCAGCCCAAGTTAATGTGCCTGTATTTGCAATATCAACAATAGTAACCACAGCTATAGCTATGAAAAGCAAAAATGAAAATGCACTTGCTCTAATGTTTTGTGTTATAACAATTTTGCTTCTGGTAGCTTTGTTACTATATTCCAAGGCATTTACCACTATTTTTTCCACATCTGGGTCTTCATGCAATGCTCGCTCACCATTTAATAGCTCAGTTACCGTTATTCCAAGAATACTAGATAATGGTATCAACAGCGTAATGTCAGGATAGCTCAATCCGCGTTCCCATTTTGATACAGCTTTATCACTTATGTTCAGTTTGTCTGCTAATTCTCTTTGCGTCATTTGATTTGATTTTCTCAAATCAGTAATGAATCGACCAATTTTTTCATTATCCATTGTTTACACAAATCCTTCCCATTGTTTTGATACAATTATACACCGTTTTCACAACAAACAGCAATGAGCCACTAGACGAATAAATGGTAATATAGTGTAAACCAACGGTAGAGCATCAAATCATTGCCAACCTTCTCAATAGCTAGCAGTTATTTTCGTAAAAAATGAGAGCTAACCGTTTGCAACGCTTGAGTTCTTTTATGTTCATGCCAGTACTCTTAGACTTTATCGTTATACTCATCAATTGACATATCAATATCTTTTAATATTTTTCGTATAAGCGTTCTATCCAAATCAGCAGCATGCATTGGTACTACTGTTGTACGTCCATCAGAATGCTTATAAAAGCGGTGGCTTCCTCGTTGTCGGATATTGGAAAAACTTTCGCTTTCTAAGAGCATACACATCTGTGAACTCGTTATAATTTTGAGTTTGCTCATATCGCAACTTCAATTTGCTGAACACCGATGAATTTAGTAACAATGGGTGCTTCATTCTCATCCAGACATAATTCAATAACTTCGTGTATTTTATCTAATAACTCAGCAACCGAATCTGCTTGTGTATAACAGCTTCTTAACGCTGGAACGGTAGCAATATATGCGCCATCCTCGCCTTGTTCTATCAAAACAGTAAAACTGTGAGTCATTTTATTACCTCCAATTAGTATTAGTATATGAAACTAGAAACCAAAAATAAAAGGAATATTGCATAAAACAGTATAACATAAAGAACCTCGACGATACAACAATACAATAGCAGTTTAATATCAACATTGTTAATTATTCAGCTACTAGTCATGGGTAACAATCCAGTGACTAGTAGCATTCAAACTAAACTCAAACAATTATAACGCCAGTTTGTTGACATTAGCGTTATAATTGTTTATAATAGTTACGAGGTGATAATCATGGCAAGTAATAAATCCAATGTAAATGTAAAAATCGATACACAGATTAAGGAGCTAGCAACCCAGCTTTTAGCAAAAATGGGAATAGATCAAACAACTGCGATAGATATGTTTTACAGACAAATCATAGCAGAACGTAGGTTGCCATTTCAACCAACTGTTTCTTTATCAATTGATGAGCAAATCACTGCTGCAGCACTGACTAAAAACCCTGAGCGTATTTCACTCCCAACAGACGAAAATGGAAATGTTATCATAGATAAAGAGACCCATCCAGATATATATGATTGGGTGGTGAACGGCTGATGAAGCCATTTGATATTTTCATCGCCTAATGCACGAACATCATATTCTATTTATGCTCAACAATAGAGCTTTAGTTAAATACATGCACGGAATAAGTGATATTTGGTCAGATAAACTTGTCATTGAAAACTACCATTTATTTGCTCGTGGTTATTTAGATAGTTTAGGAAAGATGCCGAGTTATAACGGTATTTTTGAACCGGAGGAGAAGGCATATCATATCGAGAAAGCTGTAGAAGCATTGAAAGAGCAACATCCAAATGAGTCAACTTATAGGCGTTCTACGGAGTTCTTTATCGATGAAATAGCATTTATTCAAAAGTTTGGTTTTCCTGATCTTGACACGTACAATGAAGCCGATCGTATAGGTCGAGCAGCCGCTAATATTCGACGCGAAAATCGCAAATGGATTTATGCGGCTTACGAAAAGTATAAAGAACTGCGTGAGGCAGCAGGTCGGAAGTACGATTGGGACGACTTGGCATTTTATGTATATAACGAGTTACAAAACGATGATAGGTTCCGAATGTACTCCCATATCATCGTGGACGAAGGGCAAGATTTTTCACCGATGATGATTAAGTCTTTGGTTGACGCAGTTGCAGACGATGGTTCATTTACGTTTTTTGGTGATGTAGCACAGCAAATTTATGGCAGTCGCTTGTCTTGGCGTGATTCAGGTATAAATGTTGAGAAGGTATGGCGATTTGAAGTAAACTACCGTAATCCTGCCACTATAACTGCATTTGCGACAGACTTAACTAAAAGTAAATACTGGTTGCATGACGATGATATGGTTGAAGCAACCTCTCAAATCGCTGAAGGTCCAAAACCTACACTCATAGGATTTACGAGCGAGCAACGCGAAATTGAATGGGTGGTAGAGAGGGCAATCTCCATTGGCAGAACATCGTCGACTGTGATTGTTTGCAGGAATAGGGCAGACATAGATTCCTTTTTGCATATTCTGAAGAATAAGGGCTATAGCGCAACAGAAATTAATAGGTATACTCCTGGATTCGCTCATATTAATACTGTGTACTTAACAACATACCACGCAGCTAAAGGACTAGAGTTCGACAATGTCTTCATTCCACACTTAACGGATGACAAGCTACCAGACCCAGAAACAGTTGCAAACGCTGTATCAGTGAAAGATGCCTATGCCGATGAGTTAAAGTTGTTATATGTTGCAGTAACTCGTTCGAAGTATGGGTTATATATGACGTATAGCAACAATATAACTCCACTGTTTCCAAAAGACACAGATAGCTATGATTATCATTATGAGGAGGATATGATTTGAGCGCATATGATATTTTAACAGCGCGAGGAGTTACCCGCTTATGTCACTTTACAAAGTTTCAAAGTCTGACTCATATTATCTCATCGCCATATGGCATTTTGGCGAGCAGTTCGATTCGCCAAGATACGAAAAATGTTACGGACATGGCCCGATATGACGGTGAATTAGATTATGTGTGCTGCTCTGTGCAGTATCCAAACTCATGGTTTTTATCAAAAGCTATGCAGAATAACCATGATAGTATTTTTAAAGATTGGGTTGTTTTATATATTGATATAAGCATATTAAACCACAACAGCGCAAAATTTTGCCCTTGCAATGCAAGCACAGATTATGGAAGCCATATAGATGGAGATATGGAAAAAATCGATTCGATTTTTGCATTATCTGTTCCGACTTACCAATATCCAAGGACTCCGAATATGCTTACTTCTTGTACAACAGACGGTCAAGCGGAAATACTAATTAAAGATAGTATCCCAAGGGAGTATATCATCGGTATCGTCGTTGGAAATATAGATGTTGCATCACGAGTTTATGCTATGTTAAAAATATACAGTCTTGAGCATATACCACTCTATGATGCTCCAGATGTGATGACTCCCCGTTGGAGCCAGATAATAAAAAATGGGAGTCAACCAATAGAACGACAATATAACTGGCTAGAGGAGGAATAACTATGTCTACAACAATACTAACCCAAACCGAAAAATGCAAAGGAGCAATGCTTGCCACTGCCATTGGAGATGCGCTGGGTTGGCCTAATGAAATACGTTCCAATAATAGAATAAAAAAGCCGAAGATAAGTGACTTTTTTGTGGAATGGACACGCAGTTGTAGGCAACTAATATTTCATGATGAGAAGATAATGGCTGGTGAGTATAGTGACGATATGCAAATGACTCTGTCCGTGGCTCGGAGTATTATAGCTGGAGATTGGGAACATTTTTTCGCTGAAAATGAATTACCATACTGGTTAAATTATGAGCGAGGCGGTGGCAGTGCTTTGCTTAAAGCCACAAAATCATTAAGTGACAAAAAGGTTCTTTTGTGGCAATCAAACTACACAAAGACTTATTTTAGTTCAGGTGGTAACGGGGCAACAATGCGTATCTTACCGCACGTCATTGCTGCAGCAAACAAACCTGATATAGAGGCATTAACGCTTGATGTAATCAAGGACACCCTTATTACTCACGGTCATCCACGAGCCTTCTTGGGTGCGACCTGTTACGCTTACGCTTTAGATTATCTCTTAAGAAAAGATACTGTACTGGAATATGGCGAACTCGTCTCTGCTGTTATAGAAGGCCAGAAAGATTGGAGTATCTTCCCGAATGCTGAAATATTTGGAAGCTGGCTCAATGTAGCAAACAAGTCTTGCGGGTATGACTATATCCATGTATGGGAAATCAGCCGCGAAAATATGCTTCGTCAACTTGATTTCATAAAAGCTTCTCTCAAAAAAGGGTTAATGTCAGATGATGTTGATGTTCTAACTCAATTGGAATGCTTTGGAAAAGTGAATGGTGCAGGTGATGTCGCCATCTTAGCAGCTATCTATTTGGCATCAAGATACGCCAGCAATCCTCCTCTAGGGATTAAGGTTCCAGCTTTCTCTTTCGGTGCTGATACAGATACCATAGCGTCAATAACAGGTGGTCTTCTCGGTATGCTTAGTGGTACAAGTTGGATTCCGATTGAATGGAGGACTGTACAAGATTATAACTGCATTCTTCAGATTGCAGAACTGCTATTAGCAGAGAATAAAAAAGAAGCAACGAAAATTGAAGTTGCTGACAAGCAAACGCAGGGAACAGACTGGGTAACAACACCTATTGGTAAAATGAGACTCGTAGATACGAGAGAAGTACCAAATGTTAAATTAGGCATCGTTTATAAAAAAAAGTGGCAGACAGCACTTGGCCAAACCCTTTATATAAAAGACTTTAAACAATTCGATAATCAAATGCATATTAATCGAAACTCCAGTACTCAAATGAGGTTAGATATGCCATCGCATACAGGAACCACAGCAACACCCACGCAACTACCCACCGACCCGCAAGTACTACCGAGTGATAAAAAACAAGAGTCTGTCGATACACGCGAGCGACAAAAACAATTTATTTTAAACTCTACTATTATAAAAACATTGTTTGAAAAACCAGAATTCAAAGAAAATATAACGGTCGGTAAAGTGTTAAAAGTTATTAAAGCACTAATTGAAACTGATGACGATATCACCACTGTCGCAAACCATTATAAGCTTGATGAGGCAATGATAGAACTAATTAGGGCTTGCATCAAGTAGATGCAAGCCTGACTTTCTAAATCAAATGATAAAACTACATTTTCGTGCAAAGGTAACACATAGGCAATACAAGGTGTAAGTATATAGGAAACTGTGTAGTTAGAAACGTTAAGTGTACCTATCTAAAGCTTTATATCTAATCATAAGCTTTAGCGCATAGTTTATACAGAGCATCGATAACATCGTTCCAGGTAACTTCTTCAGCATAACTATTCTTGCTTCTATATCTCCCCCACAAATCCATCATATTTTTGTCTTTTTCAAAGCTACTAATTATACTTTGCGCATCTGCAAGCTGTGCGATTGTACCACGATTATTCATCGTCTTGTAGAGTGCTGCTTTAAATACTTCCGAATCATATATACAAATACTCGTCATTATATAGATATCATAAAAATCTCTCATTCGCGAGTTGAATACGCCAAGAGAAATGCATGTTTCAAACTTTTCTGCTAAAATTGTTTCCAGATTGTATGCCATGATGCCAATGCTTCTATCTTCTAACATCAACGGATAAAAATATTCGATTTCTTTTGGGGTGATTTCATCTCCTGTAGTGATATCAACTTTAATTATTTGTCGCGTTTTTTCGAGGATTGCTCTGATAGATAAACGATATCCAGGATAATCTGCCAGTTCATGTATTTCTTCTATACCTAGAAGCGAAAGCTCAACATTATCATCTATTTTGATACTAATAATTTTCTCGAAAATGCTAGTTACTTCATTCATTGAGAGTGTATACCCCTTGACTGTAGTATCCATATCCATAGTACTGCGAGCTGCGATTCCAATCATTGAAGTTATAAGCATTCCACCTTTTAAGATAAAATGGCTCTTGAATTCAGAAACTGAAAGACGTTCTAAAACGCGTTCAAGCATGAAGTTTCGTAGTAATATTTCTGCTTCTACATTATACGCTTTCGCTAAATTTCTTATTCTTGCCTTTTATTGGTTCGATGTATTCATAACAACACCTCCAAGTAGCTTTGCAACAGCGTTGTTACTCTGAAAAGCGATGCCATCTGCATAAGGACATTTAGATTCTTTTCTTTACATTTCACATATCGTTTCATAGCATCTGTAACAACTGCTCCATCCATTCGGTTTCGGCTTCTCAAACAATCGCAAATGGTTCGTTCTAAATTGTAAGTTAAAACAGTATTGCCGAATATTGTTGAAAGATGCACCACACCGATTTCATGAAGTTCTCGCTTTACGGTAAATACAATAAATCCATCTTCATGCAACCGTTTTGCATTATACCCTGTCGGCACAGTCACAGAGTAGTTAGTGGGATCACGATCGGTCAAGTCATGTAGAAATAATGCCGTTTCATGGGAATATATTATCTTTTTACGTCGCAACTGTGAATTATACATTTTATCTACAAATTGATCAGGCTGTGCGTACACTCCAAAAGAGACTCGTTCTAGTTCTCCCGTATTTACGAGCAAGCGAAGACGTTCGTTGGAAACTCCAACCATGTTGGCTTCAGCAGTCGTAACGACTCTAGAATCATTATTTAGTATCGAAATTAATTCAATAGGCAATGGCATAATCTCCACCCCTCATTTGATATTCATGATTTAACTATATCACACACTAGCACAAATATCAAGCACCAATTTGATATTTGTGCTAGTATCATCTATATTACTAGCATAAATATCACGTTTATTCTAAAACCACTATCACCCTTGAACACTCACCGTGGTTGCTATATAATACTCATATAGCGGGGTGAAACATGGAAATATTCGACAATGTAAGCAAAACAGTCATAGACGATCTGATGAATAAAAATAAATTCATACCACAGAAAACTAATACTCACGGAACATTCTTGCTATATTTACGTCTTTATTAGTATAGCAATGACTATTAAAACATATAGTCTATCATTTCCGATATAATAATTGATGAAATATGAATCTTTGCTATTCTCGAGAGAAAATGCTAACTAGAAGGTGAATATGTATGAAAAATAATCATAATTATGCTTACATGGTTTTGGTAAGTGCAGGGACTATTCTAGCCGGAGGTTTGATTATGGTAGCAAACGGTGAGGTACACCCTGTTGGTTCATTTATAATGTTATTAGGTGCTGCTTTGTCTCTGCTCACTGGTGTGGTATTGGCAGTTAAAGAAATTAAAGTAATGCGTTCTGACAACCAAAAAAGGCTATCAATATTCTTTATTACAAGTTATATAGCATCAGTGGTGATTGCGCTCTGCGGTTATTTCTTCATACTATACATTAGCTCCAGCTACAGCACATATGATGGTTGGGACGCTCTTGGTTTCTTAATACTTGGTGTATTCATAATAGCTTCTGGTGTGTTTTTCAACGTTGTATTATCTGTTTCCCTTGCTATTCGTAGAATCAAAAATGATAAAGGACGAAGTGCATCAATCACCTCGCCCTAAAATGTAACATATCAAAATGCAAACACATATTGATGTATCCGTATCCTTTGCGCTATATAACATATAAACACAGTTTTAACGCCAAACTCCTCACTCCTCACTCCTAACTCCTAATTCCTAATTCAAGTTTACATTCTGTCTGGAGCTGTTATGCCTAGT
Organism: Oscillospiraceae bacterium; assembly: GCA_009777775.1. Classification (GTDB taxonomy): domain Bacteria; phylum Bacillota; class Clostridia; order Oscillospirales; family Oscillospiraceae; genus WRMH01. Next base: position 19,733 of record WRLE01000007.1, read on the forward strand.
AGCTCTAGGCAGTTTTTTATAACTGCACGAGTCGTGTCGGCTAGTTTTAGTCTTGCTAGAAGTAGGCTTTCTTCTTCGCCCCTTATTGTGCAGCTGTCGTAGAATTTATGAAATCTGGCAGCTAGTTCAACAACATATTTGTTAATCCTAGACGGGTCGTAATCACGAGCCGCCATTTTTATTTCTTCGGGAAGCAGTGAAATTTGCTTAATCAAATCAAGCTCAGCTTCGCTAGCTAAAAGCGACACGTCAATATCAATTAGCTCTGGTACTTTATAGCCTTCTCCCTCTAGAGCCTTTAACAAAGTGCATATTCGAGCATGGGCGTATTGTACATAATATACTGGATTTTCTCTATCCTGCCTCACGGCGAGTCCAAGGTCGAACTCAATATGGCTGTCGGGTTTTGCATTGAAGAAGAAGCGGCAGGCATCGACTGATATTTCATCCAACAAATCATTGAGGGTGAGTGCTTTTCCTGTTCGTTTTGAAACCTTTACCGTTTCTCCGTCTCTTACCAGTCGCACCATTTGCATTATGAGAAAGTCGATTTTGCATTTACTTTCTCCAAGGGCATCTGCTTCCATGGTTTTTCCCATTCTTATGGAGTGACCATGGTGGTCAGCACCCCAGACATCAATGATGATATCGAAGCCCCGTTCTCGCTTGTTTATATGGTATGCTATATCGCTGGCGTAGTAAGTATAAAAACCGCTCCCCCGAAGCAAAACTTCGTCTTTATCAGCACCTAACTCCGTATTTTTTAGCCATTTGGCACCGTCTTTTTCATACATAAGTCCTATTTTTTCAAGAAGCTCGACAGTTTTTTGAACTTCGCCACTTTCATATAGGCTACTCTCAGGAAACCACTCATCGAAATGTATGCGATAGCGTTCCAGATGCTCTTTCATAAGGGCTATGTTTCGTGGTAGACCAAATGCTATACATTTTTCCACCCGTTCTTCTTCTGGCAGATCTTTAAGGCTATCTCCTTCGACATCGTATATTAGCTTCGCAAGATCGATGATGTCTTCACCATGATAGCCATCTTCTGGAAATGGGTAATTCCCTTTTCCAAGACATATCTCCATATACCTGGCATCTATGGACTTTCCGAATAATTCCACTTGATTTCCAGTATCGTTGATATAAAACTCTCGCCAAACATCGTAGCCGGCTCTATCTAGTACTGATGCCAGAGTATCGCCAAGCACTCCACCCCTTGCGTTTCCAATGGTCATGGGTCCTGTTGGGTTTGCTGAAACGAACTCTACCATTACCTTTTTACCGGCTCCAATGTCGGAAGATCCGTAGCTATCACCCATTTTTTCCACAGCTTCTAGGACATCTGTGTACCACGAATCCGATAAGGTGAAGTTAATAAAGCCTGCTCCTGCTATGGAAACAGATTTAACATAGGTTCCTTCCAGCGCTATGTTGTCAACAATAGCTTGCGCAATGGGCATCGGTGCGGTTTTTAACACTTTCGCCATCACCATTGCATGGGTGGAAGCATAATCACCATGGCTGGATTCTCGAGGAATTTCCACTGTCCCAGAAAGCTCCGCATCAGCTGGATATAACCCATCTGCCAGCAAGCGAGCCCAAGCTGCCTGCACAACAGCCTCAACTTCCCTCTTAGCTCCATCCACTAGATTCATTATACATTCATCCTTCCAAAGTAGTTTTCACGGGTAGAGTAGCCCGTTGTTCATTATTCATGGTTCATCGATAATTATTCATTACTCATTGTTCCCGAAGCGGCGCGTCAAGGATGCCGCGCCCTACGAATATCGTTCATTGTTCAACTGAGATTCTTCGCTCGCAAGCTCACTCAGAATGACACGGTTGGAGTACCTCGTTATTCAGTGTTTATTGGTAATTATTTGTTATTCATTACTCATGGTTTCCGAGGCGGCGCGTCAGGGATGCCTCGCCCTACGAATATTGTTTATTGTTCAACTGAGATTCTTCGCTCGCAACTCACTCAGAATGACACGGTTGGAGTACCTCGTTATTCATTATTCATTATTCATTGTTCATGGTTCATGGTTCATGGTTCATGGTTCATGGTTTCCGAAGCGGCGCGTCAGGGATGCCGCGCCCTACGAATATCGTTCATTGTTTTACTGAGATTCTTCGCTCGCAAGCTCACTTAGAATGACACGGTTGGAGTATCCAATTATTCATTGTTAATCAAACCGAAAGTTGTCTGATGTCTATCCTAAATAGGTTTTGGCTTACGGCTACGTTGTCTACTTGCAAATCGTAGCGTATTTCCAAACAACCGCCGTCGTCTGCTAGGATTTTTGTTATGCTATGGGTATCGATTCCCATGGTGATGGAGCCATATGGTGTATTGTGTAAAAAGTAATGCTTTGCATCTTCAGAAAAGACCATATCTCCATTGCTCCCATCGCCGCGGGTGAGAACAACCCTATCAGGTTCCACATTAAATGTAGTCATCAATCCATCAAGACCGGTGAGTTCGCTTTCAATATAGCAAAACGTATAGATACCGTCTTCTTGAATGTACTCACCATCTGTCATTAATTCAAATCCCACATTATCATCGTCAGGTTTGATAGGGGTTCCTTTTATTGAAATTGCTACCTTTTTCATATCATATCTGTTTGTCATTTTATTAATTCCTTTATTCTAAAACAATTTGCTCTACCATCCCATAAATATTCGATTCTAAATAGCGGGAGGCAAAATCCGAAAAGCCTTCTGTGCTGTCCGTTACGAAATACTTTATAGTTCCTTTAATCTTTTCGTATGAGAGCATGTTTTTCTTAAGTAAATCATCTGCAACCAGTTTTGCGGTTTGAGCTCCGGAATCTATCAGCTCCACATTTTCTCCCATGATTTTCGAAATAACATCACGAAGCAATGGATAATGGGTACAGCCCAATATTAGTGTATCTGCTCCCGATTGGCGTATTGGGAGTAAATAATCTTCAGCAATGGCAAGGGCTGCGACATCATCGGAAGCATATCTACCATTTTCCACCAAGGGAACAAACAAGGGGCAGGCTTCGGAAAACACAGCAATTTCGGATTTTCTTGATTTGATAGCGATTTCATATGCTCCGCTTTTAATAGTCGCCGCTGTACCAATCACTCCGATTTTATTATTTTTTGTCGTAGCAATTGCCGTTTCCACGGGAGCACTGACCACTTCGTATATGGGGATGTCGTATGAACGCTCTAAGATCTCATATGCACAAGTACTGGCGGTATTACAGGCTATCACCATTGTCTTTATATCGAAACTGGATAGAAACTCTGCTGCTTGACAAGTGTACTTAATGATTGTCTCCCTAGATCGAGAGCCATATGGAACTCGCCCTGTATCACCAAGGTATATTATATCTTCTCCCGGCAAAAGCTCCATTAAGCGTTTAACCGTGGTCAATCCGCCTAAGCCGGAATCGAAGACTCCGATTGCCCGTTCGTCCATTGCCCTTACCTTCTTTTTAATTATTATGCGCAAGCTGAAATTATGTTGTTAGGTATCCTAGCATAAACGATGAAGAAAAGCAACATAAAACAGCTCTAGGTAAAACATTTAACAATATGGTTACAGTTCTATTGTATAAAAGCTAGCAACTCACACCAACAAGCTATAGTATGAAGCAATCCAGTCTCAAACCTAGCGGTAGGATTATAGAGACTGGATTACTTCATATTGAAAGAGGTGAACACGCATTAATTAAAAGGGTAATTCATCATTTTCAGACTTGACATCGATTGTCATCGAAAATACTTGTATTTATGGGGTTTCGGGTCCAACTATATAGGGGCTTGATACCCATTTGGATACGTCAGGTATAGATACATTTTCAAATAATAAGTCTGCTGTAATGGTTACCACATCATCTTCCACAAGCCCAACAACCTTCACGGAATTACCGGTTTCCACATTACTACCTGTGTCAAATTCGGCTCCTGGTGATTCTGTTGAACTACATTTCCACTCCACTGAGTAACCCATAGCAGCCAGTTCCGTATTTGCCCAGCTGAACACAGCTTCTTGATTTTCGGAAAGCTCATTTGGCGCATTAATGTTTAATGTTGGCCATGTTGTCGTAATGACCATTTCATGTTGCCCCACAAGCTCTCCGCCAGAATCTCTGACCTCAACTGCTATTCTTGTTGCACCAACATCAACTGCCTCAATCTGGCAGCTCCAGCTTTTGTCGTATCCAGCAGAAATTTCAATGGAATTTCCGCTTATCACACGCCAATCTATGGTGTGTCCTGTGGTGTTTGTGAATGATGTGCTTAGATTTTGTGTTTCTCCTGGGTAGAATGTGGTATTTGGCGGCAAAATATGGACAATTGCGTTTTTCACCGTTACCGATACATTAGCCCTTGCATAACCGAGGTAATGGGTGTTGGGGTTGTAATGACCCACGTTCCATATCATTGCACCTTGTATCGTTGCAGTAGCTTCTGAACCTGTAATCGTTCCAGCTGCTGTAATAACAGCATTTTGCGTTGTCGAGCTTGCTGCATCCACCCAAGCAACTGTTCCTGATGTTGGACTCCATATATATGATGACGGTCCCACAGGTGGCGCATTTGCAGCAACTGGTGTAATTGTGGTTGGCGGAGCTTGGGAGCCTAGGTTCAACTCTATCGTCCTTTGGGAGAGGTTCACAGCCACAACCCTAACATTAATTGTATGCTCGATGCTTCCCGAACTGGTGGGTACAGTCGCCTTAATGACATAATTCCCTGCTGACCTACCGCTCATTGTGTAGCTGTTCCCTGTTACCACAGTTTCTGAATTGTCGATTCTCCAAGTAACTACTGGAGCTGTGCTATTCGTTGCAGCAGTCGCAGTTGCAGAAAGTGTCAGCGACTCGTTTTCACCTACTATTAAAGTATATGTGCTTGTTCTGCTGGCAGAAATCTGGTTAGTGGCAATAAGGGGTGTAGCGGCTATGGTAATGGGAGCCGGTGCTGCGGGATATGTTATTTGCAAGCTTGTGGCTATGCCTCCAGCTGCGACATTAACAGGTAATGTATAGCTTTTTCCACTTAGAGTGCCTGTAACAACAAGGTTTACAGCACCTACTGATACGCCTGTTAATATATAACTATTCGCTCCAGAACCATCTGCCACTGTCATTCTATTTGTATTTGATGATGTGACTGTATATGGTTCGTTGTATGCATTGCCCGAAACCAATGATGTATATGTGAGATTTAGGGTAACAGTTTGTGTAGAGCCCACGCCTATTCCTGGCACTTGTATCGTTGCTGGATTCCCTGTAACGGGGCTCGCCGTTACAGCGGTGATGAATCTAACCTGACCAAGCATATAGGTCATATATGTCCTATACGATCCCGAGTTTGTCGTCGCATAACCAGCACCAAATAATGTATTATCTCTGGACAATATATCGTTTCTCCAATTGCTCTCTGTGACAATTTGAGATAGGAATCCAAAGGCATCGTTTTCTCCTCCCATGGCATTACCACCACCATAACGGGGGCGATTGCCAGAGGTATAGAAACCTGCATTCTCGGCACGGTTTGATAGGGAGTTGCTACCTGTGCCGTTACTTGGTGCGTTGCCTCTGAGCCATTCGCTGTGGGTTCTCGATGAGTTACGTAACCTATCTGACCATTCAAGGGCAGCTCTACCATTTCTAATACGGTAAGCATTCACCAATTCAAAAAGAAGCTCCTCCTGTCCGTCTGTGGATAAGGTTCTTCTCGTTCCTATATCAGAATTGCTTTCATATAGCATAATTGCATATTGTGAAGATACATCGTTAAAGGAAACAGCGGTCACATTGCTAACCACATTTGCAGCATCAATGGTGATGACCGTTCCAGCATCGTTTCTCAGTTGATTTGCAACATTAGATGCCATGGAGTATACAGCCACAGCACGGTTGCCAACAAAGGCAACGGCTATGAAGCCTTCGTAGTTGTTATGGTATAACTGCCAGGTTTCAGCATTGCTTGTTTGTATTGTTTTTCTCACCGTACCAAGCACCTGGGTGACCCGTGAAGAGGATGTACCCAGTTCTATTCCATGAAGCCTGGCACCTCTATTATATGAAGGATTGATAATAGTGAGGTCAAAAGTCTTCGTCCGTGTGGCAGAGCCATTTCCAATGGTGGCTGTCAAAGTAGCGTTGCGAATTTCGTTATTATTGGGAACATTCACAAAACCTGCTGTGGTCACCACATTGGCATTGCTGGTTCTCCAAGTAACTGGAAGATCCATTATTTTATCGACTAAACCTATTCGTCCTGTGACATTTCCAGGTCCATCACCTTCGTTATAATAGATAATATCCAGCGCATTATAGGCATTTTCCATCAATAGCTGATCGCCGGATAGTAAGGACGTTCTTATGGTATATTCCACAGTTCTTGTAACATTATTGAGAGTTATAGTTGCTGTCAATGTTACATTTCGAGCATTGTTTCCAACCCTGACCACGCCTATCCTTCCCACTTCTGTTTCGGCGTTGTTGTATATGATACCGCCTATAGAAATGATGCCAGTATCGCTGCTGGACCAAGATATGACAGCTCCACCAGAACCTCGTGTGGGTAGTTGAATATTCCTTGTAACGCCATATTCGTTATCACCAAAAGCAAAACCAATTCCCAAGCGGTCTTCTGTTACATCTAAATGGTTCGCTGTTGTCCGCCTTTGAGCAAGGATTCCATCGATGCGTTTGAAGCTGCGAATAATAATGGCTACACATTCCTCAGATGTAATGGAGTTTCTGGGTGTCAAAGTATTATTAGCATTCCCTTCCATTATTCCGTTGGAATATGCAAAGCGAGCTGGCATAATCGCATACTCAGCGATTTCATCCGTATCGGTAAATGGGAGGCTCGTAGCTGCCGGTTCCAAAAGAGTTCTATTCATTTCCCTTTCTAAACCATTTATAGCACGGATCATCATAGCGCATATTTGTTGGCGTTGGACAGTTGAGTATGGCGAAAATGTCGTATCTGTTGTGCCATTGACGATGCCATATGCCTCTGCTTTGAGCACATGAATGGAATTTGTATCAGTGAATTTGTTGTTGGCGGGCAATGGCAGCGGACTTCCCCTTAATCGCTCCACCAGTACCACCACTAGTTCACAGTATTCCTCTCTGGTTAAATGTCTCCTAAAGTCTCTTTGCGCGCTGGGGGTGAGGAGCATGTTCAAGTTTGCTTCGTCCATTTCTCCCACTGCCCAATTCGAAGGGGTGGAAGCGATCGCCGGCATTGCTAAAACAAGGGTTGATAATAGCATTGTCGCAATCACCAATAGGGTGACAATTCTTTTTCTTTTCATGATTCCCTCCATAAGTTGTATAGCATTATGGTTTCATACTCAAGATATTGGTCATTATATATCCTTTATCCCCATTATGCAAGTTTTAAGCTACCAAATTGGTGAGTTGTAATAATATTATAATATATTAAAGTTTTACTTCCTCAGTATGACTTACTTTGTGGTAAATTAGTTCCATGGTGTTGACTTTTGGTGAAATTTTGGTAGAATGGTTGTAAGGAATACATTGAATTCCTAGCAATCCATTCTCGAAATTCGTTTGGATTATACCACTTAAAACAAAAAGGATCTATTATCATGGAAATGGCGAAAGTAACAAGTAAAGGGCAAATAACAATACCCATATCAATACGAAAAAAACTTGGTATCGACCAAGGTGACAAACTTTTGTTCATCGACACAGCGGAAGGCGTATTAATGGTGAACCCAGATATGCTTCAAGATGGTAAAAAAGAGGAACTTGCCGCTGGGGAAGCACGAATTGAAGCAACGAAGGTGTCAGCACAAAAAGAAAAAGAACAAGTTGTAAAAGCTCAGGAAGAGACTACAGTTATAGAAAATACCTCTGCGGATTCTGAAGCAGCTATCGAAACCTTCTCCCCAGACGTAGAAACCGTAGACGACACAAAGCAAGAATCTACAGTAAAAGAATCAATGGAAGACAAGCCTGATGATGCAGCCGATGATGCAGCTGCTGTAGCAAAAACAAACCAGTCGTCAAATAGCGGATTTGATGTGGCTGCGCTCCTCAATGAAATACGTTCAATCGGATCGAAAATCTAAATATATCTGTGTAATATCACGACAAACAATCACGAAATACAAAAAGGGTCGAATTTTAGCCAAATGGCATAAATTCGACCCTTTTATGTTATTTTTACACTATTCGTACTCGGTTGTTTCTATTAATCCGTAATCTCCTTGATTACGTTTATAGACCACAGAAAATGCATCATCGCTATCCTGATTCATGAACACAAAGAACTCATGTCCCAGTAAATTCATTTGTAGTATGGCTTCTTCAGGAGTCATCGGTTTGATCGGAAATGTTTTATTTCGTACAATTTTAAACTCCAGCTCTTCTTCATCCATATCATCGGGATCATCTTGGGTAATGAGTGGTTCCACCTCAGTATCAAAGACACCTTCTCGCAAACGTTTTTCCAAGCGAGTTTTATGCTTGCGGATTTGCCGTTCAATGGCTGCGACAGCAGAATCAATTGATGCAGACATATCGCTGGTGACCTCAGTTACTCGATGGAACATTCCATTGTTTTTAATGGTTACTTCAGCTATGTGGCGACCTCGTTCGATGGTAAAGGTGACAAAGGCTTCGGATTCCGACCGAAAAAATCGATCAAGCTTACTGATTTTTTTCTCTGCATAATCCCTTAGTTCATCTGTGATTTGCACCTTCTTTTCCGTGAATGTAAATTTCATAATTTATATTCTCCTTTGTGAATATTATATCGCTTTTTCATGGAAACCCTCTGATATGCATTCGTATGGGATGTTTTACTAGTTTTATCATATGATATGTGTTGATTTCCCTTTTTTATTCATCCATGGTAATGCTCATGTTTGTGTTATCTTTATTAAATGCTGCCTTCATTTCGTTGATTCTCTCTGAAACTTGCAAAATGGTCAAAGGGAGTTTATCTAAGCTTACTTTTGCATCGCTCAATTCCGATATGGCAGCTAGTACCTTTTTGTCTATGTCAGAATTAAGCTCTGAAATTGCTGATTCACAATCAGAAAGGGTTTTCCAAGCTGCATCAAAAATCGCAGCTTCCCTGTTGACGCTCTCTCTCATTAAGCGCTTCGCTTCGTCGCTTTCTTGTCTCAGGTTTGCAATTTCATTGGCATGGTTTTTTTTCACCGATTCCGCCAAAGCCTTAGCAGCATCAATCTCTGTTCGCAGTTTCCCAATATCATCCGAAAGGGTCTGAGTTATGATTTTTGCTTTTTCCTTTTCTCCTTCGATTTCTTTACGAAGCTTTTCGTTTTCTTCTTTAAGGGTAAGCTTTTCGTCTTCAGATAAGGCTATGGTTTCTTCCAATTCATTTCGTTCTTTTGCCATTTTTTCAATATAGTCGATAACATCGTCTCTATTGAAGCCTCCAAAAAAGCGTTTGCGAAAATAACTGATTTCTCCTGACATAATTCCCACTCCCTAATCGTAATACTTTTGCATTAGTACGAAATAAGATTACTCAAATCGTTGTCCTCTACCCCTTCATTTGCCAGTAGCTCATAAATGTCATCAAGGGTCAAGGTTCCGTTGCATCTAACTGTGTTGTCTGTATCCCAAATATATAAGTTTGCGAATTGTGCATCGCTTTTTATAAAGGCAGATTCAATGCCGTTGGCAGCGCACATTGCAATATCTACATGATAATAATCACCATTTAGCATTATAATGTTCCAAGCATGAACCATATTATTCAAATATCCTAAAACAACCTGACATTCAAAACCCAGCTCATCGCAAAGTGCTTTGAAAGCCATTGCAAAGCCTTCTCCAACAGCAGTACCTCTAACCAATGCACTGTATGCGGTTGCTGCTAGATTAGGTATACCATGTTCGCTAATTGTTCGTGCAGTACCTTCATCAAAATCGCAAGCATCTATTAAGTTTTTTGCTAGGGAGAGTAATATTTCTGCGTCAGTTTCCCCTTCTGCTGCCAGTGCATTTAGTCGTACAGACCGAGCTAGACTCTCCCCATATTGTTGCAGGACACTAGGTAATTCTATGTTGTGTAGGCGTACTTCCACTATCCTGTCGCTGTCTTCGGTGGAATATATTTCCACAACGGCAACGGGCATTATAATAATGTTTCTGGGGTTTTGGTAATATGAATCTTTGATATATGCAATCATATCATCTTCTGTGATGTGCAAAGCAGTCTGAAACGAGGCTTCGTTACGGTATTCGCTCATTATGTTGAAAAGCTCTGTTCTCAAATAACGAAGTGTTGATACATTTACGATTGAAGCTACTTGCTCTCTGCTTCGCCTATATTCGATTTTCAAATCAATTTCAAAGAATGTAACAATTCGATTTAATGTAGTAGATATTTCAACAACTGCATAGCGGGCGATTGGGTCAGTTTCCATTACTTCGTCGATTGCTCTGTCTATATCCCATTGTATGTCGCTGTCGTATCTGTAAACGATAATTTGACCAGTAGTTTCATGTTGATATATTAATTCAACAATAGCCTCTTTTAATTCCGAAAAATTCGAAACCTCCACTTCTTCGGGTAATCTATCTCCCGTTGTAGACCGATGCTCGCTTTCCACCCTCATATCGCCTTCGAGAATAGATGAGCAAGCTGAAGTAAAGAAAAGGCAAAGGAGGATGCTTAAAATAACTTTATGTAGTTTTATTGAATTTACCCTACGCATAACTCATCTCAAATACACTCCAAACAAATGACTGAAACTAGTGTTTGCTTTGTTTTCCTTGATGCGCTTTTATGTTGCTATGGATACCTTGCGGCGCGTCAGGGATGCCGCGCCCTACGAAAGGCATTGTTTGTTTTCTGATATTTTTACTTGCTGCTAAATGCGAAATACCCAACTCCTAATTCCTAACTCATAATTCATAATTCCTAATTCCTAACTCCTAACTCTAGAGCAGCTCCAGCTGCTCCTCACCTCTGTCTTCGGCTTGGAGTAGGGTTCCTGCTACTGGGATTTTTCTGACTCTATATCTTGATAAATTGCTTATCAGCGTCTCTTCAACAGCAATAGCATAATCGAGCCTTCTCGTTCCCCTTATCGACAAAAGCTGCACACCTTGGGTTGACCTTGTTGTTTTAGGCGTAAGAAGGGATGTGTTAAAAATAATTGCTCGACCATCTGTAGAAAACACTGCTATTTCAATATCTTCTTTTAATAAGAGGATTGTCTTGATTGGGCTTTTATCTGAATATGCACCTGTCAGCTTTTTCCTATTTGTTTTAGTGGCAAATGATGAAAGTTCAACTCTAGCAACTTTCCCATTTTCGAAAAAGTATAAACCATGACCAGAGTAATCGCCTGGGTCCATGACATAAATTACGTTTTCACCATCGTCCATTTCAAGTTCAGTTGGTAAAAATACTCCCAAGTTCGATGCCTTTGTATCTTCAAAATCCCGCAATCGTGTTTTATATACCTGTTGTTTGTCCGTAAAAACCAGCAACTCATTTTTGTTTTGGGATTCAAAGCTTAAAAATGCACCATCGGATTCTTTGTATTTTTGTTCACCACCCATACGTAAAGAAAGGGGTGTGATTTTTTTCAAATAGCCTTCCCGGGACAAAAACACATTGACGAGATAGTCTTCTCCCTGCTCTTCTTCGTCAAATTCATCGATTTCATCTTCATATACAATTGTTGTCTTACGGTCTTCACCGTATTTCTTTATAATTGCTTTCAGTTCATTGACAATTATACTGTTGATTCGTCTATTGGACTTTAATGTATTGTCTAAATCTTCGATTTCCTTTTCCAGGGAAGCGATTTCTTCTATTCTTTTAATTATATATGCTTTATTTATATTCCTAAGCCTGATTTCCGCCACATACTCCGCTTGGGTTTCGTCTATTCCAAAGCCAATCATCAGGTTAGGTATAACTTCACCCTCTTCTTCTGTGGCACGTATGATGGCGATTGCTTTATCTATATCAAGAAGAATCTTCTCTAGTCCTCTGAGCAAATGGAGTCTGCGAAATTTTTCTTCTCTTTCGCTAAACACGCGCCGTTTAACGCAATCAGCTCGCCATGCAGTCCATTCTTCAAGGATTTCCTTGACTCCCATCACACGAGGAACCCCTGCAATCAAAATATTAAAGTTACAAGAGAAGCTATCCATTAGGGGGGTTTGCCTAAATAACCTTGCCATAAGCTTATCCGGATCAACGCCTCTCTTTAGGTCGATGGTTAGTTTCAGTCCAGTCATATCTGTTTCGTCTCGCACATCAGATATATCGCGGATTCTATTCTTTTTTATTAGCTCTGCGATTTTGTCGATGATGGCTTCCGTTGTGGTCGAATAGGGAATCTCGGTGATTTCTATGAGATTGCCATCTTTGATATAGCTCCATTTTGCTCTTATCCTAACGCTCCCCCGCCCTGTTCGATAAATGGTTTCCAGTTCGGCGGCGTTGTATAGCAGCTCCCCTCCTGTGGGGAAATCAGGAGCTTTCAACGTCTGCATCAAATCGCAATTGGGGTCTGCGATGTACTCGATGGCAGCAAGGCAAACCTCTGTGAGATTAAATCCGCAAATATTGCTTGCCATACCAACTGCGATTCCTGTATTAGCACTTACCAAAACATTTGGAAAGGTGGTGGGTAGTAGCAAGGGTTCTTTCATTGTGCTGTCGTAATTATCCACAAAGTCAACTGTGTCATCATCGATATGGGCAAAGACTTCCGCACAGATGGGAGAAAGCTTCGCTTCAGTATAGCGTGAAGCTGCATAAGCCATATCTCTGGAAAAAACTTTGCCGAAATTTCCTTTTGAATCCACAAAGGGGGTCAGCAAGGCACCATGTCCCTTTGCTAGGCGTACCATGGTTTCATAAATAGGTCCATCGCCATGGGGGTTGAGGCGCATGGTTTGTCCAACAATGTTCGCCGATTTTGTCCTGGCTCCTGTGAGCAGACCCATTTTGTACATGGTATACAGGAGTTTTCTATGGGAGGGCTTGAATCCGTCGATTTCTGGAATCGCCCGAGACATTATCACGCTCATGGCATAGGGCATGAAATTTAACTCCAGCGTATCTGTAATCGCTTGCTCCAGAACTTGGGCTCGAAGCCCTTCCACATTGGGATTATTAACAATTTTACTTTCAGTTTCTTTCTTTTTTGCCATTTTTCACCGTTTCATATATATTAATTTGCTACGCCAGCCAATTGGGATATAAAGGAGGGCCAAGTGAATGATTCGACAATATCTTCAATGGAAATAACGATAGCTCCCGTTGGCGGTGCTTGGGGAATCTCCTCAGTCAAATCCTTCGATGATACATTTAATTCAATGCCGAGTATGTAGTCATTTTGTTGATGAATTTCCATAAACATTTCAATTTCATCAACAGAAAAATTAAAATTACCTGTTATTTGTGTGTCCCCTGAATAGTAAGAGCTATTTCTCATAAAAAATTCACCCATGAAAGCTACAATTTCATCGTTCGACATTTGAACAGTAAGTTTTGCATCTAGTTTTTCAGTATTAAGATAATACAAATAAAAACTTAGTACTTGATATGCAGTTGCCATCGTATATGCATATTCTTCTAAATCTTCGAGTGACAGACTTAAAGTGTACTCATCGTCGTCTTTATCAAATTTTTCATCACTAATAAAAGTCCTATATAACACTGATGATGATCTCAAATGATAGTAATACAGATATACATTGCTAGAAGGCTGTTTTAAACTATTATCTAAAACTATGATTTCACCTATACTGATTCCATTTGGTATGCTCCCTTGATATAATGTATCAATAAAGCTTTCCACGTCGATATTATCATCAATTTCGCTCATGTTGCTTACTGCAATCCACGCATTGGGAGGTAAATCAGTAAAAATATCTGATAGTAATGGAAATTTCATATATAATACGTCATCATCATTGTTATATATCAATTCCAGCATCATTTTGCTAAGTTTGGTATATTCATCAATCAGCGTTTCATAATAATCATCATTATAATAATACCTATACGGTATAAACAGCTTTACCAAACTCGAAAAATCCACTGAACCTTTAAAATAAAAATTCTTTCCATCGGATAAGAAGTTAAGATCTCCATTTGCTAATAAAGTATTATTTCCATCCAATGAATTGATTTCAGTATATGAAACCAATAACTCAACAATTTGCTGGAACACTCCATTTCTACCATCATCGATAATAATTAAAAAATCCAACAGCTTGTTTACTATTGTAAACTCTTCGTTTATTTTATCAATAAAGCCATTGAAATCAATAATTACAGCTGTTTTATACGTATTATCCCAAAATACCGTGTAACCTAATGCTTCAGCAACAGCACGTAAAGGGATGTATGAAATGTTATTTTTAAGGAAAGGCTCATCGTATATAAATTCTTTACGATCTATACCATTTTCAGCGATTGTTATAATATTATCACCAATAACAATATATGCTGTCATATTATCGAATTTAATGGAAATTGTCTTATTTTTCCCATCATATTCAACTTCTGCACCAAGACTTTCTACAAAGGGAGCTGTTGGTACATAAAGTGTTCCACCAATTATTTCAGGTAGTACAGAGCCAAAATCCACAAATGTGTCATCAATTATCACATTCAAAACTCCATATGTACCCCCGAACCTCTCAAATTGCGCAATAAGTAGCTGGTGTACATATTCAGCATAAGCTGCTTGATCATTTAATCTCATATTAAGGATTGTTTCCGACTCATTGTACTCTTCCTCTGTATAATCATAATCAAGCATAAAATCATCTAGTGAATCATAGCCATAATATTCCCACATATTGACCCACTCCGCTTCTTTCTCCTCAGTTTCTCCCATCACTTCTGCATCTTCCATCACTACCACGCTGTCTAAAAGCTCGCCTTCTTCCGCTGCCAGAACAAAAATAGGACATAGCAAAGACATAAGCATAGATACCACCACTAGGATTACTATGGATTTTTTCACTTTTATCAAACCTTTCATATTATAATTGGATTATTAACCCAAGTATCGCAGTTGAATAAGTGTTGCAAATGCTAGATAATTTAGGGCAACGAAGCAAGCTAAAGATACTCGTGAAGGGTGATACTATGACAAATATGCGAAATCCAAGTATTTGTGACCGTTTTCGGAAATAAACTCTTTGCGTCCGGCGAGATTGTTTCCGTGAAAAAGTTCAAAAGCCTCAAGAGCACTGACGGCATCCACAGGCATTACCTTGATAAGCCGCCTAGTCTCGGGATTCATTGTGGTTAGCCACATCATATCTGGGTCGTTTTCACCCAAGCCCTTTGAGCGACTGATTGTATGTTTCGTTCCATTGAAACTCTCTACTATTTCCAACTTTTCCCGCTCGGAATAAGCGAAATATGTCTTCCCCTTTGACTCAATTTCGAACAAAGGCGATTCTGCGATATATACATAACCTTCCTCGATTAAAGTTGGAACAAGGCGATAAAGCATCGTCAATATGAGGGTTCGTATTTGAAATCCATCCACATCGGCATCTGTGCATATTATCACTCGATTCCAACGTAAAGCACTTAAATTAAAGTCGCTGAGATCCCTAGTGTGTTTATTCTGGATTTCCACACCACAACCCAGTACCCTGATGATGTCAGTTATAATTTCATTGGCGAAAATTTTGCTATAGTCGGCTTTCAGACAATTGAGTATTTTACCACGCACGGGGATTATTCCCTGAAACTCGGCATCTCGGCTGAGTTTGCAAGCTCCCAAAGCGCTGTCGCCTTCCACGATATATATTTCCCGCTTGGAAACATCCTTTGTTCTACAATCCACAAACTTTTGTACTCGATTGGCAATATCCACTCCGGCTGAGAGTTTTTTCTTGATGTTCAACCTGGTCTTTTCCGCTGTCTCCCTACTGCGTTTATTAATGAGTACCTGCTCGGCAATCCTATCGGCTTCGCTTTTATTTTCTATAAAATAGACTTCCAGCTGGCTTCTCAGAAACTCTGTGGTTGCATCTTGGATAAATTT
Organism: Oscillospiraceae bacterium; assembly: GCA_009777775.1. Lineage (GTDB taxonomy): Bacteria > Bacillota > Clostridia > Oscillospirales > Oscillospiraceae > WRMH01. Next base: position 35,790 of record WRLE01000007.1, read on the forward strand.
ATTTGTAATTGATTTTTTCGTTTGATTGGCATATGATGTCTGGGTGGAAAAGCAATTTGTGATTAATATCAAGCAATCTTGAACATCGGCAAATGTAATTTTACTCTCGCTTTTTTGATATTTTCCTTGTTTTCTAAGATATGCGTCGATTTCAGCAACAAAGGCACTGCGAGTCGCCTTTTCCGGTGAGCCCCCATGCTCAAGCCATGATGAATTATGGTAGTATTCGATGATGTTGCGGCGATTTGAAAAACAAAAAGCGGCAGATAGCTTTACTTTATATTCCTGTTTATCGGAACGGTCGCTTCCCCGCCGCTCGGCTTGAATGAAAACAGGCGAAGTCAGGGGGTCATCGCCAGCCAATTCGTTTAAATAGTCTAGTATGCCATTTTCATACATGAACTCAATAGTTTCAAATTTACCTTGAACTTGGTTTTTGAACGTGAATTTCACACCAGCATTAACAACAGCTTGTCGTTTCAAGGTTTCCATAAAATATTCCACCGGAACATTGATGTCGGTAAAAACTTCGATGTCAGGTTTCCACCTAAAGATGCTTCCGGTTCTTTTTCCTGTGTATTCCTCCGACTTTAAGCCACCTATATTTTCACCTTTTTCAAAGCGTAATTCGTATTTTTTTCCATCCCTATAAATTGTGACATCCATAAATTCCGATGAATACTGGGTTGCGCAAGCTCCAAGACCATTGAGTCCCAATGAAAACTCGTAGTTTTCTCCTTCGTCGTTGCGATATTTCCCACCGGCATAAAGCTCGCAAAAAACCAGTTCCCAATTGTATCGCCCCTCAGATTCGTTCCAATCCACCGGGCAGCCACGACCAAAGTCTTCTATTTCAAAGGTGTTATCATCAAATCGAGTGACAGTTATGTTATTACCGAAACCTTCCCTGGCTTCGTCAATGGCATTGGAAAGTATTTCAAAAACCGCATGTTGACAGCCTTCGAGCCCATCAGAGCCAAATATAACACCTGGTCGCTTCCTGACTCTATCTGCGCCTTTAAGGGCTACTATACTTTCATTGCCGTATTGCTCGGCTCTAGCTCTTGTGCTCATCATGTCTCCTTATATATAAATATCTAGATTCATCTCCATTGCCGCCTTAACGCTCATCAACCACGTTCTTTCATTGCAGCATACTATTATATATGTCGAATTTCTTTTTGTTTCAGTATAGCATGGATTTTTCAACAATACCATAAAAATATTAAGAGGCATATTTGTATCTTTTTTGTATCTTTTTTTCTGGACAAATATAAACAACTATGCTATAATCCACGGTAAATGTCCTAGGCGAATTGGACTATGCTCCAAAACGCTTACACAATGGGCAATTACCCAGCTTGCAGATGCATATGAAGCTGGGACGCAAATATCCCTATTCAACTAAATGAAGTAGGAGGCCGAATGATTTGGAAGATTATACCAAGTTCAGGCTCAAACATGAAGATGAGCTTTTAAACCTTATCGAGAATAAGGACAAACTCTATATTGTTGCCTGTAATAAGTGTTTCAAAGAATTCACCCTTGAAGAGGAGCAAGAGGGTTATGATATGATCAAGCTTGCCCTTGCCCAAGGGAAAACCATCGAAGGATTCGAGCTTGTCAATTTCCTTTGTAATAAACCATTGACAGCCAAAATACTCGAGTCCCTTGCTCAAACAAACGCCGAGAATGTCATTGTTATATCATGCGGACTCGGTATCCAAACGGTTGCCGATATAGTCGATAAACCGACATATGCAGCATCTGACTCCATCAGCTATGAAGGTCGCCACGGGATGGCACTGACTAAGCGTCTTTGCGAAGCTTGCGGTCAGTGCTATTTGAATTTGACAGGCGGTATCTGCCCCATCGTTGACTGTGCCAAGAGCCTTGTCAACGGCCAATGCGGCGGAGCCAAGAATGGCAAATGCGAAGTGGATAACACCAAGGATTGCGCTTGGGAGAGAATCCATGATAGATTGAGTGCTCAAAACCGTCTATCTGTCCTCACCAGCCAACCCGTTCAGCTTCGCGACTATTCAAAAGTCAGTTTCAAATTTGTCAACGATTATGTGAAAACCCTACGAAAAAGCCGCTATGAAGGTTTTTATGGTGGCATTCACCCAGCTGAAAGGAAAGAACTGAGCGAGCATATAGCCCTGACTCCTTTCCCAGCACCTGCAACAGTTGTAATCCCACTATCACAGCACACTGGTGCTCCTGCAGAGGCTCTTGTACAAGCAGGTGACCTTGTGAAACGTGGACAAAAAATCGGTGATTCGGCTGGTTATATCAGCTCAACGATTCACTCCAGCGTCAGCGGCAAAGTCCTTGCGGTGGAGCCGAGACGCCACCCCACCACAGGAAACGATGTCATGAGCGTGGTCATTGAATCCGATGGTAAAGACGAATTACACGAATCCGTTGTCCCTTGGGAAAACTACGAAAGCCGAACTGCGGAAGAAATCGCCGATTATGTCCGAGAAAAGGGTATTGTCGGTATGGGTGGAGCCGGTTTCCCCACTTCAGTTAAATTGCAACCCAACAAACCAATTGATACAGTTTTGCTTAATGGTTCCGAATGTGAACCCCTTTTGACAGCAGACCACAGGGTAATGCTGGAGTTTGCAGACGATATTATCTTCGGTCTTCAAGTATTGCTAAAATCCGTTGGAGCCGAGAGAGGCGTTATTGTTATCGAAGACAACAAGCAAGATGCCATTGCGCTCTTCCAGGATAAAACAGCAAATATCGCCAATATAGACATTGTTGTAGCAAAAGCCCAATATCCCCAAGGTGCTGAAAAAATGCTCATCAAACGCACACTTGATCGTTGGGTACCCAGTGGCGGTTTACCCCTTGATGTGGGTGCCATCGTTAGCAATGTCAGCACAGCTAAAGCAATTTCCGATGCAATCCAAAAGGGCATGCCCCTCATCGACCGTGTTGTTACCGTTACGGGCGAAAAGATTAAAAACCCAGGCAACTATATCGTCAAAGTTGGAACATCAGTAAATGACCTCATTAATCATTGCGGTGGCTTTATCGATGATGACGTGGAGGTCAAACTAGGTGGTCCAATGATGGGTGTCTCCATTGCAAATTACGAAGTGCCAATCATAAAAGCTACCAACGGCGTTATTGCCGTAGAGCCAATCGTTTCCGAAGCTGATCCTTGCATCAGATGCGGGCGTTGCGTCGATGTCTGCCCAATGGAATTGCTTCCCCTTTATTATCCTCTCTTAGCTGGCGAGCAAAAATGGGAGGAAATGAGAGACAGAGCAGTAAGAGACTGTATGGAATGTCGCTGCTGCGACTACATCTGCTCATCAAAAATCCCGATTGTGGAAGCCATTAGATTTGGCAAGCGGTCGATAACAGAAATGGAAAGGAGCCAATGATATGCTGATTACAGAACTTAAACAAAAAGACGATGTCCTTTCCCTAATAAAAGGCAAAGCGCTAGTCATCAGCTGCATAGGTTGTAAGGAAGTATATTTTCCTGTGACCGAAGCCGAGGAGCTGCACAAGGAGCTGCTTGCTGGCGGAAACGTCTCTGCTGTTATAACCACCGACTACATATGCAACCCCGAAAACTTGAAACTTCAACTAAAAAAGCATATGGACAAAGTCGAAGCTGCTGAAATTTTGTTGGTTTTCTCCTGCGGAGTGGGAGTTCAGACCGTAGCCGAGCTTTATCCCAACAAAGCTGTCTTTGCAGCTTGCGATACATATCCCCTTCCGGGACATCAGGGTATTACACCCCTTGAACCGGAATGTGACCAATGCGCCGAGTGCCATTTAAGCGATACAGCTGGCATTTGCCCCATTACAGCTTGCTCAAAGGGTTTGCTCAATGGACAATGCGGCGGTTCCAAAAATGGCATGTGCGAAGTGGACAAAGATATGGAATGTGGATGGGAGCGCATATACAGGCGCCTTGAAAAACTTGGGCTGCTTGATTCATTGCTCTATCCAGCAAAAATACGCAATTATATAGCGATTGCAGGCGCGGGCGCAAATGCGTCCGAGAGCTGAATAAATAGAGGAGTTATTAGATATGAGAATTACAGAATTATTTGATCGCGGCGAATTTGTGCTTACCACTGAAGTGGGACCTCCCAAAGGCTTCCACCTCGACCATTTACTCCACGAAGTCAAGGAGTATCTTGGAGACATTACTGCAGTAAATGTCACCGACAATCAATCTTCGGTAATGCGCTTAGGTTCCCTTGCCACATGCAAGGCTATCAAAGACATTGGAGTAAATTCCATTTTCCAGATTACCTGCCGCGACCGCAATAGGTTGGCGCTACAATCCGATTTGCTCAGTGCAGCATACTTCGGTATCGACAACCTGCTGCTCCTCACTGGAGACTACACCACATTGGGCGATACCCCACAAGCGAAACCAGTTTTCGACCTGGATTCCGTATCCTTGATTCATGCAGTTAAACAACTTGAATCTGGTATTGACCTGGGCGGCAATGAGCTCGATGGCGATCCACCGAAATTTGCCAAAGGTGCCGTTGTTTCTCCTTGCAGCGATTCCGTTGATGTGCAACTTGCTAAAATGGAAAGAAAAGTCGCTGCCGGTGCTGAATACTTCCAGACACAAGCTGTTTTCGAGCCGGAAAAATTCTTCGAGTTCATGGAAAAAGCAAAACAATTCAATGTTCCCGTTATGCTTGGTGTCATTATTTTGAAAAACGCAGGTATGGCTAACTTCATGAACAACAACATTGCTGGAATCAACGTTCCTCCCGACATCATCGAAGAACTGAAAGCAGATCCCGAAAAAACCAAAGCAGGAATCACTGGTGTTGAAATCACCGCTCGCATCATTAAAGAATGTCGCGATTATTGTCAAGGTGTTCATATCATGGCTTTGGGTTGGGAAAAACTTGTACCAGATCTTTTGAGGGAATCAAACTTAGTCAGCTAGCGACCTGTCATTTCTAATTGATTGAGTAAACACAGGCAAGGGAGAGTATGCTCTAATGTGTTTAGCGTTCCTGCAAGATACATACCTGCGAGAGAAAATATACGCACTCGCGAGTATAGCTAAAACACATATTCTCCATCATTAGATTATTATTCTCTCTTGCCAAACATGAGGATGAAATTTTATGACAAAGTATGTTATCAACGGTGGCAACCCCCTTCATGGGGAAGTAGAGATTAGCGGAGCCAAAAACGCAGCTGTTGCTATTATTCCAGCCGCACTCCTGGTTGACGGCGTTTGCAGAATCGAAAACATACCCCAGATTTCCGATGTGACCACCTTTTTAAACATTCTGAAACAAATGGGTGCCAGCGTCCAACTAGTCGACAAGAGAACGATCGATATCGATTGTACTGGAGTTGGTACTACTCAAGCCACATTTAGCTTGATGCAACGACTTCGAGCATCCTATTATTTAATCGGAGCTCTCCTCGCTCGCTTTGGAACCGCTGATGTGGCTATGCCTGGCGGCTGTAATTTTGGTGGTGTTAGACCCATCGACCAGCACGTTAAAGGTTTCAACGCCCTTGGAGCCGAAATCGGTCTTACCAATGGGATTTTAAATGCTCGTGCAGCTGGTGGTAAACTGAGGGGCGCATCAATTATTCTTGATGTTGTTTCTGTGGGAGCCACTGTAAACATTATGCTTGGTGCGACATTAGCCGAGGGCAACACGGTCATCGAAAACGCTGCCAGAGAGCCCCATATAGTCGACCTGGCAAACTTCCTAAATTCCATGGGTGCCGATATTCGCGGTGCTGGGACGAATGTTATCAAAATCCGCGGCGTGGAAAAACTCCGAGGCGGCTTCTATTCCATCATTCCAGATCAAATTGAAGCTGGTACTTATATGGCTGCAGTTGCTGGAGCTGGTGGTCGCGTAGTGATTAAAGATGTCATTCCCAAGCATTTAGAATGTATCTATGGTAAGCTTAGGGAAATGGGCGTTACCATATTAGAACTTGAAGATTCCATTGTTGTCCAAAGACTAAAGCCTTTACTTAGAACACACATCAAAACTCTGCCGTATCCTGGCTTTCCCACCGATATGCAACCACAACTTTCTGCAATACTATCCCTTGCAGAGGGTACTAGCACTGTCACGGAAGGTGTTTGGGACAACAGGTTCGGTTATGTTGATGAGCTTACTAAAATGGGTGCCAACATTCGTGTAATCGGCAGAACAGCCATCATCGAAGGCACATCCTATCTCACAGGTGCTTCCACAAAAGCTGGCGACTTGCGAGCTGGAGCAGCCTTGGTTATAGCTGGCTTATGCGCCCATGGTCAAACGGAAATAGAAGGCATCAGCTATATTGAGCGAGGATACGAAAAGATGATTAGCAAATTATCTGCTCTGGGTGCTGACATCAAAACCGTCTACGTACCCGAAGAATCATCAGTTATGCAAGAAGTCGTATAGAACCTTCGTAGAGTCGAGGTCAGCTTAAATATCAACAAACAACAAACATTATGTTATTATGCAATATGTAACGAAACGCGCAAGTACATTGTGTAGGAAATAACAATTGCGTATTTCCTATACCTTGTGCCTGTGCGTCTTGTTTCAGAGTTAATGTTCGTGAGCGATGTATTAAATTATGCTAAATATTAAGCTAATATGCGTTGGAAAACTCAAGGAACTCTTTTATGAAGATGCCTGCGGAGAGTATATAAAGAGACTCACTAGATATTGCAAGTTAGAGCTAGTGGAAATAAGTGAATATCGCTTACCCAACAATCCCTCCGATGCTCAAATCCTCAACGCCTTGGGTAGGGAAAGCTCTGAAATATTGAATTTGCTCCCAGATGGGGCTTTCGCTATTTCCCTATGTGTCGAAGGTCGGGAAATGGATAGTCTACAGTTGTCCAGTTTTTTGTCAGATTGCGCCAATAATGCTTTGTCACGCTTATGCTTTATAATTGGCGGTTCCAACGGTTTGCACAATGATGTAAAAAAAGCATCTTCTTTGAGCTTGTCCATGTCAAAAATGACTTTTCCCCATACCCTTGCCAGAGTTATGCTCTTAGAACAGCTTTATAGAGCATTTTCCATACTAGAAGGTGGAAAGTACCACAAATAGCAATTGTAAAAACAATTAAATGGAAAGGCTATACAACAATGTCTTGGTCTAAAAACAATAGCCCCTCCATCGAATGGCCGGTGGATAAAGATAAAAATCCAGTACCACCAGCTTTTTTATCCCATATCCATGGTGGTCCCCTCGATATCGAACTCTACCTCAATTTGCTGGGTGCATATGGCATACCCCATATAATCGAATACCCTAAGCATGGACTACTCGACAAAGTTATTCTAGGCAGCTCTTCCAGTGGAATAGAGATTTATGTACCATCAACTATGCTGGAAGATGCTCAAAATGTTATAGATGCTCAAATCCTCACAGAGGATTTTGAAGAAGATGATGAAAATTAATATTATAATAAAATTTTGGAGGTGAAGGTGTAATGGACTTTCGCGAAGAATACAGTAAATGGATAAGTAGCTCTGCTCTTAGCCAAGATGAAAAAGACGAACTAAAAACTATCTCAGACGATGATAAAGAAATCGAAAGCCGCTTCTTTAGCCAGCTTGAGTTTGGAACTGCTGGTTTACGTGGAATAATGGGTATTGGTTTATTCCGCATGAATGTCCATGTTATAAGACATGCGACTCAAGCACTATGCGAGCTTATACTACTAGAACCAGAAAGCGCTGTCGAAAAATGCGTTGCCATATGCTTCGATTCTCGAATAAATAGTGCTGATTTTTCCAGGGAAGCTGCTTGTGTTATCGCTGGCAACGGCATAAAAGTAAGGATGTTCGAAGCTTTGAGACCAACACCTGAGCTTTCCTTTGCCATTCGCGAGTATTCTTGCATCGCAGGTGTCAATATCACAGCCAGCCACAACCCTAAAGAGTATAACGGATATAAGGTATATTGGTCAGATGGTGCTCAAATCCCGCCAGCCCATGCACAAATCGTAGCTCAAAAAATGATGGAACTAGACATTTTTGCATCTATAAAGAGAATGGATTATGACGATGCCATCGCCAGCAATATGATTACCCTCATGGGAGAAGAAACCGATGAGTTGTTCTTAGCAAATGTAATGAAGCAAGCAAACGATTTTTCCGTGGTGGAAAAAGTCGCCGACACATTCAAATTCGTATATACTCCCTTTCATGGCGCTGGACACAAACTCGTTCCCGAAGCCCTTCACCGACTAGGTCTGAAGCATATTGCTTGTGTTGAAGAACAAATGGTTCTCGATGGCAATTTCCCCACAGTAATTTCTCCCAATCCAGAAGAACCCGCTGGATTTACCCTTGCCATCGCCCTTGCTGATAAAATCGGAGCTTCATTCATAATTGGCACTGATCCCGACTGCGACCGAGTCGGCATAATGATGAGAGATGACAAAGGCTCCTTTATTCCCCTAAGCGGGAATCAAACAGGTGCTCTTCTTCTGGACTACATAATCGGAGCGAAAAACAGAGCAGGAACTATGCCCAAGGACCCTGTGGCTTTGAAGACAATTGTTTCCACCGAAATGGTTCGTCAAATTGCACAAGATAATGGTTTAAGTTGCTTTGATACCTTCACGGGATTTAAGTTTATGGCTGAAAAGCAAAACGAGTTGGAAGCGAAAGGTCTTGGAAAGGTTGTCTTTTCCTTCGAGGAATCATATGGATACATGATTGGTGATTTTGTAAGAGACAAAGATGCAGTAACTGCTTCAATGCTCCTTGCTGAAATGGCAGCCTGGTATGATAATCAAGGAAAAACCTTATATCAAGCATTATTGGACTTATATGAAAAATACGGTCAATATGCTGAGCTTACTGTTAATCTCCAAATGCCAGGTCTCGATGGTATCACTAAAATGCGAGAGTTGATGCAAGGTCTAAGGGACAATCCACCAATGGATTTAGCTGGCACTCCAGTTGAAAAAAGGCGAGATTATCAACCTGGCATCGAGCTGGATGTCCTAAATGGAGTGGAATCACCCATAGAATTATCAGGCTCAAATGTCTTGCGTTATGAAACAAATGACAATAGCGTAGTCATTATCCGCCCTTCGGGTACTGAACCGAAAATCAAAGTATATATCATGACAAGGGGAAGCTCCCAAGCCCAATGTCAAGAAAAAATAAGCAAATATGCCACATGGGCTAAGGAACTAGCATAAACGCAGGAACTAGTATAAACACAATATTTATTAGCTGTTCATGGAAACCGGAGGGAGCATTGTGATTATTAAAACATCGATTGTATATTTTCTTCTATCTAAGGAATATAGTCTTGTCTATAATAAAACCCTTGAATTGGACAATGCTTTGGAATATCCTTTGAGATTTTTCGGCGAAACTGGAAAAAAAACCGCTGTATATCTGATGGAAAAGGATGAATATATCGCAAATGCAAGCACTTTCGAAAACTGCTCCCTCATAGTGCTTCTGGGTCCGGCTGGTCAAATATCTGGTGACAAACTCTCAGATTCCGTTGCTTTTGTAACAGATGATGTATCAAGTGATGAACTCTTTGCTGCATTGGTGAAAATTTTCCTGGATTTACAAATGTGGGACTGCGATTTAAAACAAGCCTTTTGCGACAATAGCGATTTTCAAACTATTTTAAATATTGGACAAAGGCTATTTCATCACCCAATGGTACTCATGGATGAGTTTTTTTCACGTTCTGCTTATACCAGCGACTACATGGAAAGCTTGGGTTTTTCCTCGGAAAGACTGCCGATAGACGAATTAAAGGAGCTCTTCACCAACGAAAACTTCATCAAATCCTTTACTCTAGTGGACCCATACACGGTACAAAGCAATCCAAACACAAAGCAAGGCGTCTTGTGTAAAAACATCTTGCGGGATGGGCATTATATAGGACGATTGGTCTCCCACTTCATCGCCCCAGATATATCCAGCGGAGAAATCGCCCTCTTTGTTCATATTCTCAATTATATCGAAACAATGCTTGGGAGCTATTCCCATATGTTAAAGCAGCAAAACACTGGCGACTCCATTCATGCGCTAATGTCCAAGCTTTTCATAGAAGGTGAAACCATTCCCACAAAGGAAATCATATCTGTACTAAACAGAAACTCTTGGAGCATTTCCCATCAATATTTTATCATCGCAATAGAATGTACCGAAAACATGAACCCCACAACCGTCATGTCATATTTTCGCACCATGGTGGAGGGGCTTGTTCCCTATTCAAAATCCGTAATTCATGATAATCATCTTATTTGCATCGTCAATTTATCATTGAACAAAAAGAACGAAACCCTAGACGAAATACTCACTCCCATGGACCGTTCCATGCGAATTAATAAATGCAAAGCAGGAGTCAGCGACATCTTCACAAGCCTATCTGCTGTATCCTACCTTATCGACTACTATACCCAAGCGCAAATTTCTTTAAGAATCGGTTCAAAAAAAGAGCCTTCTCTGACTTTCTACAAGTTCAGCGATTTTAAAGTGGATTATATAATGGAGCAAATTTTGCTGGATTATAGAGCAGGTCAATTGTCTCACCCAGCATTATTGCTTCTTATAAAGCATGATGAAATAAACGAAACAGAGCTTGTGAAGACATTATATTACTATCTCCAAAACAAATACAATCTATCCCTTACTGCCAGAGCCTTATACACCCATCGTTCCACATTAATCCGCAGGTTAAACAAAATATTTGAACTTACAGATTTAAACCTTGACACAATGGACGAGGTGATTCATTTGCTGGTTTCTTTTCGGATGTTTGGCTATGATGATATATTTTCAGAGCAAGTCCTTGAACCAAAACCAGATTTATTACATTTCGAGTTCTAATATTATTTTAGCAACCCCATGACTTGTAACGTCACATTACATATACCCCAAGTGTAGATCATATAAAATGCTATCGCAAGACCAACAGTGTCATACTGAGCGAAGCGAAGTATCTTTTTGCACAGCAATTGCTGACTGAATGGAAATCTAATGATTGTAGTCACATATGGAACAAAAATAACCGAAAATACATATGATACTCTTTGTGCCTCTGACATTGGCTCTTACTTAAAAGAAAATATGTCTGTGGCGATAAAACCCAATCTTGTAACGCCACGACCAGCAGACGATGGCGCCACCACCCACCCAGAGCTCGTGGAAGGTATTATACTCTTTCTCAGGGATTTTGGTATCAAAAGTATAAAAATAATCGAAAGCTCATGGTATGGTGACAAAACCAAGGAGGCATTCCAAGTCTGCGGTTATAATGAACTTTCAAAAAAAATGGATGTTCCTTTGATTGACTTGAAATCCGATAGTTGGGAAAAGAGAAGCTATCTCGGCACTGACATCAACATTTGCATGGAAGCATTAAATACTGATTTTCTTATAAATGCACCTGTTTTGAAAGCACATAGCCAAACCCGTCTCACCTGTTGCATGAAAAACTTGAAAGGCTGCATCCCGGACAGCGAAAAAAGACGCTTCCACACCCTCGATTTACATATGCAAATAGCCATATTAAACAAGCTTCTACCTACTGGCTATTGTGTAGTGGATGGCATCTGCGGAGACCTTTCATCTGAAGAAGGTGGGCAGCCAGTCGCAGCTAATCGGATTGTCGCAGGGCGCGACCCCCTAACCATTGACTCCTATGGAGCGGAGCTTATTGGTTATAAACCCGATGATATTAAATACTTAACATATGCCAAAGATATGGGTTTAGGTGACTACTATTCAACACTTACAACTCTAATCGAACTGGGTGGTGAAGCAAAGCCTGTCTTTGATGCCGTTGGAAAACATACAGCAGATAGATTTAAAGGCTTTATTGATGAAAAATCTGCTTGCTCACCATGTTATGCTGCACTCGTATTTGCACTTCATAAAATTGGAAAATATACATTCAACGAAAAGCTCCACATTGGACAAGGGTACAAAGGAATAAATAGCATAGGCATTGGCATCGGTAATTGTGCAAAGGGCTATTCCTGCAACGTTGCTGGCTGCCCTCCCAAAGCTACTGATATTATAGAACTGCTCGAAAATCTTACTATTTAGAGGATTTGCCCATGAGTAATTATGGCTCAAACGAGAATACTAGAGATGAAAACTTGGGTTCCATTGGTCTTGGAACTCAAGTCAGTATCCAGAACCATAAAACAGAAAACGAGCAATTGCTTAAAGATATAGAGCAACGTGATCATCTCTTTCGCGCCATCAGCGAAGCGACCACCCTTTTATTGCTTGCTGATGTGGATGAGTTCGAAAATGCTTTATTCAAGAGCATGGGTATGATGGCTCAAGCGGTTAATGCAGATCGAGTACGTTTGTGGAAAAATCATACTGAAAAAGGTGAGCTATATTGCACCCAACTGTATGAATGGTCTGAAAATGTCACCCCAACACAAGGTAGCAGCATTACAATTGCAGCTTCCTATACCCAGGATTTACCAGGTTGGGAAGAAACTCTTGGAAAAGGCCAATGTATCAACAGTATAGTAAGAGATAGATCGCTAAAGGAACAAGAACGCCTTGTTCCCCAGGGTATAAAATCGCTGCTCATCGTTCCAGTGTTCCTTCACGACGATTTTTGGGGTTTTGTTGGTTTCAACGACTGTCACAAGGAAAGACTTTTCACCGCCAACGAAGAATCCATATTATGGTCAGGTAGCTTTCTCATTACAAATGCTCTATTGAGACACGAAATGACTCAAAATCTAGCAACTGCATTGGAAAAGGCTCAAGCTGCAAATGAAGCAAAAACAAATTTCCTTTCCAATATGAGCCATGAAATAAGAACTCCCATAAATGCAATAGTTGGTATGACTGCCATAGGTAAAGCCTCCATTGACATAGATCGAAAAGACTATGCATTTGGAAAAATCGAAGATGCTTCATCCCATTTATTGGGTGTAATCAACGATATTTTAGATATGTCTAAAATAGAAGCTAATAAATTCGAGCTATCTAATACTACGTTTAATTTCCAAAAAATGCTTGAAACAGCAATAGACATCGTTGGTTTTCGTCTCCATGAAAAAACCCATAATTTTTCAATGACCTGCGACCCAAACATTCCGGATAGATTAATCGGCGACGATCAGCGTCTTACCCAGGTAATAACAAACATATTATCTAACGCAATAAAATTTACCCCTGATATGGGTACTATTTCCATGGATTTGCAATTGTTGAAACTGGATAATGACTTTTGCACCATTGAAACATCAATCACCGATACTGGAATCGGAATTAGCCAAGAGCAACAGAACCGACTCTTTACTCCCTTCGAGCAAGCGGAAAGCAGCACTTCCCGTAAATATGGTGGAACAGGTTTAGGTCTTGCAATATCTAAACGAATTGTGGAATTAATGGAAGGTGATATATGGGTTAATTCTACACTTGGCGAAGGCTCGACCTTTAGCTTTACTGTGCGGCTCGAATGTGCTCCTGATGAAATCATTGATCAATCTGAAATTCAACATGAAGATGCTATTCAGTCTTTTCCTGATTGCCATATTTTATTGGCAGAGGATGTGGAAATCAATCGGGAAATCGTCCAATCCTTGCTAGAACCTATGCAAATAACCCTCGACTGTGCTGTCAATGGTCTTGAAGCTGTCAATATGTACAGCATTGCACCACATAAATATGACCTTGTGCTAATGGATCTCCAAATGCCCGAAATGGACGGTTATGAAGCAACAAGGACTATACGAGCCCTTGATATCCCTGGAGCCAAAGATATACCCATTTTAGCTGTTACTGCCAATGTATTTCGCGAAGATGTGTTAAAATGCTTTGAAGCAGGCATGAACGACCACATCGGCAAACCGATAAACATCGATGAAATAGTAACAAAACTACGAAAATATATCCCCCATCGCAAATAACTCCCAATAAAATAACTCCCAAAAATAAAACTAGCTACCACTTAAAGGTAGCTAGTTTTTTTATGGAGCGGGTGACGAGAATCGAACTCGCACGGCTAGCTTGGAAGGCTAGGATTCTACCATTGAACTACACCCGCAAGAGTATTGGTATGTGCTGACGTTTGCTAGTTTAACACGAACCAATACTTTTGTAAAGTCTATAAAACAAACTTATTTAATCTGCTTCGGCGAGCATTTTCGCTTCTTGGATAACCTTTGTCTGAACAGGCATTGGGGCTTCTTCATATCGAACAAACTCCATGGTAAAAGAACCTCTACCTTGAGTCATGGAACGTAAGTCAATAGCATAACTGGACATTTCTCCCATGGGAACTTCCGCTTCCACCACTTGCATGCCCTCTGCATTTAAGCTCATTCCCACAGGGCTGCCGCGCCTTTTTGACAAATCACTCATAATGTCTCCCATATATGTATCGGGAATCGTGACAGTGAGCATACCGATGGGTTCAAGTAAAACCGGATTAGCCTGGGGAATACCATCTTTGTATGCAAGCTGAGCTGCGAGCTTAAATGCCAGTTCGTTGGAGTCAACGGAATGGTAAGAACCATCCACTAGGGTTGCCTTAAGGAAAACAAGGGGATATCCAGCAAGAACGCCACGAGCAATGCTTTCCCTTAAACCTTTTTCCACAGCTGGGAAAAAGTTTCTAGGAACGCTTCCTCCGAAAATCTTTTCTTCAAAAGTAAGATCCTCTGCTTCTCCTGGTTCAAATTCCACAACAACATCACCAAACTGACCAGCACCGCCAGATTGCTTCTTGTGTCGTCCGCGTACTTGCACCTTTTTCCGAATCTTTTCCCTATAGGGCACTCGCGCAGGAGCTAGTACAACCTCAACACCGAACTTGTCCTTCAGCTTAGAACACAAAACATCAAGTTGAATGTCACCTGAGCCTGATAGCACCAATTGCCTTGTTTCTGAATTGTTTACGAAAGTAAAAGTCAAATCCTCCTCGGCAAGGCGAGCCAAACCGGTTGCGATTTTTTCTTCCTGTCCTTTAACCTTTGGTGAAATTGCCATTGAGTAGCAAGGTGGAATAAAATCAATCCCTTTGGCTGTAATCGGATTTTTGGCATCGCTGAGGGTATCGCCAGTTTTTGTATCAGAAAGCTTGGAAACAGCACCTATATCACCACAAACAATTTCTTTTACTTCGGTGCTTTTTTTGCCTTGGAGTTTGGAAATATGTCCCATTTTCTCGTTGGTTCCTGTACGAGTGTTTACAAGCTGCATATCAGCATCTATCTTGCCTGACAAGACCTTAAAGATGCTAAATTTACCATATTGGTCAGATAGGGTTTTATAAACAATGGCACAAGCGGTTCCATTGGGGTCTGGTTTGATTTCTGTACCGTCTTCTGCAAAATCCAAACTGTCGGCAGGTGAAGGAAAAATACTAACAATAGCATCTAAGAGAGCTATAGTTCCAAGTCCGGTAATAGCGCTTCCGCAAAACACTGGTACGAGGGTTGCATCGGAAAAGCCAGCTTTCAAGCCTTGGATTTTTTCTTCCTGGGTAAATTCTTCGCCATCGAAAAATTTATCCATTAGTTCTTCGCTTGTTTCTGCAACACATTCGTTGACAGTAGCGTAGATGTCTTCCAATTGGCTCTCCATATCAGCAGGAATCGAAATTTCTGTGTTTTTGCCTCCATCGGTACTATAGGCTTTCTGGCTTATAATATCGACAACACCAACGGTTTTTCCAGAGCCATCGACAATCGGAATAACGATGGGACATATGGCTGTGCCATATCGTTCTCTTAAATCGGCAAAAACAGCATCGAAATCACCATTTTCTTCATCTGTTTTCGACACATAAATAGCCTTTGGCAATTTGCTTGCAGATAAAGCACTCCAGCTTTTTTCAAAACCGACAGTCACCCCATCCTTTGCGCTACAAACGACTATACCAGCATCGGCTATTCGAAGAGCCTCTGCGACTTCGCCTGCGAAATCAAAAAACCCAGGAGTGTCCAAAATATTAATTTTATGATTTTTATATTCGGCATACATTGTCGCCAAATAAATAGATATTTCGCGCTTTATTTCCTCGGTGTCGGAATCGCCAACGGTGTTACCATCGGTAATTTTCCCCAATCTGTCGATTCCTCCAGTTTGGAAAATCATACTCTCGGCAAGAATTGTTTTTCCGCTGCTCCCATGACCAAGAATAGCTATGTTACGGATATTTTCAGTAGTATATGACATATTGCAGCCCCCTATTATTTTTACATAAGGATTATATAGTATTTTATTGATAAGCGCAATAAGTAATCACCTTATCGTTTGATTTTTACGTAGCCACAAACCACCAGTGCTGCCGCCAGCATGGTTAGCATGAATTGCATAAGATTTCCAGGTGAAGCTGAAAGATATGCTCCATTCATAAACATATAAAAGAGATAAATCACGCCAAGAGCTGCCGAACCAATGGTAACTATGGTAGCCAGCAACGAAGCGATTCTCATCAGCCTGCCTCCGGTAATTGCCTCTGCAAATGGTCCTAAGCCTTCCCTTGCTAAAAGCGCAGCCATTCTGCCTTGGTTTTGACCATTGGCATCTGATATGTTATATGAATCCTTTGTTTGGATATATTCAATATCTTCCAGTGAAACTCTGAATTTTTGTTCCAGCATTAATGGTGTGACATTAAAATCGCGCATTGCAAAAAACAGTTTAACCCGCAATTTTAGCATTGATATAAGCGCACTTTGCACGGAGTTAACAGGAAGATATTCCACTGCAAAAAGCGCAACCAATCTATTATTGATTGCTGTGAATACAGCGTTTTTCATATTCATGTCGTCTGGAACCCTTATTCCTAAAAGGTTCATAAACGCCGCAGAACCCGTTGCAACAAGATCATCGTTTATTTTAGCACCGATCCCACCTTCGTAACAGGCAAACTCATCCACATTTACCATATCGATTTTTTGTGTCTTCAACACCTCTTCAAATATCCTGGAAAGTCCAGAACCTGATTTAATAATCAAGCTAGCTGTATAACGAATGGCAGTGGTTGGTGATACACCTTCATACATTTTCACACCATTGAAGGAAAGTGTTCCAGGTGGAAATAAATCATCATCTGTTACGCAAGCTCCATCAGAAAAGTAGATATCATCCACACCGCCCCAGCCTGCAATTGCGGCTCCAGATTTTCGCATGGACTTGGACACCGTTGCATATGGCACTGAAAAGGCGAGAAGCGCAGAAAAAGGTGCAGCAGCGGCAAGCAATGCCGAGAGTGTATGTAGGAAGTATTCCCCTCCACCATATATAAACACCTTAATGACGGAAAGCACAAGGGCGGCAGCCAACAAAATCGGTGCTGCATAACGAAAGGCTGTTTCTGAAATATCTGGATGGACTAGATTGCTATAAAAACCCTCAACGCTGTTGTTGGTTTTCTTTAAAACTGATCTGTCTATATCTGTGTTATATTCAGCTTGTACACCATAGGGTTCTGTTGATACTATCGCAGTCTTTAAGGTTTCTGTAATTGCTCGTAAAGAGAGCCTCTCCCCAAAAGCAGCAGTGGCTAATGATACAGCAGACACAGCACAATAAGGAAGTATACTGGTATCTCTTCTGAGTATGGCAAAGGCTGCCGATATAAAGGAAAATGTACAGGAAAACAAAATCAGCGTTTCAGCGTTTGGCGCTCCCCGCATCAAATCCCCTGCTCCACGGACGATTATATCGATGCATAGCATCATTACACAAAGCAGCATAATCATTAAGCCACCTGTTGTCGCAGCATGGTTTCGACCGATGCCAAAAGGAATCTGCATTCCAGCTTCGTAAGCAAGGGTTGTTATTGCCATTAATAATGCGATTATCGAAGCAGGTATCACTCGATATGAAATTGATGTGTAAACATCAGTGAAACGCCTTAGAGCCTCTTTCAATTCAGGCTCTTCGTACAAATCGAACTCGCTTGTATCTCCTATAAGCTCATCATCGAATGTGCTTACCCTATCAACAATTCCATAACTCAATTGGGAAGATGAAGTCGAAACCGAATCATAACTGATTTCCTTTTCTATCGCCTTTTCAACTTCCCCGATAAGCTCATCATCATCTCTAGATTCTGGTGAGCGATAATTCTCAAAAAATTGGAATACACTATCTCGTTCTGCATCAATGGTACTGTTTCTTGATTCTGCAGAGTTTAAATACATTACCCTTGTTTGAGCTTCCTGGACCGGTTCCTCTTCTGGAGGCAAAAATGCGTTGATGATCTCTTTGGACAATTCATCTTGCACGATTTGAGTATCAATCCTATCTTCCGTCTCTTCTACACTCACAGTAGCAGATATTAAAGGAGCATCATCTTCTCTCACATCATCGTCGATATAATCATAATATTCATCATCGGACATATCAAAATCATCTGGAAAAGATAAATAATCATCATCTTCTTTCCCCAATGCTTCTGCGATGATTCTATCGGTTTGTTCGTTTAGAATCTCTGGTGGTGTTTTTTTATCACCATTGATAAAAGCAGAACCCTTATACTCGGCAAGAATCGATTCCAATGTAAAATCTTCAATTGGATAATCATCGTTATTGACTTTTACTTTTTCATCAGACATACGCATTCTCCTTGCTGTAACACTGGCTATATGCACAGAGCTATTAAGCTGATATCAAGCTCGGTCAGAGTTTTTTAATAATAGACTAGTAACTATAAAAGCTATTATTAAATGTTTATGTATCAGAAATGTTGCTAAAACGACGCTGCTTTACAGCCTCATAAAGTATAAGAGCAGCCGAAACAGATGCATTTAATGAAGTAATTTTACCATACATGGGGATACTCACTGAAAAATCGCAGTTTTCTCTCACCAGGCGGCTTATTCCAGAACCTTCGCTTCCAATTACAATGGCAGAGGGTCCAGTCAAATCTGTCTCCCATAAAGAGTTTTCACCATCGCCACTGGCTGCATATAACCATATTCCCGCTTTTTTCATTTGCGCTATTGCCGATGAAATGTTACTTACCCTTGCTATTGGAAGATGGTAAATAGCACCGCTGGAAGCTTTTGCAACGGAAGCACTAAGTCCAGCACTTCTGCGCTTTGGGATAACTAGACCATGGGCTCCAGCTGATTCTGATGTTCTGATAATTGCTCCTAAGTTATGAGGGTCTTCGATTCCGTCGCAGATTACGATAAATGGCGGTTCGTTTTTGCTCTTGGCTAACTCAATGATGTCAGCTAATTGGGCATAACTGACACTGGCAGCGAGAGCGATGACCCCTTGATGGGCTTTTGTTATACTCATGGAGTCCAGTTTACGCCTATCAGTTTCCACCACAACAGCACCAGCACCACGGGCACTAGAAGCTATATGAGCTAAGGAGCGGTCTGTATCGCCACTAGCAATGAAAACCTTATCAATCGTAACCCCAGCCCGCAAAGCCTCCAAAACAGCATTACGCCCCTCAATAACCCCATCATCCTGAGAAGATGGTGATTCATTCACAGATACATCGCTATCGTTTTTACCAATTGAATCTCGTCTTTTTCCCCGCTGTTGATTTTCCATTTAACTCCTAAGTATAGTAATTCCTAACTCCTAACTCTTAATTCCTAACTCCTAATTCCTAACTAATTCCTAATTCCTAACTCCTAATTCCTAACTAATTCCTAATATCTAATCCATATTCCTAAATAAAATGCTTCAAAGTTTCCACCATATCAAGTCTTTCCCAGGAAAAGTCTTCTTCCGGTCTGCCGAAATGTCCATAGGCTGCCGTTTTGCGGTAAACTGGTTTCAATAAATCCAGCATAGCTATAATTTTCGATGGTCTAAAATCGAATATTTCACTGATAATTTCAGCAATCTTCTCATCGGGTATAATCCCTGTGCCTCTAGTATCTATGAGGACTGATACTGGTTGTGCAACGCCGATGGCATATGCAAGCTCAATTTGGCAAGCACGAGCCAATCCTGCAGCAACTATATTTTTTGCCACATAACGTGCCATATAGGCAGCACTACGATCGACTTTTGTGGGGTCTTTTCCAGAGAAGCATCCACCACCGTGGCTGGCATATCCGCCGTATGTGTCAACGATGATTTTACGCCCAGTAAGCCCAGAATCCCCCACCGGACCACCAATCACGAAACGGCCTGTGGGATTTACATAAATCTTGGTTTCTTTCTTCATCAAATGCTCTGGTATAACTGGCTTTATAATATGTTCAATGACGCTGTCGCGCAAATCATCGATAGAAATATCGTCATCATGCTGTGTGGATACAACAATTGTATCAACACCCACCACTCTCTTATCATCATCGTATTCAATAGTAATTTGGCTTTTTCCATCAGGTCTTATAAAGCTTAGTTCTCCGCTTTTTCTAACCTCGGCAAGCCTTCTCGTCAATGCATGGGCCATTGAAATTGGGGCTGGCATGAACTCAGGAGTCTCATCGCAGGCGAAGCCGAACATCATGCCTTGGTCTCCTGCACCCCTATCATCTGCATCGTCATAGGCACTATTGACACCCATGGCAATATCGGCACTTTGCTCATCGATTGCTGTCAGCACTGCAGTACTTTGGTACTCAAAACCATATTCTGGTTTGTTGTAACCAATCTCTTTTATTGTATTTCTAACTATTTGCGGTATATCCACATAGGTGCTGGTGGTAATTTCTCCCATGACAAAAACCAAGCCCGTTGTCACTACAGTCTCACAGGCAACGCGGGCATTTCTGTCTCCCATCAGTATCGCATCCAAAACCGCATCTGAAATTTGATCGCAAATCTTATCAGGATGTCCTTCTGTGACAGATTCCGATGTAAATATTCTATTTGACATTATTAAGTTAATCCCTTCAAAACAGTCAGCAGTGATAGCAAGGCTTCACATGCTGCTAAATATAAGTAATAGCTGTTATTATCTATTTTTCGCAAAATTCATAATACTACATTAGACAAAATCTGTCAAATAATACTGACCTACAAAATGATACGAAACCATAGCCTATTACTAGTCACCCTATCCTTCGCAGGTACTAATAAGAAAGTAGCAGCCTGCCCTGTGAAAATACAGGGCAAGCATGCTAAATATCCTACTATATAATGAGGTACAGATATAGCTGCTACTCGGCGGCTGTAACTGTTACAGGCACTTGTGTGAATCTGATGCATTTGGGTACGCATACCTCGTAGCATTTACCGCAGCTAGTACATTTCGTTTGGTCAACAACAGCTCGGTTGTTTTCCATGGTAATCGCATCCTCGGGGCATTCGCGAACGCAAAGTGTGCAGGCAATACAGCCAGCGGAGCATTTTCTTCTGGTAACCGCTCCCCTTTCGGTGTTCTTGCACAAAACTGCAGCAGTTGCAACGTTCTGGTCCATGGAGATGATTTTGTTTGGACAGGTTGCTACACATATTGCACAGCCTATGCACTTGCGCCTATCGATGCGAGCAAGTCCATCTTCGATGCAAATCGCATCTTCGGGACAAGCAGCCGCACAGTCGCCGAAACCGAGACAGCCAAAGACGCAAGAATTCTGTCCACCAAAGAGTTGCTTTACAGCTGAGCAAGTTTTAATACCACTGTATTCCATCCTGCTTGCCATTGCTGCACTATCTCCTCTACAAAAGACAACAGCGACCTGATTTGCTATTACATCAGCCTCAACACCCATGAAAGCACTTATTTCTGATGCTACGTTATTTCCCCCTGGTATACACAAGCTGGTCTTTGCATCATCGTTGACAACCGCATCAGCATAAGCATCGCAACCGGCAAAACCACAAGCACCACAATTGGCACCAGGCAGCATTTGACGCACCTGTACGACACGTTCGTCTGTTTCAACAGACATAACCTTTGAAGCAACTGCAAGCATTATCGCACACAGGAAACCTATCACTGTTACCGATGTCGTTGCTAAAACCATAATGTTCATACTTAATCCTCCCAAAGCTTTGGTATCAATTGATTTTAGTATCGTATATTTTTTTTACTTTCCAAACAAGCCTTCAATGACACCATTAAATCCATAAAAAGCAATGGAAATCAAAGCGGCTGAGACAAGTGTAATTGGCAATCCCTCAAATGATTTTGGTGGCTTTGACGACTCCACCTGACCACGAACGCCTGAAAATATGACCATTGCCAAAAAGAATCCAAGTCCAGAGCCAAGAGCATTGGTCATTGACTCGATGAATGTATAGCTCTCATTAATGTTTGCAATGGTAACGCCAAGAACAGCGCAGTTTGTAGTTATCAACGGTAGATACACACCAAGGGCTGTATACAGCGCAGGTATGTATTTCTTCAAAATCGTTTCCACCAGCTGCACTAGGGCTGCTATGACGAGTATAAACACAATGGTGATTAAGTATCCTATACCATTGGGCTCCAGAAGCTTGATTTGTATAGGCCAAGTAACCGCTGTAGCCATAAGCATAACGAAGATAACGGCTATGCTCATTCCCGCTGCATTTTTAAGATCCTTGGAAACTCCCAAAAAGGGACAGATTCCCAAAAATTGACGTAGAACATAGTTATTGACGAGTACGGCACTCATCATTATTGTAATAAGCAATTTAAAATCCATTACATACCCTCCCCTAACTAGCTAGCTTGCCGCAAGCGGCAGCCGATGGGCAGTCTTCGCAACCAAACTCTTTCTTTTTAATTGCTTGACCCTTTGATATTTTATTTACCCAAGCAATGAGGCAACCATAGATAATAAATCCGCCAGGAGCCATCGTAAATATGGAGATATTATTGTTGATGAGCCAGGGAAGCTCCATGCCGAACCAAGTTCCGCTGCCAAAAATTTCCCGTATAGATGCCATGGCAACAATCGCCAAGGTAAAACCTGCACCCATGCCAATGGCATCCAAAGCGGAGTCGACAACACCATTTTTGTTGGCAAACATTTCGGCTCTACCTAAGATTACGCAATTGACTACTATAAGCGGAAGGTAAATTCCAAGAGCCTGATATAAGGAATAGGCAAAGGCTTCAACAACCATTTCCGCTAAAGTAACGAAACTTGCTATGACGACTATATAACATGGTATTCGAACCTTATCGGGAATAATGTTGCGAAGTAGTGATATGAAAATGTTTGAACCCAGAAGAACAGCAGAAGCAGCGATTCCCATACCCAAGGAATTAACCGCATTGGTGGAGATTGCCAAGGTCGGACAAGTACCCAAAACTAAAACTAAAACAGGATTTTCCTTGATAAGTCCCACAGTAAGGGTTTTTAGCTTTTTCATTACGATACCCCCTTAATTATTTCAAAGGCAGCAAAAACATCACCAATTGCACCAACATAAGCATTTGTCGATAATGTGGCACCTGAAACAGCTACAACTCCCTCGAGTTGACCGCTTTTACCGATGAATTGATCGGAAAAGGATGCATCTTCGACTTTTGAACCCAAGCCCTTAGTTTCGCTTGACTGGAGAACACTACTACGCATGATAGTACCATTGGGATCCAGCGCACATATTATGCGCATTTCACCACCATATCCGTTTCCTGTAACAATAAAGATATAACCAACATTGTTAGAGGTACCATATACTTCCTTTATAGTGCTAGGCAAGCCTTCTGCTTCTATAGGTATAAAACTGTCAGCATCAGGTATCAGTTCGTATCGGGCGCTATTTTCCCTCTCTAAAGCGGCTTGTGCGATAATCGGTGCTGTGACGCTATTGGTAAATGCCAAAGCACAAGTGAATATCAGGCATATAAGAGATAAAACGAGTATAGGCATTACAAAATCGTCTTTCATGCTTTAATACCTCCCAACGGCTTTTTTTGTGTTGCTCTATTGATATAAGGTGTCAGTATATTCATCAGTAAAATCGCAAAGGAAACACCCTCGGGATAACTGCCATAAACGCGAAATATCACCGTAAGCAATCCTGCTCCGACACCAAACACAACCCTACCCGCATCAGTTTGTGGAGTTGTCACATAATCTGTTGCCATAAATATTGCTCCCAGGAACAAACCACCTGACAGAATATGATATAGCGGATTTTGACCTAGGACAGCGGAGAAAGCAAACACAGTTGCGATAAATACTACCGGAGTGTGCCAAGAGATAACCTTCTTGATAATCAGATACAAACCGCCAATCATCAGAGCCAAGGCTGAAGTCTCTCCCAATGAGCCTCCGTGGAGTCCAAGAAACATTTTAATATAGCTTGGAAGCTCATAAACATCACCACTTGCCATAAGGGCAAGGGGTGTAGCCCCAGTAATGCTATCAACTGGTTTCCATGTGGTCATTGAAACTGAAAATGCGAGGAACATGACAATGCGAGCTGTAACTGCAGGGTTGGCAAAGTTTTTACCCAAGCCTCCAAAGAGCTGCTTGACCAGTATAATCGCAACCATGCTACCAAAAACAGCTTGCCATATTTCAATGCCAACTGGTAAGTTGAAAGCCAGTATTATCCCAGTTATAAGAGCGGAACCATCGTTAATCGTCACCGTCATTTTCATTGCTTTTTGATAAATGAATTCCCACAAAACACAGGAAACCATGCATACAGTGGTAATAAGTGCCGCTCGTGCGCCAAAAACCAGTATGGATGCTGCATATGCAGGTATTAGGGCGATGACGACATCGAACATGATGCTTTTTGTGGTTGTTTTGTTTCTAATATGGGGCGATATGGATACTGATAGATTACTCATTCTTTTCCGCCTCCTTTGCAGCTTTCCGCTCTGCTTCGAGCCTTTGAGCAGTTTGATAATCTCGAAGCATGATTTTTGCCATTTTTATTGATTGAATCAAAGGCCTTCTGGAAGGACAATTAAAAGCGCAGCAGCCACATTCCATGCAAAGATTGACTTTGTAATGTTCCAGGAGCTCAGGCTTGTTTAATTCAAATGCTCGCTCAATTTCCAGTGTAGTTAGCTGAAGGGGGCAATGGGAAACGCAGCGACCGCATCTGATGCAAGCAGAAGGAACTGGCGTTTGTGCGTCTTTTTCATTGAAAGCAAGGACTGCATTGGTTGCTTTAAGAATTGGCATATCCGTACTGGGTATTGACTGCCCCATCATGGGACCTCCCAGTAATACCTTCTTAACAGTATCTTCCGAAGTGCCGCAATATTCTAGTATTTCTCGCACATATGTACCAACCGGAACTATGAGGTTTTTCGGATTTCCCACAGCAGAGCCGTCCACTGTAATGCATTTGGAAACCAGAGGCATTCCAGTGTTGAAATACCTTGCCATAGCAGCAACCGTGGTGCAGTTGAGGACAACACAGCCCACATCGATGGGGAGTCCACCCTCTGGAACGATTCTACCAGTGATGTTGAATATTAAAACTTTTTCGCCACCTTGAGGATATAAGGCGGGTAATATGTTCACTTCCACACCATCTTCGCCGGCGGCTAGCTGCTGCATGCTTTTTATGGCTTCAGGATTATTGTTCTCAACACCTATGATAATCTTCACCCCGAAGAACCTTTTGAGCAGTAGGATGCCATCTAGCATTAAATCAGCATCATCAATCATTGTTCGGGTATCGGAAGTGATATATGGTTCACATTCAGCACCGTTGATGAGGATATATTCCAGTTTCGCCTGTTCGTTCAAAGTTAGCTTGACCGCTGTGGGAAATCCAGCACCTCCTAAACCAACAACACCACTGTTTCTGACAGCATCGAGAAAGCTTTGGAGATCAGAAACCTCTGGTGGTGCTAAGTCTTCGCTGATACTTTGCTCGCCATCGGCTGTAATCGTGATGGAAACCGCACCCTGCCCTGTGATTTCATCAACATCGTTAATGCTTTTGACAGTACCAGAAACCGATGAATGTATAGGTACAGAAACGAAGCCACTGGGCTCGGCAATAAGCTGTCCCACTTTAACTTCATCGCCCACACTAACAATTGGCGTCGCTGGTGCTCCAATGCTCATCGCCATTGGGATGCGCACCTCGGCAGGTATGGGCATTGTTTCCGCTGCCATGCCTGCAGTGCTTTTGTGGTGCGGAGTGTGAACACCCCTTAGTTTTTTCACCTTCAAACCATCTCCTCGCTACATATTTATGCTTAACTGTTTTGGACTATGCCATTAGCCTTGAACACTAAACAGGTGTTTACTGTACACCTTTTCTCTTATTTTGTAAATATCTATTTTGCTGTTTTGTAAAACTAACCAAAATTATGGTGCATTTTTACAATGGATTTTTTTTGTGACACAGCTCTGAGAGCAGAAACTTCTTTTACCTTATTAATTCAAAGTTAATAAAATTTTAATTCCCATTACAATAAAAGTGTGATAAGATGCACATTAATAAATATCATAAGTACAGGAGTTGAGGGCTTTGCATACAGTCCATACGGACAACATATTTCCCGGTGTTGAACTAACTTGCATCAATACAGATAAATTTAAAACAGGTACATTATCAATCAACTTAGTTAGCAATCTAAACCGCGAGACTGCTGCACATACCGCCTTACTTCCCCGTGTGCTGCGACGAGGTTCCAAGGACTATCCAGACATGGAACGCATTTCATCTGCTCTGGATGAGCTATATGGTGCACGGATTGAGCCCACAATCAGAAAGAAAGGCGAACTCCATTGCATCGGTTTCCATGTGGACTTTCCAGACGACCGCTTCATTGGCAGTAGTGGGAATCTATTGGAAGAAACTGCAACTCTAGCGGGTGGGATATTATTAGCACCTGATTTAAGTGGCGGTTTATTAAGGGATGACTATGTGCAAAGCGAAAAAAAGAACCTCATAGATGACATCCGTTCGATTATCAACGATAAACGTGGATATTCCGTGGATCGCCTCTTGGAAGAAATGTGTTCTGGCGAAGCCTACAGCATCAACAGACTGGGCAGTGAAACCGAAGCATTGAAAATCACTCCCCAATCCCTTACGGAATGTTATCTCAATATGATATCCGAAGCAAAATTGGAGATATATT
Source organism: Oscillospiraceae bacterium (assembly GCA_009777775.1). GTDB lineage: Bacteria > Bacillota > Clostridia > Oscillospirales > Oscillospiraceae > WRMH01. The sequence continues at coordinate 62,730 of WRLE01000007.1, forward strand.
ATTGCGGCACCGCTAAGCCCGAACAAGTGAAGTCCGCCTTGCAAAACGCTCTTGCAAATTTGCCCCAAAGAAATAACTTACCCAAACTAGGTACTGAAATTATTCTTTATCCACCAAGTGATGCGCCAAAAAGAGTGGTGGAAACCCTTGATGTCACCCAGGGCAAGCTGGTGGCAGGTTTTCGACTTGGAAAAGCCATGGAAAACAACCCCGATTATCCTGCGCTTATGCTCTTCAATGCCATATATGGTTCTGGAGTTATGTCAAAACTATTTCTCAATGTTAGAGAAAAGTTAGCATTGTGTTATTACGCAAGTTCTTCCCTGGATAAACATAAAGGAATCATGCTTGTCTCTTCAGGTGTGGAATATGCTAATTTTGAAGTTGCTTTAAAAGAAATCCTTGCCCAGTTAGATCATGTGAAAAACGGTGATATAAGCGATGTGGAAATGAATGCCGCTAAAGGAACGATTACAACTTCCATTAAAGCTTCCATGGATCGTCCCGCTGGATTACTGGAATTATATTTCGATGGCTCAGTATCTGCAATCCAGTACGACCCTGAAAAGCTCTGCGAAATGATAGAGGCTGTAAGCGTTGATCAAATAGTGAATACAGCCGCTGAGATAAACACTGACACCATATATTTTCTCACAGGGGAAAATGATGATGGAACGAGAAACTAGCGCAAATACATTCACTAGCACAGTTTTACTTATATTATAATAAAACAGACTTAATGTTATCATATGAAATCAAGATACGAAGCATCAACGATGAAAGGTCGAGATATATGGAACACAGACAATATCCCCAAATTGGAGAACAGCTATATATTGAAAAACTCGCCAATGGCTTATCGATATTTGCGGTGCCAAAAGCTGCTTATCACAAAAGCTTTGCATTTTATGCTGTAGATTATGGCGGAGTTGACAGGCGTTTCAATCTTTCTGGGACATGGATCGATACACCTCAAGGAGTTGCACATTTTCTCGAACATGAAATGTTTGACATGGAATATGGTGATGCATTGACAAAGCTTTCGTCCAATGGAGCAAATCCCAACGCATTCACCTCCAGCGATATTACTGCATATTATTTCGAATGCACAGAAAAATTCGATGAGAATCTGGACACATTGCTCAGTTTCGTTTCCACTCCTTATTTTTCCGATACCAGCGTGGTGAAAGAACAAGGTATTATCGGGCAAGAAATACGCATGGGAGAAGATGATCCCGACTATAATGTATATTACAATTTGATGAAATCTCTCTTTCGACACAATCCCGTTCGCGATTCCGTTGCTGGGACTATTGAAAGCATTTCTCAAATAACGCCACAAACCCTATATGATTGCCACAAGGTCTTTTATCATCCATCAAACATGGCTCTCTGTGTATCCGGTAATGTGGACATTTCACAGGTAATTGAAATAGCGGAGAGGATTTTGCCAAAAGACCCAGGGGAAAACCCTGGAAGAGATTATGGACAAGCAGAGGATCTCAAACCAGAAGAGTACAAAGTTATAAAAGCAATGGAAGTAAGTCAACCCATGTTCATTGCAGGATGCAAGTCTATCCCAGCACCAAAGGGCATAGCGACCCAGCGGCAGGATATAATAAGTGCCATCGCTCTAGACATTCTCGCGGGACATTCCTCCCCCCTATATATCAGACTATATGGCGAAGGCTTAGTATATAGCGATTTTTCCGCTTCATATGATGCTTCAGCTGATGTTGCCTACACTCTGTTTGGTGGCGAGTCCAGTGACCCGGAAAGAGTTTTCGATGAGGTGAATAAAGAGATAGAAAAGCTATCCGATACTGGTCCTGATAGCGGTTTATTCCAAAGAACACTTAAAGCTTCCATAGGTAGCTATGTAAGATCTCTAAACTCACTGGAATCAATATGTGTTGGAATAGCCAACGGTCATTTTCTAGGCTTCGACGCTCTAACAGGTCTAGACATACTCAAATCAATAAAAGAAGAAGAAATAACAAATTTCTACCGCAGCCACCTAAGCCCCCAAAACATGGCAATATCAATAGTAGTACCCAAATAATCCAAGCTATAGCAAGTAGTGATTATATACTAATTATTCATTATTAGTATTAATCATTAATTAAAAAAGGGTGTTGTTTTTTGAATACGGTCGAAATATCTTTCCCACTTTTTGGTGAAAACTTCGTGATAAACCCTCCCAGATACTTTACTGTGTTTGGTTTCGACATATACTATTACGGAATCATCATGGCACTGGGCTTCACCTTGGCTGGGATTTATATGTACAAACGTTGCGAGCTCTTCGGCTTGACCCGGGACAATATCCTCGACATAGTAATTCTCGCTGTGCCCAGTGGCATCATCGGTGCTCGAATTTATTACATTGTTTTCAATTCTTCCGAATATTTCGGAGCTGGTAAATGGCATAATATTTTTATGATGCGTCATGGAGGGCTTGCCGTATATGGCGGTATAATCGGCGGCGCTCTCTCATATATGATATATGGTCGAAGAAAAAAGATACCCATGGGCAAGCTTTTTGATGCAGGAAGCTTTGGGCTTTTCATAGGTCAAGCAGTGGGAAGATGGGGAAATTTCATCAATCGAGAAGCATATGGTGGTATCACAAATTTGCCGTGGAGAATGGGACTCATGGGACCATCGGGTTTTGTATATGTACATCCGACCTTTTTATACGAGTCTTTATGGAATACCATTGGTTTGATATTGATGCATATTTATTCAAAAAAGCAAAAGAAAAAATACGACGGAAAGTATTTTCTGCTTTATGTCGTATGGTACGGCTTTGGGCGATACCTAATCGAAGCAATGAGAACAGATAGTCTTTATATTGCAGGCACCGATATACGAGTATCACAATTGCTTGCAGCCATATCATGCATAGCCGCAGCTGCCTTGTTGGCTCGAAATCATATACGCGATTTAGCGAAAACCGTTGACCCAAATTAATCTGCGCAACATTTCATCTATGCAGATGGCGCAAATACTCAGCATATGAAGTACTTTGCAGATGAAAACAAAAAGGGTGAGCGTTAAATAAACAAATGAAACATATAATACCAACATCTAATTTTGGAGGAAAAACATGAAAAACTACGACGATTTAAAAGAAAAAGCAAAAAGCGCATTGGAAACAATCGCCGATGTCTCCGCAGAGGCATATAAAATCGCCGAAGCGAAAGCAAAAGTTCTGGCAAGAAAAGCAAAATTAAATACAGAAATGGCAAAAGAAAGAAATATAATAAGGCGCAATTACAATGAGATTGGGAAAAAATTCTATGAACTCCATAAGGATACTCCCACAGAGCAATTCACTGAGGATTTCGAAAAACTATCCTTATCTTTTGAGCGTATCGATGCCATCAAAGCCGAACTTGAAGAATTAAAAAAACCACCTGTGGTGGAAGTGGATGATGATGAATGCTGCGAAGAGGTCACCAGTGAAGAGAGTTCCCAGGAGCAAGAATCTGCTGACAATGCTGTAGAATCCCCAGAGGATAACAGTGGAGAAAATGAAGAGGAAAACTTCGAAGAAAGCTCTGAAGACTACTCATAATTTTGTCTCCTAATATAACTATTTCATCATAATGGCTTTGACTTGCACTCTTCTGACTTATTCAAATGAGCAAGGACAAATCCACATCAAAAATTATCTATAAAATAATTTGGGGTTGTAAAAAACGATTAATATCGTCTATTACAACCCCTTAGCTTTGTATAGAAAAAAGCTATGTTAGCTCAAGTTTTTCATACATATCAGGACGGCGGTCTCGAGTTCTAATTAGTGACTGCTCCTGTCGCCATTTGTTGATATTTTCGTGATGTCCGGAAAGCAGCACATCTGGAACAGCCCTATCCATCCATATTGCTGGTCTCGTATAGTGGGGATGTTCCAATAACCCATCCCAATGGCTATCATTTGTATAGCTTTCTTCGTCTGGCAAGACTCCTGGTATAAGTCTGCATACTGCATCAGCTACCACCATTGCAGGTATTTCCCCACCTGTGAGCACAAAATCCCCTATTGAGATCTCTTCATCAACACATTCATCAATAAATCGTTGGTCAACGCCCTCATATCTCCCACAAACAAGTATAAGCCTATCGTACTCACTGGATAGGCGTTTTGCATCATTTTGCTTAAAAACACTACCAGCAGGTGTCATATAAATCGTATGCACCCGCATAGCAGCTTCATCGCAAATATGCTTCCAACAATCATACAAAGGTTGTGCAAGCATTACGCAACCACGTCCACCCCCATATGGGTAGTCGTCCACTTGCCTTTGCTTGTTTTTTGTATAATCGCGTATTTGATGACATTCAATGCGAATATAACCCCGTTCTTGTCCTCGACCAAGTATACTCTCGCAAAGCATATCTAAAACAACATCCGGAAACAAAGTCATTATATCAATTCTCATTATGACACCCTGTCCAACAATTATATTGTCTAACGAATTAAGTTCACAGCTAAAGCTCGACGCTCCTAACTCCTCAAGAGCTAAGCCCTAATTCCTAATTCCTAACTCCTAATTCCTAACTCCTAATTCAAGACTCACATTCCTTCTATGAGCCGAACTTTGAGATAACCATCGTTGATATTAGTTTCCATAATAAAATCATCAACAGCAGGGATTAATATTTCCCTGTCTCCTTTGACAATATACACATTATTCGCAGGACGCGACAAAACCTCATGTAAGATGCCCAACTCCGCACCAGTATCATTGTCCAGCACTCGTAAACCAACCAAGTCGGCAATAAAATACTGCCCATTATCTAGAGTAACTTCATCTCTATCGATACTCACAATTTTGTTTTTTAGTTTAATGGCGCTATCCACATCATTGACATTTTCCAACGCAACGATGACCATATTTTTGTGAACCCTGGCAGAAACAATGCTAACCGCTTGCTCATCAATATATAACACGTCGAAGCTCGCCAAAAACCCAGGGGAATCTGCCCAAGGAAGAATACGCACTTCCCCAGAAAGCCCATGGGTATTGACAATTATTCCAGCTTCAAGAAATTTCTTTGCCATGTTATTTTTATCAATCCATTATTTCGACGCTGATGCGCTTTCCCTGTCTTTGGGCAACAGAACGCATCAATGCGCGGATTTCTTTGGCGATTCGACCTTGTCTGCCAATCACCTTACCAATGTCTGATTGGTTCACATAAAGCTCGAAAACAGTCTCTGTATCAGTTTCACGCTCGGTAACTGACACTTCATCAGGAAAATCAACCAGATTCTGAGCAATGTATAGTAGCAATTCTTTCATATGATATCCTCTTTAATTGATTGCATCGACTTTTTTGAGAAGAGCCCTAACCGTATCCGTTGGTTGTGCGCCGTTTTTAATCCAATATTGCGCACGTTCAACATCGACTTTAATTTCCGATGGTGATGTTAGCGGGTTATATGTACCAATTTCCTCGATGCATTTGCCATCCCTAGGTGACTTTGAATCCGCAACCACAATTCGATAAAAAGGATTCTTCTTAGCACCCATTCTGCGCAGTCTAATTTTAACCATGATGTTCCTCCAAAATTTTATAATTAATGATTAATGATTAATAATGAATAATTAATCATTGTTCATTGTTAATTACCCAAACAAGCCTCTGCCACTTCTGCCTCCCAGCATTGCTGGCATTTTTCCTTTTGACAGTTGTTTTGACATTGTTTGCATCATTTCAAACTGTTTTAGCAATCTATTGACATCCACAACAGCTGTTCCGCTACCAGCAGCGATGCGTTTTTTTCTGTTGCTATTTAATATAGAAGGATTCTCCCGCTCGTAGGGAGTCATCGATAATATAATTGCCTCTGTTTTTGATAAAACAGACTCATCAATGGACGCTCCAGCAAGAGCCTTCGTATCGACTCCCGGCATCATCCCGGCTATTTCCGACAAGCTCCCCATGGATTTTAGCGATGCAAGCTGGTCATAATAATCCGATAATGTAAATTTATTGCTCAATAGCTTTGTAGCAAGCTCTTGGGATTTCTTTTCGTCAAAGGCTTGCTCCGCTTTTTCTATGAGAGTCATAACATCGCCCATACCCAGGATTCTCGATGCCATGCGGTCTGGATGAAAAGGCTCAAATTGATCAAGTTTTTCACCAATACCAGTGAACTTAATGGGCTTGCCAATTGTAGCTCTCACCGAAAGGGCGGCGCCACCTCTAGCATCGCCGTCTAGCTTGGTGAGCATTACCGAGTCTATACCCAATGCCTCATCGAAAGCAGCTGCTGCATTAACTGCGTCTTGACCAGTCATAGCATCAACCACAAGCATGATTTCAGTGGGGTCAATGGCCGCCTTTATTTCTTGTAATTCCCCCACAAGCTCTTCATCGACATGAAGCCTTCCTGCTGTATCTAGAAAAATAATATCATAGCCACGCTTTGTTGCATAATCAACCGCAGCTACTGCTATATCAACGGGATTGGCTGTTCCCATTTCAAAGACAGGTATATCCAATTGATTTCCCACAGTTTGAAGTTGGCTTATGGCAGCAGGACGGTAAATATCGCAGGCAACCAGCAATGGGTTTTTGCTATGGTGCTTTCGCATATAGTCGGCTAGCTTAGCACCATTCGTTGTTTTGCCCGCGCCTTGAAGCCCAATTAGCATGACGATGGTGGGTGGCTTTGAAGCAATTTCCAACTTCGCATTGGTGGTCCCCATAAGGTTACAAAGCTCTTCGTTGACGATTTTTATTACCATTTGAGCTGGTGAAAGGCTTTCAAGAACATCAGCTCCAAGGGCACGTTCGCTGGTGGTGTTAATGAAATCGCGAACCACTCTAAAACCAACATCAGCTTCCAGTAGAGCAAGACGCACCTCTCGCATCGCTTCTTGGATGTCCGCCTCTTTTAGCCTACCCCTGCCTCTAAGTTTTGAAAAAACCGCACTGAGTTTTTCTGTTAAGCTCTCAAATGCCATATCAGCACCTCCTTGTTACTTGTTAATACTTTGTGCTGCTATTTATGCTACCAGTAGAGTTAATAGTTAATTTCTTCCAGCAATCCCAATAGTTTATTAATCAGCATCTCGCTTTTTGTGTCAGGCTCTATTGACTCTGATAATTCATTAGCAACGCTTTTGATATGTTCTAACTGAGTTCGATTGTCGAGCCACTTTTCTACTACACCTGTTTTTTCTTCCATCATTACAAGGGATTTTTCAGCACGTAAGATATAATAATGTACTCCCTGACGGGTGATGCCTGCACTTTCTGCTATTTCTCTCAGAGATAAATTTTCATTATAATACAAATCGAAATATTTATATTGCTTCTCTGGTAACAAATCTCCGAAAAAGTCGAACAGCAAAGACCTTTGGTAAATCGAATCAATCATTATTTTAACACCCCGGACTTAAATAGATTCCATAAATCCACAAATAATGCTTATAACACATCTGTAAAGTATTTTTATTTGACAGCTCCTATACTACACTATTTCAGCATCTATGTCAATCAAAAAATCACAGGAGTTATGTATAAAACACAACTCCTGTGACTGGTCATGTTGGTATTTCGTAAGCACAAACCCTGTCATTTAAGAGGGAGCTTGCGACCGAAGAATCTTACTACGCAGCAACTCCTGTTTATTGAGATTGCTACTTCGCTTCGCTAACGCTCTTAAATGACGCTGTTAGTGTAAAGTAGCAACCCTTGACCAGTAAACTCCTGCGCTTGCAATATTGTCACGGATTAAATAGCTTGCGGGTCTCTTCGTATAAGGTATCCAAGAACGGAATTGGTGCTGCCATTGCGGAACAAAAGACTGGTTTTTGAGCATAATCGACACAATACTTATCAATAAAGCGTTTCGCCGATGCTTTTGCTTCTGCTTTGTCAACTGGCTCATTGGGAACGACCACTAAATCAGTTTCGATACCAAGGATAATTTGACCACCATATTGCTCATAGAGCATTGCCTTGTCATTCATGGGCTGTCCGCTCCAGGAATCGCAACCCATTTCGATGTATGCAGGAACAATCATTTCGTTTTTGCCACAGGAGTGCATATCTACAAACACTCCTCTGGAATGGCAATAGTCTACCACCTTTTTGATGTGTGGAACCAGCATTTCGCGTATAGTTGCCAGACTAAAGAAAGGTGAACGCTGGCTTCCCCAGTCATCATGAAGGTTTAGATTGTCGATTCCATATGCCCATATGTATTTGTCAACCATTTTAATATAAACGTCTGCGAGATAGTCAAATAGCTCGTGAACTGCATCTTTTTGATCTTCATCAACTAGGGCAATAGCGGCTTTATCAAAATCCATGAATGCAATCAGTCTTTCAAAAAAACCTGTGAGAATGGTAGCTGTGAGTCGCCTATCGGTATTGACGTATTCTGCATTGGCAGCTTTGGTGCCTTCCCAGTCCCAGGAATCCACATCAGGAAACTCTATTGAAGTTTTCCAATCGTTGGCATCCTCCATTGTTGGGTTGCCTGGTTTAACAATTGAACCTCCCACCATGGGTACGTAAATCCAAGCAACCCCGAATTTATCTTTGTAGCCCTCTGTGGCTACCATATCCCTTTCTTCTTGACTCAAGGGGTTGGCTTCAGACACAAAAACCCGGGCAATGTTGTCTGCATCGATTCTAGGAGTGATGCTAAGGGAATCGCCGCTGCCAGGGAGCCATAGAGGCAGCTCTCGCTTGTATATCATGCGATAATTTTCCTTAGGTGTAATCGGGGTTTGATATCTCTTTGACACGCGCCCCATGGCTCCAGCGGTTTCTACTGCGTTTTCAATTTCTACCGGATCAAAAGGAACTCTGCTCATTAATATACCCTCCTTACATAATTGTGCAGTCGTTATTTAATCTATCCTGCATTGCTCTAATTATATACACAGTTATGTAAAAAGTAAACAAAATAATCACAGTTACCCAATTCCTAATTCCTCACTCCCAATTCCTCACTCCTCACTCCTCACTCCTAATTCCTACAGGTGTTCTGTATGCAATAAATGATGAGACCTCTCTCCAAGGGGTTTTCCTAGATACTCTTCATATAGTGCGAGTACATCAGCGTTTTCATGGGAATAGCGTATCGCACTTTCCCTATCGAGGCGCCATAATACCTCTCCCCGCTCCTGTGTGAGACTTTCATTCATATTGATGGGCTGACCGCCACCGCCAGCACAGCCACCTGGGCAAGCCATCACTTCCACAAAATCATAACTGACTTCGCCTTTTTTAAGTGCCTCAATAAGACTGCGAGCATTGCCAAGACCTGAGACAACAGCAACACGAACATCGCCAGCACCAGGAACATTGAAAGTAGCTTCTTTCCAGCCCTTAACCCCTCGCACAGCAGTAAAGGCATCGGGGTCTGGGTTTTCACCAGTCACCAGAAAATATGCACTGCGCAAGGCTGCATCCATGACTCCACCCGATGCACCAAAGACCACAGCAGCTCCAGTACCGCTACCCAAAGGACTGTCAAATTCTTCTTCTGGCAAGAGGGGAACAACAACGCTTTGCGAATGTAGCATATTTGAAAGTTCCCTGGTTGTAATTACCACATCCACATCGGGGTCACCGCAACCATCTATCATTTCTGGTAAGTCACACTCGCTCTTTTTCGCTGTACATGGCATGACAGAAACACTGAATATGTTTTTCGGATCAACACCAATTTTTTCCGCAAAATACGACTTTGTCAAAGCTCCGAACATTTGTTGTGGGCTTTTAGCAGTCGAGAGATTCCCCTTTAGTTCTGGATACTGTGATTTCAAAAAACGCACCCAACCAGGACAGCATGAAGTGAACATGGGCATTTTTCCAGGATGTTTATGCTCAGCTGACAAGTCTGCATTTTCATTGACTGAAAGGCTATTGGTGAATCGCTCGATGAACTCTGCTCCCTCTTCCATAATGGTGAGGTCAGCAGCAAAATTCGTGTCAAAGACATAATCGAAACCTAAGCTGCGTAAAGCTGCTGCCATTCGTTTTGGTGTAGCAAACTCGCGACTTATACCAAATGACTCAGCCCATGCGCTTCTGACTGCCGGAGCAACTTGGACGATAGTGATGATGTCGGGGTCTTCCAAAGCTTCGAATACCCTTTCACTATCATCCCTTGCCATTAGAGCTCCCACAGGACAATTTGTTATACATTGACCGCACAAAGCGCAAGGAGCTTCTTTAATAGTACGGTTTTCAGAAACATCCACGCTAGTTCGTCCACCGGTTCCGGAAACATCCCAAACATTTAAGCTTTGAACTTTGTCGCATATTTGGATACAACGCATACATTTTATGCATTTACTCTCAATACGAACCAGTGGAAAACTCGTATCCCATTTGTTTTCAGGGACATCATAGGAATAATACACATCCTGTATATTCAACTCCCTTGCCAAATCCTGAAGACTGCAATTACCATTTCTGGAGCAGGTGGGGCAATTGCAATCATGCTGGGAAAGAATAAACTGCACATTTGTGCGCCGTGCTTTCCTCACCCTTGGGCTATTGGTCAGCACTGACATACCCTCTTCAATCTTTGTGTTGCAAGCCGCAACCAAGCTATCTATTCCCTCAACTTCCACCACACATACGCGACAAGCACCAATTTCGTTTATTTCAGGCATATAACATAGAAAAGGAATTGCTATACCAGAAGCATTGGCAGCTTGGAGTATTGTAGTGCCTTCTTTAGCCTCAACCTTTTTTCCATTAATAGTTAATTTCACCATTTTTCAACCCTCGCTCCCTTTAAGGCACCAAAGCCGTAATGATCGCAGCGTAAGCAGCGTGAACATTCCTTTTCCACACCTTCCTGCGTCAGTCCACATTCAATATAATCAAAATCCTTCTTTCTTTCAGAAGCCTCTCGCTCCGTGATGTTTACACGTCCGCGCTTATTTTTATTACGCAAACGAGCAGCGGGAATTTCCACATCCACGCTAATTTTGTTATCGAAACCGAGATATTCGTCAATATTTGCTGCTGCAACTTTTCCAGCAGCAATCGCTTGTATAGCTGCTGCCGGTCCTGTGGCGCAATCTCCTCCGGCAAATACTTTCCCATTTTGGAAAACTTCTCCACTGGGTAATGTCTTTAGAGCTCCCCATTCCAAAGGAAATCCACCTTCTTCAAAAACCGCTGTTTCCACCCTTTGACCAATTGCCATTATGATTAGGTCAGCTGAAATTCTCTCTTCCGGAAGATCCGCATCCATTGGAGTTGGTCTACCACCAGAGTCGATGTCACCAGGTAATTGCGGCTTTATCCATAAAGCGGTAGCATTACCTTGTGCATCCACTTCGATGCGTGCAGGAGCTTTTAAAGTCAAAAGCTCTGCTCCCTCGGCAATAGCACCCTCGACTTCCTCGGGTAGTGCAGTCATGTCTGTTTGCCTGCGTCTATATACGCAATACACTTTTTTAGCCCCAAGGCGTATGGAAGTTCTGGTGGCATCCATGGCGACATTGCCTCCGCCCACTACAACAACAGTTTTACCAACGAAACCCGGATGCTCTTCATCGCCAATACCCCGTAGCAGCTCAACAGCAGACATAACACCATTTGAATCCTCACCTTCGATGCGAGCTTTGCTGTCTGTATGTGCACCAATGGCAACAAAAACGCTGTCATAAGAATCAATGATTTCATCTAAGGAAATGTCTGTACCTATATTTATACCCAGCTTCACATCGACGCCTGTTTTAAGGATAGCCTCGATGTCTCTATCAAGTAACTCCCTGGGGAAACGATATGCAGGAATACCATATCGAAGCATTCCGCCAAGCTTCTTTCTACGCTCGTACACGGTGACACTATGACCCATAAGGCTCAGAAAATATGCAGCTGATAATCCTCCTGGACCACCTCCAATGACGGCGACTTTCTTTCCGGTGGAAGCTGCGTTTTGAGGTGGAGGGACTATCCCCGAATGGTCGGCGATGTATTGCTTAATGCCTCTGATGTTAATTGCACTATCTATCATAGCCCTGCGGCAATGGGTTTCGCAGGGATGCTCACAAACATATGCGCAAGCAATGGGAAATGGATTGTCCTTGCGAATAAGACGCAAAGCATCAGTTAGACGACCTTCACCAGCAAGTGCTATGTAACCTGGCACATCGACTCCAGCTGGGCAAAGCTTTACGCATGGAACAGGAGCGCTTGTCCCTGCAAGGCAGCGACCTTTCGTAATATGTTCCATGATGTCGTCTTTGAATGCACGAACACTGTCTCGCACCATGCGGGCAGCATCGCTTCCGATTATGCAATCTGCGCTATCGATGATTGCAGCCGCTGTGCTTTCAAGGACTCCTATTGTCTTCTCTGTTGCCTTTCCATCAAGGACATCCTTTAACATTTCCACTAACTTTCCAAGACCGATACGGCAGGGAGTGCATTTCCCACATGATTGGGCTTGACAAAGGGACGCAAAGTTCAGTGCCAAATCAACAGGACAAAGCCCCGGTGGTCCGGAGCCAAGCCTACGCTCCATATCGTTATATAACCCATCCATGTCTTGCTCGGTTCGGCTCTTGGCTATTAGCTCAAGTCTGCTCATAAATTCGCCTCCTAGCATTTCTAAAAGTTAATTAATCATAATCTGCATTATTCAAATTTCATAATGCAAAAAAATAACCATGTTTCATATTCCATTGGCATAACACCATGGATATGAACCAGGATTATTCTAAACCTTCAAGCAACTTTAATGTCAAGGGGTCAATGTGAAAATATTGATTGATATTTACAAAAAAACATGAAATAATATGGCACAAACTATACATTCTATGCATTATGGGAGGACGATAATCATGCTGGAAATCATAAATATTCGAGATCACCCTAAGTGGCTCGACCCTGGAACAGACTATTTTGCATCCAGATGGAATATCGACAAGCAACTATATTACGACAGCATCAAAGACAGCTTGACAACACAAAACCCCGTTCCACGTTGGTATCTTTTGCTGCGGGATGAGGAAATAATCGGTGGCTTTGGGCTTATCGAAAACGATTTCATGGTGGGAACAGATCTATCTCCCTGGCTTTGTGCATTGTACATTGAGCCCAATGAACGCGGACAGAATCTTGGTGCAAGCCTATTGGATCATGGCGTATACGAAGCTGAAATACTTGGCTTTACAAAGGTATATCTCAACACCGACCACATAGGTTATTTTGAAAAATACTTTTGGAACTATATTGGCGATTTTCCCCATCAAAGCGGTGTGGATGCCAGGGTTTACGAGTATGAAATTGATGAATTAGAAGAAATGTCAGCCTTTTTCAACATTCGTGCAGATTCATATGACAGCCATATGCTAGAAGGTCTTGGTTTAGAGGAATTTTATGAAAAAATAGCTGATTATTTTGAGACACCAATAAAGCGTATACTGGACTTAGGTAGTGGAACGGGACTGGAGCTGGAGAGCTTATTTGAGCTGTATCCAGAAATGGAAGCTACCTGCATTGATTTGTCGCAAGAAATGTTGAATATACTCGCAGACAAGTTTGCAGGAAAAAAGCTAAATTTGATATGCGGTTCGTTCTTTGATGAGGATTTCGGCGGACCATTCGATAATGTGATTTCAACATATGCGCTCCATCATTTCGATGAAAAAGAGAAACTAGAGCTTTATACAAAAATCTATAATGCAATGGCTCCAGGAGCTCAGTTTATTTTGGGTGATTACACTGTCAAAACGCTGGAGCGTCAAAAGGAAATCCTAGCTGCATATGAAAAAATATTCATCAACCAGGGACTAAATGAAGATACACTATATCATTACGACCTCCCCTTCACAGTGGAAACTGAGATAGGTCTGATGAAGGAAGCCGGATTCGCATCAACAGAAATCGCAGAGCATACAGAATACAGAGCAATTATTATTGCACGCAAATAAAACTAAATTCATACGTCATGAAAGAATCAATTGGACTGAGCAGCGGCTTATTTCCATTGAAAATCATTTACAAAGACGAGTGCGACAATTGTTGGAGCTTTAATCTGCAACATACACTAACTTTGCTGCGCTGCCTTTTGTGCTTTTGATGGACACTCCCGCATTCGATTGATCGATTATATATTCGACTGTTTCGACACTTATCCTCTCCCCTGGTGCTATTATCGGCACTCCCGGAGGGTATGCCCATATGTATTCCAATGAAACCCTGCCAATGCTTTCTTCCAATGCTACAAAGTTGCCAGTGGCATTGATTGCATCACTGGGAGCTGCTACAATCACCGGCATAGGCAGTTGCATACTGACAAAACCATCTGATAATTTGCCATTGCAGCTGTCGCAAGCTTGCACGTCATTATTTAACACCGAACTCTCCATAGTACCCACACTTTTTAGCTCGTTATCAATCTCTACTAACGCTTTTGATAAACGAATAAACCCCTCATCGCTGTCGCAGATGCTGGTCATGGCTATTGCATATTTTGCCGAAGCCATTTCCAGCTCTATTTTATATTTATTTCTGAGTTTTTCAGAAAGCTCAACTCCGCTCATTTGCGTTCCATGTGTCAGCACAACTATTTTACCAGGGTCATGGTCAAATATCCCAGGATGATTTCCATAATTACATTTGCGCAGTATAAGCAGCTTCTCCAAAGCCATCACATTATCGTTGAAGCTTCTCAGCTTTTGCATATAGCCAGAAAAAAGCTCCTCCCTTTGGGTTTCCAGCAGCCTCAAGCAGCTGTCGATGGAAGCCATTAGTATATATGATGGGCTGGTAGTTTGAAAAACACCCAGCAATCGAGCAACTTCAGCGGTGAAATGATTGTCTTCCCTATGGAGCAGCAAGGCGCATTGAGTCAAAGCAGGGAGTGTTTTATGTAGGCTTGTAACAACAACATCAGCTCCCGCTTTAATCGAAGCAATTGGGAAATCAATAGAAAAGCCAAAATGGGCACCATGGGCTTCATCAACGAACAATGGCACTCCCCTTTTATGGGCGATTTGGGCTATGCTTCCTATGTCACTGACAATGCCCTCATAGGTGGGTGAAGTCAAAACAACCAGCTTTACATCAGGGTTAGACTCCAAAGCTTCCTCCACCGCCGCTGGGTCAATGCTTAGGGCAATCCCGCTATTTTCATCCATTAACGGCATAATATATATGGGTGATAACTCGAAAAGAGCGACAGCATTGTATACAGACAAGTGGCAATTTCGCGCCATGATAATTTTTTCACCCTTTTTCGCATATGCCCCAATCGTCGCTAGGATTCCAACAGTGGAACCGTTTATCAATGGAAAGGCAATTGAGCTGCCATATAATTTTGCAGCTAATTGTGCAGTTTCTTTCAAAATACCTTCTGGGTCGTGAAGATTGTCAAAGCCGTTTATTTCGGTAATATCTATATCATAAGGAAGTCCCTTGGGGAGCATTTCAGCATTTCTTTTATGCCCCGGCATATGCATGGGGTATATTCCACTATTAGAATATTCTTTCAATTCATCGTATAACATTATAGTTCATCACCTAATTATAAAATAGTGAATAAAAGCATACTACATATACCTAGCCATCGCAATAAGAAAATTGGCAAAAAGCGGTTCCGATTGCGCCAGCAATGGAACCGCTCTTTTTAATAATTTGCGCGCATCTTATTGTACAGCCCGTGAAACCTGTCACCAGTTACGCTACCGAGTCGCAAAGCTGTGTGATTTTATTGGAATACATCCCAATTGTTGAAGCTTTCCATGCGGACAAGCTGATCGCCATTTGGGTTCTCTCTCCAATGCTCGACCACAAACGTCTCATGAAGCGAGCCGCCTTGCAATGTATATGTTTCGACACGTATGTTTTCGCTATCCATTGCCATAGCCATTCCTGGTACTATCGCAAATGCTACCAATATGGCAAGAATGAGTGTAATTGCTGCTGTTTTAGTATGTCTCTTTGTCATTGTTCAATACCTCTTTCATTAGTATAGTTTATTTAATGGAAATCCTTATATTTTTGGTTTCCTGTGTAATCTTTCCTTTCGTTGATTACAATTATATTTTACCAGAAATAAAAATCGTCACCACACCCAAAAGGGTAAAAATCAACACTGTTTTTAACATATTTACACTATTATGAATCCTGTGATATACTACATGAAAATCATAGAACACTAAGTGTAGCAAGACAAACGAACCATAAACGGACCCAATTAAATGAGCAATACAAAAGGATAAATATCATGATAAAACGCTGCTATATCGTTGGAGCTGGCGAGTATTCCGCTGTCTACACCCCTGAGGCTGACGACTATATAATTGCTGCGGACGGCGGATACGATAGCCTCATGTCAAGGGGAATTATTCCCGATTTGGTCGTTGGTGATTTTGATTCCCTTGGGATGATTCCCAATCATCCCAATATATATCGCACAGAGGTGGAAAAGGACGACACTGATATGGTAACGGCTGTTGAAAAAGGTCTTGCAAACGGTTGCAACGAGTTTTTAATAGATGGCTGTTTAGGTGGCAGGTTAGATCATACATATGCCAATATCCAAACCCTTGTATATCTCGCCCAAAATGGTGCAAGGGCTTATCTGCTCGGAGATGAATTAATCATTACAGCCATTTTTAAAGAAACCATTTCTTTTAACAGTAAAGCTGCAGGTCGAATATCAGTATTTTCCTCAGGCAACATTGCTACTGGAGTAACCATAAACGGACTAAAATACAATCTAGACAATGGACAATTAAGTAATGATTACCCCCTGGGTGTGAGCAATGAATTCATTGGCTCCCCTGCGAATATAACAGTAAAAGATGGAACGCTTATCATAATGTGGGCTGGTGGACTTAATGACATAGTTTAGCGAATATAAATCGCTCAATGAACATAGGTAAACCAATAAATCTATCATATAAATCACAATATAAAAATGAACTATACACAAAGGAAGAAAATATGCTAAACAATATAAAAGGCGCGATTTTTGATGCCGATGGAACGATGCTGGATACAATGTACATTTGGCACAATATAGCAGGAGAATACCTAATCAGCAGAGGTAAGACCCCCCGCCCTGACCTGAATGAAAAGCTACTTGGCATTGGTGGTCACGAAATTCCATTATTTTTCAAATCCGAGTACGGACTAGACGAAACTCTGGCAGAAATAGAGCTTGGCATTCATCGTATGCTTGAAGTTTTTTATCATTCAAAAGTAGATGTGAAACAAGGCGTATTCGCCGTTTTAGATGCCCTTCAAATGCATGGTTTGAAAATGTGCGTTGCAACAGCCACAGATAGACACTTAATTGAGCCTGCACTTGAAAACAGCGGACTCCTTGGTTATTTCAATCGTTTGTTCACTTGTGGCGAGGAAATGACAAGCAAAAGCAGCCCGGATATATTTATCCGAGCCGCTACATATTTAGGTACCAAGGCTTCTGAAACCTTAGTTTTTGAAGATGCCTTATACGCTGTGGAATCTGCTAAAAACGCTGGTTTCATCGTTGTCGCAGTATATGACTCTCACTCCGAAGATGACCAAGAGAAAATCAAAGCTTTGAGTGATTACTATTTTGTCCACATGGACGAAATGCTGGATTTATTGAAATGATGGTCATTTGTCCTTAGTTAGATATGTGTTTGCTGTTTCGAACTACATTTTGCAATGATATGCAATCTTAATGACAATTCGATTAAACCTATATTAACACTCTTTATCCTAGCTTAGAACTTTTCAATATATCTGCTATATACTTTGATGCAAAGCCATCTCCGTATGGGTTTGTTGCTTTGCTCATTTTTTCGTAGACCTCTTTATCCGTTAATAAAAGCTTAAAATCGTCGTATACTGCCTTTTCCTCGACACCGGTGAGCTTCAAAGTCCCCGCTGCGACACCCTCTGGGCGCTCTGTTGTGTCCCTAAGTACAAGCACAGGTTTTCCCAGAGATGGTGCTTCTTCCTGTATTCCCCCACTATCGGTGAGAATCAAGTGCGAGCGAGCCAGGAAGTTGTGAAAAGGTATCACATCCAAGGGAGCAATCAATCGTATACGGGGATGACCGCCAAATTCATCATTGGCAACTTCACCCACAGCAGGGTTTAGATGCACAGGGTAGATGATTTTTACATCGGGAAATTCATCCACCACGCGCCTGATTGCCCTGAAAATTCCACGCATGGTATCACCCAGGTTTTCCCGTCTATGAGCAGTCATAATAACCAGTCGGGAATCGGAAGCCCAGTCCAGTTCAGGATGGGAAAAGTTATCACTGACAGTCGTTTTCAAAGCATCGATGGCAGTATTTCCAGTGACAAAAACGCTTTCCGGGAGCTTTCCCTCCCGAAGCAGATTGTCCTTTGACGTTTCTGTGGGAGCGAAATTGAACTGGGAAACTATTCCAACAGCTTGACGGTTGAACTCTTCAGGATATGGTGAATTAATATTATATGTACGCAGTCCCGCCTCCACATGACCAACAGGGATTCCAAGATAAAAGCAAGTAAGAGCCGCAGCAAATGTTGTGGAAGTATCACCATGGACTAAAACAACATCAGGTTGCTCCTTCCCCAGCACCTCCCGTAAACCAGCCATGACTTTTTCAGTAATATCAAACAATGTCTGACCACTACCCATGATGGCAAGGTCATATTCCGGAACAACGCCAAAAGCCTCCAGCACAGCATCGAGCATCTCCCGATGCTGCCCAGTAACACAAACAACAGTCTCAAAATCCTGCGTCCGACCTTTCAATTCCAAAACAAGCGGACACATCTTAATAGCCTCCGGCCGAGTCCCAAAAACAAGCATGATTTTTTTCAATTGCGGATACCCCCAAGTCATAATAGAATGAACAATTAACAATGAACAATTAATACTTGTTCGTTGTTAATCGTCGATTGCTAGTCATTCATCAATAATTATCTATTTTTTATCGCATATCGTTGATTGGTTGAAGTTCATCGTTCATTGTTCATTGTTCATTGTTCATTGTTCATTGTTCATTATTAATTAGTCCAGTTTCCAGCTGCTTAAATAGACTTTTTGGTCTTCGCTTAGATTGTCTATTGATAAGCCGCTGGATTTTAGCTTTTTATTAGCTACATCCATGTCTATTTCCCTTGGGACGGGGATTACATTGGGCGACATGTCTTTGTGATTTTGCGCTAAATACCTTGCTGACATTGCTTGAATGGCAAAGGACATATCCATTATTTCCACTGGATGACCATCCCCTGAGGCAAGGTTTACAAGTCTACCTTCTGCTAGAACGAAAATTGTGTTGCCATTGTCAAGGGTATAACCCATGATATTCGGCTTTTGCTCTTGCTTTTTTGCGTTTGCCTCCAACCAAGCTACATCCACTTCCACATTGAAATGACCAGCATTGCATAAAACAGCTCCATTTTTTATCTTATCGAAATGCTGTGCTGTTATAACATCCTTGCAACCTGTAGCAGTAATGAATAAATCACCAATTGAAGCTGCAGCATCCATTGTCATCACTTCAAAACCGTCCATCATCGCTTCCAGAGCCTTCACAGGGTCTATTTCAGTAACAATGATTTTCGCTCCGAAGCCTTTACCCCTCATGGCGATGCCTTTGCCACACCAACCATAACCGGCAATAACAACGTTTTTACCTGCTACAATAAGGTTGCTTGTTCGATTGATACCATCCCAAACGGATTGGCCTGTGCCATATCTATTATCGAAAAGGTATTTGCACTGGGCATCATTGACAGAAACCATAGGAAAAGACAGTGTTCCATCAGCTACCATAGAATGTAAACGTTTTATCCCAGTGGTGGTTTCTTCGCAGCCGCCGATGACACCTGGGATAAGGTGCTGCAGCTTGGTGTGTAGTATGTTCACAAGATCGCCGCCATCATCAATAATGATATTGGGACCAGCTTCAAGAGCCATGGTCAAATGCCTCTCATACTCCTCTCCTGTTGCGCCGTGCCATGCATATACCTTCATACCCCCAGCAGCTAAAGCAGCGGCAACATCGTCCTGGGTAGACAAGGGATTGCAGCCTGTCGCATACATTATTGCTCCACCAGCTTCAAGGGTGCGACATAAGCAAGCTGTTTTCGCTTCCATGTGAACGGAAAGGGTTATTTTTATGCCCTCAAAAGGTTTTGTTTTTTCAAATTCCTCTTTCAAAGCCCGCAACAATGGCATATGTTGCCAAGCCCATGCGATTTTTCTTTCCCCTGAGGGAGCTAATGATATATCTCTTACCAGGCTGTCATGTTCAACAATTTTTACATCCATAGTAAGCCCGCTCTCAATGGCAGCACTTGCTGATTGTGGATTTCCACTCATCTTGTTCCTATCCTTTCGCAGATTTTATCAATCTCATAATAAACTCTTTCTTTATCTATGGTGAGAAACTCTCTGTTTTCCATTAGGACTTTACCATCCACTATAACAGTTTCCACCTCGCTGCCGTTTACAGAATATGCTAGGGCAGCAACGGGGTCGTTCATCGGTTGCATATTTGGCCTGTCCAAATCGATGATAAGCAAATCAGCTATATTTCCCACAGCAATTTCACCAAGATTATCATAACCCATCGCTCTAGCTCCGTTTCGTGATGCTATTTCCAATGCTTCTTTTGCAGTGATTACTTGAGCATCGAAATTTATACCCTTTTGCACCAAACTCAGCATAGACAATTCACGAAACATGTTAAGCGTATTATTACTTGCAGCACTATCGGTTCCCATGGCAACATTGATACCAGCTTGTAACAGCTTTGGCACTGGTGCCACACCATTAGCCAGCTTAAGATTGCTAACAGGATTCGTCGCCACATTGACAGCTCTGGTAGCCAGCAGTTCAATATCGCTTTCAGTAAGGTGGACACAGTGGGCGGCGACAGTTGTTTCGGAGAGCAATCCCACCTTTTCCGCTTGCTCGATGGGTGTGCGTCCGAATCTTTCTTTTATTGTCTCAATTTCATCAGGACTCTCTGCCAAATGGGTATGAATGGGTATGCCCCTCTCTTTAGCAGCAGCGGCAATCTCCCGTTGAAACCACTCGTCGCAGGTATATAGTGCATGGGGAGCAAGCATAAAAGTAAGCCTATCTTGGTTCTTATACCTCTCGATTTCCTCCAGCACAATTTTAAGCTTCGACTCCGCTGTCGTTTTGTCTGATATATCTCCTTGCAATCCTCGGGAATAGGCACAGCGGATTCCGCTTTCGCCTAAAGCCCGCATATATTCTTCTGTGAAATAATACATATCGATAAAAGCGGTAGTCCCTGAACTGAGCATCTCCATCACCGCCAATTGTACCGACCAGTAGACATCCTCCGCCACCAATTTATCTTCCAATGGGAAAATTCTGTTAAAAAGCCAGTCGTTTAGCAGCATATCATCTGCGCTGTTGCGAAAGAGAGTCATACCCGCATGGGTGTGGGAATTAACAAGCCCAGAGACGAGCATTTTCCCTTTACCCTCGATTGTTTTATCAGCTATAAAGCCTTCAGGGGGCACCGATATCGAAGCGATAATGCCATCGCTGACATAAACCGAGCGAGTTTCAGCTCCATCGGGCAAAACTGATAATATGTCCTTTATTAAAATATTCATTTATATGCAATACCTCGTTGTTGTTGTTGTTGTTATTTTCACCACCATGTTAATCATTGACATAATTTTATTCTCGATATGAAAGATAAATTCGCTATTAAGCTATCTTTTTTTATTCGCTGCGAGTTGCCTATTTATATGGGCTTTTAGCTCTTTAAATGCGCTTCGGGGGTCAATTTCGTCCAAGGTCTCGATGAGAAGTCTGACACTAGCATCGTCGAGGCTTTCCCTGGTTCTGGCAATTTCTGTGGCGCGGCTCTTCACTATAATCTCCACAATCGCATCTGTTTTGGCATTATCGCCTATCATGTTCGAGACGATTTTACTCCTTGATGCAAATTGGATAAAATCCTTATTCATCAGCGCATAGTTGATCTTACCCTTTTCATCACTGTAACGCTCGACAATGGCTTTGTATTCTGCTGATAATGTCATATCCACTTGCTCTGCCGGAGCTTCTTCTGTAACGTCATCTGCGAAGTTTTCATCTATTTCCATTACTTTGATGTTGCCTCTTGCCGAATATGGAAGGCTGTTTGTTAGCTCAAAGGCTTCGTCGAATGCTTCAAAGGGAAAGCTCTCTTCATCATACTTGCCATATGGGACCATTTCGCCTGATCGTTTATCGATGGTGCAAACTGCGCTTGTTCCGTCAATGCGCATGATTTTTATGCCGGAACCTCCCGTAGATAGTTTTTGTTTGTAGGCGATAGCGGGTATTGTGGAAAGCTCCACGGCTTTTGTTCTAATGATATTCATATGTTTAACCTTTCTTATAATAATTCGTGACACACAGCATATCACATTATATTAATCAATGTCATCAATTTTTCAATTATTCCATAACAACTTCGCATGATTTTTTATAAAAGGCAATGCCGTATTTGTGTATAGTCGCATACCCTTCGTTGCGAAGGTTGTAGCTATACGCATTATTATTTATCTGCTCTAAGCCTTTTTCCGCTTCTTCTTTCAGGTTTACAGGTTCCATTCTTAAATGTTTGAATTCCACTATTACTGCAGCTTCGCTCATATCAAATGGTTTTATCATACAATCCGCTCTACCTCTACCAGTTTCTTGATTGGAATGAACGGTATAATTACCTGATGCTGCTAGGAGCATCCCATAAATGAACATATGATAGCTATTCTCGCCAGTGAAATCATAGCTGCTAGGGTTATTTAGCAGCTCATCATTGAGTATAGTTGACACTCCCTGAGCATTACCGCTAAGTAGATACTCTACGAATTTTTCTATCTGTTCAGAAATTAAAGTTCGTTCCTCTGAAAGCCATTCTTTTGCAAAGAAAGAAAAGGTATCTTTTACTTCCATGTTCACAAGTTCAGCTTCAAAAATGTTATCTTTAGCTCCGTTACATGGTTTAAGGTATCCTGCATGAAGGAGTAAAGTCCAAAAAGTGTTTGTGCTTACATACTTAATCGGGTATGTTATATGGTCTGTAATTGACATCCTTATCGTTGAACCAGTAAGAAGCCCAGCAAGGGCATCACGCAGCCTGTTATCTCCTTGGTGGAACACATCACGCAGAACCTGAACAGAACCGGTATTTACCCAATAGTTTTCCAGCTTTTGCCTTTCCAAGTACATCGTAATACTCCATGGGTTATACATATCGCGCCCGCCAATCCTATAACCGTCATACCATTTTTTTATATCTTGGTATTTATCGTCTATTTCATACATTTCGCAAGCAGCTTTAACTTCATCTTCTGTGAACCCAAAGCAGCTATTAAATTCCTCGTTTAAAAGACCACAGATTTTAGGATTATTAAAACTACTAAAAAGCCCTTCCTTAGATACCCTTTGAACTCCTGTCAGCACCCCGAATTCGAGATAATCGTTAGTTTTAAACACGCTTCCGAGAAAGCCTCGCATAAAGCTTATCATGTCATTATAAAAACCATTTCTTTCCGCATTATCTATTGGTGCATCATATTCATCTAAAAGGATAATGACTCGTTTTTGGTAGTATACATATAGGCATTCAGTTAAAAAAACTAATGCATATTGCAATTCCTCATCACTTGATCTACGCATGAAATATGTATGAAACATTTCTTTTTGTCGTTCAGTGAGAATCTCGCTTTCATATACGAAAAGATATTGCTCAAAAACCGTCGAAATAAGAGTCTTTAGGCGTGCTATAGTGCTTTCATATGTATCAAGCTCGACATTTTTTAACGTCATCGATACCACTGGGTACTTGTTCATATATTTTTCGCAGATTTCTTGATAGTCTGTTATCGCCAAACCCTCGAAATAAACTTTGCTATCGCTAGTAATATCGAAAAAGCTCCTAAGCATACTCATGTTAAGGGTTTTACCAAAACGTCTTGGTCTCGTTATGAGGGTGACAGCACCTCTATTATCAAGGAGTTCTTTTATAAAGAGCGTCTTGTCCACATAGAAAAAGTCCTCTTCCCTTATTCTTTCAAATGACTCCGCTCCAATAAAAATCTTCTTTTTCACTACGATGACCTCCAAGAAAACCCATGGTTCTGTTTATAATGACTATACAGCAATTATTATATCATAAGAAAAAAGTAAAAACCACGGTTTTATCATTATTAGTTAATCATGGCAGATTTCCGAATTATTTATGGTTTTTTTCGACAAAACATGATATGATGCACTCACATATATTCGAGGAGGGTTTTTAGTGCAAAAACAAATTTACGCAAATTCCATATATTTCCATGAAATCATCGATGATGGTGGCTTCTATGTGGATAAGACACTTTTTGTGAAGGAATTGCTGGAAAACATAAGTGATACCTCTGGAATTACAACCTTAATAAGCAGACCCAAAGGCTTTGGCAAAACCATGAACATGAGTATGCTCCGGAGTTTCTTTGACATAAATCGAAATAGCATGGATCTTTTTAAAGGGCTTGCCATTTCGGAGTACAAAGACATCTGCGAAGAGCATATGAACAAACACCCTTTGATATATCTTACTTTCCAAAACATGGAATTTGATGAATACCCTAAAGCGATAACAAGGATAAAAATCCAAGTATCCGGAGTCTTTAGACAAAACTTGAGGGTATATGAAAGCGATGTCTTAAGCGAGGAACAAAAGGATAAATTTTACTCATATTATCAACGAAATTCCACCGATGAAGAATTGCAAGTATCTTTGCAATTTCTCGCCGAGTGCCTATATGCATATCATAAAAAACCCGCTATTATATTATTGGATGCATATGATTGTCCCCTAGAAAGTGCCGAAACTTTCGGTTATTATCAGGACTATGCAAAATATTTGGATGGCTTTTTCGCCAGCATATTCAAAGGAAACGAGTATCTCAAATTCGGTGTTCTCGCCGGTGTTCACGATACTTTTGCCAAGGAGCTTGTCAATAGCTTCGACAATCTTAGAGTCTTTGGCACTTCGGAAAATAGCTTTGCCACTTACTTCGGTTTCACAGAAGATGAAGTCAAAGCCGCTTGCGAAACATATCAAAAAGATGAAACATTCGATGAAAACAACAACTGGTACGATGTCCATAATATAGGCGGACAAAACATATTCAACCCAAGCAACATAGCAATGTACCTCGATGGACAGATATACGAAATAGTTGAATAATACTCAAAGTGGAGATAATTCAATGAATGAAGCTTATGTCAATGATAAGAAATACAAATATCTTTCTCTTGCATTTTCCATAATTGGTTTTTTGGCAACAGTAATTGTTTTAATAAATGGATACCATTTCTCAATTGGAATGATAATGTGTGTGTTTGGTATAACAGCATTTGTCTTTTCAAGACTAAGTAACAAAAAAATTTTAACACTTATCAGCATTCTTGCTATGACAATGTATTTTTCTGTTTTCCTCATAGCAAGTTATACAGGATGTACAATATGGAAGAACGACATGGATGATTGGAGTGATGAGCCAATTGAAATAGCATACACTCCAGAGTATACGATGTATTTACCCGAAGGTCGCATATATTCAATGTTAGAATTGAGTAATTCAAGAGTTCGCTATTTTTTTATTGGCGATAATGACTATGAACTCTGTGATACCTACAATAATACACTAGAAAATGTTATGACAAAACTAAATGCATACAGTCCTAATAATACCGACACTGAACGAGATAGATATTATTATTATAATCATTCATATATATATTTTTATGATACCAGTGAAATGCCACCAGAGGAAGTGACCGATGTTTTAGAAACCTTAGGTATAGATACAATCCCATGTTTAATAAGAGTAGAAAACGGCTCGGTTGTTAGCATAGTTTTAACTACTGATGAACAACAAATGGAAGAGTTGTTTTTGAATTGATAATTGTTGGCTTACATTGATTCAGAAACATGACTTTTATAGATTGATATTGAAATAGCTAATAGAATAGGTTTTTTAGTAAAACAACAGCGGAGCGAAAATTCGCTCCGCTGCTGTTTTTAGTTATACAACAATTTATTCACTAACCTCGAACTCAAAGTTTGGAGCAAAGGTCCACTCTCCATCGGCTTCTATGACTATGAAACCGTAGGACATTTTACCTATTCCGAAACCATAATCTATCGTACCAACGTCATCAACATTGACAATATCCGAATACGCCCCAACTGTATCAACGATTGTAGCTTCAGAAGCTCCAGACCCCGCAGTTCCAGGTACCCATTTTACTGTAAATGGTCCAGATCCATTATGGCTTATAATGAAGTCGCCGTAAAGAGTAATGCTAGCAAAGACGCTATCCCCATATCCTGATCTTATGTGATTGTGCCTGTGCGCCATTAGGGAGTACATGGCTCTGACGCTCCAGTCGCCACTAGCTACGATATCTATGTTTTTCCCAATGGTGACATCCCTGAGAATCCTGCCGCTATAGGCACCGGTAACTGAAAATAGAACATCATCGTCTATTTTAATAGCAAACTCGCCAGTACCTTCGTGGATTATGTCAAAGGCAAGAGTGGGTACAAAACGGTTATACACGGAATCGTTTCCACTGCCGCTTTTTTGAAAAAACTCGACGCCGAATATCGAAGGTACGAGGGAGAAATCGACATTTGACACATTTTGATTGCTTAATACTATGTTAGCAATGCTTCCATCTGCATTGTATGAGATTTCGAGAAAATATACTGCCTCTTCCAGCTTGTCAGTGGATTCGCCAATTGAGTTATAATAATAGGTGGCTGTATCGCGCTGAGGCAACACATTTTCCGTCAATGAGAATTGAAGATTAAACTCATTGGGTTCGCCCAGTATAGTTGAAACATCCTCGCTAGTGCTGTTGACGGAAATACCATTAAAACTCCAGGGGTTATCGTCTGGTAGTATAGTAGGCGAGCTACTTATCCTAACTACCATATTGTTCATAAACCAAATGAGGGAGCCATCAAGATAGTGTGACCAATCGTTTCTGAATGTCTGCCCAAAAGCAGCTTCGAGTATTCTAGTTTCTGTACCGAGGGACATTTCCACACCATTGCCTTTGTAGCTGACTATTACGCCAGAGTAGTCGATTCTATCGGGATAAACCAGATGCCCATATATGCCAAGGCGGACGTTGTATAGTTTGTTCATAGCTTGGGCAAATTCATCCTTTGAGATTGTTGCAGATGGTCTAAATAGATTCCCGTTGCTGTTGAGGTATCCATTTGAAATGGAAAAGGACATCGCTTCAATTGCCCAAAGGGGTACTTGGGAGTAGTCGGCGAATCCGGCGCCAACAGCTGAACTACTATCTATTCCATCGGTTGCATTGAGAAACTCGGTTATAATGCGATGAATGAGCATCGACGCTTCGGCTCTGGTAATTGCCCTTTCTCCATTAAATGCTCTATTTCCGCAGCCCTGAACCAAACCCCTTTGTTCAGCCCAAATAACGGCTTCCGCATATGGTTTATCAATCACATCAATAAAATCTGTAGGTTCAGCAGTAATACCATATTCATAGGCTCCGACGTATATAGGATCTCCTCCACCAGGGGGTAAGATATCGCTGTAGTAAAAAACGTTGAACAAAAGTTGCAAGGCGGCACCTCTTGTTAAGGGTTCATGCTGGTTGCTTGCTTGTGCTATTGGTATTGTGAATGTTATTGTGAAGATGCAAATTATAACAATAGCTAATACTCGTGTTTTTTTCATAATATCCTCCCAGTTTAATAAAATCTACACATTGGGGTGAGAGCATTCACTCCCACCCCAACATCCTTCACAGAAAATCGAATTCTGATACTATTGTATGGTGTATTATCAACCGTATTGACATGACCAATTCCCTATTTTCATAGTACACTTACCATTTGAATTAAGAGTGTGTGGATTAGTATATTGTTGGATTGTGAGGACTACATAATTTCCATCATAATCCCAACCCCATGTTTTTATCACAGTATAGAAACAATAAGATGAGGTTGGTGTCCCATAATTTGGTACTAATTCTGTTTCTATGTGATCTTCTTCTTCCTCAAAATCCTCATGAGCAATTGCTGTACCAAACGGTAAAAGAAATGATGTCATGATTGCTAAGACAAGGATAAGCGATAATAGTTTAGTTTTTTTTGTCATAATTGTACCCCTTAGATAAAAATTTTATGAGTTAACTCTGAATGAATTGTATCAAAGTTTAACATATAAAGCAATAGTATACTTGTAAACAAAGTGTGAATAGTTCAACAATAAGTGTAACCACTAACAGTAAGCGTAGAAATGCGATAAATATGTATTACATTTTGTCATGTCATATCAATTCATTACAAACAAGCTCAATACTCATTAGTTAAGTATTCCTGTGCCCTTCTTTGTATTATAGCAGCAGTTTCTTCAGCAGTCCTCGTACCAGAGAAATATAGTTCGGTTTCTGTTGAAATAATCGTCCACAAACCTACATCAATACGTATCAAACTTGAAGTGTCTATCATTTCTAAAAGACAATCAGTTTCTTCTTCAGTAAGCGCATATCGATATTTGTATATTCCAGAGTAAGCAAAGGCATGCCATTTATTGTTCAATTCTAATCTATCGTAGAATGTATGTCTGTTAGTAGATAGTGTCAATGTAGCGGCTTCATGCGTCAATGATGGATCGACATACATTAGGTTCGTTTGTTTTATATACTCCCAAGCAGCATCTTTGTCGTTGCAAGTAGCGGTCATAGCAAAGATATCAACAAGTATCAGTTTCCCTCCGAAACAATTATTGTTTGGAAACCCAACAAAGTTAATACCTGTTTCATAAGATAATTTGTAAATTCCGATATGGTGTATGTATGGAATCGAGACTTTGGTTAAAAGCAAGCTGTCTTCTTCAAACATATTTTCAATAGTAGCTGCGATATATAAAGGTTCGTTATAATATTTGTCATTTTCGAAACTGGCTCTCGGAACAGTCTTTATAAATTGAAGTAATTCTATAAACTCGTCACTATCGAAATCACATATCAACTCCTCTAAGTCCCAAAAAACATTGTAATGCAAAGCTTCATATAGAATATCATTAGGCTTCATTTTAGCAAAAACATATGAATTATCTCCAAGGTTATCAAGAGCGATATACATATCACCAAGACTTAAGCCTAATTGACTGTTTACATGGTTAGATTTTGCCATAAAAGTTTCAATTCGAAAACAATTTGCTGCGTATATAAATTGGTTTTGATACTCCATTGCTTCCAGTGCTTTTGGCATGAAATCTTCGCGGCTGAGTTCAGGGTCATTATCAAGATAATAGTACAAGTCTTCAAAAATTCCATCTTTTGCTAAAGTATCATATATAGGATTAACGTATCGAAAGTATATAATGTCTGGAATATTTCCAGCTTCGACATCTAACAAAAATTTTTCTATGTGTGCAGTAGAATTTAATTCGTTATAATAACTTACTAATTCAATGTGGATGTTGGCATTACGACGATTAAAATGATTTATCCTTGACTCCCAATAGCTTGGATGTGTGTCAAAAACAGCTAGTGTCAGCACAGTTTTTTCGACAGGTTTCACTGAAAATGCCACTAAAATGAATAATGAAATAAGCAAAACCAGTAATATATACAATATCTTATGCGTTTTCATCAGTTATCAATCCTTTCTTTTTGCCTGTGTGTAGGCATATTATCATGCATTTTAGTAATAATCAATGGATAAGTTGAAAACAAAATGTGAATACACCAACGAAAGGTTGTAATATACAAGTGAGAACTAGTATATTATTGTTTGTAATTATCTATAAAATTAGTATTAAATACATTGACATTTATTATTTGTGTGGTATTATAGGTTATACAAACTGTTAGTGTTCACCATAACGGTATCAAAAGGAGGTAATTATTATGGACTTGACACCAAATGAGTTGCAAATTATGAGTGTATTATGGAAATTAAATAACCCGCTTACGGGATCTGAAATACTAAAGCATTCTGTCAACAAGACTTGGAAAGACACATCACTGCATACTCTTTTAAAAAGCTTACTTGCAAAAAAAGCCATAGCAGAACACGGTTTTCACAAAGATGGCAAAGCTATATCACGCACATTCATTGCGAAACTATCAAGCGAAGACTATTATACAAATTTTTTTACTAGCTACCCCACAGAGGAAATCCCGCAACTTTTTTCCATGTTAATGCGCCGAGATGATATTAACACCGAAACGATAGAGAGAATGGAAGAGATAATTCAAAAGCTACGCAAGGAGTTGGAAAGCCTTGATAAGTGAAAAATCGTTTATTATAGCATTTATATTCATCAATGTGGCGATGTTTATCATTACATTGCTTATGCGAAAGACAAATTACTTAATAAAAGCAAGCACAATCGCATTGGTGTTCCTTGCTTTATTAAGTGTGTTGCGTTTAATTGTTCCACTAGATTTGCCTTTCGCTTATATCGTGAATTCATATAGAATAATACCATCTATAAAGACAATATTGTGGAATGACTTGGGAGGAGAATCTATGTATGATGGAAGATTAGGTTTTGCTCTTCCTCTTTTATGGATTACGTATTTTGTATTCTTATTTTGTGCAACTGTTCATAAATTCTACATTTATCGTAAAAACAGAATTAACTATGAAATTATAGATAGTGTACAAGTCAATCGTGTGCTAGAGCGTTTGCAATTGAAAAAGTTGAATGTGTATGTTTCACCAAATGTTGGTATACCTTATGTTACTGGTTTACGGAATGCATATGTCTATTTGCCAGACATGGAATTATCAGATGATATGCTGGAAATGATTATCATGCACGAATACCAGCACTTCAAGTCACGAGACATTTTAATCAAATCCATATATCTGTTGCTTCGTATTGTATTCTGGTGGAATCCTTTTATGTATTTATTCCAGCGCGAGCTAGATAAACTGCTGGAAATCCGCTGCGATACCAATGTGACAAAGCATATGAGCGAAAAGGAAAGGGTTCATTATTTAGATACGATGCTATCATTTGCAAAACTTATTAACACCGATGAACCAAAGAAGCTGCTTGTTGCCCCTGCCTTTTTTCATTCCGACAAATATGGATTCATGGAACAACGGCTGAGTGTAGTGGCAAATAATGGCAAAAATAAATCAAGGTTATTACAGTTTATATCAATCGTATTGGTCATGTTTCTGTTCTTTGGTTCATATTCATTTGTGTTACAACCTGCATATAATCCACCAAAGAGGGACTTATCAGATGCATTCGCTATAAACACTGACTTTGACATACAGTTACCAGACAACAGCATACTAGCAAATATTGAACATCGTAACATTACCGAATGGTATTGTAGGTTTAAGGATGGAATACTTGAAATGCGTCTATGGTCGGTTTCGCAAGGAAAATGGCTAACTAGATGGATGCTTGCTCCGGTATGACTGTATTGATGATATTGAGTATTAAACCAGTTTTTAATTCTGATGCTAAATAATAAAACTACCAGCGGAGCGAATTTTCGCTCCGCTGATTTATTAATACCGGCTATTGTTACAAGTCACGGGGTAACAATCCAGTGGTATTGCGAGCAGCGTTGCGACGTGGCAATATCACTAAACAGCAATTTCGGTGTAATAAGATCCTTCACTTCGTTCAGGATAACACGGTTAGTGCGTACTGTGTATTCAATTAATAACAAGATATAGGATTCAAGCACCCCATTGTCAGTAACCTGCTATATTCAAGAGACATAAAAATTCCTTTATAATCCTTGACAGTTTTGCGGGGCTTGTGGTATAGTCTGTTTCAGCAAAGTTCAATTAAATATCTACAAAACGAAGGTGTGCGATGACTGCGCTTTTTATAGCGAAATTGTCTGTGCAAGAATAGGGAATCAGGTTTGAATCCTGAGCAGTCCTGCTGCCGTGTTGGCTGCTGGTTTCGTGTCCTTTTGCGGAGTAATCTGCAATAGTACAACCATTGAGCAAAGACGCTTGAGAAGGTGAAACTAAAGCATAAGCCTTAGCCGGAAGACCTGCCTCGTTTTCGTACCAGCGAGTAAACAATAACTGGTACAGCGGCTTGCGCCGTTCCGTAGTGGCTTCACAGTGTATGGGGACAATATGGATTGTTATGGATTTGGATTCATTGTGCGAGCGGTATTATATGCCGCTTTTGCGTTTTTCTATCCAGCATACCCATAAGCTTCTATACCCAGGCTTCCAGCGAGACGACGCATCGTTGAAAGACTGGGTTTTCATTTCTATTGTAACTTTACAAATCCAGCAGTTTTATCTACTTATAAGAAAAGGGAGCCAATAATATGTCAAAGGAAAAACTAAAGGAATACATCTCTCAAATCAAAGGTCTCGATGACGAGGCAGCACAGAGGGCGCAGGAAAGATTGGACTCCCTGGCAAAGCCTCCTGGCAGCCTTGGCAAGCTCGAGGACATCGCCAAGCATTTGTCAGGTATCAGCGGGCAGATATATTATAATAGTGAAAAACGCTGTGTAATCGTCATGTCCTCTGATAATGGAGTCGTTGAAGAAGGCGTGTCCTCCACTCCCCAATCTGTGACCTTGGCTCAAACAATAAATTTTGTACGAGGTTTAACCGGAGTTGCTGTTATAGCAAAGCAGTTCGATACTGATTTAATCGTTGTGGATGTGGGCATCAACGCAGATGTGGATTATCCTGGTATCATTAACAAAAAAATCCGCAAGTCCACTTGGAATCTGGCGAAACAACATGCAATGACATATGACGAGGCTCTTCAAGCGGTGCTCATTGGCATAGAAACAGCAATTGATGCTGTCAATAATGGCTATACCCTTCTAGGTGCAGGGGAAATGGGAATCGGAAACACCACCACATCGGCAGCAGTGCTTTGCGCTTTGACGGGTTTTCCAGCAGAGGATGTGGTGGGCAAAGGCGGCGGCTTGTTGGAAGATGCATATAGGCATAAAATCGATGTGGTGAAAAACGCTGTGAGAGACCACGAGCCAGACCCAGCTGACCCCATTGATGTTTTGGCTAAGGTTGGCGGTTTCGACCTTGCTGCCATGGCTGGTGTTTTTCTTGGTGGTGCCATAATGCGGGTACCTGTGGTTATAGATGGTTTTATATCAATGGTGGCTGCCCTTGCTGCCGCCCGTATATCGCCGATAGCAAAAGAATTTATGATTGCTTCCCATGCTTCCTTTGAACAAGGTTTCATCCATGCTGCGGAAGCCTTAGGTGTCGAGCCATGCTTGATGATGAGTATGCGCCTAGGAGAAGGGAGCGGCTGTCCCATTATGTTTGCTGTGATAGATGCCGCTTGCGGAATGATGAGGGATATGGCGACTTTTGCGGAAGCTGACATTAATGATGATTATTTAGATGAGTTGAGAAAGGGCGACCATTTTACAATTAACAAAGACTGATTGTGTTGGTAAAAATGAAATCATATTGGAGACAAATCAAAAAATGAAAGTTTTCATATCAGGTGGTTGCAAAAACGGTAAGTCATATTATGCCCAACATTTAGCAAAAAGGCAGCAAAATGATAAGCTTTATTATATAGCTACGATGAGTTCTGTGGACAGCGAAGATGACCAGCGCATCGCCAGGCACCAAGATGAGCGAGAAGGTTGGGGTTTTGAAACAATTGAGCAAGCAGTCAATATTGAAGACATACTGAATGTCTGCGACTCGACTGGCTCCTTTCTCCTCGATAGTGTAACAGCACTTCTCGCCAACGAAATGTTCAAAAGTGATGGAAGTGTGGATTTCGATGCATCTTCACGAATCATCGATGGTATAAATGTGTTATTGGAAAAAGTGGAAAACATAGTCATTGTCTCCGATTATATCTACAGTGATGCCATGGAATATGACGAACTCACCGAACAATACCGTAAGGCTCTTGCCCAAATCGACAGAGCCACTGTGAAAATGTGCGATGTGGTACTGGAAGTTGCATATTCCACCGTCACCCTTCACCGCTCAACGGAAGATGGGCGCTGGGAGTCTCTTTCAGAAGGTTTGCGATGAAAAGGATATTTAGAGCTTTCTACATGACCCTAGGAATGTTTTGCGCTATTCCCCTACCCTGGCTTATATGGGATGACGATTGCGTTATCCTTATGATGCCTTGCTTCCCCTTTGTGGGTTTGGTCATCGGCGGAATTTGGTGGCTAGCTGCAAAGCTTTTGCTTCTGTCAACAATCCACACCGCTCTATCAGCAGCGATTCTGACTTTGGTTATGCTCTCTGCTGCTGGGTTTATTCACCTAGATGGTTATATGGATACCAGCGATGCTGTTTTATCCCGCAGAGACCACGAGGAAAAAATCCGCATATTAAAAGACCCCCATACAGGCTCCTTTTCTGTGATAATGGTTGCATTGCTATTTCTTTTCCAATATGCTGCAACATTTGCGTTCCTCGACAAGGGTACCCATGCGCTTCTTCTGATATTAATTGCCGTTATTTCCCGTTGCGGCTCTGCATATACGACCCTGGTTCTCACCCCCGCTCCCCACAGCAGCAATGTGAATATGTATAGGAAAGTAAGCATAAAACTATTATATAAATCCATTGGACCCTTAATAACTATATTATCAACTGTCATAGCTTTTTATATCGCAGGAATCGGTGGAGTAATAGTTTGCGCAGCAGCTGTCCTGGGATATGGTGCGGCAATGGCATATGTTTACATCGATTTAAAAGGAGTCTCAGGCGACTTGGCAGGATTTGCTCTGGTCATCAGCGAACTATGCGGTTTGATAGCTTTGGCTATAATATAGCGGCGTTATATACGAAATTTTTTTAAATGACCACTATGTAAAAATGCCACTGAATATAATACTTGTGTATTGTCTGCTAACAAAACATCTTAAAAGAAAGAGGTATCCATTATGAAATTAGTTTTCGGTGGAGCATATCAGGGAAAGCTGGAGTATGCCATGGAAGCATATGAAGTATCGGAAACTGATATATACCGCTGCAGTGAGGATAATACTGACTTTCCCCAGGCTGCGAAAATTGTCTACGAGCTGGATAAATGGATACTCGCCCTTATTAAAGCTGGCATTGATACTGATACTGCTATTTCTGATTTCATGAAAAATAATACAGACACTTGTATCATAGCAAATGATATATCAAGCGGTATCGTCCCCTATGAACCCCAATTGAGACAGTGGCGCGAAGCGGTGGGAAGAGCACTGGCTGCTATTGCAAAAGAATCTGACGAGGTTGTGCGTCTCTTTTGTGGCATCCCCACGAGACTTGTTTAAATGATTATTCACTTGTTGCGCCATGGCAGAACTGCTCCCAATATTGAAGGTCTATTTTGCGGAAGTACCGATGTTCCCCTTTCCTCTGAGGGAATCGCAGAGTTGGAAGAACTCATCTCACAGGATATTTACCCAAAAGCGCAAATTTATTTCACCAGTGGCTTGCTTCGAGCAAAGCAAACAGCAAATATTATATACGGCGATATACCCATGCTGGCTCTTGATGATTTAGATGAATACAACTTTGGTATATATGAGATGAAAAGCTTTGATGAAATCAAAGAAGATGATGATTTGAAGCTTTGGGTCAACGATGAAACTGGTGTAATAAAATGTCCCGGTGGCGAAAGCCAACAAGAATTTGTCCAGCGAGTATTAAGAGGCTATGAATCTGTGCTTACTCTGACGAATGAAGAGAGTATAAAATCTGCCATGCTTGTGTTCCACGGAGGTCCGATTGTCCGTATAATGCAGCATCTATTTCCCGAAGAAGGCATCTTCTTCAATTGGCAACCTGATAATGGGCATGGATACTCCATTGATATTTCATCGGACAGCCCAGTAATATTACAGAAGTTTTGACCCATATACCCTGCAAAGATATGGGCAAACGATATTAAAGGCAAATGTAACTATATAAAGGGTATGATGCGAGGTATTATCCCTTGTATGGAAACAGGCAAATTATATTATAAGGAGAATACATGAAATGAAAAAACTATCAAAAACAATCGCTCTGATCCTCACTATTGCCGCGCTTTTTGCATTGGCTGCTTGT
This sequence comes from Oscillospiraceae bacterium, assembly GCA_009777775.1. Lineage (GTDB taxonomy): Bacteria > Bacillota > Clostridia > Oscillospirales > Oscillospiraceae > WRMH01. The sequence continues at coordinate 98,822 of WRLE01000007.1, forward strand.
GACAACAGCTCACCTGCAACAAGCTCCACAGAACCCGATGATGTCACCGTAGAACGCATTGATTATGACAGGGATGGAAACACCATCACACTACCAGATGAAATAAATAAAATCATATCAATTGGTCCATCAAATACCGAGGTTTTAGTTGCCTTGGGCTATGGGGACAAGATAATCGCAACAGATGCTTATTCCAGCAACGTCCCTGGAATCAAAGAAGGTATATCCGATTTTTCCATGATGGCAAACGATGGCGAATTAATTATCGAAATGGACCCTGATGTGATTTTTGTCACAGGAATGAGCAGAGCTGGTGGAGACGACCCTTATGCAGTAATCGCCCAGGCAGGTATTTGTCTAATATATATGCCATCCAGCGTTAGCATAGAGGGTATAAAAGAAGACATACGCTATATGGCAGCAGTCTTATCCGTTGAAGAAACTGGAGAAGAAATAATCGCCAATATGGAAGCCGAAATAGAAAGAATCTTGGAAATTACAAGCGCAGCTAGCGAAACAAAAAGAGTCTATTTTGAAATCGCCGCTGCACCTAATATGTATAGTTTCGGCAGTGGTACCTTTTTGCATGAAATGATTGAAATGCTGGGTGGCGAAAACATATTTGGTGAAACCATCAGCTGGGCTTCTGTTTCCGATGAAGCGATCCTCGATGCAGACCCTGAAGTTATTTTAACCACAGTGAACTATATCGACAATCCCATAGATGAAATAAAATCAAGGGATGGTTGGAATAATGTTACTGCGATTGCCAACGATGCTGTTTACTACATCAGCACCGATGCCAGTAATCGCCCAAGCCACAACATTGTTATTGCAATGGAGCAAATAGCCCGCGCCATTCACCCTGAACTCTTCGAAGGGTAAGTTATTAGATCACTTAACAACTGTTTTGTCATTGTTGGCTTGACCCGCAATCCCATTCGGGTATTGGGTGGGATTGCGGTTCGGAGCCACAAAGACGAAAGCTTGAAGTTTTACTGAATAGTGGTCTATTCTCGAAATAATAAAACTACGAGATTGCTAAAAGGATGAGATTAAGTTGAAAGCAAAGGTTATAGTCACAATAGTTTTATCACTTGTTATTATTGTGATAGGCGTAACATTTGGTAGCGTTTGGGTCCCCCCTGATACAGTATGGCACATTATACGCAACAAAGTGTTTAGCGTTCCCCTACCCGAATCCGTCAGTCAAACATCCGTTGCAATTGTGTGGAATCTCAGATTGCCTCGAGCCTTGCTTGCCTTTATCGTAGGTGCTTGCCTATCTATCAGTGGAGCTGTGATGCAGTCTGTTTTAAGAAATCCCCTTGCCTCATCGTATACTTTGGGTGTTTCCTCAGGTGCTTCTTTAGGAGCTTGCATTGTCATCATGTTTGGTGTTACCCTGCCCTTTCTCCCTTTGATGACCCTCCCGCTCATTGGCTTTGCCTTTGGCTTGGGAACGATACTCTTGGCAGTTGCATTTGCCTCTCGCCTTGACGGACAAATGGAGAACAACACAATCATACTAACTGGTATGGTATTTTCCCTCTTTGTCAATGCCCTAACCACCCTATTATCTGCAATATCAAGGGAACACTTGCAACGATTGGTATTCTGGCAGATGGGAAGCTTTTCCGCTCGTGGTTGGACTCCTGTTGCCATTCTCGCGCCAATAATAGTCGCTGGATTGCTTTATGTCCTGCACTATAACCGCGAGCTGGATATGATGACCTTCGGCGAAGAACAAGCAAAAACAATGGGTGTAAACATCAAGCGCATCAAATGGATTTTGCTCGTAACTTCCGCTGCTCTCACAGGGAGCGCAATCGCTTTCGTTGGTGTAATAGGCTTTGTGGATTTGGTTGCTCCCCATATAATTCGCAGAATCTTTGGCTCATCCCACAGGTATGTGCTGCCAATGTCCGCCTTTTTCGGCGGAGCTTTCATGGTAATATGCGACTTAGTTGCTCGAACAGTGGTTTCACCAGCAGAACTACCAGTGGGTGCCGTAACAGCAATGATAGGAGCTCCCTTCTTTGCATATATATATTTTGGAAGAAAAAATAAAGCTTAAATTAACAATCGCCACAAGCCTAAAAGATCTGTTATATGGAGGTAAAGATAAAATGTTGACATTATCAAATGTATCGGTGGGATACAACGGTATAAATGTGATAAAAAATGTAAATATGCATGTGAATTATAATGAAAACCTCTCCATCATCGGACCAAACGGCTGTGGAAAAACCACATTGCTAAAAGCAGTCGCCAACATACTCCCATATAGCGGCGAGATTGAAATCGCAGGTACTTCCATAAAAAAAATGAAGCACAAAGAAATCTCCTTGCGTATAGCCATGCTTACACAAATGTCTGGTATATATTTTTCATATACGGTATTCGATACTGTGATGATGGGACGGTATTTACACATAAAAGACAAGCTTTTGGGTCTCCCCTCAGAAGCGGATAAAGAGGCAGTATTAACTTGCCTCGATGCAGTTGACCTTCTGGAACAAAAGGATAGAATGATAACCACTCTATCTGGTGGGCAATTGCAAAGGGTGTTTTTAGCAAGGACATTGGTGCAAGAGCCTGAAGTTATACTCCTTGATGAACCTACAAACCACTTGGATTTGAAATATCAAATCGAATTGGTGGAATACTTGAAGAAATGGGCATCTGAGGGCAGCCGTGTCGTGGTGGGCGTGATGCACGACATCAATCTGGCTATGAGACTCAGTGATGACATTTTGGTGCTAAAAGACGGCGAGATTCAAGTCCAAGGAAAAGCCGACGAGGTTATAACAGACAGCCTACTGGAATATGTATACGATATTGATGTTGCCGAATATATGCGCGAATCCCTCCAACGCTGGCAGTGTATCGGTGAAAATAATAAAAATCTCAGCGTACCATCTGCTATTTAGCAAGCTCATTGTAGGGTCCAGATACTCTCAGTAATAATTCATATTCTTTGTATATTCGGAGGTTTCAAAATAATGGCTAAAAAAATAATGCTTCAAGGTACATCATCCGGTGCTGGAAAAACCACCATTGCCCTTGCTCTTTGTCGAATCTTTCACCAAGACGGTTTCAAAGTAGCACCCTTTAAATCGCAAAATGTTACCTCCAACACTTCAAAGACAAAAAATGGTGATGAAATCGCCATTTCCCAGCTCCTACAAGCATATGCCGCAGGAGCCGAACCCAGCGCGCAAATGAACCCTGTTGTGTTGAATATGTCTGGTGGTGAAGGCACCCAAGTCATTCTCAATGGCAAGCCATATGGGAGAGTAAATTCCCAAGAATTGAGTGAAATGAAAATACCAGTGCTCCTGCCTGAAATTTTAAAAGCATACGAAAGCCTTGATGAACAGTATGATATTATTGTAATCGAAGGCGCAGGAAGCCCTGTGGAATTAAATCTAAACACCAATGATATTGTCAACATGGGTATTGCCACCCGATTGGATGCTCCCGTTCTTCTCATTGGCGACATCGACAGAGGTGGAGTATTCGCTTCACTCTATGGTACCATTGCCCTGTATACCGATGAAGAACGCGCTCTGGTAAAAGGCACCATCGTGAATCGTTTCAAAGGCGATCTCCAACGCTTTGAAGATGGCAAAGCACTCTTGGAGTCTATTTGCAAAATCCCAGTAGCTGGAGTTATTCCCTATATAGATATAGATTTGCCAGAAGAGGACGATTTGGTAGCAAGACCAGCAGGACCCGTCCTCCAAAACACCGCCTTAACAGACAGCACCCCCTTCGCCCCCGAGTTCGACCGAATAGCAGAAATAATCAGACAAGCCCTTGATATGGAACTGATATATAGGATAATTAATAATGAATAATGAATAATTATCCAAAACGCAACACAATACAATGACATTCGTAGGGCGCGGCATCCCTGACGCGCCGCTTAGGAAACAATTAACAACGAACAACTCCTAATTCCTAATTCCTAATTCCTAATTAACTTTGGAGGTTTATTTTACATGGAAAATCTAGTTGGTAAAAAATTCGTGGCTTCTTTTAGTGGCGGTAAGGACAGTACTTTGTCTTTGTATCGGGCTATCAATGCGGGGTTGGTACCTGCGGGCTTGATAACGACGTATAATGTCGATTCCAAACGAACTTGGTTTCACGGGACAAGTGAAGTTTTGCTTGGTAAGGTTGCTGAGTCCTTGGGTATTCCTTTGAATTTCATACGGACAATAGGTGATGAGTATACCGATAACTTTGAAAAAGCTCTCCTGGAGGCAAAGGAAAATGGCGTGGAAGTCTGCGTTTTCGGCGACATCGATCTTCAAGTACATTTCGATTGGTGTGAGGAACGCTGTGAAAACACCGGAATGATTGCCTATTTCCCCTTGAAACACGAAGATAGAAAATCCGTTGTTTACGATTTCATCGATTCTGGCTTTTCAACTATCATTACCATTGTGGATACCACAAGAGTATCTGACGAGTTTCTTGGCAAGACATTGACCAGAGAAGTGGTGGATGCCATAGAAGCAGCTGGTGCTGATATTTGCGGAGAAAATGGTGAATACCATACCTTTGTCTACGATGGACCCCTCTTCAAAAACAAAATCGATTTCACCATCAAAGAAAGGCTTACCCAAGATAAATACGCTCTCTTGCATATTGACGTTCAATAATATTGACAAGAGTGCTCCTTTCTGCTAATATTCATCTTATAATTACGGTCATACATTATGCATGACCGTAATATGCTTCTCATAGTTTCTAACTTTAAAGTGCTAAAGCAAAATTATCTACCTGGAAGGATGCATATGGATGCCGATTACCGAAATATTGGAAAAAAATGCACAACTGTACGGTCCCCAAGTCTGCCTCGTGGAAATTAACCCTGATATGCCAGATACTGGCAAGAAGACTTGGAGGGAATACAGCCTGATTGAGCCTGCCCATGCACCATATTACAGACGGGAAATCACCTGGGATGTGTTCAACGAAAAAGCAAATCGATTTGCCAATCTGCTTCTGTCCCGTGGTATAAAGAAAGGCGATAAAGTCGCAATTTTATTGACCAATTGCCTAGAATGGCTACCGATTTATTTCGGCATACTAAAAAGCGGAGCAATAGCCGTTCCACTTAATTTTAGATATACAGCAGATGAAATCGAGTATTGCGTTAAACTCGCCGAAGTGGATGTTTTGCTATTTGGTCCAGAGTTCATTGGTCGCGTTGAAGAAATCGCAGAATATATCGACAAAAACAGAACCCTCCTTTTTTGCGGCAGCGGCGAATGCCCCACCTTTGCCGAGAGCTACAATGAGCTCACCGCCAACTGTTCTAGCCTATCTCCCGATGTGACGATAGTCGATGATGATTTTGCTGCAATATACTTTTCCTCAGGTACGACAGGTTTCCCCAAAGCTATACTCCATAAACATAGGAGCTTAATGCATTCTTGCGAAATGGAACAAAATCACCATAGGCAAACTAAAGAAGACATTTTTTTATGTATCCCGCCCTTGTACCATACCGGTGCAAAAATGCATTGGTTTGGCAGCTTCCTAGTGGGTTCAAAGGGTATATTGCTCAAAGGCACTGAACCAAAGCATATTTTTGAAGCCATTTCCGCTGAAAAATGCACAATATTATGGCTATTAGTACCTTGGGCTCAAGATATACTCAGTGCTCTAGACAGCGGTGAGTTGAAAATCGATGACTATACCCTAGACCAATGGCGACTTATGCACATGGGTGCTCAGCCCATACCCCAAAGCCTTGTGAGACGCTGGAAAGAGTATTTTCCGAACCATGAATATGATACAAACTACGGTTTAAGCGAATCCACTGGTCCTGGTTGCGTCCATCTGGGTATTGAAAACCTTGATAAAGTAGGCGCTATTGGGATTGCCGGATATGGCTACGAAACCAAAATCGTTGATGAAAACGGTGCAACTGTTGACAGAGGTATTGTTGGAGAGCTATGCGTAAAAGGTCCCAGCCTCATGGAATGTTATTACAACGACCCAGAAGCTACTTCGGAAGTGCTTGTTGACGGATGGTTATTCACCGGAGACATGGCACAAGAAGATGATGACGGCTTTATATTCCTAGTAGATCGAAAAAAGGATGTTATTATTTCAGGCGGAGAAAATATCTATCCTGTTCAAATCGAAAACTATTTATCCGCCCATCCCGATGTGAAGGATGTAGCAGTAATAGGCTTACCAGATAAGCGTTTGGGCGAGATTTCTGCAGCTATCATTGAAATCGAAAAAGGTCACGAATGTGACGAAGAAAGCATAAATAATTTTTGCCTCGATCTCCCCCGCTACAAACGCCCTCACCGCATAATATTCGCCGATGTGCCTCGAAACGCCACAGGCAAAATAGAAAAGCCTAAGCTCAGGCGGGAATATGGCGCAGATAGCATCGTTGCCACACAAACACGAGAATAAAATTCATACTATATAGTATTAAACTAATATCAACCAAAATAGACAAGGGGAATTTTATGAAAGAGTTATTGCTAGGAAACGCAGCAATCGCACGGGGTTTATACGAAGCCGGTTGCTCTGTTGTTTCAAGTTATCCAGGTACGCCCAGCACGGAAATCACCGAAACCGCTTCGGAATACGATGAAATTTACTCCGAATGGGCTCCAAACGAAAAAGTTGCCATGGAAGTTGCCTTTGGTGCTTCCCTTGCAGGAGTTCGTAGTTTCACAGCCATGAAGCATGTGGGCTTAAATGTCGCCGCAGACCCCTTGTTTACCATTGCATATACAGGAGTTAATGCTGGAATGGTCATCGTAGTCGCAGACGACCCAGGACTACATTCTTCACAAAACGAGCAGGACTCCCGTAATTATGCCATAGCAGCAAAGCTTCCCATGCTGGAACCAGCCGATTCCGAGGAATGTCTAAGCTATACAAAATATGCTTATGAGCTTTCGGAATTGTTTGATGTTCCCGTCATGATACGCACAAGCACTCGCATCGCCCACTCCCAGAGCATTGTGGAAACATCTGATCGTGTTGTTCCTGATACTAAAGAGTATAAAAAAGACGTAGCAAAATACGTCATGATGCCTGCAGCAGCTAAAGCTCGCCATAGAATCGTGGAAGAAAGACTCGAGAAACTTCGTCAATTAGCTGAGGACTCCTTTTTAAATCGCATTGAAATGGGCGATACAAAAATGGGAATTATCACATCTGGAGCATCATATCAATATGTAAAAGATATATTTGGAGAGAGCGTAAGCGTCTTAAAGCTTGGTATGGTTAATCCTTTACCCATTAAATTAATTCAAGACTTTGCTTCTCGCGTCGATAAGTTGATTGTTGTCGAAGAATTGGACAGTATAATCGAGAACCATTGCAGAAAACTTTATCTTGAAGTTACCGGCAAGGATGTTTTCCCCTTAGTGGACGAGTTTTCACCGAATCTCATAGCCAACTTGCTCGGTCTTGAAGTTAATGAGGGAATAAGCATGGAGGAGCCTCTCCCCCAACGCCCACCTGTCATGTGTGCCGGCTGTCCCCACCGTGGAATGTTTTATACTTTAAACAAAAAGGGTGTTACAGTCTTGGGTGACATTGGCTGTTACACCTTGGGCTCCATGGCTCCTTTATCAGCAATGGATATGACGATTTGCATGGGTGCTTCAGTATCGAGTCTTCACGGCTTTAATCGCGCCGGCGGTAAAAACAGCGTTGCCGTCATCGGCGATTCCACTTTTGTCCACACAGGAATCAATGGACTCATCGACATTGCATACAATGGCTCCGATTCCACGGTAATCATTGTGGATAACTCCACCACAGGTATGACGGGTCATCAAGATAATCCAACGACAGGTTATGATATTAAAGGCGAACCAGCTGGTAAAATCGACCTTGAAGCCTTATGTAAAGCCTTGGGGATTCAGCGTGTTCGAGTTGTAGACCCCTATGACCTCGACCAATGTTCCAGGGTTCTCGATGAAGAAATGGATGCCCTGGAACCCTCTGTAATTATATCGAGAAGACCCTGCGTCCTCTTACGTTCGGTTTCAGCGAAACCCCCAATCAGTGCCGATGAAGATAAATGCTCTGGCTGTCAACTATGCATGGACATCGGTTGCCCTGCAATCAGCATGAAAGACAACAAAACGCGCATTGATGCCACCTTGTGTACAGGTTGCAAGGTTTGTATTCAATTATGCAACTTCGATGCGCTTGTTTCAAATGAGGTGTGATATGAGTACAAAAAACATCATGGTCGTCGGAGTCGGCGGACAAGGCAATGTCTTAGCTAGCAAGCTTCTCGGGAGACTCCTCATGAACGAAGGTTTTGACACAAAGGTTTCCGAGGTTCATGGAATGAGCCAACGTGGAGGATCCGTTGTCACCTATGTTCGTTTTGGAGAGAAAGTCTATTCTCCAGTCATTGATAAAGGACAAGCCGATTTTATCGTCGCTTTTGAGCTCCTTGAAGCATCTCGCTGGCTCAACCATTTGGCGGAAAACGGCCAAATATTAACCAACACCCAGCGCATAGACCCCATGCCTGTCATCACAGGTGCGATGGAGTATCCTGAGAATTTAGTTGAGAAAATGCAAAATGCAGGAGCAAAAGTAGATGCCATTGACGCACTCTCTCTGGCTGAAGAAGCTGGTTCTTCCAGAGCCGTGAATATTGTGATGATGGGTCGTTTATCGAATTATTTTGACTTTAGCGAAGCTTCTTGGAACGAAGCATTACTAAGCACCATTCCCGAAAGATACATGGATATGAACTTCAAAGCCTTTGCCCTTGGCAAAAATGCTTAAATTATAGTAATAAAAGATAATCCAAATAGGAAAGGGTTTTTAACTTGGAATTGTACTACCAACCAGATATAGAGCGTATGTCTCGCACTCAGATGAGGGATCTTCAAAGTAAACGGCTTGTGTCCCAAGTAAATCATGTATATACAAATGTCCCATATTATAAAAAACTCATGGACGATAAAGGTGTAAAGCCATCGGATATAGCCTCCATCGATGACCTGCACAAATTACCATTTCTCACAAAGGAAGATTTGCGACAAGCCTATCCCTATGGTCTGTTGGCAAAACCTTTGGACGATTGTGTCCGCATTCAATCCACCAGCGGAACAACCGGAACTAGAGTTGTAGCTTTTTACACGCAAAACGATATAGAACTCTGGGAAGAAAGCTGCGCTCGTGCCCTCACTGCTGCTGGTGGAACAAAAAGCGATGTGGTGCAAGTTGCCTATGGATATGGCTTGTTTACTGGAGGACCAGGGTTAAACGGCGGTTCCCATAAAATCGGCTCATTGACTCTGCCCATGTCTTCCGGCAATACAGAAAGGCAAATACAATTCATGTGCGACTTGGGTACAACGATAATTTGCTGCACCCCATCATATGCAGAGTATCTTGCCGAAACCATTGAAGAAATGGGTATGCGGGACAAAATCCAGCTAAAAGCCGGCATATTCGGCGCAGAAGCTTGGAGTCAGGAAATGCGATTGCGTCTTGAGGCAAACCTGGGCATCAAAGCTTTTGACATATATGGTCTAACCGAAATTTCAGGTCCTGGCGTTTCCTTTGAGTGTTCTGAGCAAACGGGAATGCACATCAACGAAGACCATTTTATCCCTGAACTAATCGATCCTGAGACCGGTGAAGTATTACCAATGGGAGAAAAAGGTGAATTAGTGTTCACCTGTGTTTCCAAAGAAGCTTTCCCCCTTCTTCGCTACAGAACTCGCGACATCTGTATCCTTAACCAAGATGAATGTTCATGTGGAAGAACTTTGACAAAAATGTCGAAAATCTTGGGACGTAGCGATGATATGCTTATTATCAAAGGAGTCAACGTTTTCCCATCACAGATTGAGACAGTACTCATCGGATATGGTCTTTCAGCCAATTACCAACTCATAGTTGACAGGGTGAATCACTCTGATACCTTGGAAATTAAAGTTGAACTGACCCCTGAAATGTTTTCAGATACAGTTAGGGGTATAGAAGGCAAAGAAAGAGAAATACACAATAAAATCGCAAATATTCTTGGCATCACTTCTAAGGTGACCCTTGTTGCTCCGAAATCCATCACCCGCAGCGAAGGAAAAGCAGTACGTGTCATCGACAATCGCAAAATCTAAATGAAATTATTGGAGTCAATATCATGACCATAGAACAACTATCGGTATTTATAGAAAACAAGCCTGGAAAGCTAGTGGAAGCCTTGGAACTCCTATCCCAAGCTGGTATTGATTTGCGCGCCTTATCCCTTGCTGACACCGCTGACTTTGGCATTTTGAGGATAATCGTTGACCAGCCATCCCTTGCCTTGGAAAGACTCCAAGCAGAGGGTTACCTCGTGCGGACAAATCAAGTCGTTCCCGTTTCCGTTGGAGACAAACCAGGAGGTCTCGCCGCAGTCCTACGCATTTTAGCTAACAATGGAATCGATGTGGAATACACATACGCCTTTGTCGCCCATGCGTCCGATATGGCTTACGTAATCCTCAGGGTTGCCGACAATGATGTGGCTGTCAATGTACTAAAAGAAAACGGCATCGCTCTACTAACACCAGCAGAAATGTTTGGATGACCAGTAACAGTAAGGTCATTTTACAAAAACACCACAAGCATTTTACTTTACTTTTACCTACAAATTTGGTAAGATGAATCCATAAGTAAATATTTGCGTCTTCGGGGCAGGGTGAAATTCCTTACCGGCGGTTATAGTCCGCGAACGCAGAGATTAAGTTAAATTTCTTTGCGTGGAATTGGTGAAATTCCAATACCGACAGTTAAAGTCTGGATGGGAGAAGATGATGATTTATAGTGCGAAAATGCATATGTATTTTCCATGTTTATCATATTGCACCCGAAGGAACTCCCTTTGGGTGTTTTTCTATCTTATATCGCAAAGCCAAAAATACTATTATTCGGAGGTATTAACAATGTCACCAACAACCACATCACGTACAGCTCGTACAAAAAAACTCGTTACCCTCGCTGTCCTCAGCACAATTGCCTATGTTGTTATGATCATCCTAAAATTTCCAGTGGTGCTCTTTCTCAGCTATGAGCCCAAGGATGCCATCATCGCTTTAGGGGGATTTTTATACGGACCCCTTGCTGCCATGGTTATGTCCATAATCGTCGCTTTTGTGGAAATGGTTACCGTCAGTACAACATGGATCTACGGAGCCGTTATGAACGCTCTATCATCTTGCACCTTTGCTTGCACAGCCGCTTTTGTATATAGTAAAAAACGCACAATCCCAGGAGCTGCAATCGGCTTAGTTGCTGGAGTTGCGGTTACTGTACCTGTAATGTTACTCTGGAACTATACCATGGTACCTCTTTATATGGGAGTACCAAGGGCTGTTGTAAAAGATATGCTAGTACCCACTTTTCTCCCATATAACCTGCTGAAATACAGCATAAGCGGTGCGATTACTGTGCTCTTGTTTAAGCCCATCAGCCTTGCTTTGGAAAAAGCGAAGTTAATGCCACAATATAATACAACAGAGACATCAAGCAAAAGACTCAACACAGGCACCATCATCGTATCAACCTTAGTACTAGTTTCTTGTATCCTTTTCATATTATCCTGGCGTGGAATTATATAAACTAAAACAAAATGATTGCTATGCAATCATTTTGTCTTGATATTGGATTTAAAATAAAGTATAATTGGCAAAAATTGTAAAGGAGCATTTTACATGAAAGAGATATCGCGAATCGCTGCGGCTGTTCAAGCATCCACAACGCTAAAAGTCGATGCGCTATTTAAGCAAATGAAAGCCGACGGGTTGGATGTCGTGGGTTTTGGAGCTGGAGAACCGGATTTTGACACCCCGGACAATATAAAGGAAGTTGCATATAATGCGATACGCGATGGTCAAACTAAATACACCCCCTCAAACGGTACTCTTGAACTGAGGGAAGCCGTTGCAAAGAGGCTTTTCGCCGATTGCAATGTACAGTATTCGTCTAACCAAATTGTAGTCGCCAGTGGAGCAAAGCACAGCATTTATATAGCTTTACAGACACTAATAAATCCTGGCGATGAAGTACTCCTCCCTGCTCCATATTGGGTGACCTATGAAGAAGCAATAAAAATGTCTGGGGGAGTACCAGTGATAATTAATGCACCAGAATCGCAGGATTTCAAAATAACAAGCCAACAGCTGGAAAACGCTGTCACTGATAAAACAAAACTCTTTATATTAAATAATCCATCGAATCCCACGGGAATGTTATATAGCGAAACTGAGCTAAAAGCCCTAGCTGATGTTTGCGTTGCCCATGATTTATATATACTTTCAGACGAAATATATTATAAGCTCCTATATGATGGCAAAACCTTCACCAGCATGGCAGCCCTGGGAGAGGAAATAAAAGCGAGAACAATCCTTGTTAATGGCGTATCCAAGAGTTATGCAATGACAGGTTGGAGAATCGGCTACACTGCCTCAGACGCAAAAATAGCCGAGGTGATGTCAAATTACCTCAGCCATTCCACAAGCTCCCCCAGCACAATATCTCAAATCGCTGCAGTTGAAGCATTAAACGGTCCTCAGGAAGGCATCGATGCGATGCGCGATGTGTTTGAGCAGCGTCGAAATTACATAACTGAGCGAGTAAACTCCATAGATGGCATCAGCTGCCGCATCCCCGAAGGCGCATTTTATATAATGATAAACATCGAAAAACTAATCGGTAGAACCCTTGGCGGGAAAATAATCAATAACAGCGATGACTTTTCCCTCGCATTTTTAGAAAGCGGTTTGGTCGCTGTTGTCTCCTGTACTGGTTTCGGCTGCGATAACTTTGTGCGACTGACCTACGCAGCCTCCATGGAATCCATTAAAGAAGGTCTTGACCGCCTAGAAACCTTCGTCAAATAATTATTATTACAAGCTTACTTGAATAACTACCCCATATGAGGCATTATTATTTGTCGTGTCTGGGTCTATTGGTTACTTTAATTATAGCTGCACCCATTGCCGTTACTAAGTCAGCCTTGTATTGTGGGTCAAAGTCACTCAATTGGGCAAAGAGAGCACCCTGATCAGTTACCACATAATTCGGCTCTAGTGTGTTGAGCATTATAGCTGTCACATCCAGTTTACATATGTCGCATTGACATACCTCCATATCTGGGTATACTCTATCAACATACACCTTCACGGCTTCTTCCGTATAATTTCTAAGTTGTCTCATGCCCATAACCTCCATAATAGCTTTAATAATATTATTTATCGGAATAATTTAAGTAAAACCTTACCCTGTAATACTAGAAAAAAGAACACCCCCGCCCTATTGGGCGGGGGCGCTTTGCTATGATAAAGTTTTTGCTTAAACTAGATTAGGAAACCAATGATACAGCTTTAACAGCGGCTGCGCCGGCGTCTACTGTATATGCATCTCCACCGATTTCGTCACAGAACTCTTGAGTAATCGGTGCACCGCCGACCATGATTTTAGCAGTGTTTTTAACACCAGCATCGATCAAGGCTTTGACAGTGTTTCTCATGGAATCCATTGTGGTGGTGAGAAGAGCTGAGCAAGCAACAATCTTGGTATCGGGATTCTCTTTGAAGGTCTCAACGAACTTCTCTGCAGGTACGTCGACTCCGAGGTCAATGACTTCAAAGCCAGCGGACTCGATCATCAGCGCAACGAGGTTCTTGCCGATGTCATGGAGGTCACCGGCGACTGTGCCGATGATGCATTTGCCAAGCGCGCCAACTGCGCCGGCGGAGAGGTTTGGACGAAGTACTTCGACGCCCAGTTTCATTGTTTTTGCCGCTACGAGCATCTCAGGAACGAAAACTTCGTTCGCTTGGAATTTCGCGCCGACAACGCCCATGGCTGCGATCATGCCATCGTTGAGGATTGCATTGGGATCGTCACCCTCTGCAAGGGCCTCTTTGATGAGATCCTCGATGAGCTTTACTTTGCCGTTTTCTACGGCCGCTGAGATTTCTGCGATTTTGGACATGGTATCTCCTCCTGTTAAAAAAATAAAATATAAATTGGGAAACTCAAAATAATTGGTTGTGGTGTTATGCTGTAAAAATACCCTCGCGGAAAGCAGTTGTATACTCGGAACAATAGTCATCGAGACCCATCATAGCTTCTGCTGCAAGAATCACACCACGTAAATCCTTGCTCAAAGGATCCAGAACTCCACTATTCATACCAGCGCTGATTGCCAGAGCTGCGAATGCTTGGTTTACAAGCCTGCGTACGGGAAGGTTAAATGAAATATTTGAAATTGCGCCGGAAATGTAAACTGTAGGATAATTTGTTTTGATATATGTCATGACTTCGATGAGCATTGAAATGCCTTCGCCTTCATCGGTTGTACATAGCATTTCGATGAGGGGGTCGATGTGTATGCGACTCTCATCTATACCATAACTCTTCGCTTTTTCCATGACTGTTTCGAAAATCTCTATGCGCTTTGCTGCTGTCTTGGGTATGCCAGTATCATCGCAAAGTAGAGCCATGACTTGCCATTGGCTATATTCGGGTTTTGCAAGCACTGGGAATGCAATGTCGAACTTGCCGCCTTCTCCGGATACTGAATTGAAAAGACCAGGTCTATTGCAATAGTCCAGAGCATTTATAATGACATTAACATCAGGGGAGTCAACGGATATTGGTAAATCTGTAACGCTTTGTACTAAATCTATCATCCATTTGAGGGTTTCCAATTCCCCTTCGTTGACTGAGGCGCAAACATCGATGAAGCTGGAACCGGCATTTGCCTGTTGCCTTGCTATTCTTTTTATGTATGCTTCATCCCTGGCAGCTATGGCTTTTCCACATGCTGGAATTGATCCATTAAGTTTCTCGGCGATTATTATCATAGCATGAACGCTCCTTTATTACAATAGTTTTTTTGCCGCCTTGACGACATGGGAGACGAGAACAGAAGTTGTAACTGTTCCAACTCCGCCTGGTACTGGTGTAATTGCGGCAACTATGGGCTCGGCATCATCATACTTGACATCGCCGACAAGCTTACCTTTTTCATCATCCCAGTTTATTCCAACATCGATGACAATTTGACCAGGGCTAAAGTATTCTGCTGTGATTCCTTCTTGTACGCCGGCGGCGACAATTACGATTTCAGCATTTTTAGCAACTGAAGCCATGTCAACGGTTCTTGTGTGACAAACAGTAACTGTGGCATTTTTACCCATGAGCATAATAGCAGCGGGTTTGCCCACAACTAGGCTACGTCCAATGACAACAGCTCTTTTTCCCGTGCAATCGATTTCAAAGAAATCTAGTATTTCCATGCAGGCTTGAGCTGTGCATGGCGGAAAACCAATGCCTGTACCCATGAATACGCCAGCAAGGGAACCTTCAGTGATGCCATCGATATCTTTTTCGGGTTTTAGAGCAGCGCAAATAGCATTTTCGTCGAGGTGCTTTGGAAGCGGGCGGAAAATAAGCACACCGTGAACGGAATCATCATCATTGAGCGCATATACATTGCTCAGAAGCACATCTTGTGTGACATCCTCTGGAAGAACAACACTCTTTACTTCAACGCCAACGGTTTTGCAGCGAGACATTGCGCCTCTTTCATATGAGAGGTCATCGTCTCTCTCGCCAACGCGCAGGATAGCCAGTGTGGGAACTATATTCTTTGCAGCGAGCTCCTCCACATCGGCTTTCATTCTTTCTCCAAGCGCCGCAACAACATCGGCACCTTTAAGTACATCTGCCATACATAACTCCTATCTCAATTTTGCGACAACGGATGCAAAAATCGTATCCGCTAGCGCACAATATTTTTCCAACAAAGCATCTGCTTCTTTTTCAACATTTGCAGCGTATTCTTTGTCAGCCATGGACTTTGTGTTGATATATACATTGAGGCTAGCGCCTTGCATGGCTGCTTTGCAGAATATGACTCCGACACCTGCGTCTGAAATAGCCAACGAAGACCCTTTTGCTGCAAATTCCTCGATTATATCAATGGCTTTCGCACAGGCGCGCATAATATCAATGGGTGTGGATGTAGCAACGCGTAATGCGTCTTCCATTATTTGATCGCGATTAGGATCGTCCCTGGGAATGCTGTACGCCTTGGAAAGGGGCTCGAAAGCGACTGCATCTTCATCCACAAGACGTAAAAACTCGTCTTGTAGTTCATATGAAGCTTTTTGCAGCCGAGCGATGTCTTCTTCCACATCGGCGTATCTCTTTTTCCCTGTGGTTAGGGAACCAACCATATTTCCAAGAGCTGTTCCAACAGCACCAACGAGAGCGGAAGCTCCGCCGCCGCCAGGAACAGGATCACTTGATGATAAAACTCTTATGAATTCTACTGCATCAACTTTGATAAAGGACATAAATCGATACCTCCTGTTTTTTCATTGTGCGAAGCGGAGTCGGTATATAACCGTTTGGGGAAGCATATAGCCGACTCCACATTGCATTTCGGAAAGATACCGGCGGCTTAGAACAATCCTGATACCGCTCCGGTTTCAGTATCGACATCTATGCGACGATATGCTGGGTCTGAGCCTGTGCCAGGCATCATGCTGATGGTACCTGCCATCGGGCAAAGGAATTTAGCTCCACCATAGACGAGGATGTCTCGAATTGGAAGTCTCCACCCAGTCGGTACGCCTTTGAGGGTTGGGTCGTAGGTGAGAGATAGGTGAGTCTTAACCATCATGGTGCTGAAATCAGCGAAATATGGGTCATTCTCAAAGCGCTCCGCTTTTTCAGTTGCCAGAGGTGACCAATCGACGCCATCGGCTCCATAGACTTCTTTAGCAATGAGCTCTACGCGCTCGCGCAAAGGCATTGAGAGGTCATAGAGATAGTTGATTTCGCCTTCTTCTTCGCAGGCTTCAACAACGAGTTCTGCCAATTCTTTGGCGCCTTCGCCGCCGTACATCCAATGCTCGGACATGGCGCAGCGAACGCCTTTTTCTGCACAGAGACGTCTGATGAGGGCAATTTCCTCGTCTGTGTCAGTGGCGAATTTGTTGATGCAGACAACGGGTTTGATGCCTGATTTGAGGATTGTATTGACATGGTGGAAGAGGTTACCGGTTCCTTTTTCAAGAAGGTCAAGGTTTTGTTCCACATATTCACTTGGAAGCGGGCGTCCTGCGACAACTGCTGGTCCACCACCGTGCATCTTGAGAGCGCGGATTGTGGCAACCAAAACAGAAACATGCGGCTTGAGACCGGACAAGCGAGCTTTAACATTCCAAAACTTCTCGAATCCGATATCTGCCGCAAAGCCAGATTCCGTAACATGATAATCAAATAGTTTAAGTGCGAGGCGATCGCCGATGATGGATGATTGACCGATTGCGATATTGGCAAATGGACCTGCATGGACAAGGCAGGGTTGATGCTCAACAGTGTAGCAAAGGGTCGGGTTGATTGTGTTGCGCATCCACGCGGTCATTGCGCCATCGACTTCAAGATCGGCGGTTGTGACAGGATCACCGCTCTTGTTATAGGCAACGATAATATTACCAATACGATCGCGGAGGTCTTTAAGGTCTGTGGCAACAGAAAGAATGGCCATCAGCTCACTACCAACAGCGATACCGAATTTGGAATCCATTTCAAAACCTTCTGTTTTGCCTTCGCCTCTGCCTATGCGGATATTGCGCAAGCCTTGGGCGCAAAAGTCGAGAACCCATCCCATTTCAACGCGCTCAGGATCGATGTCAAGACGTTTGAGACCGATTTTTTCAAGTTGCTTGTCGCTGTAGTTGCGCTCATGCTGCATGCGGGCGTTCAGCGCGACCATTGCTAGATTGTGTGCATTCATGATATCGTTGATATCACCGGTAAGACCGAGGGAGAATTCGGTCATGGGAATAAGTAGTGCGTTTCCGCCGCCAGCCGCAGTACCCTTAACATTCATTGTGGGACCGCCGGAAGGTTGACGCAAAACTCCACCAACATTAAGGCCTAACTTGCCGAGGCCTTGAATCAAGCCAAGGGAAGTTGTGGACTTGCCTTCCCCAAGGGGAGTTGGCGTAATAGCTGTGACTTCGATGAATTTGCCATCGGGTTTATCTTTCAGGCGATTCATGATTTTGATGAAATCAAGTTTCGGTGTTTTGCCAAAGGGGATAATTTCGTCTGGCAAAAGTCCCATTTTCTCCCGGAACTCTTCTACGCTGGGGAGTGTTCTTTCTGCATCCTCAGCAATTTCCCAGTCTTTAAATTTGGTCGGGTCTAGCATTAATAGTAGCCTCCTTGATATGTTTTGATATGTTTTGTATTCCTGTGGTTTTAGATGCCACGATTTTAACACCTGAAAACGATTAAGTAAACAGGAATTTTCACGAAAATTAGATTTTTCCACATGATTCAAACAAATAGCCAAAAACGCAGCATTAAATTACAAAATGTGGAAATTGGTAATATTGTATTTATTATTGGTAATTTTTTTATCGCAATCCACTCACAAACAACTCGCAGCAAGTTCGCAGACCAATAAAAAAACTATGGTGCTTATCCAACGCAAAGGGTGTTACCGGTTACGACTTCGCTATTTATACCATTTACTCTATTATATGCATCCCTAAGGCTTGGTGATAAATAGAGCGAACCGAATGTGCATACAACACCATCAATTCCTGCTAGTTGCACAGAATGGTTTATTGCTTCATCAAAACTATTGGCAACGAGAACAGGTACCGTATAAGCAGATAGCTTTTCTGCCAGGGTTTTCGCTTCCATCGCCCGCCCCTCATAATCGGGTGTGCAAGCGACAAAGGCTTTTGTAATAGGAGCGATATAGGAAATCATAGCATCCACATCTTTGTCTGCCATTACCCCCATCAATATAACGATTTTTTTATCGGGGAAGATTTTTATAAGGCTTTCTGCAGTTACTTCAGCAGCTTCCGGATTATGGGAACCATCGAGAATGAACACTGGATTATGACCAAGGACTTCCATACGCCCAGGCCAATAAACTCCTGCTAAACCTGATTTTATATCATCATCGCTAATGTTATAGCCTTTTTCTCGCAATACTTCTAAAGCCGTAATAACAACAGTGGCATTATTTATTTGATATGTACCGGTAAGAGCAACTGTAATCTCTCCATATGGCTCGAAATCAAATTTGTTTCCCTCCAACAAAACTTGCACATTTGTAATGCGAGAATAATCTGCTTTGTGTAATTTCGCATTTTTTTCCACACAAACTTCCTCGAAAACCGCTTCCACCTCATCGGTTCCGCCATATATAACCACATCGCCGCCTTTTATTATCCCAGCTTTGGCTGATGCAATGTCCGCCAATGTGGGACCCAGCTCCTCCACATGGTCATATCCGATGGTGGTGATAACAGCCACCTCTGGTAGGTCTATTATATTGGTGGCATCCAGTTCTCCACCCATACCAACCTCCAGCACCACAATGTCACACTCACGTCTGGCAAAAAACATAAATCCCAAAGCGGTTGTTATTTCATATACAGTTGGCGGTTCTTCCATTGCATCTGCATATACTCGAAGCTCCTCAGTATATGCGATTAATTCCTCGTCTGTTATATATTCACCATTACATTGCATACGTTCGTTATAGCGAATGACATAAGGTGAAATAAACAAACCCGTTTTATAACCAGCTTTTTTTAATACAGAAGCTAGACAGGCACTTGTGGAGCCCTTCCCATTTGTTCCGGCGACGTGAACATACTTCGTCTTCAAATGGGGGTCTCCCACAGCAGCTAAAAGCTCGCGAATCCTGTCAAGACCTGGCTTTCTTTCTCTCCATTGAACTTTAGTTATGTATTCTAGGGTTTCTTCTATAGTCATCGTAATTACCTCCAAGTAGTATTCGTATCCCACGATATGACTTATGATTCGTTGTTATTGTTGTTGCCAAGCTCTTCTTTATTCAGTTCATCGAGAAGCTCGCTAACGGTTTTAGATAGCAAAGGATGCATAAAGTTTGGTGATAATTTCACAAGGGGCTCTAATACAAATCCTCTCATATGCGCCTGTGCATGGGGAATCCTTAAATTATCTTCAGACAAAACAATATCATCATAAAAGATGATATCAAGATCCAGGGTTCGAGGACCCCAGCGCACCGTTCGCACTCTATCGGCTTTGTTTTCTATCTCCTGGACAAGCTCCAACAATTCATATGGAGATAAAAGGGTCTCCATAATTAAAACTGCATTTAAAAAGTCATCCTGTTCTACATCTCCATATGGCTCTGTATTTATAAATTCCGAAACCTTCATAACACGACAATGGGGAGTTTTATTTAGCTCATCGATTGCAAATCCCAGATAAGCTTCCCTGTCACCCATATTGGACCCAAGGGCAATGTATGCGATGTGCTTTTTACGTAGAATTTCTACAGAAACTGTTTCAAGATGCGCAGCCACAGGTGCCCAAGGTTTCTTCACCTCAACCCATACCTGCTTTAACATTTCATTTTCTTCCAGAAGCCCATCGGCAATACTTTGAGCTACCGTTTCTATCAGCTTATATACATTGTTTTCCACAATTTCTTTAATGCTCGTAATTATTTGTCCATAATCAAGGGATTTTTCCAATTCATCTTTTAATCCAGCACTGCGCAAGTCAGTATATAAAGTACAGGAAATGATAAATTTTTGTCCCAAGACATTTTCCTCGGAATATACTCCATGTTTAGCAAAAATTTCCAAGTTTTTAATGTTGATTTTATCCATAAACTTCACCTAATACTATACTAGCTATATATAATAGCTTCCGTCATCATTATAACCCGCTTAGACTCTCTCACATCATGCACACGAACAAAGGTACAACCCCGCATAACTGCTATAACCGTTGTTGCCAAAGTACCTTCAAGTCGATCCGAAACATGGGAATCCAACACTTTCCCGATGACGCTTTTTCGAGAAGCACCCAAAAGCACCGGGTATCCAAGTTTTTTTATCATATCGAGCTTATTTATAGCCATAAGGTTCATTTCATGGCTGAAGGCAAAGCCGACACCCGGGTCTAAAATAATTTTGTCTTTGGCTATATTCGCATGAAGCGCAATCTGGACAGACTCCTTTAAATCATCGAGTAAATCAGGTATAAAATCCCTATAGTCTATTTCAACTCTATTTTGCATCAAGCAGCAGGCAACCCCGCTCTTTGCTATTAGTGGTGCCATCCTTGGGTCTCGTTTCAATCCCCATATATCGTTTATCATGTCAGCACCCGCACTAAGCGCTGCTTCTGCTACCCTGCTTTTGTATGTATCTATGGAAATAGGAATGTTAAATCTCTCTTTAACCGCTTCGATTATAGGCACTACCCTCTCGATTTCCTCGGCTTCTGAAATAGATCGATAACCAGGTCTGGTTGACTCTCCGCCAATATCGATTATATCGGCACCTTCGCTCACCATTTTGTCCACATGACTTAGTGCATCATCAATTTCCATCCATTTACCCCCATCTGAAAAGGAGTCAGGTGTCAAATTTAAAATCCCCATTATATAACACTTGTCTTTGGTGGAAAACTCACGATTACCAATAATCATACAAATCAATCTCCAGATGAACCCCTAATACCTTAGAGTTTCGTTTTTAACTTCCCAATTGCATTTCTCTTTCGCAGAGCAAACAAAGCATAGTCGAGAGAGCTTGTCTGCACGATAGAGTAATGGGGCAAGATTAAAACTTTCGCTTTCATATTCCCTGTGGGTTAATATCAATTCAAGTATTTCTTTTATTTCGGAGTCATTAAATCCACATTCGGGCAATATCAGTTCCGCAATCCTTGCACTTTCCTCTTCATGGGGGGTTCCGTCGTCATATTGCTTCCATCGTCCTGTATCATGGAGCAAGGCTGCTGCATATATGATTTCTTTATTATCTCTGTTTTCATCGTCAAAATCATCGTTTGTATCAGTAAAATCAATATTTGAAGTAGATTGAATTTCGGATTGCTCTTTTAACAAACCATGATTCTTTGTATCGTATAGCTCGCCATAAAATAATATATTTGCAATTCTAGCTACGGCAAGAAAATGCTCCAAATCATGTTTGCAAAATTCTCTATCCCTCTCAGCTATTTCAATGTGTCTAAGGGAGTCAGTAAACAGTGGATGGGATAATATAGCATTGATGCGATCCATCTTACTTTATTGCCTCAAAAAAGAGTCTCTGTCGCTGGAAATCATCTTTATATAGCCCCCTGGTGGCTGTGGTTATTGTTTTAACTCCAGGTTTTTGAACTCCTCGCATGGTCATACAAGTGTGTTCCGCTTCTATAACAACCATTACGCCCTTCGGCTTGAGAAGCCTCTCGATGGCATCGGCAATTTGTCCATTCATTTGTTCTTGGATTTGTGGTCTGCGAGCGAAAACCTCAACAGTTCGTGGAAGCTTGCTTAATCCAGCTACTTTTCCATCAGGAATATAGGCAATATGAACTTTGCCAAAAAATGGCAACAAATGATGTTCACAGGTGGAATAGAAAACGATGTCTTTTTCAATAACAAGCTCGCTGTCTGGAGCTGTGAATTGCTTCGACAGATGGACATCCGGCTCTTCGTCCAGTCCACCAAATATCTCCATGCACATTTTCGCCACCCTTTCAGGTGTCTCAAGCAAACCCTCTCGCTCGGGGTTCTCTCCGATTCCTTCAATGAACATTCTGACTGCAGCCATTACTTTATCTTTATCTACCATTTCACTTGTCCTTTCAAGCTCAAATAAAAACTCATATTGCGTCAGCGAAATATGCACCAATCAGTAAAAGCTGAAAGATTTTCACTCGCAATATGAGATTGTGGGCAGCTGGTGTTGCACAATGTCATTTTCACCAGTAACGCAGAAAAGCTGCCTCGCTCATGCAACGGGTGCGGGGTCATATCGCAAGTCCGACTGCCACTTTGATTTATCACAGTGACGCCAGCTTTTCGTTTCCCGGCAACTCCCCATCCGGAGAACACTTTACGTATGAATCCCTATTTTGCACATTTTCGTTTATCGGTATTTGCTCTTTGCTGAGTATCAATTACATATAATAACACAAAAATCTACAATAGCAAGCATTAGTTTTTTCTGCTTAATATTTGCTAATTTTTTCAAAGAAAGTAGACATTTGAGTAAAATGCGTGTATGATACATCTTTGATGGGAGTTCATAGTAAACTACCAACGAGAATTTGTCAACACTTGCGAAATAATATGTAACTCGAAACTATTTGAAAGGTGAGAGCGAGACAAGATGATATCTGAAAAAATGATCGGTCTAACCCAAAACAACAGCGTCATACGCGCAATGTTTGAAGAGGGCAATAGACTCGCCGCATTACATGGTCGTGAAAATGTATTTGACTTCAGCTTAGGCAATCCAAACTTTCCAGCACCCCAAGCCGTTAAAAAGGCAATAATTGATATTGTCAACGAAGAAGACCCCGTTGCTCTCCATGGATATATGTCTAATATCGGCTTTGCCGATGTGCGTCAAGCAATCGCCGATTCGTTAAACAAGAAATTTAGCACAAATTTCGATATGGCAAACATAATCATGTCTGTGGGTGCAGCTGGAGGACTTAATGTTGTTTTCAAAACCCTCTTAAACCCTGGTGATGAAGTTATTGCTATTTCGCCATATTTTGTAGAATACGGTAACTATGTGGGTAATTTTGATGGCAAGCTTGTGGTTGTCCCCGCTAATTCCGAAGACTTCCAACCCGACCCAGAAGCAATTGGAAAGGCAATTAGCGCAAAAACAAAAGCAGTACTGGTCAATTCTCCAAACAACCCCACAGGAGTTATTTACTCTGAAGATACGATAAAAAGAATAGCCAAAGTCCTGGAAGAAAAATCTCAGGAGTTTGGCTCTCCCATATATTTAGTATCCGATGAACCCTATCGGGAGCTTGCATATGATGGAATTGACGTTCCATATCTCACAAAATATTATAAGAACACGATAGTGTGCTACTCTTGGTCGAAATCATTGTCACTCCCTGGAGAGCGAATCGGTTACATTGTCATTCCCCAGGAAGTTGACGACTATCAGCTTATTTTTGATGCAGCAGGAATAGCAACGCGTATTTTAGGCTTTGTGAACGCACCAGCATTAATCCAAAAGGTGGTAGCGAGATGTCTCGATGAAATGACTGATATAACCTCCTATGATGACAATAGAAAGCTCCTATTTTCCCTCTTGACTGAATGCGGCTTTGAGCCTGTCTTCCCACAAGGAGCTTTTTATATGTGGGTCAAGACACCCGGGAGCGACCAAGACTTTGCCGAGGCAGCAAAGAAACATAATATCTTACTGGTACCCGGTACATCCTTCGCTTGTGCGGGCTACGTTAGAATTGCATATTGCGTGGCAAAAAGCACCATTGAAAACTCCAAAGAAGGCTTTGTGAAACTAGCATCAGATTTAGGTATAACTCCCTAAGCAAAGCCAAGGCATATAAGCTTTTGTTACACCTAGTGATTCCATAATTCCAACAATTATGGTAAAATAATATGTTGTAACTTATACAAATACATAACACGGAAAAGGTGTCCATTATGGAAGAAAAGAAAACAATACTATCAGGAATCCAACCCAGCGGCGAGCTTACCCTCGGCAGCTACCTTGGTGCGTTAAAAAACTGGGCTCTACTTTCCAATGAATTTGATTGCTTCTATACCATTGTCGATATGCATGCAATTACTTCACGGCAAGATCCAAAGGAGCTCAGGGAAAGAACCTTAGCGCAGCTCGCCCAATACATTGCTTGCGGAATCGACCCAATATCAAATACCCTGTTTATTCAAAGCCATGTTCCCGCCCACGCCCAGCTCAGTTGGGTACTCAATTGCTACGCCATGTTTGGCGAATTGTCTCGTATGACCCAATTTAAAGACAAATCTGCAAAAAACGAAGACAACATCAATGCAGGCTTATTTACATACCCTGCACTAATGGCTGCCGATATACTTTTGTATCAAGCGGATTTAGTACCTGTGGGTGATGACCAAAGACAGCATGTGGAGCTAACCCGAAATATCGCCATTCGTTTCAATGGTATTTATGGCGATGTATTCAAAATCCCGGAGCATTATATCCCGAAGTTCGGAGCTAGAATCATGGACTTGCAAAATCCAACTGATAAAATGTCAAAGTCTGCAATTGCAGCAGGTGGTTGTATACTATTGCTCGACACTCCCGATGATATCATAAAGGCTTTCAGGCGCGCTGTGACAGACAGTGAAACACAAATTGTATATGATGTAGCTAATAAACCTGGCGTGTCAAACCTCATCGAGATATACTCCGTTTGCACAGACAAGAGCATTAGCGATGTTGAAGCACAATTTGCGGGGCTTGGTTATGGTTCTCTGAAACAGGAGGTTGGCGATGCAGTCGTGGAAACCCTCAGACCCATAAGGGAAGAAGCATTGCGTCTCATGGAAGACAAAGCATATTTGGAAAGCATCTACAAAGAAGGAGCTTCTAAGGCTGCTCTCACAGCAAACAAAACACTAAACGATGTCTACGACAAAATAGGCTTTATTCCTGCACCTATCAGCTAACAGCTCACGTAGGGTGCGGCTTCGTAGGACGCGGCTTCGTAGAGCGCGGCTTCGTAGGGCGCGGCTTCGTAGGGCGCGGCTTCCCAGACGCGCCGAAAATCATGCAAATATCCACTAGATATACATCACGAACTCCGCGCACCCAGCACAACGACACAAAACAGATTAGCAATAAAATGAAAATAATTGACAAACACCACTATATCAAATAAGGGGCGATAACTTTATGTCGATGAATCTAAGAATTGGACTTTCAGTGATAGCGGCATTTATCCTGAGCTTCTCACTGACACCTGCAGTAAAATGGCTAGCCCATCGCGTGGGCGCAATTGACGTTCCCAAAGATGATCGAAGGATGCATTCAATACCAATACCCAGGCTCGGAGGTCTTGCTATTTACATTGGTTTTATCGTCAGCGTCTTACTACTAGCAGACATTACAAGGCAAATACGAGGAATACTGCTAGGCTCCATACTAATCGTAGCAATAGGCTTCATAGACGACATCAAACCACTCCCTGCATTGCCAAAACTCATTGTCCAGATAATGGCAGCAATGATTGCAGTTTCACACGGGGTCGTCATCGAAGCCTTTTCCAATCCCTTTGTTTTCAGCACTTCAAAGTATATTTTCCTTAACAATCTATCTATTCCCATCACAATATTTTGGATTGTTGGCATAACAAATTCTGTTAATTTCATTGATGGACTCGATGGACTCGCAGTAGGCTTTTCGACGATATGTGCTATTTCGATGCTGGTAATATCTTTAATGGTATCTGACCCAAATATAGCCCTTATCATGGCAGCTCTCACCGGAGCTTCCCTCGGGTTTATTCCATATAATTTCAACCCAGCTAAAATCTTCATGGGCGATACCGGTGCTTTGCTACTTGGCTTTATACTGGCAAACATATCTGTACATGGCTTATTTAAGTTTTATGCAGCCATATCATTAGTTGCTCCATTTTTAGTCCTTGCTCTACCACTTTTCGACACAGCTTTCGCCTTTTTGCGGCGGCTTCTAAAAGGTCAAAAACCCTGGACTCCAGACAGGGGACATCTTCATCATAGACTCATTGATATGGGTCTGAACCAAAGGCAGGCAGTGGGTGTCCTCTACGCAGTGAGTGGAATTTCCGGTATTGCAGCGATAATAGCAGCCGCCATCGACAATCTTGGCGTGCTAATCCTTATGATAGTACTAATTATATGCGTTCCAATCGTATTTATTATTTCAAGAGGGAAGCTACGAGTTTGGGCAGCCAGGAGAAACAACAACACTGGAAAAATCGATGGAATCCCTGCAACAAGCAAATCAGGACCAACTGGAAACATTGAGGGGCGCGATGAGCAGTAAGCGCATTGTAACTATAACGATTATCGGCATATTGTTTATAGCTGCATTGATTGGTTTCATGTATCTCCGATCCTTTTTTGCACAAGACTCCACAGTTATATCTTTACCATCTCCTTCAAATACTCCTGAAAGAAACGATGAAGTTGAAATACTCCCATTGGATAAAGTTGAAATATCTCAAAGTACAATACAGGATGTTGTATCTCAAACAATAGAGCGTCCTGATACATATTCGCGTGTTGTCAGGGTTGAAAAATTCTGGGAATATGGGCAAACAGTTTATTTCATCAATATTGATGTGACAAATGGTATGTCTTCCCTAACCATCCATCCCCCAATAAAAACACCTTCTGATTCCTCAGAAGGTGTTGAAAAACGTATCATTTCAGCAAATGGACTGCTGTATATTTGGAATTTAGGAGACAACTCCGCATTTATTGGCACCATTGACCCTGACGAGTGTGAGCATAAAACCATCGACGAATGGCATATGCTAATGTCTTACGAATGTTTGCTAAGCCACTATGGAGATAGCATAATTGACGCTGGATACTTCGAGTACGGTGGTGAAAACTGCGTCTTTATAGAGTATCGCACATCACAATTAGGAAACCTTGGCAGGTTGTACATATCCATCGAGCAAGGTTTGATTGTTGGTGCTTTAGAATATGATGAAACAGACACGTTGATTTATTCAATGACTGCAGGAGATTGTCTAATCGGCGACACAAATCCAGCAGCATTCATACTCCCCGATGGCACATCCCTGTTGGCTGATAATTGATAATTTTGCAAATCAAGTCCGCGACGAGCGTCCCCTCTGCGATGAGCTTCTCCTCTGCAACGAGCTCCCCTCTGCGACGAGCTCCCCCTCTGCGACGAGCTTCCCTGTTATGAAGGTTATTTTAGGGGATTAATTCATAATATGCTACAAAGAAAAGTCTTCCTTATCATATTCGGAGGCGTTTATTTTTGGCATGGTTTTAGGAATACGTCGTGTGGGGTCATAACGAAAAGAACCGCAGAAACCATAAGCTTGCATAATTCCTCGCTTTTTGCAAGCATACTCATTTCTCCCCAATGCCGTCCCATGATGGCAATATGAGCAACTGGGTTCAATATCTCGATTAATTAGCATGATGTAACCTCTCTTCCTTCCCTACTCCCCATGTTGCATAAAAGTACTAAAGTACAAAGGTCGCATTTTGCTTTTCTCGCTGAGCATATTGCACGTCCATGGAGAACGATTCTATGGCAAAAATCCGAGGATTTCTCAGGTGGCAGTATTTCCCTCAGTTCGCTTTCAATTTTAACTGGGTCCTTTGTACTTACCAATCCAATTCGATTGGAAATCCTTATAAGGTGAGTATCCACCACCACAGCGGGTTTATTATGAATATCACCAAGGATTAAGTTTGCCGTTTTTCTACCAACACCAGGAAGTTTTAGCAATTCTTCAATCTTATCGGGTACAACACCTGAAAACTCCACCAAAAGCATAGTAGCCGCTGCAACTATATCCCTTGCCTTAGTCCTATAAAACCCGCAGGAATAGATAATTTTTTCCACATCTGAAACATCGGCTTGGGCAAAAGCCTGAAGAGTTGGATATCGCTCAAATAATACTGGGGTGACAGTATTCACCCTGGCATCAGTACATTGTGCAGAAAGACGCGCAGAAAAGAGCAGTTCGTAGTCTTTTGCATATGTCAAGGCGCAATAAGGCTCCGGATAGCATTCCTCCAGCAACCGCACCAATTCATCTATTTCTTCACGAGTATGCACCAGCATATCTCCCCCTAGGTAATAGCTAATAAAGTAGCATCAGTATATCACGAAAACACAGCAATCAAAAGGAAAATTTTCCATATTAACAAAGGGTTCTTAGACAAATGGATATTAAAGTTGGCGATATTTTAACATTAAAGAAAAAGCATCCCTGCGGTTCTTTCGCATGGGAAACATTACGCATTGGTGCAGATTTCAAGTTAAAATGCCAAGGTTGCGGACACGAAATCATGACAACACGCAGAAAAGCCGAAAAAAACATAAAAAAAATCAATGGAGATATGCCAAACTGATAGTTTTAGTATAATAGATTAATTTTCCGCTACCATTTCCCGCTACAAGCATATGAAATTAAGAGATACTTTTGGCATATAATTTAAATAATGAACACTGCTTTAATACCCAGATATTTATTTCGTAAATATTCAGATATATCGCCCGAGTTTTTAAAAGAGCGTGGGGTAAATTTTTTAATGCTTGACTTGGACAATACATTGGCAATGTACAACGAAAGCGAACCTTCTCCCAGTGCTATAAAATGGGTAAATAATATGTATGAAAATGATATTTCATTGTTTTTTGTATCAAATAGCAAGCGAGAAGACCGGGTGGAATCATTCTCCCAAGCCCTCAACATACCATTTATCAAGGAAGCAAAAAAACCGTCTCCAAACGGTTTGCTAATTGCCATGGGTCGAGCATCCTACATGCAAGAAGAATCAGCATTTCTTGGTGATCAAATTTATACAGATACCCTTGCTGCCAATCGCGCAGAGGTCATATCGATTCTAGTTCGACCTTTATCATTAAAGAACCCCCTACTTTTTTTACGTTATTTAACTGAAATTCCAATTAGAGCACTATGCCCCAACAAATCCTTACGTCCTAGGAGGAACAACCCGTGAACAACATTTCAAAAATAAAAGAAGCACTTATTGAATATGAGCATGATGCAATTTTAGTAATCAGTCCAATCAATAGGCTATATGCAACTGGTTTTCAAACAAGCGCAGGTGTATTATTTGTAACAAAAAGCGATGCCTGGTTTTTCACCGATTCGAGGTATCTCGAAGCCGCCAGCTCCGTTGTTAAGGAAGCGTCTGTGATGGAAGTAACTCCTGAAATCACTTATTATGACCGTATAAATGAACTACTCGCTGACCTGGATATTAAGACAATTGTTATGGAAAACAATTCAATTTCATATTCAGAGTATCTGGAGTGGAGGCGACAGTTAAAAGTTAAGCTAATAAGAGGAGAAAAGCTTCTTTCCGATTTACGTTCCATCAAATCCGAAGAGGATCTCGAAAACATGAAAAAAGCTCAGCAAATCGCTGAGAAATCTTTCATGGAAATATTACCACTAATCAGCACAAAAATAACAGAAAAAGAACTAGCAAATGAGCTATTATTTCATTTTCTCAAAAATGGTGCTGATGACAAATCCTTTGACACAATCGTTGTGTCAGGCAAAAAATCCAGTATGCCCCACGGTGTACCAGAGGATATATTGATAGGACAAGGTTTCTTAACCATCGATTTTGGTGTGCGACTCAATGGCTGGTGCAGTGACACAACAAGGACCTTATGCATTGGTGAGCCCGATGAGGAAATGCGAATTGTATACAATACTGTATTGAAGGCACAGGAAACTGGAATAAATGCAGCCAAAGCGGGTATGAAAGCTCGCCTTGTGGATGCTGCAGCTCGTGATGTAATCGAAGAAGCTAGTTATGGCGAGTACTTTAGCCACAGCTTTGGCCACGCCCTTGGTTTAGAAATACACGAAAACCCGAGAGCATCAAAAATATCAAAGGATACATTGCAAGCAGGTGTCGTTTTATCCGCAGAACCAGGCATATATATACCAGGTCGTTTCGGTGTTAGGATTGAGGATGTCTTATACATCACAGACGATGGAAACGAAAACTTGACTAGCCTATCAAAGGAACTAATAATCATTTGATTATCCTTGCATTTTGTTATTAAATAAGTTAAACTTACCCATGGGTATTAAAACTAGCGAACAAAAATATAGTAAAATTCGCCTATCAGGCGTAATTGGGAGAATAGATATGATATCAGCAGGAGAATTTCGAAACGGGGTAACCTTCGAGTGGGATGGCAAAGTAATGCAAGTCGTTGAATTTCAACACGTAAAACCTGGTAAAGGAGCTGCATTCGTCCGAACCAAAATGAAAAATGTACTCACAGGGAGCGTAACCGAAAACAGCTTCAATCCATCGGAAAAGTTTGAAAACGCTGTCATAGATCGGCGTGAAATGGAATTTAGCTATCAAGTAGACAATCTTTATTATTTCATGGATTTGGAAACATATGAGCTAGAACCCATCGATGTAAGCCTACTTGGGGAAAACTTCAAGTTTGTCAAAGAAAACACAAGCTGCATTGTTCAGTCCTATAAAGATAAAGTTTTCAGCGTAGAGCCGCCTAATTTTGTTGATTTATTAGTAACTGCAACAGACCCTGGTGTCAAAGGTGACACAGCAACAAATGTTACAAAACCTGCCACCTTGGAAACCGGAGCCGAGGTTAAAGTTCCATTGTTTATAAATGCGGGTGAAAAAATTAGAATCGACACACGATCTGGCGAGTATTTAGAACGTTCAAAGGGTTAAATAAAGGAGGAATAGCAATGTCTTTACTTGAAAAAATCGCATACCTAAAAGGATTATCAGATGGGCTGGAGATTGATACCAACACAAAAGAAGGTAAGCTCTTCGCTGGCATACTCGATATGCTTTCTTCCTTAGCCGAAGAAGTTGAAAAACAAAGTACTCAAGCACTTGAGCATTCCAATGAACTAACAAGTTTAAAAGATGATGTAAAAGATATTTTTGATATTATGCTTTTCGGCGACGATGACGATGACGATGATGACGATGATTTTGATTTCGATTTTGACTTTGATTATGATTTAGACGATGACGATGATGATGAAGAAGACGATGATTACGATATGTGCGAAGACTGCGATTGCGAAGACTGTGCCCATGACGAAGAGGATAACGATGATTATGCAGACCTCATCGAAGATTTAGAGTACGAACATGACCACGACCACAGCGATGACGATGGTCACGACCACGACCATGACCACGGTGACGAGCATGACCATGACCACGACCACGACCATGACCACGGCGACGAGCATGACCACGATCATGACCACGACCATGACCACGATGATGAGGACGAGGATTGTGATTGCGAATTTTGCGAAGGCGACGACTTCACCTTAGAAATCGAATGTCCTTATTGCGACACAGAAATCGAACTAAGCGAAACCAACATCAGCGAAGGTTTCATCATATGCCCAGCCTGCAACGAAAAAGTAGAATTCGAATACGAAGAAATCGACGACGAATAAAATACTATCAGATTATGTAACAATTTTATTGTACGCAAGCACTCCAAGTGTCATCACTAGCGAAGCTAAAGGTCTTATTAGCAAGTGTTATTGGCTACTGGTCATGGAGTATTTCGTTAGCACTAACCGTGTCATTCTGAGTGCCAGCGAAGAATCCCATTGCACCAAACTGCAAGCTATTGAGCTTCTTCGGTCGCAAGCGCCCTCTTAAATGACACTGGATTTTAACTCGTGTCCAGTAACATATTATTGGCTGTCTTAAACAAAAGACAGCCAATTAATGCTTTACAAATAAAATATTTATGCTAGAATAATCAAAGTCACATTTGGGCTCGTAGCTCAGTTTGGGAGAGCGTACGGTTCGCATCCGTAAGGTCGAGGGTTCGATCCCCTTCGAGTCCACCAAAAAACCCACCGAAACCCCTTAGTACAACAAGCGTTCTAAGGGGTTTAAGCGTGAAGCACAGCAGTATGGTGGTGAGTCATTATATAAACTTGCTGAATGTTACGAATTTGGGTTTGGTACAGAAATAGATATTGAAAAAGCAAACGAATACTATGAATTAGCAAAACAATATGGATACGAATAGAGTGATACTGAATTTTAATATAATACTTAACCAAATGATGTCACATTATGTGGCATCATTTGTATTATTTTTCCATCTAGCATCATGCCATTTGCTTTTTTACTCCTTCTTATACCATCTGAGCCCCATGTACCCCATTGCTTAAAAAAGAATGCTGTACCTTGTTTTTCTGCTTCTGTATAGATTGTGCGTACCCAATCTGGTTTCATGGGTCGCGCCTTTGCTCCACTTTCTCCACCAACTATTATCCAATCTATGTCGGTGAGGTCTATTTCCCCTAAATCATCTAAAAGCGGTTCGCACGATATAAAACGAATTGATGCTTGAAGCTCTCTAAGTAAATCAATGCGCTCTAGTTCAGATTTTGATTCTACTGTAACACCAACCCAAAGGTTTTTTGGTATATCATGGGAAGAAAAAAATTCAACCATCCGGCTTGCACGCTTTGTCAGAATTTGAAATCGATGATGCTGTGATAATGAAATCGTCTCCATTACTTTATTTATAAAATCAAAAGGTATTAAGTCATGGAACAAATCTGCCATAGAGCAGACAAAAATAGTATGAGGCGTTTTCCACTTTAGTGGTTCGTCAAGTAAATCGTAGTGAATGGTTGGATAAAAACCATTTTCGTATTTTTTTATCCCCATTGCACGAAGTCTATTTGCCATAATTTCTGCATAGCAATTTGCACAACCCTTCGATAGTTTTGTACAGCCAGTCACAGGATTCCAAGTTTTATCAGTCCATTCAATTTTCGTTGATTTCATTACAATCCTCCAGTATCTTCGAAAATTAAAATACCCATCCATTTACAAATAGCCTATAGGGTGTATGGTGTGTTCGGTTTTGGGGTTTAGTTTGCCTAGTTTGTCGTCGATCCGCAGTAGCGCACGGTCTATGGCGAAATGACCGTAGCGGTGGCGGATTGTATCGATGGCAAACTCTAGCCTTTCTGCCTTTTCTCTGCGCTCCTCGTCATAAAAAAGGTGAAGCTGCCGAGGCTGGTCTAGGGGGACGAGATTTGTCCCCCGAATACCGATACTCCGCAGCGGCTTGTCCCAATTCCAGTTTTTCCGCAGCAATTCCATGGCAGCGGCGCAAAGCTCTGTGGAAACATGGGAGGGTTGGGGCAATGCCATTTGCCTCTCGAACCAAAACAAATCGTTTGTCCGCAGGCTTATCTGAACAGTCTTTGCCATGAGTCCCTGATCCCTCATGCGCTCCGCCACGCTTTCTGCCAGATTCTGAAACACAATATGGGCATCTTCATCGTTTTCCAGGTCTCGGGGACAGGTGCTAGAGTTGCCGACTGACTTGATAATACTCTCGCTTCCTTGAAATGCCACTGGGGATCTGTCCTGACCGTTTGCGTATGTGTGCAGGAACAGACCCCATTTTCCGAACCATTTTTGAAGATACTCAGGCTTGCAGTTTGCCAAATCTCCGATGGTGCCGATTCCATAGTTAGAGAGCTTCTTCTTGGTCGCCCAGCCGACACCCAGCAGCTCTTCAGCAGGAAGGGGCCAGACAACATCACGATAGTTGTCCTCTGTGATGACCGTAGTCCCATCGGGCTTTTTCATATCGCTGCCCAGTTTGGCAAATATTTTGTTGAATGACACTCCCACGGAAGCTGTCACCCCAAGCTCATCTTTCACCCGCTCGCGAATTTCATCGGCTATTGCCTCCCCATCGCCGCCGTGCACTTCCGTTCCCGTCACATCCACCCACGATTCGTCAAGCCCAAAGGGCTCCACCTGGGGCGAATAATCCGACAATATTTCCCGAAATAATTTAGAATATCGCAAATATTTCTCGTAATCGGGAGGCACGATTATGAGCTTCGGGCATTTCTGTCGCGCTTCCCAAAGGGTCTGCCCGACTTTTACACCAAAAGGACGCGCTTCATAGTTTCTAGCAAGGATAATCCCATGCCGGCTCTCCACGCTCCCACCCACGGCAACGGGATGCCCCCTTAGCCTAGGATGGTGCAACATCTCTATACTTGCATAGCAATTATTCAAATCCGCATGCAATATGGTTTTTGATCTCACAGCCCAAATCTCCCATACCGATATATGTCATCTTTGATTATAATTCCTAATTATCGGTATGTCAAGAGATAGTTTCCCGCTTTTTGGGAATTTCAATAAATTCCATTAAGCTTCCAATGTGGCTTTCAATGCCCTTGATAATTGATCTGGGCAGGAGGTGTCTCTTCTCCCGCATCTGATGCCTTCGAGCTTTTCTATTACATCCTCGACCTTCATCCCAACCACTAGTCGGGAAATCCCTTGGGTATTACCGCTGCAACCATTGAGGAAATTTACTGATTTAACATAACCATCTTCCACTTCGAAATCTATGGCAGTAGAGCAAGTACCCCTTGTCACATAAACCATTTTTTCACCTCCTACTCACATAACAATCAAATTTTCACCCATCGTTTCCCATTCCATCTCGTCATGGGTGACAAGCAAAACTGTTTTTCCCTTTACACGTTCCTTGGTGTATAGCATAACAAGCTCCTTTGTCTCTGAATCAAGCCCTTTAAATGGTTCGTCCAAAAATAAAATATCGTAGTTCGCCATCAGCGCACGCAGTAATGCAACCCTTCGCCGCTCTCCGCCGCTCATATTGGAGACAAGTTGCCTTGCACTTTCCTTTTGAAAACCTAAAGCACTCAATTCATCGTATATATCGCTTGTTTTGAAACTTTTATCTGCGACAAGTCTAATATTTCCAACTGCGCTTAGTCCTTCGCATAATCGGTCATCTTGAAATACAATGCTTTTCTTCAGACCATCAATCCCGGATATATTTCCACTATCAGCTTTCTCAATCCCCGCTAGAATGTGAATCAAGGTAGTTTTTCCGCTCCCTGATGCACCCATAATACAAGTCACAGCACCATGGGGTATCATGCAGCTTAAATTATCAATAACTACATTTTCATCATAGGATTTACATATATTGATAAGATTAATATCCATTCATCACATACTCCCAATTTTGAATACTAAAAAACGTAAAAGGAGCATAAATACTTTTTCGTATATAATACTGATTAAAATTATCGTCAGTGTCCATGCGAATAAATCAGGAGTAGCTAAGTATATCTTCGCCATATACAATCGTTCACCAATGGATCCTTTAGGTATACCGATTACTTCCGCTGCAATACCAGCCTTAAAGCACAGACCCAATCCCACGAGACAAGCGGATTGGAAAAATGGCATTATTTGTGAAACATAAATATATCTTATCTTCCTGAATGCAGGTATCTCAAAAACATCAGCCATTTCAAGAAGCTTCTGATTTGTGCTTTTTATACCCAGTAACACATTTGTATAGACAACAGGTAAAACCATCATAAAAGATATCACCACAGACAGATTTCGAGATGAGACCCAGATGAGCATGAGTATAGTAATTGAAGCAACAGGAGTGGTTGTAACAATCGTTATTAAGGGTGCCAGCAATTCTTCAATCACTTTAAACCGCGCTGCTAAGCCAGCTAAAATAACACCAATAAAAATCGCTGAAAACAAGCCGATGGAAATGCGCCAGACAGAAAACACTACAGACTTCCAGAACTCCCTTTCTTTAACCAAGGTAAAAAGCCTAACAACAACTGAAATTGGAGAAGCGACTAACACTTCTTTTCCAACATAGACACTCACCCCATGCCAGAGAAGAATCCAAATCGCCACCGACCATATGCGGATTTTACGTCTGCTATTATCTGATATAGTAGAACTCATAATCTGGTAACGTGCCCCCAACGGATTGGGGGTTAAGCTCATGCAAAACCGCCAAATAACCCGAGAGCTTTTCCCTCATTTCCTGTCCTTCAATAAAAACTATGTTACAATAGGGTATCGCCATTTGCGCAATCGGCTCAGGAACAATATCATATTCACCCACCAATTTCGCAGCATCTGTGACATTTTCATTCACATATTCAACGGAAAGTGCATAATTCATTAGAAAATCGGCTACAGCATCAGGCTGACTCTCAATAAAATCCATTCGTGCGATGACAACACCAGTAATCAAAGCACTCGGGTTTTCTTCCTCTGATTGTATTTTATCCCATTGCTCGTTTAAGTCAAGGGTAATGCGAACATTTTCATTTGACCTTTGAGCTATAGTAACGAAAGGTTGGGGCAAAATAGCTATTGCCGCATCTTGCGCCGAAAAGGCTGCAACACATTCAGTATGCTCCGATTTCCATTCTATAATAACATCATCATTTGGGTCAATACCGTTTTTTGAAAGGATATAATTTAAAACAAATTCTACAGAACTTCCCTTTCCGCTGGCTAGAATCGTTTTTCCCCTCAGGTCTTCCACTGAATGGACTGTATCACCTGTTTCCAAAATATACATCATCCCCAAGGTGTTAATGGCAATAACCTGCACATCACCTTGGGTATTGTTATAAAGGACAGATGCCATGTTAGCTGGAACAGCAGCGATGTCAACGCTTCCTTGGACAATTTTAGGCACCATTTCATCAATGGCAGCCATTATTTCAAAGCTATAATCGAAGTCAAACACTTGTTCATCATCGACATCATTCATAAACTTTACCAATCCCATAGCTGTGGGCCCCTTCATGACACCGACCCTTACCGTCGTCCTTTCAAGCGTATTATCAAGTGTACTATCAGTTCCTCCCTCTGTATCCACAGCGACATCATCACTGGTTTCCGTTGTCGCCGAGGGCGAAGACGTGGTTATCTGCTCCCCCGCTCCCTTATTTGTACAAGATGAGAGCATCGGAAGTAGCAATATTGCTATACATATTACGATTGTAATCTTTTTCATTAAGTCTATACCTCCTTGATTTTACTTAACTTTA
Source organism: Oscillospiraceae bacterium (assembly GCA_009777775.1). Taxonomy (GTDB): domain Bacteria; phylum Bacillota; class Clostridia; order Oscillospirales; family Oscillospiraceae; genus WRMH01. Next base: position 136,382 of record WRLE01000007.1, read on the forward strand.
TTTAACTGCTAATGGGAATTGCGGATAAATCACATACTACCATTTTAACCAGTGGAGCCAAATCCTCCACTGCCTCTAGTTGTCTCACTAAGCTCATCTACAATCTCCACCAAGGGTAGTTCACATTTTGTTATAACCATTTGCGCTATGCGGTCTGTATTTTTCACAGTGAAAGGCTCTCCAGAAGTGTTTTTTAAGCCAACCATGACCTCGCCCCTATAATCGGAATCTATGACTCCCACGCAATTTGCTGGAACCATACCAAAATTGATACCCAAACCACTTCGAGCATATATAAAAGCAGCATAACCCTCTTCCAAAGCCATGGAAAAACCAGAGCCAATAATTTTTGTCTCCCCAGGCATAATCACAATCTCCTCATCAATACAAGCAGCTATGTCGTAGCCCACACTGCCAGCTGTCTGTAGCATGGGGATTTTTGCGTTTTCATTAAGGAGCTTAATTTGCAGCTTTTCCATTGTTTTTAACACCTTTCACTTGGAATACAACAATACTATATCATTTTACTAAGGAAATTTGTGTACAGAGCTTGAATTTTCTATTAAATCCATGCTAGAATTTGAAACAATGATAAAATACCCAATGAATATGAGTAGGAGCGTTGATATATGGTTGAGCTTATTAACAATGGTGTCCATATCAAATCAGGAGTACCAGTTCCAGTGGAGCAAACTGACACAGCCATCACAAAAAACAGAGAAAAAACCATGGCATACAAAATTTTCAGGGAACACGAAGTCAGTAAAGATGAAACAAAAATGCGACTGAAATTCGATGCATTGATTTCCCATGATATCACTTTTGTAAACATTATTCAAACAGCAAGAGCAAGCGGAATGACCGAATTTCCGATTCCTTATGTATTAACAAACTGCCACAATTCTTTATGTGCAGTCGGTGGTACGATTAACGCCGATGACCATGCTTTTGGGCTTTCTGCAGCAAAGAAATATGGCGGAATCTTTGTACCTCCGAATCAAGCCGTCATTCACCAATACGCCAGGGAGAAGCTAGCAGGCTGCGGCAAAATGATATTGGGTTCAGATTCTCATACTCGCTACGGTTGTTATGGAACTATTGGCGTTGGCGAAGGTGGCGGTGAACTTGCCAAGCAGCTTTTGAGCAATACCTATGATATTGACCCTCCAGAAGTGGTTTTGGTCTGGGTGGAAGGCACTCCACCCAAAGGTATAGGACCCCACGATGCTGCCCTTGCATTAATTAAAGAAACTTTCCCCATTGGATTTGTCAAAGATAAAGTAATGGAATTTGCAGGTCCTGGTATATCTAATATATCCATGGACTTTCGCATTGGCATTGATGTCATGACCACGGAAACAAGCTGTTTGACATCAATTTGGGAAACTGACGAGCTTGTTAGTAGATTTTATGAAAATGTTGGCAGAGCAGAAGCCTTTCGTAAACTCGAAATTGAAGAGGGTGCTTATTACGACTCAATGATCAAACTTGATTTATCATCGCTGGAATCCATGATTGCCTTGCCTTTCCATCCATCAAAAGCTGTGACTATTCACGAACTTCAACGAAATCCAGAAAGGATACTAAAAGAAGCACAGGATGAATGTAATGCAGAATTGGATGGTCAGGTCCTTCTCGATTTACTGAGCTGTATAAATGAAAAGGGTGAAGTTATATGTGAACAAGGGATTATAGTTGGCTGCGCTGGAGGGATGTATGAAAACATTTCGGAAGCCGCCGACATCCTCCGCAGCAGGTCAATCGGCGATGGCTATTTCGACTTATCTGTTTATCCATCATCATCACCCATTAGCCTTGCCATCACCCGCGATGGTATTTCCGAAATACTTATGCAAGCAGGAGCTGTCTTTAAGCCTGCATTTTGCGGTCCTTGCTTCGGAGCTGGCGATACCCCAGCAAACAACACCTTGTCCATACGCCATGCTACGCGCAACTTTGCTAATCGAGAAGGCTCGAAACCCTCAGAAGGACAAATATCCACTGTTGCACTCATGGATGCCCGTTCCATTGCAGCCACAGCATTAAACGGAGGAGTTTTAACAGCTGCCACTGACATTGATTACGAAATAACTCCACGAGAATACAAATACGATGGAAGTGTATATGATATAAGATGCTATGATGGATTTGGAAATGGCGATTCTTCTCTTGAACTAAGGCTAGGACCCAACATCACCGATTGGCCCGATTTTCCAAAAATGGAAGATGATATGCTGGTTTCCCTTTCCGCTGTGATTCGCGACGATGTGACCACCACTGATGAGCTCATCCCCTCCGGTGAAACATCATCCTTTCGCTCTAACCCCATTGCCTTGGCAGAGTTCACCTTATCAAGGCGAGTTCCAGACTATGTGGCAGCAAGCAAAGGGATACGCTCTTTTGATGAAGCGCGGCGTGGCGGTACAATTCCTGTGGAAATTTCTGCTTTATTAAATTTAGTCGGCGGCGATATAAATAAAACGTCCATTGGCTCTAGCATATTTGCCAATAAACCAGGCGACGGCAGCGCAAGGGAACAAGCCGCATCCTGCCAAAAGGTTCTCGGAGGGCTGGCAAACTTTTGCTTTGAATATGCAACAAAAAGATACCGTTCAAATTGCATCAATTGGGGCATTGTTCCCTTTGTAATAAGCGGCGAACAAGACTTTAAATGGGAACCAGGTGACTGGATTTATATACCAGGAATACGAGAAGGTATACTATCCGGTAATGAAACATTTAACGCAAAGGTGATATCAAACGGCAATGTTCACGATATAACACTAGAATGTGCTGGTCTCAGTGACGAAGAACGCACAATCCTCACCGAAGGCTGCCTAATGAACTACTACGCAAGCAAACAATTATGAAAGAAGGGAGATTATATAATGATTAAGAAAGTAGAATTATTTACAGGATCAAAAGATAAAGTCACAAATGAAATAAATGAGTTAATAATGCCAGATAGTATTGAAGTACTTGACATTAAATTATCAGCTACAATTGACGAAATTGTTGTTCTCGTTATGTACCAAGATAAAAAAGACCGCAATGTGAGTGTTTCTGGATAATAAATCCATCTGAGAGCTTTATTTATTCTCATAAATGAGTTATAATAAAAAAGTACAATAAATCACTGTTAAAGGAGAATACATTGATGTCAAACGAAATTCTGAAAAAAAACATCGGTAAACTGGGCTTTGGCTATATGCGACTGCCACAAAAAGACGGCGGCAATGACATGGAACAAATAATCAGAATGGCTGACGCTTTCATCGAAGGTGGAGGAACTTATTTTGATGCAGCTTTTGTATATCAAGGTGCCGAGGTCGCTCTCAGGGAATCTGTAATTGAAAGATATCCACGAGATTCATTCCAAATTGCTACAAAACTCAATTCCCGTTTTGCCAATTCCGCACAAGAAGCAATCGAACAGCACAAAACATCCCTGGAGCGCCTGGGTACTGACTATATCGATTTTTATCTTATCCACGGACTCAATGCAGGGAGCGCAAAAAGAGCTGAAGAATTTGGTATTTGGGACTTTTTCGCACAGTTGAAAAAGGACGGTCGAATCGGTAATATGGGATTTTCATTCCATGGTCCCCCCGAAGAACTAGAGGAAATTTTAACAAATCACCCCGAAGCAGACTTCGTTCAACTTCAAATCAACTACGTGGACTGGGACAGCCCCGATGTCCAATCTCGTAAACAATACGAAGTAGCTCGCAAATTCAATAAACCAATTGCCATAATGGAGCCGATAAAGGGTGGAATGCTCACTGGAACAGAATCAGCCTTTGCCGAGGTTCTTAAAGCAGCAAACCCGAATATTTCCATGGCTGCTTGGGCATTACGTTTTGCTGCTTCACTAGAAGGCGTTTATGTCACCCTCAGCGGAATGAGTCATTTTGACCATGTTGCTGATAACATTTCAAACTTTGTAGACTTTAAACCCTTGACAAAGGAAGAAGAAGCAATTTTGGAAAAAGCAGTCGAAGCATTCAACACTGTACCAAGGATTCCCTGCACCGAATGTAGATATTGTGTTGATGACTGCCCCTCGGAAATTCAAATTCCAGGACTCATTGGACTTTACAACGATTATCTCGTATATAAAACAACTACAAACCTCGCGCGTAGGTATGGAATGCTCACCCGCGAAAGCGGAAAGGCAGATGAATGTACCAGTTGCAAGACCTGCGAGGGTATCTGTCCTCAACAATTGGAAATTTCAGATACAATGGAGAAAATTGCAGAAATATTTGCATAAACCAGCTTAGGTAAAACCACCGTAATTCTTGTAAAAATACTATATTCTAATAAATTTCAACAAAATGCCTTTTCATGCATATTTTAGCGTGAAAAGGCATTTTGCGTTGGAGTTTCAATGTGTGAAACACACTTATAGGACACCGTTGTCTGAACCGTATTCTTCCACGCACATCCGCTCCACATATCCAAGTACCTTGTATTGACTGGGGTCGGAAAGCTGTCTGAATTTGCACAAAAGCGTCTGCTCTATTTCACTAACCAGCGACGCAGATGCACTTTCCGACAACAGCCAGTCAAGGGGTACGCCATAATGTTCTGCAAGCTTTTTCAGCATTGGCTTTCTAGGAACTGCCAGATCGTGTTCCCACCTGTATACGGAGTTCATTGAAACTCCAAGTGATTTGCTTTGCTCTGAAAGTGTCCGTTTGCCTTTTTGCCTTAGACTTCGCAATTTTTCTCCCAAGCTCATAAAATACCTCCTTTTTGAACACGGAAACTGCTTTTGCGATAAACGCTCAGCAGTGGCTCATTGATGCACAGTAGCGATCGCTGTGTAAATTTTTCTACAACCCGCTACAATTATTCATCTCTGACTTGCAATTTAAGTCTAAGTGTTAAAGTAACTTTAATGTCAATATGCTTTATTGTATTATTCAACTTTTATAATTGAATTTCTCATATGATTTTGAATATTTGCAAGAAAACTTGAGAACACAACGGTTTTGTATACTTTTCGTCATTATGAAAAACACATAAGATACCATCCTTTGTGCAATTTTACTGAATATTATAGCTATTATTTACCAAATATCTTTGACATAGCCTTAATGTAGCTTTATGTTTTCATAGCTTTTTAACATTTGCTAAACCAACAATGTATTGCAATTATATCCCTTGCCATGATAGTATTATGAGGAAATATGAATATGACTACCAGGCCATAATATGAAAGTAGGTGAATAAAATAAGCGATTATCTCTCAATTCAGGAATTTTCTAAACTATCAGGTGTCGAAGCATCCACATTACGATATTGGGATGTGATAGGTCTCTTTTCACCCTTGATAAGAAATCCCGATAATAACTACAGATACTATTCCACTGTTCAGCTTCTTGCTTTGAATTTTGTGGCAACTTTGAGCGAACTGGAAATACCTTTAAAAACAATCGCTTCCCTAAGGGAAGATCGTGATAAAGAAAATTTATTGGATTTGCTGGAAAAACAAGAAAAGCTCATGGATATGGAAATGCGCAACCTCCGAATGCGATACTCAATCATCCACGCCAGGCGCGAGCTTATAAATTTCGGCTCAAAGGTGGACGAAACTGAAATATCGATAAATAAAAAAGATGAGCTAGCCATGTTTCTTTGGCCTCAAAATGAATACAGCGAAGGAGATACATTTCTTGAACCACTGGCTGCTCATTTAGATTGGACAAGGGAAAACCATATTAACCTCAGCTTTCCAGTGGGTGGTTACCATAATGACATGGATTCTTTCCAAAAATCTCCAGGTCAACCTAATCGTTTTATTTCCATCGACCCTGTTGGTAGCCATGTCCAAAAAGCAGGCGACTATCTCGTCGGATATGCCCGCGGCTATTATGCCCAATTGGGAGACCTCCCAGATAGAATGAACGCATATGCCGCAGCCAACTCCCTTTCCCTTGTAGGTCCTGTATATACAATCTATCTCCTAGAAGAATTCTGCACCGCCGAACCCCAAGAATACCTAGCCCAATGCAGCGTAGAGATAAAGCGAATTAGGAGTTAGGAATGAGGAGTTAGCTTCGCAATTAGGAATGAGGAATTAGGAATTAGGAGTTATCAAACCGCATAATCTCCACAAATATAAAAAAACGGTGCAGGCTTCAATAATGAAGCTTGCACCGTTTTCTATATATTGCTAAATCTACCGAACTCGTAACTCCTAATTCCTCATTCCTAATTCCTAACTGATATGTTTGCTTCGCGGAGTTGCTTTTCTGTTACGTTGCCTGGGGCACCTAGCATGATGTCTTGGGCGTTGCTGTTTAGGGGGAAGGCTATGACATCTCTAATTGTCTCTTCTTCTGCAAGGAGCATGACAATCCTGTCAATACCAGGAGCCATTCCCGCATGGGGGGGTGCGCCGTATTGAAATGCTGTGTATAGAGCATTGAACTTCTCGTTTAAGTCCTCCTCTGTATAACCAGCTATACTAAAAGCTTTTACCATCGTCTCTGGAGAATGGTTCCTCACCGCTCCTGATGAAAGCTCAACACCATTACATACAACATCATACTGATGTGCAACTACATCGAGAGGGTTCATAGATTCCAACGCAGCTAGTCCGCCGATGGGCATGGAAAAAGGATTGTGGGTAAAATCATAACCCCTGGTTTCAGTATTGTACTCATACATGGGATAATCGGTAATGAAACAAAATTCAAATGCATCCATGTCCACTATATCAAGAGCCTTACCGAGCCAATTTCGTATATCACCTGCAAATCCATCTACGATTGCTGGGGCATCACTGATAAAGAATAATGTATCATCTTCTTTCATAGCTAAAGATTCTATCAATTCCTTTTGCTTTTCCACTGACAAATATTTTTCAATGGGACCTTTGAACTCTCCCTCTGAATAAGTTATGTATCCAAGACCTTTCATCCCAATTTCTGTGGCATATGTTAGGGAGTTGTCGAAAAAACTACGTGGTTTACCATTACAGTTTGCCACAATACCCCTTACAGGTCTGTTCTTAAAAGCTGGAAAATCGACATCGCTGAAAAAAGATGTCAAATCGCATATTTCCAGCGGATTTCTTAAATCCGGTTTGTCTGAGCCATATTTTTCCATGGCATCCTTATACTGTATCCTGCGGAAAGGAGGTTTTGAGACTCTTTTATTTGTAAACTTAACAAAGGTTTCATACAAAACTTTTTCCGCAACAGCAAAAACATCATCTTGCTCTGCAAAAGCCATTTCAAAATCAAGCTGGTAAAATTCACCAGGAGAACGGTCTGCTCTGGCATCCTCATCACGAAAACAAGGTGCTATTTGGTAATACTTATCAAAACCAGCAACCATCAACAGTTGCTTAAATTGTTGCGGTGCTTGGGGGAGGGCATAAAACTTCCCTTTAAACTTTCTACTGGGAACAATGTAGTCTCGAGCACCTTCTGGGGAAGATGCTGTGAGAATAGGTGTCTGGATTTCAATGAAACCCAATGATTCCATTGCTTGACGCAAATGGCTGATAACCTGGGCTCGCAAAATGATGTTACTTGAAATGGCAGGATTACGCAGGTCAAGATAACGATACATGAGCCGAACATCCTCCCTTGTGGATGTGGATTCATCTATTTCAAATGGAAGCATACTTTTAGCAGGTCCAAGAAGCTCTAGTTTCTCAGCAAAGACCTCAATATGACCAGTATCCAGTTTTAGATTGATGGACTCATCATCTCTCATGCGCACCTTGCCATAAACAGACACAACAGCTTCTCGATTGACTCCGTTTAACATGGCATTGTCATGGATGACTATTTGGGTTTTTCCGCTGAAATCGCGCAAGTCCAAAAACTTAACTCCACCATGGTCACGAATAGTGTCTACCCAGCCTGAAAGTCTGACTTCTTCACCTATATTTTCAATGCGCAGTTCTCCTGCAAGATGCGTACGAAGCATATACTTGTACCCCCTAAAATAATAAAATCCCAGGAATAAATTTCCCGGGACGAGCAAAACAGCCCGCGGTGCCACCCGCATTGGCACATCGTCATTGATGCGCCCGCTTTATTCAATATCTAATTATAGTCTACTACGGAGTGTCCCCTGCTCACTACTCTCCCAGCCAGTACTTTCAGCCCACGGCACTGGTTCTCTGTCAGGATTTCCAAAAAAGCGAGAGTCTCCGATGAAAGACATTATAGTATGCTCCCCCACTCCTGTCAAGGAAAAAGGCAAAAAAAAGCGAAAATGCCCCTACTTCAAAGTAAAAGTAGGGGCAAAATGCTAGAGTTTCTAATCTGTGATGTAAGGCATCAAGGCGACTTGGCGCGCTCTTTTAATGGCTACCATCAGTCTTCTTTGATGTTGGGCGCATACGCCTGTTGTTCTTCTTGGTAATATCTTGCTGCGCTCCGAAATATATCTCCGAAGCTTTGCAGCATCTTTATAATCAATTTCTGTGGCTCTATCAACACAGAACTGACACACTTTCCTGCGCCTACGGTTATTTTGTCTATTATCTCTCTCGTATGACATTTATTTCATTTCACCTCTTAATTCATTACTGATACTATTTCTGTCATTGGGAAGGGATTTATTTTAGCTCAGCATAAGCTTTCTTTTTTCATTAGAACGGAAGCTCGCCATCGTCCATATCAAGCTCAGCGAAATCGGAACCCTCAACTGGAGTGGAGAAACTAGAACTGTAATCATCTCTGGATTCTGTCTGTCCAAGACTTGCTTCTCTGCTTCTTTTGCTTTCTGTGAAGAAAATGCTATCGGCAACGACCTCTGCGCTTCTTCTCTTGTTGCCGTCTTTATCTGTCCAGTCACGAATTTGCAAACGACCAGTTACAGCAGCCATTTGTCCTTTGGTAAAGTATTTTGAAACAAATTCGGCAGTATTTCTCCAAGCCACCACATCAATGAAATCCGTCTGCCTTTCACCACCGTCTCTCGGGGTAAAACCACGGTCAACAGCGAGGGTGAAAGAAGCAACCGATATGCCATTGGGTGTTTGTCTGAGTTCTGGATCGCGAGTCATTCTTCCCATGATAACTATTTGGTTCATTTTCGTACATTCCTTTCAAATACATCAATTACTACTATCCACCCGTGAAAAGGAATGGACGTCCATTATTTTTGTCGATGCTGATATTTGCTATTTTGTCTTTAATACAGACAGACTATTCGCCGATTACTGTTATGAGCGAGCGCATGATACCATCTGTAATACCAAGTACACGATCAAGCTCGGCTGGAAAACTAGGTGGTGCTGTAAACTTGACAAGGACATAGTAGCCTTCTGGCTTGTCGTTTATCAAATATGCCAGCTTCCTTTTTCCCATTTCTTCAAGCTCGTTAATCGTTCCATATTCTTCAATTAAGTTCTTGAATCTTTCAATCGCAGCTGCGATACCTTCTTCGCCCAAGTCCAAATCGATTATGTACATGAGCTCATAGTTTTCAGATGTCTTAGCCATAAAATACCTCCTTCTGGTCTAATGGCCCCCAGTCTAGCTAGGAGCAAGGATTGGTCCAATATTGATTTTTTATTTATAATGGACTTGCATCGGGTTTATAGATGCTTGCCTATTATACCCTAAAAGACTGATATGTCAATAACATTTTCACCATTAAACATCTGTTGTTTTATATGAATATGTCTATGCGGATGTGGCTATCATAAACTGAGACAGTCATCACTTACAAGTTTTTTTCCACGTAAAATTATTTTTCTCTGCCTTCAATAATTTTTTCCACCTGTTCTAGCTGTTCCAATGTATTCACACCAACGATTTCATCGCCTAAATCACGTTTATATAACCCAACTTGCTCACCGCTATTTTTTAATATAGCAGGCACATCGGTGAGATAATACTCCTTTTGATTATTATTATTTTCAAGTTTTTCCAGTGCAAGCAGCATTTTTTGACAATCGAAAATGTAGACTCCGCTGTTGAGTTCAGTTATTTTCTTTTGTTCTTCAGAGCAATCTTTATCTTCAACAATTTCCACAAAGCCATTTTTATCATCACGAACGATTCTACCATATGATAATTGAATAGAAGACTCACCAGTTAGTATGGTGCAGACATTTCCTTGATCGAAATGTGCTTTCACAAAGCTCTCATACGTCTCACCCTTAATGGCAGGCATATCGCCGCAGCAAACTAAAACAGCACCATTGAAATCGACGAGCAAGTCCTTCGCCGCTTTTACCGCATGCCCTGTTCCCAATTGCTCGTATTGTTCTGCAAAAATATATTCGCTAAAATAATCAGTCACAGCTTCTTTCATATATCCCACTACAATGATGATTTCAGACTTATCGATAAATGAAATTCCATCAAGGACATACCATAAAAGAGGCTTTCCCCGTGCATTTCTCATCACTTTTGGGAGCTCATTATTTTCCGTTTGCAAGCGAGTACCTTTCCCCGCTGCAAGAACAACAGCTTTTATATTATCTTGCATTTTTCCACTCTCCTAACTAACGCATGTGCGGTGTGAGCAAGCCTGTAAGCCGGATTCTGTCGTGAACAGCCATCTATCTAGGCCCACCATTGCTAGTGGGCTCAAGCCACCTCCTGAGAACGGCTGGGCTTGCCTTGATGCATAGCATCTGTTCTCCCACGGTGTTGCTCCGGGATAGAGTTTACAGCGGCGCGCTGTCTCCAGTCGCCGGGTGAGCTCTTACCTCGCCTTTCCACCCTTACCATAAACATTATTCCATTTCTGGGCTATTGTTATGGCGGTTTATTTCTGTTGCACTTGTCCTGAAGTCGCCTTCGGCGGGCGTTACCCGTTATCCCTGCCCTATGGAGTCCGGACTTTCCTCGGGCGCGGTCTTTCAACCTGCGCTCGCGACTGCCCAGCTTACTCATACCTACACATTGCATGATATTTTACGCCATAATTAAAAATATGTCAAACAACAGTAGTATTCGCCCTATAGTTGAAAATATATCGCCTAATGAGATATGGAAAGCTGCTTTATTTGCTGTTAAAATAGTATTATAATAAACAATCGGAGGAAGATATAATGCTATATATCGCTGAAAACCTAAAAGCTTTACGAAAGAAAAAAGACCTCACCCAGGAAGAAGTTGCTGGAATGTTGAATGTCTCCCCGCAAAGTGTGAGTAAATGGGAACGCGGCGACACCATGCCAGACATCACCATGTTACCCGCACTCTCAAATTTATATGAAGTCAGCGTGGATGCTCTCATTGGAATGGATAAAATTAACAACCAACAGACGAGAAATAACATTTTCACCACTGCCCAAAATCATATAACAGACGGTGAAATAGATGAAGCTGTAGAAATTTATTCAGAAGCATTAAAAACATTTCCCAACGATGAGGGAATAATGTCTGATTTGGCAATAGTTTTAGCCCTCAGTGATGACCCAGCTAAACTCTCCCAAGCAGTCTCCCTGTGTGAACGTGTACTAGCAAACAATCAAAGTGAAAAGGTTCATCATACAACCCGCGCAGCATTGTGCTTTATTTATATGAAGGTAGGAGACAAAGAAAAAGCTTTCGAAATAGCACAAAAATTACCCCATCTACGAGAAAGCCGAGAAATTGTGCTTGGTCAAATCGAAAATAGTCTCTCCGCCAATGAGATTGATTCTAATTTGAAATTAATCGGATTTGGCAATAGCGATGAGCAAGATATAATAGAAATTGACTTTGGACTAGACATGATAGCTGTTTGCACCGAACATGAGCTATTAAGCAAAATCAAAGCATTACGAGAAGAATTCGATGCTCCCAAATCAAAAGAAGGATTACGCAAGCTTCCACAAATACGCATCCGTGACAAAGCGCAGCTATCACCAAGCCAAGTCCGCGTGCGACACTACGCCAATTACCTACTAGACAAAGAGTACAAAACCCCCGCAGAAGCCACAACCGACATCCTCAAAGCCCTAAGAACCATAGCAAGCGATGATACTATGTAAAGGTCGATGTATAAGGAGCGATGTGTAAGAGGTGATATGTAAGAGTCGATGTGTAAGGGGCAACATGTAAGGGGCAACATGTAAGGGGCAACATGTAAGGGGCGATATGTAAGGGGCGATATGTAAGGGGCGATGGCAATCGCCCCGCCGCTCCCCCATCACACCAAACCAAAATACTTCTCAAAAAACACCATCAACTTATCGATAATCCCCTCTTTCTTCTCAACACGGTTACCACCACCGAATCGAGAAACAGGCGGCATGATTTTATCAAAATCCGTTCCCATCGTTTTTAAAACTCCATCACGAAATGCAATATCAACAAAGCGGCGGGCTTCCTCGTCTTTCAAGTTTTCATCAGCAATAAGCTCAGCAATATCATCATCGAAGCATTCCTGAACAAAATGCTTCCAATCATCATCTATACTCGTGGATATACTGACTCTCGCTACGAAGCTACTAATCAGTTCTTTCTTGCTCCGAAGCTGAATACTAGAATTAATTGCCTTGTCAATTGATGTCAAAATACTTTTGTCTTCCAAATTGGACTCATGATACTTTTCCACAAGCATGAGAATATAGTCAATATTAACCTCGATTTGTCTAATAAGTTCCAATTCAAAAATAATATCATCATTAATATACTCTTTATCATCACTGTCTTTCGGGCGCAGTTCCTGGTATAAGTCGATATAGACGCTCTGATAATCCTGATAATCACGGTCGCTTAGTATTTCGTTGCCATCAAACTCATCAAAAGCAGTCAATATATTCTTCAAGCGCAATATAGACCCATATAATCTAATAAAATCCTTTTGCGCTTCTTCTCCGATAATCGCTTCCCCAAGTGGAAACCGCTCCATGATTTCGGCTATCAATTCTATGTATCCAGGCTTATATTCACCGTTGAGTTCAAAGCCATTATAATAATCATCATAAGTTTTAAGCAGCACAACGCCACCAGCCTCTTTATCGCCAAACAAAGATATAGCATCATCGGTGGCTTGCTTCAAATCTCTGAAGCAGACGATGTTTCCGAAAGTCTTAACACTGTTGAGTATGCGGTTTGTGCGAGAATATGCTTGGATGAGACCATGCTGCCTAAGGTTTTTGTCTACCCACAGAGTATTGAGTGTGGTTGCATCAAAGCCGGTGAGGAACATATTGACAACAATGAGCAAATCAATCTCCCTATTTTTAACACGTTGGGAAAGGTCGCTGTAATAATTTTGGAACTTGTCCGATGAAGTGTCGAAATTTGTGCTAAACATGGCATTGTAGTCAGAAATGGCGGATTCCAAAAAATCTCTGGAGCTCTTATCGAGCCTATCATTATCAAATTCCTCATCTGGCAGCGCATCCTCCGGATCGTCCTCATTGGCACTGTAACTGAAAATGGTTGCTACCCGCAGAGGTTTTATACGTTGAGTGTACATTGTATGTTGGGGATGTCCTGTGAGTTGAGATGTAGTGGGTTGAGATGCAGTAGACTGAGATATAGCACCAATGCGCCTGAACTCCTCGTAATACTTCATTGCCATGGGAATGGAGGACACAGCAAATATGGAATTGAATCCCGCCACACGCCGATCTCCTAAACTATAAAATGAGCTCTGCTTTGTCTTTTGGTCGAAGTGTTCGATAATATAGGCAACAATCTCCCTGACCCGCTCAGGTGCTGACATTGCTCTCTCAATATCAATTGCCCGTACATCCTTGTCAATGATATCATCCTTTTGCTTTATCGTATCAATGAAATCGATGCGAAAGGGTAGCACGTTCCCATCGTTTATTGCATCAACGATGGTATATGTATGAAGCTTATCGCCAAAAGCCTGCTCAGTGGTGCGTCGTAATGGCGGCATTTTGCCGCCACTTGAATTTGCAGCAAATATCGGTGTTCCCGTAAACCCAAAGATATGGTAGTTACGGAACGCTTTGATTATTTTTTGATGCATCTCCCCGAACTGTGAACGGTGACATTCATCGAACACAAGTACAACATGCTTTTTATATATTTCATGGGTCTTATTCTTACTGATGAAAACATCCAGCTTTTGAATGGTTGTAATAATGATTCGAGCATTGGGGTCATTCAGATTCCTTTCCAGCTCCCTTGTTGATTTGCTTGCATTCGCCGCACCCTTTTCAAAGCGGTCGTACTCTTTCATCGTTTGATAATCGAGATCTTTGCGGTCTACCACAAACAATACCTTATCAACGGATTCCAGCTCGGTAGCCAATTGCGCTGTTTTAAAACTAGTCAGAGTCTTTCCGCTCCCTGTGGTGTGCCAGATATAGCCGCCAGCATCTGTAGTGCCTGTCTTTTTATAATTGGTTGATATAACGATTCTGCTGATAATCCGCTCAGTCGCTGCGATTTGGTACGGACGCATTACAAGGAGCAGCTCTTCACTTGTAAAAACGCAATAGCGTGTGAGGATATTCAATACTGTGTGCTTGGCGAAAAAGGTCTTAGTGAAATCCGTAAGGTCAGCGATGATTTTATTATTCCCGTCCGCCCAGTAGGAGGTGAACTCAAAACTATTGCTGGTCTTTTTGCTCCTACGACGCTCGCTTTCGGCAGATTCTTTGATATGGGCGTTTCGCGTGGTATTGGAATAATACTTTGTATGCGTTCCATTGGAGATTACGAAAATTTGCACATATTCATATAAACCGCTTGCAGCCCAGAAACTATCTCGCTGATACCGCTTGATTTGGTTGAACGCTTCTCTGATGGCAACACCCCGCCGCTTCAACTCAACATGCACCAATGGGAACCCATTCACGAGAATAGTTACATCATAGCGTGTTTCATGGGTTCCGCCAGATTCGGTATATTGGTTTATTACCTGCAGACGGTTGTTATGGATATTCTTTTTATCAAGTAAATATACATTTTTGCTGCTTCCATCGTCTCGTCTTAAAACTTGGAAATGGTCGTCTTGTATCTTGCGTGTTTTCTCAACAATACCTTCGTTTCCGCTTGCGATACACTCACTGAAAAACCGCTCCCACTCACCATCGGAAAATGCGATTTTATTGAGTACCTCAAGCTGTATGCGCAGGTTATTTATCAAAGCAGCCTCATTATGAAAGGTGATATATTCGTACCCCTGCTCAGACAGCAACCCAATAAATTCTTTTTCCAAATCAGCTTCAGACTGATATTCAGCCGCCGAACGATATGGTGGAATATATTCCGCAACAACAGTGGATTCCTCTGTGCTGGTGATGATATTGTATGAAGAAATTGGCTTTTCAATCTCTATATTATCTACTTGCTCCAACTCTTCTTTTAGAAACTCATATACATAGGATGAACCTTCGAGATATAACCCTGTTTCCACATCATGTAGCAAATCAAAAAGTCTAGAATTAAAAAGAACCGACATAGCCTCATCAATTTCCAAGTTCATGTCTTCCATGATATATGCAACAATGTCTTGAACAATATATTCAACAAGCTGCCTTTGGGTATCAGTCATAAACCTGTGCCTCCTTATGATTCAATAGCGACAATGATGACTTGCCCCCGATGAGAATCATAGCTATATATAAAATCGGTCTTCGTTCCATTTTACGGGATTATTGATGATGTATTCAGCGATGCGGGTATATTCCTTGTCATTGCGTATAATGTGGTCATGATAATTACGATGCCAAGGTGAAAATCCTAATCGTCTGGTCACTGCACCCTTCAACCCTTGCACCATGTTGGGTATTGATCTCCGTACGGGACGATGGCAATCGTCCCGTTGTGTTTCGATGTAATTAGGATTATCTCCTGTATTTTTTATTTCCACAATCATGTGAACATGGTTCGGCATAACAATATACTCATGTATAACACACTCTTCTCGTATTGTCGGGATTTTTTCGATTTCCTGTTTTACGATTTTTCCAATTTCATTTAATATCATTTGGCTGTTTTCTACAGCTCCAAATAAAGCTTTTCTGTTTTTTGTACATATTGTAATAAAATACGCTCCGCTTTGGCTGTAATCATATCCTTGTAATCTGTTTTTCTTTCGTTGTGGTAATTCCTTCATGGTTGTTTCCTTTGGTGGGGGGATTGCCATCGATGGTGGGTCGATTGCCATCGGTGGCGGGACGATTGCCATCGTCCCCTACGACGGCGATTGCCTTCGGTGGCGGGACGATTACCATCGGTGGCGGGACGATTGCCATCGGTGGCGGGACGATTGCCATCCTCGGCGGGACGATTGCCATCCTCGGCGGGACGATTGCCATCGTCCCCTACGATGGCGATTGTTGTTTTGCGGGGAATGATAATAATTTGTCGCGGTAATATTCGTATTGTTTTTGCCTGGCGGTGATTTCGGCGGGTAATCCGTTTGTGATGTCGGTGGTCAGGGTGTCGAAGCGGTCGAGGATTTCGACGATGCGCGTCTGCACTTCCAGCGGAGGGATTGGAATTGTTAGCTTGTGGAGCTTGCTCCCTTTGATTCCTTTCACAGTTCCACCTGTCGCAGCCCTCAGCAGCTTTGTCTGGAACTCGCTTGCAAGCAGGATGTGTTTCAAATAGGCGTTATTTATAACGTCTGCTCGCCCTCTATATTTAATTACCCGTTGTGCTAAAGCAATATCATCACGCTCAAGTTGTGCGACGTGTCCACAAGGAGCTTCTGTTGTAACCAAGATATCGCCAATAAGAGGCTTGCCGCGCCGCATGACTTCATCGTAGTCTTCAGCAGCTATATACTCTTTCGAGGTTTCGTAGTCAATAAAGCCTTTTCGTATGTTTTTTGCAGTAATTAAAAACACTCCGTTGTCTGTCTTCTTTGGTGTTTTCCCCCGATAGTCAACATAGTCACAAACCTCGTTAAGTTCCTTATAGTCAACATCATCGCCGAAAGTCAGCAGTTCGTTTTGATAATACTCATACTGCTTTTTCCTCGCTGTAAGCTCCGTTGTAAGCTCCGCTGTGAGCTCTGTGAAATTATCAAGTATACGGACAATTTCTTCTTGTATAGGGAGCGGGGGAAGAGGGACGATAATTTCCTTAAGCGCAGGAATGCTAGAATGCACAACCTTACTTTTAATCTTACCCTTACTCTTTTGCGCTTGTGCTTCGTATGTAGATAATGTATAAGCAAGATACTTCGGGTTTTGCTTATGCTTCATTACAACAATATCACCACCAGCGTAACAAGTATCGTGTCCTATATATGCACATGATTTAGCTATATCTTCGATGCTTTCACCGGTTATTGCAAACAAAATATCACCATGTGTAAATGTCTTCTTCCCTACCTTGGTACGTGATAGACAGGTATCGAACCACACACCATATGATGTGTATATCTCTCCATATCTGACACATGGAGAGCCTGTTTCAGTGACTTCATCACGTTTTATTCCGGAACCACGATACATTTCAGTTGCTATTTCCCCCAACGGCTTATACTCAACCCCATCTGGACACAGCTCCGCAATCAAATTATCAAGTTTCGTCATATTTCATCGACCTCATCAGGTACTTTATGCTTTTCTTGTGCATTTTTTGCATGTTCAAATACTTCCTCAAGCGTTAAGTCTTCCCAAAGGCTTCTTTGCCACTCAGTATAATTGAAGCTTTTGATTTCCATGCTGCTCTTATCGTTTTCTTCAATTTGGTTATTTATTTCTTCTTCCATAATACTCCACCATTATAGCAACTATTTAGTTCCTTTATCAAGCTTTCAAATCGCATCATCACTGTCACTCCTGCCCTATTCTCGTTAACATCGTCTCCAACAACGCCGTCAGCATTGAATAATCCTTGTTATATATTGCAATATCAGCTTCCAGCAATTCGTCAGGATTGACAAGACAATAATTCAAATTATACATTGCCCGACGTGCCAGTTCAGCAAAGAATACCCGCTGTGTCCGACCGTTTCCTTCACGAAAAGGGTGCAGAGCATTAACTTCTCCCATATAATACGCAAGCCGCTCAATGAATTCTGTTCGCTCCAGACCTCGTAGCCATTTTTCTGCTCGTAGTTTTCCGAAAGTATTGTCAGCGTATTCTGGTATCTTATCAGCAACACAAAACATAGCATCACCTTTGGTGAAAAATCCAACACCACGAATATGCCCAGCCCAACCGTAAATATCTTCGAATATGAATTTATGGATTTTCAAAAGGTACTTAAAATCCAATGCACCTTTAAGCGGGTTCTCGCCAAGAAATGAAATATTCGTAAATGATATTTCGCGTTCGATTTCCTGTAGCTTTTCACCATCCATTATATTAAATTTATTCATTAATACATCCGAATCAGGATAACAATAAAATGTTTCACCCTCATATTCGACACCACCATATTCATATTTCACCAGATGCATACCTCATGGCTTTAAGTTTTAATTTCTCAATGAATTCGGTTCTTGTTAGTTCACCATTTAATATGCTACGTACAGTTCGCTCCAACTCATCATCAATAACGAATCCCTCAACTTCCATGCTTCGTTTAGCATTATTTATTATGTAATCTATTCTATTTTCATTCATTAGTTTTATCCCCCCTCAATCTCAGCAACAATCGCAGCAATTTCATTCCGCAGCACATCGCTCCGTGCTACAATTCGCTCTATTTCTGCGTTTAGCTCCACGATATTGATGACCGCGCGAGTGTCTTCCTGTTCGACATATGTGCTGACAGAAAGGTTGTAGTTCTGCTCAGCAATCTCGCTGTTGGGTACAAGTCTTGCGAAATACTCGATGTCTGAGCGGTCAGTATATGCAGCGACTATTTTTATTATGTTTTCTTGCATCAGCTTGTTGTTGTTGGTTACTTTGACAAACTCACGGCTAGCATCTATGAATAGGGTGCTGTTTTCGCTTTTCGACTTTTTCATCACCATGATACAGGTGGTTATGCTAGTTCCATAAAATAGATTGTCTGGGAGTTGTATCACGCAGTCGATGAAATTGTTGTCAATGAGGTATTTGCGGATTTTTTGCTCTGCGCCGCTGCGATAAAATACCCCAGGGAAGCATACAATAGTCGCAGTTCCGCTTGTTGCGAGCCATGACAGGCTATGCATGATAAAAGCAAGGTCAGCCTTTGATTTTGGTGCGAGAACACCCGCAGGCGAAAAGCGAGGGTCATTAATAAGCAAAGGGTTGTCGTCTCCCGCCCATTTAATAGAATATGGTGGGTTCGATACGATTGCTTCAAAAGGTTCGTCATCCCAATGCATCGGGTCAGTTAGCGTATCGCCGTGAGCAATGTCGAATTTATCGAAGTCCACATCATGGAGAAACATATTTATTCGACAAAGGTTATAAGTGGTGATGTTGATTTCCTGTCCGAAGAAGCCCTGGCGCACTTTGTCTTTCCCAAGGATTTTTGCGAAATTGAGCAAAAGTGATCCGCTCCCGCAGGCGGGGTCATAAACTTTGTTCACTTCAGTCCGACCCACTAGAGCTATGCGAGTGAGTAGCTCAGAAACCTCCTGGGGTGTGTAGTATTCTCCTCCGCTTTTACCTGCGTTGCTTGCGTACATCCCCATAAGAAACTCGTATGCATCACCGAAAGCATCAATGGTATTTTCTTTGTAATCACCCAGCTTCATCTCCGCTATACCGTTCATAAGCTTCACTAGTCGTCCGTTTCTCTGCGCCACTGTACTGCCGAGTTTGTTGCTGTTTACATCGAGATCGTCGAATAAACCTTTGAAGTTTCCTTCGCTGTCTGTTCCATGGGCGGAGGATTCTATGTTTTTAAAGACACTTTCAAGGGTTTCGTTCAGGTTTTCATCTGATGCTGCATGTTGCAAGACATTCTCAAAAAGCTCACTCGGCAGAATGAAAAAGCCCTTTGTGTTCACGAGGTCATCGCGGGCTGGCTCCGCATCTCCATCAGCGAGCTGGGCATAATCGAAGGCTGTATCACCAGCAGCGTATTCACCCTCATTGATATATGCGCAGAGGTTTTCCGATATATAGCGATAAAACAACATCCCAAGGACATATTGCTTAAAGTCCCAACCATCCACGCTACCGCGAAGGGCATTGGCAATACCCCATATTGTGCGATGTAACTCGGAGCGTTCCTGTTCTTTTTTATTATCTGTCATACTCATTCGTCAACACCTCAATCTGCCATGATAGTGGCATCAGTTTTCTATACACAATAAAACTATCGAAAGGACTAGCAAATTTATTGAGTTAGTTTCCATACTACTGAATGCAAATAATTAGTTTATACGTTGTAAAATGCTTCTATACTAGAAGCAGCAGTATAACAAAACTAGTCATAACCACCTTACAGCACTTGGCATGTTGGGCAAAAGTAGACGCTGCCGCCTAGGAAGGCTTCTTTTTTAATGCTGCCGCCGCATACGGGGCAGGGGTTTGCCAGGGTTTTGCTTGACAAAATCGTGTTATAACCGCCGGATTCGCCGAAAAGATCCTTTTCTGTGTCGCGACCACCGGCTTCTCGCATATCTTTGAGGGTTGATACAGTTGCCTTATACAGCAGTTCACGCTCATTTTCAGATAGTGATTCTGCCTTTCTTTTGGGATGAATCTTGGCATTGAATAAAATATCTTGTAATACACCATTACCCAATCCTGGGATTCGTTGTTCAGTGGCAAGGAGTGCTTTTACACTGAGCGATTTTTTTATGCCATCAAATAAACCATCGAAATATACCATATCAAATGCTTCTGTATAAGGCGAAAGCTTTTCTCTGCCGACATTGTAGTAAAAATCATCGCGTGGTTCATCAGGAAAAGCCATCATACCGCCATACATTTGTACTGTGCAGCATAATGCGCTGCCATCTTCAAACTCTATTAACAGCTGGTGTTTGACAGGTCGCTTTTCATCTTTTCCAAGATAGCGGGAACGAACTCCATCGAAGAACGAAATTATCATACCGTCTGCCAGCATTTCGGGTCTCCCTCCATATGCTGCCGTGGCGGATACTTTTTTACCAGCGAGTTTCTCATTATACAGCTCTGGGTCGCCTGAGTACCAAGCGAAACCATGAGGCGATGTATTGGCTGCTGCGCTGACGATGGTTTTGCCTATGAAGGCTTCGCCTAACTGTGTGGCTAAAGTGTGGGCTTCTGGAAGCTCAATCATATGTTTTCTCCTAATAAAAATTTTCATCGTAATTTATCAGAATTCCAGTTTTGTCGTTGTGTGGAACACTGTGACAAAGGAATCAAGACTGGGTAATTTGTGTGATTCTATGCTACAACCTGCAAATCGGTGTCTGGATTGCTTCGCTTCGCTAGTAAAGACGAGGTAGTCGATTTTCTCCTAAAAAGTTAGAATTATTGTAATTACTTAGAATGAACGCTCCTTTTTGTACTTCCCTAGCTGCCTGACCCTTTTTCCCCGTGTTATCCGCCAATCATCGCCAGCATATCTTCGGGGCTAACATCGTCGTCCATATTGAAGCGTTTTAGAGCAAATAAGCTCTGGGGTAGACCTTTAATAATCGTGTTTATTCCAGGGTCTACCGAAAAGGTCAGCTTGACTCCCAGCTCGTTGAGAAGAACTGCGCTGATTGTGCTAATTCTGCCATAAGGGTATGCAAAGGCAATGATGTCTCCATAATCTTGTAAGAGTGCCTCCATCAAGGCATGGTCATTCCTGAACATATCTAAATATTCATCATCGCTTTCATATGAAAATTGCAGAACTCCGTCTCGGAAAGGATCGTCTTCTTCCTCCACATTGTGCATATCAAAGCTATGACTCTGAATGGATATCAAACCTGAATTCACCATTTCTCTGGCTTCCTGATGACCAAAATGGGGTATTATCTGACGTTCAGTATCTTTATACAAATCTTTTTTATCATAGGTAACACCAATGGCGAAAATTGTTCCATGAAATCCAAATTCCTGAAGAATGGGAAAGGCAACCGTATAGTTGCTTTCGTAACCATCATCAAAGGTAATTAAAATAGGTTTTTCCGGAAGGTCGATTCCACGATAAACATAGTCCATCACCTGCTCCAAGGACACAGCTGTGAAGCCCGCTTCCACCAGTGCTTCCATATGCTCCACAAAGCCAGAAATAGAAATGGCTGAATATGTACCAACATTGTCTGTCAGGTGGTGATACATCAAAACTGGAAGCTCGGCTGTGTACTCTTCGGTGGATAGCTTTTGTAAAATCGCTTCTTCGCCAAAACCTGCTTCAATAACCAAATCTACGTTTTCGCTTGTCATCCAAATGCCGAAATCGTCTGGAATATATAAGCTATTATCTCCGAACATTTTGGCAATCATTATATTTCCAATGGCTGTGCGAGCATGGGTTGTATCATAGAAATAGCGGGGTTCATAACTCACAGACGATGTGATGAAATACCATAGCCCGTTTATATCTGCTATATCAGTTATTCCCGAATAAAAATCCTGCACCTTTTCGACATTATAACTGCTAATTTCCTCGGCTAGCATGGGAGGTGCTA